>JBGAIF010000001.1:565019-1020664 GCA_044225795.1 Flavipsychrobacter sp.
AGGTACACGGGTAGCCCGAATAACGGAACTCACAAATAATTTTACTCCTCCGGATGATGCCTGCACTACCTACAGGGTTGCCTATCAAAAATTAGATGAGTTCATCAATGATCTATATACACATATACACCTGGAAAATAATATTCTTTTCCCTGAAGCGCTAACGCTGGAGTGCACGGTAGTGAATTTAGCTAATTAATACCTTTTGTTGTGAAACGGGACGAATCACTTATAGGGCTATCCAAAGATCACCATCATGGTTTGCTACTGGTATGGAAACTGCGCGAGGGAATGAAAAAAAAGATTGAAGTGGAACGTATAGCCACCTATGCTGTTTGTTCTTTTCGTCAACAAATACTTCCGCACTTTGATAAAGAAGAGCAATACTTATTCCCTATACTTGGAGAACCACATCCGTTAGGGATACAGGCACAAGCTGAACATGCAGAGCTCAAAGCATTAATAGAAACAATAGGTTCAACCCCGAAAATGAAGACATTGGCAGTATTTGCACACGTGCTTGAGTCACATATACGGTTTGAAGAACGGGAATTGTTTCAATACCTCCAGGATCATCATTTACCTGAGGTTAAGAAGGTAGCTATCAAACTTTCGGATAGTGACAATGCTGAGATGAATTGGTCAGATGCTTTCTGGAACAGATAGTGGTATATCCGGCACTCGTTCCTTATGTTATTCTTTACAAACGACCATGTCATTACATTATTCAGATTTCATATTCAACACACAACACACCCATTCCTAATTGATATATTATTAAGATACTGAACAAGAGCTAGCAATACCTTGACCGAGGTCATAAGAATTGGAAAGTGTATGATGGAATTTTACACCAATATTCTTGACCTCTTAGAAATTTACACATGCACACATTTCATATACCGGTTCTGGGCCTAAGTTATTCAATAGACACACCATTGCATGTTGCACGATATGGCATTTCTTCCGTAGTGTCTATAATCGAAGATGAATTAGTAGAGAAAATGCGGGCATATCATTGTTTAAAAAGCGGAGAAAGCTATAGAGCTATTACCAAAAATGAGCAGGATTACCGGGCGTTAAGAATAACAGCATATTTGAACTTGTTACACAAATTAGTCAACGCACAATTCGATATTATTAAGAGAATGCCATTTGATGGGAACAATGAACTGATAAAATATTTTGAGCTGCTCCCTAATGATAATCCTACAAAGATCTTGTATAACAAGATGATATCTGTAAGTGATGCAGAGGACAAAACGCTATTACAACAACAGCTTAGAGATGCGATTGTACAGGGTGCGATCGACGTAAATATTATGGCTAAAGTGGACAATCTGCATTATAATTCAATTGGCGATGCCTTACCAATTGAATATTCAGATGCTTTATCTGCCTTACGGGGGTTCGCTAATAGTTCTCTTCAATCTTCGGTTGTACTTTCCGCCGGCTATAATCCGCGGTTATACAATTACCTGGAAGAGTTCAGTGATTTTTTTCCCGGCGAGAATGGTTCGCTTAAGAAAAAGGTGATCCTCAAGGTGAGTGATTTTCGTTCAGCAGCCATTCAAGGAAAACTTTTGGCTAAAAAGGGTGTTTGGGTCTCAGAGTTTCGAATTGAATCGGGCCTCAACTGTGGTGGCCACGCTTTTGCAACAGACGGGCTTTTACTTGGTCCGATATTAGAAGATTTCAAACAGAAAAAAGCTGAATTGGCCAATGAGTTGTATGACATGTGCAACACTGCCAATGAAACCAATGGTAGAAATAAATTTACCACGCAGCCGCAACAAAAGATTACAGTACAAGGCGGCATTGGAACATCAAATGAGGATAGCTTTTTAAGAAATTACTATCAATTGGATGGAACAGGGTGGGGAAGTCCCTTTTTGCTTGTTCCGGAGGCAACGAATGTAGATACCGAAACTCTGGAACAACTGGCTACAGCCACTAAGGACGACTATTACTTAAGCAATGCCTCCCCGCTTGGCGTACCATTCCACAATTTCAGAAGAAGTACGTCTGAAGCACAGAAAAAGGAACGAATAAATAAAGGCAGACCAGGCAGCCCTTGTTATAAGAAGTTCCTTTCATCAAATACGGAGTTTACAAGTACCCCTATTTGCACCGCATCCAGGCAATATCAGCATCTGAAGATAAAACAACTAAAAGAAAAAGGCCTTGAAGGAGGGGAATATGCAATTGAACTGAATAAGATCGTAGAGAAAGATTGTCTTTGTGAAGGATTGTCTTCATCCGTTCTTTTAAAGAATAACATTCATATATCACATAATCTTCGAGCTGTCACTATTTGTCCGGGGCCCAACCTGGCGTATTTTTCGGGAACATATAAGCTTCGCGACATGGTTGATCATATATACGGCAGGAAGAACATCCTCAACTCCTTACGTCGCCCAAATATGTTCATCAATGAATTGGAACTGTATGTCAACTATTTGAAGTCAGAAATGGATAAATGCAAGCAAGAACTAAGTAAAAAGCAACAGCTTTTCTTTGCGTCCTTTCGGTTCAATTTACAGAAGGGGATAGACTACTACAAATCACTACTTCCTTCCCTGGCAATGGAAACATTAAAGTATATAGAAGAAATGAAAGCGGACTTAGATAAATTCCAGGATGAATTATCAAGCTTATCTATTCCTGCTGTATCAGTATAAAATAATAACATCTCAATAGTAGTCGGCATGCATAGGGTTCAACAATAAGTAAAAAGGTTCTACTAAAGAGGTAAGTATCAACCCGCATCATATAAGAACCTGCTGTTGGACTTAACCAATTCCGGCGCGGCTATGGGTAATAAAAAAGATGGAAGGCGAGATAAATTATACCTTCCTTCATTAGAGTGGAGTGTTGCGGGGAAAAGTCGAACTTTTATGTGGGGGATTTAGCTCTATTTCAGTCTATCAACTTTTAAAAACAGTAACAGTGCGAGAAAACAAAAAAGGGCAAAAACCCTACGCACTGTATCTGCCGTTGTGGGCTCTACGGACGAAATGTCGAACCGCCGGCTTGCCACTTATAATAAGGACAAAAACGATCTTTCTTAGCACCAAGTTCTAAGCGCTGTTTTTCACATTCCTCTCTACAAAATACATATCTACTTCACCCTTACCCTTAGCAGATACTTTCCCACGGTACACGCATTTGAAATCATTTTTGACCTTTTCATACGTAGTGCCAGATATGTTTACCTTGCCCACCTCTCCGCTGCTTTCCATTCTGCTGGCTGTGTTTACGGTGTCGCCCCAAATGTCATACTGGAATTTTTTGATGCCTACTATGCCAGCAACTACAGGGCCTGTATGAATGCCCAAACGTACCTCAAAAAATAACTGTCCCGCTGCTTCTTTTTTCAGTTTATGCGCATGCATATATTGCTGTATCTCTAAAGCAGCTTTTACTACGTCGTCAGCGTGGCTGCTGTTAGGTACCGGCAATCCGCCTGCAGCCATGTAAGAGTCGCCTATGGTCTTTATTTTTTCTATGCCATGTTTCTGTATGATCTGGTCAAACGCAGAAAAACATTCATTGATCTCAGCTACAAGTGCTTTAGGCGAAAGTTTTTCTGATAATTGGGTAAACCCTTTAAAGTCAGTGAACAGCACCGTTACTTCATCTATAAGCTTTGCTTCTGCAGAACCTTTTTCTTTGAGCTCTTCAGCCACCTCTGCCGGCAGTATGTTCAGCAGCAGTTCATCACTTCTTTTTTTCTCCTTCGTTACCCGGTTCCGCTGGCGGTATACCACTACTGAGAACACCAGCGTAGCTGCCAGGCCTACCAGGATAAAATTGCGGATATTTCTTTGCCTTATGTCCTTCTCGTCCTGTTTTACTTTTGCCAGGGCCTCTTGTTGTCTTCTTTCTGCCTCTTTCTGCTTTTGCTCAGCGGCTATTGCGGCCATTTTTTGGGTGTAGTCATCTTCTATTTTGCGCTCCTTCAGCTCCTGCTCATATTTCAGTTGTTGGCGCTCCTTTTCTGACTTTGCAGCAGCCTGTTTTTTTTCATACTCATACCGCACTGCTTTCAGCTCCATTTCTTTTTGCAGGAATATTTGTTTTTTTTCTTCCTCAACTTTTAACGAATCTTCTCTTTTATCGAAATTATATTTCATTTCCTGCCGCACTATTTTTTTCTCATTCTCTTTAGAGTCAAGAGAGTCTTTAAGAGTAGTCGAATTCTGGTAATAATCCAGTGCCTGCTGATAATCACCTTTTAGTTTGTACGCGATCGATAGTATTTCATAGGTACTCTGCATTCCGATCGGGTCCTGCAATGCCCTTTCCATTGCTAATGATTTTTGCAGCAGGTCTATTGCCTTTTCAAGCCTGGCCACATTCCCCTCCGGAATAAAGCTGTCTTCTGTCTGCGTTACCTGTGCCGCGGGCCCCGACAAGGGGGTTTGCACTAAGTTTAGTAGTGCATAGCCCAGGTAAGTAAGCTGGCTTTTGATCCCCGCGCTATCATTCAGTTCCCTTTCCAGCTTCAGGGATTGTTCTTCATATTCTATTGCCTTCGAATAATTTTTCAGCTCAGCGTATATGTTGCCTATCTGGCCGGCGGTTAATGCAACATCTAATTTTGATCCTGCTTCTTTCTGGATTTTCAGCGCCTTCTGAAAATACTCAAGCGCTTGCGGGTATTCATGCTTAGTATAATAGATGTAGCCAATATTTTTATTTGCACGCAACTCTAATGGCTTCTCTCCGGTTTCCTCAGCTATTTTTAATGCTTTAAGATTGTATTCCAGTGCTTTCGCCGAATCGTTTTGAAATGAAAAAACCGTAGCGATACAAATATCCACATCAGCCATTGCCCGCGTATTGCCTGTTTCCTCGTCTATCTTTAGTGCTTTTAAATAGCTGCTCATCGCGTCCGGGTAATTGTTCTCTGCGAAATAGATCTTACCGATGCTTGCATTAATGGCCCCTGCGGTGGTTTTATCATTTTGTTCTTCTGCCATTCTCAGCGAACGGTTATAATATTCCCGTGCTTTAGGATAATTGTTTTGCGCCAGGTATACCCCGCCAATATTTGCGATACATATTGATACACCTTGCTTATTACCCTGTTCTTCATACATTTTCAATGCCTTTTCATAGTTGTCGATGGCATTGGGGTAATCGTTTAGTGCTTTATATATTACCCCCATGTTCGTTCTCACCTTTACTATTGAAATATTATCCTTGAGCTCTTCAAATGCTTTTAGTGCCGCGATATAATATTCCAGTGCCCTTTCGGGTTCGTTATTGAGGTAGTCATAACCGAGGTATCTGTTGGCAAGGGCCATACCGGGTTTCCAACCCAGTTTTGTGGCCAGTTCCAGCCCGCTTTGCCCATATCTTATGCTCTCTTTAGTATTAATGAGTGCAAGTGTTCCGGCCAGGCTGTTGAGTATTTTTACTTTAGCGGTGTCCTCTTTTTTCCCGGGCAATTCCTGTTCAAGGGAGTCAACAAGTGCCTGACCTTTTTTTTGGGCTATTGATAAATGAGTAAGCGTCAAAGCAAAAAAAAGAAGAATGAATACACGATGATAAAATGCCATTGTAATTATTAATGAGTGTGTTGTAAATATATTTAATCGCGATAAAAAATCAAACACTCAGTGTGGGAGAATTTCGAAGGTAAAAGCGCGGTTCGTTAAGAACTTTATGGAAACTTTTTTTGAGGGTATACTGATGCTCCCTTTTATTCTTATGGACTCGGTAATAATATTTGGTCTTGTGAAGACGCGATAGGGTCTGTTCTATCAGTTCTTCCTGGCAGAATTTTATAAATGAGGGGTGTATGGAATAAAAGCTAACGAGCAATTGCACTGGATTGTCCTTGAGCGGAAAACAACGCGGGCGCGAGGGAAAATGAGAACAGAGAGGCCACCGCTCTCGCTATGACGCTCTCCGTTCTCATTTTGTGGACTCCCCCGACGAGTTATCGAACCGGCTGATGGAGTTTTTCAAGCGGATATACTCGCTAAAAGATTCACTTAACGACTGAAACTGATAAGGGTTTATCGTATAGGTGGTTTGCTAAAGCAATTACCAATTTTTACAATCATTAACCCTTTTGCGTAATTTATGTTTACAAGGGAATCTAAAACTTGTTTTGCTATTTTATCGCAGTAACTAATTGCTTCATTTAAAAAAGTATCATTTTTCTTATCAGACGAAGCGTATATGAGTTGGATGTTTTCTGGGAGAAAAAAGTCATCGAGTATGGGCGCTTCTCTTTTATTTATTGCACTTAGACTTCCAAGGTCACTGTCGACAATAATCCCGAAATAATGGCTCGGGGAATAGGCAGGTTTCTGTTGAATGTCTTTTATGAATCTAACCCAATTGATTTTCTCTGGATTTTCAACCTTAGTATAGTCAGGGAAACACTTTACAAGATGTAGAGCTCCCTCATGGATCTCACAAGCTATCCCGCACGATAGTGAACGATTTTTTGACACTATTGAATTCGTGTCTATTGCAAATAAATGAGTAAAGGGGGCCGCATTAGCACCTAATCCAGATATGTTGGTGTCTGTGAACTTTGTAATAACCTTAAAACCCGGTTTGTTTTCTCTTTTGATTCCTGTAAATGAATGCGTTTTGATAGCACCATTTCTTGTGTCTATTTCAAAACCAACAAACCGTCCCTTCTTTTTACTTTTCTTACTCACAAAACAGCTTTATGATATACTAAAGTTAACGGTTCGACCTTCTTTTTGAGAAAAATAATAAAACCCTTGCAGAACAAGGGTTTTATTGTTCGTGGAGACAGGCGGGGAAATGTCGAACTTTTTTGCTGAAGATTTGGAAAAATTTAATGTCATCATTACTTCGTTTAGCAACCGCATCGCTTTAAAGAAACCCAAAAAATAGAGTGGCTTTATTAAGGTAATGAGGCTTTTATTTTGAAAGCTGCATTATTCTGTAAGCGCCTCTGGAAACAAGGAGAAATATAAGCGTTCCGATAATCAAATCAGGATATGCTGATTTTGTTATATATACTAATGCTCCTGCTATTATTACGCCAATGTTTACCACTACATCATTCGAGGTAAATATCGTGCTTGCCTGCATGTGGACTTCTTTGCTCCTGGATTTTTGTAATATATACAAGGAAATTGCGTTCCCGATCAACGCTAATAACGAAATTCCTATCATCATTTTGAAATCGGGACTTTCTCCGAGACCTAAAAACCTTCTTATAACTTCAATGAAGCCAAATACCGCAAGAAGCAACTGAAAATAACCACTTGTTTTTGCAATTCTCTTTTTTTGAACCGCCGCCTTTCCGACTACAAACAAAGCTAAACCATATACGATGGCATCTGCCAACATATCCAAACTATCAGCCACAAGCCCAATTGAATCGGAAATAAAACCTGTGGCAATTTCAAGAACGAAAAAGAAAAAATTTATTGCAAGAACTTGCCAAAGTAGATTTCTCTCCTGTTTTGTAGAATCCACTAACAATAGCTCTTCCTCTTCATCTATTTCTTCCGATTTTATCAGTGACGAATTAAAATTTAGACTATCGATAGCCGCCGTAATTGGCTCTGCGCTTCCAGAATGAATAACATCAAGTATTCTTTGAGAAATGTCAAATTGCAGACCCTTAATACCCGGCAATCCTTCCAACTTCATCCGAACTATACTTTCCTCTGAAGCACAATCCATTTTTGAAATTTTATAGGATGTTTTATTCATCAGCCCTAATGTACGATCTAATTGTCACCCTTTCTCTCATTCATGTATTCTTTACCCTTAATAAACTTGCATTTATAGCGACAACAACCGTACTCAAACTCATTAAAACTGCTCCCGCAGCAGGGCTTAACATTATGTGCCATTTGTATAATATACCAGCCGCCAATGGAAGAGCAATTACATTATAGCCAGTCGCCCAAGCGAGATTTTGAATCATCTTTCGGTAAGTTGCCTTCCCGAAAAGTATAAGGGAAACGATATCTTTTGGATTACTATTTACAAGCACTATCCCAGCAGTTTCAGCAGCTATGTCACTTCCTGAACCAACTGCTATGCCTATGTCCGCCTGAGCTAACGCGGGTGCATCATTTACCCCATCTCCTGTCATCGCTACAAACTCTCCTTCATTTTGTAACTCCTTTATCTTTTCCAACTTTTGATGTGGTAATACTTCGGCATAAAACTTATCCATTTGCAATTTTTCACTGACCTCTTGGGCAACATTGCGATTATCACCAGTAAGGAGAACTGATTTAATTCCGTTATCATGAAGCGTTTTGATCGCTTCTCGGGATTCAGGCCGGATTTGATCGGATAATGAAATTGAGCCTGCTACAATATTCTCAATTAGGATATAGACAACGGTTTCGGAGGCGTCTGCCTTTTCGGGAACTGCTATATTGGCTTCCTTCAAATAACCTGGACTAACAACTTTAATATTTCTGTCAGTTATTTTCGCTTCTATGCCTCTCCCCGTTACGGCGGTAAAATTTTCTACTTTGGGCAATTCTATCTTGAAGTCTTTTGCCCTTTGCATAATGCCAGTTGCGATTGGGTGCTCAGAATTTTGTTCCAATGCAGCCGCGAAACGTAATAGCTCATTTTCAGTGAACTCTTGCTTCAATGCAGCAATTTTTGACACCTCAAATCTCCCTTCCGTTAACGTTCCTGTTTTGTCAAATACGACTGTCGTAATTTTTCTTGAGTTCTCAAAAGCAGTCCGGTTTTTTATAAGCAAACCATTCTTCGCTGACAATGCAGTTGACTTAGCGACCACCAATGGCACTGCCAAACCTAAAGCATGGGGGCAACAAATAACGATCACCGTTACCATACGCTCTATACAAAAAGCAAGGTCTTTGCCAGAGGCAAGCCAGACGCTAAAAGTGATAATGCCAGCAATAATGGCAATTATGGTTAGCCACTGTGCTGCCTTATCCGCCAATAGTTGAGTTTGCGACTTTGCTTTTTGTGCGTCATTTACCAACTGTACTACTTTGGAGAGATATGAGTCCTTAGATTGGTGAGAAACGACAATTTTCAACGCCCCATTACCATTTAAAGAACCTGCGATTACCTTGTCTCCTTCTTTCCTTTGGACAGGTTGAGACTCACCGGTTAACATGGATTCGTTAATATAGCTCTCACCTTCTTTTATTACCCCGTCAGCGGCTATCTTTTCTCCCGGTTTAATTAGAATAATGTCATCCACTTTAAGGCTATCCGTCTTGACGTCCATTATATGCTCACCATGCACTATATGCGCATCGGACGGCATCAACTGAACGAGCAATTCTAATTCCTTCGATGCACCAGCGATAGATTTCATTTCTATCCAATGTCCTAAGAGCATAATTAAAATGAGGGTTGCCAGTTCCCAAAAGAAGTCCATTCCCTTTAATCCGAAAACAGTCGCTGCACTATAAACAAAGGCCACTGTTATCGCAAACCCAATCAGTGTCATCATTCCTGGCTTTTTGCTCCTCAGTTCATTAGCCAAACCTTTTAGAAACGGAAATCCGCCATATAGGAACACAATTGTAGAGAGAGCAAATAAGAGATATTCTGATCCGGCAAAAGATATATGAATGCCAATCCAATGCTGTATCATTTCTGATAGTAACAAAATAGGCAGGGTAAGAACCAGTACCACATAAAAGCGTTTACGAAAATCAGCAATCATTCCACTATGGTCATGACCGCTATGTTCCATAGCATGATCTCCCTTATGTTCTGTATTATTTTTGCTAATATGATGGCTGTGTGTTTCCATCCGGTTTTTGTTGTTCGATTAGTTTTTTACAGTCTCGCAGCATGTTTTTTAAACACCAATTGCAATACAAGTTCGCTAAAAGGAAAGATAATATCTTAAAATACCATTCCTTCGGTTTTTCATAGGTTATAGATATTTCCGCCGATGTTCTCCCGTTGGTAGGTATTAGCATCAAATTCATTCTGTACCATGAATAAATAATCATCTTTGATTTGCCAATTGTCTCCCAAACTTTTTCCTTCCCCTTTACCCATTTGGTCACCACAACCGTAAAATCCATCTTCAGCCACATCATTTTTCCCGACCAGCGAAATTTTGTACCAAGTCCCGTCTTGTTTTCTGTCAAAAACTCCAAATTGAGTTTGCTCCCCATCATTGCCATTGAGGACTTTGTCATGTGCATTCCCGTCACGCTCAAATCGTCAAGAAATTGGAAGACTTGTTCTGGTGAACTATTATATAGTTCTCTTTGAGTGATTGTTTTCATAGGAGACAAGATTATTAATAAACTATATAGTGGCAGATGATTTAGGTCACATTTCATATTGACATCGATCAACATGCTTATCTAAGAGCTATTGTTTTTATTTTTAGTGTATGAAACTGTTTATCAAGAACATGGTTTGTAACCGTTGCAAGATGGTTGTAAAAGAGAAATTAGAAAAACATGGGCTACATCCCTCAATAGTCAATTTGGGAGAGATTGATTTAGAGGAGAAGGGTATTTCAGTCGCGAAGCAAAAGGAAGTTAATTCAGATTTGCAGACTGCAGGTTTTGAAATAATAGACGACCGCAAAAGCCGGATTATTGAGAAGATCAAGAATGTTGCCATATCGTTAGTACATTATTTGGATGAATCACCAAAGAAAAAGCATAGCGAAATAATCAGTAGTTCACTGCATTACGATTATCCGTACCTAAGCAATTTGTTTTCCGAAGTGGAAGGAATAACAATCGAGCAGTTTATCATAGTACAAAAGGTTGAGAAAATTAAAGAATACCTTGTGTACGATGAATTAACGCTCTCGGAAATAGCTGATCGCATGGGCTACAGCAGCGTTGCTCACTTATCCTCACAGTTTAAAAAAGTCACCGGCCTGCCACCAAGCCACTTTAAAAATATCGGTATTAATCAACGAAAATCGCTTGATGAAGTTGGGAAAGGTTAGTTCAAAAAATTGTATAAACCTTTCACAATCTTGTATAATAGCCGCTGTCTAAAGCATGGGTAATTTTGTGTTGTAAAAAACAAAACGAAATGACTCATACGTATAACATTACAGGAATGACATGCGGCGGATGCGTTGCGAATGTAAAAGGCACTCTCCTTAAACAAGCACATATTCTATCTGCCGACGTTCAGTTGAATTCTCCACAGGCGACAATAACAATGGAAAAGCATATTCCGGTTGATGAACTGCAAAAGGCAATAGGAACCGGGAAATACATGATTACCGAAGCAAACAATACTATACATCATCACGAAACCGAAATTGTATCCAGTGATACGTCTTATTATCCGATTTATTTGATATTTAGCTATATCGCCGGTGTGGCAATGTTTATCCAGATTGGGAAAGGGCAATTTGATTGGATGGGATGGATGCAGTCGTTCATGGGTGGTTTCTTCCTCCTATTTTCATTTTTTAAGTTGCTTAACTTAAGGGGCTTTGCTGAAGGATACAGTACCTACGACATTATTGCTAAGAAATTTCCGAAGTACGGTTATGTATATGCCTTCATAGAGTTAGGGTTGGGAATTGCATATATTATTGGTTTTCAACCTGTAATAACCAACTTGGTGACGTTGCTTATTATGGGGGTAAGTTCAATAGGTGTGATGCAAAGCCTACTAAAAAAGGTGCATTTTCAGTGCGCTTGCCTCGGTACTATCATTAAGCTGCCATTGAGTAAAGTGACGTTATTTGAAGACACCTTAATGGTACTAATGAGCTTATTTATGCTTTTAAAACTTAATGGGATTGTTTAGACCCCACAACGTGATTTGTATTCTTACCGTAATATTTCTACTTTTGTAATAACATTTTGAAAAAAATCATCTCCATAGCGCTATTCTTTGTGATGTTACTCAGCATAACAGGAGTGACAGTCAATGTTGGCTATTGTAAGATGAAGCACAAAACGACCTACTCTTTCAAAAAGAAGGGTTGTTGCTGCAAAAAGGACAAAAGTGCCGACCAAAACTCTGCTGATGAAGACGACGATGGGGGCTGCTGCAAGAACAAAAAGGTAACTATTTGTAAGTCGCTAGACAATTACAAGCAGTCTACCGTTTTAGAGATACAGAAACACATTGTATTCGCGGACGTTGTGCGACAGCCGCCATTTATTGTGGCAAATGTCTTCCCCGTCGTAAAGAATACAGAGAACATTGTAATTGTAAAGCCGCCTGGGCAAACAATTAAGCGGACAATTCTTTACAGGCAATTCCTAATTTGATTCATTCTCTCCATAAGAGCTTCCTATGCTCTTTGTTGATCAACTGCATCTTGTTGATCTAGTTCTGTTTTATCATTCTATTTATTGGCATTTAAACCATTCACATGGTTGCGTTGGGATATTTCGCATCGCTGTTTATAGGCATTTCGTTAGGCATGATTGGAGGGGGAGGTTCCATCCTTACAATGCCTGTATTGGTGTACCTCTTTGGAATATCGCCTGTTTTGGCAACTTCATATTCCCTGTTCATTGTCGGAAGTACAAGTGGGGTTGGCGCTATCCGAAATATCATTAATAAGAATGCTAATATCCGAACGGCAGTTGTTTTCGGTGGAATATCCGTCATTGTGGTCTTTCTTGTTAGAAAGCTGATTGTCCACTCGATACCGGAAAAGCTAACGACTATTGGTGGTAGTCCTATTACGTACTCGCTTCTTACGATGATAATATTTGCTGCGCTTATGATCATTGCAGCAAAGAAAATGATACGAAACAAAACAATTGGACTGACAGATGCCAATGACACTGTTTCTGTAACAAAATTGTTTGCGACCGGTATTCTGATAGGGTTGATAACTGGCTTTTTAGGTGTTGGTGGAGGATTTCTAATCATTCCGGCACTCGTACTGATCATTCGCTTGTCAATGAAACACGCGGTAGGAACATCCTTGATAATAATTACACTAAACACGGTGGCAGGCTTTATCGGTGATATAGGTAAAGTAAACCTCGATTGGCAATTGTTACTATCAGTCACTGCCATTGCTATAATTGGAGTGTTTATTGGCGGTTATCTTAATGACAGGCTGTCATCAGGTATGCTGAAGAAGATATTTGGATGGTTCATTTTGTGTACCGGGATTTACATTTTAATAAAAGAAGGTTTAAATGTTTTTTACTCAGCTCAAAAAAACTAATAACATGGACAAACAATTAATAAAAAATCCGACAGCTACTATCGTAGACGTTCGTACCGATGAAGAATTTAATGAAAGTCATTATCCCAGTGCCAAGCATATTCCACTTGACACAGTGGAACAAAGGATCAATGAATTTAAACAAATGTCCACGCCAATAATTCTTTATTGCCGCAGTGGGAATAGAAGCGGTAAGGCAATGGAAATTCTTAAACTCAATGGAATTGCCGATGTACATAACGGCGGCGGATTAAACGATATGATTAACGAATAACAAAACAATAAAAAAAACAGACAAATGAAAGCAACAATCAAAATTTCGATGTTATTAGCCTTGTGCTTTTTCTTTTTAGGATTAGCCCCAGTGAACGCCCAGGAAGCGACAAAAACGGAAACCTTTAAGGTGTATGGGAACTGCGGTATGTGCAAAGACAATATAGAAGGTGCTCTAAAAAAGAAAGACGGTGTTCTTAAGAAAAGCTGGAGTCCTAAAACCAAACAATTGACAGTTACCTATGATCCTTCAAAGATTACCACTAAGCAGATAAAGCAGAAGATTGCCGATGCCGGATATGATACCGATGAAATTCACGCTAAAGACGAGGCATACAAAAAACTCCATACTTGCTGTCAATATGACCGGGCAAAATAAGAACTGTAAACCGTTATGGTAAGAAGACTAATAGCATTTTCGTTTCAAAACCGCTACTTCGTTGTATTGCTGGGTATCGGGCTCTTTTTATGGGGTGTTTACTCCATGAGTCAGAATCCTATTGATGCAATTCCAGACCTTTCCGAAAATCAGGTGATCGTATTTACGGAATGGATGGGGCGTAGTCCGCAGGTGATAGAAGACCAAGTTACCTATCCATTGGTATCGAACCTGCAAGGTGTACCTAAAATCAAAAACATACGCGGAACGTCAATGTTCGGAATGAGTTTCGTTTATGTGGTTTTTGAAGATGCTGTAGACATATACTGGGCGCGAACGCGTGTATTAGAGCGTTTAAATTATGCTCAAAGACTACTTCCGGAAGGTGTAACCCCTACACTCGGCCCTGACGGTACGGGTGTAGGGCACGTATTCTGGTACACGCTCGACGCTCCGGGATATGACTTAGGAGAGCTTCGTGCTCTTCAGGATTGGTACATAAAGTACGGCCTCCAGACAGTAAAAGGTGTGAGCGAGGTTGCTTCGTTTGGTGGTTTTCAAAAACAGTATC
Source organism: Flavipsychrobacter sp. (assembly GCA_044225795.1). Taxonomy (GTDB): domain Bacteria; phylum Bacteroidota; class Bacteroidia; order Chitinophagales; family Chitinophagaceae; genus Nemorincola. The sequence continues at coordinate 579,393 of JBGAIF010000001.1, forward strand.
AGATTAGCATCGACCCTAACAAGCTAAACTACTATAACATAGGGCTTGCAGAGGTATTACGAGCGGTAAAATCCAATAATAACGATGTCGGCGGAAGGAAATTCGAGGTTAGCAATATTGGGTATATCGTTAGAGGACTCGGCTACATAAAAAATATCGAGGACGTTAAGAATATTCCAATAGGAAAAGACGGGACAACCCCAATCAAAGTATCTGATGTTGCAACCGTTCAGATGGGGGGCGATCTGCGATTAGGAATATTTGATGAAAACGGTGAGGGAGAAGTAGTCGGTGGGATTGTCGTGATGCGATATGGTGAAAATGCCGACGCGGTAATAAAGGGTGTAAAAGCTAAGCTTAAAGATGTCGAAAAGGGATTGCCACCTGGAGTTAAATTTAAAACAGCGTACGATAGAAGTGAGCTAATAGAGGCTGCGATTGCTTCAGTGAAGCGCAGCATTGTAGAAGAGATGATCGTTGTTTCGCTCATTGTGCTCATTTTCCTTTTCCATTGGAGAAGTGCCTTTATAATAATCATCCAAATACCGGTATCGGTTGCAGCAAGTTTTATCCTTCTTCAGCTATTTGGTATATCATCCAATATCATGTCGATTACAGGAATTGCGCTTGCAATCGGTGTCGTCGTCGATGATGGGATCATGATGGTTGAGAATGCATATAGACATTTAGCGGATGCACAAGCCAGCAACAAAAATGAATAGCATGAAAGAGAATAAAAAACTTCAAGAGGAAAAACGGCTTTCTATTATTGAACGAGCCTGTCAGCAGATCGGCAAAGGAGCATTCTATTCAACGATAATAATCGTAGCTTCTTTTTTGCCTGTATTTATGCTTACCGGGCAGGAAGGGAAGTTGTTTTCCCCCCTTGCATGGACAAAGACATTTATTTTGTTCATTGACGCTTTTATTGCTGTTACACTCGTTCCTGTTCTCACTTCGTTTTTTCTGAAAGGAAGGTTCAAACCAGAATCAGCAAATCCAATCAATCGGGGATTGTTAAGAATTTATAGCCCGATAGTCAAACTGTGTTTAAAGTGGAGATGGGCTACTATAGCAGTCAATTTCATAGCGCTGTGTGTCGCAATTCCTATGATGCTGAGCCTTGGAACCGAGTTCATGCCCCCACTCGATGAGGGCAGCATTTTATTTATGCCCGTTACGTTACCGGATGTTTCCAATACTGAGGTAAAGAGAATACTGCAAGTTCAGGACAAATTAATAAGAACTGTACCTGAGGTTTGCAGCGTACTTGGCAAAGCTGGTCGCGCAAGCACTGCTACGGATAATTCGCCGATAAGTATGATTGAGACAATCATACTCCTAAAACCCAAAAGCGACTGGCGAGCCGGAATAACGAAAGATGACATCGTTAATGAACTCAATGCCAAATTGCAAATTCCAGGCACGGTAAACGGCTGGACACAACCAATAATCAATCGTATAAATATGCTCTCAACTGGCATTCGTACCGATGTAGGTGTGAAAGTTATGGGCGACAATCTTGATACCCTTAATGCATTAGCACAGAAGATCAAAAAGGAGCTGACTGGCATGAATGGCGTCAAAGATCTATACGCTGAGCCGATAACCGGGGGAAGGTACCTTGATATACAAATTAAGAAAGAGGAAATCGGCAGGTACGGTCTAAACGTTGACGATGTGAATATGATAATTGAGTCTGCATTAGGCGGAATGAAACTCACGACAACTATCGAGGGAAGGCAACGCTTTAGTGTTAATGCGCGCTTTGCCGAAGATTATCGGAATAGCCTCGACAACATCAAGCGTACTTTGGTGAAGACTGCCGACTATGGAAATATTCCCCTGTCTGCAATAGCAGACATCTATATTTCCGACGGTCCTCCAATGATACAATCCGAAAATTCACTGCTTCGCGGAACAGTTCTATTTAATGTTCGAGGCAGAGACTTAGGGGGAACTGTAAAGGAAGCCCAACGCAAAATAGATGAAACAATCAAGCGCCTTCCTCGCGGCTATTTTATTGATTGGAGCGGGCAATGGGAAAATCAAATCAGGGCATCAAAAACGTTGAAAATAATAATCCCCATTGTCATCGTAATTATTTTCTTGGTATTGTACATGGTTTACAAATCAATCCGGGAAGCCTTTTTCAGCTTGATAACTGTTCCTTTTGCGCTAATTGGCGGTGTGTACATCATCTACTTTTATCACGTAAACTTATCAGTTGCCGTAGCGGTTGGATTTATTGCGTTGTTTGGTATTGCCGTACAAACGGGCATATTTATGGTTATCTACTTGCATGAAGCAATGCATGAACTAGTGCTTGCAAAGGGCAACTCCAGAGAAACCATTACAGACGCGGACTTACGGGAATATATATACAGAGGTGCAGCCCAGCGATTACGACCTAAGTTAATGACGGTGTGTGTTGCGCTATTTGGACTTGTGCCAATATTATGGAGTCATGGAGTAGGAAGTGACGTAATGAAGCCTATTGTGCTTCCGATGATTGGCGGTGTGTTTACATCTTCCATTCACGTCCTTCTTACAACGCCTGTAGTCTTTGAAATCATTAAGAAGTACGAATTAAATAAGTACGGGAAAATGGATATGGTTGAATCCGCAATTAAACACTAAGTAATGTACACTGTTGAATACAAACATATTTTTTTGAAATCCTTATTGCTAGCGGCAATAGCTACCTTAATCTTTTTGCCGCAGGCGAATAGCCAAGTTTATACGCTCGATCAGGTATTAAATAGGATTGAACAAAACAATCCTGCGCTATTGGCTTATCAAAAACGCATGATTGCATTAGACGAAGCTGCTAAAGGTGCCAGAGCATGGCCTGCACCTAAAACCGGATTGGAAGTCGATATGTTGCCATACGAGGTGACTAACTATTCTACGGGAAGTCTTCGGTTTTCTTACATGCAGGACTTTCCAAATCCAAAGAGGAATTTGTTGCGAGAACGTTATATGAAGTCGATGTCTGTAAGCGAATACTATGGTGGTGAATTTCGTAAAGTAGAGCTCTTTGCCAATGCTAAGGAGTCATTCTTTAAACTTTATGTCGCTAAGCGTCGGATTTCTGTGTTGCAGGAAAGTAGCGATGTACTGCAACTCATGATTGATCTCGCCACTAAGCAACTGGCTATTACTCAAGGGCCGTTGGCTCCTGTATATCGCCTTAAAGCCCGGTTGATCGAAAATGAAACAATGATAATCCATGAAAAGAACATCATTCGGACTTACGTTTCAAACATCAACTACCTTATGAATGACGACGTAAACCAGACATGGGATATTGACACTACCGGCTTATTTAGAAACTATAGAACTACAAATTCGTATTTGCTTGCTGACTCGTTCACTCAAAATCGAAGTGACATTCTAAAAATTGGTAGTGAGATACAAACGGCGAAGTTCAATCAGCAATTTATATCTACTCGAAACAAACCTGACTTTGGTGCTCGTATACAACATAACCAACGGTTATCGAACATGCCAAGCTCGTTTTCCGTTATGGGCACAATGACTATCCCTTCTGCTCCGTGGAGCGCAAAAAGCTACAAAAGCGAAGTCCGGTCATTGGATTATCGTATCGAGGCAATGGAGGAAGATAAGCGCAACATGATAAACATGGCGATGCAAACGGTAAAAATGTATTTGATAGAACTGGAATCGGAATATAGAGAGCTGGACAACTATTCCGACAAAATTATTCCGGCATACCAAAAGGGACTTGATGCCAGTTTATTAGCATACGGACAAAACACTAATGATATGAATATGACTTTAATGGCCTGGGACGACTTGCTTATGTCGAAAATGGAATACTTAAAGCATCTGGACACTTATTTTAAAATTCAGACAGAATATGAAAAGGCGCTTCAGATCAGGTAGGTTTTTAAGGACGCTTCGACTTTATGCACAGCAGCTATTCCTGTTGTTTGCTTTGGTTGTATTCTTTTCATGCAATCAATCACCAAAGCATTCTGCCGAAGAGAGTGATAAAAAGGAAACATATTATTGTCCTATGCACCCTGAAGTGGAACAAGGCAGCCCCGGGAAATGCGATAAGTGCGGTGGAATGGAACTCGTCAAGAAGGGTGCCGATGAGCTTTTGAATACAGTGCTACGTCCCGTTAATACCGCGGTATTATCAAGTATTAAAACAGTACACCCCGAAGAAAAGGCAATTCCAATTGCATACAAGGCGCAAGGTTTCATCGATTACGATGAAAGGACAACACATAGCATTGCTTCCCGATTTAATGGCCGCATAGAGAAGCTATATGTCAAGTTCAATTTTCAACACATAGCAAAAGGTGAGCGCGTATTTGATATATACAGTGCTGATCTTGTTACAGCGCAGCATAACTTACTTTTTCTTTTGAATAATGATCCTGAGGCTAGTGAACTTATCGATGCTGCAAAACAAAAGTTGAGGCTGCTAGGAATGACCGACGAACAGGTAGACTTGCTTTCTAAGCAACACAGGGTTCAGAATAGTGTTCCGGTTTTTAGTAAGTGGACTGGGCACATCCATGAAGTTTCCGACGAACCATCAAACGTCACAGCACCTACGGCTCAAAATATGAATATGGGAGGAAGTGCAATGACACCGCAATCGGCAGGAAGTCGCAACAACAATAGCTCACAAGCTACACCGGCTCTGAAAGTAAAAGAGGGCATGTACGTAACGTCCGGCCAAACAGTATTTACAGTTGTGGACGCAAGTACCGTTGCAGTAAAGTTGCAGATTAAGTCCGCTGACCAGTCAAAAATTCATGTAGATCAAAAAGTCATGCTCGAAATTGATGAAACGCCTAAAATGAGTATGACGGCGACTATTTCTTTTATTGAGCCAATTGTAAATGCTGGCTCAAAAACAGTTATTGCCCGTGCCTACATTGACAATAGTGGGCACAAACATAAGGTAGGCACGTTGGTAACGGCAACAATCATGGAGAAGGCTGTGAATGGTTTATGGCTTCCTGCAACTGCTATTGTCGATTTAGGGGTGAAAAAAATCGCATGGGTAAAAATCGATGAGAAGTTTGTGGCACGTGAAGTACAAATAGGTACAATAACTAAGGACTTTATTCAAATAGTTGACGGCGTTACGTCATCTGATGAAGTTGCCCTTGAAGGACATTATCTCACAGACAGTGAAGGATTTATTAAAGCCGACGAAGAATGAGAAAGAACAGTTTTATACAGCAGTGGTTAATACTATGCTTTTCGGTCTTTTTGCTTGCCTGCAAGGGTAAAAAGGCAGAAAAGATTGGTGAGAACGAGTTTTATGTTTGTTCTATGGATCCTCAGGTTATGGAAAAGCAGCCTGGGCTGTGCCCCATTTGTAAAATGCCGCTTACTAAGGCGACGATAGATATCGGGCAAATGAAAGGCATTCAGTTAAACGATGAACAAGCAAAGCTCGCTAATATTAAGGTTGAGGAAATTTCGACATCGGGCATACAGCGGCAAACCATATTAAATGGCGTGTTCGTTGTAAATCAAAACCAAACAGAGCAAGTAAGTGCCCGGATTAGGGGGCGCATTGAAAAGCTGTATTACAAGGTTGTAGGTACTCAAGTTAACGTTGGCGACAAACTTTACGATTTATACAGCAGGGAGCTTTTACAGGCTCAGGAAGAATATTTGCTAGCCATCGAAAAAGGACGGCTTTTAAAATCGTCGAGTCAAACTTTTGTATCAGCCGCAAAAAATAAGTTGTTACTGTGGGGACTAAGCGAAAATCAAATATCTCAGTTGGAAAATAGCAGAGAACCTAAAATCACTACAAGCATTTATGCTAAAGCCGGTGGGGTTATTACTGATATACCCTTAAAAGAGGGAGAATATGTGAATGAAGGTACGGAGGTATATAAAATTGCGGATTTGCGAAGCCTTTGGGTCGAAGCGCAACTTTATACAAATGAACTTTCCTACTTACAGGAAGGACGCCAGGTGGAAGTGGTGCCAGAGGCATATCCGAACGAAAGAATACAAGGCGTTGTAACCTTTACCAATCCGGAATTACAGCAGCAGACAAAAGTCAATCTCATTCGCATTACGATTAGCAATTCGAGCCTTAAATATAAGCCGGGGATGCAAGCTCGCATCTTTTTAAAATCACAGGGTAGAACAGGTATTGTGTTACCCGTTGACGCTGTAATACAGAACGCGCATAACACCGTAGTATGGATTCAAACTGACAAGAATAAGTTTGAGCCTAAAACTGTAACAACCGGTATTCAAAACGCTAATGAAGTCGAGATTATTTCCGGATTGCAAGAAGGGGATGAGGTGGTAATATCAGGCGCATACCTGCTAAATAGTGAATTTATTTTTAAGCGCGGGATGAACCCCGTTAGCAACGACACAATGACAGCTCCCGACCATTCAAAAATGAATATGTAAATGAAATTAAAAACGATACACATACGGCATATGTGTTGCCAGCGTTGTGTTGAAGCAGTAGAGCAAACGCTTAAATCACTTGGACTGTCTGTAAAGGACGTTCAATTGGGTATTGCGACATTCACTGAAAAGCGAAAGGTCACAATGGAACATATTGCGGATGCATTGCAAAAACGCGGTTTTGAAGTAATCGTTTCTGAAGACGAACGTTTAACCGAAGCTGTAAAGATTGCTGTCATCGAAGCCATACATCATTCCCAAGTAGATGAAAAGGAAATAACTGCTATACCTGGTCTTTTGGAAAATATTACCCTAAAATCATTCAAAGTTTTAAATAAAATCTTTCTAAAACAAACTGGCTTAACTATTCAAAAATATATTACTCTTCAAAGGATTGAACGTGTAAAAGAGTTCATTCAAGAGGGGAATTTGAACTTTTCTCAAATTGCGGATATTACCGGATATAAAACGCCACAGCATCTATCAAGCCAATTTAAAAAGGTCATTGGAGTTACCATGCTTGAGTATAAGCAAAAGACCCCCGCTAACAGAAAACCCATTGATCAGATATAAAATGTATTCGATGAAATTCATTAAAAAAATATTCATATTATTGTTCCGAAGGTCCTGCTGTAAATAATCGGTTATTAACCCACAGTTGAGTCTTCCCAATGATATAAAAAATAGGCAAAAACAGATAACAAACTTATCTCTGTGATAAGTTAAATTTGTTCATTCACATTCTAAATTTTTTTATGAAAAAACTGTTACTTCCAATATCTATCGTATTACTAGGCTGTATAACAGCCAAAGCACAAACAACTGGCACTGATTTCACCGCATCTGACTGTAGTTCGACAAGTCACACACTATTTACCGAGCTAAACGCAGGAAAGGTTGTAGTTTTAGTATGGGTAATGCCATGCGGAGCTTGCATCAGCGATGCAAAAGCTGGCTACGATGCAGCGCAAAGCTTTGCAACTTCAAATCCGAACAAAGTTTTATACTGGCTGGTTGACGATGCAGGAAATACTACCTGTTCATCATTGTCTTCATGGGCAAGTACCAATGCAATCGGGCCAACAAGTTCTACAGTTGCATTCTTTGGTAATTCCGGAAATGCGATTAGTGAAGCTAACTATGGCGGAACAGGTATGCCGCACGTAGTAGTGATGGGCGGAACCGATCATCACATTTATTTCAACCAAAAGAATGGCTCAGGTAGCGGTTCTGCGATTACTACGGCGATAAATCAGGCAATAGCTGCAACGACTGCAGGTGTTGGTCAGGTTTCATCTGGAAACGGTGCGATCACCTTATTCCCTAATCCAGCCAAGGATCAGATAAGTGTGCGCTACCAATTGTCGCAGACGTCAAATGTGTCGATTGACGTGTTCAATATACAGGGCGAAAGGGTTCAGGCGACTTCTATCGCTAATCAGCCGTCAGGTGAGCAAACAACTGACCTGAAATTCAATGGAACGCTTCCTAATGGTGTATATTCACTTCGAGTAAGTACAAATACGGAATCACAAACGATAAGATTTACAATTGCTGATTAATCGCTTGATTGTGGGTAAACGAATCTGGACTGGACTATTTGCAATTATAATTTCCCTGACATCCAACAATGCTTTCTCGCAAGGTTGTTGCTCCGGTGGGAGTGGTAGCCCTGTGGCCGGAGGTACGTCCCAAGGTGTGCTCGCTAATCAGCAAGCTGAGGTCGGCATGAATTACCAAAGTATCAATAGTAATAAATTCCTTACGGGCGATGTTCCGGCGATGGACTTTTTGGACAACTTTAATACAAATTACCTATACGCGAGGTTTGCCTATGGCGTGACAGAAAAGCTCACGATGTCGGTTGAATCGGGATATTTTTTAAACAAAACGCAGGTTGCCCTTAATAAAAAAACTGTAGAGGAATCTAAAGGTATTGCTGACTTAATCCTGTTTCCTCGTTACAAAATCTACGAGCATAATACCGAAAAGACGAGGGATGAAATTACTATCGGCATGGGCTGGAAAATTCCGCTGGGAAAGTATTTTGACTCCTCTGTAGTGTATACGGATAAGAACGGGGTTAACTTTTATACACCCAAGCCGCCAGCGGTAATGCCCACTACAGGTTCAAACGATTTCATTTTCTACGCATTTGGCTTTCGTGGTTATCCCGAAAGGAAATTCAGAGTTTTTGCAAATGCACTGTATATCCGTAAAGGGTGGAATCCAGTTGGTGAGCGCTTTGGCGACTATGCAAGCGTAGGTTTGTTTGCGGGTAAAACGTATTTCAAGAAGCTTGGCGTCACGCTTCAGCTAAAAGGTGAATGGATTGGAAAGTTTCGTGCAGACAAGAGTGCTGATGATATGCTGGCATTTTACAACATTGATGTTAACTCTTTTGGGAGCAGAAAAATTGCAATCGCGCCACAGATCAGCTACACCCAAAAAAATATTTCTATTTACGCCTTGACCGAGTATCCGCTATATCAATATGTAAACGGTACTGCGATAGCTTCGCAATATTTATTCACGCTTGGATTTTCCTACAGGTTTAGTTGCTGCAAGGAAGGTCAGTTTTAAACTAACGTAGTTATGAGACGTGTTCTTATCTCGTCATTGTTTGTTGCCTGTTCGTTCCAAAGTTTTTCACAAGTAACCTGGACTACTCCTGTTACAGTGGCAGGAGGATCCACTTATGGTAACCTTCACCCTCGCGTCGCGCTCAATCGGGCGGGCAACCCCATGATCTTATGGGGGAAAACGGATACGAGAGCCTATTTCTCCCGCTGGACAGGCACCGCTTTCTCGACGCCTGTCGCCGTGGGTAATACGGGAATAAATGTGTTTGCTCAATCATGGGCAGGACCAGACATGGCGTCTTATGGTGATACCGTATACGTGACCATGAAACGTACGCCCGAAACCATGAGTATGAACCACATGTATTTGTCGCATTCTTACGACGGCGGCATGACGTTTTCTGATACAGTCAAAATCGACAATATCGGCTCGAATATGTCTCGTTTCCCAATTGTAACCACAAATTCTTCAGGTAACCCTATAGTTGCCTTCATGAAATTCACTCCAACATTCACGACCGCGAGGTATGTAGTAACGCGCTCTACAGACTACGGAATGACTTTTTCCCCTGATGTTGTAGCGAGTGCTTCCGCCGACTCCGTTTGCGATTGTTGCCCCGCATCAATTATTTCTTCTGGCTCCAACATTATCATGCTCAACCGCGAGAATATTGGGAACATCAGAGACATGTGGGCTGGCGTATCTACTGATGGAGGCATGACTTTTCCCGGACATATGGCTATTGACACTACCAACTGGATGATTATGTCTTGTCCCTCAAGCGGGCCGGACGGTATCGTTATAGGTGATTCTATTTATAGCGTATTTATGAGCAGCGCTTCGGGTACGGCATTGGTTCATTTCGGACGCGCATCTATAAGCGGTATGACCGCTCGGCATAGCCGCATTACCGGAATGTTTTCAGGATTGGCGTCTCAAAACTATCCACGCATAGCAAACTCCGGAAATGCAGCAGTTGCTGTATGGAAGCAAAACGCGAGTTCTACCAATTCCATTGTTTATTCATTTACCAACAACATTCAAAGTGGTTTTTCAGGTTACAACACAGTTACCGGCGCTACCGGCAGCGGCATCATGAATGCAGACGTTGCTATGGCTCCAGGCGTTGTACATGTAGTATGGGAAGATGATAATACAGGAAACGTAATGTACATGAAAGGAACTTATACGATTCCTTCAACAAGTATAACTTCTGTGACGGGCGAAAAAATTGACCTTTATCCCAATCCGGCAACGGATGAGGTTACCGTTTCTCTAAGAACAATAAAAGAAGTTAGCCGATGCTATCTTTCAGATGTAAGCGGCAGGCAGATTGAATTGAACCCTACAATTGAAAATGGTAAAGCGCTGTTTTCATTAAAGGGTATAGCGAAAGGCGGCTACTACTTTGTTTTGCAAGGTACAGACGGCGCAAGGTATCATAGCAAATTGATTGTGCAGTAAAGTAAGTGTTCTTATGAGGAAATGGTTGGTGTTGTTTCTATTGATATTTCGGGCTAGCCTGTTGCAAGCTCAGCTATCCGACGGAACTACGGTGCCTGATTTTACATTTACTGACCTCAATGGTGTTTCCCATAATCTTTATACTTACCTGAATCAAGGCAAATTTGTCGCAATTGAAGTGTCTGCGACATGGTGCCATCCATGCTGGCTGTATCATACATCAAAATCATTGGATAGCCTGTACACAATTCACGATGCTCCCGGCGACCAAACATGGAAAGTTCTTTTTATTGAGGGCGACGGTAGCACAACCGATGCCCAACTCAATGGTGTTGGTACGACGCAAGGCGATTGGGTAACGGGGACATCTTTCCCAATTATGAACCCGTCAGGAATACCACTGAATGATTTTAAGACAAGCTATAACCAATCATCCTTTCCGACATTATATCTTATTTGCCCGAATAAAAAGGCATACTGCGATACGATAAATGCATATCCAAGAGGATATGTGAGCAGGTGGGAGTATGCCGCTACCTTATGTGGTCCTGTTGGTCTTGATGATATTCGTGATGCTAAACCGCTGACCATATACCCTAACCCTGCGACTGGCCACACAGTGCTGTATTTTTCACTAAATGGTGCTTCAGAGATAAAGGTGAACGTGACAAACGTGTTAGGACAGCGCGTTATGGACAAAACGCTGGGTATGCTGTTGGCTGGAGATCACTCAATACGGTTCGATGTCGATAATCTTACGCCCGGAGTCTATTTTTTTACGGTATCAACGGCCAACAATCGGTTTGTCAGAAGCAAAGTGATCGTACAATAGCATTTAGTACAATTACCACTTGCTTAAGTCTTCTACGATCACTAAATCCATTCCGCAAATTGGACATTGACCAGCCTTGTTTTCTCTAACCTGGTGGTGCATGGTACAACTATAAACTGTTTTATCACTGCCTTTTGTTTGCGATTTCTTTTCTGCACAGCCTAAAATTGCGGAAACAAAAAGTAAACCAGCAACTCCTAACATTTTTATTTTCATAGTCGGTTAAATATTTTCAGTGTCATAAAGATCAATGCCTGTGCAGTGCTTTTCCCAGTTAGCAACATTTTTCACCTTTTTGTATAGGCGGACACTTTACAGTTCCGTAACTGCAAAAAACGCAGCAGTCACCTTGTTTAGGCTTCAAACGGGTATGGCAGCTTTCACATTCATAGAAAAACTGACAAGCATCTGTCGGCATTGTTTCCTCTTTTTGATGTCCACAAACCGGACAAGTTATTGTAGATTGTAGCTCCATTTCTTCTCCCTTTTTATGCAATCTTATTCGGTAATAATCTAACCCCGCTGCGCACAACATTCCAAACATTCCAGTGTAAAGGTAGTTTATCCAATAATCTGCATCAATAAAATAGTAGCTATAAAATATCAAGACAGCACTCGGAATAGCAGCCAGCAAAGGCCACGTACATCTATGTCTACGATACGAAAACAATAGTCCAGCTAAAGAAACCACCGTTAAAAGTTGAAAAATGTACATTGACCACCCACCAAACAACTCAAAGCTTCCTATTCCGAACGCAGTTAACAAGAAACCGAACAAAGGAAAGCAACAAGGTGAAGCCAGCGCCGTAATGAATAAACCAATTGTACCAATTCTTTCAAGTTGCAGTTTCATTATTAAACTTAGTTTAGATTGACAGCATATAGCTCAGGGTTATTTCTGAAAATGTTTGCACAACTTCCGCAGCAGGTATGATAATTCTTGTTGCTATAGGAGACTAACCCGGAATGATTCGACATCTTGAAAACAACTCCGCTGACCGGGCATTTTACCAATTCTCCATTTTGACCTATAGAATTGGCTACAATTTTATCTTCAGCATAATTTTTGGCGGCGCACCCCCTTTCGCAGCACAATGACATTTTAAGATTGTAATTGCCGCTTGTCTTATTACACTTTCCCTTTTCAGGGCAACTTCCGCAAAAGCTATTTTTCCAAAGGTACCCACCAATGGCAGCCGCTACGACCAAAATTGATATAGCTATGAATAATAATTTTTTCATCTACTCTTTTAATAAAGGTACAAATTTTCAATTCCCAGAATCAACGAACTATTCATTATGGGCCTTAATAAATTTTCTGCCTCATTCCCGGTAATAATTCCCCCTTTTCATCTATCCAGTCCGGAATACAATAAAAATTTCCCCTTACGCCTTTCAACTTGTAGGGTATTAACCGCTCATGCTTCATCGCAGTATTTAGAAATGCTGACAAGTATTTCTCCAAACTACTCTGTTTTTTGACAATGGAAGGTTCCCTCAACTTTAATAACGATATTATTTCTGGCGAGCGTAATGGTTTATTGGCTTTCGTGATCAGAAAGACAATTTTGGTTACCATAGTCCACGCTTTATTGTAACCGTCATTTGGTTTCTCATGTTTTTCGAGCCGCTTTTCAAGTTTTTTGACCTTTTCCAGCGCTTCTGCAAGCAATTCTTTGAGAATTCGGTTCTCTTTTTGCAGTTTTTCTACTGAAATCGGGCTCTCTTCCGGTGTGTTTTCCTGTGTTTTTGCCATAAAACGAATGGTTTTTCAACCGTCAGGCATATATCTTCCGATATGCTGCTATATCAAATCTAAGAGAAATCTATTGAGTTTGCATATAGGAGACGTGCTATTCTAAGAGAAATCTAATGCGCAAGCAATTGGAATATTATACGGAATGGTGGGTAAACAATCGAGTGATATGTGTATTATTTTTAAAATATCAAACGGCTGCTTTTTTATTAGTTTGCACTACTTTTTTTTATAGCTAGGTAACCGCATTTTTTAATGGATCTTGTAGCCAAATTTTGGAATTTTTGTCACACTCTTCGACATGAAGGGATTGATTATAGTGATTATATCGAGGAGCTAACATATTTATTATTCTTAAAAATTGCCGATGAACGTGGAATTCCAATACCAGATGATTGTCATTGGGAAAACCTGATTGTTCACGACAAAGAAGTTTTGTTAGTACATTATAACGAGATTTTGACGAAGTTAAGTAAGCAGGACAATATCCTTGGTGACATATTTATTCAACCTATCGCAAAAATCCGGAACTCCAATAGTCTTAAGAAGCTTTTGAAACTGATTGACGAAGTAAACTGGTCAGGATACAATGAAGATGTCCTAGGATCGATGTTTGAAGGCTTGTTAGAAAAAGCTGCTACAGAGAGTAAAAAAGGTGCCGGACAATATTTTACACCCAGGCCCCTTATCGACGCGATCGTACAGGTCATGAAACCCGATCCGTTTGAGAGCAAAAATTTTAAGGTGTGTGACATAGCATGTGGTACCGCTGGCTTCCTGATATCAAGCTATGAGTGGTGGAAAAATAAGAGGAATATACAATTACTGTCAACTCAGAAAGATAAGCTTTTTCACAAAACCTACTATGGACAAGAATTGGTCGTTAGACCCAGAAGAATGGCGCAGATGAATTTGTATCTGCATGGGATAGAACCGAATATTGTTTTAGGTGATACTATTTATGAACCACTAGGTAAGCAGCGGTTTTCCTGTATCTTAACTAATCCTCCTTTTGGCACCAAAGGTGCTAATCAAATCCCAGAACGAAACGATTTTAAAATTAAAACAAGCAATAAGCAACTGAATTTTGTGCAGCATGTTTTCAGTTGTCTAACTGATTCAGGCAGGGCTGCAATTGTGTTACCTGACAACGTATTATTTGACGAAAAAGCAGGTGAATTGTGGAAGCACTTAACTGATTACTGCAATGTGCATACCATTTTAAAACTTCCTCGAGGAACTTTCATCCCTTATGCAAACGTTGAAGCAAATGTAGTGTTCTTGCAAAAAGGTATTCCAACTTCTAATACTTGGATTTATGATGCGCGAAGTAATGTAAAAAGCATCACCAAACGAGGGCGACCATTAAGCGACAAATATTTTTCAGAGTTTATTAATTGCTACGGTGACGACCCCAACGGCTCTGGAAAAAGAAAAGACACTGGTGAAAATGGGCGATTCAGAAAATTTCCAATTAGCTATATCAAAAAGCGTGGTTATCGGTTGGATATTACTTGGCTAAAAGACGATGGTATCGAAGAAAGGGACACACAAGTGACTGATGTCAATCTACTCGCCAACGAGGCAATTTCTGAGTTGGAGATTGCCATTGAAGAGCTGAAAGAAATAATAAACCTGATAGATCAAAATAACGATGAGTAAACTACCTATAGGCTGGATTGGAATAAGTTTAGAGAATATAACATTACAGGTTATAGGCGGGGATTGGGGCGTTGACCCCAAAGAAAATGCTGATGGCTATACTTTAGCGAAAGTAATCAAAGGAACAGATTTCAAATTTTGGAGAATTGAAAAGGCAAAAAATGCTTCTGTTAGATTAATCAAACAAGAGAGCCTAATTAAGCGCAAATTAGAACCTGGAAATATTGTGCTGGAGGTGTCAGGAGGAGGACCTGACCAACCCGTCGGCAGAACTGTATTTATAGACGACAATACTTTTAAGGACGAAGAGTTTCCGATAATTTGTTCCAATTTCTTCCGGAAGCTAACAATTTCAAAATATGTAGCTCCGGCCTATGTACAATATTTTTTAGAGTACGCATATGTTCACGGGCATTTTGATAGTATTCAATCCCATACAACGAACCTGCGCAATTTGAAAGTAAAGGAATTTCTCAAAGCGAATATTCCGCTTCCGACTTACAAAGAACAGAATTTAATAGTTCAAAAAATCAATTTGTTGTTAGGTAAGTTGGACGAAGTAATGAAACGACTTGAGCGAATCCCGGAGATTTTGCGAAATGTCGAACAAATGGTACTAACCTCAGCGGCCACAGGAGAATTAACGGAAGACTGGAGAAATGATCGTGAAACTGAAAGTGCCGCAATTCTTTTGGAGAAAATAGTTGCCCATCGCAAGGAAGTGTATGAAATTCAGTTAGAAAACTTCAAAAACAACATTGGGGTAAAGCCACGCAAGTTAAAACTCGATACACTCAGTCCTAAACAATCGTATCTCCATGCTATTCCGGATAGCTGGATATGGGCAGGGTTGTTGAACATCGCTGAGGTAGTATCTGGCGTTACAAAAGGTCGGAAACTAGGAAATAAGCAGACAATAGAACTTCCATATCTGCGTGTAGCCAACGTCCAAGATGGCTATCTAAATTTGAAAGATGTGAAGACTATCGAAGTGCCTCCGTCAGACCTTGAAAAGTATCGATTAATAAAGGGTGATATATTATTTACGGAAGGGGGTGATAGAGATAAGTTAGGTAGAGGGACGGTGTGGAATAATGAAATTGAGACCTGCATTCATCAAAATCACATTATTCGCGCTCGGGTAGATCAGAATTTCGTGAATCCTCGATATATATCGTTTTTTACTAAAAGCAAAGTAGCACGCAAGTACTTTTACGATAACGCCAACCAAACAGTTAACCTTGCGTCTATCAGTTTAAACACGCTTTCTTACGTCCCAATTGCTTTACCGCCTCTTGAGGAACAAAATGAAATAGTTAGAAGAATTGAGCAGCAATTTAGGCATATTGAGACTGTTGAAGCTCGATATAAGCAAGCTATGGATTTTATTAACGGCATAAAAAGTTCTATATACGAAAGAGCTTTTACGGGTATACTTGTCAAATCTGAAGGAGTGCAAAACAAAGGCACTTTTGAAAAACTGATTGCTATCGAAAAGCTAGAATTCGTCAATGGCGAAAAAAGTAACAAAAAAATCAACGGAAAGAGGCTATCATCAAAAACAGACAATATTATGGAAATTATAGAAGCTCTAAATAGTAATGGAGGATCGATGCGCCCCTTCGATTTGTGGAAGGCAACTAAATATGCTAATAATATCGAAGAATTTTATAGTGCGCTGAAGATTGAGATTGACGAGAAGAAATCAGTAAAAGAAAATAGTGATAAATCATTGCTTCAAGTTATGAATTATGAGAATCGATAGAGTTTATATTAAACGATTCAAAAATCTTATTGACTTTCATATCGATTTTGATCAAAGTCAAATGCAAACTGTATTGCTTGGAAAGAATGCATCCGGTAAATCAAACTTTCTTGAAGCATTAGTAATTATTTTTAGAGATTTAGATTTGGATAATAGTCCCCAGATCGAGTACTCTATTCGATATCAATGCAAAGAGAATATTATCGAAGTTACCTCAGAAGCGGATAAAGGGGCTAAAGTTCATTTTTCAGTCAATGGGACAATAGTTTCTAAGAAATTTTTTTACGAGGGCAAAGAAAACCATTTGCCCAAATATGTGTTTGCTTATTATTCTGGTGTGAGCAACCGCTTAATAGAACATTTCGACCAGCATCAAAGAAAATTTTATTACGATTTACTTGATGGAGTAAACGAGCCGCTGCGCACTCTTTTTTACGCACAGCTGATTCATAGTCACTTTGTCTTAATGGCGTTTTATTCGTTCGAGGAAGATGATTCAAAAGCCTTTCTCAAAGATTACCTCAGTATCGTCGGACTCGAATCTATATTATTCGTCCTAAAAGAACCATATTGGTATAATAAAGCACGCAAAGTAAAGGACGGCGACCCGAGGTTTTGGAATGCTAGAGGAACGGTAAGAGACTTTCTTCGCGAAGTTTACAAAGTCTCTATCGCTCCGATTAAAACTGATGGTCGATTTCGAAAAGATTTTATTAATAACAACGCACCTCTGGAACAACTTTACCTTTTTGTTTCAAATGAAAATAAACTCAAGCAGCTTGCTTCGCTATATGGTGACAATGTGAATTTTTTCAAGATGCTCGAAAGCACATACATGAATGATCTAATTCATGAAATAAGAATTCGTGTAAAAAAAGTAAATTCAGATGGTACTGTAACTTTCAAGGAATTAAGCGAAGGTGAACAACAATTGCTTACAGTTTTAGGTCTATTACGTTTCACCAAGGCTGATGAATCTTTGATTCTATTGGATGAACCTGATACCCATTTAAACCCTTTATGGAAATGGCAATATATGAGCCTTTTGGAAAAGATAGTCAAAAGGCCGAAATCGAGTCAAATTTTAATGACTACTCACGATCCTCTCGTTATAGGGGGCTTAACTAAGGAGCAAATACGGATATTTAATGCGTTAAGCGAAAATGGTAGGATTGAAATTACCGTTCCCGATATTGATCCAAAAGGACTGGGTGTTGCTGGCATTTTGACTAGCGAACTTTTTGGACTTCCGACCGTCCTGGATGAAGATACGCAGTTAAAATTGGAGGAAAAAAGAAAGCTTCAAATCCTATTCAAGGAAGGGAAACTTAACAAAAAAGATAAGACTCGACTTATTCAATTAGAAAATGAATTGGAGAAGTATGGGTTTTCAAAGTACCAACGCGATCCTCTTTATCAAAAGTTCATCGAGGCTACGCTTCAAATACCTGAATTGCAAAGAGCACCTTCGACAGAAGAAGAAAAGGAAGAGCAAGACAAAAAAATGGTTGGTATTCTTGATGAAATTCTAAAAAAGGAAAAAGGGAATACCGAGCAATGAGATATATACCCATTCAAAACCTAATAGTATCCGCTGAATGGAAGCAGCGAGCGGAAGCTCTGTCCCAACAATTAGCAGCCGCCGCGAGCGATGACGAGCGCGGTCAAATCTTGAAAGAAAACCCTATATGGCAGGAGCTATTTGTACCATTGAGTAATCTGGCCAATGGCAAATGCTGGTATTCCGAAGCGAAGGACATTATGTCGGACAAAGATGTTGACCACTTTAGACCTAAAAATGAGGCTCGAAATCACATTACCGGTGCCGTAAGAGATGGCTACTGGTGGCTAGCTTACGATTGGGAGAATTATCGGTTTTCATCTATTTATTCGAATAGAAGACGAAAAGATAAGTTTGATCCGGGTAAAGGTGCCGGAGGCAAGTGGGCTTATTTTCCACTTTTTGATGGCAGTCCGGTTGCGACAACAAAGGCAAGAATCAGAGATGAGGACATTATGCTTTTAGACCCTACTGACGAAGACGATCCTGTTTTAATAACTTTTGATGAAAATGGAGACGCAGTTCCGAACACGAGTAAAGGAAAAGATATTGAAAGAGTAAAAGCCTCTATTGCCTTATATCACTTGGATCATACTCCTTTAAAAGAAGAACGACAAAAGGTGTGGGATCGGTGTCAACGATTAATTAATGAAATAGACAGTATAAATTCACAATCCGACATTAGTATAACAGACAAGGCGCGAATAAAATTTTTAAAAGGAGAATTAAGATTGATGATTGATCACAGTCAGGAACTATCCGCCGTAGCTATTGCCTGCATCGAACATAACAAAATGTCCCGAATGCTCAGAGCATAAATTTGTAATTACATCTATATTTTACTGACGAGCCCTGAATTTTTGTCGGAAGCTTTTCTGGCATTCTGACAACGCAAAAAACTATATTCATTTGCACCATTTGCTCCGATTTAAAAATATTTGAATCCGGTTTAGACGCAATTTAGATTTCAAAATTCCCTCGAAATTTCAGTTTTTCCGGCGTGCCAATTGCAGTATATAATATGGCAGTGGCGCAGGATATCGTGTCATGTTACAAAAATGGCATTTGGCGAAAACATGCACAGAACTTTAAAAAGTTGCAATGATATTTAAGAACCTTTAGAAAGTGTCGAAATCGTGGAAGCGCGCTTGGTGGTCATTGTAGTTTTGTAGTCGTTTACGGTAAAGAGTAGGAGTTTTCGCCAATTTCAGGAAGTTTTCGTATGTATTCGGAAAGTGTTCCCGAACGCGGTAAGTACGTTTTTGCACCATTGTACATTTGTGGTTTTTTGCTTAAAAAAGGGAGGATTATGATAGATACGTCTTGAGAAGTTCGATTTGCAATATTGAGTGATTGGTTAACTGAAAAACAAAGATTGAATGGGAAAAGAAATTAACTTAGATTCATTAGACAGGACAGAGGATATTACTGTAGAGGAAGTAAGAAGCCTTGCCACATTTAAAGACTGGAGCGAAGAGAAAATTCTAATGCTGATACGAACTGCTAAAGCTCTTACCAGGACGGTTTATAACAACTGGTCAAAAGGTCGGAAAATTGGCAAAGAAATTGCATTAGAAAGTAATAAACAGACAGATATAAAAACGGCAGCATGAATAAAAACGAACTTGCATTATTTCAGACATTTGGGAAAGGCGGGAAGAAACATACGGCAGACACCAAGAACTGCGTGATCTATACTCGCGTATCAACGAAAGAGCAGTGCGATAATAACTTCAGCCTCGAAACGCAGAAGAAAGCATGTGAACAATATGCCCGTAAGAATGGTTACAACATCATGGGGTACTTTGGCGGAACCTACGAAAGCGCAAAGACCGATGAGCGTAAGCATTTTAATACTATGCTATCATTCGTAAAGAAAAGCAGGGCAAAAATATCACACATCATTGTGTATAGTGTTGACAGGTTTAGCCGTTCAGGTGCGAATGCCATATACATCGCCGAAAAGTTGAAGAAAGAGGGGATAGTTGTATTTGCCGTTACGCAGCCCACAGACGCTACAACAGCAAGTGGCAGCTTACAACAGAACATACAATTCATCTTCAGCGAATACGACAATCAGTTAAGACGCGAAAAGTGCATGGCTGGTGTTCGGGAAAAGATACATCAGGGCATCTGGTGTACAACTCCTCCAATGGGCTATGACATTATTTGGGATAAAGGAGTGAAGTCTTTTAAAGTGAATAAGGTCGGCAAGCTATTGAGAAAGGGCTTTTTCTGGAAGTCAGAAGGGTTGTCAAATGAAGAAGTACGGAATAAGCTAGCCGAGCATGGTTTAAAACTCAGCAATCAACGGGTATCGGATTTCCTGCGCAACCCTTTTTACTGTGGATTGATCGTTCATTCTGCCTTAGAGGGGAGAGTAATTGAGGGCATTCAGGAGAAGGTAATATCCCAAGAGATATTCCTTCAGGTTAATGGCCTCTTGGCAAAAAACCATCAAGGCTACCGGATAAAGACTGAAAACGAATTTATCCCTCTGAAGCGATTTCTGACCTGCGAAGAGTGTGGCAGCTACCTTAGAGGCTATAAGGCGTACAAGAACCAGAAATACTACTACAAATGCAACACGCCGGGATGTAAATGCAATAAGCGCGCTGACTCCCTGCATGGAGCCTTAAAAGGTATTATGGAGAAATACACCCTCGACATTAATGATGATTACCGCAAGGTCATCAAAGCACAAATGATCGCTACGTATAATCAGTCTAATCAGGATAAGGAAGAACTGAGGGGCAATCTTGAAAAGCAGCTTTTAGAAGTCGAAAATAAGATTGAGCGATTGGAAGAGCGTTACATTCTTGAGGAAATTGACAGGCAAATGTTCGAGAAATTCAAGGGTAAGTTCATCGGTGAAAGGACGGAAATATGCCGCAGTCTTGAAAAAAACACAAGAAAGGTGTCGAACCTTGAACAGTGCGTTGATAATGCGATTGATATGACTTCGAAACTCGCGTCAGTATGGGATTTGAGCGATTATGAAGACAAGCAAATCATTCAGGACATCGTATTTCCGGGCGGAATTAGCTATAACCGCAAAACTAACGAGTGTCGAACCCCGCGAGTAAATTCAATATTTCACTACATCGCAGATTTGACGGGCATTTCAGAGGAAAATAATAACGGGGACACTACTCTTTCGAGTGATGTCCCCGCTTTAGTGGAGAATAACGGAGTCGAACCGATGACCTCTTGCATGCCATGCAAGCGCTCTAGCCAGCTGAGCTAATTCCCCATGCGGGTTGCAAATATAATGGCTACGGAATATACTTCCAAAGTAAAGTGCCAAAATATAGTGGTTACCCCATACCCGCATCTTTGGTAACTTTGTATGCAATGAAGGTGTATATAAAAAATATGGTCTGCGAGAGGTGCATTTCGGCGGTGAGAGGCGCCTTTGAGCGGCATCACATACCCATAACGGATATCCAACTCGGATTGGTGAACACCATGGAGGAGGTAAGCCGGACCAATATGCATGGCTTGCAGTTATCGCTGGAAGCATTGGGGTTTGAGATAATAGACGACCGGAAAAGCCGCATGATAGAACAAGTGAAGGCCACTATCATTCAATTGGTCCACCGGTCAAACGGGCTGGAACAGCTCAACCTTTCAGACCATATAGCTACTGCCCTGCACCTCGACTATAAATACGTGAGCACCCTCTTCTCTGAAATGGAAGGCATAACTATTGAGAAGTATTTTATACGCCAGAAGATAGAGCGCATCAAAGAATTGCTGATATATGACGAGTTGTCTGTTTCAGAGATAGCCGATAACCTGGGCTACAGTAGTGTAGCGCACCTCAGCAACCAGTTCAAACAAGTGACCGGGCTCACCCCCAGCCGGTTCAGGGCAGTGCAGGGCCACCGCAAGCCCCTCGATAAAGTGTAGTGAAAATCATGCAAAATAATATCCCTTTTTTGTAACATCCCACTACATACTTCTACTGACCTTTGCAGTATAGTATGTCGGGGGAAGCAAATAAAAAGACCACTATATACCTGCCCCTGGAAGGGGTGGAGAGTGAACACTGCGCCCTGATAGCCGACAAGGCCCTCAACGGACTGGCGGATGTGTCCGCACATCACGTAGAGCTGAATAACCACCGGGCAGTGATAGAAACAACAGATGCAGCAGCGGCAGTGACCGAAGCGGTAGTGGCCATTCGTAGTCATGGCTATAACATAACAACAGTAAAGAAGAATTACCCGGTACTGGGAATGAGTTGCGCATCCTGCGCGGCGAGCAGCGAAAGCACTTTAAAATATTTGCCGGGGATAGTATCTGCATCGGTAAATTATGCCAACGCACATGCACAGGTAGAGTTTGTTCCGGGCATTGCTGATGCGCAAAAAATGAAAGCTGCATTGCAGGCCGTCGGTTACGACCTTGCCATTGACGAATCTGAAGATGCCCGGGAAGATATTGAGCTAAGGCTTGTGCAGCAGACGAACAAACTAAGGCAGAAAACATGGATAGCAGTTGCCCTGTCTGTTCCGCTCATGGTGGTGAGTATGCTCTTTATGAATATGCCCTTTGCCAACTACATCATGTGGGCACTGGCTACCCCTGTACTGGTCTTTTGCGGCCGACAATTCTTTACAGGCGCCTGGAAACAGGCACGGCATGGCAGCGGCAATATGGATACTCTTGTAGCCCTGAGCACAGGAGTGGCCTACGTTTTCAGTGTATTCAATACATTATTTCCGGAGTACTGGCACAAAAGGGGCCTCCATGCCCATGTTTATTTCGAAGCATCTGCCGTGGTGATCGCCTTCATACTGCTGGGAAAACTGCTTGAAGACCGGGCCAAAGGAAATACGTCATCCGCCATAAAAAAACTTATGGGACTGGCCCCAAACAGCGCTACCGTCATCAGGAATGACATCCCCGCAGAACTATCTATAAAAGATATATTACCCGGAGACACTTTGTTGGTGAAGCCGGGGGAACGCATTGCAGTTGACGGGGTTGTATCATCAGGCCATTCTTATGTTGATGAGAGTATGATATCGGGAGAGCCTATACCCGTGGAAAAAAATGAAGGTGCCAAGGTGTTTGCAGGCACCATCAACCAGAAAGGGAGCCTGCAATTCATAGCAGAGAAAACCGGGGGCAACACACTGCTGGCACAGATCATCAGGACCGTGCAGGATGCCCAGGGCAGCAAAGCGCCCGTGCAGCACCTTGCCGACAAAATAGCGGCAGTATTTGTTCCTGTTGTCGTGGGCATTGCCCTCTTATCCTTCATTACCTGGTGGCTCGTGGGGGGCGATAATGGTTTCACTCATGGCCTGATGGCTATGGTGACAGTATTGGTCATTGCCTGCCCTTGTGCACTGGGGCTTGCTACACCCACCGCTATAATGGTGGGCATAGGTAAAAGTGCGGAGGCCGGCATCCTGATCAAAGACGCTGAAAGCCTGGAGCTGGCGAAGAAGGTAAATGCAGTGGTCCTGGATAAAACCGGAACGATCACAGAAGGCAAACCCTCGGTAACAGATATTGCCTGGCTAAACAATGATGACAGCAAAGCGCATGTGCTGATCGCTATGGAGCAAATGTCGGAACACCCGTTGGCTGAGGCGATCGTCAAACATTTCACTTCAACAAAGCGGGCCATCATATCCGGGTTTGAGAGCATCCCTGGCTCAGGTGTAAAAGCTGTGGCGGAGGGTGAGACCTATTTTGCCGGCAGCATGAAGATTCCGGAGATAGCATCGGCAAAAAAAGACCCGATAATAGAAAAGCTGTCTGCCCGATGGCTACAGGAAGCAAAAACGGTAGTTTATTTTGCTGATGAAGAAAAGATATTGGCTGCAGTGGGTATTGCTGATACAATAAAACCATCATCTGTTACGGCAATAATAGCGCTGGCAGAGATGAATATTGATGTGTACATGCTGACAGGCGATAATGAACAAACGGCAGCCGCCATAGCTTCACAGGCGGGGATCGCTCACTACAAGGCAGGTATGCAACCGGCAGAAAAGGCAGCATTCATTAAAAAACTACAGGCAGATGGAAAGACTGTGGCAATGGCCGGTGATGGTGTTAATGACAGTACAGCATTGGCACAAGCCGATGTGAGCATAGCGATGGGCAGAGGTAGTGATATTGCCATGGAGGTGGCCCGCATGACGATCATCTCTTCCGACCTGTCACGCATACCGGAAGCTATCCGGCTATCTGCCATGACATCTTCAACCATCAGGCAAAACCTCTTCTGGGCATTTATCTACAATGTGATCGGCATACCAGTTGCTGCGGGTATATTTTACCCTGTCAATGGTTTCCTCCTCAGTCCCATGATAGCCGGTGCAGCCATGGCCATGAGCTCTGTGAGCGTGGTAAGTAACAGCCTCCGGCTGAAATTTAAGAAGATCAACTAAGCATCAACAATACGAACAATGAAATTCAAGACGAATATAAAATGCGGCACATGCGAGGCAAAAGTGGCCCCATTCCTGGATAAAGTGGCCGGACAAGGAAACTGGGCTGTAGATCTGCAGTCACCTGAAAGAATACTGACGCTGCCCGATAACATTCCGGCCTCCGACGTTATTACAGCGCTTAAAGAAGCCGGCTACATTGCCGAGCAACTTTGATTCGGATTGTTTATTTTTATGCCGGAAAGACTAAACAAAATTGGAAACATATCCTATAAAGGCAGTAGAACAGTTGACCGGGGTAAAGGCTCATACGCTGCGCATCTGGGAGAAGAGGTATCAGTCACTGATTCCCCACCGTACTGACACCAATATCCGGTATTACGACAACGAGCAGTTACGTAAGCTGCTGAATGTATCAACACTGCTGCAACACGGGTATAAAATATCGTCGCTCATGAGCATGAGCGACGATAAAATGAACGGGTTGATCCTTTCCCTGTCCTCAGAACAGAAAACAGACGACCTTGCCGATGTACATATCAATAAGCTGGTGAGCGCTATGCTGGCCTTCGATGAGGCGTCATTTGACAAGACCTGCTCCAATGTCATCATTCGTTACGGGCTGTATGAGGCTATGGTGCGGGTTATCTACCCCTTCTTGCGGAAAACAGGCGTGTTGTGGAGCACCCGTAACGTGGCACCTGCACAAGAGCACTTTGCAAGTAATATCATCAAGCGAAAGATACAATCCGCAATAGACGGGATCAAGGTTCCGGTAGGCGCGGAAAAAAAGTTTGTTCTCTTCCTGCCGCCCGGCGAGTTGCATGAAACCGGTTTACTGCTTTCTGATTATCTCATCAGGAATTCCGGCGCATGTTCTATTTACCTGGGACAGGATGTACCCTACGAAAGCCTGAAAATGTCGCTTGAGCTGAATAAGGTCTCCCACCTTTTGACATTCGTACCGGCAAACAACAGGATGCATGAGCACCTGGAACAGATATCTGCCATAGCAGCTAAGAATGGTAAACCATTGGCACTTGTTGTAACAGACGCTTTGATAAAGGAGAAATACAAACACATAGCATTTCTCGCATCACCGGAAGATCTTTTAAAATATCTGTAGTGGTCAACCGGTGATCAATGAATAGGAATGGACTTTGATGTCGATCATCACAGGTTTGGTCAACACTTTTCCCTTGCCTGCTTGAGGTGTGACGATTCGGGCCGACGGATATATGATGCCGTTACTTACTGCATGCCCGGTTACTTTGTTGGCCACCTTCGCGTATTTACTGATAATATTCACTGAATAATCATGCTGCAAGAGACGTCCATCCGTATCAAAATGAAAGAGTTGCACCCGGCAATGTGTTGGGAGTGACCCGTGAAATGTTGCCTGCAACAGACCCGGCCTAACTTCAGACCACGATATCTCATCACTCATCAGCAACCGTGGCAAAGTAAAATAATTCCAGAAGGCGTAATTGGCAAAATAGGCCATGTCCAGGTCATCCCAATAAAAAAGGCGCCTGCCGAACGGGAAATATTTGCGTGGGTTTTCTCTTTGTGCCAGAATTTCGCCTGTTGCAGTCTCCAGCCGCACAATATTTCCATCCAGTATTCCGGATACAGCCGGATCATTCCCTATCGGGGTAAGCTTAGAAACAGGCCGGGCAACATCCATAAAGATCTTTGCACGATCAAAGAACGGCCGCCTTTTCAACGTAAATGCAAACCCGGATACGCTCACCTCAGCGTCAATGAACCTGGCTCCGTTCCACGTCTCTGCCCCACCATAAAACTCAAGCGCTTTTGCAGCTATTCCTGGTAACATGTTACGATAATTTCTTAACAATATATGCTGCCACTGCGGTCTCCAATGCGCTGAGCGGCACGGTTATCGGCAAAACACCAAATGGAAGTACGCCGAGATTTCCGATCACAACCCACATCATTACAAAACCGGAAAACCACGAAAGCATAATGGTCTGTAATAGTGAGCATTTTTTCGTCAGCAAGAAGATCAACACCGCGAACAACAGTGACCAAACACCCCAAATGCCGCCATTGAGCGGTTTCTCCGGAAACTCAAGCCCCATATGCTTATAATGATCGATCCAAAATGTATGTAACAGGAATTGGTTCCGGACAAATTCTGAGATACTGATCCACACCGCTGCCAACAGCACAGGTATGATCGTTTGTTTCACTACGCTCATTCTTTTTGAAACAAAATAGCAGGTTTTTCAGATTACTTTCATGATCCTCGTCACTCCGGGGGCTATCTGATCATATTTCGTTGAACAGATGCGATAAAAGGAATGACTACCTTTGGTCATACTCGTGCGCAACAAAAGATTATACGCTGACCCCGGTTTCTGGCTGCTGATAGCGGTCAATATCTACCTGACCTGGCGTTATTACCAGCAGCCGGAGATATTTACAACCCTTATATGGCTGTACTGGAGCCAGAGCGTACTCCTCGGTTTGTTCAACTTCGCAGATATGATCACGACAAAAGCTTCCATAAGCCTTCCTGAGAATGCGACATACTTTGAAGGTAACATCTCAGGAGAAAGCAGCAGTACTGACGGAGTGCGTAATAAAACATTCCCTTCTGGTATCGTGGCAAATTTCTTCCTGTTTCATTATGGTTTCTTTCACCTTGTTTATTTTATTTTCCTTTTCGGAATGAAAAAGACCGGCCCAATAGACTGGGCTCTCTTTAAATATTTCTTTGCGGCATTCTTCATAGGCCAGGTGATCACATTCATTCAGCATAAGATAGCACAAAGGAAGAACGGGTCGAACATTGGGAAAATGTTCTTTCTGCCGTATCTGCGTATCATACCTATGCACCTGACAATACTGATACCGGCATTCATGAACATATCGGACCTTGGCATATTCCTGGTACTGAAAGCCATAGCTGACGTATTGATGTACGCAGTCACCAAGCCGGCCTATAACGGAAAAGAAACCGACCAGGCTATGCTGGCATCGCAGCAGATCACCAACGTGTAAAGCTTTATTTTTGCGTCATGATCACATTATACGGCATTAAGAACTGCGATACGATGCAGAAAGTATTCAAGTGGCTCGACGCAAAGAAGATCGAATATACCTTTCACGACTATAAAGTGTCCGGTATAGATAAAGCAACGATAGAGACCTGGCTGAAACATCTTCCTGTCAATAAGCTTGTCAATACCCAAAGTACTACATATCGCGGACTGACAGATGCTGAAAAAGCAAGTATCAGTAATAAAACAAAAGCTATTTCCATTATGATCAGGAACACATCGGTGATCAAACGGCCCGTTTGGGACTTTGGCAATGATACATTCTTCCTCGGCTGGAATGAAGACGCTATCAGCAAACTTCTGCCTTAGGGGAATTATGACCATGGTCAGTTATTATTGGCCGGGACGCCCTGATATTTGCAGTTTCGTAAGTTATGTTTACACGATACTGGAAAAAACTAAGCCATAAGGAGCAGGATAGGCGGATCACCGGCGCGCTGAAAAACAATATTGACTACAGTAATGTCGTATCGCTCGGTTTGCCCGCATCAAAACTTGACCCTATTGTTTTCTCGGAGCATGCTGCCTTTCTGAAAGATGCACCGCTGATGCGGGCCTATGTGCAAAATCCGAACCATATTGGGTGCCACACCTACGGCGATTCTGAGCCGTTCTTCAAAGGAACCCAGGAATTGGAGCAAGAAGTAATAGAGTTGCTCAGTGTTGACCTGTTCAAAGCAGAACCCGGCAGTTGTGATGGCTATATAGCAACAGGGGGAACTGAGGCCAACATACAGGCTGCGTGGATATACCGCAATTATTTTATCAAAGTGTGTGGCGCCATACATAGCGAAATAGCTATCCTTTGCTCTGCAGACACACATTATTCCGTTGTAAAAGCTGCAAACCTGCTCAACATTTCGCTATACCATGTTCCTGTTGATGACCAAAGCCGTGAGATAATTGCCGGTGAACTCGACAATATTATCGTTAAGGCAAAAAGCGACGGCATCCGGCATTTTATCGTTTATGCTAATATGGCAACCACCATGTTCGGCAGCGTAGACGACCCAGATGCCTATGCCGCGGCATTGAAACACCATGATGTTCTTTATAAGATACATATAGATGGTGCTTTCGGCGGATTCATCTACCCGGTCAGCCACTTTGATAATCATGTGAACTTCAGCAATCCTCATGTTTCCTCTGTTACACTGGATGCGCATAAGATGTTGCAGGCCCCCTATGGCACCGGCGTGTTCATTGCAAGAAAGGGCCTGATGCCTTATGTATGCACAACCGAGGCCAGTTATGTGAGCGGTATGGACATGACACTAAGTGGAAGCCGCGGCGGAGTGAATGCAATAGCCGTATGGATGATATTGTTCACTTATGGGCCTTTTGGCTGGCTCGAAAAGATAAACAAGCTGTTGTACCGGACAGGTTGGCTCTGCAAGAAACTCACAGAGCTGGGAATCGACTTTTACCGGCACCATAGAATGAATATCGTAACGATAAGAGCGAAACATGTCTCGCCTGAAATAGCCGGGCGCTTCGGACTGGTACCGGACAATCATGACGGAGAACCGGGATGGTATAAAATAGTGGTGATGGACCATGTGGAAATAGAACACCTGGAGGATTTTGTGAGCGCGCTGTAAAATTTATCATCTTTGCAGGCATCATGTACACTACACTGCATGCCGTTAAGCGATTCTCGCTTGCCTTGGTGCTGCTATCCACAGCACAGTTCGCCCGTGCAGGGCAGCTTTGGGTGTTGAAAAAAGATAAGGACGGCATCCGGGTATATACTGCGCGCAATGAGAACTCTGCATTCCATTCAGTAAAGGCAGAATGTACTGTTGATGCCACAATACCACAAATAGTAGCACTGCTTTGTGATGTGGACCATCATAAGGACTGGGTATATGGCATCAGATCTGCCAGGCTATTGCAAAAGCCTGACCCTTCGGCATTCATTTATTATTCGGAGGTAAATGTTCCCTGGCCGTGCAGCAATCGTGATTTTATAGCCACCACAAAAATGTACCAGCCATCGCCCGGTATATTATACATAGACTCACATGTAGAGCCCGACCTGCTCCCGGAGGAGGCAGGTATTGTCCGGGTGAGAAGATCAACAGCTCATTGGTCACTAACAGCGCAAGGCAGTAAGGTAATGGTGGAATACATTGTTGACTTCGACCCGGGAGGAAATGTGCCTGCATGGGCCGTTAATCTTTTTGTGACCGACGGGCCCTATAAAACATTCGCGAACCTGAAGCAAGAAGCGGCTAAAAGCACCTACAAGGATGCACACTTTGACTTTATCCGTTAGGGTGATTTTACAGCCCGTCCGAATGTAATTCTGATTTATTCTTTAGTTTTATCGCCGGGACCGGAAAAAGCCCTGTAAAACCAGTTGACATGCTGTTCAATTCATTAGCATTCTTACTGTTCTTTCCCATTGTTACCCTGCTTTATTTCCTGCTGCCACACAGATTCAGGTGGCTGCACTTGTTGCTGGCCAGTTGTGTTTTCTACATGGCCTTCATACCCATCTATATACTCATCCTTTTCTTTACCATAGTTATAGACTACATAGCCGGTATTGTCATTGAGAATGCTGAAGGGAGCAAAAGAAAGCTGTTCCTGGTCATCAGTCTTATCTCCAATATCGGCATCCTTGCCGTATTTAAATATTACAGCTTCTTCGTCGGCAACATCAACAGCCTGCTTGGTGCAGAAAGCTCACTCCCACTGCTACAGATAGCGCTGCCTATTGGTTTGTCTTTCCACACCTTCCAGGCTATGAGTTACACCATAGAAGTGTATAGGGGACACCATAAGGCAGAACGCCATTTCGGCATCTACGCTTTATATGTGATGTTCTACCCGCAACTGGTTGCCGGGCCGATAGAACGGCCTCAGAATCTTCTGTTCCAGTTTCACCAACGAAAGCAATTTGATTATGACAGCGTGGTGAACGGACTGAAGCTGATGATATGGGGTTTCTTTAAAAAAGTGGTCATTGCCGACAGGCTGGCCATCATTACCGACCCAATATTCAGGAACCCGCACCACCACACTCCGGCAGAGATCCTCGCTGCAGCCTTCTTCTTCTCTTTCCAGATATTCTGTGATTTTTCGGGCTATTCTGATATCGCCATTGGTGCCGCCCGCGTGATGGGATTCCGGCTCATGAAGAACTTCGACAGGCCTTACAGTTCAAAAAGTATTGCAGAATTCTGGCAGCGCTGGCATATTTCATTATCTACCTGGTTTAGAGATTATCTCTATATCTCGCTGGGTGGCAACCGTGTGTCTGTTCCCCGTTGGTGTGTCAATATCATGGTCGTATTCCTCGTCAGCGGCTTCTGGCATGGCGCCAACTGGACATTTATTGCATGGGGCGCGCTGCACGGGTTTTATTTCCTGTTTGCTGCAGCCACTAAAAAACTGAGAGAACAAATAAGCACCGGCACAGGCCTGGCTAAAATAACATGGCTCTATAACGGCAGCCGCACTATCATCACCTTCTGCCTCGTTATGATCGCGTGGATATTCTTTCGCGCCAATACAGTAGGTGATGCTTTGTATATGATCGGGCAACTGCCTGCTGCCATCGGCGATCTTGCAAGCAGCGACAACTATACCGGATGGGGAATGGCATTTGTCGTAATTGCGGTAATGGAGGCCGTACATTTCCTGCAACGTAAGAACAATGTATTATCGCTCATCAATGGCCGACCGGCATATATAAGATGGGCGGTGTATTACATGGTGATACTTGCTATTATTTTTCTCGGTGTATTTGATAACCGTCAATTTATCTATTTCCAGTTCTGATGAGAAAATTTGTCACGCGTTTGTTGTTCTTCCTTTTGCCACTGGCACTGCTGCTGGGCGGGCTGGAGTGGAAGCTGGGAACGCTGACCAACACCTATGCCCAGAAACGTACAGACCTAGAGCGTCAGCTCAGCGATATACAGATCCTTGTCCTTGGACCATCTAACGCCCTGCATGGCATAGATCCTGTCTATTTCTCTCACAAAGGATATAACCTCGCTAATGCCAGCCAGACCATCTTTTATGATAAGGCACTCACATTGCGTTATCTCGACCGTATGCCCGCCTTGCGGCTGGTGATCGTACCGGTCACGTACAACTCCATGTACACACAACTCATAGATTCCCGAGAGAGCTTCCGGTGTTTCTTCTACAGTAAGTACTGGGGCATTGAGGAACCGGGATTACCGCGGCTGGATATCAGGCGCTACTCAAAGATAGCACTGTACACCCCGCAGACCACGCTCGACTTTCTTACATCTGGATTCCGTGTTGACCTGCTGAAAGGATTATCGAACAACGGCTACCTGCAATACGACACCGTTGACTGCCTGAAGAACATCTCTTATATGCTGGGCGCCAAAAGGGCAGAGTTGTACCGCCGCATGATGAAGCAGGAGCACTATGAAGAAAATGTCGCGCTGCTCACCGATCTCGCATCGTCATTACGCAAGAGAAATATACAGGTCTGCTTCATTACTACGCCCGTTTATCTGACGTTCGCTAAATATTGCGAAACATCTGTGTTACAGGCCAATCTTGACGCGCTGAGAGACATCTGCCGTTTTCACGGATGTGGCTACCGCAATTATTTCAACGATCAGAGGTTTGGCATCACTGATTTTTATGACAACGACCACCTGAACAATACCGGTGCCGCCAAATTCAGTAAGATACTCAACGAAGAGATCGTGAACAGGGTCAATTTTTAGCCCTCCTGTTCAGACAGCAATTGTTCTATTGCTCTCGGAAAGTAGAAGTGCTCCAGTTTATGGATCCGGGTTGCCAGGTCCGACGCTGTGTCTCCTGTGTCTACTCTGCAACGCACCTGCAAAATAATGTTCCCCTCATCGTAGCGCTCGTTCACATAATGAATAGTGATACCCGACTCCCGTTCTGCTGCGCTGATCACCGCATGGTGCACATGATGACCATACATGCCATGCCCTCCATATGAAGGCAAAAGCGCCGGATGAATATTGATGATCTTATCCGGGAAAGCTTTTACTATATGTTCGGGTATCTTCCACAGGAAACCTGCCAGCACAATAAGCGAAGGCTTGCAGTCAGCCATTTGCTCCAGCAGCATTGTCTCGTTAAATGTCTTCCGGTTGATGATGAGAAACGGGATCTCTTCTCTGCGCGCTATATCCAACACTCCGGCATCGGGCTTGTTGCATACGATCATGGCTACTTTCGCTTTGCCGTTCCCTTTAAAATGATCTATGATAGCCGCGGCGTTAGTACCTGTCCCCGATGCAAATATGATGAGTGAGCGCATAAATGAGAATGAGCCGCAAAATTACTAAAAGCGGGGCTTATTCCCGTAGCGGCAAAATGCCTAAGTTTGTTGTAAACGGCATCTATGAATAAATCAAGGTTGGAGGCGTTCAGCGACGGGGTATTTGCCATTATCATCACCATTATGATACTGGAGCTTAAAGTGCCGTCAGGCACAGGTAAGGATTACCTGCTGCCGCTGATACCAAAGATGATCAGCTATGTGCTGAGCTTTGTCTATATAGCCATCTACTGGGGCAATCACCATCACCTGCTGCATACGGCCAAAAAGATCAATGGAACTATCATGTGGGCCAATATTCATCTCCTGTTCTGGCTGTCGCTCGTGCCTTTTGCCACCGGATGGATGGGAGAAACCAGTTTTGAGCGGACAACTGTGGCTGCTTATGGGGGCCTGCTTATTGTCTGCGGCATTTCCTACAGCCTGCTCAACAGTGCTATACGCCGCACCTACAAAGAGGAAACACCACTCACCAAAGCGCTTTCACGCAGCCGCGCAAAAGAACTCGTTTCTACTGTTCTCTACGCGTTGTCTATTCCCATGGCTTTGTTTGTACACCCATGGGTATCTGCTGCGCTTTACCTCGCCGTGGCCATTCTCTGGGTCATACCCAGCAAAGCCATAGAGCGGGCACTGCAGGAAGAATAGGCCGGCCATAAATACCACTAAAGTGTTATGGCGGTCTATTTCCCGCTAAACTATATTTGACAAGTCCAAACTTGTCATCAATGAACATTTACCGGGTGATCTTTGTCATGAACGCGGTACACTCCTGCACGCCTGCCGCGGATACCATTGTTATGGACGGAAATTATCTGTACTACCAGTTAAAAGGGCAACCCATATACGCCCTGATAAAGGCAGAGGGCGAAAATGCGGCAATTAAGAAAGCCGAAGAGCTGCTGGCAAAGAAACCCCAGGCAAATTATTAACCCGGGGTTGATATGTATCAAACCTTCTGAAGGAAAAAACAAATAGTTACGAAAATGACCTATCTTTAATATGTTTTCATAACTAAAATCCTTTTTATGTACACTAGAACCGCACTCCTTTGCCTGGGGATAATACTGGGCTCATCATTGTCGGCATCATCGCAGACCTTCGTTCCGCCAAACATTGACTTCGAATCCGGCACAGCAACCAACTGGACCTGCTACCGCGGATCCGTTGCCACAGGCTTCATCTATGCATTGGCTACCTCTGTACCTGTAAATGGCTTACATACCATAACATCCGGCACCGGCACCGATATGTACGGTGGTTTTCCTGTTGTTGGCCTTGGCTCCTATTCTATGAAAATAGCTCATGATACATTCTCTGCCAACGCAGATGCCGTAAGCTATAACGTAGCCGTACCATCATCCGGTACTTATACACTCATCTATCAATACGCCGCCGTGTTGCAAGACCCCTCACATATGCCTACGCACCAACCGGTTTTTGAGGTGCAGGCTATTGACTCTTCGAGCGGCACAGTTTTCTTCGATTCTATTATCTACGATCCTACTCCCGGCTTCATTTTGTCAACCGTGGCTCCTAACCCGTATTACAAAGCCTGGACCAACGTCAGCGTGGACCTCAGCGCCTATGCCGGAAAAACCGTGACCATGAAGTTCTATGCCGCTGCCTGCAGCGACGGCGGACACTGGGGATATGCCTACATAGATATCGGCGCCATGTTCGAGACCTATACTATGTTGCCGCTACATGCGCCTACGGTGACAATGACGGGGCCTGCAGGGTATGCATCTTATAAATGGACCGATGCAGCTACCTTCACTGCATCCTACGGCACCACTGCCGGCATCACAATAACTGCACCTGCTGTCAAGACCAAGTATGCACTAATACTCACACCGGTAACCGGGCATGGCACTGTTGATACCGTTTACGAAACTGTTGACGTCCCCTCTACCCTGAGCGCCAACAACCTGAAGATTAATTCCGGTTTCAGCATCTATCCAAATCCATCGTCCGGCATGGTGAACATACAATGGGCAGATCAGCAGACAGGCATTGCGCAATTGCAGGTAACAGATATGATGGGCAAGATCGTGAAACAGGCCACGCTTAAATTTGATGCCGCCTACGGCAGGCAGCAGATAGACCTGGGCACAGAAGTCAATGGCATCTACTATGTCACCATCAAGTCTGATGCTGTGAACTATACCGGGAAGATAATTATTCAGAAATAACAACCCGACAAACGATAAAAAAAAGGATGCCCGTCAGGCATCCTTTTTTGTTTCCATCGTAAATCCGTTCCCTGCTCACTAATCTCTCCTGAATATCTTCCAGCTATAGCCTGTGCCATGCCACTGAAAACCGGAGTCGGGGTAGGTAATGATCATATAGCCGGGGCTGTCGAGCCGCACTTTATAGGTAGTGGGAGACTGCCCTTCATAAGCCATCGTGATCGTGTGCTGGTCTGCCGGCAGAGATACGTGCAGCTTCATAGCAGAGTCGAACCTTGCATCAATAAGGCGCACCGCTTCGGTAGCCGTATTGTCATCGTTGATAACAAGCAGGTCATTCCCCTTGCCGGGCAGCCATTCGAATCTGCGGTCAACACTATCCGGTACCCCATCATGATTTATATCTGATATCCACGCCATACACCACCACCTCCCGGATATGGGTGACACCGTGGTCTTTTTGTCGCATGCAGACAGCTCAACAAGCAGGAACAATGCTGCTACCAGGCAATATAAATGTGCTTTTCTCATTTGAATTGTTTTGAAGCTGAACAATGAATTTCAATGCCTCAAAAGTGGGAAGACATACAGCGGGTATCAATACCATACATCCATGATTTTCACATCACGGAAACCGGTGAAAGAGATGGTCTGAAATATAGCTGTAAACCAGTACGGTGGTACCAATTAGATGATTTGAAAGAAATTGCGGTGTGCGCTGCCATCAGGATTTATGTTCCCGAACAAAATGAGTAGGGATTTGCAATTCACATAACAACCCGCTCCCTTCGCCGCTCCCACTTACCCTGCCCATCCCTCTCTGTCCAGGCTGCGGTATTGTATGGCTTCGGCAAGGTGTTCCGGCTTTATCTCTTCACTGTCGGCAAGGTCTGCTATTGTGCGGCTTACCTTCAGTATGCGGTCGTAGGCACGTGCGGAAAGGTTCAATCGGTCCATGGCCGTCTTCAGCAGGTTCTGCCCTATCGGGTTTATCACGCATATCTCTTTCAATTGCTTGCTGCTCATCTGCGCGTTGCAGTATATACCCTCACTGCCATCAAAACGTTTGGCCTGTATGGCACGCGCGTTCAGCACTCGTTCTCGTACGGTACTGCTGGGCTCTGAGGTGCGTGTGGAGGAGAGCTCACTGAACGGTACCGGTGTCACTTCTACGTGCAGGTCTATGCGGTCCAGCAGCGGGCCGCTTATTTTATTGAGGTATTTCTGCACCATCACCGGGCTGCAGGTACATTCCTTCTCCGGGTGATTGAAGTACCCACAGGGACACGGGTTCATGCTGGCAATGAGCATGAACGATGCCGGGAAGTCAATGCTCAACCTGGCGCGGCTGATGGATACACGCCGCTCTTCCATGGGCTGGCGCATCACCTCCAGTGCAGAACGTTTGAATTCAGGCAGCTCATCAAGAAAGAGCACTCCGTTGTGTGCCAGGGATATCTCTCCCGGCTGCGGAATACCCCCGCCACCAACCAGGGCGGCGTCAGTTACACTGGTAAAGTGGGAAATCAAGCCCAGAGCGCATAGAAATATTTTTATAATGAGTTTAAGCAACGTGTTGAAGTGAGTTTTGTCATTAAATCAGTGTTATTCCGTAAATAATTACATTGTACTTAACTTCGGGCAAAGTTTGTTTTAATGTCAAATAAAAGTACGGAAGTAACCAATCAAGTTGAAATACTTTGTGGTGATTGCTTGAAGCAATTGAAGAAGTTGAATAATAAAAAATTCGATTTAATTATTACATCACCACCATATAACATTGGTAAGTCTTACGAGGTTAAAGCCACAATTGAAAAATATTTAGAAAAGCAGGAAGAAATAATCAAGGGGCTGATAAATATATTGTCTGACAACGGAAGTATTTGTTGGCAGGTCGGTAACTATATTGATAAAGGCGAAGTTTATCCTCTAGACATTTACTACTACCAAATATTTAAGAAATTCGGTCTTAAACTTCGTAATAGAATAATCTGGACATTTGGTCACGGATTACACGCTTCTACTAGATTTTCTGGTAGGTATGAAACTATACTTTGGTTCTCAAAAACTGATGACTATATTTTCAATCTAGATCCAGTTAGGGTACCATCTAAATACCCAGGAAAATTACATTTCAAAGGTGATAAAAAAGGGCAACCATCAGGTAATCCTTTAGGTAAAAATCCTTCTGATATTTGGGAGATAGTTGAAAACGATTGGGATAGACTTTTATGGGATATACCCAACGTTAAGTCTAATCATCCAGAGAAAACAGACCACCCGTGTCAATATCCAGTAGAATTAGTTGAAAGATGTGTGTTAGCGCTTACAAATGAACATAGTTGGGTACTAGATCCATTTATGGGGGTTGGCTCAACTGTTATAGCATCCCTTAAAAACAATAGAAACGTTGTAGGAATTGATAAAGAAGATAAGTATTGTTCAATCGCCAAGGATCGTGTCAAGATGTTGAAAGAAGGAACGTTAAAACTTCGTCCTATTAATAAGCCAATACATAAGCCATCACCGACAGATAAAGTTGCAATGCGTCCAAAAGAGTGGATTAGTTAATCTTCAGCTGCTGCTGGGACGATAGCATTTGCAAACCCACCAGTAGGTGAAGTTCCGTCAATAGCGTTAATTGGTGTACCAAGTAAGTGTCCGTTTACAATTCTATAAAGATTGGCGGAATTACCTGCACCTGTTATGCCTCCTATATTAGCGAACTGTGATGTGCTTGCGTCAACTGTTGTAGTTTGCGGACCATCATATAAGCCTATAATAAGGATTGGAAGTGATATAGATAGCTTAGCGGACGGTAACTCTCTAATGCACCTTTCAAAGTTAGTTACGTTGCTATCAATTCGATTTGCTAAAGCACTTTTAGGGACAATACACAGACCCATATCAATTAAATCTTGCGAATAAGCAGTTTGAAACTTGAAAATATCACTGTACCATCTTGACATATTACCAAATTGAATCTCGGCTTGTATTCTTAAACCATTGAAATTTTTTCGGTAGTCAGCTGCGAGACCAGAATTGGGTATTCTAGTCGCTGCGGGATGAAATTCCCAACCTAAGTCAACAGCGAGCCTTCTATCAAAAAAAGTGTTCAATAATTGTTGAACTACATTTAATCTACGGTTCGCAGATTTGCCGGGCCAAGTAAATATTGGGCATTGATCCACTACAGCCATTATTTCGGTTATAGCTGCAGAATAATTAGGGTGATTTATTATCTCGTTGGCAAACCTATAACTAAACGTGTCGGAATTCATTATTGGTGATTTACCACATAGGTAATGAGATTTTAGGATAAAACCAAGTTATCGGTTTTCATCTGATAAAACCTTTTTCAACCTCTCAGAAGTCTGTTTATCAATCTCAAACTTATCTAGCAAATAGTCACCAATTGCTGTTCCTGCTTTCTTCTGTCTTTGTAATTCATCCATTATGATTTTAGTAAAAATCTCATTCTGGTATTGGGTCAGTTTATCTGGAGACATAGGACAAAGTTAGGTCAGGTATTTTGATATATAATAGCACAAGGAACATATAAATTTATTTGACCATATCAACTAAAATTCGTAACTTGTATGTAAACAAAAATCAGTACGAATATGAAGAAAATATTTATCGCAATCGTCACATTGTCAACCATTTTAATTGGTTGTAAGAAAGAAAACAATAATATAATAGATAACAGTTACACCTGCACTTGTGTTACAACAACACAGCCGGCTTCAACAACAGATGTAAGTAAATCAACCATAAAAGCAAATAGTAAATCTGCAGCTTCAGAGGAGTGTAAACAACAGGGATATACTTCACCAGTCAGTGCTACCACGGGAAAACAGAAAATCAAAACCTGTCATCTATAACAGCTTAAGGAAAATTGAAAAGCCGCCAATCGGTGGCTTTTTTATTGCTAAAAGCTTAACTAAGTCTTAGAATAAATGTTTCTATGTTTGTCGCAAATTATTTTTATGATACAAGACTTTGTTTCTTATGAGTTGATAAAAGAATACAGAATTTACATTGACGAACATAAGCTCTGGTTAAAAGCTCGAATTGTATTGGTGCGCCCCGATGAACGATATGAAGCACAAGTAAGCCACTATTGTAAACCATTTGGAGCGGGCGCACATCATACGGTAAACTCAATACACGGGGATAATGTAGAGAGTGTTGTAAATCGACTTTTCAATCACTTTTTACCAGAGTTTAAAACAGGTAGCGATATAAAAGCTATTGACAGATATGATGATTGGATTTTAGCAGTTTCGTAACCAAAAGAAAAGCCCGCAATTGCGGGCTTTTCTTTTGCTATTCTGGGCTGTTAATATACTTCGACATATACACCATATCCCGCTTCTTTTTTGTCTAACCATTGAACGCCCTGGGCTACTTCTTCAACAGTTAGTTTTGTTTCTTTCTCATTCTCGTTGTAGATACCACCAATTACTATTGCCGTACCTGCATACTCTTGCCCTTCAAACGAAAAGTAAAAGTTGTCTTTCAGTCTACCTTCTTCATCAATGTATAAGAAACTATCTTTCTTTGCTAATGAAGCAGGGTAAGAAGCTTCTACCATCTCACAACCGATAGTTGCGTAAAAGCCCTGCAGATTGGGTTCAATTATTGCTTCTGTAATGGTCTTTGTTTCTGGGTTAATCACGATAACCTTAATATTCTTTTTCATTGTTTGCTATGTCATTTGTTTTGATGACAAGGCTAACGTAGAGATCATTTCTACCCTTTCGGAATGATATAGAAACAAACCATAAGGAGCATATTTTGGATAGGTCATAGCTATCACCGTTACAGGTAATACTTCAATTCTTCATCCAGAATTTCAATTAATTCTTCTCTGCTCTCAATTTCATTCGGTGCATCAATTGCCATCATAAACTCACCTTTGCTACTATCCATACAGATTATGTTAGGCTCAATCATACACACGAAATAGAAATCTACTTTTCGTATGTCACATTTAAAGTGGTCTGGTACTATGTTGCCTTCTTTGTTACACAAAGGTTCTAATGCTATATCATATTCGTTCAGGAAGTGTGTTACTATAGCCTGTATTGTATCTGTTTCAAACTGTTTCATACAATGTATATGACTGCACTAAAACAAAGTTTAACGATAACAAATCCCCGTTGTAAAAAAACAATTCTGATTTTTGATATATAACATATAAGCAACGAAAATTTGACGGCAATAACAGACGATAAGAATAGTTTTACGAATGGCGGACGAAACGACAAACATATAACGCTGGGTTTGTAAGACTGATAAAATGACAACCAGGTGGTACTGGTTCAAATCCAGTGATAATGATTAAATTTATTGTTAAGTAGTGGCGTAGTAGTAAAGAGAAAACCTCACCGCCGGTAAGGTGAAGTTACAAGAGGAAGGTTCTGTCGTACATTATAACAAATAAATTGGTGACCCGTGGTGAAAAAGATCACAACATTGAGTTGCAGTGTAGTTTTCAGTTAAAGGCTGAGCGGGTCTTAATAGTGAGTTCGCACTAGCCAAAAATAAAACCTGTTACGATTGTAACAGGTTTTATTTTATTATGAATGAACGAATTTACCAAACTATATCAACGCACTCATTTTCCTTTACGAAATTTTTGATTAATTTCTCAGCCTTACTCTTATGTATGTTAATAGTTTTAACAACACCATTATAGCCCTGAGTGCGTTTAAATGATACTATAATATTGTTCTCTAACATCATTGGACGAATCCAATTTCTGAAATAATGATAAGACGAGTTACCGAGGTTAACTACTTTCAATGTGCTTTTCATATCTTTTTTGTTGGTTGCAACCACAGTTATTTGCAAATTTGTACTATGGCTATCGGTAACAAATCCCCGATTTTAAAAAACAAATTTTGGTTCTGATATATAACATATAAGCAACGAAAATTTGACGGCAATAACAGACGATAAGAATAGTTTTACAAATGGCGGACGAAACGACAAACATATAACGCTGGGTTTGTAAGACTGATAAAATGACAACCAGGGGATGCACCAAGGTCAAGCCTGACACAAAGAATGGGGGGCGGTGCGAAGTAGAACTAATCTATTTTATAACAGCATTCACGCATAAAGGCATTAGTTGTCCATTTATGTACCCGATACGGCGATAACTTATACGCAGAACATAAAGGGTAGGTGAAACTCATAACGAAAGTTACTGAGGATCACTTTTCACACCTACCCTCCACACCTCCTCCTTTCCGCAGTAAATATTTACCCTCTTAAATGTCTTAAGGTCTTAATGGTCTTTAAGACCTTTAAATGCAATTTCATAACAACTCGTGCGTAGCGGGCACCGCACCCAGCGTAGCGCAGCACGAAATACACCTGAAAGCATTTTAGTATTTAGCCTAACCATTCCTGATTAAGCCAAACGGTTTACTTCTTATTCTTTCGTCTATCCTGATAAACATAAATGTGGTCAATCTTATAGAACACACCCCATTCACTATCACATTTAGCACACACATACCTTTCGTGGGCAAATTCTTCATCGAAATCGTCCGAATCCTTTATGAAACTTTCGCTGTCACAAACGGGGCATTTAAACTCATTGCTACTGCAATCAATTTCTTCATCGGTTAAATCTCTACTTTGTTCATATTCCGCATCGGCTGTGTCCCAACCAATTTGCCAAGATACTTTTAAGCCCCAGTCCTCATAAGGGTTTATGTCGCTCGGTACAAATGCGTCTCCAAATAACCCTAATCAAAACATTTCTTATAGCGTGGGCCGTGACAAAATTTGACCCTTTTAAATGGGTGCTTGAATTAGTATCACCCGACCCTAAAAGCCCAGGGAAACTAGCAAGGATTGCTTCTATCTGCATTAATACAGTCTTATTGATAGTAACGTGCCTAATGTTGTAAAATACAGGAGGCACAAACGTTAATAGAGCTGCCGGAAGAAATGTTAATTACTGCCTTATTAGAGGCATTATGTAATGTCCCTCAAGGTGAATTTGAAGAAATGTCTTTTGGTCAATTGGTAACCTTATCAAATGAGATAAAGAATTTTAGTGAAGATAATTTTAAGAAACTGCCTTTAACCAACAACGTCTGGATCATTGACGGTGTTACTTACACATACCATAAAGACCCTAACAACTATTCAGTAGCCGAAGTTGCAGCCATAAGACAGATTGAAGCAGGCAAGAAGAATAACTATGATTGGTTGTTGAAGATTGCCGCCATAATGATTAGACCCGCCACATTAGTAATTAGTGAAGCAGGTGTAGAGCATTATAAGTTAATCAAGCGTTCAACAGTTGATACAGCCAAAATAGAAAGTGTTGTAGGTAATATGAAAGCTTATGAAGTAATGTCCATTATCAATTTTTTTTTGATTGGATTGAACAGATAGATGATTTGTACAGCCTACTATTTACTAGTAAAGGCGGTAAAAAGTCAAACATACCAGACAACTACTTTTGGATGGTATTTTATAACAAGTTATCTAATGGTGATGTATTGAAGTATGAAGCAGTAGGTGAGATAAACTACTTACAGGCTTTAAACAAGTTGTCCTTAATGTACTACGAAAGTAAAGACATAGAGGATCAACAGAAAGAAATAAAATAAACAGATGAGTGCAAACACTCCCAGTATTAATAGATTAAAAGACCTGTTCTATTCCTTATCAGTTGGCAATTTAATGATACACGATTTTGGTTTTGGACCAACGTATAACATTGACACTACCACTAAGAAGTTTCCGTTAATGTGGGTTGAGCCGGACGTAAATCAGGCTATAGTAGATGACAGAAGAATACAGGTATTTACCCACACCTTTAACATCTATGTGATGGATAAGATTAAAAGAGGTGATGAAAATTTCGATGAGATAATATCCGATTGCAGTTACATCATTCAGCAGATAATAACAATGCTGGGTAAGCATCCTATCTATACTGAATTGAATATTGCTATTGATAATGATGTTACTTGGCAACCAGTATTTGAAGTAGGAGATGTTAACTGCAACGGTTATATGGCAACCATAACATTAAGATTGCCTAACAGGTTTTCACCTTGTAACATTCCGCAGCAACCAATTCTTAGTTACACATCTTCATTAGACAGTAATTACATAGAGTACAGATTAGTTGGGCCGCAAGGACCACAGGGTACGCAAGGGCCTGCAGGTGATGGTTCTGGTGGTAGCGGCGCAACCGGGCCACAAGGACCACAAGGGCCGAAAGGCGATACAAGCAATACTGACTACTTCAATATTGATGGTGGTTCAGCTTCAACAAATTTTGAGTTCAAAGTATTTAAAATAGACTTTGGAGGCGAAATATAAAATAGAATTTATGAACAAAAAATGTTTGGTGTATTTCAATTTAGAAGGTCAACAGCAAGTGAATGGACAAACGTAAACCCACTATTACTATCAGGTGAATTAGGCTTAGAAACCGATACACATTTTATAAAAATTGGTGATGGTGTAAACAACTGGAATAGTTTGCCCTATGCCAATATAGGACCACAAGGATTTCAAGGAATAGCAGGCGCAACAGGGCCGCAAGGATTTGGTTTACAGGGAGCAACAGGACCACAAGGCATACAAGGGAGCATAGGCGCAACAGGTGCGCAGGGAACACAAGGTAGTACAGGCATAACCGGCGCTACCGGTTCACAAGGACCACAAGGCGTACAAGGAGCAATTGGAGCAACAGGATTAATTGGCTTGACAGGGCCACAGGGATTTCAAGGTGCTACTGGTTCAACAGGTTTACAAGGTTCGCAAGGACCACAAGGCGTAAATGGCTTACAGGGACCACAGGGCGACCAAGGACCACAAGGACCTGCAACAGTATTAACAGGTAATGTTTATTATGGCAACATTAGTGTCTCATCAACAGTTGGTGGTGTATCTGATTTAAACCA
This sequence comes from Flavipsychrobacter sp., assembly GCA_044225795.1. Lineage (GTDB taxonomy): Bacteria > Bacteroidota > Bacteroidia > Chitinophagales > Chitinophagaceae > Nemorincola. The sequence continues at coordinate 623,401 of JBGAIF010000001.1, forward strand.
AGTACCAGACGGACTACCAGTTTCCAATAGAACATTTACCGTAGGTTCATTTAGCACAGTTCTTGCCGCCTCATTCCTAACAAGAATAGGTGATCCTGGCGTTTCAACAATAGTAGCAGGAAATTGGGACGTACATTTCTTTGCAACCACACCAATATCTGCAACCAATGTATTCGTATATGCTGAGATAGGTTACTACACAGGTACATCATTCAATATTATAGCAACAACGGTTCCGACCCCAATATTTGGTACTTCAATTACTCCTTACGTTACATCTGCGATTTTACCGACAACAATTATTGCAGTTACCGACAGGGTATTTTATAGGCTCTACATAATAAATAATTCACCTACACCACAAACCATAGGTACATACTATGAAGGACCTAGCACTGTAAACTATATACTTACAACGTTAAATACAGGCTCATCTGGTATACAAGGGCCGCAAGGACCAGTAGGTGCAAATGGTACCCAAGGAACACAGGGACCACAAGGCGATACGGGCTTAACTGGTGCCACAGGGCCACAAGGACCACAAGGTAATCAGGGCACACAAGGTAATACTGGTGCAACTGGTATAGCGGGCGCTACAGGCAGCCAAGGAGTTCAAGGACCGCAAGGCACCACTGGTATTACTGGCGTTCAAGGAGCAACAGGACCTCAGGGTAATTCGGGCATAACTGGCGCAACAGGTGTACAAGGACCACAAGGTGTACAGGGTAGCGTAGGTACAACTGGCTTACAGGGCGTAACTGGACTAGAAAACAATGGTTTTAAACAGGGTATAAAAGAAGATACCGAGTTTTGGTCACACACTTCTGGATTGGGTTTTTCAATCCCATACAATACTTTGTATATAGAATATGAAGGGAGTTCCGCCAGTTTTATTTTCAAGCAGATAGACTTAGAGGGGAAATTTGTATCGGAAATGCAAAGTAAGAGACTACTATAAGTATCGGCACATTTGACATTTTGATTGCTTCGTTATCACTACACAACCAAAAGTCAAACGAGCCGATTAGGCTATTTGATTTGCTGGCTCAAACAAAGTTCGCAGAAAAAGCGAACCTTGTTTGAGCCAGCGAGCAACGATTAAGCATATTTCCGTTTCTCGTTAACCCTTGCCCTGGGCTGGTGTTTCTGAATAAATGATGTGTGGTTAGCAGAAGGTATAGCAAATTCAAAGTTCAAATCTTCATCAACCACCACAATGTTTTCAATAGTAATGTTTGAACTTAGAACCTTAGTAATTGCTTTACCGTCTTTTCTACCGTTACGATTTACCACTAACTGTTTTGCAATAAGGTAGTTTTCTAACTGGCTCAACCGAAAGGAAAGAACTATATCGTAAGTCTGATTTTCACCATCCCACCCTACAGTAATCCTTGGTAGCAGATTTTGTATGAAGTGCGTTCTTTCATCAAAACCTTTCAACTTCTTAAACTCTTTCATTGCATTACGGGCAGCCTCCAATAGATTATCCTTATGACCGACAAGAGTTAACTCTCTATCATAACTTTCTAATAGTTCGATGTAGGCTGCCTTTTGGTTTTCCAGATTGTCCATTTCTTTCAAAAGCCTGTCTGTTTCTTTACCCCTTTTAATGAATTTAATAATGTTGTCCAGTTCGGTTTCAGTCTGTTTCAGTTTCTTCTTTACATCATCAGCCTGTCTTGTATAACGTTTGTTCTTTTCTACAACCTCACTTTTCGCCAATGCTGCATCAACAATCTTATCTAAGTCCAAAATGTTGTCAGTAACCAGTTTTTCTAAGAACTCTATGTTGATACCACGGTTACCACAATTCGGACCATATCTATTACTGGTACACGTATAACAGTTGTCTTTCCCGTTCGCCCGTTTCTTTCCCTGTATTTTACCGCCACATATTGGACAAACGATTAAGCCCTTCAACAAATAGTTATATTTATTGGTAGTGTCTTTAAACTGGTTTCTACTGGCTAATTGTTGTTGTACGGCATCAAATACTATTGGGTCTATAATGGCAGGTGCCTTGTATGTCTTACCGCTATAAATTCTCTCGCCTTTATAAAGCGGGTTTGTTAGTATGGTATATACCACACTATCACGCCAAAGAAAGTCCATTTTCTTTTCACCTCTTACATTCATTCCTCTACCAGTTGTCGCCTTCATTCTCTTGGTAGGTATTCCTTTTTCATTGAGAATGTTTGCTATAACCTTGGTACCCTTACCCTCTAATGCTAATTTGTATATTAGTTTGATTATACTAACCTCACTTTCATCAATGATTAGTTCTTTCTTTTCGTTTTTAGTGTAACCATTTGCCTTTAAAGGACCACCCGGAGCAAGACCCATTTCCGCCCTGCCTGCCAATACACGTTTTACTTTTCGCCTTGTACTTCTTCTTTCTGCATCTGCGAATAGTATTTTAATTCTGGTATATAGTTCGACATTCTCATTTTGAATATCAACCTCACCAGTTGTATCAAATAACCGTGTTTCTTTCGCTATTAGTTCTGATAGCAAAATATTGCCATCTGTGGCATCCCTCGTCATTCTATCAATTTCTACAGTGAATAAGGCGTGAACTTTACCCTTATACACTTTCGTCATTAAATCGGCTAAGACTGGACGCTCCATAAATGGTAGCCCTGCAGATACCGCAGGTTCTCTAAAAACCTCGAATTGATACCCGAATTGTTTTGCAAGTTCAATACCACGCCTTTCTTGATCCTGCATTGATAATCCTTTTTCAGCCTGTTTTGCTGTACTTACACGTACATAAATTCCCAAAACTTGTGCTTGTCGCTTAGTGAATGTCTGCATAAAATAGTTTTAAATGAAATTAGAAGTACAGTAACCGCCAATGAAAAAAACAGAACACATTATAGTTTCTGTTTCAATTGAATTACTGTCTATTTCACTAAAACTATGCTACACACTTTAACGGAACAAGGTCGCTGATGGTATGGTGCGGGCTGCGGAAGGGTCGCTGCGCAATGAGCGATGTATTTCCCGGCAGCTTGCCCGCCACCGAATGTATCTTCGTAGTCTCGAGCGCCTCATGCAGTGTAAGTGGCGGCAGTATGGTGGGCAGCCGCTTGGCCAGCATGGTCTTACCGGCTCCCGGCGGGCCTATGAGTATCGCATTATGGCCACCCGCAGCCGCTATCTCCAACGCGCGCTTTACATTCTCCTGTCCTTTTACGTCGTTGAAGTCAATATCAAAGTTGCTCTGGGCGTCATAAAATTCCTCACGGGTGTTCACCACCACAGGCTTTAGTGTCTCGGTCTTATTAAAGAACCCTACCACCTCCGATATATTCTCCACACCATACACCTCCAGGTTATTCACCATCCCGGCTTCGCGCGCATTCACTTTAGGTACTATAAGCCCTTTGAATTTTTCCTTGCGTGCCTGTATAGCTATCGGCAGCGCGCCTTTTATGGATTGCAGCGAACCATCCAGCGACAACTCTCCCATGATCACATATTCGCTCAATTCTTCAGCAGGCATTTGCCCGGTTGCCGCCAGCATACCCAGGGCTATGGGCAGGTCATATGCCGAGCCTGCTTTCTTGATATCTGCAGGAGCCATATTCACCACCACCTTCGTGCGTGGCCGTTCAAATCCGGTATTCTTTATCGCGGCAAGTATGCGCTCGGTGCTTTCTTTGACCGCATTATCGGGCAGGCCTACAATAAAATAACCTGTGGTACCCTGTACCAGGTCAACTTCTATGGTGATAGTGAGCGCCTCTACTCCGTAAACAGCACTTCCAAAAACTTTTACGAGCATACTGTCTCTTTTGTTCGTCCGGTGATCTTATTATATGAGTTTCACGAAAGTACTATTTAATACATGTATGGCGAAACCATTCGCGGCAAAGATCACAAATAAAAAAATCTGAAAATTTTTTTACCGTCCACTAACTTTTCCTTCATGCGTACCGTCTATATAGTTGAGTCGTTTTATACTTCATACTACTATTTAAGCTACAAGCCCTGTCAAAGATTACCTACGTTACCCAAAATATAAGCCTTGGTTTCGTTTCCACTGAACCTTCAATTTTAGCCCCGATTCCTCGGGGCTTTTTTGTCCATAAAAAAAGCCCGGCAAGCCGGGCCAGGTAATTTATACAGCAGGACCATTTAGTCCATGATCGCATAGAATGAACTCAGGTACGTATTGATGGTAGTTTGGTTCTTTACCACATCATTCAGGTAGTTCGACATATTGTTGTACAGGTCCCACTTATCCATCATGTTCTTTTTGGCAAGCCTGGTGGCGGTTGTATCGCCCGTCGCTATCCCATCGTGGATCTTATATTTACAATACCTCATCTGCGATTCCATCATCTGGCAGATCGTATCCATCGCCAGTTTGGCATTTACAGTCTTGCCAAGAGATGCCAGTGAATTATAATCGTTCACTTTCTTCGAGTAATCTGTTTTTGATGCAGGCGTGAACATGCTGGTCTGGCCATGTGCATTGCTGAACGCAAATGAAGACACCAACACAGTACATATCAATAAAATACGTTTCATCGTTTTTTGTTTTTAAAATAGTTTTCGACCCTCGTATCTATCAGACAGCAAATACCGCCCGGAACGTTGGGTTGTCACAACCGTAAATATACGAAAAATCCAATTCACAGGGTTTTTCGCATTGATTATTTGTCTATGTTTTGCTCTTTACGGCGAAACACATAATTTTATTTTTAAATGTCTTTCTTCCGGCAATTCTGTTCGGGCCGCCTTCATGATCATTTCAAATGTGGTGCCGGGTATTTTGTCCTTGATCGCGTTTATCCATTTTATTAATTCGGTATCATTACAGCTTCTCACCATCCACAGCGCATTTATCTCGGCCTCCTCGGGTGTTATGCCGCTCACTAATCTCTGGTTGGTCTCCATAAGCTGTGCATCGGTATAATTATTCCATAGTATTTCGTTCACCAGGGTCTCCTCCTTATTCATGTGGTAAAGATTGAAACCGGTAAACTCGCTGAATGTCTGCATCACCTTTGTGCCGGCATTTATCCTGGCTTCTGCATCCTGCGCGCTGCGATAGGCTGCTATGTGGTCAATGATACCTGTACCTAGTGCCTCATCGGTCTCATGTTCTTTCTCCATCTCCGCCAGGCGCTCTGCCGCACAAGACTGTAGCAACGGAAAAACGTGAGCATCCTCATGATGTGCATGCCGTTCAAAATTCTTTATCACGGTTGCTACTTTATCAAGCACTTTCTCAGTCTCTTCCTTTACCGCAAGATCAGTTCTTTGCAGGCTCATCGATGCATCATACAGCATGGCACGCAGGCCCTTATGCACCAACAGGAAAATGTTGTACCGCATTTGTTTTGTTTTTGTGTGAGCGTGTAGTCTGTACTAAAATACTAACAATCAGGCAATGGGTTGTCCTTTCGGTTGCCTTTTGCAAAAAATTAAAGTTCGATGCAAACGTTCTTAGGCTCTGTAAAGAACCTCAGCGCGTCCCATCCACCCTCTCGGCCAACACCACTGTTCTTGAACCCTCCGAATGGTGTACGCAGATCTCTGAGCAACCAGCAGTTCACCCATATGATGCCGCTGTGCACCTTTGCCGCTATGCGGTTGGCGCGGCTTACATCTTGTGTCCATATAGTAGCAGACAACCCGTAGTCACTGGTATTGGCGAGTTGCAGTGCTTCATCTTCTGTTTTGAACGATTGTATTGTCACCACCGGACCGAATATCTCTTCCATATTGGTACGGCAGTTGGGGCCAAGTCCTTCTATCACTGTGGGCTCTATGAAGAGGCCCTTTGCACATCTGCCGTCAAGCATTATGATGTTGCCCCCTGTCAGCACCCGGCCACCTTCCTGCTTTGCCAGCTCTATACACCCCATCACCTTATCGAAGTGCATCTTGCTCACCACTGCGCCCTGCCTGCTGTTGTCATCCAGCGGGTCGCCAACGGTCAGTTTTCTGACACGCGCGATAAATTCATGCTTGAACTTTTCATAAATGGTCTCTTCAACCAGTATTCGGCTGCCACACAGGCATATCTGGCCCTGGTTGCTGAATGATGACTGCAGCGTGGTGCGCATCATTTTGTCCCAGTCACAATCAGCAAAGATGATATTGGGGTTTTTGCCCCCCAGTTCGAGCGATACCTTTTTGAACATCGGCGCGGCAGTTGCTGCAATATCGCGTCCGGCTCGCGTGCTGCCTGTAAAGGAAATAGCCTTTATGTCGGGATGCGCTACGATAGCGGCTCCGCAGCCGGGGCCTGTACCATGCAATATGTTCAGTACGCCATCCGGCAGTCCTGCCTCTTTACAGATGAGGCTGAGGAGGTAGGCTGTCATTGGGGTCACTTCGCTGGGCTTGGCTACCACACAGTTGCCTGCTGCAAGGGCTGGCGCTATCTTCCAGGTGAACAGGTACAGCGGCAGGTTCCATGGAGAGATACAACCTACAACTCCTATAGGTTGGCGCAGCGTGTAGTTGATCGCCTTGTCTTCCATGTTGTGGCTGTCCGTACTAAAGTGCATGATACCCGTAGCAAAGAAGCGGAAGTTGCTCGACGCGCGTGGTATATCCACTTTTTTGCTCAGCCACAGCGGCTTTCCGTTATCATTGGTCTCGGCAAGTGCCAGCGCATCCAGGTGCTCATCTATAAGCTCTGCAATGCGGTTCAGCACCTTGAAACGTTCCTCCACAGGCGTAGTGCTCCACAAGGGAAACGCACCCTTTGCCGCACCCACAGCCTCTTCTACATCTTTTATATCACTATCGGGCGTGGCGCTGTACACATGGCCTGTCGCTGGATTCACATTGTCTATGTATTGTCCGTTAACGGGTGCCTGCAGGCTGCCGCCTATATAGTTGGCTATCCGGGCCGGAGCAGAAAGATCTATCATAACGCAAAAATATTTTAAATCGGGCAATGAACGCCATACCGTTAAATAACGGTATTCCGGATACCGTTATTTAACGGTGTCGGTTATGGCAAAAATACTTATGAGATTTTACAAAGATTGATAAGACCTCTTTCAGGGTAAAGTTTACAGGTATTATAAAAAAGATATGAGTTTTATTTAACATTTCTTAATTTCTCAATTCATGGTGAAAACTTACTTTAGCGAACAAGTATTTTTCTAAACACATAAATGAGACAATCATGAACACTAATGGAATGAACGCTGACATAGTGAAAGCACTTGTCAAGAATTACACAGACAACCACCTGGCTGTTATCAACGCCAGCGCTGCACTCACCGCATTACGTGCACCGGGATCATCGAGCGATGCCTGGAGTGCCTTTTTCAGTATCAACGACCTGAAAACATTCATTGACCAGGTAGAATCAAACACCTACGTCAAATGCAACGATGTGTCGGGCGAATTAGGTATCCGTTTCTATTATGCCGAATACCCGGCTTATGACAGCCCGCTATGGGGCACTCCCGGACTACCTGCCAGTCTGCAGCAATATGCGGGTATGCACACTCTGCTCCTGGTACCAACATACCGTGATGATAGCTCCGGAAACAATGTTGATTTCGATCCTACATGTGCTACACCGGCCGGAATACCAATACCTTTACCGGTAGTATTTAGTAACCTGCCCGGCCCTAATGGCTCGAATGTAATGATGATGGATCATGCCGGATTGATACCACCTCCTTTCTTGGCTCCTGGTGCTTTTGGCCCTGCTACCGGTGCGTATCTTTACGATATAGCAAACTAGCTTTAGAAATTGCGTATTAGCAACATTTTATATTACTCGACGCTTGCAAGTGAAACCATTGCCATGACGGTAGGTTTTATCTTTTTCAAAAAGATAAGAAAAACATACTGGCAATGGTTTCCTGTTTACCTATCTGTAATTGTTGCTTTTGAATACATTAATGCATTCTTTCGGGAAATTAGATTCCACTACTTCGCTGAAGTTTTCTTCAACTATCTTGGAATTCCTATCGAGTTTCTTTTTCTTTTTTGGATATTTTCTCAGGCATTTAGGAACACAAAATCTAGTAGTTTACCTTTAATATGCGGATTGATTTATCTCTTGTGTTGGTTTGCAGATATCCTGTACATGAATAAGATTCACTTTATTTTTACATCTGCATCGTATACCGTTGGAAATCTATTGTTGCTTATTTTAATCCTTCGATTTTTTATTCGCTTAGCCAACGATGATTCAATCCTCACATTCCGACAAAATATGCTGTTCTGGTTCTGTCTGGGTATGTTGCTATTTTACTTGGGTAGTTTCCCGTATTACGGTCTTCGAAACACCCTTGCTCATAGTTACAAGGATCTATGCTCGTCCTACAGTAATATTGTTCTTGTTCTGGATTCACTAATGTATATCATGTTTACAATTGGCTTTATATGGGGGAAACCGAATTCAAAGTCTTTTTAGTACTTACATCACTTATCCTGTTCATCTTTATCGGTGGGATACTTGCGTTCATATTCCAGTACCATAAAAAAAAGCTTGCCTACGACCGGGAGAAGGAGATCATGAACGAAGAGCACGCGCGCGAACTACTGAACGCCACCGTAGAGATGCAGCAACAAACCATGCAGGACATCAGCCGCGAGATACATGATAACATCGGGCAGAAACTTACACTGGCTGAACTTTATGCCAATACCCTTGTCTATGATAATCAATATCCGCAATTCAATGAAAAAGTATCTTCCATTGGGGTCATTATCAATGAGTCGCTCGTAGAGCTGCGGATGCTGTCCCGGGCTCTGATGAGCGCCGGCTCTGAATCGGCAGATCTTGAAGAACTGGTGCAGAAAGAATGTAGCCGTATCAATGCCGCGGGAAAGCAGAAAGTATCCTGCACATTCAACAAACCGGGTGTCCGCATTCCAGGCGATATCCGGAACTTCATCCTGCGCATAGTGCAGGAGTTCATGCAGAACAGCATGAAACATGCCAACTGTAAAAACATAACCCTTGCCTTTGAATACCGTGAAAATGGTTTGTACATTCACACCTCCGATGATGGAAAAGGTTTTGATGTGAATACCACAGAACCGCGGAAAGGTATAGGACTTACGAACATGAAGAAAAGATCTGAGCTGATGGGTGCGCAATTCTCGCTGCAGAGCGCGCCGGACAAAGGAACTGAACTGACATTATTTATTCCCGGTGAAAAAATAAAAGTTTAGTGCAATGCCGTACAATATAGTAGTGGTGGATGACCACACGCTTATCGCCAAAGCCATAACAGGGATCATTGAGAATTTCCCCCGGTATCATGTGCTGTATGAGGTAGAGCACGGCAAGGCGATGATAGAGCGTTTTCACAACAGGAAAAATATCCCCGACATAGTATTGCTGGATGTGTCCATGCCTGTAATGGACGGTTTTGAAACGGCAAAATGGCTGAAGGAATACCATCCGGAGGTGCTGGTATTGGCACTGTCCATGCAGGATGATGAGTTGTCTATCATCAAGATGATTCGCGCGGGCGCGCACGGATATCTGCTAAAGAACATTCAGCCTGCCGACCTGCTCACAGCGCTCGACTCTCTGGTGGCGAACAAAGTGTATTATCCCGAATATATCACAAATAAAGTGTTGTTCACTCATGGCGGAGAGATCTTCGGCAAAGCGACAGAAGACATCTATTTATCGGAAAAAGAACTTCTATTCCTTAAGCATAGCTGCACAGAACTTACTTATAAGGAAATAGCCGAAATACTAAGCTACAGCGTACGTACCGTTGAGGGTTACAGGGATGCGCTTTACGACAAACTGGGCGTCAAATCGCGGGTGGGGCTTGTGCTCTACGCCATAAAACACGGATTATATAAAGCATGATACTACCGCTATTGACCATGCATCTGTATCTTTACTCACTAAAATCCAAGTAGCAGACGTGCCGGACGTAATTCAGTTATTATCAGACCATATTGCTAACCAGATCGCGGCAGGTGAGGTGATCCAGCGCCCGGCTTCAGCGGTGAAGGAGCTACTTGAAAATGCTGTTGACGCCGGTGCCACAGAGATCCAACTGGTGATAAAAGATGCAGGCAAAGAACTGATACAGGTGATAGATAACGGGAAAGGCATGAGCCCCACCGATGCCCGCATGAGTTTTGAACGGCACGCTACCTCTAAGATAAAAAGTATCGAAGACCTCTTCACTATCCGTACCATGGGTTTCCGGGGCGAAGCGCTGGCATCTATTGCCGCGGTAACGCAGGTAGAACTGAAGACCAGGCAGGCATCAGGCGATGCAGGCACCCGTATTCTGATAGAAGGTTCTGAAGTGAAGGTGCAGGAGCCCTGTGCGGTGAATCCCGGAACAAACATCATGGTCAAGAACCTGTTCTATAATGTTCCCGCGCGCAGGCACTTTCTAAAAAGCGCGACAACTGAGTTGCGGCACATACTCGATGAGTTCACGCGCGTGGCGCTGGCCAACCCCGCGATCGGTTTTCGTTTCTGGAATAATGGCGTGGAACAATATCACCTGGAGCCGGGCAATATGAGATCGAGAGTGGTGGCCCTCCTGGGCAACTCTTATGAAAAGAACATGGTGCCGGTGGAAGAAAGCACCGACCTGCTGAACATACATGGCTTTATTGGTAAGCCTGAAGCAGCTACCCGCACACGCGGTATGCAGTTCTTCTTTATCAATGGCCGCTTTATCCGTAATGCTTACCTGAACCATGCTGTAGTCCAGGCTTATGAGGGACTTATAGAAAAAGACTCGTTTCCTTTTTATGTGCTGTTCTTAGAAATAGACCCTGCCCGCGTGGACGTAAATGTGCACCCTACAAAACAGGAGGTCAAATTCGAGGACGACAGGCTCATGTATTCGTACCTGAATGCCGCGGTAAAGCATGCACTGGCCCGTTATAATATTGCTCCGTCAATAGACTTTACGCTCAATCCCGGGATACAACAACTAAGCTCAGTGCAACTTCCTGCTACCGAGCAGCAAAAGGAAGAGACGCAGCGTGGTTACCTGTATAACGCATTCACTGATAAGAACCAGGCACATTTCATAGAACGCAAAGACAGCCTGAAACGGTGGAAGGACCTTTATGAGATAGCACAAACACCTGCTACGGAAAAAGAAGTAACAAGCCAGCCGTTCAGTTTCAGCTCCGGTGCCAATATTCAGGGATCATTACCCGGCACAACGGAAACAGAAAGTAAGAGTGGTAACAATATGATGTTGCTTCATGGGTCCATGCTGGTCACTACCGTGAAGTCGGGCATGATGCTGATACACATCCTGCGGGCTCAGGAGCGTATCTGGTATGAACGGCTGCTCACCGAATGGAATAGCCAGGATACGCCCTCTCAGCGTGTGTTGTTCCCTATATCTTATGAAACATCGCCGCAGGATGCGGTGCTGCTTACCGAGGTGCTGTCAGATCTGGCACGTATCGGCTTCGATATTACGCCTTTCGGGCAGCATACGTTTGCCGTGCAAGGTATTCCTGCCGGGCTTCCTGCCGGAGAAGAAAAGCACGTACTGGATGAGGTCATCGATCACCTGAAGCATGAATCGCCCGATGCGGTGAACAAACGCACAGAGCTGCTGCTGGCACACATGGCCCGCCGCCTCTCCCGCAACAAACACGCCATTATGCAGCCGGAAGGACAACAGGCCTTGATAGATGAATTATTTGCATGTACACAGCCGGAATACACACCTGACGGAAAAAAAGTATTTGTCATGGTTCGTAAAGAAGAGCTCGACGCTATGCTTGGGTAGCGGCTCTTCGATAAGCCTCAGTTTTCAACAAAAATATGCCCGTCACTGCCTCTGGCACATTCGCGTAAGCCCATTTAGCGGTTAGGGGTTTTTCTTACCTTTGCACCCGCTATTATGTCAGTTCTCAAATTTTACCCGCTTAAAGTAAAGGACGTTCGTCCGGAAACTGCAGATTGTGTTTCTGTATCGATGGAGATACCTGCCGGCCTGGCTGAGTTGTTTCGTTTTGCTCCCGGCCAATACCTGACCTTCAGAAGGCACTTTGGCGATGCGGAAGTGCGCAGGTCATATTCTATATGCTCCAGTCCTAAGGATGGAGAACTGCGCGTGGCTATTAAAAAGGTAGAGCAGGGAAAATTTTCTACTTATGCTCATGCGGAGCTGAAAGCCGGCGATGTGCTGGATGTGATGCCTCCAATGGGTAAATTCACCCCAAGGCCTAACGACAAAAAGCATAAGGAATATATAGCGTTTGCTGCGGGCAGCGGTATCACGCCTGTCATGAGCATCATGAAGACGATACTGGAAGAAGACCCTGCAGCGAATTTTACATTAGTGTACGGCAATCGCGGCAAGAATAGTATCATTTTCCGTGAGGCCATTGAGGCGCTCAAGAATAAATATATGCTGCGCCTGCGTATATATCACGTCCTCAGCCGCGAGTATATGGACATACCACTCTTTAGCGGACGTATTGATGCCGCAAAGGTGGAAGAGTTCTGCAAAAGCCTGATAGATGTTAAGACCGTTGATGAAGCATTTGTATGCGGACCGGAAGAAATGATACTCTCCGTTCGCGACAAACTGGTTGCACTGGGTATGGACGCGTCTGATGTACATATCGAATTATTTACTTCTCCCGATCAGCCCAAGGCCAGTCATGAGAAATGGACATCCACCCACAAGAACGAAGGTGGCCCTCTTTGCAAAGTTAGTGTCACACTCGATGGCAACACTTTTGATATGGAATTGGGATTCAACGGCGAAAGTATTCTTGATGCTGCTTTGAAAAGCGGTGCCGATCTGCCTTATGCCTGCAAGGGAGGCGTATGCTGCACTTGCCGCGCCCTCGTAACAGAAGGCGAGGTAGAGATGGAGGTGAACTACGCGCTCGACCAGCACGAGGTGGAGAAGGGATATGTACTTACCTGCCAGGCTCACCCCCGCACAGAGCGTGTGGTGATCGATTTTGATGCCCGTTAATTATTTGACGTTAGGTTTTTATACGACATTATAATTGCTGTCGTTATACCTTACAAATTTGGCGCAAGAGTGCCTCAGTCCCTTATTTGTCTGAATAAGCCTATTTTTGTTTTATGCGCTTATTCCGTTTTATATTTCTTGTATCTGCCTCACTGTTATTCTGCACTGCCGCTTCTGCCGAAATGAAAGGCAAGGGCAAGCAGCCGGACATAAGTGCCGCCCGAAACCAATGGGTGGACAGCATGTACAACAGGCTGAACCTTGAAGAGCGCATTGGCCAGTTGTTCATGGTTGCCGCATACTCAGGCACCAGGGAATATAACGAGGAACTGATCACGCGTCTTGTCACAGCACACCAGGTTGGCGGATTGATATTCATGCAGGGAGGGCCGGTAAGGCAGGCCATGCTTACCAACAGGTACCAGCATATGGCGCAGACTCCGCTCCTCATTGCTATGGATGCGGAATTTGGAATAGGCATGCGCCTCGACAGTGTAAAAAGTTTCCCGCGACAAATGATGATGGGCGCGACAAATGACACCGACATGGTATTCCGTGTAGGCCTGGCCATCGCGGCTCAATGCAAACGTCTGGGTGTGAATATGGATTTCGCTCCGGTGGTAGATGTGAATAATAACCCGCAAAACCCGGTCATCAACTCCCGCTCCTTCGGAGAGGATAAGACCAGGGTGGCGCGCCTTGGTATTGCCTACATGCGCGGCTTACAGAAAAGCGGCATCATTGCCTGTGCTAAACACTTCCCCGGCCATGGCGATACTAATGTGGATTCCCACTCAGATCTGCCGCTGATCCCGCACAAGTTCAGCCACCTCGACAGCTTTGAGCTCTATCCTTTTCGTCAGTTGATGGCAGCCGGATTGAAGAGTACCATGATCGCTCATCTCGAAGTGCCTGCATTGGAAACTGTACCACACTTGCCTACAACATTGTCTAAGAATACGGTCACTAACCTCCTCAAGGGAACAATGGGTTTCAAGGGCCTTGTTGTTACAGATGCCATGAATATGCAGGGGCTTACCAAATATTTTACAGGAGGCGAAGGTGAATTAAGGGCTTTCCAGGCTGGCAACGATATTATACTCATGTCGCCCGATGTGCCTGTGGCGCTCGCAAGGATAAAGAGCGCCATAGATAGTGGCATTGTACCCATGCAGCAGTTGGAGACAAGTGTAAAAAAGATATTAGCGGCCAAGTATGATGCGGGCCTGGCCACATGGAAGGATATAGACAGCAATAACATCACAGAAGACCTCAACCAGCATGTAGATATCCTGCGTCAGCAGATCGCAAAGGGTGCTATTACAGTGGTGAAGGACGACAACCAGTTGCTGAGGAAGATAAACCGTAATATGCGTATCGGGTATGTGGGCATCAATGCAAACACAAAAACACCATTGTACCAGAGCCTGGAGGATGAGTTCGTTGTCGTTGGCACACATTGGCTGCCTAAGAAGGCAACAGCCGATAGCGCACAGCGCGTTCTTGATAACATTGCCCGGTACGACGCTACCATTGTAGCCATTCATAATCTGAATTTCGGCGCTTCTAATAATTACGGGCTTAGCACAGAGGCCATCAGCTTCCTGCAACAGGCAGGGTGCAAGAACAATGTCATCGTGGTGCTGATGGGTAATGCCTATGTATCCCAGTATTTCTGTGGTGCAAATTCAGTGATGATCGGCTACGAAGATGACAGCCTCACGGAACTTGCTGCTGCGGACATATTACTCAAGCGCGCCAAGGCAAAAGGCAGGATGCCGGTTACCGCCTGTGTGAATGGTAACAGTGTATGCCCTATGCCTGCAAAGTTGCCCACGCTTGTATCTAAGGAACCGGCGCTTTTCCTGAAGAAAACACTCTACCCTTCCGATGCGGGGGTTGTGGACCAGGCTCCGCTTACGAAGCTTGACATGTTCATGTCCCGGAATGTGGTTGATGGTGTGTTCCCCGGATGCCGGTTACTTGCAGCAAAGAATGGCATTGTGTTCTATGATAAGTCTTTTGGCTATCGCAGGTATGATAAAAAGACCCCTGTAGATACCAACACTATATACGATATGGCATCCTGCACAAAAGTATTGGCCACAAACATCTCTGTAATGCGGCTGTACGAACAGGGTAAGCTGGACCTCGACAAAACTCTTGGCGACTACCTGCCGAAAGCACGTGGCACCAACAAGGCAAATTTGAAGATCCGGGACCTGCTGCTGCACCAGGCCGGACTGAAGGGTTGGATTCCGTTCTATAAAGATGTGGATGATGAAGATGGTAAATTCAGAAAATACCTGTACCGTACCACCCCACAGCCGGGATATACGGTGCAGGTGGCTCGCGACGTTTGCCTGAAGAACGACTATCTCGATACAATGTGGGATAAGATATATGCCAGCCCGTTGGATAACCAGGGCAAAATGGTGTACAGCGATCTCGATTTCTACTTCCTGGCCGCAGTGGTGCAGCAAATATCCGGTAAGACGATTGATAAATATGCCGACGATGAATTCTACAAACCTCTCGGCCTCAAACATATTACCTACAACCCACTGAATAAATTCGACAGCCTGCTGATAGCGCCTACCGAGTCTGAGGTTTCCTTCCGCAATCAGGTATTATGTGGTTATGTACACGACCAGGGCGCAGCACTGTTCGGCGGAGTACAGGGCCATGCAGGTTTATTTGCTACCGCGCACGATGTGGCGGTCATCTTCCAGATGCTGCTCAACAAAGGTTCTTATGGCGGCAAGCGTTACTTCAAACCTGCCACGGTAGAGTTGTTCACTGCATACAACAGCAAGATCAGCCACCGCGCTCTCGGCTTCGATAAGCCATTGCCCGAAGACGATAATGGCGGGCCCGCTGGCGACCGTTGCAGCTCATTGACTTTCGGGCACCAGGGCTTCACCGGTACATGCGTGTGGGCCGATCCGGCCACAGGTGTAGTATTTGTATTCCTCTCAAACAGGGTCCATCCTTCCGGTTCTAACACTAAGATCAATAAGCTGAACGTGCGCACAGTGGCGCAAGACCTTATCTATGAATCGCTGGGGATACCTGTAGATCACAACAGGCCGGCAGACTACAAAGCGCAGATCGCAAGGCTGAGGTAGTAATACATAAAATATTGTTAATATCCCGGCGTTTTGTATGTATATATTTGCATAGCCATAGGATATCAGATGTTTTTTTGTTCTTTTATAACTACTTGTTTGGCAAGTCACACACTACCGATACCTTATGAAGTCATTGACCGGACTCCTGTTATGCCTGTTTTGCGTTTTCGCCGTCCGCGCGCAGCAATATATCATTAAAGGTTCTGTAGCAGACACCTTGAATGTGGCTGCTCTGCCACGCGCTTCCATTACCGTTGTCCGCACATCCGACTCTGTCATAGAGTCTTATGCCCGAACACGGACGGACGGAAAATTTCAACTCGCAGTTCCTGCCACAGGCAAATACATTATACAGATCACGTTCCCCAGCTTTGCCGACTACGTAGATGTGATAAATGTAAAAGATCCGGTTACCGATCTGGGACAGATCGCCCTTTTGTCAAAAGAGCATTTGTTGCAGGAGGTGGTATTTACCAAACAGATAGGCGCTATTAAGATCAAGGGCGACACTACAGAGTACGTAGCCGATAGTTTTAAGGTGAAAGAAAATGCCAAT
Organism: Flavipsychrobacter sp.; assembly: GCA_044225795.1. Taxonomy (GTDB): domain Bacteria; phylum Bacteroidota; class Bacteroidia; order Chitinophagales; family Chitinophagaceae; genus Nemorincola. The sequence goes on from JBGAIF010000001.1 coordinate 640,026, forward strand.
GTAGAGGCATTGCTCAAAAAGTTGCCCGGCATCAGCGTTGATAAGAACGGTCAGATCACAGCCCAGGGAGAAACTGTACAGAAGATACTGGTGGACGGCGAAGAATTCTTTTCCGACGACCCAAAGGTTGTGACACAAGGCTTGCAGGCCAATGCGGTGAGCAAGGTGCAGGTTTTTGATAAAAAAAGTGACCAGGCTGAATTTACCGGCGTAGATGACGGGGAGAAAACAAGGACCATCAACTTGGAGCTGAAAGAAGACAAGAAAAAGGGCTATTTCGGAAAGGTGGACGTAGGTGGCGGCACCGGAGGATATTTCCAGAACCAGCTTATGCTCAGTGCCTTCAAAGGCAAGCGGCAGATCGCCGCCTTCGGCATTGTCTCCAATACCGACAAGGTAGGCCTGGGCTGGAGCGATAATGAGAAATTCGGTGGTGGCAACGGAACTTTTGAAATGGGTGATGACGGCAGCTACTATATGATGAGCGGTTCCATGGATGACTTCGGCGGATGGGACGGACAATATCGTGGCTCCGGGTTGCCCAAGGCTTGGACTGGAGGCATTCACTTTGCCGATAAGTGGAACAAGGACATGTACCATGTATCCGGCAACTACCGCTATGCATTACAAAATGTGGAGATAGATGGCAGTAACACACGCCAGACTGCCCTTACGGGAGATACCACAAGGATGAATACCGAGCATAAGAACCAGTTCAATAAAAGTGAGCGCCACGGACTGGATATGCTCTATGAATGGAAGATAGATACAAACACTTCTATACGCCTGACCGCAAATGGCAGCCAGAAACACTCAGAGACCTATACACACTACCATACCGAAACTTGGAACAGAACCACAGAAGACGGCGCTAAAACAATAAATGAACGAACGCTTACCAATGCAACCGACGCTCAGTCGTTCACCGGCGACCTGCTTTTCAGAAAGAAATTTGCCAAAAAAGGCAGAACTATCTCTCTCGACTTTAAAGAGAATTATAAGAACTCAAAAGGCAATGGCCTCCTCTACTCCGAGACAACAACACCAACACCGGGCATTCCATTCAACACGATTGTCGATCAGAAAAAGGTCAGCAACAGTCTTACATCTACGTTCTCCACTAAGGCGGTTTATACGGAGCCCATATCAAAGAAGAGCAACCTCGAATTCAATGCAGGGCTTAGCTCGAACAATAGTGATGCGCTCAACTCATCTTATAACCGCCCAACAGGCGGCGGCGACTATACCGACCTCCAGGACAGCTTCAGCAGCAACTATCGTTACGATATCCGCAGCACAAGCGGTGGTGCCAGTTATAAGTTCACAGCTAAGAATATGAACTTCCTGGTGGGTAGTGATGTATCTAATTCAGATTACCTGCAAACCGATATGCTTCATGGGGACACCTCCCGTAGTTACAATTATACCAACATCTTCCCCAAGGCCAACTTTACCTATAAGATCAAAAAGCAGACCAGCGTCAGCCTTTATTACAACGGTAGCACCAAGCAGCCTACCATATGGCAGATAGCTCCGCAAAATCAGAATACCGACCCGCTGAACGTGACCCTCGGAAACCCGCACCTGCTACAGGAATTCAACAACCGGATCTCCGCCCGCTTCAACGATTACAAGGTGCTGAAACACAGGTATATTTATGCAAACGCGTCCTACACAACCACACAGGATGCCATAGTAGCATCACAGAAAATAATAGGCCCCGTTAGCACCACACAGTATGTGAATGTGAACGGCAACTACTCCGCGAGCGGATACGTGGGATACGGTTTTAAAATAGAGAAACTGAATCTGAACACAGGCGTTACGCTGAACGGCAGCGCGAATCACGTCAATAACTTTGTCAATGGCTTAAAGAATGCCAGTGACAATACAAGTATATCTATCGAACCCAATTTCAGGTACGAGATAGAAGATAAAATAGATATCAGCCTGAATCCCGAGATAGCCTTCAATGATAACCACTCCACCATAAACGTTTACTCAACTAAGTATAAAGTATTCACCTGCAATTTCGATATCTCCCTGGAGTTGCCCAAGAAGCTTGATATCGGCACCAATGTCGATGCCATGGTCAGGGAAAAGACGATCGCCTTTCCCACCAATAACCAGGTGATCAAGTGGAATGCCTATGTATCTAAGAAATTCCTGAAGAAAGATGAGCTGGAACTGCGCGCCACTGTGTACGACATTCTCAACCAGAATCTCGGGTTCACACGTACAGCACAAGGCAACACGATCACACAGGATAGCTACAATACTATTCGCAGGTATGGCATGTTGAGCCTCATCTGGAACATCACTCACACACCCGGCGCCGCTGCCTCAACCGAAGAAAAATAAGTCAGATGAAAAGAAAAATGAGAGGGCTTATTTTGTTTACCGTCATGCTGGTCTGTTGCACAGGGCTGCGTGCTCAATATACCCTTGCCGGAAAAATAGAGTATGAGAAAAAGATGAATGTGCATGCCATACTCAAAGATGAGGTCTCTGATGAGTCCGATAATTCGTGGTACGAACGTGTGCGCTCATCTACCCCAAAATTCACTACCACTTATTTTGAGATGGTATTTGATTCGGCACATGCTTTATACAAGCCGGCCAGGGAGATAGATACAAAGGGCAGCTTCTTTAGCAATCCCCCGGCAAATGATAATATCGTGCTGACGGACTTCGGCGCTAAGAAGGTATCTGCTGTTAAGAATGTATTCGAGCAGAAGTTCCTGGTGCAGGACTCCATGCGAAAGATCGACTGGCGCGTCAAAGATGAGATTCGCATTATTTCAGACTACAAATGCCGCAAGGCTGTAGGGCGCATCTGCGACTCTGTTTATGTGGTTGCCTTCTATACAGAGGACATCCCCTCGGCAGGCGGGCCTGAGATGTTCGGCAACCTGCCCGGCATGATATTGGAGCTCGCCATTCCCCGCCTCCATACCACATGGGTGGCCAATAAGATAGAGCTTACCCCTCCTAAGCAGGAAGACTTCACCATCCCGGAAAAAGGAAAGAAGGTCACGGAAAAAGAGTTGTTTGATGCTATTCAGAAAAGCATGAAAGATTGGGGCAAGTGGGGTAGGAAATATGTCTGGTGGACGGTATTGTAGCTATCCGTATATCTCTATATGAATATCCTTGCTGCTAAAACCCAGTTGCTGTATTCTTTCCCTTGCCTCATCTATCATCTCGCGCCAGCCGCACAGCATAAAGTTAGACTCTGAGGTACTCACAGCCATCGATTCATATATGGGGTGCACATAACCGGTGTCTCCGTCCCATTGCTCCCGCGATAGCGTAGGCCGGTAGGTGAATCCGGGCATCATACGTTCCAGCTCCCGCATCTCATCTGCGTACAACAGGTCTTCCTGTTTGCGTGTGCCAAAGATGAGGCATATCTGCCGGTGAGGCAGTTGGTGAAAATTGATATAGTGCAGCATGCTTCTGAAAGGCGCTATGCCCGTTCCTGTGCACACGAGGTACAAATTCTTACTGAGATCGGGGAGTACAAATATTCCCTGTGGTCCGCGTAGTGTAAGCGTGGAGCCGACGCCTATTTCATTGAACATGTATTTAGAACCACCCTCTCCGCTCTCTACATGAACGATCACCAGCTCTATCACGTTGCTCCCGTCAGGCATTGATGCTATGCTGTAGCTGCGCCATCTCTTGTTGCGTTGCTCGTGTATGGGCAGGTCCAGTGTAACGAATTGTCCGGGCTTGAAGTCAAATTGTTCGGCCTCCGGCAATTCTACCCAATAGCGGCGGGTATTGGGCGTTGCCTGCTCAATACGTTTTACTATGCCGGTCTGCCATTTAGGTAGCATGGTGCCTGTTGAGATAAGATGTAAAGTTCCGCTTTTTTATTATACTTCGTATGCGGTGCCTTCTGTGCTCACCAGCACATTAGGAAATATAGCTTCTGCCTCCGTTCTGAATGGCTCCAGGTCTTTATACTTTGATGAGAAGTGGCCCAGCAGCAGTTGCTTCACGCCAGCCAGTTTGGCCAGTTGGGCAGCCTGGGCGGCGGTGCTGTGATATCTTGCCGCAGCTTTGTGCGCGTCTGCCTCCAGGTACGTACACTCATGGTATAGCATATCTACGCCCTTTATCACCGGCAGAAATATGTCGGTGAATAACGTATCGGCGCAATACGCATACCGCTTCACAGAAGGCCCGTCCTCGGTCACCCATTCATTTTTTATTAAGGTCCCGTCTTTGCGTTCATAATCTTGTCCCTGCTTCAGTTGCTCGTAATAAGCCGCGGGTATCTCGTATTCCCCGCACTTTTCGGGCAATAGCTTGCGCCCCCTGGTCTTTCGTTCTACAAGGAACCCATGGCACTGTATGCGGTGTTCCACCGGAAATGATGTGACACTGAATGACGGATCGTCCACAAGCAATGCACTGCCTTCTTCCGGCAGCGCATGAAAGTAAAAAGGATAAGTGAGCACGGTATCCGCCACATTCAGTATAGCGTCCATTATTGGCTTCAGCTCAGCGGGTGCATAAAGATGCAATGGTGCCGTTCTGCCCAGCAGGCTCATACTGTTGATGAGGCCGGGCAGCCCGAAGTAATGATCTCCGTGCAGGTGGCTGATGAAAATATGGTGCACACTCCGCCACCTGAGGCCAAAACGCTGCATCTGTATCTGTGTGCCCTCTCCGCAATCTATCAGCAGCACCTCTCCGTAAACGGAAACGGCCTGGGCCGTGGGGTGCCGGCCAAACGCCGGCAGCGCTGAATTATTTCCAAGTATGGTGACCTTCATCAAAAACACGAATTACATTAACTAATAAAGGTCTATAGTTGATCATAATTCCGCAAATATCGGACCAATCTATTCTTCCTCACTCAAAAGATCCCTTTCTAATATTTCCATACTCACTATGTCTATCGCTTCTATCATCCTCGGGGCCACATTCATCACCATGTCTGCCTCCTCTTCTTTTATAACAGCCATTACAGCAGCATTAGGCTCGGTAAATACCAGCGAATGGTCATGGCTATAGCTGTCTTCATGCATGGTTATCATTATCTTAACACTCTCGCTATCTATTTCCGTGCACTCGCCCAGGTCAATGATGAGGTTTTTACTGCCGCTTTGCCGCAATTCTTCACATTTTCTGCTCAATTCACCTGTCAATTTAGCATTTAATGCAGATGTGACAGGCCTAACCGTACTGAAAGCCTCTTTGGTATCAATTTTGAACTCCATAACTATCGGTCTTTGGTATTTAGGGAAAAGCTGTAATAATTTTTAAAAGTACTCATTCTCCGGAATTTATTTTTCGATGTTCTTGCATCATTCCCGTTCAGATATATTTATACACTCCTGGCAAGGATTTTGCACTGATACTTGTATAAGTAAATCATAATACCGAAATCCTGATGAAAATGCTAACTTTATATTTTAAAAAAAAGAACGGATACATGGATTCTAATTTCTCGCCGAAAGTAAAAGAGATCATTTCCTATAGCCGCGAGGAAGCGTTGAGGCTGGGCAATGATTTCATAGGCACAGAACACCTGCTCCTCGGCCTCATAAGGGAGGGCGATGGTATAGCACTGAAAGTGCTCCAGGCCATGCAGGTGGATCTTTTTGAGTTAAGAAAAGAACTGGAACTGGCTATTAAAGACAAAAGCAACAAACCGCTGGCCAATATTAACAGCCTGCCGCTGACCAAGCAGGCAGAAAAAGTGATTCGCATCACTGTACTGGAGGCAAAAGCGCTGAAAAGCTCTACGGTTGAAACAGAGCACCTCATGCTCTCCATCCTTAAGAATAAGGAGAATGTGGCTACACAGATACTGCACCACTACAATGTTGACTACGACCGTTTTAAGAACGAACTGAGCATATTGCAGGGCGGAAACCCGATGGCCGATTACAACGACCCGGGTTCAGAAGAGTTTGAAGATGATGATGAGCGCCGCCAGTACCAGCAGCGCAAGCCGGCACAGGGAAACGCAAAGTCCAAGACTCCTGTACTCGACAACTTTGGCAGGGACATTACCAAGTTTGCCGAGCTGGGTACTCTCGACCCCATTGTGGGCCGCGATGAGGAGATAGAACGTGTATCGCAGATCCTTTCCCGCCGTAAGAAGAACAATCCGATACTCATCGGTGAGCCGGGCGTAGGTAAGACCGCAATCGTAGAGGGCCTCGCGCTGCGAATCGTTCAGCGTAAAGTATCGCGCGTATTGTTTGATAAACGCGTGATCAGCCTCGACCTTGCTGCTCTTGTGGCCGGCACTAAATATCGTGGTCAGTTCGAAGAGCGTATGAAGGCGATCATGAACGAGCTGGAGAAGAATCGTGATGTGATTCTCTTTATAGATGAGATACATACTATAGTGGGCGCCGGTGGCGCTTCCGGTTCCCTCGATGCGTCTAATATATTCAAACCGGCACTCGCCCGTGGCGACCTGCAATGCATCGGCGCATCTACCCTTGACGAGTACCGTATGTACATTGAGAAAGACGGCGCCTTAGACCGCCGCTTCCAGAAGGTACTGGTAGAGCCGCCAAGTGTCGAAGAGACAATTACAATTCTCAATAATATACGTGCGAAGTATGAAGACTTCCATAACGTGACCTACGATGCGGAGGCCATTGACGCCTGCGTGAAACTCAGCGACCGTTATATGACAGACCGCCTGCTGCCGGACAAGGCCATAGATGTTATGGATGAGGCCGGCGCACGTGTTCACCTCAAGAATATCAATGTTCCGCAAAATATCCTCGATCTCGAAAAGAAAATAGACGATATCAAGCAGGAAAAGAATAAAGTGGTGAAGAGCCAGCGCTTTGAAGAGGCTGCTGCACTCCGCGACAGGGAAAAAAGACTTGGCGAGGAACTGGAAAAGGCAAAAGCAGAGTGGGAAGAAGATGCCAAGCACAAACGCTACCCGATAAACGAAGAGGCTATTGCCGAGGTGATCAGTATGATGACCGGCATACCGGTGATGCGTATGGTAGAGGCGGAAAGCGAAAAGCTGCGCCGCATGGACGAAGACCTTAAGAATGCTGTTGTAGGACAGGATGAAGCGATCAACAAGATAGTGAAGGCCATACAGCGAAACCGTGTAGGTCTTAAAGACCCGCGCAAGCCTATCGGCTCGTTCATATTCCTGGGCCCTACCGGTGTAGGTAAAACAGAGCTTGCCCGTGCTCTCGCCCGCTATATGTTCGACAGCGATGATGCGCTTATCCGTGTTGATATGAGTGAATACATGGAAAAGTTCTCTCTGAGCCGCTTGATCGGTGCGCCTCCCGGATATGTGGGTTATGAAGAAGGTGGACAGCTTACCGAAAAAGTGCGCAGAAAACCTTATTCAGTAGTGCTTCTCGACGAGATAGAGAAAGCCCACCCGGATATCTTCAATATAATGCTCCAGGTGCTGGACGATGGCCAGCTCACTGATGGCCTCGGCCGCAAGGTTGACTTCAAGAACACCCTCATTATCATGACGTCCAACATTGGCGCACGCCAGTTGAAGGATTTCGGTACAGGTGTAGGCTTTGCTACCGTTGCGAAAACGGAAAGCGCGGAGGATACAAGCCGCGGGGTGATTGAAAAGGCGCTGAAACGCACTTTCTCTCCCGAATTCCTCAACCGTATTGATGATGTGGTCATCTTCAACTCCCTCGAGCAGAAGCATATCAACATGATCATAGACATCATCATGAAGGATGTGATGAAGCGCCTCAATACGCTGGGATTTGCCATGACAATGACCGATGCCGCCAAGAATTTCATCTCCGGCAAGGGCTACGATCAGCAGTTTGGAGCCCGTCCGCTCCACCGCGCTATCCAGAAATACCTGGAAGACCCGCTGGCAGAGGAGATATTGAATCATCGCATTCAATCCGGCGACAATGTTACTGCCGACTTTAGCGAGGCCGACCAAAAGATCATCTTCAATATAGATCGTCCTGCGCCTAAGAAGGCAGAGGAACCATCTCAATCTTAATAAGAATTAAATAACGACATAAAGCCCCCGTTGACCGGGGGCTTTATTTTTTACCTCTTTCGTCGCTGCGTTTCGCCAAACATCCTATATTTACAGCCTCGTATGGATCTGAAAAAATTTAGAGTTGTTGCCGCACGTAAGAAGAAATCACTTTCTGCGTTCCTTACCAAGCTCGATAAGATAGTACCCACCGATATGCCGGAACTGGTGAAGCGTGTTGATGCTACTGTGTGGAAGGATGTGAACTGTATGGAGTGCGCCAATTGTTGCAAGACAATGACACCTACTTTCACACCTAAGGATGTGAAACGTATTTCCGCGCATCTGGGCATGACAGCAAAGGAGTTTAAGGATAATTGGCTGAAAAAAGAAGAGGATACCGGCGACTGGGTGAATACAACACAACCCTGCCAGTTCCTCGCGGACAACAAGTGCTCCATTTACGATGTTCGCCCGGCAGATTGTGCCGAGTTTCCTCATCACAACAAAAAACCGTTCGACCTGTATAACGACACCTTTAAGGACAACCTCGTTCACTGCCCCGCTACGCTTACGCTTATCGACAGGCTGAAGACAGTTGTAGAGAAAGAATACGAATGGTAGTTTCTTAGCTTAATGGTTTGATCGTTACTTTATTCAGGCAGGCTCACGATATACAACATGGCATCTATATTCCGCAAAGCATATGATCTGTTAGTTGATTCGGCAAGAGAGTTCTCTGATGACCATGCTACCAAGTTAAGTGCCTCTCTTGCCTACTATACCATCTTTTCTATTGGCCCGTTGTTGCTTATTGTCATCTCTATTCTGGGGGTGGTTTACCAGAAACCACAAGCCACAACAGAAGTATTCGATCAGTTGGCATCAGTTATAGGACAGTCTGCGGCATCCGGCCTCCAGAGCATACTCACCAATATCAGCGCGCAAAGTCACTCTACCCTGTTTGGTATCATCGGTGGCGTAGTGCTCATCTTTGGCGCCACGGGTATATTTACCGAGATACAGAGCTCGCTCAATTATATCTGGTCCATTAAGGCAAAACCCAAGCGCGGATGGTTAAAGTACATGCGCGACCGCCTGTTGGCGTTCGTTCTCGTATTAGGGCTTGGCGTCCTCATGTTTGTTACCCTGTTCATCAACCTTATTATTGATGTGCTCTCCGGTCGCCTGCAGCACTACCTCGGCGATGCGAATATCGTTTTATTGAAGGCATCTAATATCGGCGTACTCTTCCTGCTGGTTACGTTTATTTTCTGGGTCATCTTCAAAGTGCTGCCCGATGCGCGCATACATTGGAAAGACGCGCTCATCGGTGCTTTGTTTACGGGCGTCCTCTTTCTCATCGGCAAGTTTCTGATCAGCTACTACTTCAGCCTGTCTTCTAAAACACTCAATGCCTACGGCGCGGCCGCTTCTATCATCCTGTTTCTGACATGGGTTTATTATTGCGCTATGATCCTCTATTTCGGCGCCGAATTCACTGAAATGTATGCCAAGCAATACGGCAAGGGGATTCATGTTACAGACAAGGCCGTTCATGTCATCAGGAAGGAGGCCAGGCATTGGAATGATAATGTTATCCCTGCCGAAGATCAGCAATAGCCTATGCCTCAGATGGCCGGTTCATTAGTTGGCGCACCGCCTGAACAGAGATGAACCTGAAGACAAACATCAGCGCGATGCCTATAGTTCCGGATATTGCCACCTGTGTTATCCACGATATACCGGGTAGCCCTTTCATGACACCAACACCTATCAGCAACACTAGCAAACAATATCCTGCCAGCGCAAGGAACCACCTCCCGTTGAATGGCAATCTTATCGTCTTCGACGCAGCTACCATAAAGGCAATAGCCAGCGAGGTCTGCGTGATAAAAGAGGTGATGGCCCCGCCTATTGCTTCCATTCGTGGTATCAGCCAGAAGTTCAGCGACAGGTTCAGTATCACCCCCGAGAATGCGATCAGGTTCAGCGTCTTCATGCTTCCGTTAGATGTCAGCAATGTAGAGTAAACATACATGAGGCACCATGCGGGGAACGACGCTATCAGCCAGGCAAACACAATGCCATATTCCTCGCTCGATGCACTTCCCTTATAGAGCATATGCATGATGTTAGCGCTATACAATACGCCTGCCACTGATACAATGAACGACAGCGGCACCATCATATTCACAGACAGTTTTACGATCGGTTGCACATCGTGCTTTTCAGATAGCATCCGCCCGAACATCGGCAGCAGCATGGTCGCAAACATCAGCCCGAACATATTCACCATATCCAGCAACCGGAATGCCGCGGCCCATACACCGGCCTGTATCTTTCCATCCGGGCATATACGCTCTATGATACTTACATCCACCCTGTTATATACCGACATCTGGAATATCAGCAGTGCGTAAGGAAAACTCTGTTTTACAATAGCAAAAATGGTCGGGCCGTGAAAAGAGAATTTCAGCTTCACCTTGCTGATCCTCTTCAATATGATATATCCGATAATCGCCGACAAAAAATAACAGGCTATCTGGGTCACCACAAACCACTCAATTTTAAATAGACTGGCAGTAGCCGGATAGGTAAGCAGGAACCCGCAGATCACAATCATCAGCAACCGGTCCGTGATAGATAATATGCCGTCTGTCTTGAACCGGTGCAACGCCGCTATGTTACTGCGAATGAAGGACACAAGGGTATTCAGCGATTGTATCAGCAATACGCCTGTCAGCAGGCTTAGCTCCCACCCCCTGTAACCGATGGCGTAGCCCCAGCCGTATGCCAGCAGCATATATATGGCTATCAGCACCAGCCGTGCAGAGAGCATGGCTGGGAATATTTCCGGTAGTTTGTCCGGGTTCTGGGCTATGGTACGGCTATTATAGCTGCTGATACCAAAGTCCAGTATGGTCTGGAAAATGATACTGATACTCAATAGTGCCTGGTAAGTACCATAAGAAGCGGTCGGGACTGTATTTTGTACGGTCCGGTCAATGAATATCACCCATATCGGCTTTACCAGTATGTTTACGGCAATGACGAAAAGGATATTTTTTACAAAAAACCGCTTCATTTATAAGTTAAACGGGTAATAAAGCCGTAAAAGTATATTTTTGTTGCCATAAGGTATGCGAATAGGTGTAAATACACGATTACTCTTAAAAGGAAAGCTGGAAGGAATAGGTTGGTTTACTTATCAGACGCTCGAACGCATTGTAAAGGCGCATCCCGAGCATGAGTTTGTTTTCTTTTTCGACAGGCCTTATGACCAGCAGTTCATTTTTGCAAATAATGTAACACCGGTGGTGGTACATCCGCAGGCCCGCCACCCCATATTGTTCTATATATGGTTCGAATGGAGCCTGCCTGCCATGTTGCGCAAACACAAGATAGACCTGTTCCTGTCCCCCGACAGTTATATGTCGTTAAGCACTAAGGTCCCCACCTGCCTGGTGATCCACGATCTGGCGTTTGAGCATTATCCCGAACATTTTGTACTTAGTCACAGGTTGTACTGGCGGCATTACTCACCGTTGTTTGCCCGCAAGGCAAAACGCATTGCCACCGTCTCAACTTTCTCGAAGGAAGATATCCATAAGCAATATGACATCCCGCTCGATAATATTGATGTGGTATATAATGGCGCTCACGATGAGTACCGACCGTTGTCGCATACCGAGCGCGACGAGGTGAAACAGAAATATGCCGATGGTTGCGAATACTTTGTTTTTGCCGGTGCGCTGCACCCCCGCAAGAATATCGTGAACCTGCTCAAAGCTTTCATAGCCTTCAAAAAGAGACAGAAGACCAATATGAAGCTGGTGATAGCCGGCAGGCTGGCTTGGAAGTATGAGGAAGTGGAAAAGATGCAGGCAGAGATGCTTTTTAAAGATGATGTGAAATGGGTAGGGTATATGAATGTAGATGAGCTGTCAAAATTGATTGGCGGCGCTTATGCGTTGGTATATGCCTCCCTCTTCGAAGGTTTTGGTATTCCTATTCTTGAGGCGCTTCAGTGTGATGTACCCGCTATTGTCAGCAGCACATCCTCCATGCCCGAAGTGGCAGGAAATGCCGCATTGCTTGTCGATCCTTCCGACCCGGACGATATTGCGGACAAGATGCACCAGTTATATAAAGACGAGGCACTCCGCGGCAGGCTCATTGCCAACGCTCGTGAGCAGATAAAGAAATTCGACTGGAACCTATCCGCTGAAAAGCTATGGAATAGCATGATGAAGTGTATAGAAAAGTAACGTACTGATGTATATAAAAAGGAACGCCACGGACATCCGTGGCGTTCCTTTTTATGTTTAGGTCTTTCCGTTATGGGAAATCCACACCATGATATTTGTTTACATCCAGCATAGGTATGTTAGACTCGTACTTAGCGTTGATCGTCCTCAGTATCTCATTAGCAATGAGCGCATACCCGCGCGCATTAGGGTGTATAGCGTCCAGTGAGAATGCGCCACCACTGATGTACTGCGTGTTATAAGTGATACCATTATAGGTATACCCCGATGCCAAAGACTTCATGTAAGCATTCATATCTACATAAGCGAGGTTGCTGTGGCGCTCTGTCATAAACTTGATGAATGCATTGTAGCTGCTAATTGCATCCCTGATATGCTGAATTTCTTCAGTGGTCAGCACATACTCCTTTGGTATTGGCTTCGTAACACCCCAACCCTGGCACCTGATAGCATCCTGTGGTATAGAAGAAAGGATCAGCTCACCCGGAACTGCCTGCCTTACACTACCATCATTCTGCTCTACGATGAAGTAGTTAGCACCCACCTGGAATACTGTCTTGAATATCGAACCCCACTTGGCCTGCAGTGTATCTGCTTGTCCCTGGCGGGTAAGCGTCAGGCCATTCATAGGTATAGTATTGAAGTAGGGCATGCTGGTGATATCAGGGATATTGATAAGTGCACCCTGTGCACCTGTGCTCGCCGCCATATCAACCGCCTTCTGATAGCAAGTATCAAAATACAGGTAAGGAGTAATGTCAGATGGATTGTAGAAATTAGGAGCAACCGGTAATGCATGCCCGCTGCCATCACCTTGTCCGCCACTTAATGCATAACCGAGTACATCATTTGCGCCCAGCCACATGGTAAAGAACGAAGGGTGAAGATTATGCACGGTATAAGCCAGCTCATCCAGCGGAGAGAATGTGGCGCTGTTATAGAACCTTGCAGCATATGGCAGGCCCTGTGGGAACAATATTGAAGGATTTGAAGCTACTATTGGGTAGTTAGGGGTCATATAATCACCTACACGAACGCCGGGAACAGCAATGTTATTGATCTGTCCGTTGTTTATAGTGCTGGTATAATGGTAGCTGCCCAACGAGTCGAGTGCACCATAGTAATCTACTGCACCAAAAGAAGAATCCGTACTGCAGGTGCTGCGTACTATGGTCAGTACTTTCTTAGGCCACGGATATCCGTAGTCACCCGTAACAAGTGGTTGTACAAATGTCCCCTTCACGCTGGTCACCAACTGAAACTGCTCGAACAACCTCTGAGGATATGAGTTCAACTGGCCGGAAACAGTAAGACTACCATCTGTATAGCCTGCTGTCAGTGAGTTTCCGATAGCCAGGTAATTGGTAAAATCTGCCTTGCCGGTTGTCAGTTTTGTTGTAATGCCCGCATTCGGTTTGCATGCGGCAAACAAACAGGACACTGCACCAAGTATGAATATTTTTCTCATCGTCTGATATTTATTTTAAGCAGTTTTTTAGAAGTTGTAATAGATGCCGATACCGGTAGTGATAGCTTGTGATTTATAAACACCGCTGAAGTTCGCATAATCATAAGAACCATCGCGCCTTACCGTACTCATTCCCTCAAACGCGGTGAGTATCGTAAAGCCGCGCAACGGCTTTACCGCAACGCCGCACGTAACTACAGCGCGGTCAGCATCCGGAAGATCCGGGGATACATAACCGTTCGTTACCGGGGTTGGCTCGAATGCACCGCCAAGCTGCACCGATACGATATGGCTGATCTTGTAATTTGCGCCGATACGTGGTGTCAGGGTGTTTCTGTAATGTCTTGGCTCATGTATGTTCTTCAGGGAATTGGTGTTATCCTTGAAGTTGATACGCAGTGAGTCAAATGAATTCCAACCGGTGTAGTTCAGGTCAAACTGAAGCGTCAGCGCCTCAGCCGGTCTGTATCCTATACCTACCGAAGCAACTTGCGGCAGCGGCAGGTAAGTATCAAAGCGTGTATTTGGGAACTCGTTGTTCAGAGAGCTTGGCACAGAGAAGATCGCGCTGCCTCCGCTTACATCCATAGTGATCTGGGAACGGTAAGTAGCACCGAATTGCAGGCGCTCGTTCACATGCATCTGCACACCAAGGTTAAAGCCGACTCCGGCTGCGCCGCCATGCAGGTGCGCATCACCCTCATCATATCCCAGGCCCTGAACCGGTCCCTGTGCACCATGCACAGCCAATGCCCTTCTTGAATCAAAAGTGCCTATTCCGTAAACAAAACCGGCGCCCACTGAAATGAAGTCACTTGCGCGGAAACTCAGTGTTGGCTGAAAACATATGTTGGTCAGGTCTGTTGTTTGCACAATGTATTTGCCCAGCCAGTTATCATCCCAGCTAAGACCCATGCCTGCAACACTATATACACCAAGTCCTAAAGCGAATTTGCTGTCATCCTGTATAGGGCCGCCAACGTATATGTTGAACGGGTTGAATGTACGTGTCTTCGACATTACAGACGTACCGATATTACCGGAATTAAGTTGATTGCCAAACGCGGTAGCGGGCATGATGTATAGTCCGCTGGCATACGCCTGGAAATTCTTTAATCTTGCAAGGCCTCCCGGATTGTAAAAGATGGTCGAGGCATCCCACGGCCATGCTGTGCCGGTTCCACCCATTGCAAGTTCCCTCAACCCTTGCAGGTTGAGTTGGTAAGCTGCACCAAATGATGTCGCTGCTGACAAGAATAATGATGCGGCTAGTACGTGTTTCTTCATAAACTGGATATTAGAAAAATCAGTTAATCAAATTTTAGGTCCAATAATCAGGGCATTAAGGTATGGCGAAAACTCGTCAAAACCAATAGCCTCTATAAAAACTGTGCAAATATAGGTGTTATGACACGGCAATACCTATCGTCGCCATACTAATTTTTACTTGCGCTTCCGTTCTTAAAGCCTGGGCACAAGCCTCCATGGTAGCGCCCGTCGTCAACACATCATCAATTAATAACAGGTGTTTATTATTTAATTTATACGCGTCGGTTACCCTAAAGGCTTCAGCCACATTTTCTATCCTTTCTACCCTTGTTTTATGGGTTTGGCTGTCTGTATCTCTTGTTCTTATTAGCACACTGTCGCATATGTTTATTCCTGTTGATCTGCATATTCCTTCCGCAATGCAGGCGCTTTGGTTGTAGCCTCTTTTTTGTTGTTTGCTGATATATAACGGAACGGGAACGATCATATCAACAGATCTTATCCATTCAGGATTTTGCTCCAGCACCATTCTTCCCAGCAACTTTCCCAAAAAATATCCGTTTTCTTTTTTATTGCCATATTTCAGGCCGTGAAGCAGGTATTGCAACAGGCCGTCAGCAGTAAAGTAGGCGAGTGATGTTGCATGAACAAACGGGAACCTGCCGGCAAATCTCAGAACAGTCTCATTATCGGCAATATGATGATAGTTTGTGAGCGGCAGCTCTCCCTCACAAGTAATGCAAAGTACCTGCTCTTCCCGCAACAGCGGTTTTCTGCACCCCTCACACAACCGGGGGTAGAACAACTGTAGAAGTCCTTGCGTGAGATCGTTTGCGGTCATCATACTACTTCATAAATATAATTCAGGAAACCCGTAACGCTCAAGTGTACCAACTACTATTTGCTATACTTTGATGGTCAGGTGTTTACATTTTCTTACAAATGTGTAATTTAGTCGTTCACTATTAAAACTAAAACCTTTTTATGCGAAAACTGACATTGGCATTATTGCCGTCCTTGACTATTGCTGTTATTTTCTCCTGCAACAAGAAAAAGAACGACTACACCAGCACCGACAATACAGTAGGAATGACCTCTCTCCGGTCCTGGCATGGTGTAAGGAACGGGAAAATGAAAAAAGACACGACTGTTTCCGGCACCGCCACAAATACAGTCGCGCCCTATAGTAATATCATAGACACTTCTTTTGCTATTCAGAAAGAAAATGGTTTCACCATCATGTTCCTGGGTAGTGAATTACGTTATCGCGTTACCGACTCTTCCGGTGGCACGGTAAAATATGATACTACTTATGCCGGCTCAGCCAAATCTGAACTGACTTTTTATTTCCGCACCAACAAGATACATTTTGAGTATCACAAGATCGGCGATGCCGACCCATTGAAAGGTGACTGGTACCAGGACCATGCGACCTGGGACACGAACTAAATAAGAAAAGCCCGGCACGCCGGGCTTTTAATTTTCTGTGCTTTTTATTTGATCACACCGAGGTCCTTTCCGGCACGTATAAAGCCGTCAATGGCTTTATCCAGGTGGTGGCGTTCATGGCCTGCCGATATTTGCACCCGGATTCGGGCCTGTCCCCTCGGCACAACCGGGAAGAAGAAACCGATCACGTAAATACCCTCTTCAAGCATGCGGGCGGCAAATTTCTGTGCCACTACCGCGTCATACAACATGATAGGGCAGATCGGGTGTGTACCCGGCTTTATGTCAAAACCCGCTTCGGTCATACGCTTGCGGAAATACAAGGTGTTTTCTTCCAGCTTGTCACGCAGTGCTGTTGTCTCACTCAGCATATCCAGCACGGCAATGGACGCGCCTACAATGGAAGGAGCCAAAGAGTTAGAGAACAGGTACGGCCGGCTGCGCTGGCGCAGCATTTCTACTATTTCTTTCTTACCGCTGGTAAATCCGCCGGATGCCCCACCCAGCGCCTTTCCTAAGGTGCCTGTTATGATGTCTATGCGCCCCATCACGCCACAAAGCTCGTGTACGCCGCGGCCGGTTGCGCCCATAAAACCTGATGAATGGCTCTCGTCTATCATCACCAGCGCGTCGTATTTATCAGCCAGGTCACATATCTTGTCAAGCTGCGCTATCGTACCGTCCATAGAGAAAACAGAATCGGTGACAATGATGCGTGTACGTGCGTCCATGGTCGCCTTCAATTGTTCTTCCAGGTCGGCCATATCATTGTGCTTATACCTTGCACGGCGCGATTTGCATAGGCGAACACCATCTATAATGGATGCGTGGTTCAGCTCATCAGATATGATTGCGTCTTCCTCTCCCAGCAATGGTTCAAAAACACCGCCGTTCGCATCGAAACACGCCACATACAGTATCGTATCTTCAGTACCTACAAACTTCGATATTTTGGCTTCCAGCTCTTTATGTATGTCCTGCGTTCCGCAGATAAAGCGTACCGAGCTCATGCCGTAACCTCTGCGGTCCACGGCATCTTTAGCAGCAGCTACTACTTTCGGGTGCGACGACAGTCCCAGGTAATTGTTCGCGCAGAAATTCAGTACGGTTTTCCCGTTCACGGTTATTTCCGGCCCTTGTTCCGATTCTATTATTCTTTCTGTTTTGTATAATCCGGCTTCCTTTATTTCCTGCAATTCCTTTTGCAGCCGGGTGTAAAATGATGGACTCGACATGATAAATTATTCGTGTTATTTTTATGCTTTCTTTATTTCGACAACGTTGCTGTACAAACCTCGGCGGCAGCTCCCGGAGCGGTAACTGCACTGTAATAGATCGTCAGCTTACTGTCGGTGAATGTACCCTTACCTTCCATGATCACGCCATTCCCTATGTTCTGCGAAGAGATGTAAAGAGAATCCTGCTCGCAATTCAGTATCACATGTGTCTCAGTTTCAAGCCCGTATCCACCAAGGTTATGAATGATCAGCTCATTTTTGTTAGGTGACTCCAGCGTTGTAGTATAGGCGTAGCTTCTGTCAGAGCAGGAATTGCTTCCCTTCATTGTCTCGGGGAAAAGCGCTGCGCAATCATTCGGTATCACTATCAGGTTGAAGTTATACACCTTGGGTTCTGTGGCAGGTGCTGTTGCAACAATAGATACAGGGTACGTACCTACAGGCATATTGGTGGTTGTGTAGATATACTTATAGTAGTATGTAGGCACTCCGCTCGATCTCTGCGGGCTTACAGTGATACCTTGCGGCAAACCCTTGATCTCCAGTGTCACAGAGTCTGTAGTATTACCTGTAAGAAACTTAACCTCAACAGAAACATATTTCTTACCGGTAATAGGGAGATATATATCCTGGGGGGTTGTATCCTGCGAGTTTTCAACTGCATAAGAGACTGGTATATGTGCCGGTTTTCTGTACTTACTGCAGGAAAACATTACGGCGCACAAAGCCACAAAGAATAGAACAATTCTTTTCATACGTTTATTTTAAAGTGGAAAGATACAAGCATTACATTAAAAATCATAGCCATTTCACTTTTTCATCTATGTGCGAATGACGTACGCCCTGCTTGGGTTCCTCGTCTGTATAGCCCAGGAAAATAAGCCCCAATATGACATCATTGATCCCAAGTCCCAGGTGTTCCTTCAGCGCATGGCTGTGGGTCATGCCGCCGGAGCTCCAGAAAGAGGCTATTCCCGATGCGGTCGCGCCCAGCAATACGTTCTGAACGGCTGCCGAGGCTGCTGATATTTCTTCAACAAGGGGTATTTTCACATTCTCACCCCTTTTCATAGCCGCTATTACCAGGTGAGAGGCTTTGTCAACATTATGCAATAATTTTTCATAAGTGGCCTCCTGTCGCTTGTCCGCATCTGTATGATTCCAATACAGGTCCGCATGTTCTTTTCCGAAAGCCTTCAGGGCATCGCCGCTATACACCCAGAAAGCCCATGGTTCTGTACGGCCATGTGTAGGGGCCCAGTGTGCCAGCGCCATTATTTCTTTTACTTGTTCTTCCGGAATTACCCGGCCATTCATTTTCGCCCATCCGGTAGAACGGCGGTTCCTGATCACCTCAGCTATGGTATTGAATTGGTTGTTTGACATGCCGCAAAGGTACCTATTCGGGCAATTCAATATTTATATCAGGGTTTTTGTACTTCTTAAGCGTAGAGTATGGGATCACACTCCACTTAGGATCTCTGCATGTGGCCACCACATGAGGAAATTCAGGCGACACATATACACCTGTTTCTGTAAAGTACCACTTAGGGTAGCACCACCTGTCTTCCTGTGCATAGACACATGGCTCTTTCTTATTCATCTCTTTCGGATACAACTGCTTCAGCAGGGCTACCAGCTTTGGGCCAAACTCAGAACTGCGGTAAGACAACCACTCATCACTTTCCGCCGGCGGAACTTTTATGTTACTGAAATACAGGATATCCTCCAGCTCCATTTTTTTACCTGTTCGCGTGTCAATATTAAGTGGCAGGTTCTCATAATCGGGGTGCGCGCCGCCACAGTCATATTGTTCAACCACGTTCAAACTGATCACGTCTCCAGATACCACAAGGTTATTTACGGAGTATTCATAGAATACACAGGAAAACGACCGGTCTGCATGTTCCAGTATCGCGTTGTCAAGAAGCGCATTTATTTTATCAGTTGTCTGCTTGTCCGCTCCTTCTGTGATGTGAAACGACCACACCGGGGAATTATCGATGTGTACATATTCCAGGGTGTATTTATCTTTTTTTACAACGGAGTCCTTTATAAGTCTCATTGAGGCGGTTCTCATGTACTCATAGGGCTCTTCTATTTTCAGGCTCTTGATGTAGTCAAGCCCGCCAAACGGATGTTCGGTTGTTTTCAGGTTCACCGTATGCAGCGCTACAGGCAGATGGTTATTCTTATTGTTCTCCCAGGTTCCGCTGAATGTTGTTGCGCTCTCCTTATTCAGGTGCAGTATCTCTGCCGTATCCTCTTTCCGGGCGGCGGTATTCCATCTCAACACGGATAAGGTCAGGCTTCCTTTATCTGCCCTCCCGTTCATTTGTATATCACCCTTTCTCGACTTATAAAAATAGGAAGCTCCGCACGAACTATCATCATAATTCAGGTTCATGACCACAGGGTAAGTCCCTATTGTCCCCTCCAGCAGGAAGCTACTTTGAGCAAACAGAACGGACGGTGTGAATAGAGCAAAAAAGATAAGAACGGATCCGGTATATTTCATGTTATTAATCTATCCCAAGGTCTTTGTTATACATATTTATGTTCATTTTTCCCCAGAATAACATTTTATCATTTTTAGGATCGAAGACACGAACAATAGTGGATACTTCTCCCGCATCAGGCAACTGAATATCCAGTATGATCTCATCCAGTTTCCTGTGCCTGGGATTTCGCACCTCTGCGTGACCCGCGGAAAGCAGGAACCCGGCTATATCGGCATGCATCATCGCCTGCAGCCTGTTCTTGTACTCCACCCTGCCCGGGTACAACTCCACAATATACTGCCGGCCCGAATCCAGTCCTGAATTTGTGCCAAATGTATGGTCCCCCGTTCCTTCCAGCAACATCAGTGCTTTATTGATATCCTTTATGGTAAATGAAAGGGTATATCCTTCAAATAATACATGCACCTCCGGCTCTGCCCACAGGTTCCTCAGCTTCAGCGATCTCTGGGCATACGCATGCAGGCAGCACATTATCAACGACAAAAAAAGCAATATGCGTTTCACCATACCGTTTTTTACAGGCCAAAGTTAGGAAAACAGCTAATTTTAACGTCCAAACCACTCCTGATGAAAAGTTTTGCAAGTGATAATTATGCGGGTGTCTTACCCGAAGTGATGGCCGCCCTGCAGCAGGCCAATGAGTTGCATGCCCGTTCCTATGGTGCAGACGTGCTTACTGCCCGTGTCGTTGACCTGTTCCGAAAAGTTTTTGAGGCCGACGTGGATGTATATTTCGTTTTCAACGGTACCGGGGCCAATGTGCTGAGCATCAGCAGCGCCACACACTCCTACAATGCCGTACTCTGTTCCGATACCTCCCATATATATAACGATGAGTCTTCGGCGCCGGAAACTTTCACCGGTTGCCGCTTTTTCCCACTCACCGCCAACGATAAAGGCAAACTGGATGATCAGATCGTCAGTGAACGGCTCATACGCAAAGGCGACGTGCACTACCCGCAGACAGCTATGCTGTCTATTACGCAATCTACAGAGTATGGTACCGTCTATACCCCTGGTGAAATAAGGGCGCTTTCTTCGCTCACGCGTGCCAATGGCTTATACCTTCACATGGATGGCTCCCGTTTCTTTAATGCTGCCGCATCACTCGGCTGCAGTATTGCCGATATCAGCAGCAAAGCCGGTGTAGATATCCTCTCGCTCGGTGGCACCAAGGCCGGCATGATGTTCGGAGAAGCCGTGGTGGTTTTCAATAAAGATCTGTCAAAACATATCGCGTACAAGCAGAAACAGGTCATGCAGCTCGCGTCCAAAACACGCTTCGTTGCCGCCCAGTTCGAGGCTATGTTGGCTAATGAGTTGTGGCGCTCTACCGCCACCCATGCCAACAAAATGGCCCAATTGCTTTATACGGCCCTTTCTCAGAATAAGCACGTTCGTGTCACCAGGCCGGTTCAGGCAAATGCCATATTTGCGGAGATACCTCGTGCATGGTACGAACCCCTGCAGGAACACTATCCGTTCTATGTATGGAAAGACAGCACTCATGAGGTGCGCTTTATGTGCGCCTGGGATACAAAGGAAGATGAGATACGATCTTTTGCGGATGCACTCAATGGCCTGCCAACACCCTGATCTACTGGGCTATCCTGGCAGACTCTGTATTACCCTTGGTTTGTTGCGTGGCGCCTTTCTCCTTTACAAGGGCATAGACTATAGGCAGCACCATCAGCACTATAAAGAGGATAGCTATCAGTATGCCTTTCCATTGGGGTCTCTCCTGCGTATCTGACATGGTAACTTTATTTTGATTCTTTATTCAGTATCCGGATAACACCTTCCTGCTCCAGTATGCGATATCCGATCCGGTCATTGGATATGCCGCTATTCAACTGGTAGGTAAACTTATAATCTCCCTTATCCGACATATTGGTCACAAAATAAGAGAATAATATTTTTTTATGCCCGCTGAATTGCTGGGCAACTTCATACAGGTGTGTTGACAATATCATCAGGTGATTAGGGTGGTGCAGCAACCCTTCTACTACAGCCTTGGTACATTCATAGGCATCATGCACATTTGTCCCTTTGAACAGTTCGTCCATCAGCACCAGGTGCGACCTATGCTGCAATAACTTTTCAGCCGTTTGCTTCATACGCTGCACTTCCGCATAGAAATAACTCTCTCCCTTCAGTATATTATCCTCCACCTGCATATTGGTAATGATGCCCTCCAGGAAACTTATCCGCATTTGCCTGGCGGGTACTCCCATGCCTATATGAGCCAGCAAGGCCCCTACTCCCAGCGCCCGCATAAATGTCGTCTTCCCCGACATGTTAGCACCTGTCAGCAGCAGAAAATTTCGGCTATTGTCAAAAGACAGGTCATAACATACAGGGGCTTTCAGCAACGGGTGGCAAAGGTCCTTGGTCTCATAACAGAGATTTCCGGGCGGCAGCAATTCAGGGAACGACCAGCCAAGCTCTTTTGTTGCCCTCCCCATAGACTGCCAGGCGTCCAGCCTGGCATAGCTGCTCATCAGCCGCATAATGGTGTGCTTCATCTCCCGCCTTGCTTTATGGTTCAGTTGGGCCAGTTGGACAAATTTGGTTTGTTTGTTAACCGCCATCAGGTCAGCGGTCAACCCGTGCCGCAATTCCTCCTTTACACTGTTGAGTTCTTTTTTCAGCAATGGCGGAACATCATCCCTGTCTGCTATTTCCGCCAGTTGACTGCATCCTTTCAGGAAATCAGAAAGATGCGACAGAGAGAACTGTATGAAGAAATACTCCTGCTTGTTGAATATCTTCAGGATCACCGAGTTCAGCGACATGGTTATGCCCGATGGCGGTGCCGTGATGCTTTCTGCCGACTCAAAGTATTTCTCCAGCATCACGATTGTGCCATTCAATATAATGGATGGCCACAGGTCTCCGTGCTCCGACCAGAATTTCACCGCGTCCTGCAAGTCTTTTAGCTGCTCGTAGGTGTCCGGCGGATGTTGAATATGCCGGCGCAATACCTCTCTCCCCGCTTGTGTTGCCGCACGGTCTGTCAGGGCAAACACATCGCCGCTTCCGTCAGAAGTGAATATAGATAGGTCGCGGAGCGTGGTCTTATCATTTTGCATATCAGCTGCTCTACCTGTCAAAACGCAAACGCAACCCCCTGACCGTATCATCTACCTGGCCATCTTTGTACGCTACCTGCCCGTTCACGAACGTGTACTTCACCGATGCCGGGAACATATGCCCTTCAAACGGCGACCATCCGCATTTATACAATATGTTATGCTTATCCACCCGGTAGCCATTGTTCATATCTACAAGCACCAGGTCGGCGTGGTAGCCTTCTCTGATATAACCACGGTTAGCTATCTGGAAACACTGCGCGGGCGCGTGGCTCATCTTCTCCACCACCTTTTCCAGCGATATCCTTCCTTCCTTCACATACTGCAGCATCAGCAGCAGGGAGTGCTGCACCAGCGGCACCCCCGATGGTGCTTTCTGATACGGCTGTTGTTTTTCTTCCCACGTATGCGGTGCATGGTCGGTCGCTATGATATCAAGGCGGTCGTCCAGTAGCGCATCCCACAGCGCCGCCTTATTCTCCGGCGCCTTAATGGCCGGGTTACACTTGATCCGGTTCCCGTAGCGGGCATAGTCATCCGCCGTAAAGTGCAGGTGATGCACGCATACCTCCGATGTGATCCGCTTATCCTTCAGCGGGAAAAGGTTAGTGAACAACTGCAGCTCCTTCGCTGTGGATATATGCAATATATGCAGCCTTGTATCATAACGCTTTGCCAGTTGCACGGCGGTGAAGGAGCTTTCAAAACAACCTTCCACATCGCGTATCAGCGGGTGAAATGATACGTCATCAGCATCAGCATATTTCAGTTTGTTCGCGTTGATGATCTTCTCATCCTCGCAATGCGTGGCTATCAGCAGCTCCGACTCCGAGAATATCTTTGTCAGTGTGATATAGTTATCCACCAGCATATCGCCCGTGCTGGAACCCATGAATATCTTCACCCCGCACACGTCCTTTTTCCTGTCATTGGTACGCAGCACCTCGTCGGCATTATTATTGGCCACCCCCATAAAGAATGAATAGTTCGCGACCGATGTGGCGGCGGCTATGTCATATTTCTGCTCCAGCAGCTCCTGCGTCAGTGCCGGCGGATTGGTATTCGGCATCTCCATGAAGGTGGTGGTGCCTCCTGCTACTGCAGCACGGGCTTCTGTGCCTATGGTCGCCTTATGGGTCAGTCCCGGCTCACGGAAATGTACCTGGTCATCTATCACGCCGGGTATCAGGTATAGTCCCGATCCGTTTATCTCTTCGCAGTTACCGCTTACAGATATATTGTTGTCTATGCGCTCTATGATGCCATCCCTGATAAGCACATCCTTTACGGCGCTTGTGCCTTCATTTACTACCGTGGCCTGCTTTATTATTTTACAAAACATATTTGCTAATTTCGTCCCGCGCTGCGCGGCTATTTTGTCGGGCAAAGTTACCACCATAACGCATCTGAAAAAACCGGATTATGCTAAAAAAGGCCTTTTTATTTTCTGCTTTTGTTTCTGTGGTCTCATTGGCATCTGCACAGTCAACCTTCCTCACACTCGGATCTGAGGATTATCATGTGCTCGACAGGCTCGAAACGCGTTCCGGCAGGCTTTGTGACAGCTTTGTGAACGGCGACAAACCCGTATCCCGCAAAAATGCTGTTCAATTCCTCGATATGGTACAGGCCCGCGATAATGAGGCCGATGCCAAAGCCCCGAAAATGCTTTCTGCCATAGACCGGTACAACCTGCAGCAGATGCGCTCTGAAAGCGGCGAGTGGACTGCCGACTCCCATGGCGCCATCGATTCGAAACATCCGTGGTTCAAAACTTTTTACAAGAAGCAGTACGATTTTGTGTACATCAATACTGAAGACTTCCTGCTCGATAAGAACTTCTTCCTGGTCATCAATCCTGTCACCAACAATATGGTGATGATGCAGCATAATACCCCCGCTCCGGCAGGCGTGTCAAACCGTGTGCTCTTCAGCAGCCGTGGAGCAGAATTAAGAGGTTGGGTTTCAAAGAAAGTAGGTTTTTATACCTCTATCACCGACAACCAGGAGCAATATCCTTACTATGTCTATGGCTTTGTCAATAAAAAGCTGGGGGCTGTGCCGGGAGGCGATTACTATTTGAAACCCGCAGCCAAATTCGGTACTTACGACTATATGCAGGCTACCGGCTATGTCAATTTCGACCTTGTACGCAACCACCTGAATAGTACGGTAGGATTTGGCAAGCACTTCATTGGCGATGGTGTTTCCAGCCTGTTCCTGTCCGACTTTTCTTCTTCTATGCCCTATCTGAGACTTCAGACACATATCTGGAAAGTAAACTATGAGTGCCTCTTCACTCAGCTTACGCCTCAGTATATGAAAGGCGCAGACACCATTTTTACAAAAAAGTTTTCGTCTGTCCACTATCTCACTGTTAATGCGAACAGGTGGCTCAACATCGGCCTTTTTGAGGCAGAGGTCTTTGACCGTCCCAACAACATAGAGCTGGCCTATGTCAACCCCATCATATTCACTACGGCCATCAACCGCTTCAATGGCGCCGGCGATAAATCCCTGCTTGGTCTCAGCGGAAAAGCTATTGTGGCTAAGCACTTCCAGTTCTATACACAGTTCATCCTCAACGAATTCAGGTACAAGGAGATCATAGCACGCAAAGGTTGGTACGGCAATAAGTTCGGCATACAGTTGGGTGGCAAATATTTCGATGCCTTCACCCTCCGCAATCTCGACCTGCAGGGAGAGATCGACGCTGTTCGTCCTTACACCTATGCCGCACAGGATACCCTGGCCAACTATACCAATTATAACCAGCCATTGGCCGACCCGCTCGGTTCAGGCTTTGCAAAGGCTATCGGCATCATTAATTACCAACCCTGCAAAAACCTCTACCTCACAGCCAGGGCAACTTATTATGTACAAGGTGTTGACACGGGCAGTAAGAACTTTGGCAACAACATATTTAATAATTACAAAAGTGCCTCGAGCGTCTATGGTGTACATCTCATCAATGGCCCCCGCAGCACCTGCCAGTTGCTGAACCTGAATATCTCCTACCAGCTTCGCCGGAACCTGTTCCTCGACCTGGGTGGCGTTTACCGCAATTATACAGGTGCAGCATTCCCTGCCTACTCCACTACCGGCGTGGCCGGCGGCGCACTTACCTCCAATTACGTTTACTTCGGATTCCGGGTAAATGCACCCCGCCGCGAGTACGATTTCTTCTGATGGATTGGCAAAAAGAAATATTTTACTACTTTTAAGGCGTTATGAAATACCGAGTTATAAAAGCGATCATAGTTTTCGCCATTCTTGCCCATATAACTAGCTGTGTGGTGGTTAAGACAGACAACCGTCGTCCCGACCGTTATCACTACCGCCGCGGTGGCCGCTATTGGTAGTCGCGGCGCCCGACCGCCTGCGCATGTGTCCTTAATTTTTTGGGGGTAGTGATTACCGTAGTATCTTCGCACCTCATTTCAAAGTCACATTCAAATGGAGCGCAAATTAAGATCTGCCCTGATATCTGTTTTTTATAAAGATGGCCTGGAGCCTGTTGTTCGCAAACTGCACGAACTTGGCGTTACCATGTACTCAACCGGTGGTACCCAGACATTTATCGAGCAGCTTAATATCCCGTGCACTTCGGTAGAAAGCGTTACCGGCTATCCTTCCATTCTTGGCGGCCGTGTCAAGACCCTCCACCCCAAGGTTTTTGGCGGTATCCTGGCCCGCCGCGACTTTGCCGATGACGAACAGCATGTAAAGGAATATGACATCCCCATGCTCGACCTCGTTATTGTGGATCTCTACCCCTTCGAGGAAACGGTAAAGAATACCACCGATGAAAGATCGATCATAGAAAAGATAGATATTGGCGGCGTTTCCCTGATCCGTGCAGCGGGTAAGAACCATAAAGACGTGTGTATTGTTGCCTCCCGCGACCAGTACACCGCGCTCCTGGACCTCCTGAATGAAAAAGGCGGCGTTACCGACCTCCGCGACAGGCGCCATTTTGCAGCAGCCGCTTTCGCCGAGTGCGCGCATTACGATGTGGCTATCGCCGACTACTTCAGCGAAAAGGATAAGCATAAACATTTCCAGCTTTCTTACGGCAACAAGCAGTCACTTCGTTATGGAGAGAACCCGCATCAGTCTGCCGCTTTCTATGGCAACCTCGATGAGCTGTTCGAAAAACTGAACGGCAAAGAACTGTCTTACAACAACCTTGTGGACATAGACGCTGCCTGCCAGATCATCTCCGATTTTTCCGATCCCGCTTTCGCCATCATCAAGCATACCAACGTTTGCGGCATCGCAGAGCGCGATAATGTGACCCATGCCTGGGAAGCCGCGCTTGCCGGCGACCCGGAGAGTGCATTCGGTGGCGTTCTGGTAACTAATCAGACCATCAATGCCGATGTAGCACAAAAAATAAACGAACTCTTCTTCGAGATACTCATTGCCCCTGCATTCGATGAGGCGGCACTCACCATACTCCGCAGCAAAAAGAACCGCATACTCCTGCAACAAAAGAAAACCTTCTATCCTGTAAAAGAATACAAGCGCATCCTCAATGGTGTGCTCGTGCAGGATGCCGATACAAAGAACTTCGCCGAGTGGAAAGAATCCGGCGCCCGTGATTGCACACCGGCTGAGAAGGCCGACCTCCTGTTTGCCAACATCGTTTGCAAGCACCTGAAGTCAAATGCCATAGCCATAGTTAAAGACAAACAACTCATCGGCAAGGGCTGCGGACAAACCAGCCGCATTGATGCCCTGCGCCAGGCGCTCGATAAGTCAAAGCAATTTGGCTTCTCCCTGCAGGGTGCTGTCCTCGCTTCAGATGCCTTCTTCCCGTTTGATGATTGTGTGCGCATGGCAAATGATGCCGGCATTAAAGCCTGTATCCAGCCCGGTGGCTCTGTTCGTGATGCCGACAGCGTAAAGTTCTGCAAGGAGAACGACATGGCAATGGTCATTACAGAGGTAAGGCATTTCAAGCACTAGCGGCCATTAATATCTGCGTTAGTTTTAGTATTTTACTATCAGAAATATTTCTGATGGTTAGACAATTTCTTTTGCTGACGTTTCTCTTGGTCTCTTATAACGGCCTTGCTCAGCTCTATGACAAACAATACGAGATATCGCCAAGCGATCTCATTCATACCTCTTATTATAACCTGATGCAGGCAGATAGTTTCTCTGCAAAGGGAGATAGCATCAATGCAAGTATTTGTTTTTTGCAGATTGACCCTTACTACCTGCTCGGCTTTAATGCCACTCCCGTCAATATCGATAACTTTTTCGATGTGCTGCTGACAAGGGATGCCAGGAAAAAACTAAAAGACAAATTGACTAAAGCATATAATGCTCCAAAGTCTGTAGCCTACAACACCTTCAGAAAAATGGCAGAAGAGGACCAAGCAATAAGGAAACTTCTCGAAAGTTGCAAGGACAGCGCTTGTCGCGTTGCCACAACTAGGAAAATGCTTCGAGCAGATTCCGTACATTTCCGGTATCTGCATGATTATGTGCTCAAAAAAGGCTGGCCCGCACTTGTCGATGGGTCATATTATACAGAGATATTGGAGATGCATGATGCTGCACACTGGATTGAGCATTTGCCGCTTTTGAAGTATGCCGTGCTCAAAGGCGATTTTCAACTCCAGACATATCTTTCTGTGCTTAATAGATCATTTCGCCCATCGTTTGAGCAATTGCTTGAGAGGTTTACGAATAAATTTGAATTTGACATTAGCGAGTGTTTGGCGGGGAAACAACCTTCAAAAGAGACAATGGAGGCTATTCATAAAGCTGTTTTGGCGCACTGCCCTGTTAAGTACCAGTACTATGTGTACAGCGGGAATAGTGAAAAAGTTTACCGTAATTTTATGAGCGGCAATGATGAGTATTGGATTGTTTGGTGCAAAATACTTGCGGAAGTCAGTAAGTGGCATAGGGAATCATGCAATCAACTTGGTGATATCCCGTATGATTTCAAATATTTACATAGTGAGTCTCCTCGAAAGACGTTAAAGTTATATCTTATTTATTAAGCATCGTTCCCCAACTGGTCGAAGCGTCGCGCTTCGTCCTTGCGTAAGGCAGCGTCCCGCTTGCGTCGCCAAACGACTCGATACAACCAGATCAAATATCTCCATCCTACTAATCCTATAATCCCACTAATCCTGGTTCAGACAACTCCTCGCGTAAGGCAGCGTCCCGCTTGCGAAATATGACCAGCCTTTCTTGTCCGCGTTTATAACGTCGGTTACACCGCGTGGCATTTGTAACCCCGGTAAAATTTAACCCTTCCACTCACTCTTCAGTATCCCGGTCACCACCAGGTCTTCCGGCATGCCATTGCGCATGATAGCTTGCCTTATTACGCCCTCTATTTTAAAACCCAGTTTGTCCGCTACTTTGGCGCTGCGCTTGTTCTTCGGTTCAAAGTGTATCTCCACTTTATTCAGCCCCAATTGCTCAAAAAGAAAAGAAATGAACTTTAGTAAACTCTTATTTACAATACCCTTGCCCTCATGCTCCTTCACTATCCAGTAGCCTACCTGCGCCCGCTTTATGGCAGGCTCCCATTTATGCATCCCTATGCCACCTATTATTTTTCCGTCATAGAATATACCCAGCGCCAGCGATTGCTGGTCGTTCAGCTCCTGCCTGGAGCGTTGTATGAATTGTAGTGCGTGTTCCTGCTTCGTGGTTAGCGGCACCCATTCCAGCCATGGCTGCAGGTGCTTTCGCGAATTATTGATCACGTCAAAGAGCTCCTGCGCGTCAGCAGGCTCATAAGTTCGCAGCAGTAATTGGTCAGTGACAGTTATAACCATGCAGGATTCATTTCTCCCCTTCGTTGCCTTGGGGTTTTACCATATCCCACATCTCAGGTATGCGCTTTATCCACGCCAGTTCTTTCATCTTCGGCTTGGCCTCACCTACAGGTGAACCAAAGTAGGTCTTACCACCCTCGAGGCTAGATGGTACGCCGCTCTGCGCCAGCACTATGGCTCCCTTGCCTATGGTCAGGTCCTTGCTCACACCTACCTGGCCCCAGAGTATCACCTCATCTTCTATAATGGCCTTGCCGCCTATCCCTACCTGGGCAGCAAAGAGGCAGTTTTTACCTATTACTGCGCCATGACCTATATGTATATGGTTGTCCAGCTTTGTACCACGGCCAATGATCGTATCACCACTTACTCCCTTATCTATAGTTGTGCCTGCGCCTATTTCCACATCGTCTTCTATGATCACCCTGCCGCAGCTCACCAGCTTATCATATTGTGCTTCCCTGTCCTTACGGCGCTTGAAGTAGAAAGCATCTGCCCCCAGCACCACGCCCGCATGTATCACCACATTGTTGCCGATGATGGTATGGTCGTAGATCGTCACATTAGGGTGTATCAGGCAGTTCTCGCCTATCTGCACATGATTACCTACAAACACACCCGGCTGCAGGTGGGTCCCCTTGCCTATGGTGGCGCTGTCGCTGATCATTTTATTGGCCGGCTCAAACGGGCGGAACCTGTTCACTATCTTCACGTATGCGCTGAAAGGATCAGCAGTCACCAGTAGCGTCTTGCCTGCCGGGCAGTCCACTGCTTTATTGATGATGATAACGGTAGCCGGAGAGTTGAGGCAGGTATCATAGTACTTCTCAAAATCTACGAAAGAGATGTCGCCTTTTGTCACTTTATGTATCTCATTGATTCCCGTAGCTTCCTGCTGCGCATTGCCTATCAGTTCTGCCCCGGTAAACTCTGCGAGCCAGGTCACCGGCACAGCCTTATCAAACTTCATACGTTACAACTTTGAAACAAAAATACAACTTTGACTGTTCCCGCTTCTATTCAGCTGAATAAATGCTAATTTGCCGTTGTATGAACTTTGTGAACCTCGACGGAAAGATCTCTGCCATTGCCGATGCGGCCCTGCCTGTGGACAATGGTTCGTTCCGTTATGGCTATGGCCTCTTCGAGACCATTCTGGTGCAGCAAGGAGAGCTCTTCCTCGACAGCTATCATTGGGAGCGGCTCTTTGCCGGCATGGAGCAGTTATATTTTCGTCTGCCGGCTTTGTTCACTCCCGGTATGTTGCGGGAAGAGCTATTGCGCACGGTAAGAAAGAACAATGCGGAGGCCCTTTGCCGGGCACGCGTCCAGGTGTTTGCCGGTGGTGGTGGCCTCTATGGCATAGACGCGCGACCGCATTATATCATAGAGTGCTTTCCGGTAGAGCATGAGGTTGCCCTCAATGAGAATGGGCTGGTCATCGGCATAGCAGAGGGCTTATCAAAAAGCATCGACTCGCTTAGTAGCCTCAAATCGTGCAATGCGTTGATTTATGCTATAGCGGCACGCCAGGCTCGTTCCCGTAAATGGAACGACATCCTCATTTGCAATACACATGGCAATATCATCGAGAGCTCCATCGCCAATATCTTCTGGATCAGGGACGGCAGCGTGTTCACACCTCCGCTCTCAGAGGGTTGTGTGGCCGGTGTTATGCGCCGTTACATTCTGGAGCGGCTGCCCGCTGTCTCCGAAAGGCCCCTTCATATCAACGAGCTGCTCGCGGCAGACGAGGTATTCCTCACCAATGCCGTTCGCAAAGTATCTTTCGTAGGTAGCCTCAACGGTGTTACCTACTCAAACAAAACAATACAAAAGTTGTACACATCTTTATAGTTGGAATTTATACTGTTCTGTATATATTTGTGACGTTAGGTATTCCATGAAAAAACTGTTACTGGTCTTCTCTTTATTTTTTGCGGCATTCCATTCCGGTGCGCAGGTGCTTTTTGCGCCTGAGGCGGGTTTCAATCTCGCCAGTTATTCGGTGCACGTGCCCGGTTTCCTTTTCACCCCCGACTTTGTTCCCGTACCGGGCCTCAGGGCTGGCGGCGTAGCAGATGTCCGTATCAACAGGCAACTATCGTTTCAGCCGGGTATCTATTATGTGCTCACGGGCCTTAAATACTCCCTTACCATTCCGCTTGTAGGTTCTGCCAGCTTTGCCACTTACATCCACAACCTGCAGCTACCTCTTGATATAGTATATAAGTTCGGTAATGGCACCGGCAACAGGCTCTTTGTCTCTGCCGGTCCGTTCATCGGGGCTAATCTCGGTGGCAGGGCAGCAGTAGCTACACCGGGCATCTCATTCCTCGGCGCCAAGGTTCCTGCCACAGACACCTCTTATACAGTGACCGTAGGTAACGATTCTTCAGATGCTATTCGCCGCCTTGATTTTGGTGTTGGTCTTAGCGCCGGTTATCAGCTCCGCTCCGGGTTATTCTTTCGTGCGCAGGTACGAAAAGGCTTCTACAATATGCAGCCCTATCACAATAACAACATCAACTCCATCAAGAGTGTCAATATTGGCTTCACCTTGGGTTATTTCTTTCATTACAAGCCGGAGAAGAAACAAATACCGGTGCACGTAGCACCGGCTGCAAAAAAGAAAAAGTAACGTATGCGAACCACACTTCTGCTCATCATTTGCGCTCTTTTTACCTGCCCCATACGGGCCCAGGTGGGTGTGGCTCCGGAAGGTGGCTTCGGGATCGCAAACATGAATTTCTCCCCCTCACAGGATCCCATACCTTATACGCGCGATGGTAGTCCCGGCCCGGTCGTGCATTACCGTGTTGGTGGCACGCTGGATGTTCCCATGAACAGGCATCTGTACTTTCAGTCCGGCGTATATCTGGCTCAGCGCGGATCTTCACGCAAATATTATTATACCCTCAACGATTCATCATATGAATACATCTCACAGTCCGTTATAAGCACGTATCTCGATCTTTCCGCGCTTGTACTCTATAAAACGGGAATACAGGGCAAACCCCGCTTCTTTGCGGGTATCGGCGCTACCCCCGCTTACATAATAGGTGGTAAAAGCACCCTCAACGATTATATCATTCTGAATAATGTAGAGTCTGATAACACTTATGTACAGAAGCTCACCGGTGGCAAGGTGCTTTCCCTGTTCGATATTGGTGTCACACTTACTGCAGGCTACGAATCTCCTCGCGGACCATTCTTCCGGGTTTACTTTATTGGCGGAAATAAAGACATAGGCCTGGGTACGGAAAAAGATCGTAACAGGGCCTGGGGATTCTCCGCAGGTTATTTTCTTGGCAAAGGCCGCGATGTTAATAAGGAAGCCGCTGATCTTATAGACCCCGATGTTGAGGTGCACAAACCAGCGGGTGGCGTGCAACGCAAGAAAGTAAAAGACCCCAACGATATTTCACCTGCAAAGTAGCAGAAATGATACGGTGCCCGGCTACCGGGAAAATAACTTCATTAAAAAAGTGAACTACCAGTAGCCACGTCCATGTGCCCTTGGCTGAGCGCCGTGCTTGTGCCAGAAATGATAGCGTTTCTTGGCCTTGACGAACTTGTCACTCTTGGTATATTTCGCGCGGTATATGGTACGGCCGCAACTGCTGGCAGCTACTACCAGTACCAACAATAGAACAATGCGCAGAAGACTATGTTTCATAATTGTAGTTGCAAAATACTTTATTATTTAATATTCAGGTAGTGTCCCCCTATATTTTTCTTTGCAGTTCAGCTCCATTACATACATAGAATATTGTTCCATCTTTAGCCGGTTATTCCGGCAAATAATAGGTCTGAACATCACAGCAAAGCTCTATTCCACGTTAATTGTTCTCTATTATGGTTCCGTGTAATTAACCCTACCTTTGCGCTATGTCTTATTTCAGATCAGCGAGGCCGTTTGTGATTGCGGGGCCCTGTAGCGCGGAAACCCGCGAGCAGGTGATGGAGACGGCTGCGGCACTCAGTGATATGGGCATACAGTTGTTTCGTGCAGGCGTCTGGAAACCGCGCACCCGCCCGGGTCAGTTTGAGGGTAACGGAGAAGGGGCGCTGAAATGGCTGCAAGAGGTAAAACAGTTGTACGGATTGTCGGTTGCAATAGAGGTTGCGGAACCCGGCCACGTGGATCTGGCGCTGAAGTATGGCATAGATGCGCTATGGATAGGGGCCCGCACTACTGTAAACCCATTCCAGGTGCAGCATCTTGCCGATGCGCTGAAAGGAGTAGATATACCCGTAATGGTCAAGAATCCCGTCAATACAGATGTCGATCTCTGGCAGGGCGCCATAGAGCGTATGGAGAAAGCCGGGATAAGCCACGTGGCAGCTATTCACAGGGGATTTTCCGGGTACAGTGCTGCCGCAGGTTATCGCAATCAGCCCAACTGGCCTATACCCATAGAACTGAAACGCAGGCGCCCGTCACTCGCCATGATCTGCGACCCGAGTCATATTACCGGAAATCGAAATCGTGTTGCTGAGGTTGCGCAAAAAGCTTTGGATATGCACTTCGATGGTCTGATGATAGAGGTGCACCCGCGTCCTGAGCAGGCCTGGAGCGATGCCGCACAGCAAGTGACACCTGCTATGCTTGCTGATATGCTTCGCGGATTAGTGGTCAGGGAAGAGTTCACTCAGGATATGAGCGCGCAGGTGCAGCTCGAATATCTTCGGCAGTTGATGGATAGCATTGATTCCGAGATCATAGATCTCGTGGCCAAGCGCATGGAATTGAGTATCCGGATCGGTGAAGTAAAGAAATCATGTAATATGACAGCTTACCAACCCGCCCGCTGGCGCGAGATAGTAGATACACGCACGGACAGGGGGGCCATTCACAGCCTTCCGCCCGAATTCATCGTAGAGTTGTATGAGAAGATACACCACGAGAGCATCCGCAGGCAGTTGCAGGTGCTCGAAGACAACCTGAAGAAGGAAAAGTGACCATCCCCCGAAACAAAGAACATTCTATATATTTACCCCTCTAAAACACTGATTAGTTGGCATTAAAGCACCACATCGACGCTAAAGTAAGGTACGATCAGCAGGTCGACAATTCCCGTTCATACGTGCTCCCTTTTATTGAGAAAACCAAGCCTCTTGGCCCGGGTGTGCGTGTTTTTGAGGTGGGCACCGCGGAAGGAGGTGTATTACTTCCCTTCATTGAGCGTGGTTGTCAATGCCTGGGTGTAGATCTTGCCAATGACCGTATTGAACAGGCCAGGATCTACCTGGAGAAAGAAGTGGCAGCAGGAAAGGTTGACTTCATCTGCCAGAATATCTATGATGCCGATTTTGTGGCGCGCTTTGGTGGCTCTTTCGACGTCATCATCCTGAAAGATGTGATAGAACATGTGCCGGAACAGGAGAACTTTATCAGCCACCTGAAAAAATTTCTCAAACCCGGCGGACAGATCTTCTTTGGTTTTCCGCCATGGTATATGCCATTTGGAGGCCACCAGCAGCTATGCCGCACCAAGTGGGCCAGCGTATTACCGTGGTATCATGTACTGCCGCGGTTTATGTACAAAGGCATACTGCAACTGGCGAAGGAACATCCGCTGGTTATTAAAGAGCTGCTCGAAATTCGTGATACCCGCATTACCATCGAGCGCTTCGAATCAATTGTAAAACACACCGGCATGAAGGTGCTCAATAAGCAACATTACCTGTTCAATCCTATTTACAAGTTCAAGTTCGGCGTGCAGCCCCGCAAGCAGTTCGGGCCTGTTACCTGGTTGCCATTCGTCCGCAACTTTGTGACTACCTGTGTGTATTATACTATTGGCTGATCACTCCGGTATTTCGTTCTGGGCGCTCCATATGTCCCAACTGGCCTCTGCCTGCAGTTGCAGCATCTCAAATCCGTTTTTTATTGCCGCGCCGCGCAGTCTGCCATTCTGCAGGAACTTAGTTTCCTCCGGGTTATAGATCAGGTCGAATAACAGGTGGTTCGCGCCTATCGCTTCATAGGGTATATCCGGTGCGGCATCCATATTGGGATACATGCCTACAGGCGTGGTGTTGATGATCAGTTTACGTTCGGCAATAATTGCTGGAGTCAGTTCAGCATAGGTCAGCAGGTCCGGCTTTTTCACTTGCGATACCCGCTCATAGGCAATGCCCAGTTGTTCCAGTGCGTAGCTTACTGCCTTGCACGATCCTCCCGTGCCCAGTATCAGCGCCTTGCTGTGATGTGGCGTCAGTAAAGGGATCAGGCTCTGCTCAAAGGCTTTAGAGTCGGTATTATATCCTTTCTTCCGCCCGTTTCTGATGACAACACAATTCACAGCGCCTATCTGTGCCGCTACATAGTCCAGTTCATCAAGATACGGGATGATGGCTTCTTTGAAAGGTACGGTAACATTCAGCCCGCGCATATCCGGGTTATGCTCCAGCAGGTCAGGCAGTTCACGTATATACGGAATCGGAAAAGCTTCGTAAAACGCGTCGATGTTTTGTTCCGCGAATTTCTTTTTGAAATAGGCGGGCGAAAAGGAATGGGTAAGTGAGGTGCCTATCAGTCCGTATAGTGGCAGCATTCAGTTGCGATCTGTTGTTCCCGTTCGTCAAATGTAAAGACCGGTGGCCTTTACCTGCGTTACCTTATTGTTATTCACCGTGGTTGGCACGCTCTTTCTCAGCAGGCGTCAGGAACAGGGAGAATGTATCTCCTCTTAATCCCACGCGCGTGGCTTCCAACGGTATCACTTCTGCGGGGGCCAGGTTGCCGAGGTTCACGTTCGCGCCCAGCAGCTCCAGGAAGTAAACCTGTTGCGCTTTTTGCGGTGCCTCCCAAATTATTTTTTCAGATGGTATCTGGGTCAGGATCTCCTGCACCAGCCCTTCACGCACTTCTCCCGATCCGCGATAGATACCCACATTACCGGCCTCCCTGGCCTCCGCTATCACATAGGTCGATCCTGCTTCGAGCTCAGCACGCATCAGCTCTATCCACTTGTATGGCGGCATGATGTGCGTGGCATCCTTCGAGCCCACTTCAGACAATACTGTTACGTGTTTGGCCAGCTTCTCTATGTAACCCAGCTTTTCTACGTGTGGTATCACCACCGATCCGTCGGATACTTCCACATGTTTCAGCCCGAAGTCCTTCACCATGGCCAGGTAATCATCAAATTGGTCACGCACCAGGAACGCCTCAAACAAGGTGCCCCCGAAATACACCGGGATATCGTGTTCCCGGTATATCTCTATCTTTTCCCTTAGTTGGCTGCTCACAAACCCGGTACCGAAACCAAGCTTTATAATATCTACGTAAGGCGCAGCCACAGAGAGAAAATCTCTTGCACCTACCAGTCCCATTCCTTTGTCCATCACCATGGTAAGCCCATATGTGCGCGGACGAACAGTACGAACCGGTATGTTTTTTAGTTTGAAATTCATGTGTGCCAGTTTCTAAAGATGGCGCAAAGATAAGCAATCCGTCTTTTTAACAGTGAAATGCGTCCTTCTCGTCGTATATTGCAACCATAATTAACGTATATGAGACGTGATGTACCAATGACGGGTTTTCTAATCGCGCTTTTTTTGCCTTTATTGGGTTTTCTTATCATGTATCTGTTGTGGAGAACCCCCGGTATGCCGATGAATGAGTTTCTGTCTATTCTGATGAAAGATCATAAGAAGCTGGCTAAGGTCATGACCATGGCGCTGCTCATTAACCTTATCCCCTTTGTTTATGTCAATAACCGTCGCCTCGATTATATCATGCGTGGCATTGTAGTGGCTACAATGCTGTATGCCGTGCTTATCGTTCTCCTAATGTTTGTCTGGTAATGCGTTATTACATCATAGCAGGAGAGGCCAGTGGCGATCTGCTTGGTGGTCACCTTATACGGGCTTTGCACCGGCAGGACCCGCAGGCAGAGGTTCGTTGCTGGGGCGGAGACCGCATGGAATCAGCAGGTGCTACGTTGGTAAAACATTACCGCGACCTTGCCTTTATGGGCTTTGTAGAGGTGGTCACACACCTCAGCACTATTTTTAAGAATATAGATCTCTGCAAAAAAGACATTCTCGGTTATAAGCCCGATGTATTGGTGCTCATCGACTATCCCGGATTCAACATGCGCATAGCGGAATGGGCCAGGAAACAAGGGATGAAGATCGTTTACTATGTATCTCCGCAGGTATGGGCCTGGAAGGAGAACCGGGTCAGGAAGATAAAACGTGATGTAGATAAGCTGCTGGTGATACTGCCTTTCGAAACGGAATACTACCGCACCAAATGGAATTACGACGTCACGTATGTAGGTAACCCCATGGCCGAGGTGGTGAAGGAAGAAAGAGAGACCGTGCCTATGGTGCCCCTCAGCGAGAAGCCGATCATCGCACTGCTGCCTGGCAGCCGTGCGCAGGAGATACGCGTAAAGCTACCCATTATGCTACAGGTGGTCGAAAAGTTCCCTGACCATTGCTTCGTTGTGGCACAGGCATCTGCACAACCCGACGAGTTATATAAAGAGATCATTGGCAACAAGCCCGTGCTGCTGGTGAAGAACCAGACCTACAATATACTGAAGCAGGCAAAAGCAGGACTTATTACCAGCGGCACAGCCACGTTAGAGACGGCGCTTTTTGGAGTACCCGAAGTGGTGTGTTATAAAGGCAATGCGCTCTCGTTCTGGCTGGCCACTAAGCTGGTCAGCGTCAAATACATCTCACTCGTCAATCTTATTATGGATAAACTTGTGGTCACCGAGCTTATTCAGAACGAACTTACCGGCCACAACCTGGAAAAAGAATTGAGCCGTATCCTGTATGACGAAGAGCACAAGGCCCGGATGAGGCAGGACTATGCCCGGCTATGGCATCTGCTGGGCGAAAAATGCGCATCCGAAAATGCCGCCCGCGAGATCATATCAGTGGCGTGTAAATAGCCGAACGATCATCACAATGACAGCTACCAGGAACATGAACAGAGATATGCGGTTCATGCCGTGCATGAACCTGATGTTGATATTTTTCGGAGCATTGGGATCCCGCTTGCGTAGGTAGAAGTAGGTGAGTACTTGCTGCCAGATGCTTTCTTTCATGCTGTAAAGATAAGGTTATTAATCACCTGATGGTTTTAGCCAAACTGTATCATTAGCAGCAGCTTAACAACACATCACTTGACAAGGCTGATATATTAGCCGTATTTTTGATTTACATGGCCGGGTACCTGTGATACAATTGTCTTATAGAAGCG
Organism: Flavipsychrobacter sp.; assembly: GCA_044225795.1. Lineage (GTDB taxonomy): Bacteria > Bacteroidota > Bacteroidia > Chitinophagales > Chitinophagaceae > Nemorincola. The sequence goes on from JBGAIF010000001.1 coordinate 679,348, forward strand.
GCCTGTCGTAAACACCATGCCCGAGGACATCAAGGACACTGCTACTGATCTATCCCCCAGCGAGGTGGTGCTGTTACATGCCAGGGAGTTTGTACGCGTGCGGAGAATACGACCCAAGATCACCATGCTGCTGCTCAATCTGTTCCTGATATTGGTTGGCGGAGTGGGCCTGTACTTAGACATATCCGAGCAGGTAGAAGCCCGGAAATTCAATAACTGGCCACAAACCACAGCAGAGATCACACAATTCAATTATCGGATGACCGACAGTTCGCAAAACATTGTCAGGTATGCGATAGACCTGGAGTATCGGTATAAGACCCCGCAGCACGACTCTATGACCGGGTACTGTTTCTATTTCAGCACTTCCCATACATCATCTTATACCGAAAGTGAACTTAGCCGTCTTACAAAGCTTTTCCCTGAGGGCAAAATTGTGCCCGTCTATTACGACCCTGATGGCGGCAACAGATCATTCCTGATACAAGGTGCCCCAAACGGAGCTTACGTTTCGTTGCCGGTCTTCTATCTCATGTTCCTGCTGGGCTGCTACTTCTTTGCCAGGCAAATAAACCCCTACTTAAGAAAATAAGCCATGGTACGCACGCTCAACAACATAAGAAGAGAGGCAAAAAGCCCGGAGCTTGCGGGAAGTATGCTTATCGCTGCCTTTCTTGCATTGGAAGAGGCGGGGTGTATCACTTTTGAGATAACAGGTAAGGGCAAGGATGAACAGGTAGTTGCTGTGCCTGCCGGAAAACCATGCCCATTCGCAGAGAAGACGATAGAAGCCCGGCTTAATATCCCTACGCCACAAACGGTGGCGGCCATAGTATATGAGTGGCTGGATGTGGACAGCGAAGAGCCCGCTGCAAGGGGCGTGGAGCAAGGGTATGTGATGCTGACCATAAAAGGACTGGCCACCGTGACCAAGCTGGGCGGAGGGACGTATGAACTTTCTGAAGAAGGCAGGAGCACGACCGAAAGCAGAGTTGCAGACGTAAGGGCCGTTAAGAATATGCTGGATACCTGCCGGCAGCAACGACCACAGCTTTGGAAACTACTGGCTCGTGACATAGCTACAGCTTCAGCGAAAAGAACATACAAGAAGAAAAATAAGGATGACGCGTACGAAGCACCTACGCCCTGGAACGATGAATCGCAGAAAGACCGGGACAGCGTAAAGACAGTTGCATCGAAGACGGGGATGCCGCTATTCATTAAGATAATGATAGCTGCCGGCGCCATACCCGGCGCCTGGATATTGCTGACCGACGATGCCGGTAAGGAAATGCGTATGCGATTGCTGGTCATGTGTTTGTTCTTTATACCGTTGGTGTTTGCGATAGTGGGCGCATTCCTGAAGTCAATGGCCAAGGACGCGATCAATAAGAAAGTACTGGGTAAACCGGAGGTTGATAACCACACCGAGGGCACAACAGCAGCATCTGCCGGAGCAGGCACCTCAGCCGCCCAGTATCCTCAAACAAACTGGCAGCACCCGGTGACCATCAATGTGATACGGGCAAATGAGCTGCCACCGGTGAGTGATGACAGCAAAAGAAGAATAGATGCCATCACGCAACGCGAACCAGCACTTCATAAACTTACCGGCATCATGATACTCGTGATGTCCTCATTGCTGATGGCGTTGGTAGCAGGGTATATGTATGTTACCCATGGCGCCCCCTCCGGGGCTTGGTTCACCCCGATGTCTTCCACGTTGTTTGTCTTCTACATTATTACGATCATATTCGTCGCAAGGGGAAATAAGATACAAATACGTAGCGGTGTGACCATCATGTTACAAGCAGCCAGGCGAGCACTGGCCAGCCACCTGCCGGCTAATGAACGAAAGGTGACCTTGTTGCCGGTATGGCGGATACTGATGTTCTGGATATGGGTATTCATCATATTGGTTGCCACCTCTCATTCCTTCTCGGAGCTACACAACAACAACACCAGGAAGATATTTGTGGCTGCAGCTATGTTGCTTGTTACAGGCAGCTATGCCATCTATAAGTGGCAACGCAGCATCCTGGAAAAGAAATACCCTTTTTATGGCCCGGTAAACCTGCTGGCACTGCGCGTATTTGGCAGTCCTTACCTTACTGACTTCCTCCGCCTCACCGCCTCGTGGCAATGGCTGGGCACCACTCAGCGCCTTGACGGGCCCGACACCACCGGCGAAAAGTGGAGCGATGTGCTTAACTATCTCACGGGGCGGATAGACCGGTCGATAGTTGAGGACCAGAACGAACTATCGCAGGAGATAAAGAAAATAAAAAGCGACCCTGACAAATATCTCCGCTTTCCGCTCAACTCTATGCAGTGCATGAATGAGACCTGGAAGGACGCGCTGCAATACCTTCTGAACCGCGCCGATGTGGTGGTAATGGATTTCTCCTTCCTCTCGCCCAGGAACCTCGGTGTGGCCTTTGAGACCGGCAAGCTGTTCGACCAATTCGGGAAGGAGCGGGTGCTGTTTCTCATCAACGACTCAACGGATATGGGCGTGCTGGAAGAGATCATGAACCGAGCGTGGAACAACCGCTCTGCCCACTCTCCCAATGCGCACGGCACAGACGCTACCATCAACTGTATCCACACCGGTGTGATGCCCCTGCGAAAGGACAATGAATCGTACTACGACTGGAAGCGCAGATTTGTAAAACCTGTGGACGGCGACCACCTCGTTGCCATGCTCTTCGACAAGTCGCAGCCAGTGAGAAACCCGGTGCGGCCACCCGACAAAAAAGCGCATCGTTACGCCATACATTGGACCAAGCTTCGGATTCCGCGTATACTGGAGATAAGCGTGAAGGCTGCACTATTTCTCTACATCTTCTTCAAGCTGAAAAGCGCGATATAAACCGGCCATTCAAAGCCATGCGGTAATATCCCGTATTTGCCTACTTCTTTTCCGACAGGTACATCAGCGCATTGCCCACTATCTCAAAGGCTGCGCTCTGTGGCGATACCGTACCGCCGTTGTGCGACGGGTTGATATCGGCCTTGGTATCCGCGGGCAGCCTTGCCACCACTACCGCACCGCTGATGTGCAGCAGCGGATAGCCGGGCCCGGTAGCATTGGAAGAGACATAGATGTCGCCCTTGAAAGAACCTGTCTCTTCGCCCGCATCTATTGTCACCAGGAGGTGCCCGCTCCTGTTTGGCTTCACGGTCTTTTTGGGGCAGGCGATGCTCACATGTACCGGCCTGCCCATGGCACCGCTGTGCGCCTCGTAGATGACCAGCGGACTCCCACCCGAATTTTTAAACTCGAACTGGTAGGTGGCCTGCGTGTTCTTTGTCACATGGCCATAGTCGTGAACATTGGAGCCCGCTATGTACCTGAACTGCGGGGCCTTCGGGTCAACAGCAGCCGGGTCGCCGGCAACGATCTGCGCCTGTACCGACAGGCAAGTTGCAAACGATGATACGATCAATACCTGCAGCAGCTTATTCATTAAGTAATGTTTTATGATACAAAATACATCTGCATATTGCCCTTGCCTTTTGCCTGCACCTCTCCCCGATACACACAGTTAAACTTATCTTTTATTAGCTCATAGGTAGCGCCGGAGATATTCACCTTGCCCACTTCCCCGCTGCTCTCCATGCGGCTGGCGGTGTTCACGGTGTCGCCCCATATATCATACTGAAACTTCTTTACACCCACTATACCCGCCACCACCGGCCCGGTATGTATGCCTATCCTTATCTCAAAGAACAATTCACCCGCGGCTTCCTTTTTCAGTTTATGCTCATGCATATACTGCTGTATCTCCAATGCCGCCCGTACCACATCATCCGCATGCGTATTGTTAGGAGTTGGCAAGCCGCCAGCCGCCATGTAAGCATCGCCTATCGTCTTTATCTTCTCTACACCATAGCGCTGCATGATATGGTCGAAGGCCGAGAAACATTCATTCACAACGGCCACCAACGTCTGTGGTGACAGCTTCTCAGAAAGTTGCGTGAATCCCTTAAAGTCTGTGAACAATACCGTCACCTCATCTATCAGTTTGGCATCGGCGCTGCCTTTTGCTTTCAACTCATCCGCCACTTCAGCCGGAAGGATGTTGAGCAGCAGCTCTTCCGATTTCCTCTTCTCCACCGATATCAGCTTATTGTTGCGCACTACAATGAAGACGATGACAAACAATACAAAGATGCCCACTAAAAGAAAGAACCGTTCATTCCGTTTTTTTGTTTCCTGTACTTTGTTGATCTCTATTTGCTTCTCCTTCAGCTCGGCCTCCCTCTTTGTTTCCTGGTTGGCCATTTTCACTTTGTTATCAGCGTTGAATACCGAATCCTTTATGGTCACAAACTGTTTATGGCTGGCGAGGGCTGCACTAAAGTTGCCCGAGAGCTCCTCGGCATCAGATCTGTACTTATAGGCTTCCTGCAGCATATTCAGGTCCCCGGTTTCCTTCGATCGCGAGATCACCGTATCAAAATAGCCGATGGCCTTTTTAAGATGCGCCGCCTTCATTTCCGCAGTGTTTTGGCGGGAGCTGTCTTTTGCCATATTCAGGTAGCAGGTACCAATGTTCTCCAGGTTGGCGATCACCCTGCTCTTGTTGTTTACCTTTTCTGCCAGCTCGTTCGATCGTAATGAATACTCGATGGCCCTCGTATAGTCCTGTAGATTGGCAAACACATTGCCCAGGTTTCCCATGTTGCAGGCTACACCATCAGTATTTCCTACCTCTTCATTCAGCTTCAGTGCCAGCGAATCATAGTGCAGTGCTTTTTTAAACTCCGATTGATAGTTGTACACGATCCCTATGTTGCCATAGTTCACCGCCAGCCCGTCTTTCTCTTTCAGCTCCTCATAGATCTTTATGGCGGCAAACATATATTCCAGCGCTTTCGGATAATTGTTCTGAAACTGGTATACGATGCCTATGTTGCCTTCAGCCGTTGCTATCCTCGATCGTTTATTCAGCTTTTCAAATATCTTCAGCGCCCTGAACAAGTATTCCAGCGCCTTGGGATAGTCGCTCTGGCTGGAGTAGCATATGCTGATGTTGCCAAGGATATTCGCGCTACGCACATCATCTCCCAGTTCTTCGGTCACCTCCAGTGCCTTTGAAAAATAGTCGATAGCCTTAGAATATTCCGACCCGGTGATATAGCAACAACCCAGGCTGCTGTAGGCCAGTGCCATGCCTTTTTTCCAGTCCAGCTTTTGGGCAAGGGCAAGTTCCTTTTCGCCCCAGGTAATGCCCCTTTCTGCCTGTACATCGGCATAGGTGGTCACCAGGTCATCAAGCAGCAGCACTTTGTTGGTGTCTTCCTGTTGCCCGGGCAATGCCTTCAATATAGAATCTATGAGCTGCTGTCCTTCTTTTTGGGCATAGGCATGGCTACAGTGCAGCATCACCACTGTCATTACCAGGATCCTTATCAACGATCTTCCTAAGCGCATTATCTACAAGATATAAATAGTCGCCGTAATATAAAAGTGTTGCTGTAAATCGGTTGCACAGATCGTTGCTCACTTTTCATTTTGCATCTACCCTGATCGTCAATGAGTTGCGGTAAAACATTGCTCACATTGCTGCCCAGATATCCATCATTGCTCCTAACGCTGTGGTAAGGCAATGCTGTTATGCGGCGACGACACCGGGTTTCCGCTGCTGCAGAGAGTGATAGTTGTTGTGGTGAAATTGACGAAGGCGCTCGGTAAGCTCCGGCGGCATTGGAGAAACGCTGTTGAGTTTGTCGGCGATGATCTTAAAGTCGGCATCCATCTTTTCTTTGCTAACCAGTTCGGCAACGGGCTCCGCGGGCGGATCCTGGGCAGGAGACTGCTGAGCGGCAGCGGCCTGTTCGCTTTTAAAGCGATCCATTTCTGCCTGGATGGCTTCGAGGTCGCTGATATCGGGCATGGGCTCTGCCGGCCTGAGCGGTTGCGAGGCAAACACATCGGCAGTGACTGTGCTATGGGCAATGAACTCATCTACAAAGGGCAGGATGGCCTGCGCCATCTGCGGGGACCGGGCTTGTACACTGTCCATAAAATGACCAAACAATTCCATGCTCTCATTGAGGGTGCTGCGGGTGCGGAGCTTGCCAATGGTGAGCGTGAGCTTGTGGAGGGTATTCGCTTCTTTGTAGGTGATGGGTGTATCTGCACGCTCTTCTGACAGGAGCTGCTCTGTGAAACGGGAGAGAATGCGGTAACAGTTCTCGGCAATAAATGATGGCATAGCACCAGCACATTCGCGCTGGCGGTCCCAGTTGTTCTCGCGGATCCAGTAGTGCAGTGTGCGGCGCGGGATGCGGAGCATGTCTGCGATCTCTGTGTTGGAGAAATCGGTCTGGAAATAGAGGTTCTTTGCTTTTTCCTGCTGATCGTTCTTCATGATATAAAAGTTAAAAAGTGAAAATTTAAAAAGTCGGGATGTGAAGATGGAGGGCAAACCACCTACGCTAAAGCTTCGGCGGTCAGGCAAAGTTAGAACAGGTATGCGGCGTGGAGAAATAAACAGCGAAATTTGTGGATATCTTTCTGAAACGAGCTGTGGTGGCTGGTTTTGATGTGGTGAGTTATCAACAAAGTTTTGAGTTTTTGGCAATCAGGCGAGGAGTTGCAGGGGATTAGCTGATGTAATGATGTGTTAATTAGCTGATAAGTGATTGGGTTGTGACGCAAGCGGGACGCTGCATTATGCGAGGACGAAGCGAGACGCTTCGACCAGTAAAGAGACAAAGGTGGTATCATCCGAAAAACGCACATAGGCGGTCCGGGAAAACCAAACGATGCCGACTATTATACAGAGGTAAAGCAGGAAATTGAACGACTGCTGGCGATGTAAGGGTTGACTCGCGTTGCAAACGCTGAGCCACGGTATCCTCGTTTCAAACGAGGACGAGTGAGGGTGCTTTGGCTGCTCAATGGGCGCTTAGGTGACTATGATTTTGTATGGCTAATTATTTATTTGGTTTTAATAATTTGGTATTGCGGAATTATGGCAACGAAGCCAGAAACTAAAAAAACGTCCTAAATTTCAAACTGAGACACTACCGAATATCGAACCAGACTTGTTATTGTTCCGTTTTTTGTATATTTAAACACATAGATTGATTCATCACGGAAATGAGATTTTTCTTAATAGTAGTACTACTTTTAGTTACATCCGCAGCATTCGGACAAATTAAACCCATTCAAAGGGATGAGTTACTTTTCGAAAAAGCACTTTCCTTGCAACAGTTGATAGATGAAGACCTGAATTTGGACGAAATCGCCAATTCTAAAGCATCGGCAGACAAAAAAGAATTTGCAATCGAAGTAAAAGAAACAATGTTGGATAAAGCACTTGAATATTATCAAGAGTTAATTGACAGTTTTCCAAGGTCTAATTTGTTGTTTAGGGCGCTAAATAATAAAGGATTTATCGAGCTTAGCTTAGATGATCGCAAAGATGCAAAAAGAACTTTTTTAAGAATAATCAATAGTAAAGCGGACGACAAGGAAAAAGGTGGTATTGGTTCAGGGATAATGGGCGAACCTTATGCGAATTATAAAAACCGAGCAGCAAAAGCATTAGCAAATATTAGCATTAAAGACAGCAACTATAAAAAAGCCCTTTATTACCTCGATCTAACCAAAAAATATCCTTACAAACATTTTTGTGGTAATGAATACGCTTCCGATAAAATTTATATCGCCACTTTGTATGGTAAATGCTATTTATGCTTAAAAAATTATCCAGAGGCCTACAGAATTTTGCTACCGCATATAATTTATAATGGTTTAGCAAGCAACTCTGACGCCGTAGAGTTGGCGTACAATGCGTTGTTGATCAATTATACAAAGGCCGACCTTAGGAGGCGGTATGAAAATGCCGTTAGACACTGCAAAATAGAATATGGAGATTTGAACAAAGGCGAAGAATCCAGTTATTCCCTAGTGTTTTTAGGAACAAAAATTGGCGGCAGTCTCTCTTTCAGTTTCGAGCTTATCGAAAGCAAAATTGAAAAAGACAAAGCAATTAAGAAGAGCCTCTTGGAGTCGGAATTTTATAAACTCTTAACTGACTAATCTACCCCGTGCGAGTGGAAATATAATTACATCTTACTGCCTACAGAATTTCCTCAATCATTCCACATGATACGAATCTACGACATAATTGGCGGTCAACTGTTCTGCGTATCGTAGCAGGCCTTAGCTATGCGCGCTATGATACGGGCACATGCTTCCATGTCGGCTTTGGCATCGGAAACATAAACAGCTAGCACGAGGTGGTTGCCATTGGGCAGGGTGATGATGCCTATGTCGTTCACGAAGAAACCATTGGTAAACTCGCCGGTGCCGGTCTTGTGGGCCACAATGGTGTTCTCGGGCAGCAGCCCCCTGATGCGGTCTTTGCCACCGCTGGTGCGCTCCATGATATTACGCAGTGTATCGGTACTTGTTTTGCTGAGTATATGCCCGGTGTAGAACCTGGCGAGGAGCTGTGCCATATCAGTAGCTGTGCACCAGTTGTCGTAAGGGCGGGAGAAGTCTATGATCTGACGTGTGGCGGCGGGTACGAGTGAGAGGCCGCCCATCCCTTGCCTGCGGGCGTAGGCAACAATATTAGCGGGGCCACCAACCATCTCGGCGAACATATTGCAGCTTGCATTGTCGCTCATGGTGATCATGTAGTACATCATCTCGTGCAGGCTTACAGTAGTTCTGCCATAGAGGCTGTCGCGCATGGAGCTGTGGAATTTTGGAGACAGGTCGGGGGCGGGTATCTTAGTGCTGTCGCTGAGCGATAGTTTGCCGGAGTCCACGAGGTGCATGACGAGCAGCGCGAGTGGAAACTTAGCGGTACTCTGCGTGGGTTTGTGATCATCACCATGATAAGAGAAGGTATCTCCTGTCTCTATATTGATGAACGCGAAGGCCACTTTTGCATCTATAGACGCAGTGATAGAGTCGGCGCTCTTTTGGATGGCGGAGTGATCGTGTTTGTGCGGAGCGGTTTGCGCATTTTCTTTTGGCTGTTCCGGGGCGCTGCTACAGCCGGCAAGTAGGAGCGCTGCTAATGCGAGGTATTTTCTCATGGGTATCTGTTATTTTGTTTATCCTTTGTGTGCTTCCACTACGCCCTGCAGCAGGGAGCGGCAGATATCGTCGAGTTTGTTACCGTCGGTGAGGAGGTCCATCTGTTGTTTGTTCTTTATATCTCCAAACTCTATGAGTATGGCCGGCACGGGATTATCGCGGAGCACATAGATGCTCTTTTCTGAAACGGGCACCTGGTTGTCCCACTCGGGCCGGGCTATTCTTTTGTACACCGCATAGGCGAGGCTGCTGCTCTTTGCGGCATTGCGATTGGCAGAGTTTATGGCAATGGCAAAGCTACCCTTGCTGATCTCGTTGCCCTTCCTGCTATCTACATGTATGGAGATAAAGTAGTCGGGGCTGAGCTGGTTAGTATATGTGACGCGGTTCTCGAGTGTTATGTAATCATCGTTGCCGCGTGTGAGGTGCGCATCTATATTGTAAGAAGGGGCCAGCTCGGCGAGGCGCCTGGCAATCCTGAGGTTGAGGTCTTTTTCTTTGAGGTCGCCATAAGTGGCGCCGGCGTCATTGCCTCCGTGACCGGCATCGAGTACCAGTACTATTTTGCCGGCAGCCCTGGCCTCGGTAACTCCGGAGGTGGTGCGAACAGTGAAGGAGAATAACATAACGGAAACGGCGATCAACGGGAGAATCATGGCCTTTCTAAAGAAGGCGTAGCTGGTCTTTGCGGAAGTCTGTAGCATGGTCAGTCGTTTTTTTATTGGTGAAGAAAAAAATTGGTGTTCGGGTGTGAGCATGTGGTTGCTGATATTGCCGGGTAGCAGCATGCGAGCGAAGGCATCGGTATCGTTGTCGGCGATGGCTTTGCTGTCTGCAATGAACTCGTGCACGAGCGACAGTTCCTTCTGTATGAGCCAGAAGAAGGGGTTCATCCAGAAGGTGGCGGTGAGCAGCCCGGATAAAAGTTTGTCTATAGTGTGTGCCTGGCGGATATGCGCCTGCTCGTGCTGAAATATCAGACGGCCCTTGGCGGAATTGATGTCTATATCGTTTCTCCAGAAAAGGAGCCGCATGAAAGAGAACGGGGCTTTCTCCAAATCTGTACGCACCACCATGATGCCTTCGTGAACAGAGCGGGGATACCTTGCCGCAATGATGAGGATATTCATTACCCGCCACAACAGCATGCCTGCCAGAAACAGGCTGATGGCCGCGACCGCGTAGAGGGCAACGTTGTCCCAGTTCATGACGGCATGAGCCAGTTGCGCGTCGGGAGATGGCGGTACACTGACGTCTGCCGCCTGCAGGAGGAGTGCGGCAGGGGCGGAGGCGGCGACCCCGGTTGGCGATACGGAGAACCACTGCAGGTGCAGCAGGGGTACCTGCACAGAGGCATAGAGGGTGAACAACAGGAAGAAACGGTTGTAGTTGTATATGCGCTTGCCACGCAGCGCCAGCATATACCAGCCCATGAGTATGCCGCTGACGAGTATGCTTTTGAACAGGAACGGATAGATGGCTGTCATCGCTTATTTCTTTTTCAGTTGCTTAACTAATAGTTCGAGGTCGCTGACAGAAAGTTTCTTTTCGTCAACGAGGAAGGATACTATATTGCTGTAGGAGCCGTTGAAGTAGCCGCGTGCCATACTGGTGAGCGCGCCTCCTGAATATTCTTCTTTGGAAACAGCAGGGTGATAGCGGTGTATGCGCCCAAGCTGCTCTATGGTGATGAATTCTTTTTCCACGAGCACTTTAAGGATGGTGGCAACTGTGTTCTTATGCGGCTGCGGATCGGGCATTTGCTCTACGATCTCCATGAGGAGGCCGCTGCCCATGTTCCAGAGCACTTTCATAACCTGTTCTTCCGCACGTGTGAGTTGTTTCATTTTCGTAAAACTAAATTTATAGTTCAAAGGTAAAACTATTTTTTTAGTTCAACCAAATTTTTTTGAAATTTTTTTACATGGGGCCGTGGGTAATAAGCTGATGAATGAGCAATCATGTGTTGAATGACAGAAAAGAAGGGCATGCAAGCGGGACGCTTCGACCAGATGAAGAGGGACCTTCGGACCAGTAAGAATCATTTTATCCCTGATTTCCGTGAATGTAATTCATTAGTTATTGGTATTGCCAGGGTGTGCCCGGTATCTCAACTTTGTGAAAATGCTTGTATGAAAATAGTGAAGAAAAATCAGGTGGCGCTTATCGTGTTCTTGTTGTCCTTTCTTTGCTGTGGCCAACTGGCTGCGCAGCACCAGCATCTTCTGTATCTGGAGTCCGGGCTTGAGGGCGGTAATTGTTTTTTAATGCAAACAGGGATCTCGTATATACACCCGGGGTCTCTGTCGGTGTCTTTGTCACACGGTGTTATGTATAAAACGTCTGCAGGGGCACCGGCTGACTATCAAAGTGATTTTTTGAATGTTTTCAGTAAGCCTAAGGACATTATTGTTTACAGCGCGCTACAGGCAGGCAAGGCTATATATGGCCCGAATGAGGGCGTCAGATACAACCTGAGGGGCGGCCTTGCTTTGTGCCAGAGTACTACGCTTTACAATTTTACACCTAACGGGTCTGCTTTTCTTGGAGCCAACTACAATTACGACAAGCGAACAACCAACTCTGTCGGTATCATTATGCATCCCGTTATAGATCTGCCTTTAGGACGCACTGCGGGATTTTCAACTGGTGTGTTTGTACTTGTGGCTGGAAAGATCAATTGCTGGGGTATTGATGGAAACTTCCTTATCGGCAAGGTGAGGTCGCGGAGGGGGTCGTAATGGCCCGGCTATGGCAGACATCAGCCGTTGATAATTATGCGTTGACATTCTTCGGGAAAAGAATTGCGACGCAAGCGGGACGCTGCCTTACGCGAGGAGTTGTCTGAACTAGGATGGGTGGGATTATAGGATTAGTAGGATTGCGATATTTGATTTAGTTGTGACGCATGCGGAACGCTGCCACGCGAGGACGAAGCGCGACGCTTCGACCAGATTATAAGTTTATTCTGTATATTTACTTATAATTTTCATCCCTATGAAAAGACTTATCACTTCTCTTTTCCTCTGCCTGATCGGCTTATGCTCTTTTGGTCAGAAAATCAGGTTCACAGATACTTCTAATGTTTGGACCTATCATTTATTCAGTAGCGGCCCCATTGTCGCATACGCCACTAAATACATCGTTAGCTACAATGGAGACTCCGTCGTTCATGGAACGCAATATCATAAACTTTATGACCCGCAGCTATCTTCCCATCCCTGGCCTATACTTGTCAGAGAAGACACTGTTCTACAAAAAGTATTTGCCATAAAAGTTTTTCACGATACAGACACAACTGAAAAACTACTGTATGATTACACTTTAGCCGTAGGAGATACTTTTGTGATGTCGGGGAAAAAGTACCATGTCCAGAAAATTGATACTATTTCTATCGGTAGCACACCATATAGAATGTGGTATTTGAACCCTGACAACAATAGCCTGATATCCGTATATGACATAACCTTTGCCATAATTGAAGGTATAGGCTGCGTTAAATTTCCTTCTGCAACTTTAGATCCCAGAAATCCAATAGAGACGCGTTACATGGTCAATTGTTTTCGAAACAACGGCATTCAACCTGCTGTTAGTCCGGCTGTTGGGCCATTCTATGAAGATATCTCCCCAACCTTGTTATATTTTGACAACAATGCCAGTTGCGATTATGTGTTTATGGGAGTAAAAGAAGAAAGTAAGGAAGCTGATCTTGTAACCATCTTTCCTAACCCAGCGACTGAATTTCTAACAATAAATTGCCGGGAAAAGATCTCATCTGTGCAAATTACGGAAATGACAGGCCGGACAGTTTATCAGCACAAATGCAATTCGGAGCATATAAAAATTGATGTGTCGCATATCCCAAGCGGAGTTTATCTAATACGGGTGAATGACGTAGTGGTGAGGCGGTTTTTGAAAAATTAGGTCTTTTCCGGTCTTTATGTTCGTTCCTGTATCATTGCCCGATGCAGAAAACCGATCGTGCTTTTCTTTCGTTTATAATATAAAACCAACTACAATGAGAAAGAGGTCGATAGTTTTCGTGCTGGCGCTGGCTGCCCTGACAACTGCATGCAGGGCACAACAGCAGGATGAAAAGAACAATCCTTATTATTCGCACACAGATAAGAGCGCGGCGAAGGTGAGCGATGCCCAATGGAAAAAGGTGCTGGCGCCCAAGGTATATCACATCATGCGGGAGAAGGGAACAGAAATGTCGAACAGCGGCCCGTATGTGCATAATGATAAACAGGGAACTTACTATTGCGCCGCATGTGGTAATGCCTTGTTCGCATCGGGAGCTAAGTTTGACAGCCATACAGGATGGCCGAGTTTTTATGAAGCATTGCCGGGTAACAGTGTACAACAACAAAAAGACGGCGACGGCTTTAGGGATGAGGTGCTGTGCGCCCGGTGCGGCGGCCACCTGGGGCATGTATTCGATGATGGTCCGAGGCCCACGGGACTGCGCTACTGCATGAACGGGTATGCGCTGATGTTTGAAACCAAATAATTAATGTGGAAATATGCCAATACGGTAATGTGGTTTCTTTCGTTGCCCGATAGGTAGTATTTTCACAGAAACAATATCCCGTGACGAAGAAAGAGCGGTACGCATTTGTCATAGACTGGTTTAAGAAGAACATGCCGGACGCGGAGACAGAACTGCATTATACCAACCCATATGAACTGCTGGTGGCAGTGATACTATCGGCACAATGCACGGATAAGCGGGTGAATATGGTGACCCCCGACCTGCTGCGGAAGTTTCCCACGCCGCAAAAACTGGCCAAGGCGGAGTTTGATGATGTGGAGCCGTATATACGCAGTATATCCTTTGCCAATAACAAGACACGCCACCTGATAGGCATGGCGCAGATGCTGGTGAGCGATTTTAAAGGTGAGGTGCCCGACAATATGGACGACCTGGTGAAGCTGCCCGGCGTGGGGCGTAAGACCGCCAATGTGATCGTGTCGGTGGTCTTTGACCAGCCGGGGATGGCGGTGGATACGCATGTGTTCCGGGTATCTGCACGGATAGGGCTGACCAGGGATGCAAAAACGCCGCTGCAAACAGAACAACAACTGGTGGCCAACATACCCCGGGACCTGCTGGCCATAGCCCACCACTGGCTGATACTGCACGGCAGGTATGTATGTGTGGCCCGCCGGCCAAAGTGTGAACAATGCGGACTGAAGCCCGCCTGTAAGTATTACCAGACTGATATGCGGCACATCATTGAACAATAAATCCGCGCGCAACAAAAAAGTGCAACCTGTAAGAAAGAAAAAACCCGCTCTGCGGGTTTTTTTAAAAATTTTTTAAAACTAATGTGCCGGTGGCGGCGTCATATCGGGGGCCTGGCCGCCATCCCATGATGCCTTGTATCTCTTAGAAAAACTATCCCAGCTTTCGTGCTTGTAGGTATTGTCGCCAAAATAGCGAACGATAGGCTCCAGTTGCGCTACAGTAAGGTAGCCCGGTATAGGCTGCGGCTGCTGAAAATTTTCCAGCATCAGTATGGTAGTGGGGTAAGACATCTGTCCTTTCATAAGCTCCGCGGCAAGGCTGTTGCAGCGGTACTCGGGCCTGAAGGTATATTCCTTACCCATGAACCTTAATGTATCTGTGCGCTCGGCATTGAACTTAAAGCAGTAGTAATTGGTATTCATGTAGTTGATCACATTCTGGTTAGAGAATGTACTGGCATCCATCTTCTTGCACCAGCCACACCAGTTAGTATATACGTCCATATATACCTTCTTAGGGTTCTTGGCCATTTTTGCCTGCAGCTCGTCAATAGAGGTGATCCAGTTGATCTCTTTAGCAGGGGCAGGGTCCGGCGACGGGTTTCTCTTCTTAGCCATCATTGCGGGGCTCATGGCCAGGAGCGCCAACGCAAAAAGTAACGCACGTTTCATTTTAACCGATTTTTAGGAAACGAATTTACAAATATTCCATGTAGATTTGTTCATAACGGGGAATTTTATGATAAAACTTGCAATTGCCGTGACTGGCGCAAGCGGATCGGTGTATGCAAAGGTGCTGCTGGAGCAACTACAACGATATAAGGACCATATAGCCGAGGTGAGCCTGGTGTGGAGTGACAATGCCCGCTCGGTATGGGAGCATGAACTGGGAGATAAGCGTTATGACAATTTTCCATTCCGTACCTGGGATAAGCAGGATTTTACGGCACCATTCGCCTCGGGCAGTTCGTCATATAGCGGACTAATCATATGTCCGTGCAGCATGGGCACGCTGGGGCGCATAGCGGGAGGAATGAGCAATGACCTGGTGACCCGCGCAGCAGATGTGATGCTGAAGGAACGCCGCAAACTGATATGCGTGGTGCGGGAAACACCCTACAACCTGATACATCTCCGTAATATGACCACGGTGACAGAAGCGGGTGGGATCATTTGCCCGGCGACGCCATCTTTTTACAGCAATCCGCAAACGATAGAGGAGGTAGCCTATACCGTGATACACCGGGTGCTGCACCTGGCAGGGGTGCCTGCCGATGGATATAAGTGGGGTGGTTAACCGGCCAACAGGGTTGTGATTTATTTACTTTTCAATTTTCTGAATGGACTACTCCGGATCGATAGAGAGACTGCGAAAGATAATGGACGAGCTCAGGGAACAATGCCCGTGGGACCGCAAACAGACGTTACAAACCCTTGCTCCTCAAACGCTGGAGGAGGTGTATGAACTTACGGACACGCTGATAACAGAAAACTGGCAGGGCCTGAAGGAAGAACTTGGCGACCTGCTGCTGCACATTGTCTTTTACAGCAAGATAGGCAGCGAGCAACAGCAATTTACCTTTGATGATGTGGTAGAGGGTGTGTGCAACAAGCTCATCAACCGCCACCCGCATATATACAGTACCGTGAAGGTGGAGGATGAAACAGAGGTAAAGCAGAACTGGGAAAAAATAAAGCAAAAAGAAGGCAAAAAATCTGTGCTTAGCGGTGTGCCCGCTTCTATGCCGGCCCTTATCAAGGCGCTGCGCCTGCAGGAAAAAACAAAGCAGGTAGGATTTGAGTGGGACAATACCACACAGGTAAAGGCTAAAGTGGATGAGGAGATAGGTGAACTATACGAGGCGGTGGAAAGCGGAGACCATCATAAAATGGAAGACGAGTTCGGTGATGTGCTTTTCGCGCTTATCAATTATGCGCGGTTCATACACGTGGACCCTGAGCGCGCGCTGGAGCTGACGAATAAAAAATTCATCCGGCGGTTCCAGTCCATAGAACAAATGGCTGAAGGAGAGGGTAAGTCGCTGCACGACATGACCCTGGCGGAAATGGACGAGCTATGGAATAAAGTAAAACAACAGGAACGCAGATAATACATGTTCAGGCGTTATCCATATTGGGGCTGGCTGGTGCTGAGCATCCTATTGCTGGGCATTAACGGCTATCAGTTCAGTCAGCACCGCAACGCCCTGCTGCCGGAACGTATGGCGCATACGGTGACCAAGGACATGCAGCGCAGGGATGACGCGTTTCACCAGTTTGCAGAAAACCAGGACCTTGTACACCACATGTTCGCCGGCGGGCTCACGGCGCGGGAATCGGAGGACATCAACAATCAGCCGTTCTATGTCTTCGCTTATTCGAATGATACGCTGAAAAGCTGGAACACCAACGTAATACTGCCGGAAACCAATGACTCCCTGCTGGGGAAGACGGAAATATTGCGCAGCAACAGCGGCGTATTCATTGCGCGATACCTGCGGCCGTTCGTAAAAGAACCCCATCATCAACTGGTGATCCTGTACCCGGTGCTGCTGAACTACCCTATAGAGAACAGCTACCTGCGGTCGCACTTTATCTCATCGACCTATATACCTATCAATACGCAGATACTGGAACCGGAAGAGAAGAGTACAGGCGCATTCCCGGTGACACTAAAAGACAACACCACTCTTTTTTCGCTACGCTTCAATCCCGGGGAAATACAGAAATGGGTGCCTGACACCCTGTTCATTGTGATGCTGATACTGGCGCTCATCACCTCCATGTCGTGGATACAGCTTATGATCCTGTACATGACGAGGAACAAGTCGCGGCTGGCGGGGTTCATTGTGACATTGGGGCTGATCGCCATTTTCAGAACGTTGCTGTACCTGTACGGATTGCCCTTCAACCTGGACACACTCAATTTCTTTTCACCAAGCCTATACGCATCAAGCAACATACTGTCGTCTTTCGGCGACCTGGTGATAGATACGCTATGCTTCCTGTGGCTGGCTGTATTCCTCATCAGGCATACCAGTTACAAAAAATATCATGAGCGTATCCGGGGCAGGCATTTCCGTACTTTCACTGCCTTCGTATTATTCGCCGTCCTTATCTGCTTTTTGTACCTGTTCGTCTCCGTGATCCGCAGCCTTATACTGGACTCCAATATATCGTTTGACGTAGGGCATTATTACACCATCAATGTATATACGGTGCTGGGGCTGATGGAAATAGGTACGATAACGGGGCTTGCATGCCTGGTCATTTACCTTATCAACACCCAACTGCAGTCACTGATCGAACATAAAGAGACGAGGTATCTTCTTGTGGCCTTTACCGGGGCTTTCTTTATCATTATCACCGCCGGATTCCGGGACCTGTTCAACTGGTCGGTGCTGGCATGGCTGCTGCTGTTCCTGTATTTTATGGACAAGCAGAAGCTGACCATTGTCTCTGACCTCTTTGAGCCGCAGATGATCTTCTGGGCCTTGTTCATCTGCGCGTTCGGGACGGGTATGCTGCAGTATTTCAACGAAATAAAGGAAGCCAAGGCGCGCATGGCCTATGTGGAACTGCGCCTGTCTCCGCACCGGGATAATATGATGGAATTCACGTTTGACAAGGTGGCCCGGAATATAGCGCTGGACAAACAACTGAAAAGCTTCCTGTACAATCCAACACAATCGGGACGTAAGTATGTAGGGCAGCGGCTGGACGCGCAGTACCTTACCGGACCGCTGAACAAATACAATGTGAAAGTGTACCTGTATGACGCAGACACACGCCCGCTGTTCAATAAGGATTCTGTCAACTACCAGTATTTTGAGCGCGCCCGATCGGACGCATCGATGACGAAATCGAGCAACCTCTTTTATAAAGAAACATCGGCGCAGGAACTCAACTACATCTCTTACATACCTATCTACAGCGACACCATCAACAAAAAGATAGGCTATGTGATCGTGAACATGGAGCCTAAGAAACAGGTGGCGGAGAACGTAAGTAATGAATTGCTGCAGCCGACCACCGACCAGGCCATCAACGAGGAGACCGAGTATGCCTACGCGGTATATACCAATGGCAAGCTGGTGACACAGACCAATGTCTATCCATTTACGACCTACCTGACGGAAGATACACTGAAGGAGGGCCAGTCGGCCTATTATGAGACAGACGGCGTATCTGAGCTTCACTACAAGATATCGAACAACCGCACCATTGTGGTGGTACACTACCACAGCATGTGGCTGGAGACCATGAGCCTGTTCTCATACCTGTTTGTAACGCTGGTGCTACTGGGTGTATTCATCCTGCTGTATCAACTGTACATCTCCTACTTCACCGGCACTATGTCGTCCGCACGCTTCATGGTACTGACGCTACGCAGGCGGGTGCACTTTTCCATGCTGGCCATCGTTATCTTCTCCTTTGTGATCATAGGCGCGACCACGGTTGGTTTCTTTACCTACCAGTACCGGACATCCAACAACAAGAAGCTGCAATCGGCGATGAAGCTGGTGAAACATTCCGTACAGGACTACCTTACGCGCGCCGATGCCTATGCCACCGACGAGTTGTTTGATACGGTGAGCCGCAGTCCGCGGTTCAAGGACTACATCACGGCCATATCCCTGGGCCAGAAAATTGACGTGAATATCTTTGCCAAGGACGGGGAGCTGCTGAGCGGATCGCAAGAAGATATTTACAACAAGGAGATCATAGCCCGCAGAATGAGGCCGGAGGCCTACTACACCCTGAACAATGCCGGCAAATCCATATTTATCAACAACGAGCGTATCGGCAGGTTGTCCTACCTTTCTGCCTACGAGCCGCTGCGTGATGACCGTGGATTAACACTCGGCTATATCAACACGCCTTTCTTCTCCTCGGAAAAAGACCTGGACCTGCAACTGTCGAATATCGTGATCACGCTGATCAATATATACGCGTTCATATTCCTGGTATCGAGCCTGCTGACCGTTGGCATCACGCGGTGGATCACCCGATCGTTCGATATCATCAGGCGTCAGTTCTCGCAGGTGACGCTGCAAGCCAACGAACGTATATCGTGGGCGTATGATGATGAGATAGGCGCACTGGTAAAGGAGTATAACAAGATGATAGACAAAGTGGAGGAGAACGCCGCGCTACTGGCACAAAGTGAACGTGAAAGCGCGTGGCGGGAGATGGCGCGGCAGGTGGCGCATGAGATCAAGAATCCGCTGACACCCATGAAGCTGAACATACAATACCTACAGCAGGCGATGCGCAACGACAGCCCCAATGTAAAGGAGCTGACCGACAAGGTCTCGCAATCTATCATAGAGCAGATAGATAACCTTTCCTATATCGCGTCTGAGTTCTCCAATTTTGCTAAGATGCCTGAAGCACGTGCAGAGGAGCTGGAAATGTATGATATGCTGCATAAAGCACTGGAGCTATACATGAATGACGGGCACATACAGGTGAATATACTCCGTGCGGAGCGAAACCTGTTTGTGCAGTCGGACAGGAGCCAGTTGCTGCGTGTATTCACGAACCTGCTGGAAAATGCAAAGCAGGCAATACCGGGAGAAAGACAGGGCACCATCAATGTATCGCTAACCACAGAAGAGGGTTTTGCGCTGGTGATGATACAGGACAATGGTACGGGGATACCTGAAGATGTGGCGAGACGTATCTTCCAGCCATACTTTACCACCAAATCATCGGGCACGGGGCTGGGACTGGCCATGACCAAGAAGATCATTGAGTTCTGGAGGGGTAGTATATGGTTTGAATCTGTTGAGAGCGGGGGAACTACTTTCTTTATCAAATTGCCCCTGATAAAGAGCTCTTAATTACCACACCTGCACTTCTCTTTCCAGCTCTATGCCGAAACGTTCTTTCACGCTTTTTACAATATCGCCGGAGAGGTTCCAGATATCGCTGCCGTGCGCGTTGCCATAGTTGACAAGTACAAGGGCCTGTTTGGCGTGCACGCCATAGTTCTCTTTTCTGTAGCCCTTCCAGCCGCACTGCTCTATGAGCCAGCCGGCGGGAACTTTTACAAGGGTTTCATTCACGATGTATGATGGGATATTGCGGTAAGTATTCTTCAGCTTTTCGAATTGCTGTACAGGTATTGTGGGGTTCTTGAAGAAACTACCGGCATTGCCAATCTCTTTAGGGTCGGGGAGCTTGCTGCGGCGTATGTTCATCACCGCATGTGCAATGGCCTTTACCGACAGCTCCTGTACGCCCATGCTTTCCAGCTCCTGCTCCACTGCGCCGTAGGAAGTATTATATACGGGGCGCTTACTCAGCTTATATACAACCGATGTGATCATGACCTTGTCTTTCAGTTGTCTTTTAAAGATGCTGTCGCGATAGCCGAACTCGCACTCGCGGTTGCTGTAGGTAAGTTTTCGCTGTTCGTTCCAGTACCAGAAGTTAACACTCTCTATGGTCTCTTTTGCCTCTATGCCATACGCGCCAATGTTCTGAATAGGGGACGCCCCAACCGTACCGGGAATAAGCGCCAGGTTCTCTATGCCTCCCCAGCCATTATTGATCGCATACATCACGAGGTCGTGCCACACCTCTCCCGATCGTACATTGAGCCACACATGGTTGTCGTCTTCTCTTTCTATGGTTATGCCTTTCAAGGCATTATGTACTACCAGCCCCTTTACCGGGCGTGTAAGCAGTATATTGCTGCCACCGCCCAGCACATGTTTATCGCGTGGCACGCCAGATATTTCAGGCAGATCGCTGAGGTCGTCCAATACGGTATAGTATTCGGCAATAGCATCTATCCCGAAGGTGTTGTAAGGCAGTAAAGAAAAATCCCGTTGAAGGCGCATGGTGTTCTCGGTCGCAAAGATATGTTTAATCCGTTCTTGCCCGCAATCCTGTGTACCTGATACCCAAACCCGGTGCGCCGCTGAGTTGTATATTGCCATTATCATACTTCAGGCCTATGGCGATATCCTCTTTTAATAGTAACGGGCCATCGGCATCCACTTCGTCGAGCAGGGGTAGCAGGTTGGCGATGGCTGCTGAACCAATAGTGCTTTCATTCATAGAGCCCATCATTACCTTCAGTCCCAGCGACCGGGCTTCTTTTATCATTCTTAGTGCCGGGGTGATACCGCCGCATTTAGTGAGCTTGATATTGATACCGTGAAACCCTTCTGTACATTTCTTCACTTCGTCTTCTGTCTTACAACTTTCATCGGCAAAGAGCGGTAAGGGAGATATGGCTTTCAGCTCTTTCATTTCTTCCGTTGCCGATACCGGAAGCGGCTGTTCTACGAGGGTTACCTTCAGGGCTTTCAATTCGGGCAGCAACATTTTCGCTTCGTCAAATGTCCAGCCTTCGTTGGCATCTACACGGAAGGGGGCTTCTGTATGCCGGCGCATGGCATGCAGCTTATCTATATCGTTCGGGGTGCCCACCTTTATCTTATATACGGGCCAGGGATGTGCGAGCATCCTGGCGATCATATTCTCTTCGGTATCTATGCCTATGGTATAGTCGGTCTGTGGGATATGGGCCCATTTTATGCCCAGTAATTTATGTAGCGGCATTCTCCTCATTTGTGCAAAAAGGTCCCACCCGGCAATATCGAGAGCGGCTGTAAGAAAATGCTGACCCGGAATAAGGTGGTGAAGAAAATGCCAGAAACGCTGCGGGTCTGTAAGCGCGAACCGCTCTATCGCGGATTTCTTCGCCTCCAGTGATTCAATCATTTGCGGAACTTTAATATCATAATAGCTGATGGCGGGGGCTTCGCCGTAGCCGGTCATGCCGGCAAGGCCCAGAGATGTGACCAGGGTGGGCTGATGGGTCTTTGTGCCTTTGAAGGTGGTGAATGGGTATTCAAATGCCAGTTCGTAAGAATAATATTTTAGTTGCAGCATTCTATAAAATTGGGATTATTTTTGCGAAGGTACGGCGCATACTCATTCTATATTTTATTGTGCCGTTCGTGGAAACCAGCAAGTATGCCAAAAATTCCATTGTGGGTATTTATTGTTATTGCTCTCCTGTATTTTTCGGCAGCCCGCATTGATACCATGGATATAGATGCCTCGCAGTATGCCGAGATAAGCCGCGAAATGATGGCGAGCGGCAAATACCTGCAACTGTATGACCACGGACTGGAGTACCTGGATAAGCCTCCTTTTCTCTTCTGGGTAAGCGCAGCCAGTATGAAAGTATTTGGTGTGAACAACTTCGGATATAAACTTCCTTCCATACTGTTTGCCCTGTGGGCCATCTTTGCCACTTACAAGCTGGGCAAGCGCCTCTATGGTGAAGCTACCGGCAGGCTGTCTGCGTTAGTGCTGGCGTGTTGCCAGGGTATGTTCCTGTGGACGAACGATGTGCGCTGCGATACCATACTGATGAGCTGGACCATTACCGCCATATGGCTGATACAGGAGTGGGTCGTAACGCGCAAGGCCTTGTACCTGCTGGGCGGCTGTGCCGCGGCAGCTTTCGGCATGATGACCAAGGGGCCGATAGCGCTGATGGTGCCTGCTTTTTGCTTTATCTCTGACTGGGCGCTGAAACGCCAATGGAAGAACTTTTTTCAACCGGCTTATTTACCGGGGCTGGCTGTCATTGCCGTGTTGCTGGTGCCGATGAGCATCGGCCTTTATCAGCAGTTCGACCTGCATCCCGAAAAACTGGTGAACGGCAAAACGGGAGTTTCCGGGCTGCGTTTCTTTTACTGGTCGCAGAGTTTTGGCAGGATAACGGGAGAAAGCCCGTGGAAGAACGGCGCCGACTTCAGCTTCCTGATGGTAAACATGCTCTGGTCTTTCCTGCCATGGATATTTCTTTTTCTGCCCGCGCTGGCGCTGAATACCTCACAATTAATAAAACAGAAGCTTCGTTTGCAGCCGCGACAGGAGTGGATCACAACCGGGGGCTTTCTGCTTACCTACATCAGCCTTGGCATGTCTGCATACCAGTTGCCACACTACATATTAGTTGTGTTCCCGCTGGCATCCATAACTACAGCCCGGTTCATTTATGAGCTGACAGAAGAAGGAAAATACGTAAAGGCCCTACGGGTGCTACGCCCCGTGCAAACGGTATTTGCGGTATTGACACTTATTGTGGCGCTGGCGCTCAGCGCGTGGAGCTTTGCCGCACCGGTGTGGATCATAGCCGCATGGGTAGCCGCATTCGGGGTATGGCTGTATGTTGCCACGAATAAGAAGACTGTTGGTAAGTTTGTCTGGGTACCTGTAGCCGCCATTGTGCTGGCCAATGTATTCATGAGCAACTATGTGTATCCTTCACTGCTTAAGTACCAGGCCGGATCGCAGGCCGGCAGGTATGTACACGATCATGGTATTCCGGGCGACCAGTTCGTATATTATCATTCTGAAGACCCGCTGAATGCGCTGTCTTTCTATGCGCAGTCGGCAGTGATGGGCGTAGATTCTGTGGCGGATATCAGCAGGTGGCGGTATGTGCTGACCATGGAGCAGGGCCTTGATATCATTAACCGCAAGGGTATGGCCTACGACATATTGCAGCAAGGCCCTTATTTCAAGGTAAGCGAGATGACACCGCTGTTCATAAACCCCAGGACCCGCAACAAAGCGACAAAAAACTATTACCTGCTTAAAATGAAGTGATCGCTCTCACGGAAAACCGTGATGGAAAAATCATGGCAACAATCTACCAGTTGGAACTATGAATCGGTGTAAATTTGTATATAGTTACCCTTTTTATTTGAATTGCTTGAAATAGTATTTCACATCCTTCTCCTCCAGTATCATCTCGCCTTTCTGGCATTTGACCACTTTGAGGATGCGGTTGTTCTTACCTTCACATTCGAGCACCTGGTCTATACCGAAGGTCTTAATGGTCCAGGAGGGATTATTTCGCCCGTCGGTGCCGCTATATATGTACCCCAGTTTGCCGTCTGTGGAGGGGCCGGTGATATAGGCCGCTGTGATCGTTTGTGCCGGATCGAGCGCGCCTGACTGGTCTTCCTTGGTTGTCCGCTTATAGACTGTCCAGTGGCCTATCATCTGGTCTATACCGGTAACGGGAGTAGGCTTTTCAGCCGTATCGAGCACGATGACCCTTACGGTATCCGATAGGTCGGGGGCCATTTCAAATATCCCGTTCTCATTTCGCAGTACCAACATATTAGGGCGTTTCACCGCTATCTTGTACCGGGCAGTGCCAAAATCGAGCAGGCTATCCTCGTCTATGGTATAACCACCCCTGTAAATGAAACCGTTAGGTACATGGTAGCTAAATGAATCCTTGCGGAGAAAAGAGATGAACAGGGTATCGGTGAAGGATAATACCGTTGAGTCGGGTTGCATACGCTTCACTTCGCGCCACCGGCTTACGGGTATCTTCATGGGTTTGTGTTTATCCTTGCCGATAACAGCCAGGGGCAAAACCAATATCAGCAGGAGTAATAATTTTCTCATTTTCTGGTTTATCTCCTCCCGGAGCGCGTGCTTTTCATGGAAATATTAATTCTTCGAATTTCTGGCACGTTATTTTCTACAAATTTAATTATATCGTAGCTTCATATCAAATTATGGCCAGCGAACACCTTCATATAACGCTCATACAGCCGGATATAGTATGGGAAAACAAGGCAGCCAACCTGCTGCAATATGAAAAGATGATAGCGGACATCCGGGAGCCTAAACATATTATTGTACTTCCTGAGATGTTCAGTACGGGTTTCAGCATGGCGCCGGAAAGGCTGGCAGAGCCCATGGATGGCCGGTCGGTAAGCTGGATGGCCGGCATGGCGTCAAAATACCGGTGCATCATCACCGGCAGCCTCATCATAGCGGAAGACGGCAAATATTACAACCGCATGCTGTGGGTGCAACCGGACGGCCGTATCGGCACGTATGACAAGCGCCACCTGTTTGCCTATGCCCACGAGAATGAGCACTATACCCCGGGTGAGAAAAGGACCATAGCCCAGGTGAACGGCTGGCGCATCAACCTGATGGTGTGCTACGACCTGCGGTTCCCGGTATGGGCACGCAACCAGGGCGATGAATATGATGTGCTGCTGTATGTTGCCAACTGGCCGGAGCCGCGCAGCCTGGCATGGCGAACGCTGTTACAGGCAAGAGCCATAGAGAACCAATGCTATGTGGTGGGTGTGAACCGGGTAGGAAAGGACGCAAAAGACAATAACTATATAGGCGAAAGCAGTGTTTTTGGCCCGCTGGGTGAAAAAATATGGCAACAGGCCAATGATGCTGTATGCCATACGGTGACGCTGCAGAAGGAAGATCTGCATAAGGTAAGAACGAAGCTGCCGTTCCTCAACGATGCGGATAAGTTCCTGCTGCTGTAACCTATAAAGTTAAAAAAGGAGGAAACCATTTGATGAACAGACTGCTGAGGAACATATATTACTTTCTGCCCGTTCAGCTAGTGCTGCTCCATTTTCGTAAATACCAGCTCCTGCTTCTTTTCTGGATAATACTGCTGCTGGTGCTCACGGGTAATTTTGCGGAAAACTTCGGTGCCTCCACCCTGTTCCTTGCGCCGGAATATCTCGGTAAGATCAGTTATGTGAGCATGTTCCTTTTCGGGTCGGCCATGTGTGTGTATATGATGATGTGGCACATCACTACGTTCATCATTCACAGCAAACGCATCCCGTATATGGGCGCTACAAGGCACGCGTTCCTGGTGTATTGCTTCAACAACTCACTGATCCCCCTTGCTTTCTTTATTTTCTATTCCATAAAAAGTATCTCCTTCCAATGGCATGATGAGCACGCCACCGTCGGCACCATCATCCTGTTGCAGGCGGGTTTTTACCTCGGCTTTCTGCTGATCGCGCTTATTTCGTTTGCCTACTTCTTCCGTGTGAGCCGTGATTACTTCAAGAACCTGCTGGTAAAGATCGCCAAGCCGGCCAAGATACGGAACATCATTCCTTACGATTCGCTCGACTATGAAATAGATATCATCCCCGCGCACTCCTATATCTCCGGCCAGTTCCGGATCATGAAAAGCTCAGATACCGATGCCTACCATCCCCGTATCATGAATACCGTACTCAGCAGGCACCACCGGAATGTGATCTTCGCTACTCTCTTCCTGTACATACTGTTGCTGCTGATGGGTGTTTTCATGAACCGCCCTTTACTCCGTGTGCCTGCCGGCGCCAGCTTCCTGCTGCTCTTTTCCATAGTAATGGGTGTGGTGGGGGCCTTCAAATATTTTCTGCGTAGCTGGGAGACCATCGGCTGGGTGGTCTTCTTTGTGATACTGGGGCTGATGGTCCGCTACCAGTTCTTCGACCTGCGCAGCATAGCCTACGGGCTCGACTACCGAACCGGGGCTAAAGAGCCGGAGTATAATTATGAGGCGCTGCATCGCCTGTTCACACCCAAGCGCTTTATGAATGATAAAGCGCTGGAGGAAATACGGCTCACCAAGTGGAAGACCCGTACAGGAGAGGCGCAGCCGCCATTGGTAGTCATCACCGTGAGTGGTGGTGGTTCGCGGGCATCATACTGGAGCTTCCGGACACTTCAGTATATAGACAGCCTTTCGCACGGAAAACTTTTCCAGGACGCTGTGCTCATTACGGGCGCATCGGGCGGCATGATAGGCGCCTCTTACTGGCGTTGTGTACACGACGCCTACCAGAGGGGGGAGATAAAGGACCCATACGACAGCAAGTACCAGGACAATGTAGGCAAGGACCTCCTGAACTCGATCATCTTTTCGCTGGCCAGTGTAGATCTTGTATCGCCGTTCAATAAGATCTCATTGGGGGGTTACTCTTATTCCCGCGACAGGGGCTACGCCATGGAAGAGGAAATGATCTCGAACACGGACGGCATGCTGGGAAAGAATATCGGGTATTTCCGGCAGCGGGAAGCCGATGGGTATGTGCCGCAGGTCATCATTGCCGGCACCATTATCAATGATGGCCGCCAGCTTCTTATCTCCAATCAGCCGGTGACATACCTTACCCAGCCGCAATACACCTTGTACAATCCGAAACCCGTTATCGATGCTGTGGACTTCGCCGCACTCTTTGCCGCGCAGGACCCCTACCATATGCGGCTCACCTCTGCCCTGCGCATGAACGCCACCTTCCCCTATGTGCTGCCGGTGGTACGGATGCCGAGCAAACCTCGCCTCAACATCATGGATGCGGGATTACGGGATAACTTTGGCGGAGAGCTGGTGAGCAGGTATCTCTTCACGCTGCGCGACTGGATACAGAACAATACCCGGGAGGTGCTCTTCCTGGAAATACGCGATACCCGGGAGAATGATGTTTGTGAGATCACCGACCAATCGGCCTCGTTGGGCAAGATGCTGATGGACCCATTATTCGTGATACAAAACAGGTGGGAGGCGTTCCAGTCTTATGCCAACAATTTTTATAAGGATTATGCTCCCTCCTATATGGGTAAGCGCTTCCGGTTCATCACCCTGCAATACATACCGAGAGAGTCGAAGCGGGCTGCTGCACTCAATTTTCACCTGACACAAAATGAAAAAGAAGATATCAACGCTTCTATCTATAACCGTGAGAACCATGCGCTTATTGATACTCTGGTCCATTTGTTGCAGTAATTTGCCTGATATCATTTCTGCTCTATCTTTATACCAATGCAACCACTCTTAACAGACCCGTTGCTGACGCACTAAACGAATGAAGACACTCCTCTTTCATGTCAGTTCCCTGCTCGCAGGCGGCATCGAAAAAGTACTGATAGAATTGTTACAAGGCCTTGACCCTGCCAGATACAGGGTGAAGCTGTCCATTGCCCATAAGCTGGATGAACTGGAGTTGCTGCGCGACCAGGTGCCGCCTTTTGTAGAGGTCACCTATATACTGGACAAGCCCATACTCTCTGCCACCAAGAAAAAGAAGATCAACAAGACGATAACTACCTCGGAGCGATTCCTGGAGGAGGTCATACTACCCTATTTCAAGAAACAGGCACACTACAGAAAACTGAAGGAACTGATAAAAGATGTGGATGTCATTATTGATTTCGACATGACGTTGGCTCCTTATATCAACCTTTTCAAGGGAAAAAGAACCGTCGCTTATTGCCACTTCAGCCTTGGCCATTATTGGGATGGCAACAACTACAAACTGGGCAAGCTGGTGAACCGGCTTACAAAGTATGATAAAGTGGTAATGCTGTGCGACGAAATGAAGAACAAGGCCATACAGTTATATCCGCAACTGAAGGAGAACACTGTTCGCCTGTATAACGCGCTCGATAATGCCCGGATACAGGAGCTATCTGAAGAGACGCTGGGCATTCATGATTACCTGCTTGAGGATGGCTATTTTGTTGCGGTAGGGCGGCTGGCAGAAAGCCAGAAAGATTTTACCATGCTTATCAGGAGCTTTGCCGCCTGTGTGAAAAAGTATGGTATCAAAGAACACCTTGTGATCATTGGCGATGGCTACAGCCGGCTGGCGCTTGAAGAACTTGCCATAGACCAGGAAGTGGGAGAACAGGTGACCTTTGTGGGCTACCAGACAAATCCTTATAACTGGATGCGGCATAGCGAGCTATTCCTGTTCTGCTCAAAATACGAAGGGCTGCCCACCGTCCTTATTGAAGCTTTGTCGCTCTCCTGCCCCATTGTCGCCACCGCCACACCTACGGGTGTGCAGGAAATCTTACTTTATGGTGATTGCGGCATTCTGATAAACCCGGGTGACATTGAAGCCTTCAGCGAGGCCATCTATATGCTGCTGCATGATAAGGAGCGCCAACAAATATTCAGGGAGAATGCCAAAGAGATACTCGGCCAGTTTGAGATAAAAAATATGGTGCGGGAATTTGAGCGGCTTATCCTCAACTGATCACAGTTGTTTTTTCAACACCTCCCAATCGCGGCCTGCCGGTACCCATTGTTTTTTTGAAATTACCTTTGCTAAACTCCTGCTATCCAGGAAGTTTCCTTTTTCCTGCAGGTGAACGTGCATCTGTATCAGCTTGCTGTACTGTACCATCTCTTCCCAGGGCGTATTGCCGAAGTGGGCAAAAAAAGACCGGAGTACCGCCCGCATCTCTTTCATGTTCCAGTAATGCATGATGTATGGGGCCGCTGTCTTTATATTGCCGGCCTCCGCAAAAAATAATGAGAAGGCAAATTGCTCTACAATGTGTTTCGGGTATCGGGGATATACATTGTCTGTGTAACTGAGTACCTTATCGAGTATGTGCGCATGCGCTGTGTTGAAGCCTAGCACCCCGGCATTCCACATGGGCATATCATATGCAGGTATGCCGTTTACGGACATGGTTGAGGATCTCCGCAAATGATCGTCGAGTTTTTTGAATGTTCTGTTCGATCTTTCGCTTACTATGCCTTCCATCACATGCATGTATAACTGCCCTGCCTGTATATCCTGCCACACCTTGTCTATGCGGTGGGTAAATACGGAGTCTGCATCCACATACAGGATACTGCCATTCGCCTGTGTTACCAGGTCTTTGAGCGCCTCTATCTTTACCCTGTGCGAAAAATTGATGGCGCCGCGCCAGCGTTTAATCGTGTCGTCATTCACCTGCCGGTAATGTAGTGGCAGCAAACAGTTGCTGAATGATCTGAAAAACTCCGGTTTGTCTGTATATAGCCATATCTCTGTGCCGGATAATTCTTCCGGGGTATATAGCCGTGACAAAGAGAGCAAAGAATACGCACACTCGTGCAGTATGCCCATATCACCGTAACAGAGAAAAACTATATAGTTCTTTTGTGGCGACATACCGACTGTTGAATTATGCTAAATAAGCTGCAGGGTCTGTATCCAGAAATTTTTCCGCTGCGATCATCTTTTCATGCAGTATGTCATCCGACGGCATGAACGACGCCACCTTTCTGAGGTCGTTCCATACCTTTTCCACTGCGGGAGAAGAAGACAATGGCCTGCGCAACTCCAATGCCTGTGCCGCTGTCAGCAACTCAATTGCCAGAACACGCTGCACATTCAGTATCACCTTCCTCAGCTTTGTGGCCGCGTTGGCACCCATACTCACATGATCTTCCTGCCCGTTGCTGCTCACAATGCTGTCCACAGACGCGGGTGTGCATAATTGTTTTGTCTGGCTGACGATAGCGGCCGCGGTGTATTGCGCGATCATAAAACCGCTGTTCAATCCGGCCTGCGGCGCCAGGAACGGCGGCAACCCTCTCTGGCCACTTACCAGCAAGTATGTTCTGCGTTCGGAGATATTGCCCAGCTCTGCCATGGCGATAGCGAGGAAATCGGCGTGGAGCGCCAATGGCTGTCCGTGAAAGTTTCCTCCGCTCATAATGGCGCCTTCATCGTGGAATACAATCGGATTATCGGTTACAGAATTTATCTCTGTTTCCAATACGTTCACAACTGTATCCACCACATCATTAGTGGCACCGTGTACCTGCGGCATGCAGCGGAATGAATACGGATCCTGCACCTGTTCTTTCTTAACCTGTTGTATTGCGCTGCCGGAAAGCATTTTCAATATTCGGGCGGCGGTCGCTATTTGTCCTTTATGCGGGCGTACGCGGTGTATCGGGTGTCTGAAGGGTTCATCCTTTGCCATGAACGCGTCTGCAGACATTGCGCCTATGATATCTGCCCACAAGGCAAGTTGCTTTGCTTTTCGCAGCGACCACGAAATATAGGAGCTCATGAACTGTGTGCCGTTGAGCAGGGCAAGGCCCTCCTTGGCAGCAAGGCCCATAGGCTGCAGGCCTGCACGTTGCAACGCTTCAGCCGCAGGCAAGCGCTGTCCTTTATAATTTACCCACCCCTTGCCGAATATCGGCAGACACAAGTGCGCCAGTGGTGCCAGATCGCCCGATGCGCCCAGGGATCCCTGCTCATATACTACCGGGTGAATGCCCAGGTCATAAAATTCGGCGAGGCGCTGCACGATACTTGTTCTTACACCGCTATAGCCACGGCTCAATCCGTGTACTTTCAGCAGCAGCATCAACCGCACTATTTCTTCCGGCACTTCGTCGCCCATGCCACAGGCATGTGAACATACGAGGTTCTCCTGTAGTTCTGCCAGTTCATGATCGTTGATACGTACGTTGCACAAAGAGCCAAAACCGGTATTGATACCATAGTGTGTGCCGCCCTGCTTCAGCATATCATCGAGATACGCGCGGTTGTGTTCGATTCGGTCTTTCGCCGCTGCCGACAACTGAATGGTCTCGGCATCCTGCAGCATATCAATGGATAAATGCTCCGGTAATTCCATAAATTCAAGCTTCTTTTTAATCAGGGTTTTATCATTCCCGCCAGGTCGGCCTCCACGCTTTTTTGCACGGTCTCCGTGATACGCCCTATTTCTGTATTGTCTTTAAAAAGTATCACTGTGGGTACCAATGTGATATTGTATTTTTTCTCTTCGCCGTTCTTTGTGGTCTTGCTCCTGTCCACACCATAGACAACAACCTGTTCCTTCGGGAACGCGGCCATGTCTATTACTTTTTCCAACCGGGGTATCATATCCTGCGAGTCGCTGCACCACGTTCCCATGAACACCACCATGGAAACGCCACTCATATAGTACTTAAGATAGTCTATTGCTTTTTCGTCGGGCTTGTATTCGTCATATCCCGTCTTCATCCAGGTAAATGTCTTTTCGTCTTTCAGGTCGCTGAAGGAAATTCTTCCCCTGTACACGACAGACCCGTTCTTCGCGTCTGTAGATGTATCAAATCTCGCGCTTTGTGCGGATGCGTTCATGCAAATGGTGAGTAATAATGCCGTGATAAAAAATTTCATCGTAGATATCCTTTTGTCCTGTCCTTAAGAGGCACTAAGTAAGTTGATTCCTGATGGTGAGCAGTTTGTTCCTAAGTTGCAGGAGCGATCTTTTCAGGTCTATGGTTTCCACATCGCGGTTATTCTGAGCTTTCATTTTAGCCTTGGCGCCGGAAAGCTTGAAACCCCTTTCTTTCACAAGGTGGTGAATCGCTTTCAGCTCTCTTATCTGCTCGGGGGTATATAACCTGTCGCCCTTCCGGGTAGTGCGGACTTTTAGTTTGAATTCGTTTGTCCAGAAACGGATGTGCGATGTTTTCACTTTGAAAAGATCGGCCACTTCACCTATTGCATAGTATTTCTTGTCTCCCTTCCAATCTTCCGGCAATACAAATGTTTCCTCCTTCTTTTCTTCAACCTGCACCACAGGATCCGGGGCGGCTTCAGCGATCGACTCTTCTATAACTACCGGTTCCTCATCCTTTTCCGTTGGGGCTTCCTGCTTCTTTGCCTGTTTTTCTTCTTTTGATTTAGGCGCACGAGGTTTTTTTGCCGCTTTTTGTTGCTCCGGCACTATCTCTTCTCCGAAAAGGGTCAGAATGCGCTCACTCATACCTCTACAAATTACAAAATTGTTTTTGAATAAACTGCCAATTTGTGTTTTTACCGGGCCTTCATAAAAAAGGAGGTTGCCGAAACAACCTCCTTTTCAGTATCAAATATTTGTAGTTATCAGAAGTTGGCAACGTTATATTTCACTTCTGCATTCCGTGCCACATCCTGCTGCAGCATTTGCGATACAGCATTTCTTACCTGGTTCTCAGACATTGCTCTCTGTCTGCCACCGATCTGCATAACAAACTGATCAGGAACAGGATTAGCAGAACGGTTCAACACTGTGATGTAATAAACACCGCCCTGGCCCTTGATGCCCGGAGACAGCGTGTTTGGCTGGAAGCTGCTACAGAAGGTGTATCCTACAACCTTGGGTTCGTAGCCAAGGTTTGGTATATATGTGCCTGACAGCATAACTGAATCGGCCTGCATAACCTGCTGGTTAGCCTTTTGAGCAATAGCGTCTACTGATCCGGATCCGTTCATCTTGCTGATGATCAGGTCTGCTTTCTTCTCTTCTCTCACTTTCTGCTCTATAAGCGGACGGTTAGCTGCTGTAAGACCAACAGGGCCCTTTTCCTGTATGAAGGAAAGTTTTGCAACTACATAGCGCTGTTCGCCTATCTGGAACACTGGAGATACGTCGCCGACTTTGTGTTCGTATGTCCAGCGAACCACTTCACGCGAAGGGCCAAGGCCGGTGATCATAAAGCTGGTAGCCTTGATACCATCGCCAATGCGTTTATTATAACCTTGTTTTTTCACCGTCGCGTCAAACTCATTTGCAGTAGGGTTCTTTCCGGCAAATTCGTTTGCCTTTCCGAAGATCGCGTTAACCGTACTGTCGCTCGGAGCAAGCACTTTGGCAACAGTTGCCAACTGAGTTGCCGAAGCTACATTCTTTTGCTCCAGTATCTCTATATAATGATAGCCGGAATAGTTATCGTTAGATACTTTCACTCTTTTCTTCTCGCCTACTTTTCCTTCAAAAGCGAAGTCTCCGAATTCTTTGGCAAGGCCCGCCTTGTCGGTAAGTGTAAAGGTATACTCTCCGCCTTTCTTCTTATTTTCTTCACCATCTTCAGAATATATCTGAACCATAGAGTCGAACTTTGCACCAGCTTCGATAGCAGCAATTGCGCTATCTATCCTGGCCTTGGCAGCAGTGTCAGACAAAATCTCTGTTTCCTGGGCCTTGGTCCTAACCAATATGTGGCGCACTTTCACAGAATCCGGTAATGTTTTCCTGTCCACTACTTTTGTCAGCCTGAACGCGCCATTCTCATAGTATGGTCCATATATAGTGCCCACAGGCAGGCTAAGGATAGTGTCTGCTTCTTTGGATGTAAATGTGTTCTTGTTAAAGTAGATCCCGAAATAAGAGTTAGACTCGTCTGATTTGCTGTTCACAAAAGTCTTCATGTC
The DNA here is from genome assembly GCA_044225795.1 of Flavipsychrobacter sp. Taxonomy (GTDB): domain Bacteria; phylum Bacteroidota; class Bacteroidia; order Chitinophagales; family Chitinophagaceae; genus Nemorincola. Next base: position 713,473 of record JBGAIF010000001.1, read on the forward strand.
TTTTTCAGTCGTGTTGGCAAAATCTGTTTTTATCTCAGCAAGTGCGTCGAGAGCTTTCGCAGAGTCGGCTGAAGCCGGGTTGATATCAAAAGACACATACTCTATGCCACGCACTTCCTGGTCTGTATGGTAGATAGCCGCGTGTTTTTGCATATATGCCTTCAGGTCGTCGTCTGATACCTTCACATCAGCATCTGATATCGCAGAGTAAGGAACCTTTACATACCTGATAGACGCCATTGCGTTCTGATCGTTGAGGTCGCGCTTTACCATATATAGTGGTGCATAAACGCCGCCACCAACAAGCGCGTTGAACTTATTGATCCTGTTCATGCGCAGCACATAGGCTTTCACTGCTTCCCACTGTTCTTTCAGCTTGCCTGTAGGATCAAGTTTCTGTGGCATTTCCACCAGTTCTTTTTCCAATTCTTTTACAATAGCCGGGTTGAACTCTTTCGTTTGCTGGTCCATGAATATCATCCTGCCTTCGATCTGGAATTGTCTTACCAGCGGGTCAGCATTTACTCCGTAGATAAGTTCTTTCTTTTCCTCTTCAGAGGTCTGAATACCGAGCTTATCGCATTGTTCGCCGGCCACAGTTTCGTAAACAACCATCTTCGCTACTTCCTCATTCATCTGGGCGCGATCTGCATCAGAAAGTGCGCGGCCTTTGTTGAACATAGTATAAAGCGTCTCGTATTGCTTTACTCTTGTCTGATAATCTTTAGGGTCTATTTTCTCGCCATTTATTTTCATGACGCTGGCATCGCGGCCACCGAATAAATTTCCGAGAGAACCATTGCGGGCATCTGACACAATGAAGCCAACAAGGGCTACCGCGATCACACCGCCTGCGATCTTCCCATACTTATTTCTTATTGTTTGTATAACAGCCATTTCAGGTGGATTGTCTTATTACGTTTTATATTAAGGACGGCAAATTTATGGGAAAAAATGAGATTTTATATAGATTATCAGAGGTTTCTGGCTGATATTTTCAAATATAAAATTTATCCTTGTTTTTGCAAAACCGGTCTTTCTATTTCGCTTGCTGATATATTTTATCTAATATTCTTTTAAACCGGATTTTGGTTGTGGATAACTATGAATTGTGGCTGTATTGTTTTCATGCTTTTGGAAATAACTAATTATTTATCAGGTGTTTTTGCCGGATCTTTGAACTTACCCACAGATTTTCACAATCAACCCAGATATTAAGATGGTGTTATTTTCCGGTTATCTTTTCTATTCACAATCCACAGTTTTTATGTTAGTTAGGCGGTTTGCGGGCATTTGTTATGTTAATATTACCACCGTCATATGTGGACAAACTAAAACTTCCTAATTTGCAATAGGAATAACTTTTTTTATCCCCATATCCCCACTCATAATAGTAATAACCCTTTTTTTAAAAGTTTTTTAGTTGTTTCTATTAAGGTTGTGGATTTGTGAGGAATTTGCCATTCAGGATCGCACGGAAAAATTATAAATATATGATTATCAATCTTGAAGAGATCAATAAGAACGGATTTTATGACATACCGGTAGACCCCGCAATGGACATATTTTCAGAGATCAGTAAGTTAAAGAAAGAGAAAAATGCCGTGATATTGGCACATTATTACCAGGAGCCGGATATTCAGGATATTGCAGATTACATAGGAGATAGCTTGGGATTGGCGCAAAATGCAGCTACTACAAATGCAGACATAATAGTTTTTGCCGGTGTACACTTTATGGCCGAGACAGCCAAGATCCTGAATCCGGGTAAAAAAGTGCTGATACCTGACCTGAAGGCTGGTTGCTCACTGAGTGATAGCTGTCCCCCCCATTTATTTAAAGCTTTCAAGGAAAAACATCCGGATCATATTGTTATTTCATACATAAACTGTTCAGCAGGCATTAAAGCTTTAAGTGATATTATTTGCACTTCTTCAAATGCCCAGGCGATAGTGGAAAGTTTACCTAAAGGTCAGAAGATCATATTTGCACCCGATAGGAACCTGGGTGCCTACATCAATAAAAAAACAGGCAGGGATATGGTTTTGTGGAATGGCGCCTGTATGGTGCATGAAATATTCTCTTATGAGAAAATAGCAAAACTAAAGAACAGGCACTCTGGAGCTAAACTGATCGCACATCCGGAATGTGAGGATGCTGTGCTTAGCTTAGCAGATTATATAGGTTCTACTACCCAATTATTGAAATACACTCAGAGTTCGGACGCCAGTGAGTTTATAGTGGCTACAGAATCAGGAATATTACATCAGATGCAACAGGGCGCTCCCGGTAAAACATTCATTGCTGCGCCACCTGATAATACCTGTGCCTGCAATGATTGTCCGCATATGAAGCTAAATACCCTGGAAAAATTGTATTTGTGCCTCAAATATGAGCAACCTGAAATTTTTATGGAAGAAGAGCTTCGCCTGGCCGCTAAAAAACCAATAGAAAGAATGCTGAAAATAAGCCGGGAATCAGGACTAGTCTAATACAAAAGTTTTTAAAAATTTGTATCCCCTGTTATGGAGTATTTTTTGTTTATGAACATAAACTATTTTAACTTTAACCGCAAATACAAAATATTATTTTTTTATGAAAAGAATAAATACTCTTAAGGGGCTTGTTGTCGCTGCCCTATTGGGTGCCTCTGCAAGTGCTGAGGCTCAGATTCACGCTGTCGCGTATGGTCCACACACATTAGGTGGTGGTACTACTCTTACTAAAAGCAATTGGTACAAAGATTATGTAGGCGTACGTCTTGCTGCCACTGCTCCAACTGGTTCACCAATCATCGGAGAAAAGCAGTATACTACTGCGAACGACGGTAGTGGTGGCTCGGGTGTATGGGGTACTGTAGTTACAGCGCCTATCATTAATGTTGATATTGTAATTCCAACTGACTCATTATGTACTGGTCCTCTTGCTACCGGTTCAATGACTGGTAAGATAGGAGTTGTATATCGTGGTGGTGGTATAGAATTCGGTGATAAAGCAAAGAAATGTCAGACGGCAGGAGCTATTGCTTGTGTTATCATTAATAACCAGCCTGGCGGTCCGGTAGGAATGGGGGCAGGAGCTGTTGGCAGCACTGTTGGAATTCCAGTATTCATGATATCTAAGCTGGATGGTGATGCAATTGATGCACAATACCGCGGGGGTGGAAGTACCGGTGTTAAGATGTCTATTACACCATGGGGACAAAACCTCACAAATGATCTTGGTTTCATAGGTGGTGGATTATCTTCATTCCATAACTACGCTATACCAAAAGATCAGCTTACAGGTTCTGGTTCCCCAACCGCGTATAAGCAAGTTGATGGTGCTTTCATTGCTAACTTCGGTTCTTCTACAATGCCGAATATAGTGCTTAATTCAAAATTAGAGTTTTCAGCGGGCGGTACCGGCACTCCATCAACAGTGCATACCTCTTCTGTAGCTTTAACCAGCTTCCCGGCCACAGATTCAATTTGGGCTATGTTTGATACATTATCATCAGCAACAAATGTTTATGACGTTACAACTTCCGGGACCGGCCGTTTTGACCTTACTTACACTTTGTCTTCAACTACAACAGATGATTATGCCGGTGACAATACAGCCACAACTTCTTTCTGGGTTACGGATAGTGTTTATTGTAAAGGCCGTTACGACATGACCAATAACTATCCTTATACTTCACTATATGAAGGCAGAACTGACGGTGCATCATTTATGTTTGGTCCTATGTATTTTGTAAAGAATGGTGGTGCGGCCATTTCGAGGTTGCAGTATTCATTATCAAACGGCTCTGCTACGAGCAGCTCTCTTGACGCAGGAAGCAACGACTGTTATATTTTCAAATGGGTAGATGGCTCTACTGACCGTGGCTTCTCTCCGGCTGATGGTATTCTTCAGAATGGTGAATTGATTCTTGTAGGTAAAGGAACAAAATCATACACTGCCGGTGTTGATACATCAGGCGCAAAGCTGAATATGACGATCATTAACATTGACTCTGTAAATACAGCGTCGAACACACGTATAGTTCTTGAAAATAATATGTGGTACTACATTGGTATGGAGATCCCAGCAGGATACTATATGGGTTGTGATGGTGCAAGCAACCTCTACCCACGCGTATTCGGAATGTTCAACTCACATACTTCTAATGCTAACCTTGAGTACCAGGACCTGTTCACAGATACAAAGGACAATCTCTGGGCTGACTGGACAGGCAACAATGGTGCTATGCCATTCACACAAACGATGTTCATTGGTTCTGTAGATTCGTTCAACTATTCTCAGACAAAAGGTATTGTTCCGCAAGTAGCTATGATCGTTGAAAACGGATATACTCCTCCTCCACCGGTTGACCACTCTGGTGTTAACAATGTGAACAGACCAATGATAGGTGCTACAGTTTCTCCTAACCCGGCTAGCAACTATGTAAACGTTTCCGTTGATCTGTCTAAGAAAGCCGACAAGGTTACTTACACCATCATTGATGGTCTGGCCAGACTTGTAAGCAAAGAAGTTCATACAAACGTTCTGAACGAGACTTACCACGTTAATACAGCTAACCTGGCTGCAGGTCACTACTATGTGGTGATAGATGCAGATGGTAACAGTATCTACAAGAAGTTTGTTATCGTTAAGTAATAGAAAAATACATACACAGAAAATAGGCTACCAATTTGGTAGCCTATTTTTTTTGTTCCACAGGAAACGACTTCTCTTGGTTTTGATATTCTTTCCAATAACTTGAGCAGTTGTTTAGGTAATCCGTTATTTAAACCTGACTCCTGGAAATTTTTATTGAAATACCGGAAGTGGCGATATCATCTACCCACAGAAAACATAAAAGAGAAGGATCAAAAACAGAATAGAAATTAATGAATACGGTAATCAACTCCGAAATCGAGCCCAAGAGTTTTTTCTGCATTACCCGGAATAAAATGGAGAGACTGGTTCAGTTGTATCTTAGTATTGATCTGGAAGGTCATTCCTTGTTTGAAGAGAACACTGATATACCTTGTTCCGGTTGCGTTCACAGGATCGGCATGCAGGGCACTGCTGAATTCTGTGTTGTCATCGTTATCGAGTAAAAAGTTGAATTGAGCGCCGGCACCTGTATAGAAATTGAACCTGGAGTTTTCCGGTAGGAAATAATATTGCAAAGACATTGGCGCAGCAAGACGATATGCATTAACGCCCTTTGTTTGTAACCCCCTGATGCTGGCTGTATTTTGCACTACGCTATACTTGATACCTCCTGATGCTTTGAAATGTTTGCTCAGTGCGCGCTCTACCATCAATGTAGAAGCTACAGCACTCTTTATCTTCACCGTACGCGGAGAGAAAGATGTAAAAATATATTCACGACTGGTCTGAAAGCCAATAGTGAAGCGCTTCTTGTAATGATTATCGAATAAAAGACCTTGCCCGTAAACACATGCTGAGCCGATGGCCAAATAAGCCATAGCTAACGTTCCGAAGAATATTTTGTTTATGGAGCGCATGTCGGGCAATACAAAATAACGGAATATTTTATACAAAATTGTTAACGACGGAAAATATTTTTTCCGTGTGTTCCACGTGGAACAACAGAGCAAATATCTCCTTTCCATTTTTATGACTTCTTTTTGTTAAAATAGTTTAATGGTATTCTGAAATATTTATGGCAAACCATTTACCATATATGAACAAACTGAACGTATCTTTGCGCCCATATGTTTCCTGAATACGACGTTATAGTTGTTGGTGCCGGTCATGCCGGATGTGAGGCTGCCGCTGCCGCTGCAAATATGGGCTCGAAGGTGCTGCTGGTGACCATGAATATGCAGACCATAGCACAGATGAGCTGTAACCCGGCGATGGGTGGTATTGCCAAGGGCCAGATAGTACGTGAGATAGACGCGCTGGGGGGATACAGTGGCATTGTGAGCGACAAGAGTATGATCCAGTTCAGGATGCTGAACAAATCTAAAGGTCCCGGAATGTGGAGTCCGAGGTCTCAAAATGACCGAATGTTATTTGCCGCCACCTGGAGAGATATGTTGGAAGCGACCCCGAATGTAGATTTCTGGCAGGATATGGTGAAGGGGTTGATTGTTTCACGTGGAACAATACAAGGGGTGGTGACCGGAATGGGACAGGAAATAAGAGGAAAAGCAGTAGTGCTGACCAATGGAACCTTCCTTAATGGTGTAATTCATATAGGCGAGAAGCAATTTGGGGGTGGCAGAATAGGAGAAAAGGGTGCAACAGGAATTACCGAACAGCTTGTAGAGCTGGGATTTGAGAGCGACAGGCTGAAAACGGGCACACCGCCCCGCATAGATGGGAGGAGTCTTGACTATTCCCGTATGGAAATACAGAATGGAGATGAAGAAGTTGTGGGGTTTTCTTACCTGCCTATAGAGAAGATAAAGCCGGAAGCACAAAGATGCTGCTGGGTTACCTATACCAGCCAGGAGGTACACGACATCCTGAAGACAGGATTTGAGCAATCTCCTATGTACCAGGGCAGGATAAAAGGCTCCGGACCAAGATATTGCCCCAGTATAGAGGATAAAATAACCCGTTTTGCAGAAAGAGAGCGCCACCAGTTGTTCGTAGAACCGGAAGGATGGAACACGGTGGAGATCTATGTGAACGGATTCAGCACTTCTTTACCCGAAGATGTACAATATAAAGCCCTGAGAATGGTGCCGGGATTTGAGAATTGTAAGTTCTTCCGCCCTGGATATGCCATTGAATACGATTATTTTCCACCAACACAACTAAAATTCACTCTGGAGACCAAACTGATCAGGAATTTGTTCTTTGCCGGACAGATAAATGGCACAACCGGGTACGAAGAAGCCGCCTGCCAGGGATTGATGGCAGGAATAAATGCAGCAAGAGCTGTGCAGGAAGAAGAGCCTGTGGTGCTGAAACGCAGCGAGGCTTATATAGGAGTATTGATAGACGACCTGATAAACAAGGGTACAGATGAGCCATACCGGATGTTTACCAGCAGGGCAGAGTACCGAACATTACTGCGCCAGGATAATGCAGACCTCCGTTTAACAGGTTTAGGACATAAAATAGGCCTTGCATCGGACGAAAGACTGGCCTTAATGGAGGAAAAGAAGGAGAAAGTGGCGGAAGTAAAGCGGAAACTTGCCGATTTCTCTATGGACAAGGATATGGCAAACACATTCCTGGAAAATAGTGGTTCAACCCCGATAACGGACAAAACAAGGGCGCTAAAGTTATTGTTACGTCCGGGAATTGGATTGAAGGAAATGATAAACGCCATTCCGGCTCTGAAAAGCGAGATTGGAGAGATGGATCCGCTGGTGATAGAGCAGGTGGAGATACAGGCCAAGTATGACGTCTATATAGAAAAAGAGCAGGAACTGGTAGCCAAGATGTCGGCGCTGGAGGATCTGATGATACCTGAAAGCTTTAATTATGATAAGCTTAGTGCAATATCAAATGAAGCGCGCCAGAAACTGAACAAAATAAAACCCCGCACTTTGGGCCAGGCCAGCCGTATCAGCGGAGTGAACCCAAGCGATGTGCAGATACTGATGGTGTATATGGGGAGGTAACCCCAATGCCCTCCCAATGGGAGTAAAAGCCTAAAGATTATGCTCAATAGTGGAAATGACCCCGACTTTGAAAAGAAAAAAGCTTCCTTCAAAGGAGATAAAAGCGTTGAAGTCGCTATCGTTCGCTACTGCAAATACCAAGAACGCTGCCACACAGAAGTGCGAAATAAACTCTATGAGCTGGGATGCACCACTCCGGAGGTAGAGCAACAGATAGCCAAACTGATAGAAATAGACGTACTCAACGAAGAGCGTTTTGCACGAGCATTTGCCCGTGGAAAATTCCGGATGAAGCAATGGGGCAGGGAAAAGATAAGAATGGAGCTGAAACAGCGGAAAATATCTGACTACTGCATCAAAAAGGCGATGACCGAGATAAACCCTGAAGACTACGACAACACATTAAGAAAACTTGCAATTAAAAAAACAACAGAGATCAAGGGCGACAGGAGCATACCATCACGCAAAGGAAAACTCTATCGCTACCTGCTGCAGAAAGGCTTTGAGCGCGACCTGGCGATGGACCTGGTGAAAGAGCTGATACAAGACCGTAAGTAAACGTTTTTTCTATATCTTTGGCGCTAATCGGATATAAATATGGTACAACAGGTAACGGAAGGTGTAAGTATCATGGTGGAAACTTTTTATCAGCCCAATCAATCTAATCCCCTTAGGTCAGAATATTTATTCGCGTACCGTATTACCATAGAGAATCTCACTATCTACCCGGTAAAACTACTGAGCCGCCACTGGCACATAATAGATAGCAATGGCACTCACCGCGAAGTAGAAGGCGAAGGCGTAGTAGGACAGCAGCCGGTGATAACGCCGGGCAACAGCTACCAATATACATCTGCGGTGAACCTGATGAGTGACATCGGCAAGATGTATGGCACCTACCTGGTGGAAAATCTTTTTAACAAGAAGAAACTCACTGTAAATATTCCTGAGTTCCAGTTGCTCGTTCCTGCCAAGATGAACTGAGTTTTCCATGTGGAACAATCCATTTTATGCAGTCACAAAATGAATCTATAGCGCAGCAATGGTTTGACGCATTCAATGCACATGATCTGGAAAGATTGTTGTCGTTGTATGATGATAACGCGCAACACTATAGCCCCAAGCTGAAGGTACGCCTGCCCGAAACCAACGGACTGGTTATAGGCAAAGATGCATTACGGGCCTGGTGGAAAGATTCATTCCAACGCTTGCCCGGCCTGCGTTACAGGCCCACTACGCTTACTGCAAACAACGACCGCGTATTCATGGAGTATATACGCAGTGTGGGTGATGAACCCGATATGCTCGTAGCAGAAGCATTAGAGATAAAGGATGGCCGCATCATTGCTTCGCGGGTGTATCACGGATAGTTTTGATCACACAGGCATCTATTTCTTCTTCACCATTTTCACATCAATGAGGTTCATGGCGTTGGAGCGGAAGCCGGAGATGTTGTTTTGCAGGAAGTGCATGCGCTCATCATAGTACAGCGGCATGACGGGCGCATAGCTCATCACGAGACTGTCCATGCGGTGGTAGGTATGCCACCGTTGTGTGTCGGGCATATTGAGACAATCGTCATACCATTTATCAAAAAGCGGGTTGCTGAACCGGGTGTAATTGGGTGGCGCAGGGAAGCGGCTGCAGAAGGCAACAAGAAAAGATTCGGCATCAGGATAGTCGGCAAACCAGCCACCGCGAAATACCACAGCCTGTGAGCGGCTCATCTGTTGCTTGAGTATGTTGGGCTGTATCACTTCAATGGTTGCGGGTATGCCTGCATCGTGGAGTTGTGTGGTGATGAAGTTCACAATATCCACATAATTGTCTTGTGCCAGTATCCTTACAGGCTTCAGTCCGCGACCATCGGGATATCCTGCCTGTGCCAGCAGTGCACGGGCTTTGGCCGGGTCGTAGTCGTAACCATATCCGGCGGCACTGTCGTATCCGGGCATGCCTGCAGGAATGAAGCCATGAGTAGCCTGTGTGCCTTGTCCGTTCTTGAAGTAGGTGATGATCTTCCTGCGGTTGATGGCGTAGTTCATGGCGCGGCGTATGAGTGGGTTGGCGGTGGGCTCATCGCGCATCAGGGGCAGAGATGTATCGCACAGGAAGCCGATGTATTCGGTATTGAGATAGGTGCCCCTGCCCAGGCGGAACTTGTTGCGGTATTCTTTGCGCAGTGTGCCGTCTTTCAGAAAGATGAGGTCTTTGAAGGAACCGTCTATGCCATTCACAAAGTCCACTTTGCCCTGCATGAACAGGAGGAACTCAGAAGCTTTGCTGTCCACAAAAGATACCTGCACGGCATCGAGGTAGGGAAGTGGTGTGCCGCTGGTGTCGCGCTCCCAGTAGTGCGGGTTCCTGATCAAGTTCAGGGCATTGCCTTCGTCCCAGTTGCCCAACTGAAAGGGCCCTGTGCCGCAAGGATGGTTTCGGAAGTCTTTGCCCCAATGGTCGGCCACCTCGTGAGGCACTATGCCGCAGTACATATTGGTGAGTATCTCCGGCAGCGGGCGAAATGGTTTTTCGAGGTGTATCTGCAGTGTGGTATCATCAATAGCAACGAAGGGGTCTTTTGCCGACACACGGCCGTTGAATATCCATGCGCCTGATGAGGCGATCCTCGGATCAATAAGGCGGTAGAAGGTGTAGGCCACATCAGCGGCGGTCATGAGTCGGCCCTTGCCACCGGGGAACAGCGGGTTGTCGTGGAAATGGACATTGCCATGCAGGTGAAAAGTCCAGGTCAGTCCGTCCGTTGACACCTCCCAGCTTTTAGCGAGTGATGGAACGGTGTGCATGTTTTCGTCTGTCTCCACGAGAGTGTTGTACACCATATGGTCTATCCATATCATGTACTGGTACTTGGCAAAGGCGGGGTCTATGGATTCGAGGTAGCCACTGGCGAGGTTGATGTGAAACACCTGCCGCCCGTCGCGGTGTGTGCCGGTGCTGCAAGAGCTGACCGCCCACGAGAGCGATAGTAAAGAAAGCGCTATGAGCAGTAGCCGGTTCATGTATCACAAACGTACTAAAGAAATTCAACCCCTAAGGTCGCAACGTTAATATGGTTGGTTGCATTGATCACGTTCAGGGCTGAGTGGGGCGGAATGATTACTTTTGACCTATGGCAAAACTCTCGGTGAACATTAATAAGATAGCCACGCTGCGCAACAGCCGGGGCGGCAATAATCCCGATGTGCTGAAGGCGGCAAAGGACTGCCTGAGATTTGGCGCGGACGGTATCACCGTTCACCCGCGCCCCGATGAGCGGCACATACGCTATGCAGATGTGCGCGACATCAGCAAGATCATGACGGGCGAGGCAGAGTTCAATATTGAGGGTAATCCGCTGGAAGATAAGTTCGTAAGCCTGGTGCTGGAGGTAAGGCCCGCGCAGGTGACGTTGGTGCCGGACACTCCAGGGCAGCTCACGTCCAATCATGGATGGGATACAGTGAAGGAGCAGCAATACCTTATAGATATTATCGGTGTGTTTAAGAAAGCCGGTATACGCGTATCTATCTTCACAGACCCTGTAGAAAGTATAGTAGCCGCCGCCGCAGATACCGGCACCGACCGGGTAGAGCTTTATACCGAGGACTACGCAAAAAACTATCACAAAGACCGAGACGCGGCCATACGTGACTATGTAGCTGCAGCCCAAGTAGCCGCCCGACATAACCTGGGCCTCAATGCCGGCCATGACCTGGATATGGACAACCTGCAATTCTTTAGTCGTTCCATTCCTAACCTGTTAGAAGTATCTATAGGCCACGCCCTCATCAGCGATGCCATCTACTACGGACTGGAGAATGTGATACAGATTTATAAGCGCAAGCTGAATGTGTGACGCAACACAGCAAATAATCATACACGTGTCGATTGCCATATAATTAAAAAAATAAATAAAGGCCATCAAATAAAACATTTGCACATACATTTAAATATTTCAACTAAACGTATTACTTTAGTTGCTTGCAAACAGGCGAAGCCCTGTAAAAAAATTTATAGATGAAGAAATTTCTATACGCCGCAACAGCAGCGACCTTATGTTCGTCTGCCGTATTCGCACAGAAGAACCTTGGAATAGCCACCAGTGACTGGAGCGGTATGAATGGCCTTACCCTCAACCCGGCAAGCATTGCCAACAGCCGTGAAAAATTAGTAGTGGAAATTTTCTCCACTAACGCCGGATTGGAGAACAACCTTGGAAAGATATCCACCACAGGTGGTTTGTTTGGCGCACTGAGCAAAGACCAGATCAGCGCCAATGATGTATTCAGTTATTCCAGCAGAAATACATTCAGCCTCATGGCGCCTTATGTGGAAATGCGCGGGCCGGGCATCATGTATAATATCAACCATCGTCACAGTGTGGCGTTGAGCACGGGCATACGTGGTTTCAACCAGTTCAACAATTTCGATCAGTCATTGTTTCGCACGATAGCTGATCCGTATTATACTTATCAGACCAATGCTAACGGCAACCTGGACCTCACCTCGAAGAACTTCAACTACACAGCGCACCTGTGGAGCCAGGTAGGCATATCTTATGCGGCATTGCTGGTGGACGAAGGTGAACACAAAATAAGAGCGGGTATCACAGCGCGCTACCTGGGTGGCATAGCCTATGTAGGCCTGAAGGGCAACAATCTTGATGCGCACTACCGCGCGGGTTATGATTCTCTCTTCGTGACCCAATCGGATATAGAGTTTGCGAGCAATGTACTGAGCAACAGGAACGCTGTTCTGAATGGTTTCTCCAGCGGCAGCTTGCTGAGCAAGTTCTTTGGTGGTGCAGACGGATCGGGCTGGGGTGCAGACCTCGGTGTCATCTACGACTATATGCCTTACCCCGATGCTCATGTAAAACATGTGGACGGCGATAGCCGTTACAGGTTGCGCGTATCGGCATCTGTAACCGACCTGGGCCATATCAACTACAGCAGCAATGTGAACTTCAATGCCAATGTATCCGGAAACGGCTACGTGACCGGCAAGGGCCTGAATGATAATGTACACGACTTTGAAACTTTCCGCACATATGCCAAGAAGCAGGGTTTCAAAGCGGATACCCTGGCACGCAACACCAAAGTATATATGCCTACAGCCCTCGTGCTTGGCGCAGACTATAATGTGATCAAGGATATCTACGTAAATGCTACTTTCATCGGCAACATTGCCAACCGCAACAACTTTGGTAACTCTTATTATGGCACGGTAACACTGACACCACGTTATGACAGGAAGTTGTTCTCCCTGGCATTGCCTGTTAGTTACAGCATGCTGTCTCAGAGCATGAAGGTGGGCGTGGGCGCTCGTATCATGGGCTTCTATGTGGGCAGCACAGACATGCTGGCGCTGTTTGCCAAGAACCAATACGGTTTCAACATGTATGTTGGCGGATATGTGCCACTGTATAAGCGCGGAGGCGTAAGGCACTATAGCTATCGCGGACCGCTTGACGACAGCACCGGATATGACATGGACGCTGACCGCAGGGATCATGACACAGTAGATGATTGTCCTGACAGGACGCTCCGTTCGTTTGATGCTCCTGTTCGTGAGCACAGTGATGCGCATGTAGTGGACGCGGAAGTTCGCCGCCTGGAGTTCATTGCTAATGAAAGATATACAGAAGCCGTTCTTAACGACGAGCGCAGAAAATAAACTTCATATCAAATGATAAAGCAAACGTCACGGTTTATGCCGGGACGTTTGCTTTTAAAGAGGGGCGACCTTCTGCCGTTTATAATGATTGCAGGAAGGAGATAAGTGCCGTGCGGTCTGTTTTGGAGAGCGCTACGAATTTATCCTTGCTGTTCTTGCTTTCTCCATCGTGCCATAGTATGGCCTCAGTAATAGTACGGGCACGGCCGTCGTGCAGGTAATAAGGTACTCCGTTTGTCTTTACGAAAAGGCCGATGCCCCACAAGGGGGCTGTGCGCCATTCGGCGCCCGAAGCCTGGTAGTCCGGACGGCCATCGGCAAGGCCGGGGCCCATGTCGTGAACGAGGAGGTCTGTGTAAGGATGTATGCGCTGGTGGCTGAGTGCGGAAAGGTTCACATCAACCCCTGTGTACATAGTGGGTATATGGCATCCCGAGCAGTTCAGTTGTTTGAAGATCGCTTCTCCTTTTTTAACTACAGGGTCATTCACATTCCTTCTTGCCGGAACGGATAATGTGCGTACATAGAAAGTGGTCGCGTCTATCATGGTATCAGCAAGATCGGGAAGGGAAGATGCCGGAAGGCCGATAGCCTGGGCCTGGCCATGCACAGCTTCAAGCGGCTGTACATAACTGGTAAGACCCATGTCCTGCTGAAAAGCGGTGGCCACCTGAACCTTAAGAGTAGAAGTGTTTGACTTCATGCCGAAACGGCCGAGTTCCATCTTATGGGTAAACGGATCATACACATTGTTGGCGTGTCCCCTGATGCCATCGCCGTTGGCATCCATCGGATCTTCGAAAGAGCGGATGGTTGATTCGGGGATGTTTTCCAGCAGCCCCAGGCCAAATACCGGAGGGCCGAGACGCGGAGAGGTCATATAGCCCGCAGGCAGTGGTATATAAGGATCTGATAGTGTGTAAGTGGGCTGGCGCAGAGATACCGTTTCGCCGTCGGGGAATATGAATGGCACTTCTGCATAAGACAGATCAACATGCACTTCGGGCTTCACGCCGAGCAGCGCCATGTTCTGCAGTTGCCCGCCAAAGCCGGGTGCGGCATTAGGCCCGCCATGCTCATCGGTTCCCGGAATGCTGATACGCATGAGCAGCGAAGAGCCGAGTGCGCCAAAGCTGGGCACACCAAAACCATCATTGTGGTGGCAGTTGGCACAGGATACATTATTGAATGCCGGGCCGAGCCCGCCGAAGCGAGGTGCCGGTGCGGCTACGAATGACTGTTCAAAAAGCTGGTCGCCCACCTCGTGCATATGTTCGTCCTGCTCAGACAGGCCCGGTATTGGCTGGCCAAAGGAGCCGGAGGTGACATCAAAGAAAGTAGCCGCGCCTCCGGAAAGGCGCGGGTCAAAGTTATCTTCATTATTGAGTGCTGAGGGGTCGGCCTTGCGGCACATCATACAGCAGGCAGCCAGCAGTAAACAGCCCGCCAGCGTGGTAAACTTTTTCATTAATCAGTCTTTAACGTTGGTCATGATGAAGACCTTCAGTTCACCGTCCAGTGTTTCCTGAAGTGATGATATCGCATCCATAGCATTCTGTAACTGGGTACGCTGAGTGATGACAGCCGTTTCAAAACTGACAGTGACATTACCGAGGGCATTGATAGCCGTTGTGTACTGACTTCTTATCTTGTTGTCGAGAGATATATTCTTACCGGCCACCAGTGCACTCAAAGACTGCCCGGATACATTGCCGTAAGTGCATGTATAGACATTGCGGGAGCCAATGATGTTGTTGGTGAAATCTGTTATGGAATTATGTGAGAATGGTGACTCTGTCTTTGTTGAATCGGATGTATTGAAAGGTTCGGCGATCTTGCCACCGGCCACTTCTTCGCAAATACCTGACATAGCAGAGAGAATAGCAATGAACAATTCCTGCTTTGTAGCAAAACGCGCAGAACCTGTTCCCGCATTCAATACTTGCGCCTGGAAGTTGCCGCCGGTGACTGCCCAACTGTTGTTCAGGGCAGTAGCGCTTGCCAGCAGGTCCTTGGACAGGCCAACCATGTACTGCTTTTGTTTTGCGGTGATCGATGCCGCTGTTGCATTTCCGTTCTTACCCCACAGGATGAACTCGATAGGGTGGAAGCCCCGCAGAGATTGACTGAGGTTTTGTATCGTAGCCGCATCAAAAGAGCTGCTGCTGTAAATGAAAGAATCGAGCTGTAGGTAATCAACAGGCCATGTGTCCATGTTCGGGTCGTAGTTATCATCTTCTACGGGCCCCAGCAGGAAGCCTTCGCATTGCTCCCATGTTGCGCGCATATCGCGCCAGGCCTCGCGCGCGGCAGTAAGATCTGCATCAGTAGCAGAAGTGTTCAGGTTGTTGATGGCTGTGTTGAGTGTTGCCGCCTTAGTCTGCAGGTCCTGGTACTGTGGCAGCGCGATCTTGCTCACGAAGTCAGAAGTGATCTGGGTTTCTGAAACGGCTGCTGTAGTAGTTGTCGTCTTTGGCTTATGACAGCTTGCAGAGAGGAGGATAGTGGCGGTAAAGAAAAGTATGGATGTCTTTTTCATGTTGGTTCAGATCAGATAGATGGATAAATGGTCTTTGACGGTTTTCGTGGTTAATTTTTTCAGGTCTCTTTCCGCGGGCCCTTTTAAGAGCTTGCCTTCCTGGCTGAACTGGCTGCCATGAAGTGTGCAGTAATAAGTATTACCTGTTCTGGTCAGGGGCTGACCCGCATGGGTACACTCCAATACAAGTGTAAGGAATGAGCCATCGGGATTTTTGCGGACCGCGAGGTCGAAGTCATAATTGCTGACACGCACCAGCTTATAATCCGCTTGTTCAAATTCGGTGAGGGGTATCTGTATAATGTTGTCTTTTGCCGATGTTTTGACAACACCAAGCGGCGTCTTGCATGATGACATAATGGCGCTGAGCACAAAGCCGGAGCTAAGCGCGATGCAGACACCACAAGAACCTTTGATGAAGTCTTTCCTGTTCATTAGAATGAATATCCGAGTGCGATGTTGAGGAATGTATTGTTTCTGCTGTAAGGCAAGGCGTTGGGATTCGGGTTGAGGATAAGCGCAGGATTCTCCGCGCCTGTGTTCAGCAGGCGAACATCCGCTTTCACACATACATGCGGTATGGGGAAGAAACCAAGTCCGGCAACAACATGCGACTGCTGCAATGTGCCATCAATTACACCATTCACCGGGATCTTTGCGTTCAGGTCGAGCAGCTCATAGCGGGCAAACAGATTCAACTGCTTGCTCTTCCATTTATCAGCCTTAGACAATTCGAAGAGGTTGTAACCCAGCTCTGCATAAGCGCCGTAGATCTGCTCCGGAATATTTTGTCCGTATGCTGTGTTGATGCTTTCCGCCTTTGGCAGGGAGATATTACAACCCAGGGCCTTGAACATGAATCCTTTGTTGGCATATTGTACATCCGCCTCGGCAAGGAATAACGGAGATCCAAAGAAGCCGGACTCCAGTTGCAATGTATCTGCCTGGCGCGGAGCAAGTGTTGTTGTGCCGCCCATGTAGCCCGATGCCTGGAACTTCCAGTTGCCGGCGAAATACTGCACCGCCGCTGTCAAGGCAACATTATTGGCACCGCCCATTTGTCCTTCTGCACGACCACCCTCAATACCTGTGCCATGTTCGAAGCCAGCATTGTTGAGGCCGTTTACCAGTGCGATACTATAAGTGAATGGCACGGCTGTTGTTTGTCCGTAGAAACCTACACCTATTTCTCTCCATGTGGTAGGGATCACCAATTGTTCTACCATGGGACGCTCTACACCATTATAGTTGATAGGCAGGTGGTTCTCATTGACGATGCCGATACGCGGCAGGAACATACCCGCTACGATATACTGGCGTGGATTGAGCGCAAACTTCAGGTACACCTGTTCCATGGAAACTTCCCCTGTAGGGCCACCCGGCTCCACTTTTGCATCTTCAATTTCCAGTTCGGTGAAAAGCGCAATGCGCGATGTGAATTTGTGACCAACAAACAATACAGCACGTTTCAGATCTACAAGAGATTCCTTATTATAAAAATCGTGCTGGTACATCACCTCACCATAACCGGATATCACCGTCTTAGCCTGCCCGGCGCCATATGAGTTCAGGGAGTCTTCTCCGGTGTTTGCGATCAATACCTGTGCCGGCATCTGTACCGGCTGTATCCTTTGCGCTTTTGCCATATTTAAAGCAAGCAAGCCAAAGGAAAGCGTAAATATTTTTTTATACATGTGAGCCAAAAATTGAATTTGGCTGCAAAGGAACAAAGGCTAAGAGAGATGCATTTGTGTAAACGGGAAAAAGTGGTTTATACAAACGGGAAAATGACAATCAGGTGAAAATGATACCCAGTCCACCCAGGATGACGACAAACAGTATGACCCCTATAAGCACGTAGGTAGTTCTGTCTGAGTCTATTATATCATCAAAATTTATTCTCACAGACACTAAATTAAATAACTCTGACTAAAACGGAGCATATTTTCGGAAAATGGGTATTTATACCATAGTGATAATCAGGGTCAATATGCAAAAAAGCTGCCGGGCGAAACCGGCAGCTTCTGGAACATTAATAAAATATCTGTACTCGCTCAGGTGTATCTTGTCAACGTTCCGCTCAAAAACAAAACGTCTTAAATTTCTTTATACTTAGCGGTTATTTTCTTTTTAAAGGCCGGAGCAACTGTCTCAAAAACAAGGTAGAGAAACAGTTGCCCGGATATGATCAGTTATTTGATGTCAGATTAGTTATAGTTAACAGTTACCGGTACAGCGGTAGAGTTGGTGTAAGTACCTGCAGCCTGTGCAGCAGCAACACTAAGTGTAGCACCTACATAGAGAGTCTGTGTACCACCGGAGCTCAAAGTACCTGTAGAAGACGGGTTGCTTGTGAAAGAACCTACGCTCATTGTGTGTGAGCTACCGTCAGTCAGTGTAGCGCTTGTAGGCAGTGTGATAGCGTAAGTGTAGCCGGGCTCACCTGATACTGCGAATTCAGCAGCGGCAACAGTACCTGTAGTAGCAGGGAGTGTAACACCACCGGAACCGCCGGTAGTACGGGTGCCTGAGGTAGAGAGGATAACGGTACCTGAAGTAGAACCGGATACAGCGATACCAGTTCATATCCACAGATTTAGATATAGCGATGGGGGTGATGATAGTAGCGGTAGCAGAAGCGGTAGCAGAGGCCTGAGCGAAAGATTTGTCAGAAGCGATAACTGCGATGGCTGCGATGGCGAGAACTTTTACGATGTTTTTCATTTTGTTTTGTTTTTGAGTTGTTTAAGAATGTTTTGTTTTTGTTTGTTGTTTGACAGGTATATTGCGAATTATGTGCCAGAGATATAAACAACTGAAAATCAATGAAATAGGATTATGGCACACCTTGATTTCTTCCGTATAGCGGATACATTTTCCAAAAAACGGAACAAACGGTGCTTATTTATGGCCAAACTACCGGAATTAGAGGAGATACCAAATGTTGGTATCTTTGAAAAAAAGAATATCATGAGGCGCAATACATCTGTACTACTGGGCGACCATTTTGAGAAATTCATATCTGAGGAGGTCTCGTCGGGAAAATATAGCTCTGCCAGCGAGGTGATCAGGACCGCATTAAGACTATTGGAAGAAGAAGAGCATAAGAAGCAATACTTAAATGATGCTTTGAAGGAAGGAGAAAAAAGCGGGTTTGTAGAAAATTTTGATCATGCTGCTTATTTAAAAAAGCTAAATGAGCGCATTTGATGAAGGCTCTACCCTATGTGATCAGCAACAAGGCGCTCGCTGACATTGATGAAATATGGTCATATACAGCGGAGACATGGTCCTTAGAACAGGCAAACAGGTACTACATTCTGATATTTGACGAAATAAACTACATCTGTACCGATCCTGAGAGTGGAAGGTCTATGCATGAGATAAGAGAAGGATACCGTGTAGTCAAAGTAAAATCGCATTATATCTTTTACAGGCAGGTTGACCATAAGATAGAGATAATAAGGATACTGCATGAGCGGATGGATGTAGAAAATCTGCTTAGGAGCGGGCATTAAATAATTAAACCAGCAACGTTATTATCCTAAATCTAAACTCATTCATGTCTATTCTGCTGATCAAGAATTAATACCCGAGCAAGAAAACGTTTACAGAAGAGTATATTATCTACAGATCGTCTATTTCAACCAGATCATCTTTTGAGGGGCGTATCAGCTCATATCGGCGAGCGAAGTTGCACCAATGGCAATCTTCTTCTCCGCAGCCACGATCGAACTCATGATTCATGATGCGGGTATAAGCGTCCTTCATTTGTGCGCGTACTATGTGCTCATCTTCTTCATATACCGGTACGGTCACTTGTTTATACTCACCAGCTTTGTTCTTTTGCAGGAAGTCAAACGTGCCGATGGATACTTTCATGCGGCGCTCTTCATAATTCTCTAAGAGTAGTTTGTAGAATACCATCTGTCGCCAGTAGTCGCCACCAAGCGGAGCTTTTTCATTTGGGCGGGCTGTAGCTGCGCTGGCAGATCTGTCCGGGTCGCCGGTCTTGTAGTCGATCACCTTTACAGAATCACCATGCAATTCGATCTTATCGATCTTACCTGTAACAGGAACACCGTCCAGGTAGTAGCGCTGTACCTTGAACTCTATCTCTACATTTTTATGAAAGCCGGCGACGTTGGTATCGTAGTAATCAGATAATAAAGAATGTCCCTGTTCCATCCTTCTCTCGAACTGGACAGGGGAGAAGCTCGCAGATTCGGCATACAAAGCAGCATTGAAGGCACCGAGTACATGCTCTTTATCGGGGAATTCTCCGTTGTGTTCCTTCATATCGCGGAACATCTTTTCCAATGCATAGTGAACAGCGCTACCGAATGCCAGCGCATCGTTTTTCTGGAACGGCACTTTTAGTACTGTTTCGTAATAGAATGCCAGGGGACAATTGAGGAACTTAGACAATGCCGTATAGCTCATGATGAACTGTTGCAGCATGCGGTCTATCCATTCGCCGTTGGCGGTGCGGATGCGCACCTCGGGAACAGGCTGCAAGGCCCATTCAATATGCCGTACAATATCTTCCGGATCCACATTTTGCAGTTCGCGCTCGTCGGGTGATGAAATTTCATCAATGAAGACCGATGTCTGCAAGGGTTTTCCCGCATTATCATTGAGCGCGTAAGACACATGCAGATATTGTTTGGCACGTGTGATCGCCACATAGAACAGGCGACGGGCCACTTCTGTTTTATACGTCTTTTCTGAGTCTTCGGTGGTAGCGGTGATGGTATCGGGGAGTTTGTACTGATTGCCGGCACCCCGCTTCTCTTCCCAGTAGTTTTTGGTACAGCCAATGAGGAAAACATGTTCGAACTCATTTCCCTTAGCGCTGTGCGCTGTATAAAAATGCACTCCGTTATCATGCTGTACCACACGCTGCAGCGGCACAGATATCCCTTCGTCATTCATACGTGAGATCATTTGCAGCAACTCAGACGGACGGATCCTCGCATTGCGGGAGTAGGTCTCTTTGACAAATTCAAAGAATGTATGCAGCACCTGCATGTCCCAGACATGATTGGCGGTCTTGAGCACATGCGCCACAATGCCGCTTTCGTGCACTATCTTCTCTATAAGTAGTGGTAAGGGCAAAACCAATTGCTGTTTTTCCCACTCATCGAGATTCTTACTAAGCCTGTGTATAGCCTTTGCAGAGCGCAGGTCCATAGATTCCACCAGGAGCGCATTGGACAAAAGAGTACGCCATTTCAACGGGCCGCGTTCCTTTTTTCCGGTTTGCATGAACAACGCAAGCTGTGCTATGTCTGTGGGCTCTATGCCATAATACGGCGCGTGCATGAGCTCGAACAGAACAGACTCCCCTTCGAAGGTCTTTTTACGTTCCTCATCAAGATAGTGAAGCACATTAAGGACCTGGCCCACCAGGTGCTCTTCCAGTATATTGACCGGGCGGCGTATGTTGTAAGGAATGCCTTTACGCTCCATGAGCGCTATTATATTATCGGCCTGCTTATGCTGGGCATAAAGTACAGCTACATTCCCGAGAGGAACACCTTGCTGGTACATACGCTCTATCTGCATGACCACATCTGCTTCTTCCTGGAGGTTATTCTTGTACGACCGTATGACAGGCTTTACAAAGTGCGCTGAACCGGAGAATCTATCAGATGCCGCTTTGATATTTTTATTGAGCTGTAAATGATGTAATTGGTTGATCAGCCGCCGTTCATTGTTCTGAATGGTGGCCATGGCCTT
Organism: Flavipsychrobacter sp.; assembly: GCA_044225795.1. Taxonomy (GTDB): domain Bacteria; phylum Bacteroidota; class Bacteroidia; order Chitinophagales; family Chitinophagaceae; genus Nemorincola. The sequence continues at coordinate 735,010 of JBGAIF010000001.1, forward strand.
ATCGAGAATGAATTGTGAGGAGCGGTAATTGTCTGTAAGCACAATGACCGAGATGGTTTCGCGGTGCCGCTCAAAGAAGTCAACAATATTGCGGATACGCGCGCCCTGGAATTCGTAGATACTCTGGTCATCATCGCCCACCACAAAGATGTTGGGATCATCCCAATAGGAGGTAAGAAGCGTGAGCAATTCATTCTGAGATCCGTTGGTATCCTGGAACTCATCGACCAGAATGAACTGAAAACGCTCCTGGTAACTTTGCAGCAAAGCCGGCTGCGCATTGAATACCTCTATGACCCAGAGGATCATATCATTGAAGTCGTAACGCCCGGCATCGCGCATCTTTTGCTGGTAGGTATCGTAGAGCAGGGCGGCGGCACGGGTGTCTTCCATGCGTTTTGTCTCCTCATCAACCAGCCTTTGTCGCACATCTCCCTTCTTGTGTCCTTTCCCGTTCACCTTGTAGATGTATTCCGCGCGCTCAGGCAAGCTACGCGTATATTCATCAATCGCATCAGAGATCATGGAGGGCGTTATGTGCTCCCGCTTCATCATATCGAACAGGCGGTTGAGTTTTCCCACGTCGAAATAGATATTGCCGCTCAGCTTGCGGAGCGCGTGGCCCTGTGGCAGCTCATTGATAAGCTCATATAACAGGTCTGTGCGCTCGAGGTCGCTGATAGGCTGCAGGGCCCGCCTGCTGAAATACTCAGCATTGTTCTGTATGACACTGTTACAAAAAGCGTGGAAAGTATATATGTGCACTTTATGGGCTGCAGGGCCAATGATCTGCACCAGCCTGCGGCGCATAGCATTGGTCGCTTCATCGGTATAGGTAAGGCACAATATCTCATGCGGCTGCACCTGCGCATCGCTTTGCAACAGCCGTGCGATACGCATGGACAACACTTCTGTCTTGCCTGTGCCCGGCCCTGCGATAACCATTACGGGGCCATAGATCGTATCTACAGCTTCCTTCTGGCGTTCGTTCAGGTTATTATATCTTTCTATGAATGAGTCCTCTTTACTGGTCATAGCCGGGAAATTAAAAATGAAGGTAGGAAGTATAATGTTAACACAGTATTACCACCTGAAAAGCAGTATGGGCGGGACATATAATTAAAAAACCATCCACAACTTAACATTAAGTTAATATTGGCGTAATCTGATGGTAACATTGACTTCCGTCCTTTGCATTCAATTAAACACACACAAACATACACAAATGAAAAATTTATTAATCGGGCTCTGCCTGACTAGTTCTTTATTTATTGTAGCAGAGGCTGCAAACGCACAGACGGACACGGCTGAATTCAAACCAAGCGGAAAATTATGGGGTTATGCATTCGGAGATTATGCGTATAAGGCTAAGGCCGATACGATAAACGGCGGCGGCAGAGGTAGTACTGACCAGTACACCAAGGTGCCGGCGAATACGAACATGTTCCAATGGCGCCGTATATACCTCGGGTATGACTACGCGATCAGTAAGAAATTCTCTGCGGAATTCTTATTGGCTGCTGAAGACAATACCGCCGCAGGCGTATTCGGACAGGCCGCGGGTGATGTACTGGCCAACAACAAGTTCTCTCCTTATGTGAAGCTGGCGAACATTCGCTGGAAAGGTATCTATAAGAATGCCGACTTCGTGTTCGGACAGATGAACACTCCGGGCTATGCCAAGACAGGGAAGAACAACCAGACATCTGAGGAACTGTGGTCGTACCGCTCTATCGAAAGGACAGCAATAGATGTGCGCCGCACACCTTCTTTCGATTTTGGTGCCGCATTGCAGGGAACGTTTGACAGCAAGGGTAATTTCGGTTACATAGCCATGGTGGGCAACGGACAGAGCGCAAGGCCGGAGAATGACGCATTTAAGGCATTCTACGGAGATATCTTCGCTAAGTTCCTGGACCGTAAACTGGTAGTGGACCTTTACCAGGATTACCAGAAGCTGACATGGACAGATGTAGTGCCGCAGGTAGCCAACCACTATCACCGCGACCGTATGCTGACGAAGCTGTTTGTAGGCTATACTGTTCCTAAGTTCACGGTAGGCGCAGAAGTATATGAGGCTACCCTGATGGGCGACCTGCAACTGACCGGCAAGGATGGCAAGACCTACTACCGCACAACACAGGCAATGGGTGCATCAGTATTTGCGAAGGGACGTATCTATAAAGATAAGCTCGGCTTCTTTGCACGTTATGATATGTTCAACCCGAACGCCAGGCTGGACGCAGAGATGGGAGACGTAGCCATGAAGCCTGTAAAGTATAATGAGCTGACCGCGCAGTATGACCCGACAACCAAGGAGCGTTTTGTGACCGGCGGCATAGATTATACACCGATCAAGAATGTACACATCATGCCGAACGTGTGGATGAACACCTATTCTTGTTCGCTGAGCGGAGCCGGCACAGAGCCATACACACTGAACGCAAACGCAACAGGACTTAAGAACGACCATGTGGGCACGGATCTTGTATATCGCCTCACATTCTATTATATCTACGGTAAATAAATAAAAACATAAAACAACACACAAAAAACAATAAATATGAAATCAGTTAAAAGTTTAGCACTTACTGCACTTGCACTTATCATCAGCGGCGGCATGATGCTGACCAGCTGTGGCGGCGGATCCGGTACTGCATCGGGCGCCGACAGCACAAAAGGCGGAGATGACAACACCATACTGGGCGCAGGCGCTACATTCCCTAACCCATTGTACTCCAAGATGTTTGCCGAGTATAACAAGGTAAACGGACTGAAAGTCAACTACCAGTCAATCGGTTCCGGTGGCGGCATACAGCAGCTTACCAGCAAGACCGTGGATTTCGGCGCATCTGACGCTCCGCTGAATGGCAAGCAGGATTCTGCATTGTCTGCACCGGCCGTACACATACCTATAACAGCAGGCGCGGTAGTACTGAGCTACAACCTGCCCGATATGAAGGATACACTGATGCTGACACCGGATGTGCTGGCTAAGATATTCCTGGGTGAGATCAAGAAGTGGAATGATCCGAAGATCGCCGCTATCAACAAGAATGCCAAGCTGCCTGCTACAGACATTCTCGTAGCACACCGTTCTGACGGAAGCGGTACTACCAACATCTTCACTACTTACCTGAGCAAAGTAAGCACAGACTGGGAAAGTAAAGTGGGTAAGGGTTCTTCGGTTAACTGGCCTGTAGGTCTTGGCGGAAAAGGTAACGAAGGTGTTGCTGGATCTATCAAGCAGACACCGGGTGCTATCGGATATGTGGAACTGGCTTACGCGATTCAGAACAACATGTCTTACGCGAAGATGCAGAACAAGGCAGGCAATTTCATTGCTGCCAGCATTTCAAGTATCACTGCCGCGGCAAACATCAATATCCCTGCCGACGCGAAAGTGTCTCTGACCAATACAGAAGCTGCTGATGGTTATCCTATCTCCGGCCTGACATGGATACTGGTGTACAAAGAGCAGAAATATAACAACCGCTCTGCGGACCATGCTGCAAAGATGCTGAAGCTGATACAGTGGATGGTGCATGAAGGACAGCAATATTGCGCTCCTCTGAACTATGCGCCGCTGTCACCTAACGCAGTAGCAGTAGCAGACGCGCAGTTGAAGAGTGTTACCTATGATGGTAAGCCGGTATTGCAGTAATGAAGTGATAAGAACAACATGACCCCGAAAGTTGATAAAGACATGATTACCCGTCCGGAAACCTCCGGGCGGGTAATTAGCACTAGAAAAACACCGGAGAAAGTGAGCACGACAAAACGACTAAAGCGATCGCAGCGCCATATCAAGGCCGAGAATGTATTCAGGCGCCTGCTTACGGGTGTGGGTTGGGCTACGCTGGCGTTGGTTGGCGGTATATTCGTTACCCTCGTGTTACAATCTGTGCTGTCCATCAAGGGGTCGGGCCTGGGATATCTTACCGGCAAGGTATGGGATCCTGTGCGCGACATATTCGGGGTATATCCTTTTTTACTGGGAACACTGCTTACATCGTTCCTTGCTTTATTTATTTCCATTCCCTTTTCTTTCGCCGTTGCCCTTTTCCTGGGAGAGTATTATCCGAAGGGATGGGTATCGAACCTGCTGAAAAACACAGTAGAGCTGATAGCCGCCGTGCCCTCTGTGATCTATGGTTTCTGGGGTCTGGCAGTGCTGGTGCCTATTGTGCGCACCTTTGAATCAAAAATAGGCGTAGCCCCGATCGGCCTCGGTATATTCACCTCGTCGCTGATACTGGCTGTGATGATAGTGCCTTATGCAGCATCGCTGGGCCGATCTATGATACAAATGGTGCCATCGAACCTGAAAGAAGCCGCTTATTCGCTGGGCGCTACAAGATGGGGAGTAATAAAGAGCGTGATACTTCCTTATACCAGATCAGGGTTGTTCGCCGGTATCATGCTATCCCTGGGACGCGCACTGGGAGAAACAATGGCCGTGACCATGGTGATCGGTAATACCAGCATGATACCTACCAGCATATTTGCCCCGGGCAATACGATGGCCAGCGTGATCGCGAATGAATTTACAGAGGCAGACCATCCTATTTATTTGTCAGCGCTCATAGAGCTGGGCCTTGCGCTGTTTGTTGTTACGGTGGTCATTAATATGATCGGTAAAAGATTGATAAAAGGAGTAACAAAAGACTAAGATGGACGCACACGTAAAAGTAAGAATAGGGAAAAGTATGGCGTTCCAGGCACTGACGATATTATTCGCCGTTGCGTGTGTAGTGCCACTGATATTCATACTTGTTTACATCATACAGGCCGGTATCACGAAGATCAACTGGCACTTCCTGACCAACCTGCCCAAGCCGGTGGGTGAAAGCGGCGGAGGTATAGCCAACGCGTTGCTCGGTAGTATCATTATCATTGCTGTGGCATCTGTTATTGCCATACCATTCGGCATACTCTGCGGCATATATCTTAGTGAGAACAAGAAAAGCAAGCTGGCCTACTGGAGCCGCCTGTGTATAGACATATTGCAAGGCATACCGTCTATTGTTATTGGTATTGTTGCTTACTTCTGGTTAGTGAAACCATTCGGAGGGTTTTCTGCCATATCGGGCAGTGTGGCCCTGGCCATAATGATGCTGCCCATAGTAGTACGCTCTACCGAAGAGACATTGCTGCTTTTACCGGATTCGCTCAGAGAGGCGGCTTTTGCATTGGGCATGCCGTTTCACAGAGTGATACTTAAGGTGATATTGCCTTGCGGATTCAGCGGCATACTCTCCGGGGTAATGCTCTCAGTAGCGAGGATAACCGGAGAAACAGCGCCCTTATTGTTTACCGCTTTCGGCAACCCATACCTTTCCGCCAATATTACCAAGCCCATGCAAAGCCTGCCCTTGCTGATATTTAACTACGCGACAAGCCCTTACAACGACTGGCATGATCTTGCCTGGGGTGCCTCCTGCATCCTGCTGATATGGGTGTTATTACTGAATATATTTACCAAGCTGATAACCAGAAAATGGAAAGTACAATTGTAAAAGCGGTTGACTACAATGCTTATTTCGGAGATAATCATGTAGTAAAGAATGTGAACATAGAGATACCGCGAAACAATGTGATAGCGGTGATGGGCCCGTCGGGCTGCGGCAAGACCACATTCCTGCGGGGTATCAACCGTATGCATGAGCTGATACCGGGAGCAACAGCCAAAGGGAAGATCATGCTGAACAATGAAGACGTGCTGGAGATGCACCCCATCTTCGTGCGCCTGAAAATAGGCATGGTGTTTCAGCGACCGAACCCGTTCCCGAACCTGAGCATCTACGACAACGTGATAGCGGGCTACAAACTGAATGGCATAAAACTGCCCAAGGCGGAAAAAGACAAGATAGTAGAACACTCATTGACGAGAGTAGCGTTGTGGAATGAGGTAAAGGACTCCCTGATGAAGAAGGGCACATTCTTGTCCGGCGGACAACAGCAGCGCCTTTGCATAGCGCGCGCGGTAGCTATGGAGCCGGAAGTATTGCTTTTCGATGAGCCCACATCGGCACTTGACCCGATATCCACATCGACAGTTGAAGAACTGTTCCATGAACTGAAGAAGAACTATACGCTGATCATAGTAACCCATAATATGCAGCAGGCCGCGCGTGTAAGCGATAAGACAGCCTTCTTTTATATGGGTGAGCTGGTAGAATACGGAGAGACCAAGCAGATGTTCACCAATCCATCTGATATACGTACACAAAATTACATCACCGGCAGATTTAGCTAAATTGCCGAAAAACAATAATCTTTAAATAATTATGACACAGCTCGAAAATGAGATACAGGCCGTAAAGGCAGAAGTGACCAGCATGTGGACACTTGTGGAATCTCAGTTGCAAAAGGCGAGAACCGCTATGCTGCATTTTGACCGTGACCTGGCGAGAGAAGTGGTGCTGAAGGAGAAACGTGTGAACGCATTTGAACTGAAGCTGGACCGCGACTGCGAGAACATATTCGCGCTTTACTGCCCCGTAGCCGTGGACCTGAGGTTCCTGCTGGCGGTGCTGAAAATAAATAACAACCTGGAGCGTATAGGAGATATAGCTGAAGGCATTGCGAAGTATATCATCGAATCTATTGAGGACTTTGACGACTCCCTGTTCGACAGTACTGAGCTGATACAAATGTTCAATGACTCCATAAGCATACTTGCCGATACCCGGATAGCCTTCGAGAAAGAAGATACTATACTGGCGCGCAGTATATTCAAGCGGGATGAGGTGCTGGACCGCATCAACAGAAACGCTATAGATAAAGTGAGTGAGTGTATCACAGAAGATATGAGCGTAATGAAGGACGCGTTGTATATACTCTCCATCATACGCAAGCTGGAGCGCGTTGGCGATCAGTCGAAGAACATGGCGGAAGAGATCATTTTCTTTGTAGAGGCCAAAGTACTCAAGCACCAGAAAGAGGCAGGGAAAAGCTGATACCCTAACGAATATATGTTTGAAAGAACTCTGTATCCGCAGAGTTCTTTTATTTGGTGCCAGGTTGGTTTACATTTGCTGCAGACATTCTATGGATATCATCAATAATAAACGGGCTTTCCGGTATGAGGTACATTTTGCCGGGGGAGACCCTGCTGTGCTGGAGTACAGGTGGCTGAAGGGGAATATGGTGATCATGCATACCATAGTGCCCAAAGAACAGCGCCTGAAAGGTATAGCATCACAACTGGTGAAATATGTGCTGGACCAGGCGCGTGCGCACAACTATAAAGTGATCGCCTATTGCCCGTTTGCGGAGAAGTACATGAGCGAACATCCCGAGTATGATGACATAGCAGCCCCGAGGTAATGCTACTACCGTCTGCGGGTCGCCGGTTTTCTCACTGGTTCACTTTTGCGGCCGGAAGACCTGGACCGATCGGACAAGGTGTAACAAAAACCCACATGAAACCCAACATTGCTGAATGGCATGGAATAAGCAGGTTGTACAGTACCGGAAGTATCGATAACGGCATTTTTTGAATAAGTGGTGACAAGCGGAGAAGAAATGTAGGAAAGACTGAGGGGGCTTCCGTTCTCTTTCAGGCTTACTATCTCAGACGATTTAGTATAAATAGATAAGGACAGAACGTTAACCTCGCCAAATACCCGCACACGTTCATTCAATTTATAACTGACCCCGGCAGCCGCCGAAAATCCTGCCGAGAAACGATTTTTTAAGTTGATCGTGATATCATCAACAACCAGAGCGCCGGTGCCGGGAGCATTTGAAAATATCTGATCCTGCGTCATATCGGTAAATAACGGAAGCGCCAGACCGAGGCGGGAATAGATGTTCCATACTGGCCCACCGGACTGAACAATCAGAGATGGAATGGCCAGCAAAGGCATGTTTGCACTTTGTTCGATCCTGATGTTGAAAGGAGTTTTTTTGATAAGCACATTATCATAGTCACTTGTATATAATGCGGGAGCTATTCCGGCATGCGCATCGAGCTGAACGCCCAAATGGTCATTGAACATATACCCGGCAGCAAGTGTGAGATAACCACCTGCGGCAAAAGAAGCCCCGTTCAATTTCACGGCTTGGCCGGAGGTGGCGAAATTGATATTGCCGGAATATGGTTGTCCCGTTGCATCTAACGTCTGACCGGCCTGGGGGAACGCGTAACTAACGCCAATGCGTGTATAAAATTGGGACCTTGCGGAGAAAACACACAACAGCATTGCGGAAACTAAAATGCTTTTTTTCATAGCATGGATATTTCGACAAAGGTAAGGTATGACAGTTTGAACTGAGATCACGCCTACAAAAAAGACCCGCAAATGTCGCGGGTCTTTGTGATTATGATAAGCTATCGTTATTTCCGTTTCATTGCGGCCTCTATTTCCTGCACGGTAATAGGAATACCTTTGAAAAGATCCACATTGCCGTTCCTTGTCACCCAAATATTATTCTCGATACGGATACCCATCTGTTCTTCTTCTATATAGATGCCCGGCTCTACCGTGAACAACATCCCTTCGCGTACCACATCTGTATAAGAACCCACATCATGTACCACAATGCCGAGGTGGTGTGTGACACCATGATAGAAATATTTGCGGAAAGCCGGATTGTCGGGATCCTGGTTCTTCACATCGTTCTTTGTTATCAGGCCGATCTTCAGCAACTGCTTCTCCATCTCCTGGTTGATGCTCTTAACATAATCCTGGAACTGTATTCCCGGCTTCAGTATCTTTTTGCCATGATCGTGCACCGCGAGGCAGGCATTATATACCTCTGCCTGTCTCTTCGTGAACTTTCCGCTCACCGGAATGGTGCGTGTGAGATCGGCATTATAGTTGCCATATTCCGCACCGAAATCCATGAGCAACAGTTCGCCGCTCTTACATTCCTGGTTGTTCTCTTCGTAATGCAGCGTGCGCGCCCGGTCGCCGGAAGCAATGATGCAGCCATAGGCATGGCCGGTAGCGCGGTTTCTCAGGAACTCATGTGTGATCTCCGCTTCTATCTCGTATTCCATTACGCCCGGTTTCACAAACTTCAGCACGCGGTCAAAAGCCTTGGCGGTGATGGCAATGGCTTCTTTTGTTACATCTACTTCCTCCTTTGTCTTGATGCAGCGCAGCTCCTTCATGATGCGTGCCGCACGGTCGTAGTTGTGCACGGGGTACTTTTTCATGAGGTCGTGTACAAACACAAGGTCTGTACGGTACAGCTCGGTATCAAGGCGGTTGTGCTCATTGGTATTCAGATATACTGTATCAGCGCTGTTCATCATTACCTGGATCAGGGTATCAAAGCCATCCAGCCACTGTACGTTCTTTATACCCGATATGGCCGTTGCCTCATCCTTGCGGAGTTTATGGCCCACCCATTTTTCCAGCAGCTCATTCGGGCGTAGCAGGATCAGCACCTCGCGCATGTTCTTATCGGGGTTGTCGGGGTAAAGGATCACAATTGTTTTTTCCTGTATGATACCCGATAACCAGAGCACATCGGCATCAGGTTTGTAGCCGTAGGTGCCATCGCCGCTTTTCGGGAAAACAGGGCTGGCCGGAAAAATGGCCACCGAGTTAGGTTTCATCTTTTTTATGAATCGTTGCCTGTTCTGTTCATACAGTTTAGACGGAATGTGCAGATATTTCATTGTAGAAAAATTGAAGGTGTGAAATTAACTGAAATAAGACATCTCTTGTCACCTCCGGAGGGGCAAAATGCAGAAGATAATATTGAAATTGTTCCTATTCGTTTATTTTATGGAGTAATGGTGCAGTTATGGATTAAAAAATATTACCACATAGTTAATAAAACATAAAAATAAAAAAGCATATCTTAATTAATTTCGAAGGAAGTGTATAAAAAGTTATAAAAATTAACCTTATCTTTAGACGGTGTTTTTGAAGCATAAAGAAGGTTCTTTATGAGGTGTGGCTTTATTGTTGAAAAATTGTTGAAAAAAAATGGGCTTTCGTGTCCATGTTTTGGTGTCTTATGACGATGCCAGGACAAGCCGAAAGCATTGAAAATACTGATTGTTTGAATACTCTTAAAAATTCTGACAGATGAAAAAAATGTACAAGTTCCTTACCCTCTTGTCTTGTGTTTTTATCGGAATAACCCAGAGCTCTTTGGCTCAGGCACCGTCGTGGTATGTATCATTACCAACATTTTCATATACTGGTAGCGTACAAACATTTACCGTGCCTTATGGAATTGATACCATATATGTGGATATGAAAGGGGCACTTGGAGGCAACAACTCAGCACCTCTGACCCACCCAGACAGACCAGGTTATGGTGGCTGTTTACGAGCTTATTACGCAGTAACGCCGGGCCAGGTGTTGTACGCATATGTGGGCGGAAAGGGAACAGATGGTGTTACCGGAGCTGTTTCTCCCGGTGGATTTAACGGTGGTGGTGCAGGTCAATACATAACATTATCGTTTGCCGGCGGCGGTGGTGGTGGTGCAACGGATCTACGCCTTGGAGGAACTGCATTAGCAAACAGAATATTAGTTGCTGCAGGCGGCGGCGGTGCGGGTCTTTCGTCATGTACCAGCCCAGGTCATTATGAGCGTGGTGGAGATGGCGGTTCATTTACCGGAGAAAACGGTATGGCATCCTGTAGTGCATTGGGAACTCCCGTAGGTGGAGGCGGTGGAACGCCAACAAGCCCTGGTGCCGGCGGTAGCTGTAGTAGTTGTGGCGGTCTTGGTGGAAGTGCGGGAGCTGCTGGCGGTGGCAATGGTGGTAATGCGGGTCTTGGCTCTCCGGGCGGAGGCGGCGGTGGTGGATACTATGGTGGTGGCGGCGGACAGTACACAGGTGGCGGTGGCGGATCTAACTACGCAAATGGTTCTGCTATAAGCGTAGTTTCTACACGTGGTTGTAACTCGACGACGAACGGTACTATTTCTATTTGGGCTGATTGTAATCGTGCTTCTGTTGTAACGGCATCAGCTACAACGATATGTGCCGGACAGACATTGACAGTTTCGGACCCTGTACCCGGCGGAACCTGGTCGAGCAGCAATACAGGTGTAGCTACTGTAGATCCGATAACGGGTGTTGTTACAGGAGTTTACCCCGGGACAACCGGCGGAGCTACTGTGACGATCACCTATAATGTAGGCCCTTGTACAGCAAATTCATCAACAATAACTGTAAATCCCGTACCGGCAGTTATTACCGGGTCTACGAGTGTCTGCTTCGGGCTGACCGCGCCACTTAGCGACAGTATAGCAGGTGGCACATGGGCATTGTCCGGCGCCGGATCGGTGGATATGTCAACCGGTGACTTTTCGGGAACAGTAGTAGGAACCGGTACTGTAACATATACATTACCTACCGGTTGTCTGAGAACAGGTACTGTGGTTGTGAATCCATTACCGGCTCCCATAACAGGCACCCCCGAAGTATGTGTGGGTCTGACAACTCCGCTCAGCGATATTACCAGTGCAGGTACGTGGAGCAGCTCTAATACGACTATTTCTACTGTCGACGCTTCAGGGGTTGTTACCGGTGTAGTAGCCGGAGTGGACAGTATCATATATACAATTACTGCGACCGGATGTATAGCAACAGCGTCATTTACAGTTGATCCGCTTCCAGATCCTATTTCGGGACCAAATGCGGTATGTAAAAATTCAAATATATTGTTGAGCACGACTTCTTTTAGCGGTACGTGGACAAGCAGCAATACATTGGCGGCTACCGTCAACCCCGGTACGGGCCAGGTAACAGGTGTGAACGCGGGATCGACGACGATCACCTACACCTTACCAACAGGATGTATCACTACATATGCAGTTACCGTGAATCCATTACCGGCAATCATTACAGGAACCCCGGTAGTTTGTGTAGGGTTCACGACAACTCTAAGTGACGCAACGGCAGGTGGGACCTGGAGCACATCGAACACGTTTATTGCTACTGCCAATTCAACAACCGGAGATATCACCGGTGTTTCTGGCGGCATCATAGATGTATATTATACTATTACAGCCACTGGCTGTGCGTCATCTGTCACCTTTACCGTGAATCCGCTGCCTCTGCCGATCATCGGCAGTAGTACCGTTTGTGCCGGAGATGTGACCACGCTAAGTAATATAAATACAGGCGGTACCTGGACGAGCAGCAACACTTCTGTTGCTATTATAAATCCATCTACAGGAGATGTCAGCGGAGTACCGATGGCGTTTGGTACATCAACTATTACGTATACATTGCCAACGGGCTGTTATATTACAGCGCCTATAACTGTATTTCGTAACTTCCCGATATATGGAACTAAAGTGGCCTGTTATACCGCGTCTATGTCACTTACAGACAGTACGGACGGAGGAATTGGCTTGTGGTCCGGTAGTGGAAGTATCATAGTGGCAGGAGCTGGCAGTACAGCTACCATAACGGGCACTTCAGCAGGAACCGGAACGGTTACGTATACATCCGCTTTGGGTTGTGTTGCTACTACTACAGTTACGTTTACGCCACTTGATCCGATCACCGGTCTTAATACCGTATGTCAAGGCTCGACGATCACATTAAGCAACCCTAATATCGGCGGAACCTGGACGAGTGGCGCAACGACTATAGCGACCATCGGTTCATCATCCGGGATCGTTACCGGGGTGGCCGGAGGCACAACAACTATTACCTATACTTTAGGTACCGGTTGTGCATCGTATTTCTCTATAACCGTGAATCCGTTACCGGCGCCTATCACGGGTGCTCACCAGGTTTGCCTTGGGTTCAGTACACCATTGTCTGATGCCACGGGTGGTGGCGCGTGGAGCACCTCGAGCGGAGGCGTAGTTGCGTCTATTACATCGCTGGGACTTGTGACGGGTAATAGTGTGGGAACAGACGATATTAGTTACACACTGCTGACAGGCTGTTATGTAACCTATACCTTTACCGTGAACCCGCTACCGGGCCCGATAACGGGCACGACAGCGATATGCCAGGGCTTTACTTCTACCCTGAGTGGCGCATTGAGTGGCGGCACCTGGACAAGTACCGCGACCAGTGTTGCAACTATCGGGTCTTCTTCCGGCCTTATGACCGCCGGCTCTGCGGGTACAACTACCATATCTTATATTATGCCAACCGGATGTTATGCGACTACGGTGGCAACAGTTAATCCGACTCCGAAGCCGATCACCGGCGCTGACACTATTTGCGGTTTATCGACTGCTCTGTACAGTGACCTTGATCCTGCGGGCACATGGTCCGTGTATTCAACAGCTACCGGTACCATCAGCATAGGGGGAACATTTACTGCAGACTCAGTGGGCGGAATTGATTCCATAATATATACATTACCAACAGGGTGCCGGATATCCAAACCGATGTTTGTGCGAACATTGGGTCCGATCAGAGGGCTGACAACAGCCATTTGTGTCGGTTCGACCCTGGCATTAAGTGATTATGCAGCCGGAGGCACCTGGAGTGCCCTGCCAACTGCGGTCGGTACTATCGACCCTGTGACCGGTGTGCTCACCGGTTTGTCAACCGGGGTCGTCACGGTTAAGGATACATTCTCTACAGGATGTTTTGTCACCACCGCGATCACAGTGAACCCGGTTCCTGTGGCTATCACAGGTGCAACATTTACTGTTTGTGCAGGTGCAAATATCACATTGTCCGACGGGACCTTATTTGGTACCTGGAGCAGCAGCAATACGTCGATAGCATCTATTAATTCAGGTACCGGTGTACTTACCGGCGCAAATCCTGGTGGAACGGCAACGGTTACCTATACATTAGGTACAGGCTGTTATGCTACGGCAACAGTTACTGTGAACCCGATAGACAGTCTGTGGGGTTATCCCTGGAGAGTATGCCTGGGTAGCACGGTTACATTATCGAGCGGGATATCTACCTCTGGTGGAACGTGGACGTCCAGTAATACAACCATTGCTATAGTAAATTCCACAGGAGATGTTACCGGAATGAGTGGCGGTAGCTGTTCTATTACTTATACCACGCCTGCCGGCTGTTTTGCACGCCACACATTTACAGTATATGCGGTACCGAATATTACCGGTACTACGAAGGTGTGTGAAGGCTTCACCACTACTTTGTCGAATTCGATATCAGGTGGTACCTGGAGCAGCAGCAATACGAATGCAACCGTTTCCGGAAGTGGCGTCGTCACCGGCGTATCCTATCCGGGTGCTTTCATAACATACACGGCACCGCCTATAGGATGTTTCAATGTCGTCTTTGTCACGGTGGATTCTGTGCCATTACCGATATCGGGGACGACGGAGATATGTGCGTTTACAACGACGACACTAAGCGATCCGGACCTGGGAGGAACGTGGACGAGCAGCACCACGACCATTGCCACCGTCGGGTCAAGTACGGGTTTAGTCACCGGTGTGCTTGGGGGTACATCTACCATCACGTATAAATTCACTGTTACCGGTTGTTATACGACAACTGTGATGACCATAGATTCTAATTCGGCCATTACAGGATCTACAAGCACCTGTAACGGATTGACATTGACATTGTCAAATGTCGTTTCGGGAGGAACGTGGAGTTCCAGCAATTCTTCTGTCGCTTCTGTTGGTGCCGGGGTAGGTAATACCACCGTCGTCACGGGCAACGGAACAGGAACCGCGACCATTACCTACACCACAGCTAAGGGCTGTGAGTCGATCACGACCGTAACTATATTACCATTACCATCGACCATAACGGGAACGTTGACGGTTTGTCAGGGCAGCACCACTGCGCTCAGTAATACCACAGGTAGTGGTACGTGGGCCAGCAGTAATACGAGTATTGCTGTTGTCAACAGTTCCGGTGTCGTCACCGGACAGGGGGGTGGTACGGCCACAATAACCTATACCGTGGGTAGCGGTTGCTATGCCACTGCAGTTGTTACCGTGGATCCTATAACGCCAATACTCGGTGCGCCATTCAGAGTTTGTGACGGATCTACGATAACGTTAACGGATGCAACAGCAGGAGGTACGTGGAGCGCAAGCAATACCAATATCAGTATTACTGTTGTGCCGCCCAATGATGCCATTATCAGCACTAATGTTTCGGCAGGTACAACGACCATTACTTATACAATGGGGACTGGGTGTACGGCTACTCAGATAGTCACGGTGAATCCATTGCCTAATTCGATCACAACTGCGTCAACCGGTGTTGTATGCTCCGGTTCACAGATATCACTCACCGATGCGTCGGGTGGCGGTGCATGGACAAGTCAGTCTACAAGTATCGCCATCGTTAACGGTACCGGCGTGGTGACCGGTCAGGGCTCGGGAGGTATTACTAATATCACGTATACCCTGCCAACAACCTGCTATGCCGTGTTCACTGTAACAGTGAATCCGTTACCTGGCCCGATCCTCGGCCCGAACGGTGTTTGCCTGGGAGGCAGTGTCACGCTGAGTGACGCTACCCTCGGCGGTGATTGGAGCAGTACTGCTACTTCGATAGCTACTATTGGTTCCGGCACCGGTGTTGTTGTTTCCGTGGCTTTGGGAACAACAACAATAAGTTATACAGATCCGTCTACCGGTTGCGCGGCAACCAAGACATTCTCGGTGAATCCGTTCCCGAATGCGATAACCGGGCCAAACCAGGTGTGCGTGGCATCAAGTATTGCGTTATCTAATGCTACCGGCGGCGGTGCATGGACCAGCCTGAATACATCCGTTGCAACCGTTAATGTTGGTGGTAACGTGACAGGTGTAGGCGGCGGAACTGCTTCTATAGACTATACATTGCCTACGGGATGTAATGCGCTGTATACAGTTACAGTGCTGGCATTACCACCAGCAGTTATAACACCATTGGGTGACACCAATATATGTCCTGGCGGATTTGTGGCACTTACAGCACCCACAGGTACATTACTGTCATATCAATGGTTTGTTGCAGGCGGGCCTACATTGATACCGGGCGCTACTAATGCTACCTATATTGCAACACCTTCTGTAAATACCAGCTACGAAGTACGTGTTAAGGCAGGAACTACAGGATGCCAGGCTATGTCTCCGGCAATGCTGGTTTCTATAATACCAACATCAGCGTCGTTGAGTTCTTCTCCTTCATCGGGAGTGGTTTGTTCGGGTACAGCATTAACACTGACCGCGTCGGGTACAGCACCAACCGGCTATCAATGGGAAAGCTCTGGTGTGCCGATATCCGGTGCAACAGCGGTGACTTATTCGCCTACGGTTAGCGGCACTTACGATGTTGTTATTACAAATGCTACCGGATGCTCGGCAAAATCGGCAGCTATGACCGTTACGATCAATCCATTACCTGCCGGTACGATAAAGCTTATCGGTCCTGCATCTGTGTGTGTAGGGGATAGTGTGCACCTGGCGACTGATACGGCAACCGGTAATACATACCAGTGGTTCCGTGTAGGTGGTGGCCCTGTATCCGGTGCTACAAACGCAGACTTCTATGCAAAGGCAACAGGTAGCTACAGTGTAACTGTAACCAATAAGTACGGCTGCTCTAAGAGCTCCGGATCGATAGCTGTTGTGATCAATCCGTTGCCGACCGGTACAGATCTGCTTGAGAGCGGATCGCTTGTCTTCTGTTATGGTGGGCTTGGGGTCACACTGTCTGCAATATCGGGAGTGGGAGGTACGGCTACCTATCAATGGTACAAGAACGGATCGCCGCTGCTTGGATCTACCGCGTCTAACCTCCTCGTGGCAGTCAGCGGAAGGTTCAAGGCTTTGATAACCGACCCTGCGACAGGTTGTAGTGCATTCACGCCGGAAGATACGACCGTGCTGATCACACAGCCGATCATATCACCGGTGACATCTGCCTCGTTCTGCTGGGGAGGTAGTGCACTGCTGAAAGCAACTATTGTTTCAGGTGTTACACCTACCTACCAATGGTCTGTAGGCGGATCGCCGATAACAGGAGCAACCAATAACACGTATAGCGCTACAAAGACCGGCACTTATAGTTGTGTAGTGAGCGTTCCTAGCTGTTCTGCACTGAGTACTACACTTTCTGTTTGGGAGAACCCTCTGCCAAATCCTGTAGTGACATACAGCAGCTCTAAGCTGCACGTACAGACCTACTACGTAACCTACCAATGGTATAAGAACCTGGCCAGCATACCGGGGGCAACAACTGCTGAACTTGTACCATCCGGAAACGGCAACTACAAAGTGGGGGTAACTGATACAAATGGTTGTCAGTCTATCTCAGACGTATATGTGCTGACCGGCTGGGTTGATCCCGGACACACAGGTGGTGTATATGTGCCAACAGTTGCTAAGGGTGAGGTGAGGATCTATCCGAACCCTGCGCAGAATGTAGTACATGTGGAAGCCGGCGAACCGGTACGTGTGATCATCAGCGCTATTGACGGCAGAAACCTGATAGAGCAGCCAAATGCCACAGATATAAACATATCGAAACTGGCAGATGGTATCTACAACATCAGGTTGTATAACAGTGCCGGAGAAATGGTGAAGACTGAGAAACTTGTCAAGTCGTCAAACTAACTGATATAGTTCTTTACAGAGACGGCTGCTGCAGAGCAGCCGTCTCTGTTTTACTACAGACGCTTCGCCGCTCGTTTTTAACCATTCACCGACATAGTTTACCATTTAGCCGAAATATGTTTTCAAATAGGGGAACACATTATAGCTTTGCACCACAATTAAGGAATATATGAATATAGATAGGTACAAATTTCTTCCACGATTGTTCGCAATGATCGTTTTGCTTTCTGGCTCAATATCATCATACGCCCAATACAAAATAAGCGGCACCGTAATAGACGAAAAAGAGCGGCCCGTAAGAGGAGCCAGCGTCTATCTCGATAATACCATAGATGGCGGCACAACAGACAGCAGTGGTGTTTTTGTGTTTACTACCGGTGAGAAAGGAAACCAGACCATCATAGCTACGGAGATCAGCCATGAGAATGCGGGAATGCCCATTGTTATCAATGGCGACCTGGGTGGCATAGTGTTGCGCATGAAGTCGAACAAGGCGCACAACCTCAGCGATGTCGTGATCACGGCGGGTTCTTTCGAGGCCTCCAATGACAAAAGCAAGACGGTGCTTAAGCCGCTGGATATTGTGACCACTGCAGGTGCCGGCGCGGATGTGATAAAAGCCATGGAGATGCTGCCCGGAACACAAAAGGCGGGTGCCGACAATGGTATGTTTGTAAGAGGTGGTGATGCCAGCGAAGCCGCAGTAGTGGTAGATGAGATGGTGGTGCAGAATGCGTTCTTCAGCGGCCCTCCGGGTGTATCAACCCGCAGCCGTTTCGGGGCTTTCAATTACCAGGGTGTATCGTTCAGCAGCGGGGGTTACAGCGCCAGGTACGGACAGGCATTGTCCAGTGTGCTGGAACTGAATACGACAGATATGCCCGACAAGAGCAATGTGAATCTTGGCATCAACATGGCTGGCCTGTATGCGTCAGGTACAAGGAAGTGGAAGAAGAACTCCCTGGACCTGGGCGGCAACTATACGAACACCACGCCTTTTTTCGGGTTGGCCAAAACGAACGTGGATTTCTATGCTCCGCCGCAAGGTGGAAGCGGCAACTTGCGCTATGTATGGCAACCAAGCAAGGATGGCATCTTAAAAGCGGGTGTGAACGGCTCCTACAACAAGAGCGGTATCAAGATACCTAATCCGTACACAGACACGAGTAGCACGGACAGTTTTATGAATTCGCTCGGCCCTTCAGTGAAGTTTGAAACACAAGAGCAATATTATCTTGCCTATGTCTCTTACAAACAAATGTTCAAGGCAAAATACAGCCTGTACACAGCGGCATCATTCAGCTACGACCAGACCAACAATAAATTCGGTTCATTCCCTATGGACCAGCAGGAACACAGGGCCCAGTTTCGTATAGAAGGCAAAAGGTATTTCAACGCGAGGCTGAACCTGCTGTTGGGTACCGACGTACAGAGCTGGGGAATAAAGAAGGATCTCAGCTCCTATTACAGTCAGCAGTTTGTGGAAACACAACCTGCTGCCTATACCGAACTGGAATGGGTGCCGGTTTACAGGCTGGCGTTCCGCCCGGGGATCAGGTATGAGCACAGTACCTTGCTGAATGCAGATAAGATAGCACCTCGCCTGTCTATGGCTATAAAAACTGGGGTGACCAGCCAGGTATCGCTTGCCAGCGGTATCTTTTACCAGGATGCGCCCACACAATACCTGTTGGCAGGTAAAAGGCCCGGGATGCAGGAAGCGATACACTATATAGCTAACTGGCAGTGGAACAAGAGTGACAGGTTGCTGCGGGTGGAAGGGTATTATAAAGACTATGCCAGCCTGATCAGGGAGAACTCAGCTTTCAACCCCAATCCATACAGAACCATTGCGGACACCATTACTTTGTCTAACAACGGCAACGGGTATGCGCAGGGTTTCGACCTGTTCTGGAGAGATAAGAAGACAGTGAAGAATGCTGATTTCTGGTTGTCATATAGTTATATTGATACGCGAAGGCTGTACAACAACTTTCCGATGAGCGCCACTCCATCATTCATATCTAAACACAACCTGAATGTGGTAGCGAAGTACTTTGTGAATGAATGGCATACCAGCCTGAATGCTACGTATAGTTATGCCAGTGGCCGCCCTTATTACAACCCGGCCCGCCAGGCAACGGAATTCCTGACCGACCTGACACCGGATTATCATAACCTGGCTTTCTCGGCAGCGTGGCTGCATAGCTTTGGTAAGTGGTTCACGGTATTCTACATCAGCCTGGATAATGTGACCAACCAGCACAATGTATTCGGTTACCGCTATGATGCCAATGGCAAAAATCCGTCACCGATACAGCCGCCACTGTACCGTTCTGTATTCTTTGGCGTGAACGCTTCATTATCACAATTCAGTAAAGACGAACTATAAAATAACCAACACAAAAAACCACGATAAAATGAAAAACATCTTTTTGACCGGCGCCATAGCGCTGACAACAATGACCGCACAGGCACAGGATTTCAAAGCAGTGCTGCAAAAGACCTTCATGGCTTTCGACACAACGGAGAACCCTGCTGCTAAAGTAGAGCAAAGCAATAAACTGGCATTGATAGCCAAGAAGTGGGATAACGAGTGGGCAGCACACTATTACGTTGCCTACAGCAAGACCATCCTCTCTTACATGGAAAAAGACGCTACCAAGAAAGACGCCTACCTGGACGAAGCCGAGAAGGAGAGCAAAGATGCCGTGAACCTGCTGAAGAAGAGCAATGACGAAACATATGTACTGGATGCCATGATCGCCAACGCGAGAATGGGTGTGGACCCGATGAACCGCTGGCAGAAGTATGGTAAGATATTTGGCGAGAACCTGGAAAGCGCCAAAGCCATTAACCCGGACAATCCGCGCATGTATTACCTGATGGCTGTGAGCAAATATTTCACACCGAAAGCATATGGCGGCGGCAAGAAAATAGCACAGCCATATTTTGAGAAAGCGGAGCCATTGTTCGCGAAGGAAACCGGTGACGACGCCACAAAACCATATTGGGGTAAGGCGCACAATGCGATGTTCCTGGCAGAATGCAAGAAAGAAGATAAGGAGTAATTGTTTACTATATTAGTGAAATAGAACAAGGGGCTGTCCGGCAGGGCGGCCCCTAACATTTTGGGGTTGTTGGCATGGGGTTGTGTATATTTACGGCATGAACTGGGCTTCATTATATACCACACAACGAACGGGGTCGTCGAGGAAGAGCGCGGAGAGTTCGGACCTGGTGCGCAACTCATTTTTGCGTGATTATGACCGCATCATATTTTCGTCGGCATTCCGCAGGTTGCAGAACAAGACCCAGGTATTTCCCCTGCCGGGTGCCATATTTGTGCATAACAGGCTGACACATAGCCTGGAGGTAGCTTCTGTGGGCCGCTCTCTGGGTAAAGCAGTAGGTGAGAAGATCGCTGAAAAGCACAAAGGGGAAAGTGCGGAGTTCACAGAGTTTTACCGGCATGAGCTGGCATCTGTGATCGCGTCAGCATGCCTAGCCCATGATATAGGCAACCCCCCTTTCGGGCACTCCGGGGAAGACGCTATACGGGCTTACTTTGATGGTATCAGTGGTAAAGAACGGGACATCATACACCGATCATTGACCGAGAATCAGTTGCGCGATTTTGAGAAGTTTGAAGGCAACTCCAATGCACTGCGCATACTTACCAACAGCTTCAATGAACCCGATCCGGGTGGCTACAGGCTTACCTACACTACGCTGGCATCGCTTGTGAAGTACCCGTGCACATCATCTGAAGGGTTTGATAAGAACACAGGCCTGATCGCAACAAAGAAATCAGGGTTCTTCGATTCTGAACTGAGCACATACCGGGATATAGCGGAAGTGTTACATATCCCGAAGAAGGAGGGGTTTGCGAATGTATATGCGCGTCACCCGTTCGTATATCTTACCGAAGCAGCAGATGACATTTGCTATCGTGTGATAGACCTCGAAGATGCGCACAGGCTGCACATCATATCGCTGGAGACCTTCATGGACCTGTTCCTGCCTTTCTTTAACGGGGAGCAAGAGTATAACTCCCGTGATTATATAGAAGGGAAGCTGGCAAACATCAATGATGACAACCAGAAGGTTCAGTATATACGCGCACGATGGATAGGCCTGATGGTGGAGAAGCTTGCTGACTTGTTCATGCATCACGAAGAAGAACTGCTTAATGGTACGCTGGAGAAGGATCTGCTGAAGTGCCTGCCTGACGGGACACATACGCTCATCAAGGAAATAAATGAACTGAGCTTCAGAAAAGTTTATAACTACAAGTCGGTGGTGGAGATAGAGATAGCGGGCTACAATGTGATCGGCGGCCTGCTGAAAGAGTTTGTTCATGCTGTCCTCGATCCTGGGCATCCTAAATCTGAAAAACTCCTGAAGCTGGTGTCGGCACAGTTCAGGTTGACGAACGGCAAAGACCTGTATGGAGACATACAATCGTTGGTGGATTTCATTTCGGGTATGACAGACCTCTATGCCATAGACCTGTACCGTAAGATAACCGGCATTACCATACCGGAAATAAGATAGTATGCACCCTAAGGACCTGCGCATTGAAGATTATACATACGACCTGCCGGATGACCGCATCGCGAAGTATCCGCTTGACGAGCGTGATGCCTCTAAACTGTTGATATACAGAGACGGGCAGATAGCCGAAGATATCTACCGCAACATTGATGCCCATATACCCGCCGGAACGCTGATGGTCTTTAACCAGACCAGGGTGGTGCATGCACGGCTGCTGTTCAAAAAACCGTCAGGTGGCCAGATAGAAGTGTTTTGCCTTTCACCATTTGGCTATGCCGATATACATACTGCCATGCTGCAAAAAGGAGCGGTGGAGTGGGAATGTCTGGTGGGAGGCGCCTCTAAATGGAAGCCGGGAATGATACTTGAGCTGCATCATGGAGAGCCCCGGTTTACCTTGTATGCTGCTCTGAAAGAAAGGACCCCAAACGGGTACATACTATCCTTGTCATGGGATAACAGGGATCTGACCTTCGCCGAAGTGCTGCACTATACCGGCAAGGTACCGTTGCCTCCGTATCTGCACCGTGATGCCGATGTGGCTGACGAGCAGCGATACCAGACCGTTTTTGCGAAAGAAGAAGGCAGCGTGGCAGCACCGACAGCCGGGCTTCATTTTACCCCCGGCATCATGGATGGCCTGAAGATGAAAGGCATAGACACTACGTTCCTGACGCTGCATGTTGGCGCAGGAACATTTAAGCCGGTAAAGAGTGAGACGATGCAGGACCATGAGATGCATGCCGAGTGGATAGAGGTAAGCAGGCAGACCTTGCAGCAACTACTGGAAGCAAAGGGCAAGACGGTGGCAGTGGGTACTACTTCTCTGCGTACACTCGAAAGCCTCTACTGGATAGGGAACAAACTGAAGAACAAGGAAGAGCCGGATCTTCACGGCGTTGCAGTAAGCCAGTGGGATCCCTACCGTGGGCAGCCTGCCTGTTCCCGCAGCGAAGCGCTGGAGGAATTGCTCTGGTATATGAAGCAGAACAGCATGGATAAGATCCTGACACGCACACAAATAATGATCGCCCCGGGCTACGACCTGAGGATGACAGATGCATTAGTGACCAATTTTCACCAGCCGCAATCCACATTGTTATTGCTGGTAGCTGCGTTGATCGGGGATAGCTGGCGCGCTGTGTATCAATATGCTATGGATCATGCTTATCGTTTTCTCAGTTATGGAGATGGTAGCCTGCTTTGGAGAAAATGATTTAATAATTATTTATCACCGCCATAGCGCATATTTAGTAATTTTGCCATCCAAATAAAGAACTGCACATTGAATCTTACAGAGTTCATTGAAGCGGCCCTGCGGGAAGATGTAGGAGCCGGAGATTATTCTACCCTGGCCAGTATTCCGGCCGATGCGAAAGGGAAGGCGGTATTGAAAATAAAAGAAGACGGCATAATAGCGGGCATTGCCCTTGCAGAAGAGATATTTCACTTCCTGGAGCCGGAGTCAGAGTTTGTGTTACATAAGAAAGACGGGGACAGGGTGCACAACGGGGAAGTGGCGTTTGAGGTGAACGCGGGTGTGCACACCATACTAAAGGCAGAGCGCCTGGCGCTGAACTGCATGCAGCGTATGAGCGGTATAGCAACGCTTACCAACAAGTATGTGGAACTGATAAAGGAATATCCGGCAAGGATACTGGATACCAGGAAAACAACACCATTGTTCCGCATGCACGAGAAAGAAGCTGTGAGGATAGGCGGAGGTGTGAACCACCGCATGGGGCTGTATGACATGGTGATGCTGAAGGATAACCATATAGATTTCTGCGGAGGTATAGAGAAGGCCATCATACAAACCGTTGAGTACTTACAGAAGAACAACCTGGACCTGCAGATAGAAGTAGAGACCCGCAGCCTTGATGATGTAAGACGCGTGATGGCGGTAGGAAAGGTACACCGCATCATGCTGGACAATTACACACCGGATATGGTGGCAGAGGCAGTAGCGCTGATTGGCGGTAAGTATGAGACAGAGGCCTCCGGGGGCATCAACATAGATAACATCACCGCCTATGCCCGAACGGGCGTGGACTTTATCTCCGTGGGCGCTGTCATTCATCATGCGGTGAGCATGGACCTAAGCCTAAAAGCTGAGATATTATGAGCCTGAAGCATGTTGTATTTATCGTCAATCCAAGATCAGGAGTAGAAAGACAAAAACAGATACAACAAGGCATAGATACCTGTCTCGACAAGGAGAGCTACACCTACGAAATAGTGAATACGCAGTATCCAAAGCATGGCACTACCCTGGCACGTGAGGCTGCGGAGAAAGGCGCTTATGCTGTAGTGGCTGTGGGCGGAGACGGCTCTGTGAACGATGTGGTGCAGGGATTGCTGGGTACGGATACGTTGCTCGCCATCATACCCAAAGGGTCGGGGAACGGCATGGCAAGGACCATGAAGATACCCCTGGATACTCAGGATGCCATAAAGGTGATCAACAAAGGAAGAGCGGTAGCGATGGATGTGGCCTATGCAAACGGCCATCCGTTCATCAGCAACGCGGGAGTGGCATTTGACGCGCTGATATCGAAGAAATTCGCAAAAAGTGAGCGGCGCGGCCTGATGGTGTATAGCTGGCTGGTGACGAAATATATGTGGCTGTATAAGAACTGGGACTGGCAGATAACAGTAGATGGCAAAAGATACAATGAACGGGCGTTCATGGTGAATGTTGCCAACGGGCAACAGTTTGGGTATAACTTCAGAATAGCCCCCATGGCCAGCTTTACAGACGGGCTGCTTGATGTCATCATCATACGCAGGTTTCCTAAAATTCTTGGCGGCATGCTGGTGGCGCGCGCCATGACCGGCACCATTGCCCGCAGCCCGTTTGTGCGGCATATGACCGGCAAGGAGATCACGATAACCAATCCGTCGCTGAAGCTGATGCAGACAGATGGCGACGCGCATGCCTGCGAGCACAGTATCACCTTCACCATCAGCAGGGGCGCACAGCAGGTTATCGTACCGTAATATTTCCTACTTTACGGCGGTGCCCGTGTTGAAGAAATTTTCGTTTCTGTTATTGTTTGCTGCTTTTTGCTCCTGTAAAAGGCAGCACCATCATGTTACCCGGGGTATTTATTACTGGAAGACGATCTTTCGTCCTACGGCATATGAACGAAACACGCTGAAACAACTACATGCAGGTAAGATGTACGTCAGGCTTTTTGACGTTGACATTGATCCGCACCTGCATCAGCCTATCCCTGTTGCACCTGTGCAATGGCCCCGGGAAATGGACACGGCCATTGATCCTGTACCCGTAGTATTCATTACCCAGCACACACTGACAGTCTTGCATCAACCCGGTATCGTTAAGCTTGCGACGGAGATAAGTTCGTTCGCTCACGGATTGTGCGCGTCGGCAGGAGTTGAGCCCAAAGAATTACAAATAGATTGCGACTGGACGGCAGGAACAAAGGAAACCTATTTCCGGTTGCTGAACGAGATAAGGAAGCAGCCCTGGCTGAAAGGAAAAAAACTCTCCTGCACCATCCGTATGCACCAGGTTAAATTCATTGCAGGCAGCGGCGTACCTCCCGTGGACCGGGGATTGCTGATGTGTTACAGCATGGGCAACCTGAAGCAACCCGGAATGCGCAATTCCATACTGGATGTAAGAGAGGCTAAGGAGTACCTGGACAACCTGAAAGCATATTCTTTGCCACTGGACATCGCGCTTCCGCTTTACCGGTGGTGTGTATGGTTTCGGGAAGAGAAGTTCAAAGGCATCATGCACGACGTGACTCCGGATATGGTAGCCGGCAACAAACTATTCGCGCGAAAGATCGGGAATGTATATGCCTGCACAGCAGACACGATATGGAAGGGATATGAACTGCACGCCAGGGACGAGATAAGAACGGAAGAGGTCAGCATCGATGAATTAATGGCAATATCCACATATACTTCACAACAGCTCAACCAGAAAGACATAAACGTTCTTTTGTTCTCATGCGATAGTATAACTTTATCGAAATATTCCGTTGATGACCTTGAAAAGGTTTTTACTGTTTATCAGTAGTATTGCCGGCTGCGTGGTGATCGCTAAAATAGTGACCGCCTGCGCAGATGGCCCCAGCACCTATTATGAACCGTCTTTCTTTCTGAATACGATAAACACGCAGCCCGCCTTCGTTCCGTTCTATTATGCTCCCGAACTCAATTATTACGATGAGGGATGGGATTTCGATGAATTTAAGATAGACACGAAGGTACCTGATCAGAACATCACCATGTGGCGGCTTTATACCGGCAAGGAGGTGGCACGCGCTGATATAGATAGCTTTGTGTACCGGTATGCCGGGAAGGATGCGACAACGCTTTACCGGCACATAAAAAAGAAAGAACCTTTACTGGTGCCGGATGAAGTGCAGAACAACGAATTCACGAAATGGCTGGTCGCAAGGAAAGACGCGGAAGCATCGCAGTACCTCGCGTTTGCCAAGCGCTGTGAAAAGCATGCCACGCCATTGGATGGGAACTGGAATGAGCTTACGAACAAATGGGAGGTGCCCGCGCGTGATTCCTTTACCATGCAGAACCTGGTGAAAGAAGGGATACAATATTACGAGACGGCAAAGAACAGTGAAATAAGACTCCGCTATGCCTACCAGGTGATGCGTATGTCGTTTTATTGCGGCTCTTATACGCAGACAGCAGACCTGTTCAACACACTGGTGACAGAGCGGAGTAATAACGTTCTGTACTGCCGCTGCCTGGCGCTGAAGGCCGGAGCATTGTACAAGCAGGGAAAAAAAGCGGAAGCAGCCTATCTGTACAGCATAGTTTTTGACAAGAACGATGATAATAAAAAGGGCGTGTACACCAGTTTCCGCTGGTCTGTGAACGGGAAAATAGAACCGGTCCTCGCCCTCTGCAAGAACGACCATGAAAAGGCGGTGCTTTATATTATGCAGGGGTTATATGCCTATGAGGGTAGCGACCGCACAGTGAGCACTGTTTTACAGAAGGCGTATTCACTGGACCCAGCCATCAGGGGGCTGGATATTGTGATGACCCGCTTTATCAACAAACTGGAAGGAGAGCGTATTGCGGACATGGCTACCGTCTCTGATAAGCGCGATGCACAACTGAATGAACTTAACACATTCGCGCAGAAGGTGGCCCGCGACGGTAAGAACGGTGATGCCGGCTACTGGTACCTGGCCTCTTCATATATATACCTGATGAACGGCGATCTCGCGGGTTGTCGTAAGTTTATGGATATAGCGGCGAAAGAGAAGCTATCTCCGGCAGAGGAGGGTGTAAGGGGAATATTGAATGCACTGTATATCATCAGGAGGGATGGAAAGATAACGAAGCAGACAGAGGCCGATCTGCTGACCGTGATGAAGGATGTGGAAGCGCGGTCGAATGAGGACAAGCGCTATGTCAATGTATTCTCTGACATACTGATAAGGGTATTGAAGCAAGTGTATCTGAAACAGGGCGATATGGAGAAGGCCCTGTATTGTTATTCAAAGGCAAATGCGGATCATGCCCCGCAAAGCGCAGAATATGTGGAGGATTATACAGACGATCCCGGCGCCATGCTGGAAGGCATGACCGCAGAGCAGCTTCACGGTGTACAGGCTTTCTATGCGAAGAAGAACAAAACACCTTTTGAGGCATGGCTCACTGCCAACAGCAGATATACACTTGCTGCCTTGTATGAGCTGGAAGGAACACACTATATACGCATGTACCAGTTTGAAAAAGCCGTAGAAGTGCTGAAGAAAGTGCCGGATGAATTGCTGAAGAAGTGGGAACTACCCGACGTGATGGTGAGCCACGTGCTCGACAACCAGGTCATTAACAGGTCTGATAAAATAGTGAGCTACAATAAGCGCACATTTGCCGAGCGCATGGTGGACCTGCAGCAGAGACTGAAGAAGAAACCGGGAGATGGCCGTGTAGCATATCAATATGCCAATGGCCTGTATAGCATGAGCTATTACGGAAAGGCCCACCATGCCTATGACTATTACCGCAGCTGCGTGGATGAGAACGCCTACTACGACCACTTCAACCGCAGCAAGCTGAAGGACTATGAACAGGAACACTACATGGTGCGCCTGCCGGAAAAATATTATGAGCAGGCATTCGAGAACAGCGATGACAGGGAAGCGAAAGCCCGCTGCCTGTTCATGGCGGCCAAATGCTGGCAAAAGAATTGCCCGTATGCGGGGGAGAAGGAGTATTTCTACCCCAATGCAGGGATATACTACCAGAATACATTCAGGAACCCATACTTCCTGAAGCTGAAAAAGGACTTCAGCGATACAAAGTTCTATGCATCGGCATCAGGTACGTGTTCTTATTTCCGCGATTATGCGTGGGCGGGCGCTAAGTAAGATCAGTCGTCGCCGTCTTCATTATGCTCTGATGCTACACCAGTCAGGTCGTAGATCTTCTGTATGTCTTTCAGTATCCCTTCAAAATTGATCTTGAGATCTATGAGAATGCCGCTGTGCAGATCGAATACCCAGCCGTGTACAATGGGGAATCCCTGTTTCAGGTAGGCCTTCTGCACATTCGCGGTCTTGATGACATTGATGGCCTGCTCACGCACATTCAGTTCCACCAGCCTGTTATAGCGTTGGTGTTCGTCCTGTATCGCGTCCAGTTCGGCATGATGCAGGCGGTACACATCACGGATGGTACGGAGCCAGGGGTTCAGTATGCCCAGGTCTTTCGGGGTCATGGCCGCACGCACACCTCCGCAGTTGTAGTGCCCACAGACAATGATATGTTTTACGTTCAGGTGTTTTACCGCGTAGTTGATGCTTGACATGACATTCAGGTCGGTATTATTGACCAGGTTAGCCACATTCCTGTGCACAAATACGTCTCCGGGATCCAGTCCCATGATCTCGTTGGCGGGTACACGGCTATCGGAACAGCCGATATAGAAATAGTCCGGGGTCTGGTCTTTAGCGAGCTTATCAAAAAAATCAGCGTCTTTGGACGTCATTTCGGCAACCCATTTCCTGTTGTTCTCAAAAAGCTGTTCGTAGCTAACCATAGTATGGAGTGATTTTGCCGTAAAAATAGGCCAAATAAGGTCATAAGGCATTATCTGCAAGTAAACATTTCAGAAACGGCGTATATCTGTTAAATTTGCCCATTCAAAAACAGATATAATGAAATTAGTTACCTATTTGGATAATGGCGGAGAGCAGCTCGCGTTTTATATAGACGGTATATTATACAGCACTGCGGAAGTGAATGCACTGCTGCCGGTTACCATGAAGCAGTTGCTGGATACCTGGGAAGAGAACATAGCTGCGATGCACCGGGTGAATGACGAAATAAAGACCGGTAAGATAACACCGAAGGGAGTGGCATATGATACAGCCACGGTGATGGCTCCGGTGCCGCGTCCTGCATCATGCCGCGATGGCTATGCGTTTCGCCAGCATGTGGCTGCTGCACGCCGCAACCGCAAGGTGGATATGATAGCTGAGTTCGACCAGTACCCGATATTCTATTTTACCAATCACAATGCCGTGCAGGGGCCGGGCCCCATTCCGGTAATGCCCGACCACCTCAGGAAACTTGATTTTGAACTGGAGTCTGCTATCGTGATCTGTAAAAAGGGAAGGAACGTAAAGGCCGCAGAGGCAGACAGCTACATAGGTGGCTACATGATCATGAATGACATGAGCGCACGTACGCTGCAAATGGAAGAGATGATGCTGAACCTGGGCCCCGCGAAAGGAAAGGACTTCTGCACCGTGATAGGCCCCTGGCTGGTAACACCGGACGAACTGGAACAGTATAAGATACCTGCCAAACCGGGACACGTAGGGAACAACTACAGCCTGGCCATGACCTGCCTGGTGAACGGAATAGAAGTAAGCCGTGGCAATATGGGCGATATGGACTGGACATTTGCCGAAATAGTAGAGCGTTGTGCCTATGGCGCTGATATACTTCCCGGAGATGTGATAGGCAGCGGTACGGTGGGTACCGGTTGCTTCCTGGAGCTGAATGGCACCGGCAAGCTGAATGACCCGGCATACAAAGAGCAATGGTTGCAGGATGGTGATGTGGTGGAAATGAAGATAGACGGGCTGGGGCACCTCACCAATACAATAGTAGCGGAGAAGACGGACTGGAGTATCTTGGCACAGAAAAAAATGAACTGAAAATGATAGTAGGCGTAGTAGGTTCCGGAGCTATGGGAACCGGCATAGCACAGGTGGCGGCAATGGCCGGCCACAAAGTGATATTGTCTGATCAGTATGAAACGGCACTCACAAAGGCGAAGAACAATCTTTCCGCTGCAGTCAACAAGCTGCAGGAAAAAGGTAAGATAGATAATGCGCACGAGGTTCTCGGTCGCATCAGCTACTCAGACGACCCGGACAGTATGAAACACTGCGGGCTGATCATAGAAGCCATCATAGAGACCATTGAGGCCAAGCAGAATATGTTCAGGACAATGGAAGACGTTGTGAGTGAAGACTGCATACTGGCAAGTAATACATCCTCTCTGTCTATTACCTCTATCGCTGGGGCGTGCAAAAGGCCGTCGCGCGTATTAGGCCTGCACTTCTTTAATCCTGCGCCGCTGATGGCTCTGGTGGAAGTAGTGCCCGCGTTGCAGACCGCCGGCAACCTGGTGCCGCTGGCCAAAGACCTGATGAAACAATGGGGCAAGGTGCCGGTAATAGCCAAAGATACTCCCGGCTTTATAGTGAACCGTGTGGCGCGCCCGTTTTACGGAGAGGCCCTGCGTATATATGAAGAGGGTATTGCTGATATGGCCACTATTGACTGGGCACTGACGGAAATAGGCGGTTTTCGCATGGGGCCTTTCACGCTTATGGACTATATAGGCCACGATGTGAATTATGTGGTTACCGAAACCGTATTCAGGTCATTTTTCTATGACCCGAGATACAAGCCGTCATTTTCACAGAAACGCCTGCTGGAGGCCGGCTGGCTGGGCAGGAAATCGGGGCAGGGATTTTATAACTATGCCGACGGGGCCACCCTGCCGGAACCGGTAAAGGACAATGCCCTCGGCAGGCAGATATGCGACCGTGTGTTGGCCATGCTTATAAACGAGGCTGTTGATGCCCTGTACCTGGGGGTGGCATCCGTTCAGGATCTCGAGACCGCTATGACAAAGGGTGTGAATTATCCGAAGGGGCTGCTGCAATGGTGCGATGAATGGGGGGCCGGAAATTGTCTGTCGGTTCTGGACAAGCTTTACGACTCCTATCATGAGGACCGCTACAGAGCCAGCCTATTATTGAGGAGGTACGCTGCGGAAAACAAAAAATTTGTTTAATTTTCGGAAATGAAACGAATAATACTTATCGCTTTTATATCATTCTTCGCTATAAAAGGCACTGCGCAGACAGCAACCTTTATCGGTTTATACGGAGGTGGAGGATTAGCTTTGTCCAATAACTATGACGTAGGTATATCGGGCGGGCTCGATTTTATGAAGGGCGTAAAGAATCGTTTGAGCATCGGCGCGCGCTTATTTTACCAGGGCATAGGCCTGGTGTATGATAATGAGGCGTATGGAGCCAAGAAGGGAATCGGGAACGCGGGTGCGCTGCTATACAACAAGAGCTCGTATGTCTTTTTCACGCCCAAGTTCGACATAGGTATCAGGAGATTGGAGAATGTGCATTTCTATGCAACGGCAGGGCTTGGCTTCAATATGGGTGCAACAGAATCTATCCGTAAATGGGACAACAGCTACGGTGCCGCATATGGCAATTATGACAGCACATTGAATACCAGCACAAATATCACATCTATGGTCATGCGCCTTGGTGTGGGCCTTACAGAGTATGTATATACCGGCAGGCACTGGCGGCTCACTTTCTCGGAAGATTTTGGTTTCATACCGCAGAATATCAGCTCTACCGCCAGTTATGACAATCCGTCACGTACACAGTATTATCCTAAGAGCCTGAACGCGCAGTACTTCTCTCTGCACATCGGCCTGACACACTATGGCTTCCACGAGGACTAAAACCAACTGTCCATGAAGAGGTTGATACCGGTTCTTCTGTTGGCATGCATGGGCATCAATGCCCGCGCGCAGGGGTTATACGGATTTGAGGCAGGCCTGGGCAAGACCACATCATTTAAAGGAAAACTGGTCCCGGAATTCAAGGGATATATACTTGGTTGCATCACCCGCCATCTGTATGCGGGCGGCGGCATAGATTATGAACGTTATTCCTTTACACGCACATCAGATATTGCCCCGGCCGGTGTAAAGTTCGGTGATGTGTTGTATGTGAGGAGCAGGACATCGTTCCTGTATTTCTACCCCAAGGTGGATCTGGGTATCGGCTACCGGCAATATGTGCACATCAATGCAAACTTCGGGGCAGGCGTATATATGGGCGGCGGGCAGTGGGCCAATAAATATGAACCATACTGGACCACATCAACAGGCACATTCGGAAAGGATACCATCACCTATAATACAGCATCGCGTGTGCCGCAGCTTATGCTACGGTACGGCATCGGCTTGTCGGAGCGGATACCCACGCATGGATACTGGAATATCATATTGTCGCAAGACCTTGGCATCATGACCCGCAGCCTGAATAAGGACATGGCATTCCTGAAGAGCAATTATATTGCATTCTCCATCGGTGTTTCTCATAAATACCCCATGGTCATCATGGAAGATTAGCGGATGTGGTAATACCCGAATGTAGTGCCGCTCGTATCTGTCAGTGAGCCCAGGAAGGCAACAATATCCTTTATCTCTTTTTTTGTCAGGTGCAGTTTCTCTGTTGGCAGCGTTTGTGTGGACAGGTCTATTCCACGTCCCGCGCCACCACCGTCGTTATAAAAGCTGATGACATCATCCAGGGTCTTGAATACGCCGTTGTGCATGTATGGAGCGGTGAGTGCCACATTACGCACGGTAGGTGTCTTGAACGCGTACCTGTGCACTACGGATTGGGTGAAACAGAATTTACCAAGGTCGGGGTCAATGGCAGAAACAGGCTTGTCTGTGGACGGGACGCCCAGTATCTCTGATTCTGTTTCCTGGTAGGCGGGTGGCGTCAGTCCGTTGAATACCGGAGCATAATGGCAGGTGCCGCATTTCGCCTTGCCCATGAACAGGTTGAAGCCATTCTTCTCGGACCCGGAAAGGTCATTGGCCTGATGGCGGATATACTTGTCGAAGCGGGAGTTGAGGCTGACAAGGGACCGTACATAGCTGGCAATGGCATTGCCGATATGGTATGCGGTAACAGGTTCCTTCGCATCCGGGTATGCTTTTTGAAAACCTACCAGGTACTCTTTGTCTGCCGCAAGCCTGGGAACAGAATTGATGAGCGAGCCATTCATTTCATCTGCATTATGCACTACGGCATTGAGCTGTCCTTCCAGTGTCTCAGACCGGGAGTCATAGAATTGCCGCATCTGCAGAGCCGCATTCAGCAGCGTAGGCGTATTGCGTGGCAATATCTTTTCTCCGGACAGGTCCGTCGGCTTTGGCAGGCCGTCGGCAAATCCTTTTTGAGGGTCATGGCAGGAGGCACAGCTTCTGCTGTTATTTCCCGACAACCGCGTATCATAAAAAAGCTTCTTTCCCAGGGCCACTCTTTCAGGAGTCAGCTTGTATTGTTCATTGGGGGAGAAGAATCTCAGGTTCATAATGTCGGGTGCAAAGAGGTTGTTGGCTGAGGCGTTAATGGCGTTGATGTCATTCGGGTTGATAAGCCCTTGTTGCTTTGCGCATTCAGTAAGCCAGTCAGATATCTTGTCGGCGTAGTCGCGTATGAATACGATCCGGTCGAATGAGTTGAAATTGTTGTTCGCTGCGATATAGGCATCTGCTTTGTTGAACAAGGTGTCGCCTTGGGCCGCCATCTTTTTGCCAATACGGTCTTTGTAGCAAGCCGCAGCCTTGTGCACGGCGGCCAGCACAATGCGGCTTTCCGGCAGCGCATGATAACATAACGGAACATCAAACCCGGTAATGCCCAGCGATATCACACGATACACGCCAAGGCGCATGCATTGCCACACCTTATCATCAGTGAAGTAGTAAACGCGGTCAGGATCATTGCGGAGCTTTGTGACCGTTTGTATGGCCAGGTCTGTTTCTGCAAGCAGCTTCTTTTTGTCGAACGTACCTCCGTATAAAAGTGTCTCCATCACCTGCAATCCGTGAGGATACATCGGGTCCTGCGGATTGTCTTCGTCTGCTCTTACAACATCGGGCCCGTTCAGTTGCTTCGCTTTATACGGATCGAAAACGTCAACAAAGAACTCAACGCTTTTATAGGAGCTTCTGCAAGCAAGGAATGACGATCTGAGCCGTGGCTTGCCTTCGTTCTCGGTTATACTTTTCTGAAGTACACACAGGTCTGACAATAGCTTTACCAATTGTTTATCATAATATTTAGCCACCTGCTCCCCGTTGTTCTTTCCTGCAGACATGCTCAGGCACAGGCAGGATATCAGCGCAGAGATAATGAAGACAAACTTTTTCATAACACATTTCCGGCTGCGAACTTATCAAGTATATCGCCGGGAAACATTGCGGTAACAATAACTTAATGCACATAACATTATCGTAAACATTTTTTAATCAAGCGCGCTGTTGTAGTAACAATGTGATAATACTGTCATGCTACTTTCGGGGCTTCAAAATATAACCAAATGAAAAAGAGAATTTTACACCTTATTACATTTTGCCTCTTTTTGTTGACGTCCTTTAATGCACAAAGCCAGACCGTTCTTTTCGACTATGGAAGTTCATGGAAGTATCTTGACAATGGCTCCAACCAAGGCACAGCGTGGACCGGAACAGGCTTCAGTGATGCGACCTGGGCTACAGACACCGGCTTTTTCGGGTATGGCGATACATGGATCACCAAGTACGTAAATGCCTGTGGAACGGTTTCTGCAAACCCGTCATGTACCAACAAATACATTACCACTTATTTCAGAAAAGTAATAAACATACCCAGCGTGTCTTCATACGATTCCGTGAGGTTCAGTGTCAAACGAGATGATGGGGTTGTGGTCTATGTGAATGGTGTGGAAGTGATGAGAGACCCCAATATGCCCACAGGCACCATCTCTTATACAACTGCCGCATCTACTGCCCTTGGCGGTACAGACGAGTACACGCCGATCACAAAGGCTATTCCTATTTCTTCTTTTGTGAATGGTAACAATACCATAGCGGTAGAGGTTCACCAGCAGTCCGGCACCAGCTCAGACCTTGGCTTTAACATGCAGGCATTGGGCATACCCCATGGCCCGGCGCCGGTCACGCTCACGTTTGGTCCTTATCTGCAGATAGGAACAAAGAATGCGGTCAGCATACGCTGGCGCACGAATATATCATCTAAGTCAAAGATAGAAGTAGGCACCACATTGGGTACTTACCCTATAGTGGTGAATGACGCGACGCTGAAAACAGATCATGAGATTCGTGTCACAGGACTTACTCCGGATACCAAGTATTACTACCGTATAGGAACGGATACATCGGTAACCCAGGGAGACCTTAATAACTTTTTCACTACCGCCCCCGATGATACCGGTACCAGGCGAGTAACTATGGCCATATTCGGCGACTGCGGACAGAACGACGCAACATACCAGACAACATCTCTTGCAGCTTATCAGACCTTCCTGACTAACGCAGGCATGAAAGCTGCCGACCTGATGCTGCTGGTAGGCGACAATGCTTATAACAACGGCACAGACGCTGAGTTTGCTGCTAAATTCTTTGCACCCTACTCAGGCAATATTCTGAAGAACCATATGTTGTTCCCCGCACCGGGCAACCATGATTATGACAATGGCAACTCTGCACGCCAGGCCGATCACGCTGTTCCTTATTACAGTCTTTTCTCTATGCCGACAGCAGGCGAAAGCGGCGGTGTAGCTTCAGGCACAGAGGCATATTACTCCTACAACTGGGGTGCCAACATACACGTACTGTCTCTTGACTCTTATGGTAAAGAAAATGGCGGCACAACGCGCCTGTCTGACACAAACGGCGCACAGGTGACCTGGATAAAGAACGATCTGGCTGCAAATACCAGGAAATGGGTGATCGTGTACTTCCACCACCCTCCGTATTCAATGGGTAGCCACAACACAGATACAGATCCTGAACTGATAGCTATACGCCAGAATCTCCTTCCCATACTGGAAAGATATGGTGTGGACCTGGTGATTACCGGACACAGCCATGATTATGAGCGTTCATACCTGCTGAAAGGCCACTTCGGTACCAGCTCCTCATTTGTAAAGTCTGTGCATACTACAGACAGCTCAAGCGCGAAATATGACGGGTCGGCAAATTCATGCCCCTATGTATATCCCTCAGGCCAGATCAACCACGGAACAGTTTATGTATTGTCCGGCTCTTCAGGAGCAAGCGGAGGTGTAGTATCGGGTAGTTATCCCCACAAAGCCATGCCGTTCTCTGTAAATGACGGCGGTATGTTCTTCCTCGATATTAAGGATAATCGTCTTGACGCAAAGTTCATCCGCAGGGACAACACCATATTCGATAAGTTCACTATAATGAAGGACGCGAAGGCGAAAGATACGATCAAGGCTTTCCCCGGCACACCGGTAGCACTAAAGGCTACATGGCCCGGCACTTACAGTTGGAACACAGGAGCGACAACACAGGCTATTACGTTTGTGACACAGAATACAGATTCGATGGTAACAGTCAAGGATAATACTTCAGGTACATGCCTTACCGATCAGCATTTTATAGACGCTATCTGCACCAACCCGGTGTTTACCTCGTTCCCTTCTAATATGACAGGAAGTCCTTGTAACAATGCCCTCACATATAATGTAACAGACACAGGAACTCCGGCCCCGGCTTTGACATACACTTTTAGCGGCGCAACTACCGGTAGCGGTTCCGGCACAGGAAGCGGCAGCTCATTTAATATTGGCGTTACCAATGTTATGGTAACTGCTACCAATGTTTGCGGCGTAAGTGTAAATAACTCATTCACGGTGACCATCGATTCATTCCCGAGGCCGGTTACCGTTACAGGTGCAGGCACATTCTGTGACAATACCACCATCACTGCGTCGAACGGTGGCAGCGGTACTATTTATTTCCAGGGCACAACGTCAGGCGGTACATCTACCGCAACACCATCAACTACACAG
This sequence comes from Flavipsychrobacter sp., assembly GCA_044225795.1. Classification (GTDB taxonomy): domain Bacteria; phylum Bacteroidota; class Bacteroidia; order Chitinophagales; family Chitinophagaceae; genus Nemorincola. Next base: position 772,263 of record JBGAIF010000001.1, read on the forward strand.
AGTATCACATCATCAGGCACCTATTATTTCCGTGCCCGCTCAGCCGCAGGTTGCTGGGGCCCTGAGGGTAGCGTTGCGGTGACCATCAATCCGCTTCCATCTGCAGCGGTGGTTTCCGGTGCAGGGACATACTGCAATAGTGGCGTTGTGTCAGCTACTGGCGGAGCTGGTGGCACCTTGTATTTTGAAGGCACTACACGCGGGGGCACATCTGTGAGTATGCCATCCGCCGCGCAAACCATTACTACCTCCGGCACATATTACTTCAGGCCACAGACAGCCCTGGGCTGCTGGGGGCCGGAAGACAGCGCTGTTATGGTCATAAATCCATTACCAACAGCGGTGACCGTGAGCGGCGCAGGCACCTATTGTGCCGGAACTGTAGTGGCAGCGTATAACGGTGGCAGCGGCACCATTTATTTCCAGGGCACAACTTCGGGTGGAACGTCTACAGCAATTCCTGCTTCATCAAGATCAATCACAGCATCAGGCACTTATTATTTCAGGGCATTATCTGCATTAGGTTGCTGGGGGCCGGAAGGTAGTGTTACGGTGACCATCAATCCACTGCCGGCTGTTTACGCAATTACCGGCGGCGGCAACTACTGCTCTGGTGGTTCCGGCGTTCACATCGGACTTGCCGGCACAGAGCCGGGAATTGAATACCAGGCCTATATTGGTACTACTCCGACGGGTACTGTTATTTCCGGCTCCGGTGCCAGTAAGGATTTGGGCTTGTTCACAGGTGGAGGCGCCTACTCTGTAGTAGGTACGAACCCTTCCACCGGCTGTAAGAGCAACATGACCGGAAGCGCAAATATTTATATAGATCCGCTCCCTGTTAAATACACAGTAACCGGAGGCGGTAGCTACTGTGCCGGTGGCACAGGTCTTCATGTGGGCCTGAGTGCGTCTAACAGCGGCGTGAAATATCAACTGAAGAACGGAACTGCTCCCGTAGGTGCGCCGTTGTCGGGTATGGGCGCTGCGCTCGATTTTGGTATCAAAACACCGGGCGGCACCTATATTGTAGAAGCAACAGACTCTGCTACATCATGTACAAGTACAATGACCGGATCGGCAACGATAGTGGTTAATACCCTGCCTGCAGTTTACACGGTCAGCGGAGGTGGACATTACTGCGCATCAGATACCGGTGTTCATGTTTTCCTTTCAGGCTCCGAGTCCGGTATCCAATATCAGCTATACAATGGCAGCACCGTTGGCGGGCCGTTGACAGGTTCAGGATATGCTCTTGATTTCGGTGCGAAGAAGACCGCGGGAGCATATACAGTGATAGCTACAAATACTACTACATCTTGTACCGGCAATATGAATTCGTTTGCCACTGTGGTAGTTGACCCGTTGCCCGCATCATACAGTGTTACAGGCGGCGGTGATTATTGCGCAGGTGGTACAGGATTACATATAGGGCTTAGCGGATCGAACTCAGGCAAAAGCTATCAATTATACAATGGGTCGTCTATGTCCGGAACGGCATTGCCGGGTACAGGAAGTGCACTCGACTTTGGATCACAGGCTGCTGCAGGGACCTATACGGTAATTGCGAAAGACATGTCCACACTATGCACAGCGGGAATGACGGGCAGCAGGCCAGTTGTGATCGATCCGTTGCCTAATGTATATTCAGTAACAGGTGGCGGCAGCTATTGTGCATCCGGCAGCGGTGTTCATGTGTACCTCAGTGGTTCTGAGGCAGGCATCAACTACCAGCTATATAATGGTGCTACCACGGTTGGCGGCGCTGTAGCAGGCACTTCTTCAGCTCTCGACTTTGGCTTCCTGAAGCCGGCGAGTACTTATACTGTATCCGCTACTAATGCAACTACGGGATGTAAGAAGTCAATGTCATCATCAGCAGTGATCACCATTAATCCATTGCCTGATGTATATACTGTAACGGGTGGCGGTAGCTATTGTTCCGATGGATCAGGACTCAATATTGGTCTTAGCAATGGTAAGAAAGGATTTAAATATCAATTGTATAACGGTGGTGTGGCTACCGGTCCGCTGCAATGGGGTAAGAATGCCATGATAGATTTTGGCGCGCAGAAGTCGGCTGGTACCTATACTGTTGTGGCAATAGATACCATGACGCTTTGTAAAAATACGATGTCCGGTAGTGCGGTTATTAATATCATACCTGTGGTTACAGCATCTATCTATGCAACAGCCGACCCGGGCACAAGGGTTTGTAAGAATGAGCTTGTAACCTTCCGCATGAAGTCAACAAATGGTGGTTCATCTCCGGTATACATGTGGAAACTCAACGGAGTAGACCAGCATGTGGTAATAGATAGCTATGTAGTGGTACCGGGTAATGGTGATAATATATCTGTGACCATGACCACAAACATGCCTTGTGCTACGCCGAGAACGGTAACACAGGACTTCACCATGAAAGTGGACAGCCCTGTTGCACCAACTGTATCTGTTACTGCTACAAAGGTGGCAGGGAAAGTGAAATTCACAGCCACCGTGCAAAATGCAGGTAAATCCCCTCTTTACACATGGTATCTGAATGGCTCAGAGATTGCCGGTGCCACATCGGCAGAATATACAATTACAGGGTATGGCCCGTCCGATTCCGTATCCTGCATGGTGACGACAGCAGATGCCTGCCACATGTTCGCATCACAGGCCATTGTTCCGGGTACGCTTGGCATTAGCATAGCAGGAGAAGGCACAGACATCGTGATACTGCCTAACCCGAACAAGGGAACATTCGCTGTTCGTGGCGGACTGGGAAATACGCAGGACGAGGTGGTTACTTTAGAAGTGACAAATATGCTGGGACAGGTTATTCACAAGCAGGTCGCGGAAACCCGCAACGGCGGCATCAACGAGGTCGTTAAGTTGAACGGGAATATTGCTTCCGGCATGTATATGCTGAATATGCATACTGCTTCCGGCAACCATGTATTCCACGTTGTGGTGGAATAAGTATAACGCAGATATCAATAGGTAAATGACCGGCTTATGCCGGTCATTTGCGTTAGCGGCAGGCTGGTTATTTCGGCCCCCTGTTTATTTATTTTAAGTTAACTTTGCCCATCTTTCAACCGCATGCAATTACCCGAAGGTAAAAAGGTTTATTTCGCTTCCGACTTCCACCTGGGCATACCCGACCGTGCAACAAGCATTGAGCGAGAAAAGCGTATATGCGCCTGGCTCGATGAGATCAGCAAAGACGCGCACCAGTTATACCTTGTCGGCGACCTTTTTGATACATGGTTTGAATACAGGAATGTGATACCCCGGGGTTTTACCCGTTTTATGGGCAAACTAGCTCAACTGAGAGACAGCGGACTTCATATAGAAGCCTTTACGGGCAATCATGACATATGGATGATGGGTTATTTTGAGGAAGAGTTGAATATCAAAGTACACCACCACCACATCATACGGGAAATGAACGGAAAGAAACTATTCATAGCTCACGGCGACGGATTAGGGCCGGGAGACAATGGCTATAAGTTCCTGAAGAGTGTATTGAGCAGCAAAGCGCTGCAATGGTTGTATCGCAGGGTGCACCCGGATACGGGTGTAGGTGTAGCTTCGTGGTTCAGCAGGTTGGGCCCCAAGCATACTGATGGGCCCGTAAAGGAGTTCATGGGGCCCGATAAGGAGATGCTGGTTAAATTCTGCCTCGATAAACTGAATCATGAGCATATAGACTACTTTATTTTTGGTCACAGGCATATCGCCATAGAGTACCCCTTGCCGCAGAATAGTTTGTATATTAATCTCGGCGATTGGATCCGGTACGATAGTTATGCGGAGTTTGATGGCGACAGCCTGAAGCTTAAGTATTATAAACAAGGAAGCGGAGATAAATAAGCCAGGGAAATACCAACTGATGATGCAGCGCACAATAGTAATGATCAGGCACGCCAAAAGTAGCTGGGCAAATCCTTTGCAGAGCGATTTTGAGCGCCCGCTGACAGACAGGGGCAAGAATGACGCGGAAGATATGGGCAAACGGCTGAGGAAGAATGAGATAAAGCCCGACCTCATTATCTCCAGCACTGCCAAAAGAACCAGGCAGACGGCAAAACGTATCGCAAAGGAGCTGGGATACGATGAGGAGAAGATAAGGTGGGAGGAAAAGCTGTATCACTGCATACCGTCTGTATTTGAAGAATTGCTGTATGAGGTGGATGGTAAAGCGAAGACCGTTGCCATTGTTGCACATAATCCCGGCATTACGGATTTTGTGAATCAGTTGGCAGGCAATTTTGTAATAGATAACATGCCTACGTGCGGTATTGTGGCCGCACGCATGGATATAGAAGACTGGAGCGATTTTCCTAACGCTCCGAAAGAAGTATTTTTGTTCGAACATCCTGAGAAATGAGTATATCAACCAACAAGTCTATAGTTCAGATCACCGGTATTATAGAGAAATTATTTGAAGAGCATTTTGAGAAGAAGCCGGAGCTGGTGGAGTCGCTGGCCGTATCGGGTTCCGATCGTCGCTATTACCGTATCACCAGTGGCAAGACCACCGCTATTGCTACCTATAACACCAATGTAGCGGAGAACAATACATACTTCTACTTCACCGAATTATTCCGCAGGCACCAGATCAATGTACCCGAGTTGTACAAGATCAGCAAGGATCGCCGCGCCTACCTGCAGCAGGACCTTGGTAAGACGTCCCTGTTTGATATGGTGATAAAGGAAGGATACACAGAGCCGGTACGCAAACTATATCATAAGGCCCTGGCTCAACTCGCGAAACTTCAGTGGATAGCCGGGCGCGAGGCCGACTACAAACAGTGCTTCTCATCAAAGCAGTTTGATGAGAAAGCCATTATGTCAGACCTGTTGTATTTCAAATATTATTTTGCTGATCTGCAAGGCATCCCCTATGACCGTTCGTTGCTCATGAGCGAGATGGAACTGGTCAGTAAAGACCTCGGCCGCGTACAGCCGCAAACCCTGATGTTCCGCGACTTCCAGAGCCGCAACATCATGGTGCATGAGGGTAAGATATACTTTATAGATTTCCAGGGCAGTATGCAGGGCCCGCCACAGTACGATATCGCTTCATTGCTTTGGCAGGCCAGGGCACAGTTGCCTGCAGCATGGAAGGAAGACCTGCTCAACGGCTACATCAGCAGTCTCAATGAGCTACATGTGCCGCGTATGGACGAGATCTATTTCCGCAGGGGTTATGTACAGTTCGTACTGCTGCGCCTGCTGCAGGTATTGGGTGCTTATGGCTTCCGTGGTTTGTTGCAGCACAAGGCACACTTTATCACCAGCATAGGCCCGGCGTTGAAGAATCTCGACACCTTCCTTTCAGACCATCCGCAAACACCTGCGTATCCCGAGCTGAGATCTCTGCTCGAGAAAATATCTTCTCCCGATATGCAGGAGAAGTTCACTAATTCAGCGACAACCGAGCAACCAAAGCTGGTGGTACAGATCAGCAGCTTCTCATACAAGGTGGGCATGCCCAAGGCATCGGGTCCGCATGGCGGTGGTTTTGTTTTCGACTGTCGGGGTATTCTCAATCCGGGCAGGTATGCGGCCTATAAATATCTCACCGGCTACGATGAGATGGTGAGGCAGTTCCTGGAGCGTGAAACAAAGATGCCCGATTTTATGAACTACGTTTACGCGTTGGTGTCTATCAGCGTGGAAGATTATATAGCCCGGGGTTTTGAGCAGTTGAGCATATCATTTGGTTGTACAGGTGGCCAGCATCGCTCGGTATATGCCGCCAACCAGATGGCCGACTACCTGAGAACAAGGTACAATATTGAGTCTGTGGTCACCCACACCAATGAGAAGAAATGGGTGCTGGGCGAAGATGGCCAGGATGCAGGCTGATATAACTAAGGGCGGATGTTTCATCCGCCCTTTTTTTGCCGTAATACTGCACACAGCTTACCACATACGCCCCTGTATGGGCGGCATGGATTCTATGGCATTATTGGCATTGATATTACGGCCCCTGTTTCTTTCAGGTCCGTCATATGCCGGTGTCGGACAGCCCATGTAAGGCGCGCGGTTCAGTTCTGCTACGTTGTCGCCACCATAGCACACTCTTATGTGTCCTGTTCCGCGGCGGGTATCATTGTAGGCCATATTCGCATCCCGGCCCGGGTAAGACATGGATTGCGGGGCTACCATCACATGTGTTTCGTCGCCTCTGTATGTGTCACAGTCGTTCTGAAGTTGAGGTTGTGTCTCTTCCGGCTCCGGCTCCTGCATGTTGTTCTTTCTCAGGGCGGCATCGGAGAAAGTGGAATTGTTGCGGTTGGGATGCTCGCAACAGATATAGTACCCCGCTTCTGACTTACACACGGCATAATCTTCCGCGTACTTTGTATTGTAGCAGGCTACGCCGTTGGTTGTCTTTCTGCATACTTTTTCCTTCGGTGCACCACAGGCTATATCTGTCTTTGTTTGTGCTTCTGTGCCATAAACCACGCAGGCCATGACAAGCATCATCATTATCTTTTTCATATCCGTGCTTTTTAAGGTTTGCAATTTTTTTTATCATTCAGGAAAGAAATAAAACCATGCCACGTACTGTTAAAGCATAATAAATTAGATATTATCATAACGCACGTTGGCAACAGTATCCGAGGGTTGGGGTCATTTTGGGCATTATTAGCATTTTACTGATTAATTTTGGGCACGTATGAAAGTCAGGGTTCGTTTTGCTCCAAGCCCCACCGGGGGACTACACCTCGGGGGTGTACGCACAGTTTTGTTCAATTATCTCTTTGCCCGGTCACATGGTGGGGAATTTGTGCTTCGTATCGAGGACACAGATCAGAGTCGTTTTGTTACGGGGGCTGAAGAGTATATTGTCAACTGCCTCAGGTGGTGCGGACTGGAGCCAGATGAAAGCCCGGAAAAAGGCGGACCATATGCGCCGTATCGCCAGAGCGAGCGGAAGCAGTTATATCAGGGCTATGCCGGGCAGCTTGTGGACGCAGGCCATGCTTACTATGCGTTCGACACACCGGAAGAGCTGGAACGTATGCGCCGGGAGCTGAAGAAGGATGAGCACTCTGTTCCGCAGTATGATCACACCACACGTATGCTGATGCGCAATTCATTGTCGCTGCCGGCAGATGAGGTGACAAAGCTGCTGGAGCAGGGTACACCATATGTCATAAGAATAAAAGTGCCGGAGCAGGCGCATGTGAAACTTACCGACATGATACGTGGCGAGATATCTTTCGAACATGCTGTGATAGACGATAAAGTGCTGCTGAAGGCGGATGGTATGCCTACGTACCACCTGGCGGTGGTAGTGGACGATTACCTCATGAAGATAACACATGCCTTCCGTGGCGAGGAGTGGCTGCCGAGCGCGCCCGTACATGTGCTGCTATGGGAATACCTGGGCTGGAAAGAACAGATGCCGCAATGGGCGCACCTGCCGTTGATATTGAAACCGGATGGTAATGGCAAGCTGAGTAAGCGCGATGGCGACCGCCTCGGCTTCCCGGTCTTTGCTATGAACTGGACAGACCCGAAGACAGGCGAGGAAACGAAAGGATTCAAGGAGATGGGCTTTTTACCACAGGCCTTCGTGAACATGCTGGCCATGCTGGGCTGGAACGATGGAACCGGGCAGGAGATATTCTCCCTGGACGAACTCGTGAAAAAATTTGATATCGGCAGGGTACATAAGGGTGGCGCTAAGTTCGATTTTGAAAAAGCAAAATGGTTCAACCACCAGTATATACAGCATACAGATAACAGCATACTCGTGCAGTTGGCTAAGCCATACGTGGATGCCGGACTGGGTTCGGCAGCAGATACAACGCTGCTGGAAAAAGTTGTACCGCTCATCAAAGACCGCTGTACATTGCTGCCCGATTTCTGGCAGCAGGGGCATTTCTTTTTCAAGACCCCGGCAACCATTGATGATGCCGCCATAAAGGACAAATGGAATGATCAGAAACAACAGTTCTTCACTTCCTGGATGCAGCAGTTGCAGGAGCATAACAACTGGAACCAGGCGGACCTTGAGCACAGCTTCAACGAAGAAGTAACAAAGCACGGCCTGAAGAAAGGAGATGTGATGCTGCCGCTGCGCATCATGCTGGTAGGTGGCAAGTATGGGCCGGGTGTGTTTGCTATTGCAGAGCTTATAGGGAAAGAAGAAACCATAAAACGTATCAGGCACATTACCGGTTAGGCCCTTTTATACAACATGGATATACAGGCATACATAGACAGTGGCATTCTGCATGACTATGCTATGGATATGCTCCCGGATGTCGCCAGGACTGACGTGGAGCGCATGTGTAGCCTGTACCCGGAGATCAATGCGGAATTGCAAAGCATACGGCATGCTATGGAAAACTTCGCGACCCGTACGTCTGTTGCGCCCGGTGCGGGATTGCAGGAAAGCATCTGGAGTACCCTGGACAATATCAACAAAGAGCGCGCTGCAGATCCTGATGACCTGCCTGTGCTGAATAAATATTCAGATTACCACAAATGGAAACAAATAGTCGGATCCTATATGCCGCAGCAGATAGCACAGGGCATACAAGTGATACCCTTGCGCCGCAAAGATGATGTTGCTCAGATGCTTATTGTGTCAACGGTTGATGTAGCTGAAGAGACACACGAGAACGAAAAAGAATGTTTCCTGGTGCTGGAAGGGGAGTGTGAGTGTTTTGTGGGTAAAGAAGTATATCGTCTAGGCCCCGGTGGATTTATAGATATACCACTGCACGAGCCGCATAATGTAAAGATCTTGTCGCCACATGTAGTGGCGGTGCTGCAACATACACCTCTGTGACAGTAGTCAACAGTGTGATGAGTAAACCAAAATAAGCAGGTGTGCCTAAAAAGCACACCTGCCGCATTACTATAACCAACTATAGTACCTTAGTGATAGACAACCTGCATACCCAATCGCAGCGCTATGTCTCTTTCCAGTTGCGCGCCGGGGCTTTCCTGCCAGTCCGGCAACAGGTGCACCTCATCACACTCCAGCATCCTCTTGATATCTGAGCGTACGGCATCTCCCCACGGCCTGGTCTCATTGTTTGTTTCCGGCTTTACTACTTTGTACCCCATAGATGACAGCCTGCTCTCAATGTGGTTATACGTTATCTTACCTGATATATAGATCGTCTTGTTCATAAAATATAGTTTTATAAAAGTGATACCCAATGGGTAATGGTTTAAAAAGATCGTGCCATGGTCAGAAGAACAACGAGAACAGAACCGACACAAACCGTGGCCGGGCATACTTTGTCCTTTGTTTGTCGGGAGCGCGGGTGTGTGCCACAAAAGTGAGCAGCAGCTCATGCTTTTTGTATTGCCTTGTTTCCCTTGGCGCTGTGATAAGGCTGTCCCTGCCTGCGGCGGCTACCAGTTGGTTCAGTACCGAACCGTTGTAAAATGACCCTGACCTTTTCATAAAGTGTTAAGCTGCTTTTTTTGTTTCAATGTAAAAGAGTTCATCTTGTATCACATATACGCCCAATTCCCTGAGCAGGGGAGCCACGTGTTCTTTGTGCCTGTCTGCCAGCAGCAGGTCCTTTGCGGGTTCTTCGGTCCGGCGCACATGATCGGGGCTTCTCTCTTTCAGACAGTCTAAAACCGTATTCCAGTTGGTTCCCTTGGCCAATATCAGCCGGGGAGTACCCAGGCGAAACCCGGCAATGCCGTGTGCTGTGCTCAGGCTTCTGCGCCTTACAAACAACTGCTCTTTATTATTTACACAGTAAGACTGAACAATGTCAAATGCATCTTGCTTGTCTTTGGCTATGGTGCCAAGTTCATCTTTATACTGCATGGTCATGTTCGTTATCTCTGTTTCTATGTGCCTGCTTATGGCTGTTTCACGTTGTTCCGCGTTGGCATACTGCTTCATGGCCGCTTCAAACTGAACTGTGGTGATCTCTCGTTTTGTTTTCTTTGCGTTTCGTGTTTTCATGTATGGTCTGTTTACCGGTCATTCATCCTCGTGCAGATCAATTAACTGCCTTGCCGGCAGCCTTATTGCCCGCTCATGCGGCAATGCCGCCCATTTTTTTCAACAGGTTATCTACTATCAGTTGCGCATAGCGGTCATTACTGACATCAAGCATACCCCACAGTTGGCAGAATGCTACCGATTCCGCGCCGCTGTGTGTCAGGGTATATAACTGCTGGTTGCGGCTCAGCATCACCGACAACCGCTCCTGCAACTCCATCATATACTCTTTCAGCAGCAACTGGTGTTCATTTGCCGGGGCAAATTCCTCCAGCATTTCATCGCATATCTCCTTCAGGGCTTCTAAGCGCTGTAAGCTGAGACGTATCCTGACATGTCTTTTCCGAGCCATTGATCAACGGATTTTAGTACCGAATTATATTTTGAGATAAAGCGCGGGTCGCCGGTGCATATCAGGTCGTGGGCGCGGCCAATACCGCTCACTACAGAAGAGTGGTCTTGCCCGCCGAACAGCCTGGCTATGCGTTGAAGCGTGAGCGTAGGATAATTCTCCCGGAGGAATAGTGCGGCAATGAAGCGCAGTTCTGCAATGTCGCGTGCGCGCGAACGGATCCTGTAACAGCTCGGGTCCATATCCAGGCTGCGGGCTATCACCGTCATCATGCGCTCGGGAGACCGTATGTCTGTTACCGGTGCCAGCACGAATTGGATGGTCATACCTGTCTTATTCCTGATCTGTTTTTCTGCTTTCCTGGCGATCATCCTGGTCGCCATGCTTGCTTTTTTTGATGTCTTTGTCATAAACGAAACATTTGATAGTGATTGGGGCCGAAAGGGGCTAAGCGGCTGTGCGCATATCCATTTGTTGTAAGATCATCCGGGTAGCTGTGTGCAGGTTAGTGCATTGTTCATTGATATAGGTGATCGTGTCCGTGTCGTGAAGCCCGTTGGCCATGCATACCAGCTCTATGTCCTTAGGCCCGGGGTTACTGAGCACTATGAACCTTTTGCCTATGGCTTTGAATATCTCATCGAAACCGGGCCTGCGGTCGCGCACACCCTCAATGATGCGCTCTCTCAGCATATCGCTGCCCATGATGATGATGCCGGCCTTCCCCGACAGCTCATTGGCCAGCAGCACGATGAGGTGCAGCACTCTGTCCTTGAGTTTGTGTGCGTCGTCCAGTATCAGCAACGGGTTTTCCTTTGATGTGATGCGCGCGCTGAACTGTTGTATCTGCGTGGGCATGGTGCCTGCGCCCTGTATCCCGGCGGCGTGCATCATCGCGGCCATGAATGAGCGCCGGTTGAACTGGTCGTTGCAGGCGAGGTAGCAAACATGGTCATGCTCCGCGGCATAGCGCGATGCGGTAAATGTTTTACCGAGGCCGGTAGCTATAGATACGCCATAGGCCATAGCATATTGCTGCGCGTCGCTCATCAGTATGCGCATCAGCAGGTAAGTACTGGTATCAGCCGCCTGCCAGGTTCCGCTGAAGAACCCTACCTGCGATGCCAGGTGGTGCCACAACCGCTCACTCAGCAACTCCCAGTTATGATTCTTTACCTGCGATATGGTGGACGAGCTGATACCGTGTAAACTTTCTGCTGCATGCGTCTGTGTGTCAAATTTGGCCACATAACGCATGAGCGCCTCTCTTACTTGTCTTTTTTGTTCGAGTGTCATATATAACTTGTTTTCGGTTTCGGATAGTGTCATGGGTTAGCACATCTTTCACCAGGTGATAGTGACAAATTTTTTGGAGCTGATTCACCAGATCTTCTTAAATTCGTATAGCCTCAGGACCAATTCCGGCACAAATATATTCCAATTATTTTGACAATTCCAAATTTTGTGGAAAAATATTCTTAGATTTGCACCATGTACTTAGCAACTAATCTCAAATACCTGAGAAAAAAATACGGCAAAACGCAGGATGCGCTTAGCGCTGCGGTGAATATAGGACGTACTACTATAGCCAATTATGAGGCGGGTGTCAGTGAGCCCAATGTGGAGACACTGATCACATTTGCCAAATTTTTTGGCGTTTCGGTGGATGAAATGTTGTCAAAAAACATGGAAGACCTGCTCAATGCCAAGGAAAAAGATGTGCTGCTCAGGTCGGCGCAGGGCCAGTCTTATTCCGGTATGCCCCATGTGATAACCGTGGATAGCCACGGGAATGATAACATTGTATATGTGCCCGTGAAAGCCCGTGCCGGCTACCTCAATGGCTATGGCGATACGGAGTTCATAGAGACCTTGCCTACCTTCCGCCTGCCGGGCCTCAGTAATGCTACCTACCGGATGTTTGAGGTGGAAGGGCCCTCTATGGCGCCCAATGTGCTGCATGGCGACCGCATCATAGGCGAATGGGTAGAATCTTTTGACGACATCCGCGACAACCGTGTACATATCATTGTTCACTCGGGTGGCGTGGCGGTAAAGCGTATCATCAACCGCCTCAAGGAACGGGGTAAGATATACCTGAAATCAGACACCATAGCCCACCGCCATGAATACCCTACCATAGAGGTGGCTCCTGAAGACATCAAGGAAATATGGTATGGCCGCCTCAAGATCAGCAGTGACTTTACAGAGCCTGCCGAGGTATATCACCGCCTTGCCGACCTGGAAATGGATGTGATGGAGATGAAACGGGCCATGAAAGATAAAAAGTGATCACACGATAACTTCTCAGAGAGCAACTGCTATCAGGCGGTTGCTTTTTTATTTCTGTGTAAACACCTTACGGCTAATCCCTGAACCTGTCCACCGACTTCACCAGCTTCTCGTCTTTGCGCACACCTGTGAATGCCAGCAACAGGAAAATAATGGATGCCACCGGAAGTACTGATCCTATCCAGTAACTGCCTGTAGTGGGTGCCGGGGTGATACGGCCCACTGCGGCGAGCATAGCAAACACAAATGATGATACGGCCACCAGCGAGTACGCGATCATGCGCATCTGTTGCTTGCGGTTGTTGAACATGAATATGGTCACCAATGGCAATAGTGTGATGACTACGGCCAGCAACACCAACGGAAAACGGTCGGCGACGCGGATCTGACCGGGGGTATCAACACCATTCACCAAGGTGTGTGTACGATACAGGTCGAACAGGAAAACCCCTGCATTAGCTATTGCGGCGAGAAAAAGCCATATGGTTTGTTTCCGTTGTATCATGATTGATTAGCTGATTTGATAATTAGCTGATTAGCTAATTCGTTTTGTAACTACTTTTTGTACTTGATATTATCTTATTCAATACTCTACAGATCGCATGTACTTTTTTCAGTAAGTCTTCAGGATCTGGTAATGTTTCTGCTCTCTTACACACTTCAAGGTAAAACTCAACTTCATCGGCCTCTTTAGCGGCTATCTTCATCTTATGCACAAAGTCCGCCTTACTTTCTGCATTCTGTGCCTCTTTTACATTCGCCCCAATTGATAAAGACGCTCGTAGTAGTTGATTTGCTAAAGACCATTTCTTAAGACTATCTAAACCATCACAGAACGAAACGGCCTCGACAGCAAATTCCAGCGAAAGCTGAACGATCAGGTTGTCTTTTTTTAGGTCTTCATTCATGTTTAATTAGCTGATTAGCATATTTGATGATTAGCTAATGTACTCAAGTTCGTTAAAGATCATTATACGTCGCAATGCATCAGCTAATAAGCTAATCTGCTAATTAGCTGATAATATCCCGCCCGAAGTACGGCACCAGCGCCTTAGGCAACTTAATACCCTCGGGTGTCTGATTATTTTCTAACAGGCACGCAATGATACGTGGCAGCGCCAGAGAGCTGCCATTGAGCGAGTGTACCAGTTGTGTCTTTCCCTCTCCGCTTTTGCAGCGTATCTTCATGCGGTTGGCCTGGAAGGTCTCGAAGTTGCTTACAGAGCTTACCTCCAGCCAGCGTTCCTGGGCGGCGCTATACACTTCAAAGTCGTAGGTGAGCGCCGAGGAGAAGCTCATATCGCCGCCACACAGGCGCAGTATGCGGTAGGGCAGTTCCAGGGACTGTATCAGGTGCTCCACGTGTTTCACCATATCATCGAGCGCGCTGTAGCTCTTTTCGGGATGCGTGAGCTGCACGATCTCCACTTTATCGAACTGGTGCACGCGGTTGAGCCCGCGCACATCCTTGCCATAAGATCCGGCCTCGCGGCGGAAGCAGGGAGAGTATGCCGTCATGCGTATGGGCAGCTCGTATTCCTGCAGTATGGTATCGCGGTAGATATTGGTCACCGGCACCTCTGATGTGGGTATCAGGAACAGGCCATCTTCGGTCACATGGTACATCTGCCCTTCCTTGTCGGGGAGCTGGGTGGTACCGTATGCCGATTCGGCATTGACCATGAATGGCGGGCATACCTCGTGGTAGCCGGCTTCGGTATTATAGTTGAGGAAGTAGTTGATGAGCGCGCGCTGCAGGCGTGCTCCCTGCCCCATGAATACCGGGAAACCCGCGCCCGTTATCTTGGTGCCTGTCTCCAGGTCCATGAGGCGGTATTTATCGGTGAGCTCCCAGTGCGGCAGTTTTTGCGCGCTGAGATCGGGTATGGCGCCATGCGTGCGAACCACTTCGTTGTCTTCTGCGCTGTAGCCCTCCGGCACACTGATGTGCGGCAGGTTGGGTAGCTGCACCAGCGCGTCGTGCTGCTCAGTTTCCAGTTCGGCCAGGCGCTGGGCTATGTGTTTTGCTTTCTCTTTATGGGTGGCTACTTCCGCTTTCAGGGCTTCGGCCTGTTGCTTTTCGCCCTTGGCCATTAGTTGCCCTATCGTCTTCGATGCCGAGTTTACTGCTGCTGCCAATGTATCGTTCTCTACCTGCAGCGACCTGCGGTGCTCATCAATAACGATGATACGATTTACCAGTTCCAGGTCTTTAAAGTTCTTCTTCTTCAGCCCTTCCAGTATCAGCTCTTTGTTCGTTCGGAATAAGTGTATCGGCAACATAAAATAATAATATTAGGGACAGCAAATATACTATGATTAGCTGATTAGCTGATTAGGTAATTAGCTGATATGTTTTGTGTGAGATCGAAAAGGTGGTTAGATAATTAACTGATGTGTTATGCGGCATCATCGAAAAAGAGACATTTGTTGTAGCCCCATAGCAGGCTTGGATGCCTGATGATGGTAATACCAACGTTATCGCTGATGACGCGCCGGGTCACATGCTTATCGAGCGAGATATGAAACCTGTCTTCGAGGAGATCGGTATAGTAATGGGCGCCATTGCCTTTCCACCCTTTGAATTGCGCATACAAATTCTGATGCCACTCTTCGACGGAGATTCCCTCTTCCGGCTCATTTTCACTTTGGGGAATCTGCACATTATCAATTCCGCTACTTGTATTGACCACGGCGGGTTCTGCGGGATCTTGCGAAGGTTCAGATTCCCCACCAGATTCCCTATATGAGGCGGCCAATATGTCTTCGACAGACAGCGGGCGGGGTATAACGGTCTCCTGCAAGACGACCTTGACGGGGCGGATGCCGGTGCCATCTTTATCCCAACGTTGACGGTCGCGGCCGCGGGTTTCCTCGAGGCGGTTCTCGTCTATCTGCCATTGTTCGTATTCCTTTTCTTCTTTCCTGTCTTTGAGCCAGGAACTCCAGGCAGAGTCGAGACCACGGCCTTCGCGCACCCTGTTCTGCACATAATCATCGAGATGGGGGACTATCTGCTCGGCGATCTTCTTGTCTTTGAGGCGCACCTCCATGATGAAATCTGTGAAGAGCTCGATATTGTCGGCAATGGGCTGGCGATCGCCCTTCATGTGGCGGATGGTAATGGACAGCTTGCGGATGGTCTCTGCTTCCTCCCTGGTAGGGTATGGCCTGTCCTCCCGGGAGGCTATCTCATTATTGATGGCACCAAGCTGTGTATAGTATTGCTCCATGAGAATGGAGGGGGCATACTTGACGATATACTTTGCGCGCTTCCAATTGCCCTCGCGGATCCAGTTGAAAAGGGTTTTTCTGTCTATACCGAGCTGGCCGGCTATTTCCTGCTGTGTGAGGTTGGTGTGGAGGTAGAGGTATTGTGCCTGTTCGTGTTCTGATCTTTTCTCGTACATAGTTTGATAGTGTTTAGTTGCCAGCCCGAGAGACGGGGCCTAAAGGACCAGCGGACCTGCTAAGGTGGGACAGAAAAACGGAAAGAAAAAAAGAGAAATCTATGATGGTGCGAAAAGTGCACTATGATATGCACGTAGCGGTCTATGATAGAAATTTCTTTGCAGTGTGGGCGCGGGTTTGGGCCGAAAACGGGGGTATTTTCGGGAAGGGGTGGCCGGATGGGATATTTCATGGTGTGAAAACGAGAGTTGCCATCATAGTAGTTGATGGTGAAGAACAACAACGTCGGGAAAAGACGGAAAAATAAAAAATTGGCAATTATTTATATTTTTAAAGGGATAAATGTCTAACAAAATCGCCCACATGAAACAGTCTCAAAAAAGCCAACCCAAGACAGTGTTTATTGCAAGTTCCACAATGGTTCATGAGAACAAAAAAATTGAAGTGATATGTGAAGTTTTGCAAAAGAATGGATTTATAGCACGACCCTGGCAGGGTTCGCTCGAAACGGACAATAATTTATTGGATGAACTAAAGAAGGCAGCAAGTACGGTTGACTTTGCTATTTTTTATTTTGCAGAGGACTTGAGATATGTGGTTAATTCCCCGGAAAAGACAAAGGACAAAAAAACAAAATATGCCACGTCAGCAAATGTAATACTTGAATATGGGATGTTTTTGATGACACTTGGTCCAAAACGAGTAAGCATCCTATTAGATGGTAATACTACTGTTCCCAGTGATTTAGGTGGGCTCTTGGTTTCCAAAATAGATTATAGTCCAGACAACCTGCGGGTTAAGATAGAACAAATAGCACACAAATGGAAAGACATCCCACCTAGATTTGATTCATACGGAATTAGTAAGCCAATAATACAATACAAAAACAAGTTAGATGCCATAGTTGATGAGTTTACGAGCCACCATAGGTCAAAGGATATCGAAAACCATCTATTAGTCAACGACCAGTTGCTCATTGACCTTTATATAAATGCGTTAGAAAACGTAAAAAAGAGATTCTGGACAACAACATACCTGACCTCTGGTTTTTGGGCTCATGGGAGACGAGATGTGCTTAAAGCAAATGTGCACATGCTAGAGAGGCTCAGAAGCACAAAGTCGAAAGATGTAAGAAGGTTGTTCCTGTTGAGAGAAGACGAACGCGATCTGTTAAAGTCTTTAGCGAAAGAAGTTACGGATTGCCGCGGCAGACCTAATGGAATGGCACAACTTGATGAAATAGGGAAGAAGCTGCGTCGTTTACGTGACATTTGCAGGCAGCTTAGCACATTAAAATGTGATATCCGTTTCTTTTACGTCAATAATAAGCAGTACGAACGCAGTGAAAATATAAAAGAGGATACTGAGGTTGCCTTTTATGATGATTTCAGGATTGATTTTTTTGATGGAGGAAAGGAAGGAAAAATATCCGGATTAAGAATATTTACTGATGTTCATGAATCGTTCATGATGGATAAAAGTGATCTTGAGGAGGATTTTCTGAATATGTGGAATAGCGCTCAACCAGTAGATGGACTACTGTTAAAAATGCAACGAACATTCGATTATTATGCTACTAAAATAGACTATACCTTTCCTAAATTACTTGAATTTGATAGTCAAATACACATAAAAGACAGCAAGTTAAAGGCTGAAGAATTAAGCTGCTTAAAAAAATACCTAACTGTAAATAAGTATTTCAATACCGTCAGGCGTTATCTTGATATAGGGACCTGTACGGGAAGATACCCATTTAATCTTAAGCAAGAATTTGAGAAAAAAAAGAAAAAGGTTTCTATACTCGGTATTGATGCAGATCCCGAGTGTATAGCTTATACAAATGCAAAGAAAAAAATTGAAGAAAACAATAAACCCGACAATAGAATACTTTTTCAGAAATCAGATTTTCTGGTAGATGATAAAGATCTGTCAGGAAAAAAATTCGATCTAATCACCTGTATGTTAGGTACGATATCCCATTTTGGCTGGGAAAAACCATCAAAAAGTAAATTTAAGAATGATGATCTGCAGATGGCCATTAAGAAAATGAAAAGTCTATTATCGTCTAATGGTCTCTTGGTAATAAGTAACTGGACAGAGATAGGCTTAGACTCGAATATGCTAGAAATATATAGTGAAACAGACAGAAAGAATCTGCGACAATTTACAGAAGAGGACACTAAATTGAAAAAGAGATTAGAGGAGTTTTTTTCTGTTGAAACGAAAACCGTTAATAAACGATTGAAGCTTTATTTCTGTAAAAACAAATAAATTGTATTCTGAATTATTTCCAACATTATTCTGCGGTTCATCTTAGTGCAAGTGAATGAGCGCTTAGCAATCATATCAGTTGTTTGTGAAGAACACCAACAACGGCGGAACATCAGCTGAAGGCAAAACACAGTACATCAATATATAATTTAAAATTGATTAACGATGCGATAACATTACATGCGTTAAATAATCAATTTAATATTTTTAGTTTAGCGGTGAATTCAGGTAGTGTCTCAGTTTGAAATTTGATGCTTGACCGACTAAGCACAAAGGTTTGTACCTTTGTAGCATGGCAAAACAAGCAAAGAGACCTAAAGATATAAATCAACTGGCAAAGTTCATTACTGAGATTGCTACAGGCGAAAGGGAGGACACACCACCACCAAGTCAAAAGAATGCTGCTGCTGTCGAATTAGGCAGGCTCGGAGGATTGAAAGGTGGCAAGGCAAGGGCTGACAAGTTAACCCCTGAGAAGCGCAAGGAAATTGCTAAGAAAGCGGCTGAAAAAAGATGGAGTAAAAAGGGTTAATCTTCCCTTCTTTTTGGGTTACCAGGATAGTCATATCCCCGCTCTTCATTCAGTAGTTGTAGCTTTTCGATTAGATATACGGCCATAGCGCCATTGTTTACCCAATCTGTTATTAGGTCATACATAGTTTTCAATTCTGCTGATATATACCCTTGTCTTGCATCACCATGCCTTATCCCATATTTATCTTTTAGTTTGCCTTGAGTAAGAAGAATGTTTTTCAATTCATAGGCATAATCCCTAAGTCCTTTATATTGATCTCCTTTAGGGAGAAATTGCTTCATTAGTCCTTGAACGGCATAGAACAACTTATAGGACATATCAGGATTTTGAGTGTCCTTAATGGCGTCAATCACTTGTTGGTCATCTTCGCTTAATTCTTTATCAAAAGGGAATTCTATCGCTATTGATTTACTTGCCTCTTCGTCAGCTAGCCGGGCTAATTCTGAAATGCTTTTAATAACGTCAGCACTAATTTGGTCTTTGCCCTGTTTGTTGTTATTTTTTCCCATTTTATTTATTTAATTGCATTAAGAAATACTTGTTTAACTCTATTGGCTTCTTGCTTATTGTTGCTGTCTCCCCAAGCGGATGTATTAACCGCCCTTATAGCGTTTTCAGAGCTTATGTTCATTTGTTGGCTATACTTAGCATATAATGGGCCATAATCATTTCCGGGGTTATTCTCTTCCAAACTTCTAATGTAGATGCCGTAAATAATAGATGCATGCACTTTATTCTGCTCTGCGTAATCTGCAACGATCCTAGGTGAATCTATAAATGGTTTGATGTAATTCAACTTTTCATCAGAAAATAATATCTGTCTTGCAAACAAATTAGCCTCTGGCTCAATGAGAAATAAGTCATCCAATCCTGATACGTGATAATTTATTCCTTTAATTTTATCTAAATGATAATAGGCGTGTGCAATTTCATGAAGTAGCGTAAACCACAATGTAGGGTACTTATTATAATAATTTGACAATGCAATGCATGGCTTATCATTTACAATCATCGTCATGCCTTTAATATGCGTTTTGGATAAATAAGGTTGAACAATAACAGTTATACCAAAATTAAATAATGCCTTGACTACCGTTAGTAAACCATATTCTTCGTCTCTAGTGTAAGGACGAATTTTTGGTATAAGGCTTTCAAATCCTTTTCTATCGAAATCATTAGGATTATTTATTTCGACAAACTTTGAGTAAGCTGATTTTACCCAATATTCTAACATTTTATCAGAAAAACTTCTCTTAGCCCTAGCAAAAAGCGGGTACGCAACGTTAAATGAATACTCAAAAATTGAGCTGAGCCCAAACTGGGTAATTATTTTACTTTCTATCTCATCATAATCATTTGCACTTTTAATAAACCCAATTTTTTTTAGTGTTTTAAGGTCGAAATTTTCAACCAAATAATTAGCCTTTCTAACTTTTTCCAGTTCGCCAATAGATTCTTTTGGCAGAGTAGATACGTACATTTTAATGAAATCATCAACTTCTAGCCCTAGAAACTGCACTAATTTCATAGCAGTTAACAAATCTACTTTTTGCATCTCTCCATCTTTAAGCCTTCTAAGTGATGGCCGTTCAATATTTAATATTGAACTCAATTGGCGTTCTGAAAGTTCCAATTCCTCCATACGCTTTGTTATTAGGTCGGGGATATTAAAATCAGATGAACTAACGGCCAGCAGTTCATATATCTCAGACATTAATCCATCTTTTGCTTTTTCATCCATATTGTGAGAGCTATTTCTCAAAGATAGGTATTTGTTTTTAAACGGCATAATTTTATGCCGTTATTTTTTTGAAAATGCGCTATGTTTGTGCAGAAATTTACTTTATGGCATAAAATTGTACCGTTTTAAACAAAATAAAATGAACAAAATGCTTGACCGTTTAAGAATATTTACTTACCTTTACGTCATAATCACAAACACATGAATAAGTTATCAGTAAAAGAAAGGGCAAACATCGTTAGATTATTGGTTGAAGGTAATAGTCTGCGCTCATGCTCACGCATTGCAGATGTATCAATCAATACTGTTACTAAATTGCTTGTTGATGTTGGTAGCGCATGTATGCAGTTTCACAATGACAAGGTTGTGAACGTAAATGCAAAGCGTGTGGAATGTGATGAAATCTGGTCTTTCGTTGCAATGAAGCAAAAGACTGCTGATAACTTAGGCATTGAAGATGGTGCAGGCGATGCATGGACATGGGTTGGCATAGATGCAGATACTAAGCTGATAATATCTTTTCTTGTAGGCAATCGTGATGCAGCATCTGCACAGGAATTTATGTACGATGTAGCAAGCCGTTTAAAGAATAGAGTACAATTAACAACCGATGGATTTAAACCATACTTAAAGGCTGTTGAAAATGCTTTTGAAGATGAAATAGATTTTGCGCAGCTTATAAAAATATACGGGTCACCTGAGGGCAGCAACAATGAAAAGCGTTACAGCCCTGCAAAGTGTACAGGTTCAGAAAAGAAATGGGTATCAGGTGACCCAAACCCAGCGCATATTTCAACAAGTTATGTAGAACGTCAAAACCTTACTATGCGCATGGGAATACGCAGGTTTACAAGGTTGACGAATGCGTTTTCTAAGAAGATGGAAAACCATATTTATGCGCAAGCCCTGCACTTTGTTTATTACAACTTTGTTCGCATACACAAGTCATTAAGGGTAACACCTGCAATGGAAGCAAAGCTAACTACTAAGCCAATGACGATAGAAGACATTATCAACCTTATACCAATAGAAGAGCCAAAGAAAAGAGGGGCTTATAAAAAGAAGGAAAATAAATAAGGGGTGAAAATTCACCCCTTATTTTATAAATCACCTGTTTTCTTAAAAGTGGCCCCCATTTGCTCGACTAATAGCTTCCATAACTTAGATGGAGTTAAGTCAATAACATATTCCCTGCCGTACGAACACAACAAATTACAGCCCCCACCATTATGATGTGTGTATCCAACTATTTCGTCTGCAAAAATGTAAATGTTGGCGGTATTGCCGTTGGTTGATAATTCTAATAAAACTCTTTCTTCCATGAGATATAAATTTTAATATGCAATATACGATAACTTTATAAAATAGTATTTTCAAACTGAGACACTACCTGAATTCAAGGAACAAAAACAAAACACTCACCAATTTAAAGAATGTAATTATGAAAAAAGCAATTTTACTTTCATTATTAGCTACAACGCTTACGCTGGCTTCGTATGCTACCGGCCCGATCCTCGGTCCGACAAGCACCTGCGTAGGTTGGACTGTTCAGGTCACTGATGTGACGACAGGCGGCATATGGACATCGAGCAATCCTTCTGTGGCTACAGTAACAGCTGATGTGGTGCCGGGCACCGCGAAGGTTTATGGCGTAGGTGCAGGTTACTGTACTATTTCTTATGCTTGTTCGGGGTCGGGTACACAGACCATAACATTTGTAGTAAATCCGGCACCTTCAATAACAGGCCCCGCAACGGTTTGCGACGGACAGGTTGTTCAATACACCGGCTATCCTACCGGTGGACAATGGGTAGGAACGCCGAGCAGCATAGTAAAAGTAGATCCATACTTTACTTTCAGCACAACTGCAGATGCGAAATTCTTCTCTACCGGTACAGTGGAGATCAAATATACTATTGGTGGTTGCTACGCTGTTTTAGCGGTAACATCAAATCCTTCTCCATGCTGCATAGAAGGACCTGCGTATGTTAACTGCAGCTGCTCTTGCCCTAAGACATTTACCTGTTCTTCTCCTGGCGGGACATGGAGCACAAGCGACGCAAGCGTTGCATATGTTGATGCCAGTGGCGTGCTTCATTGCTCATCCACAGGTTGCATAGACGTGATCTATACGTTGCCAAACGGCTGCTCCCTGAAGAAGAGCGTGACTGTAACATCAAGCATGCCACATCTTGGCTCTGATATTTCCGGTGATGTGAACAACAACGAAGGAGGCTCCATGCAACCAGAAGACCATATGGGCGTAAACCTGTATGATGCAGGTGGTAACCTTGTTGCGTCCACTCTGACAAACGGCAGCGGACACTATTCTCTGTCAGGAGTTCCTGATGGTATGTACACAGTAAAACCTGTTCAGGCGGGCTATTCGTCAACAAGCTCTGCTGTAAACATAAACGCTGCGAACCCGACTGCGACCGCAGATTTTGTTAAGAATGTTTACGCAGGCAGCATAGCTCCGGGCTCTGCAGCAGTGAACACACTGAGTGCTGATGCTGATTTCAATGTTTATCCTAATCCCACAAAGGGAATTATGAATATCAACTGGAAGAACCAGATCACCGGGTCTGCCAACGTAATGGTAACTGACATTACCGGCCGCCAGGTGTTGAATACTGTAATAGAGATCAACTCAACAGGACACACTTCTTTTGATCTGAGCGCTCTTGAAGGTGGTCTTTACATGGTTTCGGTAAAATCTAATAACATTGCTTACAACGGCAGATTACTGATCGAAAAATAATGATGATACCAGCATAAAAGAAAGAGGCTACTTCAAGGTAGCCTCTTTCTTTTTTACAGGATGCTCTATTCTGAAATTAAGGATTTGCAAACGCGGCGCCGTTTCATCCTCGTTGCAAACAAGGACGAGAATTGCCATCATATCAGTTGTTGGTGAAGAACACCAACAACGGCAGAAACTCGCGCCAGCATAAGGGAAAGTTTTACAGTCTATTCTCTGCCCACTGCCTGCTTATAAGCTTTCAGGCAACGCTCACGGGCTACCTCATGCACCACGATGGGGCGGGGGTAGGTGAGCTGTTCGTAGCCGGGCACCCACTGCTTGATATACTTATGCTCCGGGTCGAACTTCTCTGTTTGCAGCGCAGGATTGAAGATGCGGAAGTAGGGTACAGCATCGCAACCTGAACTAGCCGCCCATTGCCAGCCACCATTGTTGGCAGCAAGATCATAGTCGAGCAGCTTGCCGGCAAAGTAGGCCTCGCCCCAACGCCAGTCTATGAGGAGGTGCTTGGTGAGAAAGCTGGCGACTATCATACGCACACGGTTGTGCATATAGCCCGTTTCGTTGAGCTGTCGCATACCGGCATCTACAATGGGGTAGCCGGTAGCGCCGGTGCACCACGCCTGGAATTCTTTTTCATTGTTTCGCCAAACGATGTTGTCGTACTCCCGCTTGAAGGAGTGGCCTACAATATGCGGAAAGTGCCAGAGTATGCATTGATAAAAGTCGCGCCAGATGAGCTCGTTGAGGAGTGTTTCATTGAGGGCTTTTGCTTTTGCCGCTAACTGACGTATGCTCACTGTACCAAACCGCAGGTGCACGCTGAGGCGGGTGGTGCCGTGAATGGCGGGGATATCGCGGGTCTTATCATAATGACGTGCAATGTCTTCATTGAGCTGCGCGGGTACTGTGCCGGGCGGAGCGGGTTTAAAACCAATGCCGGCGAGGGAGGGGAGCTGCGCGGGCTGCTGCTGGTACCAGTGCCTGAAGTATCTCTCAGTGGGGTATGGCCTGAGATAAAAGTCATTGAGCTTTGCCTTCCACTTGCGGCTATAGGGGGTGAAGACGGTATAGGGTTCGCCATTGTCTTTGACCACTTCGCTCTTTTCGAAGATGACCTGGTCTTTATAGGTATAGAGGGGTATGCCCTTTGCGGCAAGCATGGTGGCGATCTCTTTATCGCGCTGCATGGCATAGGGCTCGTAATCGTGGCAGGTATATACGGCGGTGATGTTGTATGTTGCCAGCAGTTGCTGATAACAACCGGTGGAGGTGCCGTGCATGACATGGAGGGTGCTGCCCATCTGCACGAGCTGTGCCTGCATGGTGGTGAGGGCCTGGTGTATGAAGTGGACGCGCCTGTCGGCCTTTTCTTCGAGGGCATCGAGGATGTTGGTATCGAAGATGAACAAGGGCAGCACGGGTGTGCCGCCTTTAAGGGCATGATACAGGCCGGCATTATCGTGGAGGCGCAGATCGCGGCGAAACCAGAATATGGAAACGGGTTGTTTCATTTATGTGCTAAGCTAAGGAGTATTTTGAGAGGGCGATACAATGTGACCGCGGTAATGGTCGTGAACCGGGCAAAATAATGTCACTCCTTCGGAGTTCAACAAAGTTTGCGGTCAATATTCTATAATAATTTCATCCCTTCGGGATTTTGGGTGTTGGTCTTGACGAAAAATGTGGTCAATATTCTATAATAATTTCATCCCTCCGGGATTTTGGGTGTTGGTCTTGACGAAAAATGTGGTCAATATTCTATAATAATTTCATCCCTTCGGGATTGGTTGGTATTGGGCTTGTCGAAAAATGTGGTCAATATTCTATAATGAGTTCATCCCTCCGGGATTGTTTAGGTTGGGCTTATGAGCCTGCATTTTTTTTGAAATAAAATCTGGCATTATTTTTGCCAGAGGTTAATGGTCTGTATTTCTACTCCTATGAAGCTTCACACTATTGTTGCTACGGCAATACTCATTGTTCTTGTCTCCATTCCTATTTTCGGACACCTGGATAGCATCCCGTTACAGCTATGGGATGAGTCGCGCCTGGCCGACCATGCGATGGCCATGATACGGACCCACAACTGGATAGTGACCCAATATGACGGGCAGCCGGATATGTGGATGACCAAGCCACCCATGATGGTGTGGCTGCAGGTGATCAGCATGAAGCTGCTGGGGTATAATGAGCTGGCGGTGCGGCTACCGGCTGCTATAGCGGCATTGCTTACCTGCCTGCTGCTGTTTGGTGTCTTTACCAAAAGACTACAGGATCCGGGTATGGGTATGATAACGTGTATGGTGCTGGTGACCACGCACGGATATGTGATACTGCACGGCACCAGGACGGGAGAGTATGACTCGTTGCTTACGTTGTGTACGACAGCGTACCTGCTGTACTTCTTCCTGTATATGGAAGAGGGGCGGCAGCGACACCTGGCGGCTATGTTCGCCTTCCTGGCAGGCGCCGCGCTGACCAAGGGGATACAGGCACTGATCTTTCTACCGGTGTTGCCGCTCTATGCCGTGTATAGGGGGCGGGTGATGATGACACTGAAGAGCAGGACGTTCTATGCGGGCTTAGCCTCGTTCGTAGTATTGGTGGCGGGCTATTACCTGCTGCGCGAGCATTACAACCCCGGATTTATAAAAACCATGTGGGAGAATGAGATAGGCGGCCGCTATAACACGGTGATAGAAAGCCACGGCGGAGACGATATGAATTACCTGAAGCTGCTGATGGGAACGTATTTCCCTTACTGGTATGTATTGGTGATCCCCGGATTGATAACGGGGGTGTTCAGTAAGGAGCAGTTTCTCAGGAACATCTCGGTATTTATCGCATTAGCGGCGGCTGCTTACCTCCTCATCATATCTAACGCCAAGACCCAGCTTGATTGGTACTTGCTGCCGTTGTACCCGCTATTGTCCATACTATCGGGCATATTCATCTATACCTGTTACCAACTGCTTGCGGGTATCAATAAGGATGTACTGAAAGAGGTGCTGAACAGGAATGTGATGCCATGGATGTTTTTGGTGCTGCTGTTCTATGTGCCGTACCGGGAAAGCTGCACTTATATCATGAGTGATGAAAGTAACCCATTCATGGAGCGTGAGCGCAATGATATGGCCAGGTATATGAGAAAAATGCTGCGTCACCAAACAAAGGCATTTCCGGAGCTGACGATACTTAAGGATGATCTCAGCCAGGATATGGACTGGTATAAGATGGTGTTTGAGGAGGAAAAGAGAAAGGTAAAGTGGACGAATAGAGAAGAAGTGAATGAATATACTACAGTTGCGGCCTTCAAGCCTGCATCGAAACAATATCTGCAGGACAAGTACAACACAGAAGTATGCGACACGCTTGGCGGCGTGACCGTGTATAAGCTGAACGGGCTGAAAAAAGCCGGGGATGGGCTGCCGTTATGACCCTGTCAACAGGTTGCCGATGGCTGTTACCAGCTCTGTGCGGGTAATAGGCACGCCCTTGATCTTGTTATAACCGATGGCGTCAACGAGGTATTTGTCGCGGATGATCTTGATAAGCTGACCATTGTTGATCTCCGGTATCAGTACTTTCTTATAGTTCTTCAGCATTTCGCCGAGGTTTCGCGGGAAAGGACGAATATAGCGGAGGTGTGCGTGAGCCACTTGTTTTCCCTGTGCCTGCAGCTCCAGAACGGCGCTCTTGATGGAGCCGTAAGTAGAACCCCAGCCTAATACCAGGATATCTCCTTTCTCCGGACCGCTGTCGAGAGTTTGCAAAGGAACATAGTCTGCGATCTTCTCCACTTTGGCCTCACGGGTCTTCACCATGTGCTGGTGGTTCTCGGGGTCGTAGGAGATGTTGCCGGTGATGTCTTCCTTTTCGAGTCCGCCGATACGGTGTTCCATGCCGGGAGTGCCGGGTACGGCCCATGGGCGCACCAGCTTTTCATCGCGGAGGTAGGGCAGGAAGGTCTTCTCATCGGCACCGAGCTCACGTTTGAAATAAACTTTTATCTCGGGCAGTTCACTGCTCTTGGGGAAGCGCCATGGCTCTGCGCCATTGGCGATATAACCATCGCTGAGGAATATAACGGGGGTCATATGCTGCACGGCGATACGCACTGCTTCAAATGCCGCGTCGAAACAATCGCTGGGGGTGGAGGCGGAAACCACGGGGATGGGGCATTCTCCGTTTCGTCCGTAATATGCCTGCAGCAGATCGCTCTGCTCTGTTTTCGTGGGGAGGCCGGTTGACGGGCCGCCGCGCTGAATATCAACAATGACCAGCGGTATCTCGAGCATGGCCGCAAGGCCCATGGCTTCGGTCTTGAGCGCCATACCGGGGCCAGAGGTGGTGGTGATGCCGAGGCTGCCGCCGTAAGCCGCGCCGATAGCCGCCGTGATAGCCGCTATCTCATCTTCTGCCTGGAAAGTACGGATGCCGAAATTCTTATGGCGGGAGAGCTCGTGCAGGATGTCTGATGCCGGGGTAATGGGGTATGTGCCGAGGAACATGGGCAATGCGCTTCTTTCGGCGGCGGCGATAAGGCCATAAGCCAGCGCCACATTGCCGGTGATATTGCGGTATGTGCCTGCGGGGAGTTTTGCTTTTTCCACCTTATACCTGGCGGAGAAGGCTTCTACAGTGTCGCCATAGTTATACCCGGCCTGCAGGGCTTTGATATTGCTCTCGAGTATATCTGTGCGCTTGCCGAACTTATCGTGTAAAAATGAATAAGTGCTGGTCAGGTCGCGGTTATAAAGCCAGTAGAGGAAGCCAAGCACGAACATGTTCTTTGCCCTGTCTTTCTCTTTGGTGCCGAGTTGAATATCCTTGAGGGCCTCACGGGTGAGCTTTGTGATATCTATTTTGTGCAATTCGTAACCGGTGAGCGACCCATCTTCGATCGGGTTCACACCATCGGGGTAGTTGGCGAGGCGCAGGTTCTTGCTGTCGAAACCGCTTATATCGGCGAGGATGATGCCGCCGGGTTTAAGGGTTTTGAGGTTTACTTTCAGGGCGGCTGCGTTCATGGCCACCAGCACATCGCAATTGTCGCCGGGGGTATATATCTTATTACTTGAGAAGTGCAATTGATAACCGCTGACACCCGGAACTGTACCCTGGGGAGCGCGAATCTCTGCCGGGAAGTCGGGGAAAGTGGACAGATCGTTGCCGATAAGGGCGCTGTTGTTGGTAAACTGGCTACCAGTAAGCTGCATACCATCACCGCTGTCTCCGGCAAACTTAATAACTACATCATCAATGATCTGAATAGGAGCCGCCATAAAATAAAATGGGTGCAAAGGTACGCTAAAAGTTGCAGGCTTTGACAAAGGATAGATGACGCTGCGACGTCCATATAAAAGAGGTGACAAAAAAGGGCACGAAAGATGGCGATTTTATTAATTATGACCGTTTACCTATTTGTTGCTACCTTTATATTTGGTGTTTGGGATTTAACCTGCGGCGGCGTAGGTTTGTTACCTTATTGTGTATCATGGCGTTAAGAAGGCTGGTATTCATTTTAGCGGGGATATTATGTGTATTTGGCTCGTCTGCGCAGGCTCAGGGAGATCTCGTGCAGTCGCGGGTGCTGATCCTGCTTGACCGGTCTTCGAGCATGGTGCAGTCGTGGGCGGGCGGAAAGGAGAAATATAAGGCTGCTGATGAACTCATCAGAAAGCTGGTGGACAGTATCTACTCCGTGAACCCTGAAGTGGAGGTGGGTTTGCGTGTATTCGGGCACCAGTACCCCGCATCAGAGAATAACTGCTACGATACTAAGCTGGAGGTGCTTTTCAGCAAGGATGCCAGAACACAAATGACCCTGAGGCTGGCTGATATTCATCCCTACGGCGTGACGCCCATTGCGTGGTCATTACAACAGGCAGCAACAAATGACATCACAGATATATCGAGGAATGCCTATAGTATAGTGCTGATAACAGATGGCGGTGAAAGCTGTGGCGGTGATATATGCGCGATAATGGCGAAGTATCTGAAAGATAAAGTTCATTTCAGGCCATATATCGTAAGCCTGGAAGACCAGCCGCAATTGAAGGGGAGCTACGCATGTCTCGGAGACTATCTTTCTGTGCTCAATCATACTGACATGATCAATGCCGTGGGCACGATAGTGGAGGCGTTCCGGCCAGTGCTGAAGGTGACCGCAGACGACTACAAAGAGATGCAACAGGTGGCTGCTAACGCGCCCAGCGTGTTGAAAGTGACCACACCGACAGTAAACTATACGCCAACGAAGGAAGATACGGCGAAACGCCCGGTAAAGGAGAAGATAGTCTTTACGAAGCCGCCACCCAACGTTAAGATACAATCGTTGTATTATGAGAAATTCAGGATGCTGCCAATAAACATCTCACAGCCCGAAGTGCATGGCAAACTATCTATTCCTGATATTAGAGCAACCGAGGATAGCGTGAAACCCAAACCGGCTATCATTACGAAACTCCAGGTCAGGCCGAAGCCAATAGAAATGACCCCTCCGGGCCCGATAAGCGTTCGTGCGCTGCCTGTGCCGATCGTTACGTTTAAGCCGATACTCGACACACCTAAGACGGATAGGCAGAGCCCTAAGATAGCAAGACTGCAGCCTGCTGCGATGCGCAATTTCAATGTGATATTTGTGATCGAGGACAGGCCCCTGACCCCCAGGCGTGTGCCCCAATTCACTCCTATAAAAATCGAAGAGCCGGTAGTGGTGGCGCCTAAGCCCAAGAAACCAACGCCACCACCTGCTGAAAAGAAAAGCGGGGAGTTCAAAGTGGAGACAGAGGAGGCTAAGGAAACCACCGTAGAAATTTACTTTACAAATGGCAAGGGAAAATTCTATAACAGCACACCACAGGTGCAGTTGCTGGATCCGGGTACCAACCAGATGGTGAAGAAGTTTTACCGCACAGTAGATGCAGACGGCAACCCAGACCCGCAACTTCACATCATGCCGGGCAGGTATGACATTGCTTTCACAGAGGCAAGGGGCGTTGTGGACAAGAATGTGGAGATAATGGCAGGTAAGAAGAATAAGATATATGTGGTGCTAAAGGCTACAAGTCTGAGTTTTTCCTATGCAGGAGACCCGGACAGACCTGTTGAAGAGTTTGCTGCTATAGTGACAGAACGCAACAAGGCCCAGGGGCGCGTGCAAAAACAAAAGTGCACGGAGCTAATAGAGTATGAGCCCGGGAATTATCATATTGAGATCAACACATTCCCGGTAGATATCCGTAATGTGGACCTTGATTTCAATGAGACGGTGATAGAGATCATGCAGCCGGGGTTCGCCAAATTCTCAGGGGATCCGACAGCCCGCAATATCACCTTGTGGCGCAGGCTCGGCGATAAGTTCACACAATTCTTTCTTCTTGATATGAACAACCCGGCTAGCCAGCATCTGCAGATACAGCCGGGTGAATACCAGGTTCATTACCAGAAAGGCAAGCTGCCGGGTGAAAAAGTAGTACAGTTTCTGATCAAGACCAAGCAGGAAACGGAGGTGATACTGAAATAAAAGCAGATGGGACCTATAACTATTACCATTGTGCCGTATGGCACACCTAAGTACGAGGAAGTGTGGGATCTGAGGGAAGAGATACTCAGGAAGCCCCTTGGCTTGTCGCTGAAGAATGATGACATGAGCCGAGACCTGGTGGATAAAATATTTGCAGCGGAGCATGACGGACAGGTGATAGGCTGCGTGCTACTCAATCATCATAATGACGAAAACGCCCAGCTTCGTGCTATGGCTGTCTATGATGAGTGGCAGGGGAAGGGCGTGGGAAGGTTGCTGGTGGAGGCGGCTGAACGGTATGCGGTAAGCTATGGCTATAAAAGGCTGGAGCTACATGCCAGAAAAGTGGCGCTCGGCTTCTATAAGGGAATGGGGTATAAGATCTACGGAGATGAGTTCACAGAAGTGGGGATACCACACTACATGATGGAAAAGAGCATATCATAAACAGATCATGAATCAACTATCGGAGATACGGTGAAGGCCTCTAAAAAGACACGGACGATCGACACAACCCCAAAACCGCAAGCAACTGCGGCTACCCAATCGCCGCACCCGCTCCATCTGAAGCTAATGCTGCTGCTTGGCATAATTGCGATCATCATTTATGCAAATACCATTGGAAATAAATTTGCCGTTGACGATTCTGTAATGCTGGTGAACAACAAGATCGTTGCCAAGGGATTTGCCGGTATCCCGGAACTTTTTGCCACCCCCCACCAGTGGGGTTTCTGGGTCAATAAGAATGATGAGTACCGGCCTTTCTCGCTGGCTGTATTTGCAGCTATACACGAGGTCTTTGAGTTGAATCCGATACCCTATCACCTGGTGAATATCCTTTTGTTCGCGTGCTGTGTGATGCTGTTATTCCGATTTGTTCATCAACTATTGGGCAAAGAACAATTATCAGTGGCATTTATTGCAGCCCTTTTGTTCGCGGTACACCCCATACACACGGAAGTAGTAGCAAATGTGAAGAGCAGTGATGAACTGTGGTGTTTCTTTTTTGCATTCCTGGGGCTGCGGTATTTCACCAAGTATACCCGGACGGGGAAAAACAGTCAGTTGGCAGCGGGTGGTGTTTTGTTCTTTCTCTCCGTAATGTCTAAAGAAACGACGCTAACAATGATGGCTATTTTGCCAGTGACCTACTTGTTTTTTCATAACAGCAACAAACGCAGAAGTCTGTATGTTCTGATTGCCGGAGCATCGGCCATGGCGCTGTTCCTGATCATCAGGTTTTCAGTTCTTGCACATTATCACGCTAACGGGCTTCCGGAAATATCGCTGATAGAAAACGCCCTGATGCAAAAAGGCCTTGCCGCAGAATCGAAACTGGCAACGACAATGTTGATCATGGGGATCTATATGAGACTATTGTTCGTTCCCTATCCATTGCTCAGCGATTACTCTTTCCGATCTGTGCCGTATACTCATTTCAGTGACCCTTATGTGCTGCTGAGCATTGGCGTGTATATTCTGATAATTACCGGCTGGCTGGTGCTTTTTGCCCGGGATAAAAAAAACCCATTAGCATTTGCGCTACTTTTCTTCCTGGCAACCATGGCCCTATTCTCCAATCTATTCATCATGATCAAGGCAACCGCAGGAGAGCGGTTTTTATTCTTCCCCTCAGTTGGATTTTGCCTTGCTATAGCTCTCCTTGCAGAGCGCCTGCTAAAACGCGCGCATAATGATATACAGTTTCTCAAGAGCACATCATTACTTGCTATCATGATACCGGTATGCCTATCTTTCAGTGTGGTGGCAATGTCCAGAAATGCAGACTGGGCCGATAACCTGACCCTTTACAAAACAGATCTTGAAAAGAAGCCTGACAATGCACGGTTAAATTACTTCTACGGTTACGAGCTGTTTTCCGCGTTCAAACAAGAAAACAACCCAACAGAAAAGACAAGACTTCTGAATGAGGCAATATTTTACCTGAAGCGGTCTCTAACTATATATCCTGAGTATGGGTATGCCGCATCGGACTTAGCGGCAGCGTATTTCAATGCGGGACAATTTGATTCTGCAGTAACATACGGGCGTGTGGCTGTGAAGTATAGCCGTTTAGATCCGGTGAGCAGAAATAACCTTTCGGGAGCGTACCTGCAATCGAAAAGATATGCGGAGAATGTGATGCACTGCAAAGAGACCATAACAGTGCTGCCGGCAGATATATTTGCCTATGCTGATATCGGTTTGTCTTACATCAACCTGGAGCAATATGATTCCGCGATCTATTTCCTGAGAAAAGGGATAGCTACCGATCCTGCCTTTTACGGATGTTATGATGTGATGAGTTTTGCTTTTTTCAAGAAAAACATGACCGACTCAGCGGAATTCTATAAAAATCTAGCAGGGAGAGTGCGGCAGTCCAGGTAATCCATTACGGCAATTTGTAGTTTTCGGCCAAATTGCGGACCGGGAAAGCAGAAAAACGGGTATAAATTCAAAAAATAACTATCCTTCCCGTTAACTTTTTATTATCAATTAAATTCGTTAAATTTACTTTAAAATAGTTATCATTGTAGTCCTTCTGTAGGTGTGTCTGGTAGCTTTTTAACAAGTAATCCACATGGGTGACTTGTCTGAAAGCGGCTAAGATGCCCGACAATAAAGGGTTTTAGCATAACGTTATATTAATAAGAAGTTATAGTTTGTAATTAAGACGAAGACATTTTTCAACTTTTTTCAAAAGAAAGTATTATGAAACGATTCTACTTTTCAAAACTTGTAATCCTTTTTTTCCTGACCCTTATTGGTTGCGGTTTTTCATCAATTGCTCAACCCTATGGTAGCTTTTCCTATAGCTATTCCGGAGCTCCGGTATTTTATACTGTACCATTAGGTGTGTATTCTTTAACTATTGATATGGTTGGTGCACGAGGAGGATTTACTTGCGCATATGGAACTACAACGAGTTTCGGTAACGGCGGACGCGTAAAAGGTACCATGGCAGTAACTCCCGGTATGGTTTTGCAAATGACAGTCGGCGGTCAAGGTGCACAAGGATGTTCTTGTTGCGGTGGTAGCGTGGCTAATGCAGGCGGCTACAATGGTGGCGGCAAGGGATGCAACTATGGCGGCGGTGGCGGCGGTGCCACAGATATCAGGGTGAGTCCGTATAGCTATTCTGAGCGCGTAGTGGTTGCCGGCGGCGGCGGCGGTTGGGGTGCTCAAGGCTGCAATAGTGAATATGGCGGTAATGGCGGTGGCCTTACAGGGGGCGTAGGTTATATGTGCGGGACAACATCAGGATATTTTTGTTATGTAGGCCAAGGTGGCTCTCAAACAGCTGGCGGACAAGGCGCAACATGCGGCCCTGGCCAAAATGGTGGTTTTGGCCCTGGCGGTAATGCCTATGCTTCGGGTTATTATGCCGGTGCCGGCGGCGGCGGCGGTTATTGGGGTGGCGGCGGCGGCTATTACTATGGCGCCGGCGGCGGCGGGTCTTCGTATGCAAATCCGACATATATTTCCGGGGTAAACCATACTCAAGGCTACTACGATGCTGCAATCGGTAATAATGGTAAAATCAGTATTACAGCTAATTGTACATCTCCTGTGAAAGGAGCTATTGTAGGTGCTTCAGCTCACTGTGGAAGTGGAAATACAGTATTATATACTAACCCAACCGGATCGGCTGGTGGTGTATGGAGTACTGATAATACTTTAGTTGCAACTATTGATCCGGGTACCGGAATACTTACGACAACAGGCATTGGCACGGCTACGATAAGTTATAATCTTGACTACGGCGGGTGCGGTATTACTACTGCTACAATGGTAACAACTGTAAACAGTATACCATCTCCTATAGCCGGAACTCCTATAGTTTGCCAGAATGGTACAGTTCAGGTGTTTGATGGCGGCGGTGGTACCTGGAGCAGCGGCAACGTTGGCCTTGCTACGGTGACCCCTGGCCCGGGAATTTCAGGCGGTGTCATCACCGGTGTAAATGCAGGCAACCCTGTGATCACCTATACGCTTCCGACGGGATGTCAAACAACTATTACAGCTACAGTTAATCCGAATCCAAGTGCTATAACCGGCCCTACACAGATGTGTAATGGTGGCTCTGTGACACTGAGCGATGCAACAAGTGGTGGTGTATGGTCGACAAACTCAACGATCACTGCAATAGATCCGGGCGGAAACATAACAACAGTAAATACTTCTCAGTCTGTGGCGGAAGTTTCTACCGTAATGTATCAATTGTCATCAACAGGATGCTTCACGACCAGAAACTTTACTACCAATGCGAATCCGACACCATATACTATATATGACTATTTCGGAAGCGGCATACACTATTGCTCTAATGACCCTGCAGGTGGAACAGATGTTCAGCTTCAATTGTCGGAGCCTGGCGTAAATTACCAGGTATATAAAAACATGATACCATACGGTACCCCAACAGCGGGAACAGGTGGTGCAATAGACTTTGGAAACCTGGCAGCGGGAAGTTATACCGCTGTGGGTGTGAATGGCACCACAGGATGTGTTAATAACATGCTGGGTACTGCTGATGTGTTTGTTGACCCTGCTCCGTTCCGTGCCAATCTGACACTGGGTGGTAATCTGAACGTGACGCAATGTTCTAATATCACAACATTGCCAGACGTGACACTTGACAACTCTGAGACCGGAGTTCAGTATTTATTATATCAGAACAATACGCTTATAGACGCGCAAATGGGTTCAACAGGTAATCCGATCACATTTAACCCATATACTCCTGCCGCGTATAATGTATTTTATGTAATAGCACAAAATGTGCTGTTGCCTACAGCTTGTACAGATACAATGCTGAATATGCCGTCACTGACCATTATGCCTGTGCCTAATGTAGACACCGTTGCCGGAACTGCAAGTTTCTGCCCCGGTGGTGGTGCGCATGTGAAGCTGAAGTATTCAAATCCGGGTATCAATTACCAGTTGTACAGGAACGGATCTTCTGTAGGTGGTATCCTTCCGGGATCAAGCTCAGGCATTGATTTTGGTGTGTACTCAACACCCGGGTCATATACTGTGATCGGGACAAATGCAATGACGGGCTGCTTCAGCAATATGTATGACAGTGCTGTACTGAGTTACAACCCCGTACCTAACATAGATACATTGTCCGGCGGCGGCGCATATTGTGCCGGAGGTACTGGCATTGATCTGCAAATGAACAATACTGAATCAGGAACGACATACCAATTGTGGATAGGTGGTACTACGCTTGCTACTACTATGGTAGGTAGCGGTGCTATGTCTTCATTCGGACCGCAGTTCACACAGGGAGTTTATACTGTTGTTGCCAAGAATATCTATGGTTGTACTTCTAACCAAAACGGATCTTCTGTGATAACAGTGAACCCACTGCCGAAACAATACGTTATGAATGGCGGCGGCAGTTTCTGTATGAATGGTGCAGGTGTTTCTGTAGGTGTTGACTCTTCTGAGCTTGGCATTACCTACCAACTGCTGTACAACACAACACCTTCAGGTGGCGCGTTGAGCGGCTCGGGACTGAACCTGGATTTTGGTTTACAGACCAACCAAGGTAACTATACCGTACTTGCGACGAACCCATCTACATCGTGCACAAGCATGATGCTGGGAACATCTATAGTTAGCATCAATGTATTACCTGTTCAATATCCGGTGACAGGCGGCGGCAATTACTGTATTGGTACAGCCGGCTCTTTTGTAAATCTTGGATATGGAGCATTGGGTGTAGATTATCAACTTTATAATAACGGATCTGCTGTAGGTCCGGTAATGCATGGCGGTAATTCAGCATTGTCTTTCGGCCAGCAGACCGGTCTCGGACTATACACAGTAATGGGAACGAACACTACTACCGGCTGTAGCGATACGATGGCCAATGGTGTGACTGTAACCAGCAGCCCATCGCCAAGTGTATATATGGTGACTGCCAGCGGAAGCAGCTATTGCTCCGGTGGTGCAGGTGTTGACGTAATGCTCAGCAGCTCTGAAGCAGGTGTTAACTACCAGTTCTACCATACCGGCCTGCCACAAGGCGCGGCATTGCCAGGTACTGGCCTGAGTCTTGACTTTGGCAACCAAACATTGCCAGGCTCTTATACTGTGGTGGCCACCAATGGTACTACGGGCTGCGCCAGCAATATGTTTGGCAGCGCTGTTGTGACCATCAACGCATTGCCTACAATATATACAGTAACAGGTGGTGGTGATTACTGTGCAGGTTCAGGTGGTGTAAATGTAGGACTGACCAAGTCTGACACCTGGATCAACTACCAGCTTTATGTGAATGGTATGCCATCTGGTAGCGCTGTGCCGGGCAACGGCAGCGCACTGAGCTTTGGAATGCAGACTGCAACAGGCACTTACCAGGTAATCGCGACCAATCCGCTGACAACTTGTTCATCAATGATGAACGGATCAACAGTTGTAAATTCCAAACCTGCACCTAATGTATACTCTGTAACCGGTGGCGGTAGCTACTGTATGGGTGGTACGGGTATGACGGTTGGCTTGTCTAACTCTGATGCAGGAGTAAGCTACCAGCTTTATAATGGTATGACAACAATGGGTTCTGCGCTTACAGGTAACAACCTTCCTTTGAGCTTTGGTCTGCAGTCTGCCGCAGGGGGATATACAGTAGTTGCTACTACAGTATCTTCCGGCTGTAAGGCGACAATGTCCGGCAGCGCCAATATTTCTATCAATTCATTACCAAGCCAGTTCACCGTATATGGTGGTGGTTCATACTGCACCGGAACTCCGGCACCGCATGTAATGCTTAGCGGATCGGTGATCGGCACAAACTACCAACTGTACAAATCAGGAACTCCGGTTGGCACATTTGTTACAGCTACGGGTGCAGCCCTCGACTTTGGCGCACAAGCCGCTACAGGTGCATATACCATTATCGGAACTGACGCACTTACCGGCTGCTCAAACAGCATGGTATCTACTGTGAACATAACTGAGAACCTCGCACCTGATAAATACACTGTTACAGGCGGCGGACACTACTGTGCCGGTAAGCCGGGCGTTAATGTTGGGCTGTCCTGGTCAGTAGCAGGAATCAGCTACCAGCTGATGAAGGGTGGTTCTCCTGTAGGTATGGCACTCGGTGGCGGCGGTCTGGCACTTGACTTTGGTATCAAGACTGACGCAGGTACTTATTCAGTTGTAGCGACCAATCCTTCAACAGGGTGTTCTCAGACAATGGATGGCAGCGCTGTGATCGCAATTGATCCTACGTTCGTACCTACTTCGAAGATCATTACCAGCTCGGGCATTGCAGACACTGTTTGTGCCGGAAACACTGATTCGTTCTACGTGATGACAACCGGCGCGGGAACTATGCCAAGCTATACCTGGAAGGTAAATGGTGTGATCAAGGGCTTTGGGGCGTCTTACAGCTACATACCTGCTAATGGCGATGTGCTTTCAGTGATGGTGAACAGCAGCGAAGCCTGTGCTTCTCCGGGATCGAGCAGCGATATGATGATGATCACTGTTAAGCCTTACCAGATGCCTTCTGTAACGCTGACCGCAGATCCAGGATCTTCAGTTTGTGCAGGTACAACTGCCACATATAATGCAACTGTGGTGAACGGAGGATATACACCAGATATGAACTGGATCAAGAACAGCGTTATTGTAGCAACCAATACTACTACGTATAGCTATATTCCTAACGATAAGGATGTGATCATCTTCATGCTTGGCAGTTCTTATCCTTGCCGCCTGAAGGATACTGTGTTCAGTAATACCTTCAAGATGGCCGTGGATGCGTCCATACCGCCAACTGTGACGATCTTCGCACGCCGTGGTACTACTATTATGGCCGGACAACTGGATACATTCGAGGCTATTGTTTCGAATGCGGGTACCGATCCTAAGTTCCAGTGGTTCAAGAACAGCACGCCGATACCTGGCGCGAACAGCGCTAAGTACATCAGCAGAGAGTTCTTCGATCATGACTCGCTGACAGTACAGGTAACGAGCAGCGGAGCCTGCGGTATGTCGTCTTTCAACTCTACGATCATATCTCTGAACAACCTTGGCACACGCCAGGTGAGCATCAGCAACGGAGATGTACGTGTGATACCGAACCCTAACAAGGGAGCATTTGACATCAAGGGATCATTGGGTGTGCAGACAGATGAGGAAGTATCTCTGGAGATCACCAATATGCTGGGCCAGACCGTATACAGAAATACAGTTACGGCTCGTGACGGCAACATCAGTGAGCATGTGAAACTTGACAATAATATTGCGAGCGGCATGTACTTGCTGAATCTGCGCTCAGGTGCAACTCAGAATATTTATCACATCGTTATAGAACAATAAAAAATTAACGGATAGCTCCTACGGGAGCTATCCATCTTTAGATAAGTACCTCAAAATAATAGCTATATGAAACGATCTTACTTTTCAAAGCTTATTGCCCTAACCGCTACGTTCCTGGGACTGAATGCAGCGAACTATGCCCAAACTCCCTGCTATAATGTGGGTGGTGTCACATCGACGTATACAGTGCCATCGGGATGTACTGCCGTGAAAATAGATATGGCAGGTGCCGTTGGTGGTACCGGAAACTCGGGTTCGCATGGTGGCTATGGTGGCCGTGTTGTTGCCAACCTGAATGTAAGTACGGGTCAACAGTTGTTTGTATTCGTCGGTGGTCGTGGAACCAACGGTAACGGTACGGTGTCTGTTAAGAACGGTGGCCCTAACGGAGCCGGCGGACAGGCATTTGGCGGAAACGGCTACTACCAGGGTGGTGGTGGCGGTGGCGCCACTGATATCCGTGTGGGTGGTACCGCATTATCGAGCCGTGTGCTTGTAGCCGGTGGTGGCGGAGGATCGGGACAGAACTGTAACTCAACTAACGAATATGGCGGTGATGGCGGTGGCCTTACCGGCGGAACAGGATATGAGTGTGGAGTACAAGATCCGTGTGTTTGTGGTGTGGGTGGTACCCAGACAGGTGCCGGTGGAGGTTCTACCTGCTACCAGAGCTCCACTTCGGGTGGACCTAACGGTTATGGTGGTACAAACACTTCATGGACCGGTGGTGGCGGCGGTGGCTACTGGGGTGGCGGCATAGGCTACTATGGCGGCGGCGGCGGCGGTTCGTCGTATATTGCCGGATCCGGTGTAAGCGGTGCTTCTACAACGTCAGGGTATAACAACGGTGACGGATATGCGTGCATCACTCCACTTGTTCCAACAGTAACATCGGCAACACCTTCTTTTGATTTTGGTACAATACCAGTGGGAACATACTCTGTTCCACAGTCTACAACAATAACCGGCAGTTATCTTGTGCCATCAAGCGGAACATGTACTGTATCTATACCATCGAATTATGAAGCATATGACATAACAACAAGTACATGGGTGTCTTCCTTGACGATAAACTATTCCGGTGCCGGCTTTACAACCACACTTATCATTCGCTTTAAGCCAACTGCGCCGATCACATTCAGTAATATCATAACAGTGACCGGAGGTGGCCTTACATTGCCTTACCAGATACCAGTAACCGGTGCCGGTTCAAACACGGCTTGTTCGGGTACGCCTACAGCCGGCACAACAAATGTTTCTCCGGCTACGGGTGGTACAGGAACCTACTTCCTGCTGACACTTGGCGGCGCAAGTTCGGCTACAGGTTATACTTACCAGTGGCAATCTTCTGCAGCAAGCTCCGGCCCCTGGACAAACATCCCCGGTGCTATTGGGGTATCTCATGTAATAAAAGGCATCAGTGCTACAACGTATTATCGTTGCGTAGTTACCTGCCCTTCGGGTTCATTTGCTAACTCTACTGTTGGTGTTGCTACGTTCGCTGCAGGGTACTATGCAACCGGATGTTCAGGTACCCCTTCTCCGGGCATCACCTGGCCAACTGTGACGCAAGGTTGCAGTCCGTTCAGCACAGATATCTGGCAGGTAGGCGCTACCTGGGACTCAGGTATCGTACATAAGTGGCAGACATCGGCGGATGGCCTGGCATGGACCGACATACCGAGCTCGAATGTAACCGCTATCAGGAGGTCTATCACGTCTACTGTTTATTACAGGGATATGATCACATGTCTTGTCAGCGGAGCCAGCGTTGTGAGCAATCCGCAAAAAATAACTCTTGACAATCCACCTTCTCCAATAGTAGGTGCGACTAAAATATGCAGTGCAGTGCCATCTCCATTCGGAGATCCTACACCTTCGGGTACCTGGAGCAGCAGTAATATCGCTATTGCGCAGGTAGACCCTACGGGCCTTGTAACCGGCGTTGGCGGTGGTACGGCAACTATCAGCTATACATTGACCACAGGCTGCTATGCAACAAGCGACGTTACAGTAAATATGTCTCCAGCTGCGCTCACCGGTAATACTAATGTATGTACCGGGCTGACCACTTCACTCAGCAGTACTACCGCAGGTGGTGCGTGGAGCAGCAGTGATATCACTATGGCTACAGTTGACCCATCGGGCGTTGTTACCGGTGTTTCAGTTGGCATTCCATATATCAGTTATGTAATGCCTTCGGGATGTGCACGCGTAGCCGCAGTGAATGTTAATCAGCAGCCTGCCCCTATCGGCGGACCATCGTCTGTGTGTGAGGGTGCAAGCCTGACGCTGACTGAATCTATTTCAGGTGGCACATGGGTGAGCAGCAACTCATTCCAGGTGAGTGTAAACTCCAGTACAGGATTTGTAACAGGTATTCTTGCAGGATCTTCACCAACCATTTCGTACTCATTACCCGGTGGTTGTACCGTAACTAAGCCAATGACCGTTAATTCATTACCAGGTGCTATCAGTGGGCCGGCCGTAGTTTGCCAGGGTTCCGTTGTTACCCTGTCTGACGGTGGTACCGGTACCTGGAGCAGCAGTAATACATCGATAGCTACGATAGTACCGAGCACAGGTGATATCACCGGAGTAAGTGGCGGTACTGTTACTGTTACCTATACTTTGTCTGGTACAGGATGTAAGGCAACAAAGATGATGAATGTGAATGTAGCGCCAACCCAGTTTACCGTAACTGGCGGAGGCGGGTACTGTGCCGGCGGACCCGGCGCTCATGTAGGTTTGAGTGGTTCTACTGTGGGTATCAACTATGATCTTTACAACTCTTCAGGATATGTGACCACTGTAGCCGGTTCTAACTCAGGCCTCGATTTCGGAACATGGCCTGCGGAAATATATAAGGTAAAGGGTGTTGATGCATCGGGCTGTGTGAGGAATATGTCGGACAGTGCTATTGTTGTTTCTAACCCACTGCCTACAGACTTCCCAATGTCTCTCGGATCTGTTAACTACTGTGCCGGTACCGGAGGCGTTGATGTAACGATAAGCGGTTCTCAGACCGGTGTTTACTACCAATTGATGTATGGTTCTATCAATTCAGGATTGGCTGTGCCTGGTACAGGTTCAGGTGTACTTCACTTTGGTAAGCGTACTGCTGCAGGTAACTATACTGTAGTGGCAACGAATACATCTACATTGTGCAGCGCTACCATGAGTGGCATGACCATGATCAACATTAATAATAACCCGGTTGTTTACCCGATCAGCGCAAGTGCAACATCTTACTGCGCAGGTGGCACAGGAGTGGAGATCACAATGAATACTTCTGATCCGACGATAGCTTATTACCTGTACCAGAATGGCGTTAATACAGGTATCAACTCTATGGGTAACGGCAGCGGACCGATATCTTTCGGATTCCAGACTGCCGCAGGAACTTATACTGTAGTTGGCT
Source organism: Flavipsychrobacter sp. (assembly GCA_044225795.1). Taxonomy (GTDB): domain Bacteria; phylum Bacteroidota; class Bacteroidia; order Chitinophagales; family Chitinophagaceae; genus Nemorincola. The sequence goes on from JBGAIF010000001.1 coordinate 814,915, forward strand.
ATGACGGAAACACTCCAACATGTACGAGCCTGATGTCCGGTTCTGCACCAGTAAGTATCAATACACTTCCTGCCAAGCAGACCATGACCGGTGGTGGTACTTATTGCTCAGGTGGTTCCGGTGCACATATTGGTCTGAACTATTCAGTAAACGGTATCAATTACCAATTGATGAATGGTGGTGTATTGGTTTCCGGTACATCTAAGCCGGGTTCTAATTCAGCTCTTGACTTCGGATTCCAGACAGCAGCGGGCGCTTACACAGTACTCGCTACTAATTCTATAACCGGCTGTATTGACACAATGACCGGGACAAAGAATATCAATATCAACATGCCTCCTACGCCTTATAACGTAACCGGAGGCGGCCCTTACTGTCTTGGTACAGGCGGCTCTGTGATCGGTATGATCTCTTCTGATCCAGGTATCACATACAGGCTTTACAGAGGTTCTACGTTGGTAGGCAGTGCGGTAGGAACAGGCTCCGGATTCCCATTCGGCTCCTTTACAACTGCGGGTACCTATACTGTTACCGCTTATGATCCGTCGACAGGCTGTTCAGGACCTATGACAGGTTCTGCAACGGTTACTATCAGTGCATTGCCTGTAGCCTACAAGCTGTCGGTAAGCAACGGCGGACATTATTGTGCAGGCGGTACAGGTGTCAGCATCATGCTTGACAATTCTGATGCCAATGTACAGTATATACTATATGATGTTAGTGGTCCGGTGAACTCTGTTACAAGCACCGGCGGCCCGATAAACTTCGGTACCTATTCAAGTTCGGGATCTTATTATGCAACTGCACTTAATCCTGCAGGATGTGTAAATAACATGATAGGCCTGGTGAATATCACTATTGATCCGCTGCCTGCTGTGTATACGGTAACAACAAGCGGAACCGGCAACTATTGCCAGGGCGGTAGTGGCCTTCATGTGAAGCTCTCCGGTTCGAATAAGGGTATCAATTACCAATTGTCAGGCCCGGGTGGCCCACTTGGCGCACCGATAGGCGGAACTAATGCTTCTCTTGACTTTGGTGTGCAAATGGCTGCAGGAAATTACGATGTAGTTGCTACCAACGCTATGACAGGCTGTCAAAGTAACATGTCGGGACCTGCAACTATCAATGTGATACCACTGCCATTGCAGTACACATTGACCACTGCTGCTCTGACTACAGCCGAAAACTATTGTCCAGGCGGCACCGGTATAGATCTGCAACTGAGTGGTTCTGATAATGGTGTTGATTATAAGTTGTATAACAATGGCAGCTATGTAGGCCATATGTACGGGGCCGCTGCGATGCTTGACTTTGGTTATAATCCTAAAGGCAAGTATACGGTGGTTGCTACTGACACAACTTATGGATGTATGAGCAACATGGTCAATACAGTAAATATTGACAATTATGCATTGCCTAATCCATATCCTGTAACAGGTGGCGGCGTTTCTTATTGTGCACTTGATGCAGGCGCTCCGGTAGGGCTTGGAAACTCAGCTTCCGGCGTGAAATACCAGCTCTCTAATACGAGTGGCCCTGTAGGTGCTCCGATCGCTGGTACTTCCGGCAGCCCGATATCATTTGGTGATATGCCTGCCGGTACGTATACCGTATCTGCTACGGACACAACAACAACGTGTATGAACAATATGACAGGTTCTGCCGTAATACTGGCGCCATACGGCCCGTATATGCCGACAGTAACTATCTCATCTTTTGATACAATATGTTTCGGAGACTCGCTGATGTATTCTGCCAAGTATACGCATAGCGGAACAGCACCAACATTTGAGTGGGCTGTAAACGGCACAACAATAAGCAGTGGAAGCGCATGGACTTTCTGGCACAAACCATCTAAGGCACAGGAAGATACCATCACGGTAATGATGACGAGCACTGAATATTGCATCTCTTCATCTACTGCAAACAGCAATGAGGGCAAGTTGCTCGCAAAGGCGCCGGTATCTCCAAGTGTGACGGCATCTACGCCTAAAACAACTGTATGCGCCAGCACAACTCCTGTAGTATTTACAGCGGCCGGCTCTAATACCGGTTCTGGCCCGATCTATCAGTGGCATAAGAATGGCGTTCTGGTAGGTACCAACAGCACCAGCTATAGCACTGCAGTAGTAGATAGTGATGTTGTATTTGTAGTGATGGCAAGCAATGCAAAATGTGCAGATAAGAAGTTTGTGTACAGCACGCCGATAAAGATGACCGTTACAGATGTTGTAACGCCTGTGTTTGTAATACAATCTGATCCGGGAGTAGAAGTAGAGAAGGGCACGAAGGTAACGTTTACCGCTCTTGTTTCTAATGTAACATCAGGAGCTACATTCACTTACCAGTGGTCTGTGGGTGGTTCAACTGTATCAGGTGCTACTAACGGTGTGTACACAACCAGCAACTATAATAATAATGACGCTGTAAGCTGTACTGTTACCAGTCATAATACCTGTGGCACTTCTACAGAAACTCACCAGGTATTTATGAATGTAGGTACTACAGGTCTTGTGTCCGTATCTCAGACGATCGGCAATGTAAGTGTGGTTCCAAACCCGAACAAGGGTGCATTCTCTGTGAAGGGTTCACTGAACAGCACTACAGACCAGGAGGCTACTATTGAGATCACTAACATGCTTGGCCAGACGGTATACAGTAATAAGGTAATTGCCAAGGGTGGTGTAATTGATGAGCAGATAAACCTTGGCAGCAACCTTGCCAACGGTATGTACCTGCTGAATCTGCGCTCTGGCGCTGATACGAAAGTATTCCACTTTGTATTGGAGCAATAAATTGATAATAGTTACAGATACTAATGGAGGCCTTGCTTATGCAGGGCCTCCTTTTTTTGTGCCTATTGGTGCAGGCAAACATTTTATTCACACGTGTGAATAAAATGTTTGCCTGCATGCTGCCAGCAACCAGTAGCAATATGAGTAATAACAAAAACTTCGATCCGGACAACACAAGAGCCGCCATTACCAAATCGTTAACAGGCTAAAATTTGTTCAAAGTGCGACGGGTTGGGCGATTCGGGGGATGAACATGGTATAAATTGAGACGAAAAGGGCGTTATAATTGCCTTTAAAAAGGAGCATTAATAAAAAAAGAAAATACCGCAAAATTTTTTTTGTTTTCTATTTATATTTTAGTATTTTGCGTAACTATTATCTGTTAAATTTAGGATTATAGTTCTGTTAAATTTCGAATTACGTCATTAACTTTTTTATAAAATACTTCTAAACAAGTAGTGTATGAAACGTTTTTACCCTTCCAAGTTTCTGTCCCTAGCAGCTCTATTACTGGGGTTTGGCGCGGCTTCTAATGCGCAGACATTAACGTTCTCATTGACCGGTGGTATGCAGAGTTACTCTGTGCCTGCCGGGGTCAGTTCGTTGGATATTGATATGGCCGGTGCAGGCGGTGGTGGCACAGGAAACTGTTGTTCTACAACTCAGTATAACAATGGTGGCCGCGTACAGTGTCAGTTGTCAGTAACGCCCGGGCAGATATACTATATCTACGTAGGTGGTGCCGGATCATTTGGTAACTACAGTTATCCAAACCTCGGCGGATACAACGGCGGTGGTAATGGCTACGGCTACGGCGGTGGCGGTGGCGGTGGTACTGACATCAGTACGAACACCGGTGCCAGTCCTTCTGCACGTACACGTATCATTGTTGCCGGTGGCGGCGGTGGTCAGGGTTCCGGATATTGTAACTCTGAGTACGGCGGAAACGGTGGCGGCCTCTCCGGCGGTGATGGTATGGCGTGCAGCAACTCAACTGGTTATTTGTGCTACACCGGAAGGGGTGGAACACAAACAGGTGGTGGCGCAAGCGGCACATGTACCAGCTGGGGTGGTCAGGGTAGCCTGGGTCTTGGTGGTACAGCGTATAGCGGAAGCTATTACGCAGCAGCCGGTGGTGGCGGTGGCTACTATGGCGGCGGCGGCGCATACTATTATGGTGGTGGCGGTGGAGGTTCTTCATTTCCTGCTGCAAACGGCGGAAATATTACCGGCCTTATTCACACCCAAGGCTATAACACTGCAGGTAATGGGTATTGTAAAATCACACCATTGTTCTCCCAGTTGTTCTCTGCTCCAACTTCACTTAACTTCGGAACTGTGCTTGTAGGTACTACGGCAGTACCACAGGTAGCAGTAATTAGCGGTTTGCGTTTGACAGGATTTCCGGGAACACTAACAGCGACTTCTTCCTCATCAGGATATGAAATATCGACAGATGGTATTACTTGGGGAAGTACAGCAAATATTCCTTTCTCAGCATCTATATTAAGTGGATATAACCTTTACGTAAGGTTCAAACCCATGTTCACCATTACATATTCCGCGAATGTAACGATCACAGGTGGTGGTCAGCCGACACCACTTGTAATACCTCTGACGGGTATTGGTGCAAATGCATGCAGCAGCCTGCCTACAGGTGGTACAGCTACATCGAGCGTAACAAGTGCAAACACTTCTACGACATTTAATCTTGGCCTTACCGGCGCGAGTGTAGGTGGAGGTATGCAGTACCAGTGGCAAGTATCTACAGATGGCGGTGCTACCTGGAACGATGTTGTAGGTGCGGTGTTGCCAATATCTCCAATTCTCGGTATTTCTACTACGAGCGTTTTCCGTTGTAAGGTGACTTGCCCGGGTAGCGGATCCGTGTTCTCTACTAATGTTACCGTATCTTATGTGTCTCTTGCATTGGCTGCTACGTCGTGCACAACGCCACAGTCGGCTAATAATCCAGGGGGCTTATCTCCGAACTACGGATTTTATGTAGGTAGCCCCGGCAACCCATTCAGGCTGATCGGAGATCTCGGAACACAGATATTGGATAATACAAGTCCGACTGGAACCTGCTACATGGACCAGACGGCTTTATACAATGTTCAGTTGTCACCTGGCGGAAGCTACACAGCGACTAACAATATCAGCCCATGGAATGGTTTGTCTTTCCAGGTTTGGATAGACTTTAACCAAAATGGTGTATTTGATGCGACTGAATCTGTAGGTGGTGTTGTTGCCAATACAGGATCTACAATGCCCCCGATGCCTATAAACATACCATCTACTTGTCCGTACGGAACATTCAGAATGAGGGTTGTGGTTAACTTCAATGGCGGAGGGTCTTGTAACTCAAACTATCCGTGCTACCCTAACCAGGTGCCATGCTTCACTACTACCGTGCAGTATGCAGAGGCTCGTGACTATACTGTGATCATTGCACAGCCTAAGTGTACCGGCACACCTAACCCCGGTATCTCTTTCGCGTCTCAGAATGTAGGCTGCGGACCATATTCGGTAAATCTTTTTGAAATTGGTGCGACAACAGGTGTTGACGGACTTTCTTACATATGGCAGTCGTCAACTGACAGCATTGTGTGGACTGATATAGCCGGTGCATCTACGCAAACTTATACTAAGAATGCAACCTCTACATTATTCTATCGTGCAAAGGCGACCTGTTCTTACAGCGCAAGCAGTGCTGCAACATTTGGCCAGAAAGTTACGGTAAATGTTCAGCCAGTTGCGATCAGCGGACCAAGCAGCTTCTGTAGCGTTAATTCTGTGACGATGAGTGATGCAACTCCTGGTGGTTCATGGGTAAGCAGCAATCCTGCTGTGGCTACCATTAACTCTTCAGGTGTGGTAACCGGAGTATCAGGAGGTACAACAACAATTAGCTATCAGATGCCAACGGGTTGTTATGTATCGAAAGTTCTTACTGTGAATTTGTCACCGAGTGCGATCTCCGGTAGCACAACATTGTGTACCAGTGCAACTACGTCGCTTTCTAATACAGTGGCAGGCGGCGTTTGGAGCAGCAGTAACCCGACCATAGCCAGTATTAACCCAGGCTCAGGTCTTGTAACCGGCGTTGCTGCGGGAGCATTATATTTCACTTATACGATACCAGTTGGTGGTTGTTATTCTACGTATACAATGACCGTAAATACACAACCTGCCGCTATTACAGGTGGCACAGATGTATGTGTAGGTTCTTCAATGACGTTGAGTGACGCTTCTGTAGGCGGTACATGGACAAGCAGCAGCGTGTTCCAGGCATCGATCTCATCTACGGGAGTAGTAACGGGTATTGTAACGAGCAATCCTACAATGTCTTATACATTACCGGGCGGTTGTTACTCTACAAAGGTTATCACAGTTGACCCGTTGCCATTACCGATATCTGGTACCGGGGGTATCTGTGTAGGCCAGATGTTCAATTTTGCTACCGGTTCTTCAGGTGGCGTTTGGTCGAGCAGCAATCCTTCAGTTGCGAGTGTGAATACATCTGGAGATGTGACCGGGGTGGCTGCAGGCAGCGCAAACATTATTTATACATTCCCTACAACAGGCTGTGCTACAAGCCTGGCAACGGCAATCAATCCGCTACCTGCTGTATTTAATGTAACTGGCGGCGGAGGATATTGTGCAGGTTCTGCCGGTGCTCATGTTAACCTGAGCGGGTCAACTGTGGGTATCAATTATAATCTTTATAACACAGGTTCTTATGTAGCTACGTTGGGAGGTTCATCTGCAGCACTCGACTATGGTGCGATGTCTGCTGTTGGTACGTATTCCGTGCAGGCAGTAGATGCTACCACCGGCTGTACAAGTGATATGAATGGCAGCACTACTGTTAGTATCAATCCGCTTCCATTAGTGCAGATACTTTCTGCACCTTCGGGAAATGCATATTGTGTAGGCCTGCCAGGCAAACCACTTTCATTGATGGGTTCTGAAACAGGCGTGACCTACCAACTATGGAACAGTGCCGGTGTGCCTGTCGGCACTCCAGTGAATGGAACCGGATCAGGTATCAGCATGGGTGTTCAGCCTGCTGAAACATACTATGTGATAGCAACAAATACGGGTACTTTGTGTGCTGAGACCATGTCCGGTACGCAAACAATAACCGCAAATTATCCTCCTACTGTTTATCCGGTTAACAGCTCCGGTACTTCTTATTGTGCCGGTGGTGCGGGTATAGATGTGTATCTGCCGTCAAGCGATAATGGTATTCAGTATATGCTTTATAAGAATGGCAGTACGCTTGTGAAGACAATGACAAGTGGAGGCGGCTTACTTGACTTTGGTAACCAGACAGCCGCCGGTAGTTATACCGTTGTAGCTCTTGATATTGCAGGATGCAGCAGCAATATGGCCGGCACCATTACGATAGTTGTTAATCCATTACCAACTAATCAGACACTGACAGGCGGTGGTGCTTTCTGCGCCGGTGATCCGGGCAAACACATTGGCCTGCTTAATTCTGTAGCCGGCACAAACTATGAGCTGTTCAAAGTTGGTAGCGGTACTACTGGTATCGTAGTTGGTGGTTCTAATACAAGCATCGACTTCGGCCTGATCACTTCTGCTGGTGCTTACCAGGTGGTTGCCACTAACTCGTTTGGCTGCAACGCTACTATGTCAGGCACTGCGAATGTGATCGTTAATCCTGTACCTAATGCGCAGACAGTTACCGGAGGTGGTGCTTACTGTGCCGGAGATGCAGGCAAACATGTAGGATTGCTGAACAGCGAGCCAACAGTTAAATATCAATTGTACAGAGATGGTATCATTGTAGGTGCTCCTAAGCCAGGAACAAACACAAACCTTGATTTCGGAACGTTCACGGTGCCGGGTTATTATACAGTAGTGGGTACAAATAATGTTACCGGCTGTACTAATATGATGCCAGGCGGTGTTAATATCAGCATCAACCCACTCCCAATAGTTTATACTGTTAGCGGAGGCGGTGCATATTGCTTTGGTGATCCGGGATCTGAGGTATTTATCTCAGGTACTGAATCAGGTCTTGAATATGTGATGTCTGTAAATGGTACACCAATTGTTCCTTCTTATTCAGGTACAGGTGGTGCAGGTAGCCTTGGCTTCCAGACAGCACCGGGTACCTACACTGTACTTGCGAAAAACAATACAACCGGTTGTACTAAGGCAATGGCCGGTAGCGCATCTGTGGTTGTGAACCCACTGCCAGTTAACTATAAAGTTACCGGAGCTGGTTCTTATTGTGATGGCGCAGCAGGATTACTGATCGGAGACAGCCTTTCAGCAACAGGTGTTGACTATACATTGCTTCAGAATGGTGTTCCTGTGGGTTCTGTACTTGGTGGTACAGGCGCTAAGCTGAAATTCGGCACATTCCCTGCTGGTACTTACACTATCAAGGCTGTGAATACCTCTACAGGCTGTACCAATGTAACTGCAACAGGCGATGAGGCAGTTGTGGTAATGAATACTTTACCGGCTCAGTATACTGTAACAGGTGGTGGTACATTCTGCGTAGGTGATACCGGAAGGCACGTATTCCTGAGCAGTTCTGATATGGGCGTAAGTTACAACCTGTATAACGGTAGTTCATTTGTAATGTCTATGATCGGTACAACAAGCGGTCTTGATTTCGGTGCGCTGACAGCAGGCGGCAATTACACAGTGAAGGCTGTTGACAATGCTACAACTTGTGCCAGCAACATGATGGCTACCGCAATACTTACCGCTAATCCGGCGCCAAATGCTTACAGCATATCACAAGATGCAACAAGCCGTTGTTCTTTCGGGCCGGCTATAAAGATGAACCTCAGCAACTCTGAACTGGGAACCAAGTACCAGGTATATAACAATGGTGTTGCAGAAGGTACATATTTTGCAGGTACAGGATTGCCGATATTCCTGGGTACACACACTAACTCAGGAACGTACAAAGTAATAGCCACTAACTTGTCTACAGGATGTAGCGCAGGCATGGTTGACAGCGCAATGATCACTATAAGGCCAACTAATGTGCCTGCTGTATCATTGCCTACAGGTGATACCATTTGCGAAGGTTCTACTCCTGTATTGAGCGCATCTTACACTAAGCCAGGTACTCATCCTACTTACCTGTGGAAGGTGAACGGACTGACTGCCGGTAGCGGTGCTACACTGTCCGGTGTTTCGTTCAACGATGGTGATATCGTTTCTGTAACATTGACTAGCGACGAAGATTGCGCTAGCCCTGCGATGGTGAAGAGCAACGACATGACAATGACGGTGACTCCAAGTTCTCTACCAACAGCGAGCGTAACAGTAACTCCGTCTAACTTCATCTGCCCAGGCGCAAGCGTTACATTCTCAGTTAAGGATACCTACGGCAAGTCTAAGGACGGTTCCATAGCGCCTTCTTACCAGTGGATACAGAATGGAGTTCCTGTTGGTACAGGTACATCATACACTGTGAAACCAACTGACAGTGTAACCGTGTTCTGCACGATGGTGAGCGCTTATGAGTGCCGAACTACCAGCTATGTACTTAGTAACAACGTAACGGTTGCTATCAACGAGCCTATACTGCCGCTCTTCATGATCAGCGAGATCACCAGCACACATGTGAACAAGGGCGAACCTGTAACGCTGAAGGCTGTAGTATCTAATAAGGGGTCATTCACTTACCAGTGGTATGTACATGGCCAGGCGATAGATGGCGCTACTAATCCTACATTCACTTACAACTATACTAATGACCAGGAAGTTGTGAAGTGTGTAGTAACAAGCCACGGCAATTGCGGTACACTGGCGGCAACACAAACAACATTAATATCTGTACGTGACAATACAGGTGTGAAGAGCGTGGGTGTTATGTCGGATGTGAAGCTGATACCAAACCCGAACAAGGGTACATTTACCGTGAAGGGTTCTACAGGTACAACTGTTGATGAAGAGGTATCAATGGAGATCACTAACATGCTCGGCCAGACTGTGTACACTAATAAGGTGATGACTCAGAACGGAAACATCAATGCGCAAGTGCAGCTCAATGGTACTCTTGCCAATGGCATGTATCTGCTGACACTCCGCTCAACTAACGGAACCGAAGTATTCCACTTCGTTCTGGAGCAATAATGATAATTGCATAACAGCATAGAAACGGGCGCTCTTAAGGCGCCCGTTTTATTTTATAACAGATAAATGAAGAAGCCGCCTATGCAGACCGGCTTTGTGAAAGTGATATTATGAGCTGCTATTAATGCGCTTCGAGCCAGTTGACGCCTACTCCTGTCTCCGCATTTACGGGAACGTCGTGAGGAAGCGGCATTGCGCTTTCCATACCCGACTTAATTAGTGCGCTGGCAGCTTCGATCTCGTCCACGGGTACATCAAAGACCAATTCATCGTGTACCTGCAAGATCATACGTGTGCGCATCTTCTGCTTTTCGAGCTCATTGTGTATCCTGATCATGGCCAGCTTTATCATATCCGCCGCCGTGCCCTGTATCGGCATATTGATCGCATTTCGCTCTGCATAGCCGCGTACTGTAAAGTTGGCAGAGTAGATATCCTTGAGCCAACGTTTGCGGCCCATGACGGTTTGCACATAGCCATTCTCTTTAGCAAAATTTATTGAGCGGTCCATGTATTGCTTAATGGCAGGATACTGAGTGAAGTAGTTATCAATGATGGTCTTTGCCTCTGTTCTGCTGACTCCGATATTCTCCGCGAGACCAAACGCAGACTGCCCATAGATAATGCCAAAATTGACAGCCTTTGCCGCGCGGCGCATATCCTTTGTGACATCTGCCTCACTCACACCATATACTTTAGCTGCTGTTGCCGTATGTATATCGGCATTGTGCCTGAAGGCTGTTATCATGTTATCGTCGCCGCTTATAGCGGCAACGATACGCAGTTCGATCTGTGAATAGTCGGCTGAGATCAGGCGGTATCCATCTCCGCGGGAAATGAACGCTTTGCGGATCTCGCGTCCCCGATCGGTGCGTATTGGAATATTCTGGAGGTTTGGATTGTTACTGCTAAGTCGGCCGGTGACCGCAACAGCCTGGTTGTAGCTGGTATGCAGACGTCCCGTCCTCGGGTTGATGAGCTGTGGCAGTGAATCAACGTATGTGCTCTTCAGTTTAGTAAGTTCGCGATAGGCAAGGATATCCTCAACGATCTGGTGTTTATGACGCAGTTTTTGCAGAATATCTTCGCCGGTAGCATATTGCCCTGTTTTTGTCTTCTTCTGTCCGGAGTCAATTTTCATGATCTCGAAAAGAACTTCGCCCAATTGCTTCGGAGAGCCTATATTGAAGTTGACACCGGCATGGCGATACACATTTTCTTCTGCTGTGCGTATGTCGGCCTCCAGCTCCTTCGAATATTGACGCAGAAAATCCACGTCGAGACCAACCCCTTCGTACTCCATTTCAAGTAACACCGGTACAAGCGGGTTCTCTATTTCCCTGAATACTCTTCCGACTTCCTTCTCATCGAGCAGCGGGTCGAATGCTTTTTTCAACTGGAAGGTAACATCAGCATCTTCAGCAGCATATTCTTTGATGGCTTCCAGAGGCGCCTCGCGCATGGATAACTGACCTTTGCCTTTTTTGCCAATAAGGGTTTCGATAGATACCGGCAGGTAATTAAGGTACTTAAGGCTGAGCATATCCATGCTTCGCTTGCCATCGGGATCTATAACATAATTGGCCAGCATGGTATCATAGATGGCGCCTTTCAGTTCGAAGCCGTACCATTTGAGTATGATCATATCATACTTGATATTCTGTCCAACCCAGAGCACATCTGTACGGTCGAAATGGTCTTTGAAACGGTTAAGTACAGCGATCGCCTCATCCCTGTTCGCCGGCATATTGACGTAGTACCCGGTGCCTTTTTCAAAGCTAAAGCTCATGCCCACAATGTCGGCAAGGTTGGGGTCGATATTAGTTGTTTCGGTATCGAAGGCGATCTCTGTATGACCGGCAAGTACCTTGACCAGATCGTCTATTTCTTCAGTACTATTGACCAGGTGGTAGGTGTGTGGTACCTGTTCGATGGTAGTATAATTGCCGGGAATATCAGCAGTATCTTCTGCTTCTGAAGAAACCTGTTCGGTATCAGCAGTTGCCGGAGCTGAATAGGCCTTCTTCTGAGGCAGGGCATTGCCAAACAGATCTGTACCCGCAGACGCCGCTTTCTGACCACCAAACAGGTCCTGCTCTGAACCTGTAGTACCCAGTACGCGTTTCCCAAGTGTGCGAAATTCCAGCTCATTGAACACCTCGGTGAGTATCTCCACGTTCTTTTCTTTAACACGGAAGTCCTCTTCATGGAAAGCGATAGGAACGGTAGTAATGATACCCGCCAGTTTTTTGGACATGACAGCAAGATCTTTGCCATTGCGCACTTTATCGCCCACAGCTCCTTTTATTTTGTCGGCATTGGCCAGGACATTTTCCACGGTATCATATTCTGCCAGTAACTTGGCCGCGGTTTTCTCGCCTATTCCCGGTATGCCCGGGATATTGTCCACCGCATCACCCATGAGGCCGAGGATATCTACAACCTGATCCACACGTTTGATACCCCACTTCTCGCAAACCTCTTTCGGGCCCATGATCTCTTCCTTATTGCCGAGCGCGGGTGGCTTATAGATAAATACATTGTCTCTCACCAGTTGGCCATAGTCCTTATCGGGTGTTACCATGTACACAGTGTAATCGAGGGCTGCGGCTTCCCAGGCGAGTGTGCCGATAATATCATCGGCCTCATAACCATCCAGTTCAAGGCAGGGGAGGTTAAAGCCCTTTACAATGCGTTTGATATCCGGTAACGCATTGATGAGGTCTTCCGGGGCTTCCTGCCTGTTGGCTTTATAGTCGGCAAAATCGGTATGGCGCTCGGTGGGTGCTGCCGTATCAAAAACCACAGCAAGGTGTGTAGGTTTTTCTTTGTTGATAAGATCGAGCAGTGTAGAGGTAAAACCGAACTGCGCATTCGTATTCTTACCCTTTGTGGTGACACGCGGACTGCGGATCAAAGCGTAATAGGCGCGGAATATCAGCGCCATGGCATCTAGTAGAAATAGCTTCTTCTCTGGCATATCGCTAAGGTAAATCAAACAGTTTGAAAATGGCGAGCCCGGGGGAACTAATGACAAAATTGGCTGATGAGCTGATCTGCAGATGTATTGCCCAGGTTCCTGGCGGTGGAGAAGTCGGCGCAGGCGGAGGAGGTATCCTTTAGCATGAGCTTTGTGATGCCCCTGAAATAATATATTGAATTATCATTCGGATTAACATTGGCGAGGAAGTTAAAATCTTCCAATGCACCATTGTAATTGCCAACATTGCCACGCAAAGAGGCCCTGTTGTAACGTGGCTTCAGGAAGCCGGGGTCTATACTGATAGCTTTATCGTAATCACTGATGGCCGCGGTGTTATTGCCCGAAGATGCGTAAATCCAGCCCCTGTTGTTATAGGCCTCGGCATATAAGGGTTTGATAGCTATTGCCTTAGAGATATCGTTGATGGCGGCGGCAGTGTCTCCGGTCATAAAAAGAGCCCATCCCCGATTGTTGTATGCGTCTGACAACTTCGGGTTCAACCGGATCGAGTGGGTATAGTCGTTGACGGCAGCTTTATGATCGCCTATAGCATCAAGAATGACACCTCTATTGTAGTATGCATCTTCGAATGTTGCGTTGAGTTCTATGGCCTTATTATAGTCTTGCAAGGCTGAACGTACATCTCCGTCTTTTTTCTCGAAATTTCCTCTCATCCAGTATCCGAAATACACATTCGGATTCTTTTCTATCATATCATTAAACAGGACAGTATCATCCTTCCATATTCCGATGCGAGCATAACTCTGAACGCTATACGCAACTATACATAGCGTAAAAACGCCGGCAGCGAGATTCCGCCATGGAGTGGACCATAAACTGGCGATAAGCTCGCCGATGATATAAAACAGCCCGATGTAGGATATATAGGTATAACGCTCTGCAACAACGGCAGACCCCACGGACACCACCTGCAGCATCAGGGCTATGGTTATAAGAAAGAACAGGCTGCCGAATACCAATTGCCTACGAAAAGAACCTGAGCGTAACACCACTATGGCCAGAAATGATACAAAACCAAACGAGAGGTAATATTCCCAGGGTAAAAAGCCGTTTGTGAGCACAGGAAAATAGTGCATGCCAGAGAGCTTGTAGGGGATGAACAGCCTGAAAAGATAGGACGATATAGCGCCTGTGACGATGAAGGGGCGGTTCAAAATACCCAATGAGTGTACAATATCATTAATGGACCCTCCGGCGGCCTGTGCAAGGATATTGAGGATGCCGAACAACACTGAAAACGCCAGGAACGGAATTTTCTCCATTATAGTTCGGGCATTGATGCCCCGACCGCGGAACCAGTCAATAAGTATAAAAACGACGGGAAGTGTAACAGCCGCAGATTTAGACAAACATGAACATAAAAACAGTGATAGCGATATGATATAGTCTGATCTTTTGCGGGTGTCGGAATACCTGATATAAAAGAGCGATGACGACAGGAAAAAGAAGGAATAGAGGACGTCCTTTCTTTCTGCCACCCAGGCTACTGATTCTACGTGCATAGGGTGTAAGCCAAACAGCGAAGAAACGACAGTAGCAGTTATCTTGTTTCCACTCAGGCGAAGTGCCAATTCGAATACCAGCCATGTGTTGACCAGGTGAAGGATAACATTGAGCAAGTGATACGGGAAGGGATCAAGCGCAAAGAAATGATATTCAAAGAAAAAGGTAAGAGTTGTCAGCGGGTGATAGTTGCTGGAATAGAAAGAAGAAAAAATGGCCTTGATACCCGACCAGCTATAGTCTTTCAGGTAGGGGTTCTTTTCAATGTAGAAATCGTCGTCGAAGCTGGTGAGCCCATTATGCAAAGCATTGGAATATACGATCGCTGTGACCAGCAAGATCAGTAAAGGCGCCCACTTGAAAAGATCAACTGAGGTGCCGTTGTTGTTGACCGTTGTTGTATTTGTTTGTTTCCTGCTCACGTTAGACCTCGTAAAATACTAAAATCAATTCAGGCATCAATGACAATATTGCTGCAGCATGGCCGTGGCCTTACTATTACCCATTTGTGCTGCTTTTTGCCAATCGGTACACGCTAACGAATCATTATTAAGAAGATGATATGCCTCTCCACGGCGGTAAATTGTTTCAACATCATCGGGGTGCAAGGCGAGAATGACGGTATAGTCTTCCGCGGCATGAGCATAGTCTCCTGCTTTCATCCATATGCCGGTGCGATTGTAATACGGTTTGTCAAATTTGGGGTTCAATACTATTGCTTTGGTAAAATCGGGTAGCGCAGCAATGCTGTTCCCCTGTGACAAATATGCCCACCCGCGATTGTTATAAGCATCGACATAAGCAGAATCGATGTTAAGTGCTTTATTGTAATCGGCAATGGCTGCCGGCACATTTCCTGTACGGAAGTAAGCCCATCCACGATTGTTATAGGCTTCTGCAAAACCATGTTCGGCTTCCAGAAACTTAGTGAAATCGGCAATGGCGGAGGGAAGATCGTTCAAGGCATCATAGATGCCTGCCCGCAAATAGTAGGGCCTTTCGTAGGTGGGGTTTAATTCGATAGCGCGAGAAAAGTCTTCAAGAGCGCCGGTCAGATCGTTCTGTTTTTTCCGGTAACCGCCGCGGAAAAGATAGGCCTCGTAAATGTCGGGATTTGAGCTAACGAGGTCATTGAAAGCGTGTTCATCGTCTTTCCACACCTCAATACGCTGCCAGGAGATGAACGAAAAAACGAGAGATATGCCAATGATGCCCAAGAGAATATTCATTCTATTCTTACCGGAACTGACAGAAGAGAGCACCTGCCCGATGATGTAGAAAAGACCAATGTAAGCGATGTAAGTGTACCGCTCTGCTACATAAGCCGAACCCACGGGGACAATCTGCAGCATGACAGTGAGCGAAGAGAGAAAGAAAAGAGCTCCAAAGACCAACTCTTTGCGAAGGGGAGATGGACGAATGATCAGCCATATAAGCAGCACGATGAAAGGGATGGACAAATAATATATCCAGGGTAGTTTTCCCAATACATAAGGTGAATAGTGAAGTATAGACAGGCCAACCGGAGCAAACAGCCTGATAATATAGAATGATAAACCCGAGGTGATTGTAAACAGTTTGCTAAGGAACCCGGATGCAATGACATATTCATTTACAGCACCTCCGGCTTTCTGAGAAAGCATTGCCAGGATGCCGAACAATATGGACAGCGCAAAGAATGGCAACTTCTCTGCAACTAATGAGCCGGATAATTTACGACCACGGTACATATCGAACAGCAGGAGTATGAGGGGTAGCGTAACGGCGGCAGATTTTGCAAACAGCGAGCATAGGAAAAGGGAGAGCGAAAGGAAGTAGTATTTTCCGGTTCCGGAGGCATCTATATAGCTAAGGTAGCAGATAAGCGACAACAAATAAAAGGCAGAATAGAGCACATCCTTACGTTCTGAGACCCATGCCACCGATTCGACATGCATAGGATGGATGGCAAAGAAAAGAGCTACTATAAAAGCTGTGACAGTGCTATTACTTAACCTTTCGGCGAGTTTGTATGCCAGCCAGACATTGAGGAGGTGCAGCAAAACATTATCGAGGTGATAGACAAGCGGGTTTGTGCCAAACAGTTTCGTTTCAATAAGCAGGCTCAGCGTGGTAAAAGGGTGGTAGTTGGACGCATAAAAGGATGTGAATATCTCTTTGATGCCGTGAAAAGAAAAGTCTTTCAGGTATGGATTATGAACAACATAGAAATCATCGTCTATGCTAGTAAGCCCGTTGAATAGTGCGCGGGAATACAGTATGGTGGTAAATATGATGACTGCCCAGATAGCCCAACCGGGAACCGAAAATGAAGGAGCCTTGTCATTTTGTATGGTCGGTATGGTAGGCCTGTTCTTTCCGGACATACGAGCAGAATTGTATTAGCCGAGGTCGATCTCCGTATTGTCGCCAATGTTGAGGCTCTGGCTGAGGCCGCGCACATAGGCATCATTGCCGATAATGGATGAATTGAGCACTACCTGCTGTAGCTCGGCATAGGAGCCGATGATGGAATCTTTTATTATCGAAGATTCGATCTTAGTGTATTCTCCAATTGTAACGTTTGGCCCTATGATACAATGCCTTATGTTGCAACCCTCGGCAATATTGACCGGATGTATGATAACGGTAGTGTCGAACTCCGGTGTTTCTTTGGAGGGATTCTCATCTTCCATCTGTTTCAGTAATATGGCATTGGTGGACAACAGGGATTCTTTTTTGCCGCAATCGAACCAGTTGTTGACACGGAAAGCATGGAACTTAACGCCATGATCTACCATATGCTGCAATGCATTGGTAAAGTGGTATTCCCCATTTTCATCGGCAGGCTTGCTCAGGTTCTTTTCCAGTGCTTCAAACATCTGGTTTGTCTCCTTGATATAGTAGATACCAACGATGGCCATATTAGATTTTGGGATGAGTGGTTTCTCGACCATGCGCATTACCTCGTCCCTGTCATTCAGCTCAGCTACACCGAATCCTCTGGGATCATCTACTTTGCGAACCCCTATTTGCGAAACGGTACTGGAGAGCACTTCTTTTACGTTATAATCGCAAACAGTATCTCCGAGTACGATCATCACCTCATCGTCCTGAATAGCATCACGCGTAAGCCAGATAGCGTGAGCAGTACCCCGGCGGTCATTCTGATTGACAAAGGTATGCTTGAGGTTAGGGTAGGTCTTGTCTATATACCGCTGTATCTTTTCTCCGAGATAGCCGATAACGAATACAAACTCATCAACACCTGCATCGAGCAACTGATCAATAATAACTCCGAGAATCGTTTTTCCGGCAATGGGAATCAGTGCCTTCGGCTGTGTATATGTCAGCGGGCGAAGTTTAGTGCCTGCACCTGCAACGGGAATGATAGCTTTCACAAAAGGAGATTGAGTTGTAAAAATACAATTTAATGTCAAAAATGGCTATGGGGGTGAAGTTCAGGGTTATTTTGTTATCACATTGTCAATCGCAGCTCCATATTTTCATCATTTAACTCTTTTCACCTCAGGTATGATCGTACTGCTCATTATTCAATACCAGCTACATAAGCCCCTTCTCCGTAAAGTTGTGCCTTATAGCGCAGAGACGGCGAAGGGATAAACGCTCCGAGTCCAAGCTGAGACCACTTGCTATCTATCGCACCGATAGTTGCGTCATCTGCAGCAATGATGTTTGGCCAGGGGCGCTCGAAACCATCCATTTTTTTGGACTTCAGTGTTCCATCAAGGCCGAGTATCGTTTTATTCATACCACCATAGAAATGGTCTCTCCTGGGGTCGAGGTTGTTACAGAAACGCCACAATACATCGGCTACATCGTTCACATTTACAGTATGTTCCACATATAGTATAAGCCGTATGCCGCTGATGCCTGTGACTCTTGACAATTTTTCATGGAGTGTGGCTACCTGGCCGGGTATTTGTTTTTGAACAGAAACAAACAATACAGGAATACCCAAATTTGCAGCTAATGTATCATTGATCCCTTTTACCTCCGGGAATTGTGACAATATAGTTTCCGCTGACCACGAAGTGTCAAATTTAAATGGCTGCAAGGGAATGCTTATTTCTTCTTCCTGCTTCTTTGTGCCGTCGATACACATTTTACCTCCAAAGCCCAACTTAGAGCAGCTATGGTCTAAAACATCCATAGGCCCCTGGCTGAAATATACATCATTGGCGGGGTTCAGATTGTTGAGCACGTACCTTGCAAGACCTGCATAGTCATCTATTCTGACGCCGCTTGTTGCTGTGTCGTCTGATAAGACCAATATTTTGTTGAACATCATCTGTCCGGCACCCCACATGGCGTTCATCACCTTTTGTCCTTGTCCGGCGTATTCTTTGTTGATAGTTGCTATGACAAGATTGTGAAACACGCCCTCAACAGGCATGTTCATATCTGTGATCTCCGGCACCATGGTCATCTTGATAGGCGTGAGGAATATGCGCTCAGTAGCCTTACCCAGCCATGCATCTTCCTGTGGAGGGATGCCCACTATTGTTGCCGGATACACTGCGGCCTTTTTGTGGGTGATGGCTGTGACATGAAAGCGAGGATACCAGTCCGGTAAGGAATAATAGCCAGTATGATCGCCAAAAGGACCTTCCCATATCAATTCTTCACCCGGCTCCACATAGCCTTCAATGATAATATCTGCATCGGCAGGCACCTCAATTTCGGGTTGTGTGATACACCGGACGAGGTCCACTCTTTTTTTACGCAGAAACCCTGCCAGCATATACTCGTCAACATTTTCGGGCAGGGGGGCTGTTGCCGAATAAGTGTACACAGGATCGCCACCCAGGGCTACGGCTACCGGCATACGCTTGCCCTGTTTTTTATATTCGTTGTAGTGACGTGCAGATACTTTGTGTTTATGCCAGTGCATACCAGTCATCGTATCATCGAAGACCTGCATACGGTACATACCTATGTTTCGTGTACCGTTGTTTGGGTCTTTGGTGTGAATGGCCGGCAGCGTGATAAAACGGCCGCCGTCCTGTGGCCAGCATTTGAGCACCGGAAGTTTAGAGAGGTCAGGAGTAGCCATCACTACTTCCTGGCATGCTCCCCGGCCACTAACAACGCGAGGCATCCAGGATGCAAAACGGCCCAACTGCGGAAGCATCGCCAGTTTGTCGAGGATGGTTTGTTTGGGTGTAGAGAGAGATTTGAATATATCTTCGATATCGCGAGTCACGTCATCCAGCTTGTCCACACCCAGAGCAATGCACATTCGCTTTTCGCTCCCCATGCTGTTGATCAGCAAAGGGAAGTCCGTTCCTGTATTTTCAAATAACAAGGCCTTATTACGGTCGGGTGTTTTTGATACCCTGTCTGTGATCTCGGCGATCTCAAGAACAGGGTCAATAAATGTCTTTATCCGAACCAGTTCCCCCGCTTTCTCCAATGCCTCAATGAAGGATTGTAATGACTTATATGCCATGGGGCAAAGGTAGCTTTTTGAGGCATAACAACACGGTGGGTACTGTTGGAACAGGGGGTTAATGGTTATATTTAACGCCCTGTTATCACTGAAAGAAAGACTACTTATATGATTTGGTGAAGATAAGCGTGTACACCGGCCTGTCGGGAGCCGATCTGTCGTAAAGCTGTATATTCAGGCAGTTTGGGCTTGAAGAGACGGACTTCGGGCTGAATTTCATAGCGCGATAGTCATAATACAACGGATCACCTTTCTGGCTCAGATTTTCCAGCTCATGAGTTTTGGGGGCTTCCTTCCCGTTTAACATGACTTTGAATTGCAGATCGCCCGGCCTGAACGCCATCACCGCAGCAACGATCACCATCTTTCCTGTGTAGCACGGCACAAAACGGCTGGGGGTATTGGGGTTCTTTGCAGAAAAGTTAGGGGCGAATGATTTGTCGAGTGTGTAGCCATCTTTGCCAAAGTCATTGATTATCTTATTTAGCTTTTCCTGAGGTATCTGTTGGGCAAAAGAGAAGCTCGCTGTAAAAAGGGTCAGAGAAAATACCAGTAAAGGTATGCGCATATGATACTTAGTTTTACCCGACGAAGTTAGTGTTTTGTCTGAGATAATTTGCAATATTGCGTTACAGCCGATTAGATGTATAAACAGTTATTCTGCATGGTCTATAAAGGATATAAAACTTTCGATAAAACGGATTATTTCAGTATCTTTAGTAAGTGATTTTTTGGTTTGCAATGCCCTGTGATTCTTACTTTAAGGAATTACATCGGCTGTTTAT
The DNA here is from genome assembly GCA_044225795.1 of Flavipsychrobacter sp. Lineage (GTDB taxonomy): Bacteria > Bacteroidota > Bacteroidia > Chitinophagales > Chitinophagaceae > Nemorincola. The sequence continues at coordinate 835,591 of JBGAIF010000001.1, forward strand.
ACCATTAACGGCATCAAAGTAATAACTGTACGGATGACAGTAAGCTCACGGGCGCAAGATGAACAAAGGCGGATCGCTGCGCTGGAACAATTGCAGATACTGGACACGGAAACTGAAGCTGACTTTGATGATATTGTCGCTTTAGCCGCACAGATCTGTGATGTGCCTGCTTCCGTTATTTCTTTTGTTGATAGTAAGCGAACCTGGTTCAAGGCAAAAATAGGAGTTGACTACCGGGACATACCACGGGAACTATCATTTACTGCACATTGGCTCGATGCTGACGACGTGGTTGTGGTAGAGGATTGCGCAAAAGATGAGTTGTTTGCCAACAATACGCTGGTCACTGTAGATGGTGTAAGATTCATAGCCAGTGCGCCATTAAAGGCTGAGGATGGTTACACGATAGGACATTTATCCGTTTTAGACCGGCAACCCAGAGTGCTTAGTGACCGGCAATTGATCAGTCTGCGAATGCTTAGTAAGCAAGTGGTGGCTTTGCTAAAACTCAGGATGCAGGTCATAAAACTGAAACAAGCCGAAGAGGAGTCCAGGAACAGCGAGGAGAAGATGAACAACATCTTTCACAATGCGATAGATGCTGTTGTGGTCATTGATGAAGATGGTAAAATACAACAATGGAACCCCAAGGCTGAGAGCATATTCGGGTGGACCGCTGCTGAGGCGGTTGGAAAAAGTTTTCATGAAACAATGATACCCGAACGCTGCAGGGCAGCACACACCGAACGTATGAAACGGCATTCGGATGGAGAAGCTGATAACTTACCTAACAGTACTATTGAGACGCAGGCATTAAAGAAGGATGGTACAGAATTTGAGATAGCAATAGGTATCTCGCCGGCTACAACAAAGGGAAATCAATCGTTCATCTGTTTCATTTCGGACATCACGGAGCGAAAACAGGCAACTGAGAAGCTGGATCAACAGAAAAAATTCTACGAGAACATTCTCAACAATCTGCCAACGGATATAGCCGTATTTGATTCCAACCATAAGTACCTGTTCGTAAATCCCGGTGCCATAAAAGACGAAGAGTTCAGGAAGTTCATCATCGGGAAAGATGATTTTGAATATTGTGAATACAGGAACAGGGATAAGTCGCTGGCGGAACTTCGCAGGGCAATGTTCCTGGAAGTAAAACATTCTGACAAAGAGATCAGGTGGGAGGATACGGTCAAGGATCCGGAGGGACACCCCATAACCAGCTTAAGGCGAATCTTTCCGGTACATGATGATAAGGGGGACCTGTCTATGGTAATAGGTTTCGGACTTGATATCACGGACCGTAAGCAATTAGAAGAAAAGCAGGCGGCCATGTTGAAACAGCTATCCGCTCAAAACACCCAGCTTGTGGACTTCTGCAATATTGTTTCGCACAACCTGAGAGCGCCCCTCGTGAATATGTCCATGCTTGTTGATTTCATCAACCAGAGTGAAGACGCAGATGAACAAAAGCAATTCATTGCAAAGCTGAACCCGGTGGTAGAGAACCTCCACACAACCTTTAATGAACTTGTAGAGTCGATCCAGATAAAGCAGGACCTCGAAATAAAGTCGGAAAAGGTCAGGTTAAGAGATTATGTTCAACGTGTTCTGGACAGCCTTGAAGTGGAAATAAACAAATCCGGTGCTATCTTTGAGATAGATTTTGACGAAGCCCCGGTGATCTATTACCCACCAAAGTATTTGTCGAGCATTGTACACAACCTTATCAGCAATACCCTGAAATACCAATCGCCAAACAGAAAACCCGTTGTAAAACTACAGACCCGGAGAGTGGATGACTCCATAATATTGGCCGTATCAGATAACGGCCTGGGAATAGATATGGTGAAGCATAAAGACAATATGTTCAAGATCGGGAAGATCTTTCATCGTCATCCGGATGCGAAAGGGTTTGGCTTGTTCATGACCAAGACGCAGGTAGAAGCAATGGAGGGAAGAATATGGGTAGAGAGTAAACCGGATGTTGGGTCAACGTTTTATATAGAATTTAAAAAGCAGGGTTAATGAAACCAATAAATGTTTTCATTGTTGATGATGACAAGCTCTTTGTTTTCCTGACAAAGAAGACGATAAATACGACCAACCTTGATACACAGATCAAGGAATTCGGAGATGGCCAGGATGCGATAGATCATCTGAAGCAAATTGCCGGGCACCCGGAATTGTTGCCGGATATCATCCTGCTGGACCTCAGCATGCCGATCATGGATGGGTGGGAATTCCTTGAGGAATATAAACACCTGGAGCCCAAAATGGGCAAGAAGATAAAGCTGTATATCTTTTCATCATCTATCTCTCCTCACGACATTGAGCGGGCCAAGAATATCAGCCAGGTCACAGACTTCATAATCAAGCCGCTTTTCAAAGAGAAATTCATTGAAATGGTGAAAAATTAATTGCCATTAACAATTGCATGTGCTACCTTTAACAAAAAAATTGCAAGGGGCGTTTGAATGTTATTTTTTCAGATGTAAAAGTGCCTTTGCAAGACCGGGGTATAATGTTTGATGATAATGCTGTCGATTTAGGCATACTAAAGAGAAGGGCATACAATCTAAGATGGGCTACCGTACCTGACGGCGTAATACCACTTACTGCCGCAGATCCTGATTTTCCGTGCGCGCGTGAAATAGCTGAAGAAATATCCAGGTTTTCCAAAGACAGGTATTTTAGTTATGGCCCTCCGGATGGATTGCCGGAATTCAAAGACAGTATGGCGGGCTACTTTTCTGAAAAAAGGAACATACTAGCGAAAAGAGAATATATATTTCCCGTTGATAGTGCGGCATTTGGGATCTATGTCACGTGCAAAGCTTTTTTGGGAGTTGGGGATGAAGCGATCATTTTCGACCCTGTGGATTTCTTGTTCCGGTATTCGATAGAATCTGTCGGAGGTGTAGCTGTACCATTTGCTATTCCTGCCGGAATAAACGGTGTAGATTTCGGACAAATTGAACCTCTGATAACTAAACGAACCAAACTGATCTGTCTTTGTAATCCGCTGAACCCCACGGGCAAGGTGTTTACAAAGGTTGAGTTGATGAAACTGGGAGAGATCGCGTGCAAGTATGATCTGGCTATACTGTCTGATGAGATCTGGAGCGATATTGTCTTTGACCCGCATACTTATACCAGCATCGCGTCGTTGGGTGAAGAAGTAGGTGACAGAACGATCACGGTGACTGGGTTCAGTAAGTCGTACGGCCTGGCCGGATTGAGAATAGGAGCCGTAATGGCATCAAATGAAAGGTATTATAGTAAATTGTTTGCGGCATCGTTGCATAAGTCAACGGTACATGGCGCAAATGTGTTGTCGCAGGTAGCAGCAGTGGCTGCACTTGACAAGTGTCAGTATTGGTTGAAAGATCTTTTGAGTCACTTGCTTAAAATGCGCAATATTTGCGTGGAAGGATTGAATACCATTAATGGATTTAACTGTATAGCACCGGAGGGGTGCTATGTGGCATTTGCTAATATTTCAGGCACGGGATTGTCGAGCCAGGAAATGCAGCAGCGATTAATGGACAAAGCAAGAGTGGCAGTAGTGCCCGGCCTGAAAGAATGGTTTGGAGAAGGGGCGACGGGATATATCCGGTTAAGTTTTGCAACATCAGAGAAGATATTAAGAGAAGCATTAGCGAGGATAAAAAGCGTATCAGAATGAAGGCAGTAATCATCGGCGGGGGAATAGCAGGGCTTACTACGGGCATCTTACTTCGAAAGAATGAGTGGGATGTTGTGATATGTGAGCGCGCGGTAGGGATACCCAGCCGCGGCCATGCCTTCCTGATGCATAGCGACGGCCTTTCGATTCTCAAAGAGCTGCTATGCTGCACCAATATAAGACTTAAGAGCAAAAAGGTAGATACCTTCAGCCTGCGCCGGCCTGAAGGTGCAGAGATCAAACGTTTGCAGCTCAATTCGTGGGAATGCATCAAGCGAGTGGACCTGATAAAGTATCTCAATGCACTTGTTCCCGCGGAAGATATAAGGGAAGGGCGGGAATTCTCGCACTTCATATATGAAAACGGAAAAGCTGCTGCCGCTGTTTTTATGAACGGAGATGTAGAATACGGCGACATTTTCATAGGAGCGGATGGGGGAAACTCCAGGGTACGAGAGCTGACACACGGACGGGTAAAATACACACCGGTGCAGGTGAAAGAGATAGTGGGTGTAGCTAATAAAAAGAAGATCATAAAATCACCGGATAGCACTTTTGTCAAATACCAGAATAAGAATAACGGGTTAGCATTTGGTATGATCCCCACTTCCGGTACAGAGTTTGTCTGGTTCATGCAGTACGATCCGGCAATCGCGGATATGCCAGACAGCACTCCTGAAACATTGCGGTCTTTTTGTTTCAGGCTTCTGAAACAGTTTCCCAAGGATGTGATCAGTTTGCTAGAGGCCAACGATTTTTCGACGAGTTATGTATGGCATACCCGCGACTTCGATCTTTTACCATCATTTCATAAAGACAATGTAGTACTGATCGGAGATGCCGCGCACCTGGCATTACCTTTTACCAGTGCGGGAACTACAAACGCCATAGTAGATGCCAAAACACTAACTGAATGCCTGCTGGAAGCAACAAATTATGAAGCTGCATTCACGAAGTACTATACAAAAAGAGCGGAAGAATTGTCCGGGCATATAAAACTGGGCAGAGAGCTGAAACAGTTATTCCTGAACCCTTTAAACCATGATGAGGACAACATGCCGGTGCCGCTTATTTCAGGAAATTACAACTCAGAAAAGAAACAGGGAAAGAAACTCATCAAGGTGTTGTATTTCACCGACCCAATATGTTCTACCTGCTGGATCATACAACCGATGCTGCGGAAGCTGAAGCTGGAGTATGACGCATATGTTGACATTGAATACCGAATGGGAGGCTTGCTGCCATCGTGGGAAAACTATAATAAAGGCATCATTAAGCAACCTTCTGATGCTGCCAAACATTGGGAGGAAGTGAGTGTGGCACATGAGATGCCACTTGACGGAGATGTTTGGCTCGAAGACCCGCTGACCTCATCCTACCCGCCCTCTATTGCATTTAAGGCCGCACAGATGCAGGACACTGATAAGGCTGTTTTGTTTCTACGGCGCATCAAAGAAATGGTCTTCCTGGAGAAGAAGAATATCATCAACTGGAGGTTCCTGGAAAGAGCTGCTTTGACTGCGGGGCTTGATTCTGCAAAACTGCTCAGGGATATGCAGGGTCGTGCGCCAGAATTATTTAAGGAAGATCTTGCGATGGCTGAACAACTGCACGTAACAGTGTTCCCGACATTGTTCTTTTCCAATTGCTCTGAGAAAAAATTCATGCTGAAGGGATATCAGCCTTACGAGAAGTATGAAGAGATCATCAATCAGCTTGTGCCAGACGCGAAAAAAGAAAGTATAGACACAGATCCACGGAGCTTGTTCAGGCACTTTTCTACTATGACTGAAAAGGAATTCGCTTTCCTCAGCAATACGTCAAAAGAAAGCGCCACTGAAACGCTTAACAGTCTTTATCAGAGGGGCGTTATTGAAAAATATGAAAGCAAGAATGGGGTGATATGGATCAACAAATATCCCGCAGACAGGTAAATGTCATCTTCTACCAAAGAACCTGCACGAAGCGCCAATACTGAAAATACTTTGCTTGTCGTACCCTGCATCAGCGAATAAGCTAAACTTATCTGTGATATAATAACGGGCCCCCAATTTAATGTAAGGAGTAACGGTATGTTCAATATTTACTGTCGTACTATCGCCCTGAGGCAGTGCACTGTGGCGGATATTATTGATAGATGCGCCTACGCCAATGAAAGGGTCAAGGTGAGCGACAGTGATCAGGTGGTTCAAGTGATAAAATGCAGATACTCCACAGCTTAGGATACGAAGATGGTCGATTTTGAAATGCTTTGAATTGATACCATAATAGCCCGCATAGACCTGGCTAAAATTATAGTAAAAGGCATCGTAACTAAATGTTGCTGCAATACTTATTTTATCTGACACACCATATTCGAGCCTGCCGTATACTGATCCATATCCCGAGGTGTTTCCCTTTTCAAAGTTTGCAGGTAGTTTATAAAAAGACCTATGGTAGTCGATGAACCCAAGGGACATCGTGGCCAGCGTACAGTGCTGTATAAAGGGTCTATGTTGCCTATGGGAAACTACAGTAGTATCATCTCCTTTTGACCAAGAAGCACAAAAGCAGAACAAGGCTGAGATGAAGATGGGAATGGCTTTCATATAATAATAACGGCTAATTCCGCATAATATTACATAGTATAGGGCGTAAAACAAAAGTAAATGCAAAAGAAAAGTCCCGCATTAGCGGGACTTTTTATCGTTATCTTTTCAGACAAGGGAATGATTATTCATCATCGTCCCTGTTCCTTTCTTTCCTCTTTGGCTTTGGAGCTGCATCATCTTCATCTTCCATCTTGTCAGCCCTTCTGCGGTGAACTTCATCACCTGGTTCGTGGTGGCTGTGCATTTTATGACCGCAGTTGAAGTTTTTGCTCAAACCTACGTTCATCTGATGACCAAAAGTGAAATTGAATGAATTTGTGCTGTTCGTATTAGTATTATCCTTGTCCGTCATGTAGTTAAGACCACCGATTGCGAAGTTCAGGCAAAGACCACGACCGCAGTTGATACCCAGTGCAGGATACAAACCCACATAAACACCTGTATGCTTGAAGTCTGCAGGGTTGCCATCAGCAGTATGGTAACCACCGGCATAATCGAAATCTAACTGGGAATACCAGAAGAAAGTTTCGCTCTTACGGATATAATGAGAGTAACGAGCGAAAGGCCCTACCCTGTAGGTATTAAATGTTGAGTGTTTTCCGGCGCTGTCCTTAGTAGCGTCCTGACCCCAGAAAATGTTCAGACCTAAGGTCCAGTTATGATTGAACTGGTAGCCGATGCCGATGTTAGCATCCCAGTTAGTCCTTTTCATTAACGTTACATCCCTTGTTGTACCCAGAGTCGCATCGCCATACAACAAAATACTTTTAGGTTCTTGTGCGTTGGCTGTTGCTATTGTACCCATAGCTATTAAAGCGAGGATCAGTTTTTTCATACAGAGTGTGTTTTGTTATTTATACAGCAAATATAATAGCCTTTTCGAAAAAACAATAACTAAAACAGATATTTCTTTTGCTTATTCAATGTATCCTGAGCGGGCTGCAATGCAGTAGAATAGCATATTTTGGCTAAAATTTGCGATCTGGTTATGAGCTAGGTTTGAACCAGCCACTGTACATCAGATAGTTGTTGGCTATTCTTTCTACCTCTCCTTTCAGCAATTCGGGGCTTATATCCTTTACTTTTCGTGCCGGAACACCTGCAAAAATGCTGCCTGCAGGAACTTTTGTGCCTTCGAGAACCACAGCGCCGGCCGCAATGATACTATTCTCGCCTATTTCTACATTGTCCATCACGATAGCGCCCATACCTATCAGCACGTTATCGGCAACTGAACAGCCATGAACGATGGCATTATGACCAATAGATACATTGTTGCCAAGATCCACCTTTGTTTTTTCGTAAGTGCAGTGAATACATGCGCCATCCTGTATGTTCACCTTGTTGCCCATGCGAATGCTGTTCACGTCGCCACGCACAACGGCATTGAACCATACACTACAATCTTCGCCCATCACTACATCGCCAACGATAGTGGCATTGGGGGCAACAAAACAACTGGCGGGTATTTGCGGATGAACGCCTTTTACCGGAAGAATAACGGGCATGATGATATGCGAAATTATAAAAGTGAAAAACAGTGTTATGCAAACTCAGAAAACCTACTTCCTGAAAATGTTGTACTTAACGATACAGTATAAGGCTCGGAAAGCATCCTTCATTCCTATTTTCTTACCCTCTTCGTAGGTGCGTCCGTAATAAGAGATGCCTACTTCGTATATGCGCACTTTAGGAACACGTGATATCCTGGCGGTGACCTCTGGCTCAAACCCAAATCGTTTCTCTTCCAGCCTGATACCCTGAATGATCTCGCGACGGAACACCTTGTAGCAGGTTTCCATGTCGGTAAGGTTCAGGTTGGTGAACATGTTTGAAGCCATGGTAAGCCAACGGTTACCGATAGAGTGCCAGAAGAATAGAATGCGGTGCGGCTTGCCACCGATGAAACGGGAGCCATAGACGACATCTGCGAATCCATTGACAATTGGTTTCAACAGTATATTATATTCTTCAGGGTCATACTCGAGGTCTGCGTCCTGAATGATCACATAATCGCCAGTAGCCTTGGCGATACCCGTATGGAGAGCGGCTCCCTTTCCCTGGTTCACAGCATGTTTGTAGTAACTGATCGGCAGATCCGGGTTAGCAGCCTGATAGGCAAGTATGGCTTCTTCAGTATTGTCTTTTGAACAGTCATTGACGATAATAACTTCCTTCTGTATGCCGTCATTGAGCACAACAGCTTTCACCTTATTGAGTATGCGGTGAATGGTAGGGCCCTCATTATAGGCTGGTATGACGATGGATAAAGTGCTCATTTATGTGCGCTATAAGTCTATATCGTGCGCCAAAAATAGAAATTTTTAGCAGACTGGAAATGGGAATATGCCTGTTAGTAACTCTTTTAACTTTTTAGCGGTATTATTTCTAATTTTGAGTACAACAATTACGGTCATGCAGGCTTATCTGGACCTACTCAGGCACATATTAGACACAGGGGTTAAAAAAACGGACCGCACGGGTACCGGAACGACCAGTTGTTTTGGCTACCAGATGCGTTTTGACCTGCAAAAGGGTTTCCCGCTTGTGACCACAAAAAAACTACATACAAAATCCATCATATATGAGTTGCTGTGGTTTCTGAAAGGAGACACGAACATTGCCTACCTGAAAGAGCATGGAGTGACGATATGGGATGAGTGGGCAGATAAAAACGGTGATCTGGGCCCAATATACGGACACCAGTGGCGTAGCTGGACAGGAGCTGATGGAAAGGCTCATGACCAGATAAAGGATGTGCTGAACCAGATAAAGACAAACCCGGATAGCCGCCGTATGATAGTGAATGCATGGAATGTGGCTGACCTGCCTAAAATGGGCCTTAGTCCCTGTCATGCGCTGTTCCAGTTTTACGTGGCCGATGGCAAGCTATCCTGCCAGCTATACCAGCGTAGCGCCGATGTATTTCTTGGTGTGCCGTTCAACATCGCATCTTATGCGCTGCTGACGATGATGATGGCCCAGGTGACCGGGCTGGAACCTGGGGAGTTTATCCATTCATTCGGAGATGTACACTTGTATAATAACCACCTAGAACAGGCGAAACTGCAACTGACACGGGAGCCATACCCACTGCCAACCATGAAACTGAACAAGGGCGTTAAGGACCTGTTCGATTTTACGTACGAGGATTTTACTCTTGAAGATTATCAATTCCACCCTGCTATCAAGGCTCCTGTTGCCGTATAGCCGGAATACTTTCAATAAACTGCCATGATCGTTTCTTTTATTGTAGCTGTGTCTGATAATAATGCTATTGGGATCAATAACACACTGCCCTGGCACCTGCCGGAAGACCTTAAATTCTTTAAACGCACGACGATAGGCAAGCCTGTGATCATGGGGCGCAAGACCTTTGAATCGCTGGGAAGGCCACTACCGGGCAGGCTGAATATTGTGCTTTCGCAACAGAAACATATGGACCTGCCGGATGGCGTGCTGCATTACGGGGATATACGAATGGCGCTGGACCGGATGAAACAGGAGAGCGCAGATGAAGGCTTTATTATAGGAGGTGGCAAAATATTTGAGACCACCATGCACCTTGCAGACAGGTTGTACATCACCAGGGTGCATACCTCGATCGCTGACGCGGACGCTTTCTTCCCGGATATAGACCATACACACTGGAAGTTGGTTTGGGAAGAACACCATGGAGCAGATGACAAACATAAGTACTCTTATACTTTTCAGAGACTGGAGCGTATAGACCTTTAATAGCAACACTTGACTTTTCATGCACTCACGGAATACCTGAAGTACCTATGTCGGGCAAAAGGTCGTCATGGTACTCACTCCCCGTTTGTGTATGCCCTGGTGGAAAATGTTTTGCAAAAGCTTCCGGAAACATTGGCCGACAGCACTTATGAGTTGCCGGTAAAAGATAATCAACTGATCACAGCTTTGAGGGCGTATTATGGATACGAGCAGGTCATTGTAATGAACAGCAGCATGCCTGAGGTGCAAAAAGCGGATAGCATTATCATTACCGATATTGCCGAACCGGAAGCTCGCATAGGGGAAATACTTGCGAACCTAAGCGACGGGAGTATAGTAATTGTACCCGGCATACACAAGACGAAACAGGATTCAGACGCATGGTCGCGCATATGTTCAATGCCTGATATAAAGATGTGCATTGATCTTTACACGACGGGTCTTATTATTTCCCGGAGTGAATTCAGGGAAAAGCAACACTTTGTATTAAAATACTGATCAGCCCAGGGGATCGTGGCCGCCGGATGGTGTGCCGGCAAAGAACTGATCGACAAAGCCGCTGAACATAGGTGGCACTTTACCGCCGATATATTCTTTCATGGCCATCACTGCTTTCATAGCCTGCTCGTCTGTGAGTCCCGCTTTTGTCTTAAGAAGTTCTATTAGTTCCTGCATAGTGTTGTCTTTAGAAAATCATGTGTTTTATTCACCATAAATAATCTAACTCTTTCAAGGTTTATTTACGGCGTACTGTGCTGTAATAGATGGTATCCCGAAGGGATATCAGTTATTTAACGAATTATTGTTAAGCCGCTTTCAAATGTTCCAGTTTAGCATGTTCCACCATTTGCCTTGCATAGTCGAGTGTCACATGGAAAGTGCCGTCGTGTTTTTCTGATGGCAGGTCGAACATAGCATCGGTAAGTATCATTTCACATATTGCCCGCAATCCGCGGCCGCCGAGTTTATACTGTATGGCCTTATCTACCATATAATTCAGGGCCTCGTCTTCTACGGTTAGCGCTATATTTTCGTATTCGAACAGGTGCTTGTACTGTTTTACGAGTGCATTCTTCGGTTCGGTGAGAATACGCTTCAGGCTTGCCGCATCAAGCGGGTTGAGGTAGGTGACAACAGGAATACGCCCCAGCAGCTCGGGTATGAGCCCGAATGTCCGCAGGTCCTGTGCATTCACATACTTCAACAGGTTTTCCCGATCCACATCCTTAGTAGCCTTAATGGCATTGTAGCCGATGGCTGTGGTTTGTATGCGCCGGGCGATCATTTTGTCTATACCTTCAAAAGCGCCACCACATATAAAGAGGATGTTTTGGGTATTCACTTTGATCATCTTCTGCTCGGGGTGTTTTCTGCCTCCCTGGGGCGGCACCAATACTTCCGCGCCTTCCAGCAGCTTCAACATAGCCTGTTGCACGCCCTCTCCGCTCACATCTCGGGTAATAGAAGGGTTGTCGCTTTTGCGACCTATCTTATCTATCTCGTCTATGTAAACAATACCTCGCTCGGCTGCTGCCACATCGAAGTTGCTGGCCTGCAACAGGCGGGAAAGGATACTCTCCACGTCTTCGCCCACATAGCCGGCCTCTGTGAATACAGTTGCATCAACTATAGCGAACGGCACCTGCAACAACCGGGCAATGGTCTTTGCCAGCAGTGTTTTACCTGTACCGGTCTCACCTACCATCATGATGTTCGACTTTTCAATCTCCACATCATCCTGCTGTGGCATGGTAAGGCGCTTGTAGTGGTTGTATATAGCGACAGATAATACTTTTTTGGCATCGTCCTGGCCAATGACATACTGGTCGAGGAAGGCCTTTATTTCCCGTGGTTTGTAGTTCTTATGTTTCTGAAGATCAGCGGTGTATTCGTCCTTCGGCTTAGCGCCCCCTGTGGCCTCGGCCAGGAGCGAATGAGCATTTTCGATACATTGATCACAGATGTTTCCTTTGATGCCTGTAAAAAGAATATTTACATCGCTTTCGCTGCGATCACAGAAGGAGCACTTTTTTTCGGGTTGCTTAGCCATTTATTATCCTCAGAATTTAGAAGTGCAAAGGTACGGAGTTTTTATTGGTCTGTTTTAGGTAAAAGGAAGAAGCGTTAATTGGTTAGAAATGCTGTTTTTCAGATAAATTAACGCTAATATGTTCAAGAAAGTGACGAAAAACGGTCCGAACTTTCGAATGGAAAAGTCGTGAGGGGTTGATAACCTGTATCTGTCAGACAACCATATTGTTGTGCTGAAAATAAAATCTATGATAGACCGCTAGCGTACTATGATAGTACACTTTTCGTACTATCCTGAAAACCCGTTTTGTCAAAGTCAGATATCCGTTTCACCTTTGTCCCGGAATCGAAAGAAATACCTTCACTATGACAGAAAAGATCAAGAAAACAGACAGGGAATATGTGCTCTCTGACAGCTCGGTAAATGAATATGGTTTCCGGCTGCTTACCTCAGGTTACCAGATCGATGAATTTCAGAAAAACCCAATAGGTTATTATATGCACCGCCGCGAGGATGGTATAGTGCTGAAATGGGAAGGCCTGCGCGTTGAAGATGACAAAGTGATCGGAACGCCGGTTATCAATCTATCGAACGAGCGCGGTGAACAGACCTGCGCGGAAGTGGAGAATGGCTTCCTGAACGCGGCATCGGTGGGGCACATAGTTGTGCTGGAGTACAGTACAGACGAGGCTATCATGCTGCCCGGCCAGACCGGTCCGACAATAACCAGGTGGTACAATAAAGAATGTAGCCTGGTGGACATACCCGGCAACTGTAATGCGCTGACCCGTCTTTATGACGCACAGGAAAATGAAATAAACCTGGTAGATCTGAATATACTACCATCAGGTATTCAAGCCGTGGTACAACATGCTCTTGTAAAGGAGCTGAGCAGCACGTTGCAGCTAACAGAAGAGGCTGACGACAAGACGGTGGCAGTAGCCGTACAAGATCTCGTGATGCGGGTAAATGAACAGGAGGCAAAGCTTGCGGCGCTATTCGATGAAAAGCTGCGATTGCAGCAACAGGTTACTGAGCTGACCAGCGCGCGTGATACCTACGAAATAACTGCCGTGCTGGACCGTGCGTTGGAAGACAGGAAGCTAACCAAGGAACTGAGAGACAAACTGGCCCATGATTATGCTGGTAATCCGGAAGGACTCAGATCGCTGGTAGCTGCATTGCCCGCCTACCGATCTATAGCAGAGCAACTGAACAGCCGCAGGCATAATGCCGACGAAATACAGTGGGATTGGGATGATTATGAAAAGAATGATCCCACTGGCAATAAACTGAAAGACCTAAGGGCCAACGATCCCAACAGATACCGGGAGCTATTTGAGCGCAAGTTTGCCGCGTAATGATCCCCGGTTGATCCACCGTTCATTTCTGATCAAAATATACACACCTCAGATAAAGCTATCTGTAGAGCAGGTGCCTGCGCACATTCTCGTGGTGTGACCTTGCAGGGGCCGGGATACCGGACTATTCTCCACCTGATACACTGTCCCAGTTGACCCCATATCTGACGGGCAAGCACCCAGCCTGCCGGGTATTCCGCACCCCTGTTATTTCTAAAAAATCAATTTAATCACCAATAATCAATAACAAATGGCAATTCAAAAAGAGATCTGGCAAGACCACATCGAAGGAAACCTGTTTAAGAACAATGAATTTCTGCTGGCATCTACAGATGCAGGACAGTATGTACTGCAGGGTAAGGTAGTGCACATTCCGCAAGCGGGAGCATCTGCAACAGTTGTGAAGAACCGCAGCAGCATACCGGCAACGGTGATACAACGCGGAGACACCGACATCACCTACACGCTGGATGAGTACACAACGGACCCGATACTGATACCAAATGCGGAAAGTTTTGAGCTGAGCTACAACAAACGGGAAAGCGTATTGTCGGAGTACGAATCGTCGCTGAGAGAAACAGTAGCTGACAACCTGCTGATAGAGTGGAGCCCTACGGGAACTGTTGGTACGATCATACGTACTACGGGAGCAGCCACAGCAAGCCACCTGGCTGGTACAAGCGGAAACCGCAAGAAGTTTACTGTCAACGACCTGAAGAATGCGCAATTACAACTGAACAAACAGAATGTTCCAATGGAGGGCCGTTACGCGCTCATGAGTGCAGACATGTTTCAGCAACTGACCGATGATATGACCGCGACACAGTATCGCGACTTCAGTGCAGCATATGAAGTGAAAGAAGGCATACTGGGGAGGTTGTTCGGCTTTAATATCATGATGCGTGGCGGAGTAGTGTCTTATGATGACTCGGCGACACCGGTTGTGAACCCATATGGTGCTACGCCATCTGCAACTGACAATGATGGTGTACTCTGTTGGCAGATAGGCGCAGTGGAGCGCGCGCTGGGACAGATCACGTTCTTTGAGCGTACAGGTGATCCTACCTACTACGGAGATGTGTACAGCATCAGCGTTCGGATGGGTGCCCGCATACGCAGAAGTGATGCAAAAGGAATAGTGGCCATAGTACAAACAGCATAATCAAGGAAAAGAGGGAGTGTGAAAATATAAGTTATGATATCTGAAATAAAGATCTGGATACTGGTAGGCGCAGCAGGCGCAATGGCTACTATGCTTGGTTTCATAATAAGGGTGGTAACAGGACAAATACTAAAACGGCTCGACGAAATAGTGATGGAGCTGAAGCAACTGACACAGGTTACCACGGTACAAGGCCAGCAGATAAAAGGATTGCAGGACCAGGATGCCATGATCTATCAAAGATTGAATGAACATTCCGAACGCATTCACTCGCTTGAAGTAAATGCAATATCCAAAGAACCGAAAAGAATCACAGAATAATGAAAATGTCTTTTTTATGGGACGAGTAAAACAATATTTTGATAACCATGATACCGTGAATAAACTCTACTTCACGAGCGACCGGCTGGCCTTCTTCGACAGGCAGAATGCTATGAACCATGCCCGGAACCTGGATGACGACACCGTAACAGCAATGACCAGAGAAGAGGTGGATGCGGAACTGAACGCACTTACCGACGACGATTGGGACGATGAGTTGTATGATGATAACGAATTTGAATAACCAGTAAAACACAAAGAATAATGGGAAGTGTAAATATTACATTGGCGAACGGCCAACTTGGCGGAACGCTGCAAACAAATGACGGGATCACCGGCCTGGTATTGACCGGGGCTTCTGAGGCGGGAGGATATGCTGCAGGAACGCCGATACTTGTGACCAGTCTTGCAGATGTGACTGCCGCAGGTATTACGGAGACAAATAATCCGTTTGCAATAAAACAATTGAGGGAATTCTATAACCAGGCAGGCAATGGCGCTCAATTATACCTGATGCTGGTGCCGGACACCATGACAGTAGAGCAGATGGCTGATGCGACCAACGCGAATGGCGCGAGGAAGCTATTAGACCTCGCTGCCGGAAAAATAAAGGTGCTGGGTATCCTTAGCGACGATGTAGCTGTTGGCGCAGCCGTAGGTACCATAACAGTGACAAACGGGCTCAATGCAGATGTGGCTACCGCAGCCGGTAATATGAAAGTTTTAGCAGCTGAGTATTTCCATGCTGAAAAACCATTCAGGGCAGTGATAGGTGGTACATCATATAGCGGTACCCCATCTGCTCTGACTGACCAAACAACCGGTGATAACAGCAGAACTTCCATATTGATAGGTGATACAGAACCGGGAGTGTCGGCCTGTGTCGGCCTGTTGCTGGGGGTTATTTCCGCCATACCCGTGCAGCGAAAGATCAGCAGAGTAAGGAGCGGATCTCTGACGAATACAGTAGCCTGCCTGGGCACAGACGCAGTAGAGACAGTAGGAGCCGGCAACCTGGGGACAATAGCCGGAAAGGGCTATGTGACATTCATCACATATCCTAACGTAAGTGGTTATTTCTTCAGCGGCGATCCTACACTAACGGCTCCAACTGATGACTACTGTATGCTGGCAAGAGGCAGGGTAATAGACAAGGTGCATATACTGGCCTATACCACATTTGTACAAGAAGTGGATGATGAAGTGCCGGTTAATGATGACGGGACGATGGACGCAGGTTTCTGTAAATGGCTCAGCCAGCAGATAGTGAACCAGGTGAACAATACGATGACCGCCAACAAGGAGATCAGCTCTGTAAGTTGTTTTATAGACCCGGCACAGAACATACTCAGCACCAATCAATTGAATGTGCAATTGAGAGTGATACCAGTGGGGTATGCCACCGAAATAGAAATAAACCTTGGTTTCCAGAACCCTAACGCGTAAAAAAATTATTTGTAACCAATAAAACAATAACAATGCCATCAATAGCATTTTTTGATAGTAAGGACTGTGAATGGGCTGATATGACTGTAATGTTTGCCGGATCACCATTGACCAAGATACGAGGCCTTAAATACAAGGCATCTAAAGACAAGCAACTACTGCATGCTGCCGGTGACGAGCCTATCAGCATACAAAGTGGTAACCGAACATATGAAGGCCAGATAAAGGTATTAAAAGGTGCTATAGATGATATGAACCGAGCCGCAATTGCCGCAGGTGGAGATGATATCCTCGATATGCGTTTTGATATTGTGATCACCTATAAGCCAAAGGGTACCAGGCCGCTTCAGACAGATACGTTGGTAGGAGTGGAGGTGAAGGATTTTGAGAAGGGCTGGGAGCAAGGAGCCAAAAACATGGATGTATCGCTACCGATCATCTTTATGAAACTGATCACAGAATAAAAAAAGAGACAATGACAAATACAAATGAACGCAAAGGGCAAGCAACGGAAGCCCAGATAGTTGAGTGGAAAGCAAAACACAAATATGGTATATATGCCATAGAGGTGGACGGGCACGTTGCCTATTTCAAAAATCCGGGCAGACATGAGATCAACTGCGCGATGAGTAAGGCTGACAGGGACAAAGCACTGGATATATTTGAAGAGCTGGCAGCAATCACATTCCTGGGAGGGAGTGAAGAAATACTGAAAGACGATCAGATGTTCATTGGCGCAAGCCGGGAGCTGAAAGAGAAGCTTGATGGTAAGAAAGCAACGTTGGTAAACTTATAGAGGGGTCGCGCGGCGGACCTGCGCACGATCCCGTAGGATATCTTGAGACCATTCTTGAGTATTATTTACCAGGATTGGATCACTGGTCACTTAATGATGAAGAGTTTGCTCGAAAACTCGCACATTTAAGGTATATCATAGAAGAGCAAAGGGGTAAGATCAGGTATTAAGCAATTTATCTTTCTGTGCATTAAACTCATCTTCTGAAATTACTCCTTCTTTTTTGAGCTCATTGAGTTTGTGCAATTCATCAGCAACCGAAGCCGTCATCGCATTACCGCCTCCGGTAAGCTCCATCATCCTGCTTTTGTATTCTTCATCCTTGATCTTCGGAGAATTGAACGCAATCAAAACACCAACTAAAGGGGATAACAGGAAGGACCATAAGAAAGCGTTAGAAAACCCGATTTTCCGTTCTTTTCCGATTCCTCCCACCACAAGAGACAGGATGACATTTGAAATAACCAATTTCTTCCAGAAGACATCAACAGAAGAAAAAAATGCAAATACTGCAACGATGATACAAAATATGATGATCAGGGACGAGGAGTCTTTTTTCTCTTTGAGTTGTTCTTGTTGATCCATGCTTTCAGGTGGTATTTAATCATTGGTAGCAAAATACAAATATTAAAGAAAAAAAGAAACCCCGAACAATTATGTATGACGAATACCAATTTTATGGCACCGAGTTAACTGCATTAATAGGCAATATGTTGGATCTACGGGAGACCATTTCCAGGTGTTGTGAGCTGATATCCGATCATCCGGCTTTTCAAAAAAATGAATCAATACGGAGATGGAACGTTTTAGCAGACCGCATTGAAGATGAGAAGGGCTCAGAAGAGAAAGACCCTAAAAATACATCCGCCTTTTCCGGGGATTTTTCGGGGTTCGTGACCAAGGCAGTAGGATTATCTGAAAGCATTGATAAAACGACGGAGTCGATAGGTAAAGCAACCGGCCATTTGAGCACTTTCCAAAAGGTGATAGGAGGTGTCAGCGTGGCAGCAAACAATGTACCACGAATATTGAACATATTACCCACTATTGATACGAATGAGGACAGTTCAGGATTACTGAAAAGATTGACCGGGCTGGTAGATATAGGATTTGGAGTAGTGGATATATATGGTAAGTATGGTTGGACCGGACTTATTCCTGAAGTAGGTGCATTAATAATGGCTGGCAATATATGGGAGCAATCATATGATAAAGCATTAAAAAGAAAGATGAAGCAGGATGTCGAGGACGCGCGGAAAAATCTGATGACGTTTGAAATGAGCGGGAATGAGGCTGACTCCTATGTTAAGACTATACATAAATGGGCGCAAAAACCGCAGGAGTCATGGCGCTTTTCATACGATCCGGTCAAAGAGAATGTGAAATTATTTGGCAGTGGTGCTTATGATCTAAGTACACAGTTGCCGTACCAGGTTGCTGATCAGTTAAATATCAGATCAAATGTCCCCCCTCACCTTGCAGAGAGGCAACCGGATCATTTTGTGGTGGAAAAAAGCTATATGGAACGAACGTTCGATATACAACAACAACTGCGGAACGCGGCATACAATGGCGGACGTGAGCGGTTCGATGAAAAAGTATTGCAATTGGTCACTAAAGCGAAGAGCTATGACAATGCTCATCACACAAATACGATAAAGGAGACTGAAGCTGCAGTAAAAGAATCACTTTACTATGTTTTACACGGAGCAAACGATCATAAGACCTTGTTTGATGTTAACCCTATAAGAGATGCCGGTGCTACACGGCAGGAGACTGCCCGTCAGGGGGGATCCGCGAAGATCTCAATCAACATTAATAGGCCTTTGATTGGCAGCTTCTCAATAAATGTGAAAAACGGGAGTGACGGGTTAAAGGATTTTAAGCAAAAAGTGGAGGAAGTGTTACTTGAAATTTTGAACGAGGCAAATACAATTCGTTAGCATATGGCAGATATATCATTCAGTTTATCCGATCTCTTTCAACAAACATTTGGGTATAAGACCCAGGCATTTGATCCGGATTTTTCTTCTGGAGAAAACGAAATGTTACATACGAGACAGGGCCAGGGATCCTTTGGTTCACCATTGTATGCCGAGGACGCATTCGGTATGGAATACTTTATGCCCGTCACAATCACTTACCCGGATACGACCGCATTACCAGAGACTCCCAATGGTATACCCTTTTCAGCCGGGACGGAGACTCTGACTATTCTGAAAAAGTGGAATCTGCCGTATCCCGTAGTGTCCATAAACAGCAGGAAGACAGTAATAGAGACCCCTTTGACAGAAAGAAGAGGGACCGTAAAGGAAATGGTAAATATCCAGGATTATGAGATCATTGTTAAGGGGTTCATTGTAGGAAAGCCGAATAGTTTCCCGGAAGAAGATCTTGTGACACTAAGAACCGTTTATGAGCAGAACACACCGGTAGCAATCAGATGCCCGATTACCGACATTTTTTTGCTAAGGCCAGGCAGAAACGGAAGTGACCAAGTTGTTATTACGGACCTCAGGTTTCCTTCACTGACCGGAGTAAAGAATGTAAGGCCATATGAGCTAAGAATGATAAGTGATGAACCTTTTAACTTGATATCTATAGCATAATGTTTGTATTGAATAGCGATATTACAATTGGTCAATTCCGCTTTTCCGGTGTTCTTGAAGTAAAAATAAAGCGGAGCATACACAGCGTTGTTGAGCTTGCAACAATAAAAGTACCTGCAATTGCGAAAGTTGTCAGAAACGGAAGGCAAGACATCTCGAATATTGTAACCGGAAAGCAATTTAAAGAAGGAGACAAAGTATTGATCAAGCTAGGGTACAATGGTAACCTCAAAACCGAGTTCTCGGGTTTCGTGCGAAGCATTGATCAGAATATGCCACTTACAATCCAGAGTGAAGGGTATAGCTGGTTGTTGAGAAGAGTCGCCATAAACAGATTTGAGAACTCTGTTTCAGTAAAGAGTTTACTGGAGAATATCGTTTCAGAGTTGCCGGGAGAAGAGAAGCTGTCAGTGATATGCGAAAACGTCGGTAACCTGTGCAATATAGACCTTGCCAATCATTCAGGATTTGACGTCATTCAGGATGTTCTTAAATATACAGACGGAGGGCTTCAATGTTTTTTCCTTCATCCGGAATTGCTATGGTGTGGCTACATATATAAGGCATATGCTAATGGCCATGATATCCTAGACATTGGAAATGTTGATTACAGATTGGGTTACAATATTCCTGAAGAAAACGCGCTGAGCCTCGGGGAAGCAAGTGTTGGCCCTGTGCAAGTAAAATATAACAAGAAACTGTCCGATGGCCGTATTATTAACGCAACAGCAGGAGATGCAAGGTTTACTTATGTTCATAACCGGCTGTTGAATCATATTCAGGATGCTGGTTTTCTGAAAAAATTAGCAGAAGAAAAAGCGACTAGTTTGAATTACAGAGGCTACGAAGGATTCATTTCTACTTTTCTTGAGCCGTATGTATGCCCTGGCTACGTGGCAAGAGTGCAAGATGATATTCACATAGAAAGAAGTGGCAGATACCTTGTTGAGAGTACCGAACTCACATTTGGCGTCAATGGTGCCAGAAGAAAAATAGAATTAGGGATACGATTAGACCAGTAGGAAGAATGAGCAAGAATTCAGAGAAAATACGAAACGGGATTATCAGCCTGTCAACAAAACCCTATGAGATCATTAGCGGCACTGTTGTAGCAGGCAGTATAGATGAGCGTCTTTATACAATGAGTGTAGCAATAAGTAATGGTAGTAGTATAATCAATGGTGTTATCTTAAATACAATAAGTGGTGAATCTAAAGGTCTGTTCGTAATCCCAAAGGATAATAGCCATGTAATCATTGGGAGCACAGATGGAACGGGCGAGTGGACACTTCTGAAGGTAAGCGAGATAGAGAAGCTGACTGTCGTAACTGAAAAAGTAAAATTCGAAATAGATGACAATGGTGTAGAGATGCAAAATGACAATCTGGCGTTTAGCATGGGTGACTTATCATTTAAGATCAAGTCAGGAAGTGAAAGCCTATATAAAATATTGCAGGACCTGATCAAAGCTTTGACACTACTGACTGTAAATACGCCGAGTGGTGTCAGTGCGGTTCCTAACAATGTTGCAGACTTTACGACATTACTTACACGCCTCGACAATTTACTGAGCGCATAAAACCCGAATATATGGCAAAGCAAATGATAGATATTTCATTAGATGATATTGAAGACCTGGAGATCGTTGGCGGGGATTTCATTATGAGAGAATCGACAGGACAGCATCAACGACAGTTGATCCTTAATAATAACGGAGACTTCAAACAATATCCGGCGTCAGGTGTCGGAGCATTCAATTACCTCGACGATGAAAACTACCAGGAATTAACCAGGAAGATAACAACGGAATTCGTCAGGGACGGCATGGATGTGAAAGGTATCAGAATTGCCGGAAGTGGAACCATAAGAAGTAATGCCTACTATCTATAACTCAAATACAGCTATGAAAAAGCAGATAATCACTAAGCCCAATCAAAGCCTGCAGGATATAGTGTTGCAGTGTACCGGTTCATTAGAAAATGCGATGCAGTTTTGTATTGACAATGATATTGCGCTGACAGATATACCAACTGTAGGTGATGTTTATTCCATTCCTAGCGAGAGCGAATCATTCAGTAATGCGGTATTGACCTATTTAAGTGATAACGGCATCACTGTGGGTACATTGGGAAATGATGTACCGGTACCGCCCCCGCCTCCCCCGTTGAATATGCTGGTGGTACTGAAGCCCGAGCTGATGGCAAGTTATGCCGGCGCTATACCGCCAAGCACCTTAGGTTATTATCCTATTGCTTTAGATGCGTCGCCTGGATTTATTAATGTTAATCCCTTGGGTATTACCTATCCGTGGACAAATGAAATGAACTACGAAGACTCGGGCAATATGTATTCGGGCGTATTACCCTCATTGACACCGGAAACGGGTGGATCTCCAATGACGGCACAGCATGTCGAATACCATATTCCATGGCCTGGTCCGATGGGAAACATTTATGTATGGAATCCTGCAAATGCGGTTAAGACGGTTACATTCGATGATGTTGCCGGAAACAGGGCAAGTTCTTCTCCCGTAATTGTGCTTTTTGACCATAGCGTAGGTATTTGTGAATATATGATCGCAGATCTGCAGGTTGATTTTGTATCTTCTGACGGCTATACTGCAACATTGCGACTGACAAGAAGCCACGCAACACCAACCAATATAAACCTGGTTCCTCCGTATGGTCATCTCGTAATGACCTGGGAACCGACTACGCACTTGCTTTATAACGACCCCGCAAATCCCGGAGATCCGGACATTAAGTTGATAGATCTTCCTCCCGGCTTTTACACACTAGGTGTGGTGACAAATTATGTAAATGATGTACTTGGTATTACTATGCAGGCGTATAGTATATGCAGGCAGGTAATACAAATATTCTAAAACCAAAGACATGGCAAGAACAATAGCACAAATACAAGCCGGCATAGCCGCCGCAAAAGCAGCAGATAGCACATTGTCCGGTCTGACGAGTAGCAGCCAGGTGGCTATATGGCAGTTGTGGACATGGGTTGTAGCAACAGCTCAGTGGACACTTGAAAACCTTTTCGAGATACATAAGAACGAAGTGACCGGGATAATTCATTCACAGAAGCCGCACACACTGCAATGGTACGTAGAAAAAGCAAAGGCATATCAGAAGGGGGTGCCATTACCCCCGGATACAGACGTTTACGATATTGTCCCCCCGGTTATTCCCGGAGTTCTTATAGTTGCTTATGCAGCAGCGGTGGAGCTGACGGGCATTGTGAGGCTGAAAGTGGCTAAATCAACCGGGGGTACATTAGCAAAACTGGGTGCTGATCTTCCGGCCTTTCAGGGCTATATGAGTAGAGTAAAGGATGCCGGTGTCCGGTTGCAGATCACCAGCGATGACCCGGACACATTGCAGCTCGGATTGCATATATTTTATGACCCGCTTATCCTTGACAATACAGGTGCCAGATTGGACGGAACGGCTTTGAACCCAGTGAAAGATGCAGCAAAGTCATTTCTGGAGAACTTACCATTCAATGGCCTTTTCGTGATCAACTATCTTATCGGTGCGTTACAGAATGTAGAAGGTGTGAGGATCGCGGAGATAGTTACCGCACAGGCAAAGTATGGCTCCGCCCCCTACACTGCTATCCCGGTAGAGTACTTACCCGATGCAGGGTATATGATATTAGACGATACTTATTTTGATACAAACATAACATATACGGCACATGGGCCGATCTAAAAAAAACAACTATGGGAGTATTTGATATAGATTACGATAGGCTGGCATGGCAAAGTATGCCGGTGAGGCTAAGAAAGAATGTTCATTTTGCCTGGCTGAAATGTCTTATAGAGCCCGTCAAATACTTGTTCGGAATATTTAAGACAAACCGCACTGCCAACCTCTATAGTTTAGCACACAACAGCCAGGTATGTTATCTTGAGGCAGTTCTTAATGACACTTTTGATCCAAGCAACAGGAGAATATTTATCTCTGACCCTTCCTACACTGACCCGATATATATCTACAAAAACATTGAGGCAAAACCTGTGTTCATTGACTTGATAACTGAGATAGGCACACATGTTATTCCTGCGCCGGATCCCATACCGTTATATACAGAGGGTGAGACGCTTTTTATGGCGCCCTCGTTTATCATCAATGTGCCGATGGTTGTCCCGTTTGATACGGATAGAATGAAAGCAGTAGTGGATGTTTACAAATTACCGGGAAGAAATGTTTATTCAATAATTACTTTTTAACAGGATATAAGATATGAAAGCTATAGATTTTACACAGCCGGGAGGGTTTCCGTTAACTCAGACACAATTGGATTATCTGCAGAGCTCGTATAAGGAATGTTTGACGTCGCTATGCAGAACGGGGAGTAGCACTGGTGCTCCTGTGATCATAAACGGCATGGTCAGTTCCGCGGGAACTGGAGTAACAAACGTCAGCGATGGCTGGTTCTTTTATAACAATGAACCCGTGAGATTTCCGGCACAAAGCTATACAGCCCCATTGCCGGGTAACGCAGTGTATGTTGTTATAACACCTTCGGCATCTTCGCTCACCTATAATGATGGCAGCACGCCATCAGTGATACTGGACAGTACCGGGGTGCTAACTGAACTGGTTAATACCACACCTACCGATGCGACACATTTCCTGTTAGGAGATATGCTTCCTTTTGGTGTGGAGTTTGGAAAGAACAACCGCGAGCAAACATGGAATAGTATTGTTGTCAGCACTTCCCCTTCTGTAGGTGGTGTCACAGGGACTATCTACTACAAAAAGGACTTCACAGCGAATACGCTGCATATCAGAGGTAGCCTTGGCGCTAATAATGCACAGAATTTCTCAGCATCTCCATTGGCTATATATTCTTTGATGGGAACATTGCCAGCAGGATATATACCTAATAGCATAGCATATTTTGTGTCGAACTATTTTGTTGCTGGGCTTATTAAGGACGACTTAGGGGTATCATGGATTAAGCAAATAAATTGTGGCGTGAATACTGCAGGGCAAGTATTTGTCAACTGGCTAAAGCCAGATACATCAATTGCCGCTTATGGCATAGAATTCAACACTATTCTTCCGCTCGACTAAAGTCTTGTAGCACTTTGCCTGGTAAAGAGGAGCAGATACACAATAATGAACAGCATTGAAGTAACTGATGAGGCCACAACTTTTAAGAGCAGGAAGCCGAAGTTTGAGAAATTCCACAATTCCAGGGTAAAGAAAACAAAATGATGAAGGATAATGAGGAACAGGCTGTACACAAGAAAAGGCATCCAGCCCATACTTTTAATGGTCGGGCTTTGATTTGAGTATTCTGATAAGTTTCTTGGCAATAATGCGCTCAATACATTGGTACGCAGGTAGGCTATTAATACGGTGGCACACGCATGCATGCCTGCAGTATTCATAAAAGTATCTACAGACAGTCCGAGTATGAATCCTATGATAAGCAATGCCCAGACAGGGGTTTCGAAAGGGAGCAGAAGAATAAAAAGAGGATAGACATATGGGATGAAGACAGGAAACCCTGAAGGTTCACTCCACCATCGCAGTGTGATCTTGTTCAGTATCAGCACTTGCAGCAGAACAATGATACAGAATCGCAGGATGTTTTTTATATAAACGTTCATCTCTATCTTTTTGCTGATGAATCTTCTACAGTTTTCTTCTCAGTTACCATCTTGTTCTCTATCACATACACATATTGAAGGTTATGAAAATTGGTAGATGATTGCAGGTATATCAGTTGCATGGCGTTCTTTTTCACTAATTCTGTTTTGATCACCGTGCCTATCATAATGTCCGGAGAGAAAATAGAGAAGGCAGCCGTGAAAACGGTATCACCTTTCTTCACCTTCATTTGTTGTGGTACGTCTGTCATCATCAATACCTCCGGTTGTTTATCATCCCAGACGATATAGCCTATGGTCCCGTCCTTTAACTTGGCGCTTACCTTTTGTTTGGAGCTGAGAATGGACAACACACTCGCAAAATGTGCAGATACATGTTCTACACGGCCTACAATACCCGTACCGGAGATAACAGCCATGTTTTTGGCAATACCATCCTGGCTGCCACGGTTAATGGTGATATAGTTGTCGCTGGCATTAGTAGAATTATTAATGACACGAGCCGTGCGATATACATAATCGGCATATTTTACAATGTGCATAGATGAGTCCGCTGGCGTGAATCTCCGATGCACCAGGCTGTCTCTTAGCGTATCAATACTGTATATCTGGTCAATTTTATTACGCAGCATCGCATTCTCACGCAGCAGGCTGTCATTCATCTTTCGCAAACCAAAATAATAGACCACATCGCTCTGTTTCTTATACACCAGGCCGGATACAGTATTGGCAGAACTGACAATATCATTGCCTTGTAATGTATTGGTTCGTTCAATAAGAATGACACACACCACCTCCAGGGCCAGGAAGAGTATGAGATTAAAAAAGCGGCGTATGAATAAAATGAAATTGCGCACTTTTTATGGGTATTTCTGGGCTACTTCATTAAGAACGGCATCCTGGCAATGTTCTTCAGTGCCATACCGGTACCACGTACCACCGCACGCAGCGGATCGTCTGCTACATGCACCGGCAATTTGATCTTATGAGAGATGCGTTTATCCAGGCCGCGCAGCAAGGCGCCACCACCTGTAAGATAAAGACCCCTGCGATAAATATCAGATGCCAGTTCCGGTGGAGTGCTCTCCAGGGCTTTTAATATTGCTTCCTCTATTTTGAATATAGATTTATCCAGAGCCTCCGCTACCTCCTGGTAAGAGACCATGATCTGCTTAGGGATACCCGTCACCAGGTCGCGCCCGTTCACAGCGATATCATCCGGTGGGTTGTCAAGTTCCTTAAGTGCTGAGCCTACATGTATCTTGATCTGTTCAGCGGTTCTTTCACCGATCATAAGGCTATGGTAACGGCGCATGGTTTCCATGATATCGCTGGTAAATTCGTCTCCGGCAATTCGGATAGACTGATCGCAGACGATACCGGCCAAAGCTATAACGGAAATTCCGGTGGTGCCACCACCGATATCAATGATCATGTTGCCTGTGGGTTCTTCCACATCTATGCCGATACCAAGCGCGGCGGCCATAGGTTCGTGTATCATATACACTTCCTTTGCACCTGCTTGTTCTGCCGAATCGCGTACAGCCCTTTTTTCTACCTCAGTGATGCTCGATGGGATGCAGATCACCATTCTCCAGCTGGGCGGGAACATTGGTTTTTTAGGGTAAACCAGTTTGATCATTTCGCGGAGCATTCCCTCAGCGGCATTGAAGTCGGCTATCACGCCGTCCTTCAGTGGACGAATGGTCTTTAGGTTTTCATGAGTTTTTTCGTGCATCATCATCGCTTTCTTACCCACAGCTACTATTTTATTCGTAGCCCTGTCTATCGCAACAATAGATGGCTCATCCACCACTACCTGGTCATTATGGATGATAAGTGTGTTGGCAGTGCCAAGATCTATTGCTATTTCCTGCGTCAGAAATTTGAAAAACCCTAAAAAACTCATTACAGCGCCTGTTTTTATATTAATCGCAAAAGTGCGAAAAAAGAATATCAAACGGACAATTTTATGTCCGGAAAACAAAATTAGTCAAATAATACTCCTTCGGTCGGTAAATTATAAGACATGTGCATAAAATGTCAATTGTTGAAACGTGTTTTCTTGCGTATAGAAAAGGCAAATATTTCGCATATATTTTCACGGTCAGCAGGCAATCACATTAAAATAAATTGCAACCGGCTAATAGGTTATTTTTTCTTAGTTTTGCGCTTCGGGCGTTGAGCCCGATTTTTATATCTGCTCATCGCTACAGGAATCCGGATACCGGATCTCCGGGTATATTCAAATATACCTTATAAAGTCAATAACAATTGTGTATTTTTTGATCTAAATAAAGCAGATGCCACGCGATCTATCTATTAAAAGTGTTCTTATTATCGGTTCAGGGCCAATTATCATAGGCCAGGCTTGCGAATTCGACTATTCAGGATCTCAGGCAGCCCGAAGCCTGAGGGAAGAAGGTATAAAAGTGATCCTGATCAACTCAAATCCGGCAACGATCATGACTGATCCGATCATGGCGGACAAGGTGTACCTGTTGCCGCTTACCGTAGATAGCATTGAGCAGATTCTGGAAGAGAACCAGATAGATGCGGTATTACCAACGATGGGTGGGCAAACAGCGCTGAACCTGGCAAAAGAGGCCGATGAGCTTGGTATTTGGGAGAAATACAACGTTCGTTTAATAGGGGTAGATATCAAGGCTATAGATAAGGCCGAGGACAGGGAGCTTTTCCGTCTGTGGATGATCGAGTTGGGAGTTCCTGTTGCATCTGCCAAAACAGCAAACTCACTGCTCGAAGGAAAAGAGTTTGCACAAGAGATAGGATTGCCGATAGTTATCCGTCCATCCTTTACTCTTGGTGGGTCAGGTGGCGGGTTTGTGATGCATAAGGAAGACCTGGATGGCGCGCTTGACAGGGGGTTGACCGCATCGCCTATACACGAGGTGCTTGTAGAGAAGGCCATGTTGGGTTGGAAGGAGTTTGAGCTGGAATTGCTCCGCGATAAAAATGACAATGTTGTCATCATATGCACAGTGGAGAATTTTGACCCCATGGGCATTCATACGGGAGACAGCATTACCGTAGCTCCTGCCATGACACTCAGCGATACGGCATTCCAACTGATGCGGAATACTGCAATAATGATGATGCGTGATCTCGGCAATTTTGCCGGCGGTTGTAATGTTCAGTTTGCGCTCAACCCCGCTACTGAAGAAATTATTGCCATAGAGATCAACCCGAGGGTGAGCCGGTCTTCTGCGCTCGCTTCAAAAGCAACGGGGTACCCCATTGCGAAGATCGCAGCCAAGCTGGCCATAGGATATGCGCTCGATGAGCTAAAGAACCAGATCACGCAAACTACATCTGCATATTTTGAGCCTGCGCTTGACTATGTCATAGTGAAAATGCCCAGGTGGAATTTTGACAAGTTCAAAGGCGCTGATGATACGCTCGGACTCCAGATGAAATCTGTAGGAGAGGTAATGGCTATCGGGCGTACATTTACAGAAGCGCTCCAGAAAGCCTGCCAAAGCCTGGAGAATAACGCGACGGGTCTTTCATTCATCAGTACAAGCAGGCTTCGCCCGGAAGAGCTCATTGATACACTGAAGCGCCCTACTTGGGATCGCATCTTCCGTATCAAAGAAGCCATGGCTGCCGGTGTGTCTATAAAGACCATTCGCGAGTTGACGCAGATCGACAGGTGGTTCCTGTACCAGATACAGGACATCGTGAATATGGAAACGGAGATCAGGAAATACAAACACCTCGATAAGATACCGGTAGCATTGCTCTTCCAGGCAAAGCAAATGGGTTTCAGTGAT
This sequence comes from Flavipsychrobacter sp., assembly GCA_044225795.1. Classification (GTDB taxonomy): domain Bacteria; phylum Bacteroidota; class Bacteroidia; order Chitinophagales; family Chitinophagaceae; genus Nemorincola. The sequence goes on from JBGAIF010000001.1 coordinate 864,767, forward strand.
GAGCAGATCGCTGAGCTGGTAAAAGACTGCAGTGCCGAGGAAGTATATGAACACAGAAAAGCATTGGGTATTACCCGGGTGTTTAAGATGGTGGACACCTGCAGCGCAGAGTTTGAAGCAAAAACGCCCTATTACTACAGCACATTCGAAGCACCTTCCGTAAATACAGGAACAGTTATCGGTAACGAAAGAGCTGCTTCGCAAAAGAAAAAGATCATTGTTCTTGGTTCCGGCCCCAACAGGATAGGCCAGGGTATAGAGTTCGATTATTGCTGCACACATGGGTTAATGGCCATACGCGAATGTGGTTATGAGTCTATTATGGTGAATTGTAACCCGGAGACGGTCTCGACTGACTTTGACATTGCCGATAAGCTCTATTTCGAGCCGGTTTATTGGGAGCATCTTTGGGAGATCATTGAGCAGGAGAAACCTGATGGGGTTATCGTTCAGCTTGGTGGACAAACAGCACTCAAGCTGGCGCGCAGGTTGAATGAAAAGGGCATTAAGATAATCGGCACCTCTTTCGATGACATGGATATTGCCGAGGACAGGGGTAGATTTAGCGACACGCTGAAAGCACTGGGCATTCCTTATCCGAATTACGGCACAGCATACACTACGGATGAGGCTATTGACGTAGCAAAAGAAGTAGGGTACCCTGTTTTGGTTCGTCCATCATACGTTCTTGGCGGGCAACGCATGCGCATCGTGATCAACGATGAAGAGTTGGAGAAGAGTGTAGTAAGCCTTTTAAAGCATTTGCCCGGTAACAAGATACTTATCGACCACTTCCTGGACAGGTGCCAGGAGGCTGAGGTGGATGCAATATGTGACGGAGAGGATGTACACATCATGGGCATTATGGAGCATATTGAGCCAGCCGGTATTCACAGTGGGGACAGCCATGCGCTTTTGCCTGCTTTCAATCTCGGGCCGCTTATTATTGAAGAGATGGCGGAGATCGCGAAAAAGATTGCCCTCAGCCTGAAAATTAAAGGCCTTATTAATATACAATATGCTATCAAAGATGGTAAGGTGTATGTGATTGAAGCCAACCCAAGGGCAAGCCGTACAACACCGTTCATTGCCAAAGCTTACGGCATCCCTTACCTGAATATAGCTACGAAGGTTATGCTTGGTGCCATTAAACTGAAAGATCTTAGACTGGAGCAAAAGCTGGAAGGCTTTGCTGTTAAGGAGCCCGTGTTCAGCTTCAATAAGTTCCCGAACGTGAATAAGGAGCTGGGTCCGGAAATGAAGAGCACCGGCGAGGCCATCAGGTTTATAAAGAACCTGCGTGATCCTTGGTTCCGGCAGCTATACAAGGAGCGGTCCATGCACCTTAGCAAGTAAGAAATAATGTATATTATTTAGCGTTTTCAGAATATATTTGTCTCAAAGTATATTCATGAAAACGCTTTATTGTTTTTTGTTGGCGATAACTGTTTCTCAGTATTGCCACGCACAGATAACTCTGAACAACACCCAATATCCCGCTGTTAAAACAGGTGTTGATACACTGAAAAAGACGACTTACAATTCCTCATTCCCTTCGCTTTCAGCAGGTGCTAATGGGTCGTGGGACTTAAGCACCGTTACGGATTCCTCTGCAGTATTTTATTCGTACAGAGTTCCTTGTTCAGGGTATGAATATGCGGACAGTAGCAATTATTCGTTCTCTTATTATACATACCAAGGGAACGCGATGATTAGCTTCACTAGTTCTGGTCTAAAAGAATATTCAGTTCTCGCCAATAAGGAAGGTAACAGCCTCGCGACCATTACAGGGATAAGTACCGACAGCATTATTATTGACTCCCAGCTAGTATCATATTCCTCTCCGGAAACGATCATAGAATTTCCCGCCTCAAATAGCACAAAGTGGTCGTCAGATTATTCGGCAGATCTGAAATTTAAGTTGTCTGTTTCTCCGGCATATAGTTATGCTCCCGGCATTATGAGAAGGTTTACCGCGAGGAGAGATACTGTAGTGGGATGGGGTAAAATGAGAGTAAAGGACATAAATGGCAATGCATCGCAGTATTTTAATGTTTTGCAGGTAAAGACCATCATAACTACCACAGATAGTTACTATGTCAATGGCATACCCGTTCCTGGTGCTACTCTCGGCATTCTTAACCTATCCCAGGGTACAACCACCAGTATATATGAACAGAACTATTACCGAATAGGAGAGATCACGCCGTTGGCAAAGGTCATATTCACTGATGCTACTTATGCACAGCCTAAAAGTGCTACTACTCATGTACAGCGAGTATATGACAATGAGGTTGCTAATGTGGAGAACGATGGAATGATAATAGTTTTTCCCAACCCTCTAAACAGTAATACTATACATATCCGATCAGAGAACGTTACGCGGCTACGGTCGTATGAACTAAGTGATGTCATCGGTCGTAGGATTATGGCTGGAGACCTGGATGGATATAAAGAGGCTATTGTTCTGCCGGAATCCATGACACATGGTGTTTACTATCTTCGCATCACAGGTGATAATGGTTCAATGTCTGTGAAAACAATCAATATACTACGCTGATGGTGGGACATGATGACAAACTTAAGTTGTCAGCAACTGTTGCTTTAGGGGCAATGTTTGTGATGTTCGTCGGTGCTATATTACTATATAGAGAGCGGTTGTTTGCCGACACGTCCTACATTGTTTTTGGCATCGTAAATAATAAAAGCCTTGCCATACAAAATAACAGGTATGGTTCATTTATAACCCAGATCGTACCCTATCTCGGCCAGAAGTTCGGTCTATCACTCCGGGCTATAGTCTTTGCTTATTCTATCAGTTTTAATTTGTTCTTTCTGATTGTAGTAGCATTGCTTATTTTTCGATTCAGACAATATGCGCTGTCAGTGATACTGACTTTGTTTTACCTGTTGCTTGTTAGCGAGTCTTATTTTCTGGAAAATGATGAATTGCTTCAAGGGGTAGCGTGGATGTTTTTGGGTCTTGCAACAGTTTTTGTCTGCAATGAGCGGGCGCAAAGAATAGGTTTATCACTTATCTTATATGTATTGTTTTCAGCGCTGGCACTTACTTCTCATTTTATAGTTGTGATCTCTTTTGTGTACTTGCTGATTTATGCAATATCAGATAAAGATAAATGGAAATTATCAACAAGACAGACGATATTCGTTTGTTGCGCGCCAGTTGCAATTTTGGTCATTAAGTTGTTAGTGACTCATTCCGGATACGATGACCTGAGATTGCACAACGCCACTCATTTTTCCATTCAGGATATTATTGACTCTTTTTCAAAGCCTGTAGTTCTCGTATTTCTGGAGAGGTGCTTGAGTAATTACTGGTTTGGGGTTATTTTATTCATATCATCTGCTATCGTGATGATCAACAATAAACAGATGATACGTTTTGCTTGGACTGTCTTGTTTATTACGGGCTATATAGTATTGATGGGATTGACTTACCGGGATGAGGGAAGAGACACTGTGCTTGCGCATATAGAACTGGAGTGGCAAAGCCTTGGGATCATTATTGCAACACCGTTCGTATTTGAAGTGCTTACAAGACTAGACAAATACCGGGCCGCTTTGATCCTGACTGTAATATTGGTAACAAGATTGACATATATTGGAATTGCAGTACCTAAGTTTATATGGCGGACGCAATTCAGTGAAATTGTTTTATCAAGAATGAGGAAGAAAAAGATCAATAAGCTGATCTTATATTCAGACGACAGATACCGGACAAAATATGTACTCGATTGGACCATCCCTTATGAGAGTTTATTCGCCTCCGACGCAAGGTCTGACCGTCCCATGTTAACTTATTGTATTCTCAATAAGAACGGCGATAAGGAGAAAATAGATCTTTTGACCTCGCGGAGAGATGTGTACTATCAATTATTTTATTGTTTGCCTGTCGGGGAGGTTAACAGTCCATATTTTGTCATAGATACAATGCAGCCATATAGTGCCATGTCTTTTGATGATTTTTTCAGGTGATTTTTTTTGAAAAAAATTATGGTTTCCCAAAGCCTTTTTAAGAAGACTTGCACTAGTGACACTTTCCTATATTTGTATTGTTGTTGGCGGCTCGCAAGCATTTTTATAACGAGCGAACCGTATTAAAAAGTAACGTCTATCGCTGAATAGATAGCTCCTCGGGTTACGCCATTATGTCATACAAGGAGTTGATGCAATAATGGTTACAGGAAATCCCCGTAATTTCGCTTAAAACATAGATATGCATACGAAACACCCGCAAGATTCATTTGTTGTAATGTCTGAGCTGGTATTACCAAATGATACCAATACCCTCGGTAACCTTATGGGTGGCCGCCTCATGCATTGGATGGATATTGCTGCTGCTATATCTGCACAAAAGCATTGTAATTGCCCGGTGGTCACTGCCTCTGTTGACAATGTTTCATTCTCGCTTCCTATAAAACTTGGAAACCTCCTGACAATTGAAGCAAAGCTTACGCGTTCATTCAATACGTCGATGGAAATATATCTTCGCGTGTGGGGAGAAGATCTGTCGGCGCAGTATAAATACCTCTCCAATGAGGCCTATATGACGTTTGTGGCACTTGATCCGAACGGCCGCCCGCGTAAGGTGCCAGAGGTGATCCCGCAAACAGAGGCGGAGCAGAAGGTATATGATGGTGCATTACGCCGCAGGCAGTTGAGGCTAATACTTGGTGGTAAGATGAAGACCGAGGATGCGGGCGAATTGAGGGCCCTGTTTGTAAAAGAGTAATAAGAAAATCAGATCTGAACAATGAAAGTAAACCGTAGTATCGCCCCGGTCATTCACGATGCCATTGAATTTGAGTACAAGCTACCACCTATCAATAATACCCGGCTGGACAACAATATACCTTTACACTGGCTCGACGCAGGCGTACAGGATATATTGCAGGTAGATTGGGTGTTTCCTGCAGGGCTGTGGTATGAACAGAAACCATCTGTAGCTAATGCTACAGGTGCGCTGCTAAAGAACGGGACTACCCGTAAGACGTCTGCCGAGATACACGAAGCTTTGGAATTTTATGGTGCACAGCTCAAGGTGAACACAGGCAACGATTACTGCACGCTCTCGCTGTTTACTATGACCAAGCATTTGCCCGAGTTGTTACCTATTGTACATGAGATCATTACTGAGGCATCGTTCCCAGAGCATGAGATCGAGATACATAAACGTAACGCCATTCAGCGCCTCCTCGTGAACCTTCGCCAGTGCGAGTTTGTAGCCAATCAACAGATAGACGCGTTGTTGTTTGGTGAGCAGCACCCGTATGGTCGTTATTCGAAAAAAGATAACATAGAAGCCTTGACAAGAGAGGACCTGTTGACGTTTTATAACGGACACTACAACATGTCTAATGTACGTATGTTCATGGCAGGGAAGGTTACTGAAAAGGAAGTAAAATGTATCAATGATATATTTGGTCGTGTAGCTACTCATGATATTAAGGTTGTTCGGCCTTCGTTTAGTGTCAGTTCCTCTGCCCAACACCTGTTGAAGATAGACAACGACCCCAATGGCGTTCAGGGTGCCATCCGCATCGGCCGCTTGTTCCCTAACAGGCATCATCCCGATTATACACCAATGGTGGTGCTGAACACGCTGTTTGGTGGTTATTTTGGTTCCAGGCTGATGAGTAACATCAGGGAGGACAAGGGCTACACGTATGGCATTTATAGCTCCGTTACACCGGAGGTAGATGGCGGTTCACTCGTGGTGCAGACAGAGACGGGCAGACAGGTAGTGGAAGATGCCGTGAAAGAAGTGTACCACGAAATGGAGGTGCTGTGTAATGAAACGGCATCTGATGACGAGCTCTTGCTGGTAAAGAACTATCTGCTCGGCGGTTTACTGGGTGATCTTGATGGCCCTTTCTCCATACTGCAACGCTGGCGCACTTTGATCCTGAACGGGTTTACGGAAGATTATTTCAATAACAACATCAGGATATACAAGACGATCACGCCCGAAGAGTTGCGGACCCTGGCACAAAAGTATTTTGACCGTAAGGAGTTTTTCGAAGTGGTTGTGATATGATATTTATGCGCTGAGCTCTTTTTTCATGAGCATATCTGTCTGAATATCGTCGCCAAGTGTGAACTGATGCGAGCCAAAGAATTCAAACCCCCACTTTTTGTAAAAATTTACAGCCCTGTTGTTGAATTCCCAGACACCCAGCCACATAACATGGTGATGATGCGCAATTGCATAACTGATGCAATGGCTCATTATTGTTGCACCTGCTTTTGCATCATGATACTGTTTCAATACATATATCCTTTCCAGTTCTATAGCGTTCTGCCCTTCAAGCTCCTTTAACTTTTTAGCGGTTCTCAGTTTCGCATAGCCAATGAGTAATTCGTCTAAGTACGCCAGGAAGAATACATTATCTGGTTCATTGAGTTCATCAGTTAGTTTGCTGATGCTCATCTCCCCGGCAATATATTTGTCCATATCTTCCTTCTTATTGTCTTTCAGGAAAGTATCCAGGAACGTGGTAATGCTGAGCTCTGTCAGTGCTTTTGCATCTTCAATGACAGCCCGCCTGATTTTTATGGAGTGCATCTATCCCTTAACTTTGAGTAGTGCAAGATAGTTAATGAAGTATTAAAAGAACCGGTTACGAGATCCGTAAAGCAGTTTACTTCGTTTATGATATCAAAACCACGATCATGCGTAAGCTTAACATCATCGTTGCCATTATCTGCAACCTGTTCTTCTCACAGTGCAGAGGCGACCAAAAAGACACGACTATGACAGGACACGAAAACAATCCGTATTACTCGCGCACAGACACTACCCACTTGAAGGTCAGTGACGCAGAATGGAAGAAGATTCTTCCCAAAGACATTTATAGCATAGCCCGTGAAAAAGGAACGGAATGGGCTTTCTCAGGTAAATACTGGAAGACAGACGTTAAAGGCACTTATTATTGCGCGGTGTGTGGCAATAAGTTGTTCCGCTCAGATGCCAAGTTTGCGAGTAGCTGCGGATGGCCCAGCTTTTTTGAGACATCACGTAAGGATGCCGTACAGTATCACGAAGACCACACTCATGGTATGGAACGCGTGGAAGTGGTTTGCGGCCGTTGCGATTCCCACCTGGGCCATGTGTTTGATGACGGCCCACCGCCTACACATAGGAGATATTGCATGAATTCAGCCGTACTGGATTTTGACCCGGACCAGAATTAGGCAACTTTCCTTATAGATCGGGTATATATTGCAATAAATGGGTTTTATGCCCCTAAACCGGCCTCACATTTATTCAGTAAATTTGCGGTCTAAACAGGTTTTGATGGAATTACAGGGTCTATACGAACGGGCTTTACGATTTGAGTTCTTAAGTGCGGAAGAGGGTATGTTTCTTTTTGAACACGCGCCGCTTACCGATCTTATGTTTGTGGCTAATGAACTAAGGAAAGTCCAGGTGCCTCACGGAAAAGTGACATGGATCATAGATCGTAATGTGAACACGACAAACGTTTGTGTGGCCAATTGTAAGTTCTGTAACTTTTATCGCATCCCCGGCCATCCCGAATCTTACATCACAGATATTGAGACCTACAAGCGCAAGATAGACGAGACCTTTAAATATGGCGGAGAGCAGTTGCTGCTTCAGGGTGGGCATCACCCGGATCTGGGCCTTGCGTATTATGTGGACCTGTTCAGACAGCTTAAGCAACTCTACCCCAACTTAAAACTTCACGCACTGGGACCACCCGAAGTGGCGCACATCACCAAACTGGAGAAGAGCACTCATCATGAGGTTTTGAAGGCGCTGATGGATGCAGGGCTGGATAGCCTACCCGGTGCAGGTGCCGAGATACTGGATGACCGCGTGCGCAGGCTGGTGTCAAATGGTAAGTGCGGCGCGCAGGAGTGGCTCGATATCATGCACGAAGCGCATAAGCTTGGCCTCACAACAAGTGCAACCATGATGTTCGGGCATGTAGAAACACTGAAAGAGCGCTTTGAACATTTAGTGAAGCTTCGTGAAGTGCAGGCTAAGAAACCGGAAGGCGCAAAGGGCTTCCTGGCATTCATTCCATGGACATTCCAGGATGTAGATACGCTGCTGCAACGTATTCGCGGCACCAAGAACCTTACAACCGCCGAAGAATATATTCGCACTATAGCCATGAGCCGTATCTTGTTGCCCAATGTGAAGAACATACAGGCATCATGGCTCACTGTCGGTAAGCAGGTGGCGCAGATATGTCTTCATGCCGGGGCCAATGACTTTGGTTCCATTATGATCGAAGAGAATGTGGTAAGTGCTGCCGGCGCACCACATCGCTTTACAGCTAAAAAAATGCAGGACGCGATACGTGAAGCAGGATTTGAGCCGCAGCTGAGGAACCAGCAGTACGAGTTCCGTAAGATGCCGGAGCAGATTGAAGAACAAGTGATAACGTACTAAACCCCCAAACCCCCTAAAGGGGGCTTTCCATTATTTTCGGATAATTGGCTCTGATTTGCTGGTTGAATTGGAAAGGTATGCGTCAATTTTTTGAATAACAAGGTTTAGACTCTTTTCGACCTGCTCATTGGTAAATCTGAAGAAAGAGATTCCTTCACCTTCAAGATGTTTCTGCCGTTCAATGTCTTTTCTTTGAACGTCAAAATCGGTATGAACAGATCCGTCAATTTCTATAATGAGTTTTAGCAGGTGGCAATAGAAGTCGGCTATATAAATGCTGATAGGATGTTGTCTTCTGAACTTATAGCCTTGAGGTTTCTGTTTTAAATACGACCATAGAAGTAATTCGGCGTGTGTAGGATTATTTCTAAGTTTCTTCGCGTTCTCAAAGATTATGTTATCCGCGCCAAGAAACATTTTCCTCTTCATGATTAAGCTATTCAGGTTCTAAAAATAAAAGGCGCTCAATTATTTTACAATAGTTGAGCGCCTTTCAAAAGTCAAATAGCAGGTTCCCCCTTCAGGGGTCAAGGGGTTAAACGCCCACCATCAATGGCATCAGTAGCATCAGTACTTCTTCGTTCTCTACTTTATCAATAGAACGGAAGATACCGGCACGCGTTGGTGTACTAAGCTCTATCTGTATCTCATTACCATCGAGGTTGTTTACCATTTCTACCATCAGCTTGGCGTTGAAGGCTATCTTCATATCTTCTCCACTGTACTGGCAGCTCAGCATTTCCTTACCTTCATAAGAGAAGTCCACATCCTGCGCACTGATCTGCAGTGCATTGCCGTTGATATCCAGTACCACCTGGTTGGTGGTCTTGTTGGCAAATATGCTTACACGACGTAAGGCGCCGATAAAGTCTGCACGGTTGATGGTGAGCTTGTATGGATTGTCTAAAGGTATCACCGCCTTATAATCGGGGTAGCGTGCGTCTATCAGGCGGCAGCTCATGCTCAGCTTATCGCCGGTTATGAACAGGTGGCTGCTGTTATACGCCAGTTGCAGAGAGGCATCATCTGCAGTAAGCGTCGCTTTCAGTTGTTGCAGCGGCTTCTTAGGCACAACAAAGCCGTCCTTGGCCGGGCAGTTTATGTCTGTGCGGCGGAACTGTACCAGTCTGTGTGCATCTGTAGATACAAAAGTGATATTATCAGGCGCCAGCTCAAAGTAAACACCTGTCATGGCAGGGCGCAGTGTATCTGCGCTCACCGCAAACAGGGTATTGTTGATGGCTTCCAGTAGGTTGATGGACGGTATAGTGAATCCCGTTGTATCGCCGGGGGCCGGTTCCTTAGGGAAATCGTCTGCCTTTTCCCCACCTATGCGGTACTTACCTACATCGCTCGACATTTCTATCGAAAGGTCTTTTTCATTTATATTGAATGTGATCGGCTGTTCGGGCAGATTCTTCAGGTAGTCGGTGAGTATCCTCGACGGAATGCAGATACGCCCTTGTCCCTGCGCGTCATTTACTTCCATCTGCACCCGCATCATGGTTTCCAGGTCAGTAGCTGTAAGTGTCAGGGTGTTGCCACGCAGTTCGAACAGGAAATCTTCAAGAACAGACAGCACTGTATTAGCGCTGATAACCCCGCTGATCTGCTGAAGATTTTTAAGCAAAGCGGTGGATGTAACTATGAAACGCATTGTAATTGTTGGTTTTCAACAAAGATATTTTAAATAGAGGCAAAATTCAGCGGGGCAAAACCCTATGTGGATAAATAGTTAGTGGGTATGTTATTGGTCCGGTTTTACCTTACGGGTAACGCCCAGTATCAGTGCTGTGACGGCTATCACAAGCATGATATGCACCATACTGCCCTGGTGTTTCCATACGAGGTACCCTAAAACCCATCCAACAAGCAGAAGGACAGCTATGAAATATAAAAGGTTGCGAAAGACCATTTCTACATAATAAAAGTAGTAAATCCTTATGATTACAACCGGCGTTTTTATATGACTATTTTTGTTGACAGAATGGCGGGGATAATAATGTGTAACTTCTTTTAAATAAGAAAGGGATATGTCATAAAACATATCCCTTATAAAATAACAATAATATCTGTTTTATAACAGGCTCTTCACCTTCTCTACAACTGCGGTCAGCCCCGATATGTCCTGGCCACCGGCTGTAGCTAAGGTCTTCTGTCCGCCGCCGCCGCCCTTTATAAGAGGCGCTACGTGTTCTTTGATGATCTTTCCTGCATCGAGTCCTTTATCGGCCGCTATTTTATCGTCTACACCTACGGCCACGAACGGTTTGCCGTCAATGTTGCTGCAGAGTACAATGAGGTGGTCGGCAAGGTGCGACTTCAGGTCCAGTGTCAGCTTCTTCAGGGCGTCTGCAGAACTAACGGTCACCATCTGGCCTACAAAGCTAACTTCATTGATGGTCTCGTCCTTGGTCAGGAGCTCATTGCGGATACCAACCAGTTGTCTTGCCTCCAATGCTTCCACATGCTTCTCCAGTTGTGCTTTTTCATCCTGCAGCTTCTCAATGGACTTCAATATGTCTTTCGGATTCTTGAGTTGCGCATAGATATCGCCAATCAGGTTCAGCTTGCTGTTGATGAAATCTTCTGCCGCTTTTCCGCTAACTGCTTCCACACGACGTACGCCTGCGGCTACAGCGCTCTCGCTCAGTATCTTGAAGAAGCCCAGCTCGCCGGTAGCGCCTACGTGGGTGCCGCCGCACAATTCAATAGAGTAGCTGGCATCCATGATCACTACACGCACCAGGTTGCCGTATTTCTCTCCGAACAATGCCATGGCACCCAGGGCTATGGCCTCATCCTTAGGCATTTCTTTTATCACTACAGGTATGTTCTCACGGATCTTCCTGTTCACTATCGTTTCGATCTGAGCTATCTCTTCGTCGGTTACTTTCGCGAAGTGCGAGAAATCGAAACGAAGGTTGTCCTGGTTCACGAGAGAGCCCTTTTGTGCCACGTGTGTACCCAGCACTTCGCGCAATGCAGCATGCAGCAGGTGCGTGGCGCTATGGTGCATAGCGGTGCTCAGCCGCCTGCCGGCATTTACTTTGGCATGTACCGGTGCGCCGGCATTCTCCGGCAATGTATCCGTGAAGTGAATGGTCAGGCCGTCCTCCTTCCTGGTATCAATGATCTGTATGCTTTCGTTCGGGAAAACCAGTTCTCCGGTATCGCCTACCTGGCCGCCACTTTCAGCGTAGAACGGGGTGGTGTCCAGCACTATCTGGAACAGATCCTTTCCTTTAGCCGTCACTTTGCGGTATTTGACAACAGATGCTTCAGCCTCCAGCAGGTCATAGCCCACGAAGCGGGTACTTGTTGCATCCCTGAGCACCACCCAGTCGTGAGTGTCGAGGGCGGTTGCTGCACGGCTTCTCGATTTCTGTTGCTGCATTTCTTTTTCAAAAGCAGGCTCATCTACATGCAGAGAATGCTCACTGCCTATAAGACGGGTAAGGTCTATCGGGAAGCCATAAGTATCATAAAGCTCAAATGCCGCACGCCCATCAATGACATTTGTTTGCCTTGATCGTGTATCGGTGATGATATCGTCTATCTTCCTCAGCCCTTTGTCCAATGTTCGCAGGAAGGAATCCTCTTCTTCCTTTACCACCTTGCTTACCAGGGTTATCTGGTGCTGCAATTCCGGGAACACCTCTTCAAACTGCCTGGCCAGTACGGGCATCAGTTTGTGCAGCAAGGGCTGTTTATGGTCGAGATAAGAGTAGTAGTAACGCACAGCCCTGCGCAATATGCGGCGTATCACATAGCCGGCACCGGTATTGGAAGGGAGCTGCCCGTCGGCAATAGTGAAGCCGATGGCGCGTATATGGTCAGATAGTACACGGAATGCAATATCCTGCCTGCTATCGGTATAGCCGTACTTTTTGCCGGTAAGGTTTTCTATAACGCTTATTGTGCCGGTGAACAGGTCGGTATCATAGTTACTTTGCTTGCCCTGCAGCACGCGCACCAATCGCTCCAGGCCCATGCCCGTGTCCACGTGTTTGGCGGGCAATGGCACCAGGCTGCCGTCTTTCTGGCGGTTGAACTGCATGAACACGTTGTTCCATATCTCTATCACCTGCGGATGGTCGGCATTCACGAGCGTCTTGCCGGGCACTTTCGCTATCTCTTCCGCTGTTCTGCAATCAACATGTATCTCGGAGCACGGCCCGCACGGCCCGGTATCGCCCATTTCCCAGAAGTTATCCTTCTTATTGCCCATCAGTATCCGCTCTTCAGGCACATGTTGTTTCCAGTAGTTGAAGGCTTCCTCATCCATAGGCAGATGCTCTGCCGCATCGCCCTGGAATACCGTGACATACAGCTTATCCTTAGGGATCTTATAGACCTCTGTGAGCAGTTCCCAGCTCCAGTCTATTGCTTCTTTCTTGAAGTAGTCACCAAAGCTCCAGTTGCCCAGCATCTCGAACATGGTATGGTGGTAGGTATCCACACCCACTTCTTCCAGGTCGTTGTGCTTACCGCTTACCCTCAGGCATTTTTGTGTGTCGGCTATTCGTGTGTGCGCGGGTATGGCATTGCCCAGGAAGTAATCCTTGAACTGGTTCATACCGGCATTGGTGAATAAAAGAGTAGGGTCATTTTTGACCACTATTGGTGCCGATGGTACTATCTCATGTCCCTTGCTGCGAAAAAAATCCAGGAATTGTCTGCGTATCTCGTTTGCGGTAAGCATTATATATGTTGATGTTACTGCAAAACTAACCAAAAAAAGCTGCCATCCCTACGCTGCCAGCTCTTCAGGAGCCCTTTTGGATGATTTGTCCTGTGGTTTCTTCGTGATAAGCCTGTTCAGTATTATTGTGAACGAAGCCCCCTTATTTGTCCCGGCGCTGTCGGCCCTCAGTTTGCCGCCATGCTTCTCTATGATCTTTTTGCTCAGGTATAGCCCCAGCCCGGTAGAAGATTCTCCCCTGGTACCCTTCTTACCTACCGCTGTAAACCTGTCAAATATTTTTACAATGTCTGTAGGTTTAAAGCCAAGCCCTTCATCCTTGATGCATAAGGTCACATGTTCTTTTTCTTCAGTTGCTACAATAGATATGGTCTTACCGTCGGGCGAGAATTTAATGGCATTGCCTATGATATTTCTTACCGCCTGTGTGAAGAGGTCCTTCTGTGCGTGTATCACCACATGCTCATCAATATCAATTGCCATGGTCAGGTTCTTCTCCGCCAGTGAGAAGTCAAAGAAGCCGGCAGTTTCTTCAATCAGGTCTTTGAGGTTCACATTCATCACGTGGAAGGCATGGCTGTCTTCCTTCAGCATCAGCAATATGTTTTCCAGCATACGCAGCAGGCCTTTGCACTCATTGGTGATATAGTCGGCATACAGGTCTTTGTCGTCAGAGTCGTGTTTTACCAGGTTACTGAGATTCAGTATCCGCCCTACCGGGCTTCTCAGGTCGTGAGATAAGAGGTCTATCATGTCACTCTTTTCCACCAGCAGCACATTGAGCTGGGAGATGGTGCCCTGGATATTCTTCATTATTTCGCCGGCCTCATCTTCATACTTTACCGGCAGGTCGGGAAGTTCTTTTGAGGCGATATACTTCTTCAAGGCTTCATTGGCTAAGGCAAGCGGGTCCATTAATCGCCTGAAAGACCGGACCATAGCGAAGATAGTGATCATGGTCAGTGCGAACAGGCACAGGACAACGATCCGGAACGCCATTGTCATATCCGGGCTTATGGCAATAATGATGGCCAGTTCAGTAATGGCGATGAGTATCAAAGGGCTGGCAACCAAAAAGAATTTGGAAGCGTAACTCTTTTTAACGAGTCCTATACGTGACAGAAAATCGTAAATTTTCATCGGGCTACAAATGTAAGCATAGAGTTGTTACGTTAACATCTGATTCACAAAAAATATTTTCTAATTCGTAATTGATATTTTCTGAAATCTTTAGCAAAGTATTCCGTTGTTTTGCCTGCTCATTCGAATAGTCATGTCACACGTACAAAGGTCAAGGAAGGAAGGAAAGGTTTATATGAATCCGGTGCCTACATCGCAGAAGGTACAAGGGGGGATGTTGCCCCTGCTGGTCAAGTATTTTTTTCCGCAGGAAGAGGTGATCCCCAAAAGACAACTTGGCCCGTTCCGTACGGATGTGAGCCATTATACAAACCGGATTGATAAGGGGGTACGTATCACCTGGATGGGACATTCTTCCCTGCTTATTGAGATAGATGGCAAGCGGTTCCTGACCGATCCTGTGTGGAGTGCCAGGGCTTCATTTTCGTCTTACATGGGGCCAAAAAGGTTCTTTGAGGCACCACTGCCGCTTGCTGAGCTACCGGAGCTGGATGCCCTGATACTATCGCATGACCACTACGACCACCTCGACAAACCAACAATATCTTACCTCGCAGCAACCAATATCCCGGTCATCTGCTCCCTGGGAGTTGGCGCTATTATAGAGCAGTGGGGTATCAGCAGAAGCCGCATCACCGAGATGGACTGGACAGATACCACAACGGTAGGAGACTGCTCCATAACTGCTGTGCCCACAAGGCACTTCTCCGGCCGTAGCCTGAGCAACAGGAACCAGACATTATGGTCGGCATTTGTGATAAAGGGACATTCGCATAATATCTTCTTTGGTGCGGATTCCGGTTGGTTTCCGGGTTTTAAAGACATCGGTGATCAATTTGGCCCGTTCGATCTCACAATGCTGGAGATAGGCGCCTATGGCGAGGGTTGGCCTGATATACATATGGGCCCTGAGCATGCATCGGAGGCGCACCTGGCACTTCGCGGAAAGATCATGATGCCCATACACTGGGGTACGTTCAACCTGGCCTTCCACGCCTGGGATGAGCCGATCAGGCTGCTGCAAGGGATTGCTGACTGTAAACAAATTTCATTGTTCGCGCCGGAACCGGGCAAGCCCACGCTTGTATCCGGGCCACACCTGTCAGGGTGGTGGGAGTAAGAGGCACATTTTGTAGCTTGCGTAAAAATGCGGTCACATGCATAGTCATGATCACGATCACGGACATGGGGGGCACCATCACCACCACCATTCGGTAACTGCTGCCGATGTGGTCAATAAAGCCTTTATAATAGGTATTGTGCTCAACAGTATCTATGTGGTCGTACAAGCCGCTGCGGGATTCATCTATGATTCCGTGGCCCTGCTCTCAGATGCCGGGCACAATCTCAGCGATGTGGCCAGCCTTATACTGTCGCTGCTTGCGTTTCGCCTGGCGCGCATGAAGCCAACAGCGAAATTCACTTATGGATACAAAAAGACCACTATTCTTGCGGCATTGACCAATGCGGTTGTTTTATTTATCGCCATAGGCCTGTTGGGGTACGAATCGGTGACCCGCATATTTCATCCTGAGCCGGTAAAGGGAGGTATCATAGCTGTCGTGGCCGCAGTAGGCATTGCCGTGAATATGGGCTCTGCCCTACTTTTTTTGCGCCATCGTGCTCACGACCTGAACACCAGGGGTGCTTACCTGCACCTGATGGTGGATGCCATGGTATCACTGGGGGTAGTAGTGGCCGGGATAGTCATCAAATATACCGGCTGTTACTGGCTCGACGGAGCCATTAGCGTAGTGATACTGGCAGTGATACTAGTGGGCACATGGTCCTTGCTGACACATAGCCTGCGGATGTCGCTCGATGCGGTGCCTGAGGGCATTAGTATTAAAGACATTGAACAGTTGATAGTAGCTGTGGAGGGCGTGGACAGTGTACACCATACCCATATCTGGGCAATGAGCACTACTGAGAATGCCCTGACCACCCACCTGGTGATCAGCGAAAAATTGAGTTTTGAAGAGAAAATGAAGGTGGTGCACAATGTAAAGCATGAATTACAGCACAACAATATCCATCACTCCACCATTGAGATGGAGTCGGTGGCAGTACCTTGCGATGATGCGGATTGCTGATACCATTGTAAAAAAGACAGCCCCTGCAAATGCAGGGGCTGTCTTTTTTTATGTTTAGCCTTGATTAAGGAGCTACTGCATAAGTAACATTACACTTTTCGATCTCATCAATACGGATCATGGTAAGGTGGTTGGTTTCCACCATCGGGATCATGTATTTAGCGGTAGTGTTGGTCTTGCTTTTCTTAAGTGTCAGTACCAGGTTGCCTACATCGTCGGTAGTGAGTGAATAAGTACCTGTCTCCTTGGGGCTTTCGCTCAGGTCCTGGGTTACTTTCACATACGTTCCGTAGTTGATATTGTTCACATTGCTTGGTGTCATGGACAGAGTAGAGTAATAGTGGATATAATGGGCGTCTGCTCCTATTTTATCCGGGCATTTCATAGCTACGAAATACCACGTTTTGTCAAGCAGGTCATACCTGTTGATCGGTTGTGTATTGCTCGGAGGCAACTGGCCTTGAGCAAAAGCACCTGCCGGAATTGCCATAAGACAAACAAAAAGGAGTTTTCTGAGCATATTTTTCATCATACAGATTGTTTCTTCGGGTAAAAGTAATAAAACCGTTTATTTATTTCCTACAATATCGCAAAATAATCAATTATCCGTTAACATGGTAGTTCACAAGGAAAAAAGCTTCTATCAGCACCTGTGCACATTTTATTCATTTGAATATATGTGGTGATCAGTCATCTTCGTTCTGAAGGGTTTCTACCTTCGAACCGAAGAAGTTGAGGAAGAGGATAATGAACGCGGCTACAATAATAGCCTGAGTACATACCATGAATTTTCCCAGTTGGCTCACAGGTACATACTCTCCGTACCCGATAGTGGTAGAAGTAACAATGCTGAAGTAGATGTAATCGAAATATGACTTGGGTGCGTCCCCAAGCAAGTGCAGGCTGGCATATGCTACAGCAAAACACAACGAGATCTCCACATAGTTGAAGAACAACATCAGGATATTGCGGCGATAGGAGCGGGGGCGCACAAACATGTCGGCCACAAAAATGAGCGACGACACATAGCAAACAGTCTCTAACAGGAGGTAGATGGAGATGAACACAGCTACCGGGTTTTGATAAAAACCACTGGCAAGAAAGAAGACAGGTAGCATGGTCTTTAAAAGGACATAAAATTCTATGGCCACATTCCTCTTGATGACACCATACCTGCCGAACACATTCCGGATATGGAGGCCGGGAAAGAGTATCTGGCTTGAAACAAGGAACAGCCGGAGTATCTTCTCAAAGCCAATATCGTGATGCTTTTCATTGTTCCATATTTTCCTGAGGTTTATCGTGTATTGTTTGTACGCGCTCACCTTGATCGGCTTGTTGTACTCAGGCTTACCAAAGAATAGTTTGTAAAGGATCTCCTTCATAGGCGTAACGAAAGGCAACGTAATATACACAAACTATTTATAGTTACACATGCTCTGTGGGATCACGGGGTACTGCCCGCGTTGAGAGCGGCGAGTTTCTGGCGTGCCGTCTGCACATAGGTGCTGCCGGGATAATTGATGATGAGGTCTTCGTATGCTTTTTTGGCCAGGTCATTCTGATGCAGGTTCACAAGGTATATGTCGGCAGATCTAAACAGAGCGTCATCTCCCAGCACATCCTCGCCGTACTTCTCCTGTATGGTCTTGAGGAATCCCAGTGCCTTATCATATTCATGATGCTTGCGGGCTATATCGGCGCGCATCATCAGTATGTCGTCATTCAGCGGGTGTTCAGGATAGGCGGTGGCAATGCTGTCGAGCAGCGCAATGGTCTCTTTATCCTTATTCTGGAACAGGAGAAGGCCTGCATGCGCAAACCGGGTAAGTGGCACCAGGTCGCTGTCGGGGACATTCTCGGTAATGAGTACAGACAAGTAGATCGCATCATTGGCAATGAGCTCGGACGTGGACGCTTTAAGGATGCCCAACATGCTTTGCGCATAATCGAAGTCGCCACGGTAGTAGGCGAGGCGTGAGTTGCGGAAGCGGGCATCCTCGCCAAGCGCGTCTTGTCTGAACTGCTTATCGACCTGGCTGTAGGTAAGCGAGGCGTCCCATATCCTACCCACAAGCACTAAGTAATCGCCCATCTGCAGCTTGAACTCGCCCATCTTGTCCTTCCGGATATCCGGTGTGCCGATCGCCTTCTCCAGTATCCTGATCGCTTTCTCCGGATTGCCGGCATAGCGGGCCTCCAGCATAGCATAGTCCGATGCGGCCTGTGAATTGTAATATCTCGGGAACTCAGCAAAGAAACTATCGTATTGCACTTCGAGCGCTTTTACAGCTTCCGTAGTGTAGTCCGGATCATTCTTTATCCGCGCAAGGGCCACTGTAAGCCGTTCGTTCCTGGCAAACACATACAACGGCTGTTGTGATCCCTTGGCCACTACATCGTCAAATGCGCGTACCGCCACATCATATTGCCCGGCATTGGTTGCGGTTCTGCCAAAGTTGACCAACCTTGATCCGTTCTCCTGGTTGCGTTCATCAATAGCTTCTATTTGCATCAGGGCCCCATCCCAATCGTCCTTTTGCGTGTATATCCAGGTCAGCAGTTCCGCGAAATAAGGATTCTCCGGCTGCTGGTTTATTTTTTTGACTATGATCTTTTGTGTCTCCTGTAGTTTGGCAGAGTCGGCCCCTACAAGCTCCAGCAGCAAAGCTTTGGCATTGTCGAGGTTCACACCTTGTCCGGGATTGGCAGAGATGATGATATCCAGCGCCCTGTCCAGGTTGCCGGTTTTAGCGTATAGTTTGGCCAGCGGGTTGGTATAGAGAATATAAGTGTTCAGCAGGTGGCATGCTTTTTCATAGGCTTGTATGGCGTAGTCATCGCGCCCGGCATCTGAGAATGCCTTTACCACGCGCTGTGTCACCATGTCATCGCCATTGATCATTTGCATGATGCTTTCAAATTCAGCACTTGCCTTATCCGTCTTTTTTTCCTTTTCGTACACATTGCCCAGGTCTATATGCAGGAAGGGGTTATTGCGCAATGTCATTTGCCGGGCCACCAGTTCCTCTGCCTGTTTATACTTGCGGGCTTCGAGCAGTGTGTTCAGGTATTCGGCGTACACAGAGTCGGGATGCAGGCCATACACATCGGTATAGGCTTCAATTGCTTTATTGTAGTTCTTATCAGCGGCGAACTGCCTTGCTGCAGATATGGTATGCTGCGCGTGTGCGGCAAAACTCCAAAGGCACAGGAACAGCCACAGGAACCCCTTCCTCACTATGTTTACAGGTATCGGCATGTGTCAACCCCAAATGTAACATTTATTATTGTGTGACATTCTTATCAAAAGCATAAAGCTGTTAATTCCTCAAAGGCTTACCTGTGGTGAGAATACTCTGTATGCGCTCCAGCGTCTTCTTTTGCCCGCAAAGGCTCAGGAACGCCTCTCGCTCCAGGTCCAGCAAGTACTGCTCGCTAACCACGCTTTCCTGCGAAAGGTCCCCGCCGCACATCACATAAGCTAATTTCTCTGCAATGAATCTGTCATAGTCCGAAATATAATTGCCGCGCCACATGCCGTGTATGCCCGACATAAGACCGCCCAGTCCGCCGCGGCCTGATACTTTGATATCATTTCTGGGCGCAGGCTGTGTATAGCCGCGTTCCCACATGGCCAGTACCTGTCGTTTGGCGTCTGCTATCCGCCTGTCCGGGTTGACAGAGATATGATCGAAGCCCGGCCTGAGCACAAAATTCTCAAACGCCTCATGAGCCGAAGCAGAGACCTTTGCTGTGCCTACATTGATGAACAACTGCTGCAGGTAGTTGGTAGCAATATCTTCCTTTATGGTGCGGTCACCGGCACGCACGGCCATTTCCTTGGTGCCGCCACCCCCCGGTATCAGGCCCACGCCCACCTCCACAAGACCAATGTAACTCTCTGCCGCGGCTTGCACAGCATCTGCATGCAGGCACATCTCACAGCCGCCGCCCAATGTCAGCCCGTGGGGAGCTACTACTACAGGTACACCACTGTAGCGCAGGCGCATGGTAGTGGCCTGGAACTGGCGCACAGCCATATCCAGCTCATCAAATTCCTGCTCTGCCGCAAACATGAAGATCAGGCCCACATTTGCGCCTGCGGTGAAGTTGGCGTTGCCATTGGCGATCACCAGCCCCTTATATTTTTCCTCTGCTATGGCTACTGCTTTCTGTATGCCGGCCAGCTCATCACCACCTATTGTGTTCATCTTTGACGACCAGCGAAGCGCTACCACATCGTCGCCTATGTCATACAGCTTGCACGAGTTATTCTTCCACACCACTTGTTCATCCATATGCTCCAGCAGTATGAACGACCCCGCTCCGGGTATAGGCTGATAGCTGCCGGTGCGCGTATCGTAGTATTTACGCTGCCCGTTCTCGGTTTTGTAGAAAGAAGTACAGCCCCTGGCCAGCATATCTGTTACCCAGGGTGCCGCAACATAGCCTCCGGCCTTCATTTGCTCCAGCACCTTGCTTATACCCAGGGCATCCCAGCTTTCAAATGCGCCGATCTCCCAGCCAAATCCGGCTTTCAGCGCATCGTCTATTTTATACAACTCATCGCTGATCTCGGGTATGCGGTGAGAGACATAAGCAAAAAGCAGGTGGTGAAACTTCCTGTAAAATTCTCCGGCCTTATCGGCGCCGGAATAAAGTATTTGTAGTCGTTTTGCCAGGTCGTCAACAGGTTTTGCCGCTTCTATGGTGGCAAACTTTGTCTTCACCTTTGGAGCATAGTCCATGGTCTGCAGGTTCAGCGTCAGTATGTCCGACTTACCGTCTGCGCCCTTGGCTTTTTTATAAAATCCCTGTCCTGTTTTATCTCCCAGCCACTTGTTCTCCACCATCTTTTCCAGGAATGGCGGAAGCATAAAGATATCTTTGGCCTCATCGTCCGGTACATTCTGCGGCAGTGCCTTCGCTACATGTACAAGGGTGTCCAGTCCCACCACATCTCCGGTACGGAATGTGGCAGACTTAGGGCGACCCAGTATAGGGCCGGTAAGACTATCTGTTTCATCCACATTCAGGCCCAGGTCCTGCATAGTTTTGAATACAGCCATGAAGCCAAATACACCCACTCGGTTGGCTATGAATGCTGGTGTGTCCTTGCAAAGCACAGTTGTTTTGCCGAGGAAGCGCTCTCCATAGTCCATCAGGAAGCTGATCACTTCAGGCTTTGTGGCAGGGCAGGGTATGATCTCCAGCAACCGCAGGTATCTCGGCGGATTGAAGAAGTGTGTGCCGCAGAAGTTCTGCCGGAAGTCATCGCTTCGCCCCTCGCTCATCAGGTGAATGGGAATGCCCGATGTGTTACTGGTTATAAGCGTTCCCGGCTTCCGGTATTGTTCTATCTGTTCAAATATCTTTTTCTTGATGTCCAGCCGCTCTATCACTACCTCTATGATCCAGTCGCAATCAGCGATCCTCTTCAGGTCATCTTCTATGTTGCCCGTTCTTATGTTGCCGGCCACAGCTTTCGTATATACCGCCGATGGTTTGCTTTTCAGGGTAGCCTGCAGCGCGTCGTTCACTATGCGGTTGCGCACTTGCTTATCGCTAAGGGTCAGCCCCTTCTTTGTTTCAGCATCATTGAGCGCGGGCGGCACTATATCCAGCAAAAGCACCTGTACGCCGATACCGGCAAAATGACAAGCAATACGCGATCCCATCACCCCGCTGCCTATTATGGCTACTTTTCTGATTGTTCTGTTCATGATCTCTCTTTAGGCATCACAATTTATCGAAAAACCCCGATGAAATTCACCGGGGTTGCAATTCTTAACAATAGTTAAAACAGTAATTGATGGTATCGCTACTTTGCCGCTACGGAAGGAGTGAATTTCTCTACAGTATTGTCCATCGCCTTTACGGTGCGCAGGTAAGTATAGATAGCCGTCAGGTCTTCACGTGTCATGTGGCAGTAGCTGGTCCACGGCATCACGCTGTTGTAAGCGCCCGCAGGTATGGTGGGCGACTTATAGCCTGAATCTTCGTACGATTTGAATTTATTGATAAAGGCTTCCAGCGTCCAGTTGCCTATACCACTGTTGGCATCCGGGGTGATATTGGACGAGCGGACCACCGCACCGCTTGGGAATTTGAACTCTCGACCGCCGCTGAATGCCAGTTCCGGAATGATCTGGCCGTGGTTATCCTTGGTATGGCATTCTATACAGCCACATGCATTTACCATGTAGGCGCCGTAGGCATTTACATTCGACGGGTCTGGCCGCTTGCCCGGAGTTGCCTTTTTAGGTATGGTATTCAGAATGACGCTCATCGGGAAGTCTGACTCCGATGGCTTCACCTCATTGCTGATAGATGGCAGCGTGCGCAGGTAGGCGATGATGCAGTAAATATCTTCTGGGTCCATAGCGCCATAGTGCGAGTAGGGCATGAGCGGGAACAAGGCCTTGCCTTCCTTGGTAACACCTGTAGTGATAACGCGGAACAATTCCCCGTCTGTGTAGCGGGAAATGCCTGCCGGTGTTATGTTCTTGGAGATATAGCAACCCGGCATACCCACATTACGGTCAAACACCTCTCCGCCCTTGCCATGGCTGCCATCCACCACCGGGCCTGCGAACTTTGTCCAGTCGCGCTCAGAGTGGCAGTTGATGCAGAGGTTTACGTTATTGGCCAGGTAACGGCCCCGTTCTATTTTTTCCGGGGAGCTTTCCACTTTCAGCGCAGGCGCCGGGCCTACATCGGGCAGCGCTGTCTTTACATAGCCTATAAGGCAGGATACGATGACTACCAGAATGACAATAATGTAGCCTAGTACTTTGAATACTTTTCTCATTGTTGGGTGGTTTTATGTGTAAGAGAATTACTAATGTACTGTCTAACTGCTATGGTCGCATATGATCGTCCAGTGGCCCTTGATCTTTCTGAGTAATAAGGTGTAGGAGCCGCCCACATCGCCCGCGCTGCGTTTCAGGTCCCACCTGCCTACGATGAAGTAGTAATCGGCTGACAATTTTTTCATACTCGTCACCACAGAGGTCAGTTGTCCCATGTGTGCCGCATCCGGATAGGATTCTTTATACTTGGCCAGTGTGGCCGCATAGCCATATCTCGGCCCTTTAGAACCAATGAACAGCAGGCTGTCGCTTTCCCAGTAGCCATTCATATAGCCTTCTATATTGCCCTTGTTCCACTCGGTCACCTGTGCTGCCAGCAGTTGTCTTATAGCCTGTTCATCCCTGTTCTGGGCCATGGCCGGTATCACTGCCCAAAGGCATATGGCCCACAGCACTGCTATCCTCACCATAGATCTTTACGTGTAGCCGAGTAAACCAATAAGGCCGCTATTGCCATCAGTATAGCTGCCACTATCATATAAAACCCCCATATGCGTGCTCTACCCTTGTTGAGATATACGAGCAGTATGCCGCACATAAGGCACAAGGCGGTGAGATACCCGAGTATGAGCACTCCGTTCAGTAACCCGGTACCATCGCTGTTGAGGTTATACATAATAGAATGTTGTGTCTCAAAAATAATAAATAAATGATTTTTTAAAAGCTTTTTAAGATTTGGCTTTACCCGCCGTATTTAACAATGCTATGGCAGGAATATTTCGTAAATTTGCATACTCTGTGACCAAAACCGGGGCCGACTGGTTTTGACAGCATAAGGCAGGGTCTGTAAGCATGTCGTGCGTTGTGTAATTAGCACGTTAATCTGAATGCTCAAAATCTATACGGCGAATATTCTTACGCCATGGCTGCTTAATCAGAGATTAGGCACCCTTTATAGCCGCCGGGAAGGTTGCCTGCTACCATCCCCGCCGCCGAATCAAAAAAAACGCGGGATAGGCTCATGTTTTTCGCGCGCATGAGATGAAAATCAAAGCGGATAGGGAGGAGGTAGGTTTGTCCTGGTCCGGCCGGCTCCCGAAATCCAATCCGGGAATAAACATGTAGAAAGCTTATCGGGCATATGTTTGGACGCGGGTTCGAATCCCGCCGGCTCCACTTAGTACAGTATCAAAAGATGTCAAAAGCTCTGAAACCGTTGGTATCAGGGCTTTTTTCATTTTAGCTATGTATCAAAACTTTCAAATTTTCACAAACATCAGGTGCGTATTAGGTGCGTCAAACAAAAAAATAACTTTGACGCACCTAAACCTTCACAACTCATTGATTGTGAACCTGTTTAGCAGCTAAACATCTTGTTTGCGAAAGACTACAGGACGAATTTTGTAACCGTAAAACTGTAGTTATGATACTGAAAAGTTTTTCTATCCTTTTCTTCCTGAAGAAACCCAAAGGATATTCCACTGGCGAAATACTGATATGTATGCGCATCACTGTAAATGGCGAACGCAAGGAAATTGGCACCAAACATTACTGTGAGCCGGAACGCTGGAACAGCCAAACCCAAAGGGCTAAAGGCACTAATGAAAAGAGCAAAACTCTAAATGCTCATCTTGACCTGCTTGAAAGGAATGTCCATGAGGCACGGCTAAAACTACAAGAGAGTAACAAAGCTGTTACCGCAGACAATATTATCAAAATTCTGACAGGCCAAGAGGAAAAACCCCGTATGCTCTTAGAAGTATTTCAACAGCACAATGACAAACTAACTGCGTTGGAAAACGTGGAATATGCATCTGCTACAGTAAAGAGATATACCACTGCGCTAGGACATACCCGTGAATATATTCTATGGAAGTATGGTCAACCGGACATCGAAATTAAAACCCTGTCTTTCGACTTCGTAAGTGATATGGAGTTTTGGTTTAAGAGTGTGCGGAGATGTAATCATAACAGCACAATTAAGTACATCAGCAATTTGCGAAAGATTGTAACCTTCTGCCTTAAAAGTGGGTGGATTCCCAAAGACCCATTCTTTGGATTTAAGATGTCCAAGAAAGAAGTAGTAAGAGAATACCTTAGGGAAGACGAATTGCTTACGTTAGCCAACAAACAGTTTGCAATAGATCGCCTGAGCCAGGTAAAAGACATCTTCCTATTCTGTTGCTACACAGGATTGGCATTTATTGATGTTTTCCAACTTAGCCGAGATTGTATAGTAAAAGGAGTGGACAACAATAAATGGATTTTCACCTCAAGGCAGAAAACGGAAACACCGACAAGAATTCCTCTCCTGCCACAGGCATTAGTCATTTTGGATAAATACAAGAATCACCCGAAGTGCATTAATGCGAATAAGGTTCTTCCGGTTCTCAGCAATCAGAAAATGAACTCATATTTGAAAGAAATCGCCGATTTATGTGGGATAGCAAAAACTTTAACATTTCACATAGCGAGGCATACTTTCGCTACAACAGTCACACTAAATAATGATGTGCCGATTGAGAGCGTAAGTAAGATGTTAGGTCATAAGAGCATTAAAATGACTCAACATTATGCGAAAATCATAGACAAAAAGGTGAGCGCAGACATGCTGACATTGAGCGCACGACTGAGTGCAGCACAAGTCAGTCAGGCGGTAATTTCTTAGCGGGGAAGGTTTCTTATCGCCCAAAAACATCAATTGCATTCTCTAAATGTGTATTTTTGAAATGCACAATGCGATTGACGGCTTCCATATTGGCCCTGCTCATTCTTATTTTGAGTGTCCTGCCATGCGCAGACAGTGATGATGTGTCATATTCCGAAACAAGAATATCAGCAAACGTACCGGCATCAAACAGTGAGGGTAACACCCACCGAGATTTATGCTCTCCGTTTTGTCATTGTTCCTGCTGCGCCAGCCCTATTGTAATAACACCTAAAATAGTATTTTTTGAAACTGTCGAGTTCGCAACACGTCTCACTCATGTTTCCCATGTCCAAAGCAAAGTAATGAAGATATCGTTTGATATCTGGCAACCTCCCCAGCTTGCCTAGTTTTCCTATGTCTTACTTTTTGTTTTGTTGAAACAGGACTCCTGTTTCAGTTTTTATCATTTACTTATGGTCACCAAAAAAGGCAAAGGGTCAAAAGCCCCCAAACCTCTGTTGTACAGGGTTATCCGCTCTATTCTAATTGGCGTGATGTCAGTTCTAATGATCTGCGCCATTATCGAACGGTTAATGCACTACTACCATCATTTGGTGTCCAGTCATTAATTCCTGAAAAATGCTAAATAAAATCATTTCTTTTTCCATAAAGAATAAACTTGCTATTGGCCTACTAACGCTAATGCTAATTGTCTGGGGGGTCTATTCTCTTTCTAAATTACCAGTTGATGCGGTGCCAGACATTACCAACAATCAGGTGCAAATAATTACCAATGCACCCACACTTGCCAGTCAGGAAGTCGAGCAATTTGTAACATATCCGATAGAACAAAGCTTAGCTAACCTTCCTGATCTCGAAGAAATACGCTCAATTTCACGCTTTGGTCTCTCAGTTGTAACGATTGTTTTCGATGACAAGGTGGATATATATTTCGCCCGTCAACTGATTAATGAACGGCTCAAAGAAGCTGAAAGCAAAATACCAAATGGTTTGGGCAAGCCTGAACTAGCCCCTGTATCAACTGGTCTAGGTGAAATCTACCAGTACATTATTCATCCAAAGAAAGGTGCAGAAAGCAAATACTCTGCATTGGATTTGCGAACAATGCAGGATTGGATAGTGGCTCGTCAGCTCTACGGCACCCCAGGTGTAGCGGAGGTGAATTCATTCGGTGGGCTACTCAAGCAATATGAAGTAGCAATTGACCCAAATCGCCTAAAAGCAATGAATGTAACCATTGCTGAGTTGATTGATGCGTTGGAGAAAAATAACGAAAACACTGGTGGTGCGTACATCGACAAGAAACCTAACGCATATTTCATTCGAGGCATCGGGCTTGTTACTACTCTTGAGGACATCGGCAACATTGTCGTCAAAAATGTGAATGGCGTACCAATTCTCATTCGCCATGTAGCTACGCCGAGAATCGGTAGCGCAATTCGATATGGTGCCATGACTCGCAACGGTGAAGGTGAGGTGGTAGGTGGCATTGTCATGATGCTTAAAGGCTCTAACAGTGCAGAAGTAGTTGAGCGTGTAAAAAAGAAAATGCTCACCATCAAATCATCCCTTCCGGCAGATATTGAAATTGAAGCATTTGTAGACAGAACAAATCTCGTTAACCGCGCGATACATACGGTTCAGAAAAACCTCATTGAGGGTGCTCTCATCGTTATTTTCGTACTTGTTATCTTCCTCGGCAATCTTCGAGCTGGTTTAGTTGTCGCATCGGCAATTCCACTTTCATTACTGTTTGCTTTGGGGCTGATGAATGTCTTTGGTGTCAGCGCTAACCTCATGTCACTTGGGGCAATAGATTTTGGGCTTATTGTCGATGGGGCGGTCATTATTGTCGAGGCAACAATGCATCATCTTGCCCTTAGACAGGAGAAACGAGTCACGCAATTAGAAATGGATAATGAAGTATTGAGTTCCGCATCAAAAATGATGAACTCTGCGGCATTTGGTCAAATCATTATTCTTATCGTGTATATCCCAATTCTCTCTTTGGTTGGCATAGAGGGTAAGATGTTTCGCCCGATGGCACAAACGGTAGGGTTCGCAATTCTTGGAGCGCTGTTACTATCCCTCACATACATTCCAATGATGTGTGCCCTCGTGCTGCCTAAAAACATATCTCATAAGCAAAGCTTCTCAGACAAAATGATGGAGTTCTTGCAAAGAAAATATACTCCGCTTTTACAGGGAGCAATACGGTTCAAATATGTATGTGTAGGTATTGCGGGAGTTCTGCTTGTTATTTCAATCATCGCATTTACAAGAATGGGAGGCGAATTCTTACCACAACTCCAAGAGGGAGACTATGCTTTTCACTGCATCCTCCCGCAAGGTGCTTCCTTATCGCAAAGCATTGAAACATCTATGCAGGCTGAGCGGATTATTAAATCCTTCCCCGAAGTAAAACAGGTTGTTGGAAAAACCGGAAGTGCCGAGATACCAACTGACCCAATGCCTCCTGAAGCATCGGACTTAATTATTGTACTGAAGGACAAAAAGGAATGGACTACCACACAAGACTATGATGATTTAGCAAAGAGGATGATAGAGAAACTGGAAGCGATACCAGGTGTCTTTTTTGAAGCAAACCAACCGATTCAAATGAGGTTTAATGAACTAATGACGGGTGTACGGCAAGATGTGGCCATAAAAATATTTGGCGAGAACATCGAAACACTTGCGTCACTTGCGGAAGATGTGAGCAAGATCGTTCAATCAGTAAAAGGTACTACTGACCCGCAAGTGGAACGGACTCAGGGGTTACCACAAATAACGGTTGAGTATAACCGTACTCAAATAGCAGCATATGGTCTCAATATCACTGATGTTAACCGAGTACTCACCGCTGCATTTGCAGGCTCTTCTACTGGCGTGGTATTCGAGAACGAACGCAAGTTTGATTTGGTTGTTCGTATGGATTCGGCTCACAGAACCTCAATTGAAGATGTGGCTAACTTATACATTCCCATCAAAGACGGCAATCAGGTACCGCTAAGTCAGGTTGCCAAAGTATCATTCAAAGAAGGCCCAGCGCAGATAAGTAGAGAGGAGGCTAAACGTAGGATTGTTATTGGGTTCAACGTAAAGGGGCGTGATGTACAGAGTGTAGTTAAAGATATTCAAGCGAAGCTTGCCTCATACAAACTACCGAGCGGCTATTATCTGACATACGGGGGAACTTTTGAGAATTTAGAACGTGCATCAGCACGGTTACAGATTGCCGTACCAATAGCGCTCTTTCTCATTTTCGCAATGCTCTACTTCACATTCAAATCGTTGAAGCAGGCCGCACTCATCTTCACTGCAATTCCAATGTCAGCCATTGGCGGTGTGTTTACGCTGTTATTGCGTGGGATGCCCTTCTCTATCTCCGCGGGAGTTGGATTTATTGCTCTTTTCGGAGTAGCTGTCTTAAATGGCATTGTACTGATTGGAACCTTTAACGAGTTGGCGAAAGAAGGTATAGATGATGTTGTACAGCGTGTACTTATCGGTGCAAAGATGCGGTTGCGTCCTGTACTTATGACAGCCACTGTTGCGTCTCTTGGTTTCTTACCAATGGCAATATCTTCCGGTGCAGGTGCAGAAGTACAAAAGCCTCTCGCAACTGTTGTTATTGGAGGACTAGTAACCGCAACACTCCTTACGTTAATTGTATTGCCGCTACTATACATACTCTTTACAAAGCCATTAAAAGGCGGCTTTGGAGTAAAAATTGCTTCCCTGCTTTTGCTAGGCTGTTGTTTTGCATTGCCTGCCTCCGCACAAAGCGATGCCGTCAGAATTTCATTTCAAGATGCGTACGAGATGGCATTACGAAACAACCTTCAATTAAAAGGGAGTGACCTAGCGTTTAAGCAATCGCAATCAATGGCAGGTACGTCCTTCAATATTCCTAAAACCGGATTGTTTGCTGAGAATGAAGATCTCCGCCCTTCAGATAATCAGGGCATATTAAAGATTGGCGTATCGCAGAACATCGAGTGGTTTGGAACATATGCCGCACGTAAGAATATGCTTGAGCAAAAGGTTAAATCGTTTGAGTACACCAAACAATTACGTGCGCTTGAAATACGGCGCAATTTGGCAATTACTTACTACACATTGTGGTATCAGGAGAGTAGATTACGACTATGGCAGCAGCTTGATAGTTTCTATAAGGAAGTAGCAACAATTGCACGGTTGAGAGTAAAGACGGGCGAAAGCGCCGGACTAGATAGTATTGCCGCAAGCGCAAAGAGTATGGAAATCCACTTACAACTAGTGGCTATACAAAATGACATACAGATACAGCAAACAACACTAAAAGCGCTCCTGAATACAGACATTGTGTATCTGCCTGAAAATATCACTTTGAAAAAGGTAGAAGACGATGTGACTACAGATGTGACAGACCATCCGGCACTTTTAGTACAACAACAAGCGATAAATGTCGCATCCTCTGAATTAAAGCTTGCCCGTCAAAGTGCATTGCCTGACTTTTCAGGCCGATTCTTTTCACAACGATTGTACAACCTGCCTAATCCGTATTCGGGTTTCTCTGTAACGATGGGAGTTCCTCTGCTCGGAAGAAGCTATTACCACAACAAAGTTAAAAGCGCCAAGTTAGAACAAGACTATCAGCAGACAATGTATCAATACGAAAGTCAGGTACTACAAACACAAATGCTGCAAACACAACAAGCGGTAGAGAAGAACAAGCAAATGTTACAGTACTACGAAACTGCTGGACTTGTTCAAGCTACTGAAATTGCTAAAGCAGCTAACCTCGCATATCGCGGAGGTGAAATCAGCTTTGCGGAACTGTCGCAGTATCTCAGTCAGGCCACCGACATCAGAAAGAACTATTTAGATGCCGTACAACAATTCAATCAAAACACAATTCAATTGCATTACTATCAAAATAAATAATCATGAAGGTATATAAAGCACTTTGGTTTGCCAGTCTAATACTATTGACATCATGCGGCCAAAAAAATGAGAGCACAACAGAAAAGGAAACTACTACTGAACGCCACGAGGAGACAAACTTTGTTTCACTTACCGATGCCCAAATCAAAACGGCTGGTGTTGAGTTTGGGAAAGTTGAAATGAAAAATCTTTCTTCCTCAATTGGTGTTAATGGTACGCTTGCCGTTCCAAACCAAAACAAAGCGCAAATTACATCTCTCGTTAGCGGAACACTCCGTTCTCTTAGGGTGCAACCTGGGGAGTTTGTAAAAAAAGGTCAGATAATTGGAACTATTGCCAACACGGAGTTGTCCTCACTTCAACAACAGCTAATTTCTATAAACGCGCAGATAACGTTTTCTGAGCAGGAGGTAAATCGTCAGAAGGAACTTGTTGCCGGAAATGCTGCGCCATTAAAGAACTTGCAAAAGGCGGAGTCTGAATTGCGGGGATTGAAAGCCCAGCAATCAGCGCTAAAACAGCAGCTTGCTACTATTGGTATTTCAGAGACCAATAGCATTTCGTCTGTTCTTAATCTAACTGCACCAATCAGCGGTAATATCTCTGATATAACGGCACAGATAGGCTCTCGGATTGACGCAAATTCCCCCATAGCGCAGATTATTAATAACTCGGAATTGCACTTAGACCTCTTTGTGTACGAGAAAGACCTGCCTATGGTTTCTAAAGGGCAAACCATCCATTTCACGCTTACGAACAATGCGGGAAAGGAGTATGATGCTATGGTGTATTCAATTGGTACTGCCTTTGTAAATGAGACTAAAGCTATACCCGTTCACGCACGGGTAATTAATGACAGAACTGGACTTATTGAGGGCATGAACGTAACTGCAAGAATTAGTATTGGAAACAAGGTATATCCGGCAGTGCCAGACCAAGCCATTACCAGCAATGGCGGCAAAGATTACATTTTCGTAATAACAGATAAACAGGCGCATAAAGAAGGAACGGGCGAACACGCCAATGAGATGAATTTCGAACGTGTGCAAATTATCAAGGGTACATCTGATGTTGGCTATACTGAGATAAAGCCAGTCAAAGACCTGCCGGAAGGAACGAAGATTGTAACAAAAGGATCATTTTTCCTTATGGCGAAAATGACAAATACAGGAGAACACGAATAATCACCATTAAAAGCTTTAGCTAGTGGAAAAGATGAAGATCAACCTTGATGTACTACTACCAGAGGTGCCCAACGAAAGAGACGAATGTGTCTCAAAGACAATTGCTGCCCTTCAAAACAGGAAAGGCATAGAAAGGGTTCATGTCGTCGCTGCCGAAAATGGCAAGCCTGCACAGCTCTGTTTTCATTATGAGCCGGAGGCAATTTCCGTTTCTGAAATTGAAGCAATTGCAAAAGAAGCTGGAGCCAGTGTGACGGAGCAATACGGACACTTACTTTTTGATGTTTCAGGCATCCGTCATGTCCGACACGCGAGAATTGTTGAGTCGAGCATCAAAGAAATGCCAGGTATTGTTTCCGTATCGGTATCGGCCAGCGGATTCATTCAGTTAGAATACAAAAAGACAGAAACCAATGAGGAGGCTATCAGCGAGAGCATCAGGAAACTATCGCTGCGTATCAACAATGTTGATAATTTCCGAAACAGAAGCAAGCAAAAAGAAGCACATGAACATTCCCACAAAGCAGGTGAAGCTGAGCATAAACATGCAGCTGGAGAACATACACATTCTCACAGTGGATTCTTTGGCGAAAAAGCCGAACTCATTTTTGCCGCTACCTGCGGCGTATTACTAGGAGTTGGATTTGCCTTATCATTCGGAACTTCATTTGCCGTTGTTTCAATTGGCTGTTATGTAGCAGCCTATTTCTTCGGCGGGTTCTTCACCGCCAAAGAAGCAGTAGAAACAATTAGTAAGGGAAAGTTTGAAATAGATTTCCTTATGCTTGTCGCGGCAATTGGAGCTGCCGCACTTGGACAATGGTTAGAAGGAGCGCTGTTGCTATTTCTTTTTAGTCTTGGCCATTCTCTTGAGCACTATGCAATGGAGAAAGCCCGAAAATCAATTGCAGCACTAACAGAATTGGCACCCAAAACAGCCCTTCGTAAAAATGGAGAGACTCTTACAGAAACTCCAATAGATGATCTGCAAATCGGTGACGTGATTGTTGTTAAGCCTAATTCCAAAATTGCTGCGGATGGCGTGGTGGTAAAAGGAACTGGTAGCGTTAATCAAGCCCCCATTACAGGAGAGAGTATTCCTGTGGACAAAACAGCAATTGAATCAGGAGTGGACTTTACTAAGGTCACAGATGCCAAATACAAGGTGTTCGCAGGTTCGATTAATGGTAATGGAACATTGGAAATTTCTGTAACTAAGCTTGCCGCAAATTCGACAATAGCCAGGCTGATTGAACTTGTAAATGAAGCACAGACACAGAAATCACCAACGCAGCATTTTACCGACAAGCTGGAAAAATACTATGTACCAAGCGTTCTCGGTCTCGTTATTCTCCTTCTGTTTGCCTTCTTGGTGATTCATGAACCATTTAGTGCAAGCTTCTATAGAGCGATGGCGGTACTCGTTGCTGCAAGTCCATGTGCTCTTGCTATCTCTACACCAAGTGCCGTGCTGAGCGGTATTGCTCGTGCAGCTAAGGCAGGTGTGTTGGTTAAAGGTGGTAGACCTCTTGAAGAAATGGGTACACTTACTGCAATTGCGTTTGATAAAACAGGAACGCTGACAGAAGGTAAACCTAAACTAACTGGTGTATATCCTTTAAATGGTATCTCAGAAGAAGAATTGCTTGAAGCGGTTATTGCCATTGAAAAATTGAGTGACCACCCGCTTGCTGCGGCAATTGTAAAAGGTGGTACCGAGAAACTAAAGAAAGAGGTAGCACCTGCTTCTAAGGTAGAAGCGATCACTGGTAGAGGTGTACGCGCTGAGTATAACGGAACTGAATTTCACATCGGGAATAAAGAACTTTTTATAGAGAAGAATCACATTCTGCCTGACGATGTAAAAGCAAAGGTATCTGACTTGGAAATACAGGGAAATACGACAATGCTTGTTCAACGGGGAGATACGCTCATTGGCATTATTGCCCTACGAGATACTGCCAGAGTAGACGCAAAGGAAACACTGGAACAACTTAAAGCGCTGGATATTCGGAAGATGATAATGCTGACGGGAGATAACCAATCTGTTGCTGAAGCTATCGGTAGAGAAATCGGCGTAACTACGGTATTAGGGAATTTATTACCTGAACAAAAGGTTGCAGCAATTGAGAAACTAAGGGCAGATGAAAGAAAAGTTGCAATGGTTGGTGATGGAGTGAATGATGCACCTGCTATGGCAAAAAGTACAGTTGGTATAGCAATGGGGGCTGCAGGAAGTGATGTTGCATTGGAGACTGCGGACATTGCTTTAATGGCTGACAAATTAAGTAACCTACCTTTCGCAATCGGGCTAAGCAAGAAAGCAAGTAAGATAATCAAACAGAATCTTGTTATTAGTCTTGGGATGGTAGTACTGCTAATTCCTCTTACAATTCTTGGAATAGCCCACATCGGGATAGCCGTTGTTGGACACGAAGGGTCAACAGTAGTTGTTGTATTTAACGCGCTCCGGCTTCTTGTTTACAAGAGGAATTAAAAGTCTGAGTACGCGCCATATGATGTATTATAAAAAAATCGCCAGCATGGGCGACTTTTTTATGCGACACACTAAAGTTTAACATTTCTTCATAACTAATTGAAAATAAGGACTTTTTGCCTCTGATACATCTATAAAATCATCCTTTAAAGCCTACTTTCTCAAAAAAACTTGCATTCGGTAGGCAACTTGTGTTATATTTGCATAACACAACAATATTATTGTGTCTATGATACCTAATTTTATTACAATTACAGGATGTCCGTGGCAGGTGCTACCTCCAGGAATACACGATGCGACATTAAGTGAGGTATACCAACGATTTGTAACAAATCCGAGGCGTAAGGAACTCTATGACGGATTAGAGCTAGGATTGGGAAATCTTTTTAAAAGTGGTTGCCCGCAAGCTTTTTTAGACGGTAGTTACGTTACCGATAAACCGGTGCCAGGCGACTATGAAGTCTGTTGGGATGCCAGATATGTTGACCCAGCAATACTTGATCGAGTCTTTCTTGATTTTAGTAATGGTCGAAAAGCACAAAAGTCAAAATACGGTGGTGAGTACTTCCCATCCGCGATGATTGAAAGAGCGTCAGGAAAAACCTTTTTAGATTTCTTTCAAAACGAAAAGCTGAGCGGAAACCCAAAAGGAATAATAAGAATTATAAAACAATAAATCAGGAGGCATATGATAACTAATGACAGACAATATAAAATCACAAAGTCGCAGATTGTGAATTTTCAGAAGTCATTGGAGGATATGATCAAAAATCCTCCAAGTACGCCTGATGTGCATCCCATAATTGCGGAGGCAAGTCGAAATGCAATCGAAGTGCAATTGAAAGAACTGATTGTGGAAATTGAGGAGTACGAAGCTTTGAAGGCGGGAAGAATGGTAATTGCCGAAGTTAAGGACTTAAAGCAATTGCCTTTGATATTGATTAAGGCTCGTATTGCAAATGGTTTGACGCAATCGGAACTTGCAAGACAATTGGAACTAAAAGAGCAGCAGATTCAGCGGTATGAAGCTGAGTTGTATAACACTGCAAGCTTAAAAACGTTACTACGAATTGCCGAACTATTGAACATAAAAATCAACGGGGATGTTCAACTTAGAGAACCTGTATCGTCTCAGGTACCTGAACACCTTAATCCTAAGAACTATCCGTTTAAGGAAATGTTTAAAAGGAATTGGTTTGAGGGATTTAGTGGCACATTAAACGAAGCCCTACAGCAGGCCGACACTTTGCTATTTAAGTTGTTCGATAGAGCTGGCATATCAGGCGGCCAAGTTTATAGCTTAAATAGAAAGAAAGTTAGAACTGGTTCGTCTTTAAACCCATTGGCGTTAGAGGCATGGCATGCACAAGTAATTTTAAAGGCTAAGAAACAACCTGTAAAAGACTTTGATAGCAATATAATAACTGAAAGCTGGTTGAAGGAATTAGCAGGTTTAAGCAGGAAAGATGATGGCCCGTTGCAAGCCGCACACTATCTCATGCACAGTGGAATTCGCTTTGTTATAGAACCCCAAATAGAAGGAACATTCTTGGATGGTGCTGCAATTCTACAGGAAGGAAAATATCCAATTATTGCCTTGACCTTACGCTATGACAGACTTGATAATTTTTGGTTTGTGCTCTTTCATGAGATAGCACACATTAGACTTCACTTAGGTGCAAATCTTGAAATAATATTCGATGATTTAGACACAAAAGGAGATGAGGTAGAAAGTGAAGCTGACAATTATGCTCTTAATGCTCTAATTCCTAATGATGTTTGGAGAAAGTCTCTTGTTCGATTTAGCCCAACAAAAGACGCAATAATTAATCAAGCACAAAAACTGAATATTCACCCATCCCTTATTGCAGGTCGAATCCGAGGTGAAACAGGAAAGTACTTCCAATTGAATGAATTAGTTGGACATGGTGATGTTCGTAAACACTTTTTAGAATTAAACAATTAAAGCTCGCAAAATGGAAACAAGTTTTTATTTACCGCTGCTAAAATCAAAAGCGGGAGAGTTTAAGGCTCTTGAAAACCTTAACCCCAAACTGAAAAAGAAAATTGTACCTCTTTTTGATGTTACTCCAATGGAGTATGACCATGACGAAGATGCAAAACCCAAGACGATTGAAGAGCATCTTGTGAAGTTCTGCAAGAAGATCATCAAAAGCTGGCCTCACAATTCGATGTTTCTCGATACATCAATGGTAAATAAGGATAAGCCGGTTGGCTCTACTGCAATTGAGTATATCTATGCCGTTCTTGCAACAAAGGGTATTTCACCAATGCCAGTGTTGTACCCCAATTCGTCCACTGACCTCATAGAATCGGTTCAGTCAATTCTCCTTATGTATGACGTAAGCGAAATTGCAATACGGGTGACTATTGAGGATATAACATCTTCAGAGTTTGAGGAAAGGCTAGGAAATATACTCACAGAGCTAGACCTATCTTACGACAAATGTCATATCATCTTTGACTTAAAAGATGCTGACTTTTCCCAAATGGAAGATTTCACCGATGGTGTCATTGCAGTGTTGACTGACTTTCCTAATTTAAGACAATGGAAAACTTTCACCATTGCGGGAGGGGCATTCCCTGGAATGGCCAAAATTAAGACTGAGGTCGAGCTTGTTCCTCGCAACGATTGGAAACTATTCAATTCAATAATTGAACAACTTAAGGGAACGAAGTACAACAGGCCGCTCAATTTCGGAGACTACAGTATTGTCTCTCCCAGCTATTTCGAATTTGACCCTAAAAAGATGTCTACGAGTGCAAATATCAGATACACTCATAATGATGTATGGTTTGTTATTAAAGGAAAGGCGCTAAAGAAAAGTGCTGACTGGCAACAGTACTACTTGCAGGCAGCTACCATTGTTAAATCAAAATACTATTTAGGTGAAGATTTTTCATTTGGAGACAAGCATTTAAAGAAATGCTCGAAAAAGGAAACAACTACAGGAAATCCAAATGTGTGGATTCAAATGGGAACCAATCACCACTTTACGAAAGTGCTGACTGACCTATTCGCCAAGTCTGCCTAGACTTCAAATATTGTAGGACATATGTGCTCAACTTAGCAGACGAGCACTCATTTGAGAGGACATCATAAAGCTGCTCTTTAGTAGCTTTAGAGCGTACTGTATAGTTCAAATAGGACGTTAGTATATCAATTACCTCATCTTTCCACAGCAGTTGAGCAAGCCCCATCGTGTCTTTGCCACGATTCTTCTTTGCTTTTCTACAGCGTTTAAAATCATATATTCCGTCCTCGGTTTCGGTAACAAGATATACTCCCCACCATTTAGGAACGCTTAATAATACGTTTTCTAAATGCTTGTCACCGGTAATGACGTACACATTGTCGAAGACCTCATTGTAGGCCTCTATTTGATGTGGTAACCGCATTAGAGTATCGCTATTAGTCTTGATTTCATAACCAACTAATTTGCCGTTCAAGACTGCGATGTCTGCCCTTACTAAACCATTTTTCAATCCAAGTTCATCGAGAACAACGGTATCAGAACAGTCATGTTCTGACTTCAGAATTCTTTGATGAAATGCAGATCGTACAACGCTATCTACCATGAAAAAATAGTTTTGGGGTCGCAAAAATAGTATAACAAACGGTAGTGTAGTTAGCTATTATTCTTTAATACAAGTCCCATAGTGATTACCTAAATATACGAAAAGTTCGCTTTGCAAGATTGCATATCGCCGCGGCGATATATTAATATCTGCCTTTATGCGGCGATATGCAATCTTGCGGGGAATTTCCCCGTACCCCTTTATTAACTAATTTAGACTATACTTTTAATACGTTATGGCAAAAGAAAAATACTACTCAGAGGGTATCGTTTGTGGCCACTGTAATAACTTTTCCAAGATGGAAGTTGTAGGGTCTGTACAAGAAAAAGTAGGCGAATTCGGAGACCCAGAGATGGGGCCGATGATAGAAGAATATACTTTCTATGAGGTGCTAAAGTGCCCCAGCCCCAACTGCGGAAAAACAAATATCCGCTCATACTATTGGAATGACATTATGGACGGTGACGATGCGGAAAGTGTCGAATACAACTATCTCTACCCAGGTGAAAAGAAGGCGCCGTTAGGTCTACCTGACAATATTCTTAAAGCGTACACAATTGCTGAAAAAGCGAAATATCTTGATGCAGGTGCTCATGCACTCTTGCTAAGGAAAGTTTTAGAGTTGGTTTGTATTGACCGAAATGCCAAGAAAGGAAATCTTGCCCCTATGCTAGACGATTTGGCTAAGAAGGGAGAGATACCGGAGAAGTTAGTTAAGGTTGCTGAGAAGCTGCGACATTTTGGAAATATAGGCGCACATGCAAGTGGTGATGAATTGGGAGAAGATGAAATCCCTATAGTCGAGGCACTCTGCCGAGCAATATTAGAGTATGTCTATAGCGCTCCTCACTTAGCTGCTATTGCGGAGAATAAATTAAATAAATTATCAAATCGTCCGAACTGAGGTAGCGCTAAAAGGTTGCGATGCTGTACCATCAATCATTAGTTTGAGATACATGGTATAGACTGGCAGGTTCACTAAGTCTTGCTCGTCAAACGTAGGGAAGAACTCTTTTGCGATAACATTGGCATCTTCCGCACCAATACGAAATGAGATCATCGTGCCGACATTACCAAAGATTGCCTTTTGAATTCTCTCGTCAAGCTGACTAATGTACTGGTGGGTTAGGAATATCCCAAGTCCATACTTACGGGCTTCGGAAAGAATATCCGCAAATGACAGAGTAATGAAGCTGTGCATCTCGTCTATATACAGATAAAATGGTCTTCGAGTGTGTTCGGCCTGAGTAGCCCTGTACATGGCTGCAAGGTGTATCGCTGAGATTATCATTGAACCAAGAATCGTACATGCTTCTTCTCCAATCTTGCCTTTCGACAGGTTAACGATAAGAATTTTCCCTTCGTTAAGAATCTTCTGCATTCTGAAGCTTGTAGTTTGTTCACCCACCACTCGGCGTAAAGGAATTGAACTAATAAAAATGCCTGACTTGTTGAGTATAGACGCAATTACTTCATTTCTAAAGCTAGGCGAGTATTTTTCAAACTCGTTGTGCCAAAACGCTAACAGGTGGTCGTCCTTCACATAGTTTAAGATGTCGTTTCTGAAACGAATATCAGTTAGTAGGGGTTGTATAGAAAGCAGCGTTGCTTGTGGGTACCAAAGCAGTGTTAGGATTGCATTGCGTAAAATATATTCAAGTCTTGGCCCCCAGCTATCATTCCAAACTTTGTGAAAGGTTGAAACAATACCGGAAGCTACTAAATGATGATGGCTAGGGTGAACAGCATGTAACGGGTTAAAGTGGATAGCATTTTCAGGTTCACTTGGATTAAGGTAGATAATATCCTTTCGTCTGTTCTCAGGAATTTTACTTGTGATTTCCTCAGCTATGTCGCCATGAGGGTCAATGATGCAGCAGCCATGTCCTCGTGTAATGTCTGAAAATGCCATACCCTTTAAAAGGGTAGATTTTCCAACTCCTGTCTTTCCAATGCAGTAGATGTGGCGCAACCTATCCGCATCTTTAATCCCAAACTTTTGATTCGTGTTTCTATAGTTAGTTACGCCAATTGGTGTAAACTGCTGGTCTTCCATTCCAACATTCTACCGACTGTACATTTCTATCACAGAGGGTAATTATTGTCTTCTGAAACAAATACTTCCCGCTATATTTATTTGCTGTTACCGTCATACTTGATTCATGGATGAGCAAGCACCAATTAAAGGTGACATTGAGCAGTTCTTGAACGAACTAACATATACTTCCGCACTCAGTAGAGAAACAATCAGAGGCTACGCTAATTGTTTTAGACGATTCTTGAATATTATGCCTGAAGTGGTATCAGTAGACTTACTGACGACAGACATGGTAATTGAATTCTTTAAACGTATCCAGATTACGCCTCGGCAGGTAGGCATGAGTCGAATAAAAACAGGTGTCAAAGGTGCCACGATACTATCCTACAGAACAAAGCTCCACACCTTCTGCGAATGGCTTTGTAGGAATGGGAAAGTATCTCACAATCCAATAACTAAGATCTCACCACCTAAAGTAGTGTATGAAGATTCGAAAGCATTAACAGAGGATGATATTAGACGGATATACTCCGCAATCGCTCTATATTCCGGTTCGGGCATGCTTTTACGCAGAGATACCTTTATGATTAGTCTATTTGCATTCACTGGCCTACGGCTAGGCGAAGCCCTGGCTCTTAGTGTTCATGATGTTGATATTGAGAAACGTCTGCTAACAGTACGAAGCAATACATCCAAATCAAAAAGAATAAGGCATATTCCAATACACCCGACATTGCTTATGCACATTCGAGACTACCTAAAGGAACGTAAACAAAAGAACTTGAAAACCCAACATTTGATTGCATCAGCAAAGAAGGATGAACCGCTATCGAAGCATGGCATGAAACATTGGGTAAATATCATATCGGAAAAATCAGGCGTAAAATTTCATGTACACCAACTGCGACATTCATTTGCCTGCAATCTTGCTCAGCAGAATGTTAATGCAGTAAAAATTCAGAAGCTACTCGGTCATAGTAGCTTAACTATGACCATGAACTACCTTCGATCATTTGGGTCAGATGAATTACATGAAGACATCGAAAAAATATCATTCAACTAAGTTGCGCTCTTTAGCTAAAAAACAAACATCTGATATACTATGTTTGTCGAGGTTGATTAGTATTAATTTTGACACTGTTTGCCATCTTAAATTTATCTGGGAACAGGCCGTAGTTTTTTGCCCATTTTCACCGCACATTTCCAAAAATAGCTTGATAAATAACGATATTTTGTTGACGCGAGTCTTAGAAATATCTTTTAAGGAGAGGGTCGCAGGTTCGATTCCTGCCGGGCGGACTTTCATCAATTAAATAAAGGCTATTCTGAAAATTAGTGGCAAAAAAACTCAGTCCTATGACCACATCCCAAAGGGAGGCGGTCATTAGATAAGAATGGCAGAAGTGTAGAATAGCCGATATGGACATCCATATTTTGTGCGAAAGATTTTGCGATTATTCGGTTACATTTCGCGGTTATTCGCCTGAAACAGCAAGAAGATACCGTTATGTAATAAATAGCTTCTGTAAGATGGGTAAAATACAGACTCTGGAGGAGGTCACAGAAGCTAAAATACATACACTCTTTTACAGTGGCCGAGTTGATAGACATTGGTCTGTTAACACGTACCTTGTTTACTACAAGTCTCTTAAAGTGTTCTTCCGATGGTGTATTAAGCAGGGCTATATGACTACAAACTACGTGGACACAGTCGAAGTGCCTAAGCTGGAAAAGAGAATACCTGAGAAGTTGAACAAACAAGCAGCACTTAAGCTGCTTGAGGTGGTCTACAACTATCCGTATCAGTATAAGTATCTGCGCTATCGCAATCATGCCATGTTTGCCATGTTTATTTTCGCTGGGCTACGCAAGACTGAGTTATTGAAACTGAAGTATGCAGATGTAGATATTGAGAACTTCACAATTTTTGTTCAGCAAGGCAAAGGGAAAAAGGATCGCATCATTCCGATGAGTTACACTCTTGCTCAAATTCTTAAGAAGTACATGGAAGAAAGAAAGCGATGGAAGAAAACGTGTCCTGAATTCTTTACTTCGGTGAGGCATAACAGAGGATTATCAAAAGACTCGATGAAAACTATTATTGATGCAGTAACCAAAAAGACAGGCATCAAGTTCACGCCTCATAAGCTTCGGCACACATTCGCAACTCTTATGCTTGAAGGAGGTTGTGACATCTACAGTCTTTCGCAAATGATGGGTCACAGCGACATCAAGACAACTACTATTTATTTATCTGCAACTGCTGAGCACTTACGAAGTCAGATGATGAAACACCCTTTAAACAACTAACCTGTGATTTTCTTGTTGTGATTGGCCAGCCAGCTTGTTAGTTTTTTGTATAAGGCTGGGTACATTTTTCGCAAGTTTACTGACTCGGCATTTCCAAGAATAAGGCAAGTCATGAAGTGCTCTCCAAAGGTCGGTAAAGACGCGTCTTGTTCCATTCTCCTAAATAATTCGTCAATTTTTGCTATCGCCTTTATATGCTTGTCTGTCTTGACTTCCTTTCTTTTTGATGTTGGCATGGCAGCACTTTACTTACTTTCAAAGTATTGTCAAGTGAACACTACAGGTCAATTTTTCTGCGTGTATCAACGCCAGTTTGATAAGATATGAATGGTCTAAACCCGCAAGATTGCGAGTTTATTTTTGTCTCTTTTCCACACTCCCATCTGAAATTAGCTACCAATGACTAGTTATGCCCCCTTATTCTAATTGTGCTTGATTGATATGCTCTTACTGGAATGATGCAAAGCCGTACAGTGATACCAAACAGCCTACGGAAATTTCGTAGAATGATGGGTTTTAGCCAACAAGATGTTGTGGAT
The DNA here is from genome assembly GCA_044225795.1 of Flavipsychrobacter sp. GTDB lineage: Bacteria > Bacteroidota > Bacteroidia > Chitinophagales > Chitinophagaceae > Nemorincola. Next base: position 907,731 of record JBGAIF010000001.1, read on the forward strand.
TTACTGCAACTTTCTAGTACGAGCATTGTTTCAAAATGGGAAAGAGGACTTGTACTTCCAAGTGCCGAGAATCTTTTAAAGCTATCTATCCTGTACAAAACGCTGATTAATGAACTGTACTATGAATTGGGTAAACAATATCAAGTTGAACTATTTCCAAAAGAATCCGGTTTCATAAGTAGAAATGCTAAGTCTAAATATGTAGACAGGGGGCCTCCGTCTTAAGTTTAGAATCAATTTAAGATACCTATCCTATAATTAATGGGCTATTTTTTGATGCGCCTTTTTGACTACTGCCTACTGGTATCGTTTCGTTCAATCGCCGCTTCCGTTTATATAAATAACGTTTAACGAACGGCTCAAAGTTTTTTCCACAGTTCAATCTCAACTTATCAACTTATCAAGCGCTTTAGCGCAATCATAAAATTTTATGCGTAACTCAAAAGATGAAGAATTGGCAAATGAATTAGCCGATACTCTAGGAGATCAGGAATCTCTACCCTTTTACCGTGACATGGTAAAGAAATACTCGGAGACATTTCTCAGAGGTAAGTTAAAGAAAGTAATGTCAGTACCTACAGATCAAATTCGTAAGACTAGAGGTGCATTATTTACCTATCTCATCAATCAGCATGAACGCAGATACAACACTAGGGATTAGCCCAGGAACACGATTCATAGGTATCGCAGTTCTGAGAGAAGGTCGGCTGATTCATGCTCAGGTAAGAGCATTTCATGGAAAATGGTCAAAATCTAAGCGCAACAGCATCTTGAAAGCTGTTGACTATTCGTTAGGCCAACATCGTGTTACATCGGTTGTAGTAAAGCTTCCCGATGTGCTGCCTCTCACAAGAAGCTTTCATGAAGTAATTGGGTCACTAAATGCTCTTTGTGAACGGAAGAGATTAAAACCCCGATACTATGCATTGTCTGAAATTAAGCGAAAGCACTATGGGAGTGAAACTTGCACCCTTGATACGCTGATGGAGTTTGTTGTGCGGGCACATCCGGAATTAACACCTGAATACCGGAAGGAAAAAGCAAATAAGAATGCGTATTACTATAAGCTGTTTGAAGCGGTAAGTGTTGGGATGATGTAGCGTACTCCTTGTTGTAAACAACCGCAAATTATTCCTCCTGTAATGATTTGTCTCCTCCGAATACACTCAGAAGGAAATCATTTCCTTAAAAACTAAACAACTTATTATGGCGACAGCAGCAAAAGCAGGCGATGTAACACACGTTGATGTGTATTCCGTGATTACAAACAAGATCATTGAACAGTTAAACAAAGGCACAGTACCGTGGCGCAAACCGTGGGCAAGTGCTGGCCCACCAATTAATGTAATTTCGAAAAGGCCGTATCATGGAATAAATGTATTGCTTCTCGCAATGGAAGATTACGAGCACAATCTATTCCTGACATTTGACCAAGTAAATTCACTCGGTGGTAAAGTAAAAAAAGGTGAAAAGGGGCATATCGTAGTCTATTGGGCAAAACTGCAGGAGGAAAAAGAACAAGCGGAACAATCTGAAGAAAACAAGGAACAAAAAGCAAAGGCGATTTTGCGATACTACTATGTTTTCAATATCTCTCAATGTGACAAGATTCCGGAAAAGTACTTGCCTGCGGAGCGAGACACTAAAGACATTGTCTCCTGTGAGCAGGTTGTTAGTGCAATGCCTCAATGCCCACCAATCAGGCACAAGGAAAACAGCGCATTTTACAATTTCAAAGAGGACTTTGTTAACATGCCAAAGAAGCGGACGTTTAAGAAAGACGAAGCGTACTATTCAACCTTATTTCATGAGTTAGTCCACAGCACAGGACATGCAAGCCGTCTCAATAGAGACACAATTACTCAAATGGCAGAGTTTGGCGGTGAAATGTACTCACAGGAGGAATTGATAGCTGAAATCGGTACATGCTTCCTACAATCAGTCACTGGTATCACCAGCGAATTTCATCAAAGCACTGCTTACATTCAGGGATGGCTCACAAAACTAAAGGGCGATAAGACATTTATCTTTAAAGCATCGAAAGCTGCTCGGAAAGCTGTAGACTTTATTCTAAACAAGTCTGCCGCGGAAGAAGACTCGCCAGGGGATTAATTCAAGCCGGTTAGAAAAAAAGGAAAGGCTCGATAAGGAATTATCGGGCTTTTTTGTTGCCATCCCTATTTAGATTTTCATTAATTCGGATAACGTAATATCAAATATGTTTGCAACCTTCGTTAGGGTTAGGACTCGGAAATTTATCTTTCCGGATTCCATACGTGAAGTATTTGACTTCTCATAGTCAAGCTTAGCCGCAAATTCTTGCTGTGACATACCCCTTTCCTCTCTCAGCTTCTTAATTCGAGCGGCAATTTTTTCTAAAACCTCAGAATCCTCCATTTTGTTATCGTTTTTGATAACTAAGTTTTCGGAATTCTATATATTTGTGGTTATCGAAAACGATAAGTATAAAAAATCTTAACCTTTAAAAGATAAAAACGATGAAAAAACAGAACCTCATAGCAGTATGCCTGCTCCTTTTTGCGTTGGGGGTAAAAGCGCAAACAATTTCTACTGTAGCTGGCAACGGTACAGGCGGCTATTCAGGAGATGGCAGCGCGGCAATCAGTGCCGAGTTGCAAACTCCAATTGGTGTCTCAATGGATGTGGCGGGGAATATGTATATCTCCGATCAGCATAATAACTGCATCCGAAAAGTAAATGTTTCAGGTACTATTTCAACATTTGCAGGGAGTGGAACAACTTTCGGATTTAGTGGTGATGGTGGTGCGGCTACAGCGGCAAAATTATACCAACCCAATAGGGTGGCTGTGGATGGTTCCGGTAACGTATACATTATTGATCAAGGCAATTGGCGCATCCGCAAGGTTGATTTGTCGGGCACAATTACAACATTTGCAGGCAACGGAACGTCTGGCTTTACTGGTGACGGTGGTGCGGCTACAGCCGCACAGATCGTTATGGAAGGAATTGCTATAAATGCTTCGGGTGACTTGTATATTGGTGCGAGTACCTGCATCCGTAAAGTAAGCGCCTCTACAGGCATGATAAGCACTATTGCGGGTAATCCATCAACTGCTGGTTTTTCAGGTGATGGCGGATTAGCAACAGCGGCTCAATTTAACAATGCCAGTGACCTTGTCTTTGACGCGGCTGGCAATCTATACATTTGTGATCAGGCGCGTATTAGGAAGATAAATACATCCGGTATTATCTCTACAATTGCCGGAAATGGTACTACAGGTATTACGGGTGATGGCGGCCCCGCAACCGCTGCGACAATAGACCCAACGGGCATTGCTGTGGATGCCTCCGGTAACATTTATTTTGCACAGACAAATGAGCAAATAATTCGTAAGATTGATGCCGCTGGAACTATTACTAAGGTTGCAGGAAATGGTTCAATGGGATTCTCCGGTGATGGTGGCCCTGCTACTGCTGCCGAATTCACCTTTCCGGCACAGGTTGCAACCGATGGCTTAGGAAATATTTATATCGCTGATCAGAATAACCAACGCATTCGTAAAGTAAGTACAGGTACAAGTAGTATATCTCCCATTGGTTTAGACAGATTGGCTCTCGATATTTCGCCGAATCCAGCATCAGACTTAATTAACATTAACCTCACTGCTGAAAAAAGGGAGACGATTAAAATTGCAATTACTAACGTAGTCGGCCATGAAGTACAAGTGATAACTGCATACACCAACACACCGACAAATGTCTCACTCAATGTACCTGCGGGCGTGTATTTTGTAACAGCGATGCTATCAAATGCGACATTGTGCAAAACGCTTATTGTGAAATAGAGGAAGTGGTTTGAAAAAAACAATAGAGCGTCCTGCCGTGTTTCAGGCAGGACGCTTCCATTATCAAAATGGCAAATCATCTTTGCTCTCGACCATACTGGTGTCTGCACCTTTCGCTCCCGCAACTATTTTTATGTTGTTAGTGTGAAAAATAAGATTGGCAAAGAACTCACCCTCTCTATTCTTGTATGAGTTGATGCCAACTCGTCCAAATAAGGTTACTATCGTTCCTTTCTTTAAATGACCAGCTATTGCCGTACTGAGCCAGTACGCGCAGTTGAAAAATGTAGCATCCTTCTTTTTCTCCCCCGACTTTGTTTTATAGTAGTTGTTGTCAACAACGGTAAAGGCCACCAACTCCCTTCCGTCTTTTGTTTTCCGTACAACGGCATCACCTGCTAATCGTGCTGTCAGTTCCATAATAGTTGTTTTTGCTGTTAGTTAAAAATGCTCATTTGATTAAGTGTCTGCGCTTTCACCGTTTTGTGATGGTTAAGGCGAAATGCAACATTTTGGATAACTATGTCCTCACAAAGGATGATTGCCCATGCTGCGGATAAGGCTCTTGAACGGGTTCTGTTTTGCGCTCTCTGTATTGTCCATGAAATCCGCATAAGACGGGATAAATTCTGCGTGTTCTTTGTCATACTATACGATTTAAAAGTGATGCTCGGCTTCGCCTCTCTGATGCTACCGATAGCGGCCAGCAAATAAGCCTGTGGAGAAAAGGAGCAAGGTTTTGCAGAAAAAAATACGAGCTGTTAGCCCCGTAGTCCGCTGTCGTTACAGTCTGGAGATTTTATTCTGCAAATTCACAAATGAAACACAGTGCAATGCTGACCTTGTCCTTTGCGGAACAGGCTTTTACCTTTGCTGTCGGGGAGCAGAATAATTACCACAATGCAATTCTTAAGCCTGTTTGTTTTAGATTAGTGAAAAATACAGACTATGTCATCTTCACCATTTTTAGTACACATAGTATCAAAGGAGGAATACCAGGAGCATTTAAGGACAAGAAAACCGTTTGCGCCACATTATGCGCCATTCTTTCAGATTGGCGTACACCAACCATTTGATGCGTATTCTTTTCTTTGTCGTATATATCACAATAACGGTACTGGCTACTTCCGCATATTGATGGAGAATGACAAAAGAACTATTAGCCCTTTAATAGACTACTTTGAAAAAGGAAAAGAGTTTTTTGTTACCGCGAATGGGATTAACTATTATAAGGTGCTGGATATTCGAACAGACGTTAATAAGCACCTCGAAGTAGCGTTGCGGTTAATTACTGATAACGCCTACGTTGAGCAGAACCACTTCTTTATGGTGATGCCATTTCGTGAAAAAAGTCTCAATGACTTTTATGTAACAAACATAAAAGAGTTTCTTAAAAAGAAAGCCAACATTAAGGTCTTCCGTGCAGATGATTTTAATGATACAGATGTTATTATTGATACCATCTTTCGAGAGATCGAAAAATCTGAGTTTGTTATTTGCGACATAACCCGTTGCAACAAAAACGTGTTCTTTGAAGTCGGTTATGCGAAAGCATTGAATAAGCAACTTATATTCCTGTTTGAAGAAGGACAAGAACATAACTTTTTTGACGTGGCGCATATCCGCAGGATTGAATACTCACTTGATAGACCCGAAGTATTTCAGGCTAGGTTATTCGATACTATAGAGTCAATGCGCGGGAAAAGGTAAAAGCGCCTGCGGCTGTGCGTGGGTAAGAATGACTGCAATGTATTGCGGTCGTTGTGCGGCTCGCCAGAAAGGAAACCAAGCGAAGCGTGTTTCCAGCGAGTGCCACCGGATGGCGCAATTTGTCAAAGCGTGATAACGCACAAATTGCACAGTGTAGGATTTTTGCGTGGCATGGCAATACGCAAAGGCGTGTGGCAGCAAAAATCCGTAACGCAGCCGGTGGCTTCGCGGGCGAGCACTAACAAGGGCTGCGGATGGACTTTAGGCTCTGCAAATGAACACAAACTTGGCGATAGCAATGTTTGTAGTGAATGCGCAGTAAAGACTAAAGGACATAGTAGCAGCCATGAGATTTAGTCTTGAAGCTGCAAAGAATATGACAATCTGTGTTCAAAGGAAGTCTTCCAAGCGATAGCATGGAAGTACTGACGTATGAACAAAACAATTTCTTGCCCAGTTTCCTTTTAAAATCAAATACCTGGGCAAGTGATTGTTTTAAGATTGGCGTATTCTTTGCCAAGCGGCTAAATCGAATTCCTATTTACCTGCGGGTGGGTGCCTTTAGAGCGAAGCGGAGAAGGCATCATAGATTAGGCTTTTGTCTTCCATTGAAAAGGCTCCAAACTACATTACTATTTTTTATTCGCTACACCTCTAACTGAAAAACCGCATGACCTGTAATACTTCCTAATATTGGGCATTGAATTGTTAAGTAATACAAAAGGATAACCTTCTTCCGGCCCGAGCAGTTTAATGTTAATCCACCAATAGCCATGCTTTTTCCTTGATGTGAATTGCCCTTCGGAAGTACGACATCCGCCTAAAATTGACCAGTTATTTTTCTTAAAGTATATAGCATTAGGCCAATAGCTTGGATGCAAATATGAAGAGTACTTTGATTCAACTCCTAGTTCAGTTACCAAATTCTCAATGTCGTCATCAGTCGGCAGTCGCCAGTTATCAGATAGTAAGCCTCCGTGAGTGGAATCGAGTGCAGCATACCAATTATATAGTTTACCATACCCTACCTCATTAGACTTATTATTCTCGTAGTAGCACCAGCATCCTATGCCTTTGTTACCGTAAGCGATCCATGCGCTGTCAGTCTTGGCTTCTGGAATTTTTGTCCCGTCTGCGTAATGATCGACATCAACATTTTTACTCATCCAAATTTGCTTCCCAATTTTTATACTTGTGAATGCAGATTTTTCTGTAACAGTGCCCCCTAAATGGTCTATTGTGGAATCTGCCTTTGAAACTTTAAATTTATCAATGCTGTCTGCGCGATGAATACCTGTGTCTCTTTTAGATGCTGGTTTCTTTTGTACAAGTGAATCAACAGAAGTAAGCTGCGGGTTTGTACTCGCAACCTGATTTTTTTTAAAGTTGCTTATAATGAGTGCTGCGACAATTAATAAAACCAAAAGTGCTGCAGCCGTGAGCCACCCAAAAACATGCGGTTTTTTTGTAGGAATTATTGAACTGGTGTTATTAGAGTTTGAAACTTCGATTGCAGTTTGCTTCTGTTCCTTTTCTGGCGTGGGTTGTGATTGAGGGGCCTGTTCAATGTCTTGTTCAGGAAGCACGAAAAGAATTGGGTTAACATCAAACTGGGGGTCTTCTTGAATTTGATTTGCTTTTAATATTTCGCCAATCTCTACTTCGGCGTATTCTGGAATATCTATAGTGTATTTAAAATCAAGTTCGTTTTTGTAGTCAGTTAGGATGATGTAAGCAAGTGTTTTTCTTAAACAAACGTAACATATGAAGTCCAAAAGTTGATATTTGGCTTTATTTGCTTTGTTGCCAATGGCTCTTCTAATGGTGGCTTCACCGAAAGCTATATCAGCTTTTACACATCGTTGAAACAATTCTGGTTTTTCGTTGTTTAATTTCTTTTTAAAGTAGTCCTCAAGAAATATTGAGATATCTACATATGTTTTGTCCTTCCCAAGATTTAAAAGATATGACTTCAATTCAATATCCAATAACTCCAACAATAGAGTCGGTACTGAAAGGCTGGTGCCGTCAATTATTTGGGGGATTCCATTCATTTTCAATCAACCATACACTGAATGTCGGCAATGTCGGCAGTAACGAAAATAAGAAGAAAATTGAATGTTTTCAATGTCGCTGCGCTGTCGCCAATGTCATTGTTGCCGCCACTGTTGATTCTACGTTTACAGTCAAATTTTAGATTCCCAAAGAGAATTCTACAGTCCCGCCGCTAACACATTAAATACTTTATTAAAACATCTTTTAGGGCTTGTTACCCGATATGAAAAAAGTGAGGCACTCCGAAGTGGTGTTCGGAAGTGCCTCGGTGTAGTTCCAATTAGACTGGAAATACTTCCTGAGCGTAACATTTGCTTTGGCATATGTCAAGCTTAGCTGTAGGTATATATAATGCTCAAATTGGAACCGGACACCAAAAGTGTATCGGGTTTTGTTGTTTATCACAACCGAGCTTTTCAGCAATAAACAAATAAAAAGACACCGGAAAATTGTTAAACATAAATATTTTCTAAACATGAAAAACGCAATCATTCTTATACTCGCAGCTATACTGATCTTAATATACTTGCGAAGCTCAAAATCGGATGAGACCACCGATTTAAAATATGTACAGTATATCAGTAGCCCTGTAAGGGCGGATATAAACATCAGTTTTTTTCAAGACTGCACTGGCTCAATTAAAAAGAACGGAGTGGAGATTATTACCTCGCAAAATTTCACACCCTACTTTGAAGATGTTTGCCGGAACATACAGCTATCATTTGGGGTAATTACCGCCAATACAGCTCAAAAGTTGATAACCCTTGAACTTCCCAAAATACAATTTGCTAAACCTATTCAGCCTGACATATCATCACTGCCTATTACCTCACAGAAACAGGCAAAACGAGAATTTACTGTTGCACTGTACACTTACCGAGAAGATAGTACCAGGTACTACGCAGATAGACAAAAGCGGTGTGCCGCTTTTAGTCAGCAAGTTGATACTCTTTTGCATAAGTACCGACAGAAATTGTCAGATACAACAGACCTAGTTCCTGCATTCAAAATTGCGGATAAGGGGTTTAACTTCTTCTTCGCAGGTCACGCTAAAAACTATTTGCTTATTAATGGTGATGGGTTGGATTCGTACAATCGGGTACCGGAAAAAATGAAGAATCCAACTGCGTTTATTCTTGTTAACTCAGACGGTCTTCCTACCACTCCCATTGATTCACTCGCAACAAGAATACTACTGTCAACACAACAAGCTATTCAATACACATTATCTCAAACCAACTAAAACTTTAAACAATGAGACACTTTGCTTACGAAAGCCGACAGGAATACACTCAAATAATTCAGTACATCGAAGATAGAATTACTCCATTCTTTCTCTCAAGGAGAGATTTACCAGAGCGAATTAGCAAATTAAATGACAAAAAAAGCAAGTTAGACACTGCGAATCCGGCCTTTGCTTCCATGCGTCAAAATCTGCGGGAATACATCAGAATTCTAATCTTCATAGTTACTCCCTGTCTGTGCATTTTCATTGATTACTTAATACTTCTTAATGGGCTAAACATCTTGTGTGAGAAATACAGCATCGGCAACTTTGCAAAATATGCGTCACCAGTCGCGTTGGTGGTTGTGGAAATCGGTCTCGGCTATCTTGCTGTGGTTGAGCAACGAAACAGTATTCACAGATCATGGATTGGGAAAGCGCTGCGTTACTGTATTATCGGGTTCCTAATAGCTTTCTCACTTCTTGTAATAGTCTATTCCTCGGAATCATACAATCCTCAGTTTGATGGAGCATCCAAAGACAGCTATTTGTTTGGTGTGGCTTTCGTGCAGATAGCCCTGCTTATACCATCAACCATGTTGCATATCTGGGTTATACGGAACTCAGAAGGAATTGCTGAGTCAATTGCTTATCTGATTTATGAATCTAAATGGAAGAAGATAACCCGCGAACTTAAGAGAATGGAAACCCGCAAGCGTAAAGACACCGTTGAATTCATAAAAATGGTGCAACGGCTGATAAAGGCTATTGAGGCATTTAAAAATAGATACCCTGAAGCAAATGCGGATTTTAACCAGTTAATACCGTATGATCTGGCGCAGGCAATTAACAGGGTTATGGGCTGGGAGGTTTTTAAGGGCAACGGTCATTACACTTCAGTAGATAACAAAATGCTTTACTAATGAGCCACGGAAAGAAAGAGAAAGGTATTTCCTCATCTCTTGTTAAGACCCTTGTGGTGTCTCTCTTGAAAGCTACGGCTGCGCTCTTCGCTTTTGTCTTAAAAATTCTCTCCCTGATCATCGGGAAAATATCAGAGTTATTCGAAAAACTATCGGAACATGGTTCAGGTCATTAAGTTTATTCTGCACATTCTTGAAGAAATCCTCGGTTCAATAATTGAGTTATTCTTTGACTACCTCAATTCTCTTATAAAACCGAAACACAAAACAGAGTATGATGCAGACTTTCTGCCCAGGAGTGAAATCCTCTCAAAGGAGAATCAGGGGTTTTGTTTGAATGGTAAGGAATCGTTGACCATTGAAGATTCATTCAAGAATGCCCTGATTATTGGCAGCACTGGCGCTTTCAAATCGTCAGGGGTACTAATTCCAAGCCTCCTGAGAATGGCTGAAAATGCGAGTATAGTTGTAACCGATTTCTCCGGTGAATTACTTCTTAAGACAAGTGGAGCATTGCTTGCTAATGGCTATGACATAAGCGTTTTAGACTTCGGGAATCCGGAGTTGTCAGAGGGCTACAACCCACTTGGAAACTTGTCTAATTCAATGTCGGAAGTTCAAAAACTGAGCAAGGCAGAAATAGCTACAGAGATGGGAACAGGAGGCAAAGACCCGTTTTGGAATTTGGCAGCAGAAGGGTTGATGACACTAATAACAAAGTTCGTGTTAAAACACGTACCTAAAGAACATCACTCCCTGTTTACCGTCTATACTCTTATCTCAATGATTGGGTCTGCGCATGAAAAAGTAGATCGCTTGTTTGTCCGTGCCAATGATGCGGAACTGCTTAACGAATACAAGACTTTCGTTGCTTATGGTGACAAGGTTGTCGCCAGCATCATCGCCACCTGTAGGGCTGCCCTTGCCATATTTGGTACTGATCCCGCTGTTGCGCTAACAACTAGCCATAACACGATTGACTTCACTTCTTTCAGGAAGCAAAAGAAAGTACTGTACATCAAAACCAATACTAAGGATATGCGATACTACAGCCTTATTACTTCAATCTTTCTCGATCAGTTCTTTGGAGCAATAATGACCCGTCTGCCGGACAAAAAAGACTTGCCTATATTCTTCCTCATTGATGAAGCAAGTAGTCTCAGATTCGATAACCTGCAACTAATTATTGCCAACATCAGAAAATACAATGCGGGAATACTACAGGTATATCAATCTGCGGCCCAGCTAGTGGACTTGTACGGGCAGCCCATAGCAAGAGCAATTACGGAGAATAGCTACACGCGGGTATATATGCCAGGGCAACCAATTAATGTTGCGCAGGAACTGGAAGCCACACTAGGGAAGTTTGAGTATGCAGATGAGAAGGATATCAGACACATTCGGCCTCTCCTCACAGCAGATGAAATACGAAAGCTAGATGAAAGCCTAATACTGTGTGGTAACAAAGCTGCGGTTAAAACGAAGATTACTCCCTATTTCAAGCAGCCAAAACTTAGAAAGCTGACAGAGTTACCACCGTATGTACCTACAAATAAGCTGCCATTTTCACAACCACCAGTATTGTCACTTGATTAGTATGAAGCGGAAAATCAAACAGAAAAGCGGTTTGTATGCTTACCTCAACAAAATGAAGCTGTTTGAGAATGGCACGGACGAAGACTTTATACTGGCACGGAAGGAATACTGGCGCACGTATAAGGCTACTTGGGCTAAGGGTATGCGAAGTGCAAAGAAGGAATACAGGGTATATCTGTCAGAAAGAGAAGAGAGAGATTTGATTGCAGCAGCTAAGCAGCATCACAGAAGCTGCACTAAGTATCTAAAGGAAGCCGCATTCAGCTACATGAACAAACGGTATTTAGTTCCAGATGAATTAAGTATCGGCATCGTAAAACAACTGCTTGCCATGAACTACAATGCTCTGAAAGAGTTGTTTGATAACAATGCACTTCCTCTTGTGGTTGGCCGAGAGGTCATAGAGAAAATGCAGCAGTTGGAACACTCGGTATTAAGTAGTTTATATAACCCAAAGGAAATACAAAATGACCTGTGATAGTAAAGTGTTTATCAAGAAAATCAAATGTAGACCAGCTAATCAAGTATGTCTTACAAGACTGCAAGATGAATCCGGCCAAACAGGAGAAAACCCTTAAGCCAATTCATGTGCGTGGTGTGCATTTGACTGAGACGGACATAAAGTATCTCTATGCTGAAGGCGCGGATAGTGCATTTCTGAGAGAGTTTAAAGAAAGTGAACTGAACGGAAATTCAAAGGAGTTTATAGCAAAATACGTTGCCGACAATGTTCGGACAGTAGGAAATGAGGTAGATACCTTTTCAGGAGTTTTGATAAAACACAACTTGAGATCACGCTCAATTCCTGGATTCATTAAAGCGTTCAAGGAAAATGAAGACTTGAGAAAGCATGTGCGCAGTAACAATGTAAAAGCATATCACCACATCATCTCCTTTTCAGGACTTGATAAGGACAAGATAGACGAGGCAATTCTAAAGGACATCGCCCAAAAGTATATCTCGCTGCGAGGTGAAAGCAGCTTATATGTTGGTGCTGTTCATAGAGACAAAGAGCATACTCACATACATATCGTACAGAGTGGGACGCAATATGGTACTGGATTGGCAAACCGAGTATCGAAACAGGAGTTTCAAGAAATGAAGATACAGCTACAGGAGTATCAAAAAGAGAAATATCCTGAGCTAGTAAACAGTACACCCAATCACGGAGTAGGAAACAGTAAAACAAAGCGCATGGCCACCGAAAAAAATATAAACGCGAACGAACGCAATGGAGACAAGAAAATGGCATTGGCTGCATTTCTCCTCTCGTCATTTGCAAAATCTACTTCAAAAGAGGAATTCCTAAGCGACATAACTAAAAATGGTCATGAGCCATACTATCGCAATGGCAAGCTTCAGGGAGTGAAATACAATGGAGAACAAAAGTTCAGATTCACTTCACTTGGTATTCGGCAAATTATGGATGATGTGAACCAAAAAATCGACAGGGAGAAAATGGAGTTACAAGAGATTGAGCAACTAAGAAGTGGAAGAAAGGAACGTGCCCTTGAAACAAACAGACAAACAAAAAGGCCATACGAAGAAACTGTAAAAGGTAAGACAGATGATGAGATTCGCTCAGTACAACAAGACATGCTAAATCAAAGCCGAGACTTTGAAAAAGAACATGGTATTGATACAAGTTCAAACCCCAAACAAGATGATGTCCATGAACGTACAAGCGAATCGGAAGAACGCAGCCAAGATGAGGAATTCGAAATAGACAAATAGCTAAAACCCCAAACAGACTGTATGGAAATTGAAATCATTACGAAACGAGACCTTGAGGATTTCAGAAACAGGCTTATTCAAGAAATCGCTCAGTTAATAGGAATTCGCAAACCCGAAACGGAAAAGGAATATCTCCGATCAAAAGAAGTGCGCAAACTACTTGGTGGCATCTCAAATGGAACCCTTCAGAATCTGCGGGTAAAAGGACTACTTAAACCTTCAAAAATTGAGGGTGTGTATTACTACAAACTATCCGAGGTAACGGCCCTATTAAATGGAGGCACGAGAATATAACGTTAAGGATGGCTTTTCAGCTTTCTTGCACACCGCTCAATGCGATGCAAGGCTTTCGTATATTCATATAAGTATCTACGCTGTTCTTTTTGATTTGTTCCTACACAGCAATGGGCAGAGTTCATTTTCAATATCGCGCAAGTCGGTAATGTCCTTGTCTAAAATTAAGAGTACGGCAACTTATCACAAATGCATGTCAGAGTTGCACGAATTTGGGTACATCTCGTACCTTCCCTCATATCACCCTGCGATTGGAAGCATAGTTGATATAAGTGGGGGCTGGATTAAAAGTTGCGTTCAAGGACTAAAAAAGTAATGTCTTATGGCAGCACCCAGGATTGATAGGAGCGCTACGATAATTGCCCACTTAATTCTGAAATTGTATTGCTGGGCTTTAAATTTTAATACGTCTTCAGCGGTGCCGGAGATTTCTTCTTTTTTGTTCTTGTAAACGAAACTCGGTTTTTTGTTTATCGACATAGCACTAACATTTAAGTTGAACAGAAGGTTATCACCTAATGTTGCTATGTCAAGGCGGGGTACATTATGCCCTGTGAAGGACAGAGCAAAAATAACTGGCGATTGTTGAAGAAAAAAATCGCCTAAAAAACGCAAATTTAAATGGCGTTTAAAACCCCTTTAAACTGCCTTTAAAATTTTTCAGGTTTTAAATTTGCATAACTTTAACAAAAAAGCGCTAATTCTTGACTTTTGAGTGTCTATAGTCAAGCACGATTATAAGTATATCCACAACAATAATGTCCTCAAGCTATAAAAGTAAGGTTGTATTTTAATCTATTTTATGAAAGTATCATCATCAAATAAATCACTTTCGTTTTTTGGGGAGTTCGATTCTTCTTCCCCCGCAAATTCCTCGGTTTCGGCTTCGCTGTCGTTCCTGTGCAAATCATCATGATTCATTTCGATCAAGCCATTTTCTTTCATTTTTGAAACAAAAAAAGGAGCATCTTCTGTTAAGTGACTACCATCTTCACGAGGTTGTCCATCATCGGGACGTGTATATACTGATGCCCCCATATTAGCAATAAATAACTCAATTGCTGCTTTTCCTAAGCCTTTGTTTTTCAAACCAGTTGGCGCGTACATACGTTTCAAAAGAAACTCCGTTCCATTTTCGTGTTCATCATGAAATTCAAACTCTCCATCAAGTTCATCACCTGTTACAGAATCATAAAATGTAACTGCATTTGAAAAATCGTCAAACTTCAACGTAATTAGTCGGCCATTATCAAGCTGATAATCTCTTTCATTGGTTCTGTCTCGCAGTAAATTTGCTGTGGCCATATTTATCAATATTTACCTAAAGTTATCAACTTTTATTTTTAAGAAAAGCTATCTTTGCAATAGTCTTTAGCTACAGTTTTTCTGAAGGTGCTAAATTCGGAAGTAGACGGTAAAACGATCTTTCATCTTATTGATTTACAATACTAATCGGCGTTAGGTTCTGTACCCGCCGGCTCCACTTAGTACAGTATCAAAAGATGTTAAAAGCTCTGAAACCGTTGGTATCAGGGTTTTTTCATTTTAGCCTTGTATCAAAACTTTCAAATTTTCACAAACATCAGGTGAGTCAATAGACAGTAAGGGTAAGATACACTAAGCTAACCGGTCAGATTTTGTTATTTTTTCTCGGAACCAGTCCCGCAATATGCGGGCTTTTTAATATTACCGTGATTTGGTATTATTATAGTTCTCTTTGCTGAAAATGAACACTCCCGGTAATAAGATATACCACTCTCCTTTTAATATAACCGTGCTGGTAGCGGGTATCGGCTTTTTTATAGATGCCTTCGATCTGTTTCTGTTCAATGTGTATCGTATCCCCTCTCTGAAGGATCTCGGGCTTTCCGGCAGCGAACTCACAGCGGCAGGCGAGCGATTGCTATCTATACAAATGGCAGGCATGATGCTGGGAGGCATCGTCACAGGTATCTATGCGGATAAGAAAGGGCGCGTAAAGGTGTTGTTCGGGTCTATCTTACTGTACTCCCTGGCCAATTTTGCCAATGCCTTTGTTCATGATGTCAACATTTATTCCGTAGTGCGTTTCCTGGCGGGTGTAGGTCTTGCAGGTGAACTGGGTGCCGGTATCACGCTGGTATCAGAGAGTATGTCTGTAGAAAAGCGTGGCTACGGAACCATCCTGGTGGCCACACTTGGCGCTTTAGGTGCCGTTACGGCAGGGCTTATCGGTGACCTGCTGCCCTGGAGGCAGGCATTCATGACAGCAGGTGTTGCCGGCGGTATCTTGCTGGCACTAAGAATGAGTTCGTTTGAATCATCAATGTTCAGGGACAGCGCGTCGGTGAATGAGCAAAGAGGCTCCTTAATATTGCTTTTCTCATCACGCAGGAGGGCACTGAAATTTATCTCCTGAGATAGCTAAGGAACACGGGATACAGGGATTGAAACTATCCACCTGCTTCATTTTATTCCAGGTTGGTATCACCTGTGGCGACCTGTTGAGCGGCATGCTCAGCCAGTTGTTCAGGAGCAGGAAGAAGATATTGATTTCTTTCATGGCGTTTGGCGTCCTTTCCACACTTTACCATTTTGTAAGCGTGAATGAAGGCAGTCAATTAAATATCACCTCGCTGCTCATGGGGCTGGGCTGTGGCTATCTTTCCGTATTCGTTACCGCCGCTGCCGAGCATTTCGGCATCAACCTGCGGGTTACCGTTACGGCTACTGTCACCAATTTTATGAGGGGCGCTGTCGTCTTATTGATCCCCCTGCACCAGGGCATTGAGCAGGCACTGGGGCTTAGCCTTACCGGCGGCCTTATGGTCACCGGGTGTATTGTCTGGGGCCTGGCACTTTTATCGGCATTAGTGCTGCCCGATACCTTCGGCAGGTCGTTGGCATTTACAGAGTCTTAGTGCAGCGCTGCAGGTATTTCACAGCATTATCATTTCCTAATCCATGAACTCCACCTCGCCGGTACCTAAGTGGTAATAGGCACCCTCTATCTTCACCTTGTTCTGTTGGGCCTGTTCTCTTATCACATCGCTGTGTGCCAGTATGTCGTTCATGGTGATGCGTATGTTCTTGCGTACCGCGTCATCCACCTTGTCCTTGGCATTGCTGTCTATGGCTGGCTTTATGTGTTCCAGCAGGTGGGTCAGGTTGCCCATCTTTACGTTGTCTATGCTCCCTTTTACTGCGCCGCAGTTCTGGTGGCCCATCACCAGTATCAGCTCCACCTTCTTCACTTTTACGGCATACTCCAGGCTGCCCAGTATGTCTGAGTCGTCGATATTACCTGCCACGCGTATCACGAATACGTTGCCTATGCCCTGGTCAAACACGATCTCAGGCGGCACGCGGGAGTCCATACAACTCAGTATCACCGAGTGAGGATGCTGATCGTCCTTGGTGTTCTCGATATGCTCTTCATAATCAGTATTGATCATCTCCCCGGCCAGAAAGCGTTTGTTCCCTTCTTTTAGCAAGGTGAGCGCGTCCGTCGGCTTTTCCGGATTGTAGTGCGTATTCTCATGCCATACCAGGTGGTGATGGCTGGGATGTTCGTTGCAGGCGCTTATAAAAAAGCAGAGGCATACGAATAGCAAAGATGTTCTGATGGCGTGCATAGATGGATGATTGAGTTAACAAGATAAGGGATACAAATAATATTTTCAAAGCAACCGACAAGTTGTTGATCGTCAATGACTGGGAGGCGTGTAGGAGTATGCCACCTCATACGGCACTGTATTAAGTTCGCGGGAAAGTTTGCCTAATGGCAGATCATCGGCTTGTGGTGTTGGTTCACACACAGAATAGGACATCCCGTTATACACTATCTGCCTGCCCACCGGCTTGTCCAGTTTCACGGCAATAGTAAGATGATGCGGGAAAGCGACCACTACCATCGGCAGGTTGTAGATCTCCTTTACCAGGCAATAGAAAAGTGCGCTGCGGTCCTCACAGTCGCTGCTGTCGTAAAGTAGTGTTTGCTCCGGAGACAAATGTTTCTCCCTTCCGAAGTTGTCCTTGTCCGGCGCATAAGAAAAAGCATAACGGGTAAAGTGCATCAGGTAGTCAACCCCCTGTTTCACGCTCATGGTGGCAATGTGTTTCTTCAGTTGGGGTATGAGGGTGTTGTAAGTCTCTCCACTCAATGGTTCGTCAAAATATAACTGGTAATCAGTCACAGGGTAGTTCACAAACATCTTCTTCACCTCATCGTTGATCTTTACCCTGAACTGGTAGTCCACCTCGTGGTAAGTGAACTGCAATTCCTTTTCATGGTAGCTTTCCGGGTGAAAACCGGGCAAGCGCGTCAGTTTGTATGAGAATTTCCTCTTCTCTCCTGGAACGGTTATCGCTACATTCACCTGCCTGTTCTTTTCAAAATCTACATGATAGCCGTAATCGTGATAGTTCAGGCAAACATACTTTTTGTCGTTAGACATAAAGTATGGTATATCAAATACCTCATCATCACTCTGCACATAAAACAGTAGTTTGTCGCTCACTATGTTCAGCGTGGCATCATACCCCGACCTGTTCAGCAGGAACCACTTGTAGAGTGTGTACCTGAAATAGTTATCCGCCTTAGGGCTCATAGATTGTGCCGTGCGGCGCACAAGCTGGTAATAGACCCAGTCGTCCGGATGGCGTTTTTCCCGGTAGGCCAGCAAGGCATCAATTACTGGCTGAAAATCGGTGGCGCATATTCTTTCGTAGAAAGTATTGATCGAGGTGTAAGACAGGGTGTCATTGAATGTCACCTCTGCTGACCGGTTCCGGGGAAATTCAATAGTATCCCCGTAAAAGTCAAACCTGATCTTCTTGTTGTCATCCTGTCCGTTGGTCCATCCCGGATACCCTAAGAGGATGAGTATCATCAATATGTAAGCCCTGGTATTCAATGGCTTCGCTTCACTGACATAAATTTACGATAAGATAACAATTATTTAATGTTAAGTTTTTGCCTTTGAGGTAAAAATTAATATTAGCAAGGCAGTATTATGACATATATAACCCTGCTTGTACTTTTTTTCCCCGAATAAAGGTTTCATATTTGCCTGTCCATGGATCGCCGCCATTTGCCTTTCTGGCTGTTTGCCTTTAGCGCCATTATAGCGTTAAGTGTGTCTGTGCTGGTGCAGGATGGCATGTTCATGGATGCGGTGCTGTATTCTTCTGTGGCCCATAATGAAAGTATAGGCATTGGCACCTTCTGGTTTCCCCAGTACAGCACGCTTAATATTGCCGGTCTTTCTTCGTTTCATGAGCAGCCGCCGCTCATTTTTGGTATTGTCTCCTTGTTCTACAGGGTGTTTGGAGAAAGCATATATGTGGAACGCTTGTACACGTTCATTACTATGGTCATTACCATATGGCTCATCAGGGCATTATGGAAGTGGACTTTCAGAGACGATGCAGGGCTGAAAGGATATACATGGCTCGTATTGGTGCTCTGGATAGCCATTCCCTGTGTGTATTGGGCGTACAGCAACAATATGTGCGAGAACACTATGGGCATCTTTGCACTCTGTTCAGTATTGTTCACGCTGCGGGGCATGGGTAACGACAGACTGTCTGTACCTGATCTGCTCTTGTCCGGCCTGTTCATATTCCTTGCTACTATGAGCAAGGGCTTCCCCGCTTTCTTCCCGCTGGGCGTGCCGTTTGTGTATTATGTCATCTACCGTAATCATTCCTTCGGGCAAATGGTAACGGCAACCTTCCTGCTGCTGGTGGCTCCTGCTATTTGTTATGCCATCCTTTTTAGCATTCCGGAGAGCAGGGAGAGCCTGTCTATCTATTTGTTCAAAAGGGCACTCTTCCGCATCAATAACGACCCGACCGTAAAATACAGGCTCGATGTGCTTTATCGCATTTTCTGCCAGTTGATACCATCCTTGCTGATAATGACAATAGTATTTGTGGTTGCCCGAGCCCGGAAAATGAACACTGCTATTACACATATGCGCCCGGCCTTGCTTTTTTCCGCAATTGGCCTGCTGGCGTCTGTTCCGCTTACGCTTACATTGGTGCAGAAAGACATCTACCTCATTCCGTGTTTCCCCTACCTGGCATTGGGCATGGCAGCATTTGTCGTCCACCTGGTTCATATATGGGTAGGCCGGGTAGATATAGGAAGCCGGTTGTACCGGATATTGCTTTATGGTAATGTGGTGGCACTGGTGGGTAGTATAGTGCTTACCATAGCCTGTGTCGGTAAGCCCAACCGGGAGAAGGACATGTTGCACGATGTGTATGCACTGAAGAAGATCGTTCCCCGATTTTCTACCGTCACTGTTCCTCCTCAGATGTATGATGAATATGATTTTGTATTGCAGGGATTCCTGGTACGATATGACAATATAAGCATCAGCCCTTATCGCCAGTACGATTACTACCTTATTGACAAGGCTATCAAGACAGATGCACCCCCCGGCTACAGGAAATTAGATGTCGGACTGGTGAAATACGACATTTACACAAGGTTATAGATATTGCTTACCTGTATATAAGTAGTGATATTTGAATTATTATGTTCTTTTAGCATTTTATTTGTGCCGATTGAGATAATTTTGCACTCGCGAACAAATGAAGAACAGGGACAGCAAATTAATTACCGGTTTACGGCTCAGGGCATTATGTTATACCCTCGGGCTGTTTGCGCTTGTTGTCATTTGTTACCACAATGCCCATGCGGCGGTTGTTGCCCGCAATATCCAGACGTCCGAAACAGCCGGTAAGGTTTATAATCCATTCAGGCATTTATACGAGGCTACTACCGAAACTTCCTGCCGGACACATTATCTCAAACATAGAAAGCATCATTATCTGCCTTCCCGCAGGTCGTTCGCCAGGATTTTTGTAAAGAGCACACCAACGGTATTGTCCTGTTGCTTCGTGCCGGAGATACTGTCGGCTGCCGGAAGTATTACCTCGGTTACACAGTCTCTTTTACGTCCGTTCTATTACATCCATCTTTTTCTCTACGCATTGTATTAATAGTTGTTCAGGTTAACTGAATGAAAATGGTTGCCACCAGGTAGCCTATTACTATTATTAATTCATACTCATCAATGCAAAAGAGAATTCTCTTCTTTTCCTTATTAATATTGTCTGTAGCCGCCTGTAAGAATGAGGCGGAACCCGATAAGGCGAAACCGGTGGAAATACCTGTCGTCTATGTAGAACAAAAAGACCTGGTCATAGATAAAACGTATGTCTCCAATATCCAGGCCATCCGCAATGTTGAGTTGCGCAGTAAAGTATCCGGTTACCTCGACGCGATCTATGTAGATGAGGGCAAAAGCGTAAAAAAAGGCCAACTGCTTTTCAAGATCAGCGACCAGGAGTTCCGCGCTGATGTGGCAAAGGCAAAGGCGGTGCTGAATACTATGAAGGCCGAGGCCCGTATCATAGAGCTGGAGTATGAGCGCGTGAAGCTGCTGGTCAATAAGAAGATCATTTCCCAGACCGAGCTCGATCTTGCAGATTCCAAACTCAAGGCGGCAAATGCCCGGATAGACGAGGCCATGTCTGCTGTACAGAATGCCGAACAAAAGTTTTCCTACACATCAGTACGCGCGCCGTTCGATGGCATCGTGGACCGCATACCGCTGAAAACAGGAAGTCTGCTGAGCGATGGTACACTGGTCACTACTGTTTCCGACATTTCATCCATGTATGCCTATTTCGATATTTCAGAGAACGAATACCTGGCCTACAAGAGAAAGATGTCAGATTCGTCAGATCGCCGCGGCGCAATCCTGATATTGTCCGATGGCCGCGAATATGAGCATAAAGGAAAGATTGAGACCATTGTAAGTGAATTCGAACAGACCACTGGTTCTATCTCATTCAGGGCGGTATTTCCCAATCCGGGGCAATTGCTGAAACATAATGGTACAGGTAAGGTAAAGCTTACCGCCAACATGGAAGATGCACTGGTCATCCCGCAAAAGGCAGCCTTCGAGATACAGGACAAGAACTATGTCTTTGTGGTCGATGGTTCCAATACGGCAAGGATGCGCAGCTTTGTGCCCGGCGGCAGAACAGACAAATATTACATTGTCCGTTCAGGCTTGTCGCAGGGCGAGGCCATTGTATATGAAGGCATCCAGAACCTGAAGGATGGTATGAAAGTGATACCAAAGAAAGGCGTGCAGGATAGCACCCATATCGTAGCCAGGTAGTGTGCCGGCAACTTTTTAATTCAACTCAACCACGAAGAAATGTTCAATGTATTTATAAGAAGGCCCGTGCTTTCTCTTGTAATATCGCTTATCATAGTGTTGCTGGGCATTATTGCGCTGTTCGGCCTGCCGGTCACGCAGTTCCCCGATATCGTTCCGCCATCAGTCACTGTTACGGCCAATTACACTGGCGCCAATGCCGAGGTGTGTGCCAACGCCGTAGCCATTCCGCTCGAGCGTGCAATTAATGGAGTTCCGGGCATGACGTACATGTCCACGGTCACCAGCAACAACGGTACCACCATTATCACAATTTACTTCAAAGTAGGTACAGACCCTGATCTGGCCGCAGTGAACGTACAGAACCGCATCACAACTATACTCGACGAGCTGCCTGAAGAGGTGATCAAGTCGGGTGTTACTACCGAGAAGGAAGTGAACAGTATGCTCATGTATCTCAATATCATGAGTACAGATACGACTCTCGATGAAAAATTCATCTACAACTTTACTGATATCAACATCATCAAAGAACTGAAAA
Source organism: Flavipsychrobacter sp. (assembly GCA_044225795.1). GTDB lineage: Bacteria > Bacteroidota > Bacteroidia > Chitinophagales > Chitinophagaceae > Nemorincola. The sequence continues at coordinate 929,819 of JBGAIF010000001.1, forward strand.
GGATCGAAGGTGTTGGTTTTGCTGAGATCATGGGTATGCAGGATTATTCCATGCGCGTTTGGCTCAAGCCCGACCGTATGCATGCCTACAATTTGTCAACAGAGGAAATAATAGAAGCGATAAGGAATCAGAATGTTGAAGCCGCACCTGGTAAGACCGGCGAAAGCTCCGGCAAAGAACCTCAGTCGCTGCAGTATATTTTGAAGTACACCGGGAAATTCTACAAACCTGAACAGTATGAGAACCTGGTGATACGCTCCGATAATTCGGGTTCATTCCTCCGGCTCAAGGATGTCGCCGATGTGGAGTTCGGCTCATTCAGTTATTCGATGATCTCTAAGACCGATGGCCGCCCGTCGGCATCTATCATGCTGAAGCAACGACCAGGATCCAATGCGCGTGATGTTATCCGAAACATCAAGCTGCGCATGGAAGAGCTGAAGGAGAGCTCATTCCCAACCGGTATGTCCTACAACATCAGCTACGATGTCTCCCGCTTTCTTGATGCTTCTATTCACGAAGTGATGCGGACATTGTTCGAGGCTTTTCTGCTGGTGTTTGTCATCGTTTACTTGTTCCTGCAGGATATCAGGTCCACCATAATACCCGCCCTTGCTGTTCCTGTGGCCATTATCGGCACATTGTTCTTCATGCAGGCCCTCGGCTTCTCGCTCAATCTTATGACGCTTTTCGCATTGGTGTTATCCATAGGTATAGTGGTGGACAATGCCATTGTGGTGGTTGAGGCGGTACACGCCAAGATGACGACCCACAAACTGCCCGCATTTGAGGCCACCATCAATTCTATGAAAGAAATAAGCGGCGCTATTATTGCTATCACATTGGTTATGTCTGCCGTATTCATACCGGTTGCTTTCATGTCGGGACCGGTAGGTATCTTTTACAAGCAGTTCTCTATTACGCTGGCCATTGCTATTGTTATATCGGGTATCAATGCCGTTACGCTTACGCCGGCCTTGTGTGCCATCATACTCAAACCCACGCATGGACATGCTAAAAAGAACTTGCTCACTTCATTTTTCAATAAGTTCAATAACGGATACGACGGCCTGGTGGGCAGGTATAAAGGACTGCTGGTCTATATCACGGGACGCAGAGCGCTCATCATGTTGCTGCTGGCAGGTTTTGTGGCGGCTACATGGGGTTTCAATGCCATATTGCCTGCCGGCTTCATCCCTACCGAAGACCAGGGTATGGTCTATGTAAATGTCACTACGCCTTCCGGCGCCACTCTCGAACGTACGGAAAAGGTATTGGATGATGTGCAGAAGATCGCCGCCGGGACTGATGGTGTGGAATCAGTTTCTACACTGGCGGGTTATAGCCTGATGAGCGAGGTGGCAGGGGCATCCTACGGCATGGCAATGATCAACCTGAAACCGTGGGACAAGAGAAAGAACCTGGCAGAGATCATAGCTGCACTGGATGATAAGGCGAAGAAAATAACAGATGCCAGCATACAGTTCTTTGCGCCACCCACAGTCCCGGGATTTGGTAATGCGAGTGGTTTTGAGTTGAGGCTGCTCAATAAGAACGGTTCGGATGATATCATGAAGACCGCAGAGGTTACTAACAAGTTACTCGATGAGCTGAATAAAGAAAAGAGCCTGGTGAATGTGGTCACAGGCTTCAACCCGTACTTCCCGCAATATATCATCAGTATAGACCAGGATATCGCCGCTAAAAAGGGCATACACATCAATACGGCGCTGAACACCTTGAAGACATTATTGGGTAGTTTCTATGCGACAAATTTCATCCGTTTCGGACAAATGTACAAAGTCATGCTACAGGCATCGCCGCAATACAGGCGCAAGCCGGAAGACATTCTGGACCTGTATGTGAAGAATGACAAAGGGGAGATGGTGCCATATTCTACCTTCATTAAGATGGAACGCGTCTATGGTCCGGAGCAGCTTACACGATACAATATGTATTTGTCAGCTATGATCAACGGTGACGCTGCAAAGGGCTACAGTAGCGGCGATGTGATCTCCACAGTACAGAAGAAGGCAAAGGAATTGCTGCCACGTGGCTATGCGATCGAGTGGTCGGGCATGACGCGTGAGCAGGTATTGTCGGGCAACCAGGCCATTTTCATATTTGTCATCTGCCTGCTGTTCGTATATCTGCTTTTATGCGCGCAGTACGAAAGTTTCCTGTTGCCACTGCCGGTCATCCTGTCATTGCCAACGGGCATCTTCGGGTCATACATGCTCCTGAAGCTCTCTGGCCTCGAGAACAATATCTATGCGCAGGTGGCACTCATCATGCTTATCGGCTTGTTGGGCAAGAACGCCATTCTCATTGTAGAGTACGCGGTACTCGTAAGAAAGAAGGGGCATACTATTGTTCAGTCGGCAGTAGAGAGTGCTGTACTTCGTTTGCGCCCCATCCTCATGACCTCCTTTGCCTTCATTGCCGGACTTATACCGTTATGTATCGCCAATGGTGCCGGGGCTGCGGGCAACAGGTCCATCGGCACAGCGGCAGCCGGGGGCATGCTCACGGGAACGGTATTTGGCGTTATTCTCATCCCGGGCTTGTACGTCATATTCGCTACGCTTGATGAGCGGCTCAGGGGCCGGAAACAGGGACATGGTAGTAAAGTAAAAATTTCAACAACAGAACATGCAGAAGCGGAAACAACAGTATAGATACATATCGTTCATCCTTGTCCTGGTACTGGTAGCGGGCTGCAAGGTGACCGACAAGACATACACAGCAGCAGACTATTCGCTGCCGGCAGACTATGCCGGGAAAAGAGATACGGGTACAATGGCTAAGATGTCGTGGGACAAATTCTTTGCCGACAAAGATCTTGTTGCATTGATGAGCAATGCGCTGAAACAGAACCCCGATCTGATGATGGCATTGCAGAAAGTAGAAGTGGCAAGGGCCGGTCTGTTGATGAATAAAGGGGCGCTCATGCCGTCGCTCGAAGCCGGTGCTGCGGCATCGGGAAACCGCTACGGACGATATACAATGAACGGGGCAGGCAACATCACTACTCCGGAGATACCATACCCCCTTGTTCCCGATTATAATCTCGGGCTGAGCAGTAGCTGGGAAGTGGATATTTGGGGAAAGCTCAGGAACAGGAAGAAGGCCGCGCAACTCAGGTTATTGTCATCGGAGATGGGTAAGAACGCCGTGGTCACTTCTTTGCTGTCGGAGGTAGCATACAGGTATTATGAATTGGTTTCCCTGGATGACGAACTTGAGATACTGGAAGAGAACAGGAAGCTTCAGGAGACCGCGTTGGAGATCGTCACCATTCAGAAAGATGGTGGCAGGGCCACCGAACTCGCCGTAAAGCAATTTGCCGCGCAGTTGATGCAGACAAAAAGCATGGAGTATAAAGCAAGGCAGGAGATAGCAAGGGTAGAATATGAACTGAACTTCCTTTCCGGGGTACTGCCGCAGAAGATCTCACGCACGAATTCGATCTTTAACGGAGAGATGCCGCGTAGCATCGCCGGCGGAGTGCCGTCAGACCTGTTGCACAACCGTCCTGATGTGATGCAGGCTGAGTTGGAGTTAAGGGCTACAAAAGCTGATGTGGCTGCGGCAAGGGCGGCATTCCTGCCGTCTTTCAATATTGCGGCAACGGCAGGTTTTAACGCGTACAACCCGGGCATGCTGTTCCACCCGCTCTCCCTTGCATATGGCATTCTGGGAGGCGCCACCGCGCCCTTGTTCAACAGGCATCTGATCCGGGCCTCATACAACCTCTCAATGGCAGAGCACAAGGCCTCGTATTACCAGTATGGTAAGACCGCGCTGAATGCAGTGTATGAGGTGCTTACTTCTATGAATAACATTGAGAACCTTCGTTTGCAATATGAGCTCAACGAAAAAGAAGCGACAACGCTCTCAGAAGCCGTGGCTATATCTAAAGACCTGTATGTGACGGGGTACGCAAATTACCTCGAGGTGATAACCGCGCAGAAAAACGCGCTCGAGGCGCAGCTCAACGTGATTCAGACAAGGAAGAATGTGTACTTCGCGTTCATCAACCTGTATCGCGCGTTGGGTGGGGGCTGGCAGTAACAGGGTTATGCTTCCTCTTTCTTAGGGACAGTCCGGAAAACAATATCCCAGAGTACTGAACTTACCCCAAAACCCTTTTCCGGGGTCTTGTAGTGGTGCAGGTGGTGATTGCGCCACAGCGCCTTCATGAACTTCGGCGGAGCAAAAGCATGTATCGCGTAGTGCATGGACCCGTAAAGCATATATCCGAATACAAAACCGGGGAAGAATGCCAGTGCGCTCCAACCCATCAGCAGGTACATGATGCCGAATATGGTGCTGGACACGATGAGGCTTGGTACCGGCGGCATGAACAGGCGCTCCTTGTCTCTGGGGTACTCATGGTGTACCCCGTGCATAGTATAGACGATCTTCTTGGCGCGCTCACTCTCTACGATCATATGGAAGAGGTAGCGGTGCATCAGGTATTCAAAGAAGCTCCAGAAAAGCACACCGGAAAGAAAGATGAGTATCTCGTAACCCACAGACAGCCCCTTATGTGTTACACCATAATACAGCATGAAGAAGATGATGGGAAAATAGATCGAATAGATCACTACCGGATGTGTCTTGGTCATCAGCTCCAGGTAGTCATTCTTAAATAGTCGTGCCTGTCCTTTATTCTTTATCTTATCAAACTCCATACAGTATAGTGTCAAAAATTGATAATTAGTCGTTCAACTTAATTACGTCATCTTCGTCTTCACCCATCAGGAATGTAACCGCGTTATTTTTCTTTTCGATAACCTTGTCCATCCACAACAACAATGCGGGGAGCAATGTAAGGTTGGTGACCATAGCCAGGAACAACGTTATCGATGTCAAATATCCTAAAGATTTTGTTCCGTCGAACTGCGACAATATAAATACTGCAAATCCCGCAATAAGGATCAGCGAGGTATAAATGATACTGAGCCCGGTATCATGTATGGTGCGGTGCACGGTATCGGCAATGCTATCATCATGCCTCGACAGTTCCTGCTTGAAATTGACCAGGAAACGTATGGTCACATCTATCGTGATACCCAGCGCTACACTGAATACAAGCACGGTAGAAGGCTTGATACGAATACCTATCCATCCCATAAGGCCTGCAGTTATTAATAAAGGTACGATATTTACCACTATCGACATGAGCAGTATGCGCCAGGAACGGAACAAGGCGACCATACACCCGAAAATGATGAGGAATGCCAGTATCAGGCTGTCCCTGAGGCTATGAACGATGAATTTACTGCCTTCCAGGAAGGTGATGCTGGTGCCGGTAAAGGTTACATTATACTTGTTGGAGTCAAACAGCCGGTAAACCTCGGGCCGTATCTTGTCCAGGAGTATCGGTAACCTACGTGAGCCAATATCTGCCATGTTCACACTGATACGGGCTTTTTGCTTGGTGCTGTCCACGTACGAGTGCAGCAGCTTATTGAACATACTGCCGCCGCCGGCCGCGTTGTTATCACTTTTATTGGTACGCAGGTAGGGGAGTATGAAAGCCGCCTGCAGCATATCGCCAGGCACTTCATAGCTGCTGGTATCACCGCCAAAGTAAGCCTGGTTCGCAAACTTGATACCCTCTGTCAGTGCCAGCGGGCGGCCTACCTCGGGGAATTGTTGCAGGTAATGGATCAGCTCATCTATCTTATTGAATACCTCCAGTGATATCACGCCGTTCTTCTTGCGGGTGTCCACCACTATCTGCAGGGGCATCACCCCCTTGAAATTCTCTTCAAAGAATTTCAGGTCAACAGACACTTTATCCGATTTCGGCAGGTCATCCACTATATGCGCGTCATTGTGCAGGCGCATCAGGCCCAGCACAGAAAATACGCACACAACAATGGTAAACCCGTATATCCAGGCCCTGTGACTGAATACCCAGTCGGTGATACGGTGCAGCAGCTTATTGATCCAGCCGCTTTCCAGGTAGCTCGTATGGCGAACGTTTGGCGGAGGCAGAAAGCTGTAGAAAGCGGGTATGAATACAAGCGAAATGATGAACAGTCCCAGGATATTGATACCGGCCACCAGTCCGAATTCCTTCAGCAGCACACTCTTGGTAAAGAAGAATACGCCAAAGCCTATCGCGGCTGTAAGGTTGGTAAAGAAGGTCACTATGCCCATCCTGTCCACCATGCGCAGCAGCGATCGCATCTTGTTGGGGTTCTTATGATACTCGTGGTGATACCTGTTCAGCAGATAGACGCAGTTGGGTATGCCTATCACCACCACCAGCGGGGGAATAAGCGCGGTAAGCAGGGTGATCTTGTAGCCCAGGAGCACAATGGTGCCCATTGACCAGATGACGCCTATGGCCACCACCAGCATCGAAGACAATACTGCCATGAATGACCGGAAGAACAGCACCAGGATCACTGCCGTAAGTACGAACGACATGATCAGGAACATCCTCATTTCCGACTGTACCTTCATCGCCATTTGTGTGCGTATGAGCGGTAGCCCGGAATAATGCACATCTACATTATGTTTTGTGCCGAAGGCATTGCCCAGTTCTGTGATCTTGTTGATGACCGTGCTTCTGTCTTTCGAGTTCAGCACATTCTTCTCGATCACAATGGCCATCATGTAGGCATTGGTGTTGGCATTGTACAATAGCCCCTTGTAAAAAGGAAGGTTGAGGAATGCTTGCCTGATGCTGTCCACATGGGCATACGGCGGTAGCCCTGTCGCTATTGGTTGCGCCTTCAGCTTTTCAGATACCGTATCTTTCACCAGGGTGATAGCGCCGGGTACGCTCAACACATTCTCAACAGATCTTACTTTTTCGATATCTTTTGTGAGCTGCGCGTAATCATTGAAGAAGGAAGGGTTGAAGAAATCCTGTGTCTGCACGCCTATCACCATCAGGTTACCATCCTCTCCGAACTGCTTCCTGAAATTTTGATAATCAATATATTTTTGATTGTCGGTAGGTACAGCGCTGGTAAATTCGTAACTGAGCTTTATCTGGGACGCATAGTACCCCATGATACCCGTAGCTGCCAATAGTGAAATGAGCAGGGCAATACGGAATTTTATGATGAACGCGGCTATACTATGCCACATGTCTGAGCGGTTAAAATTTGAAGCGCAAAAGTACTAAAACGGGTAGGTATAAAGTACTTTTTACAAATAACAATATACAAGTCATGTATATGGATCACTCTTATCCTTATTTCTCTGTTTTCACCTCTTTTATGATGACCGGCTGCGATTTCAGGTATTCCTTGTAGTTATTCCTGATCCACATTTTTATTTCCAGGTCAGTGGCAATGCGGGCGAACTTATACTCCATCGGATAAGTATTCATAAATACGGCAAGTGTATCTCCCGTAAAACCGGTAAGGGCAGTAGTGAGGCCGGGGGTGTACCGGGTATCAATGAACTTCTGCTCCATATCATGCTTGAAATTCTCTTTGAACCGCTCATTACGCTTATAGCTTTTCGACATCTTTTGTATCGGCCCGCCTATAAGCCCCGAAAATCCGCCACCGTTAGCGGAACTGAAACCCGGTTTTATGGCTTCTTTCTTTAATTCATGCTCATACGTCTTCGTCAGCGCTACTGAGTCCTCCTGGTAGGGGGTATAGCCGGGGTGAACGATGAACTCCTTTAGCTTCACATTGAGCGGATATAGCTCCACCCACCCGTCTGTGTTTGGCGCCAGTGTCATCTTTTTGGTGTTATACCCTATGAACGCGAAGGACAACAAATCGCCCGGCCCTGCCTTTATCGAATAATTTCCGGCAGCGTCTGAGCTGGTGGTCTGCTGGGTAGTATGATTGATGATCGCCACCATAGGCAGTGGCTTGGCGCTCTCCCCGTCAACAATGGTACCCTTGAATACCTGTCCCTGTGCGCATAGGCACAGCAGCAAGGCACTTATGATCAGCGTCAGTCTCAAGCGGGTGTTGATATATTGTAAAGCTAATCAACATCTTACCAGCATTTGTGTGCGGCGGTTTGTTTTGGCAATACTTTAAGAAATGGTCATTCCGCTGTAAAAGCGCCGTCGCGGCACACGATGTGGGCGCATAACCCTGCTTGTTTACAGTCCTCAGAAAATTGCAGCTGCCGCTTTACCGGAAAGCTGTTACCCATCACCACACATGCCGGAGAGAATATTTTCTTCAGAATGGATGCATCCGGGTATTTAGGAGAATTAACAATAACGTAATCTATAGGGAAGCGGTCCGGGGACCTGATATCGGTGTTCAGCACCAGGATCTTTTTCCCGTGTACTGTCAGCAGTTCATTCTTCCCGTCACTTGCTTGTTGCCATGCACGCAGGTGGGTATGTGCGGGGTCTGTTGCGTATCGTGTCCTGCGGGATAAGGTATCGGAAGAGAGTACCGAGTAATGATCGCCCCGTATCAACTCAATATGCGTTGTTTGCGGCGTGTTGAACACGATCAGCTTTTCCTGGTGCAGGCAGGCCCATGTGTCGGCTATTTGCACCGCCATGAAAACACAGCATGCAGTCAAAGCGATGAACAGGCTCCGCTTGCTTTTATGAATGAGGAATGATGCGGCACCGGCAATAATGAAGTAAATGATCGCCAGCGTCGTTCCGGTCAGCAGCAGGTATTTGAATGAGGGAGGATTAAGCCCTTGCAGTATCGTCACTATTCTGTCAAAAACAGACACAAGCCATATGGTTACACTGCCCGTTGCCTTTGCCACTACTGCCAATGGGCTTGTAGCTATGATAACGATACCGAGCAGTAACACCATACCCATGAACAGGTAGGCGGCGGCATTGGCAATGAGGAACATAGCGGGGAAGGTGTGGAAGTAATAGATCACCAATGGCGCTACAAGTATCTCTGCGGCAAGGCTGGCCGCCAGCACAGTCCATATCTGCCGCATGACGAAATTTCCCGGTGACAATAATTTGTGAATGGGTGTATAGAACAGTATCAGTGACAATACTGCTGCAAACGACAGTTGAAAACCGATCGAGAACAGCCACATAGGCTGCGCGCACAGTAATAGGAACGCTGTTGCCAGCAGCGTGTTCAGGGAGTTGTTATTGCGTTGCAGCATAACGGAGAAAGCCAGCAGGGAAAACATGATAGCTGCGCGCACCGCGGAAGGAGATGATCCGGCCATCAGCACATAGAACCATACGAGTGGTAGTGCCAGCGCGTATTTCAGCCACAGGTGCTTCTTGTCCTTCAGCCACCACAGCAGCGCGGATATAAGCAAAAAGAACAGCGTCACATTACCACCCGATATGGCAATGATATGCACGATGCCCGTATCTGAATAGGACTGCCGCAGTTCGTCATCAAGGTTCACTTCATCTCCCAGCAGCATGGCCTGTATCAGTCCTTTCGTTTTGATATCGGCCAGGTAGGTGTCGAGCTGCTTAATGCACAGCTCGTCGCAGCGGTCTGCAAGGCTGCCATTACCTGATCTGCCGGTCGCATATAGCAATAGGTCTCCCGGCTGGCACAGTTGGCGATACTTAATGTTGTTTCGTCTGCAATGGCGCGCATGGTCAAATTCAAACGGATTGCCCGGATCACTTACCGGCTGCCAGTTTCCCGGCACCAGTATGGTGTCGCCCTTATGCAGCGAAGACGCACCTTGCTCCTTGTTCAGGTATAGGATGGCGCGACCGCTTACGGGCTTGTAAGAACGGCCATCAGCAATAGCAATGATACTGACCGGGATCTTTCTGGTATGTGTTCTGTCTGCCGGCTCTTCACTTATCCGTACAAGGAACGGGTTCGTATCCGGGGCATAATGGCTGATGTCATCGGGTGTATTTCCGGCATCGTTGTACCCTGCAACAGTCATTCCGCCTAAGAACAGGAACACATTCAGCAGTATAAGCCGTATCACTGATAATACAGCACTTCCTCCGTTCATAAGCATGGCCGGCGCCAGCAGAAGGAATGAGACAACGACAGCCGGCAAAACATACATCGGATGCACATCGTAAAGCCATATGCCCGCGGCAAAAGGCAGCAGGATGCGAAAGAACGGCGCGGTCTCCCAGAAATAAGGATTATGTAAGGGCCATCGTTTCATGAGTGGTATTAAAAATAGAAAAACACAATTAACTTTAAACATCAATCTGGCGATCATGAAGAAGATATACTGTTTACTGGTGCTGTCTGTATTAACGTTTTGCAGCTTTTCAGCTCCCGATTGGTTGCTGATGGAAAGCAAGGAGGCCGGATTCAGGATCAGTTTTCCGAAGAAGCCCGAGGCCAGCACAGATACTACACATACATCGCCGCGCCTGGTATGGAAGGCGCTGATGTATAATGGTATGCCCGATAAAGATGATAACTCTCTTTACGGCCTCTCCTATTCCGATCAGCCGGCAGACCGGGTAAGTTCTGACTTCAAAGATGCCCGTATAGATACCTTCCTCGACAATGTACTTGCCAACTCTGTGACAGGTGTCAACGGAGAAGTGCTGAAAAAGGAGCCGGTATCGTTCAAAGATTATCCCGGCAGGCATTACAAGATCAGTTTCGCCAGGGGCAAGGCAATAATGGACCTGCGCATATACCTTATCGGCAGCAGGTGTTACATCCTGCAGGTGGGTTATATGGCCGGGAAGGAAGGCAATCCTTCTATTGAGAAATTCTACAATTCTTTCGAACTCCTGTAGCCTGATTTTATCCACAATATTCCGGCTTGCTCACCAATTCCGATTTACAGCCCTAAATTTGCTCCATGCAGAATTATTTGGCAGGGCTGAATGAACAGCAGCGTATTGCCGTAGAGCACAGGGATGGTCCGATCATGATCATAGCGGGCGCCGGCAGCGGCAAGACCAAAGTACTTACCACACGCATCGCGCACCTTATGAAAAATGGCGTGGATGCGTTCAATATACTTGCCCTCACATTTACCAACAAGGCGGCTGCCGAGATGAAGGAACGGGTGGAAAAGGCCCTGGGAAATACAGAGGCCCGCAACCTGTATATCGGTACATTCCACTCTGTGTTTGCGCGCATTCTCCGTGCAGAGGCTACCAAGCTGGGCTATCCTAGCAACTTCACCATTTACGATACAGATGATGCCAAGAGTGTGATCAAGAGCATCGTAAATGAGATGAACCTTGATGACAAGCACTACAAACCTTCCTTTGTATATAACCGCATCAGCGCGGCTAAGAACAGCCTTTATGAGCCGGCCATGTACAAAGAGGATACACAGATACAGCAGGAAGACGCCCGTAGCGGCCGCCCGCGCATGGGCGATATCTATGAGGCATACGCCAGGCGGTGCTTCAAGAACGGCGCTATGGATTTTGACGACCTGCTGCTGAAAATGTATCAGTTGCTTACCCACTTCCCCGATTCGCTGGCCAAGTACCAGGGCCGGTTTCACTACATACTCATTGATGAGTACCAGGATACTAACCTCGCGCAGTACGCGATCATCAAAATGCTGGGTGCCCGCCACGAGAACATATGTGTTGTGGGGGATGATGCCCAGAGCATCTATTCATTCCGCGGCGCTACTGTTCAGAACATACTTCAGTTCCAGGACGACTATGAAGACGTAACAGTGGTGAAACTGGAGCAGAACTACCGCAGCACACAGACCATACTCAATGTAGCCAACAACGTTATCGGTAATAATAAGAACCAGATACCCAAGGAGCTATGGACAAGTAATGCCAACGGCGACAAGATAATACTGGCGCGCACCATGACCGATAATGACGAAGGCCGCTTTGTGGCAGATGCCATCAAGGAGCAGCAGATGCGCAACCACTATGCCAATAAGGACTTTGCCATATTGTACCGTACCAATGCCCAGAGCCGATCATTTGAAGAAAGCCTGAGGCGCATGAACATCCCGTACAAGCTGGTGGGTGGCATATCTTTCTACCAGCGCAAGGAGATCAAGGATTACCTTGCCTACCTGCGTGTCATTGTCAATACGCGTGATGAAGAGAACATCAAGCGTGTCATCAATTACCCCGCGCGCGGCATCGGCAAGACCACTATCGAAAAGATACTCGTTCGTGCCGATCAGCTCAACAAGACCTTCTGGGAAGTGATAGAAGACCAGGAGAATGGTGTCCGATCCTCACAGGTGGAAGGCTTTGTGACCATGATCAAGTCTTTCCAGACCATGCTGGAGAAGCAGAATGCTTACGATGTCGCCTTTGCCGTGGGTAAGCATACGGGCCTGGTGCAGGAGCTGTATAACGACAAGAGCGTGGAAGGCCTCGCGCGTTATGAGAACGTACAGGAGCTCCTCAACTCTATCAAGGAATTCACCGAGACCCCTGATGAAGAAGGCGAGTTGCTTGATAAGAGCCTCGGCAGCTACCTGCAGCAGATCACACTACTCACCGATGCCGACCAGGGCAATGATGAAAATGCCGACCAGGTGAGGCTGATGACCATACATGCCGCCAAGGGACTTGAATTCCCATGTGTGTTTGCGGTGGGCCTTGAAGAGAACCTCTTTCCGAGCACAATGAGCCTGTATGACCGTGCCGACCTGGAAGAAGAGCGCCGCCTCTTCTATGTGGCCATCACCCGTGCCAAGGAACGCCTGTGGGTGACCTATGCCAACAGCCGATATCGTTTTGGCTCGCTGGTGCAGAACGACCCCAGCCGTTTCATTGAAGAGATACCCCAGGCACATATAGACCGCACATTCACCGGGGCGAGCAACCGTCCACCGGCGGGTGGTTTCGGCAGCATGCTCAATCAGCCGTTCGACAAGATGCCATCCCTGAAAAAGCTGGCAGATAAGCTGGCGGCCTCATCTTCCGCGCCACCGGCACATACACCTGCCGCCGACTTTGTTGCAGATGATGTTGCCGCTATGGAGGCCGGTATGAAAGTGGAGCACCAGAAGTTCGGGTTTGGCAATATACTCTCCGTAGAAGGTGGCGCCAACAACCGTATTGCCAGTATAGACTTCGGCTCGCATGGAGTGAAGAAGATCATGCTCAACTATGCCAAGCTGCGTATTGTGAAATAATTAGCTGCTGCGATGATCTGCTATTTAGCTGCTGTATTCCTTACAGACAATGCGGCCACTATAAATATGCCAATGCCAAGAATAGCGCCGATGGCATCTGCCACGCCGTCCATCAGCTCCATGCTGCGGCCCAGAAAGGTGAGCACCCCCTGCATCACTTCTATGAACGTGCCCAATGCTGCAGCAATACCGAACATAGCAAGCACGGACCTTACGGTAATAACAGGGTAAGCGCAAAACCAAAGGAAAGTGAACAGCCCGAACATCACGAAGTGCGTCCATTTGTCTATAAGGGGCACATCTACTTTGGGCAGGTCGGCGCCGGGGGTGAAGCAACCGATAAAAATAAGCAAGGTCCAGAGCATCGCTAAGAACCTTGCTTGTTTAGTATAAGGTGAACCCGGAGTAAATATCCGTTTCATTATTCGCCAATGTGCGCCTTGTAGGCAGCAGCGTCCAGCAGGCCGCTCACTTCAGAAGGATCAGACATTTCCATCTTCACCATCCATCCGGAACCATAAGGGTCCTTATTCACGCTTTCCGGATTTCCTTCCAGGCTGCCGTTCACTTCTACGATCTTGCCGGATACCGGCAGATACAGGTCAGATACGGTCTTTACTGCTTCTACAGTACCAAATACTTCGTTGGCGCTCAGCGGCTTGCCGGCAGATGGTACGTCCACATAAACGATATCTCCCAGTTCGCGCTGAGCGAAGTCTGTGATACCAACAGTTGCTATGTTGCCTTCAACTTTGATCCATTCGTGATCCTTAGTGTAATGTAAGTTGCCCGGAAATTCCATTTTTATTAAAGTTTGCGGTAAAAATAATGTAAAGAATTGAATTTACTTAATTGGCTCGGTCGTTCATAAGTTAATTATAATGTATTGGTTGGCCGGGCGGTGTGCAATTTCTTTTTTCACCCGGCAAAGTGTGCAATTCTGACCGTAATTCTGTGGTAATCAATCTTGAAGTGTGCAATTGGTATTACTCACTTTTTGCACACCGTGCAATTTTATAAACCTCGAAAGAATGACTGTGTTTTGGCAACATTATAGCGCAATTTTCATGCCAGATTATATAATGATAAAGGCCATTTATTACTTTAGTTGCTGATGTCTGTAGCATACAGGAAGGAAATAGACGGGTTGCGGTGTTTTGCCGTGATCGCAGTGATGTTGTTTCATGCGGGATCGTTGAGCAGTGGTTTCCTGGGGGTAGATGTTTTTTTTGTCATCAGCGGGTTCCTCATCACGTCATTAATTGAAGAAGGCCTGCGAGGTGACACATTCTCCATTACCGCATTTTATGATCGTCGCCTGCGCAGGATCGCGCCTATGGTAGTGCTCATGAGCATGGTGGCACTGATACCCGGTTACTTCCTGTTTCTTCCCGACCACCTGGAAAACCTGGGACAGTCTGTGATAGCCACACTGGCTTATGCCAATAACCTATTGCTGTACCTGACGAGCGGCTACTGGGACATAGTGAATGAATACAAGCCGCTGATGCATACCTGGAGCCTGGGTGTGGAGATGCAATTCTACCTGCTTTTTCCCTTCATACTGCTGCTTACACGCCACGCGACGCGTGGTGTAAAGCTGATACTACTCAGTACACTGCTGCTTTTGTCTCTGGTGTCGAACTTGTATATGCACCGCAATGCCTGGCACTTCTTTATGGTCACCTCCCGTTTCTTTGAGTTTGCCATCGGTGCACTTGTTTACTATCTCCGGCCCCGGGAGAATGCAGGAAAGTATGGCCTGCCACTAATCTCGCTGGCGCTGATACTTGTGCTCTTTTTTGTGAAAGAACCACATAAGAATGTGATGCACCACTTGCTGATATCAGTATTCACCGGGTTTTTTATCTACAGCTATGATGGCGGCATTGCCGGCTACATTGCCGGAAACAGGGCTGTGACGTTCATTGGTAAGATCAGCTACAGCTTGTATATGTGGCACCAGGTGGTGTTCGCCTACGCCCGTGTTGTATTATCTGAAGAGCCGGGAGTGTGGCTATTGACCTGCCTGTTCCTGCAGATCTTTTTGCTGTCAGTGATCACGTATTATGTAATTGAAAAGCCTTTTCGGACTCCGGGCCGCGTAAGCCACAAGGTATTCTACCCGTTGATGGTGGTGCTGTCGCTCGCCATTGCAGGAGCAGCCTACCGGCTTTATGCAAGGGCTGGTGTGGTGCGCCCTGTACCCGAACTGAATATCTCTGAAAACACCCGCTATTCAAGTGGTTGGCACAATGAATACAACAAAGCAGTTGACACCCTGAACAGGCCATTTACAACACCGGACAAGCAAAAAGTGCTGGTGATCGGCAACAGCTTTGCGCGCGACTTTGTGAATATGTTGCTGGAGAATGGTTATGGCGATTCGCTGGAGCTGCGTTATACCCATTATGCCTCTGCTCCCGACTTCGACCGTTTCCTGGCACAGGCTGACAAGGTTATCTTCGGATCTCCCGTGGGCGCATATTCCCTGAAGATATTCTGCACTACACACCATCTCGGAATGAGCAAAGTGCTGGTAGTGGGGCCTAAGAATTTCGGGCGAAACAACGATATCTTTTTTAACCGGTACAGTGCTGCTGAGCGCTGCAACCTGCGGACCGCTGTAACACAAGATATTGTGTCGGTGAACCTGCAATTACGGGACAGCCTTGCGGGAAAATACCTGGACCTGCTTGCATTGCTGGCAGACAAGGATGGCAAGGTTCCTGTGTTCACACCGGGATGTAAACTCATCTCACAGGATTGCCGCCACCTCACAAGGGAGGGTGCAAAATATGCCGGTTCGCTGCTGGCGAACGATACAGTATTCATGCATTTTATAAAGCGGTAACACCTCAATATTTAACAGTTTTTCTCAGGCAGGGCAGAAAAAATATAGTAATTTTATTGAGTTATCCAAGAAGAAAATTGTTAATAATATTAATCAAAAACGCATATAATTAGCTCCGCCTGTTATGCGTGAGTTTTCCACACGGGTGTTAGTTCTTTGTTTTAAGACGAGTGGATGTTTATGATAACTTAGCTGTCCTCCCTACGATACATCCTTGTAAACAATTAAAACTAACTCGTAAACGATAATACCAAATGAGCGCCGCTACTAAAAAAGGACTTGCATTCAGCCGCCAATATACGCGTGACGGAGTAAGCCCCTACGACATGTTCGAGTACGATTACCGTACTTCAGTGATCCGCAACCCGAATGGGGAAAAGGTATTTGAAATGACCAATGTTGAGGTTCCGAAACACTGGTCGCAGATAGCCACAGACATACTTGCCCAGAAATATTTCCGTAAGGCCGGAGTACCCCAGGCCGATGGTACACTGGGACGAGAAACTTCCATTAAAGAGGTGGCACACCGCCTTGCCCATTGCTGGCGCACATGGGGCGAGAACTACGGTTATTTTGCCACCAAGAATGATGCCCAGGTGTTTTATGACGAGCTGGTGTACAGCATACTGATGCAGAGCTGCGCGCCTAACTCGCCGCAGTGGTTCAATACGGGCTTGTATAACAGCTACGGCATCAATGGCAAGGCGCAGGGCCACTATTATGTGGATCCTAAGACCGGCAAGCTGGAACGCTCCAAGAACGCGTATGAACGCCCGCAGCCACACGCTTGCTTTATACTAAGTGTGGACGATGACCTGGTGAATGAAGGCGGCATCATGGACCTGTGGGTGCGTGAGGCCCGTATCTTCAAATACGGATCAGGCGTTGGTACCAACTATTCCAATATCCGCGCAGAAGGTGAGAAGCTGAGTGGCGGCGGTACTTCCAGCGGCCTGATGAGTTTCCTGAAAATAGGAGACCGCGCTGCGGGCGCTATCAAGAGCGGGGGCACTACACGCCGTGCCGCCAAGATGGTATGCCTTGACCTCGACCACCCTGAAGTGATCGACTTCATTGACTGGAAAGTGGAAGAAGAAAAGAAGGTGGCCGCGCTGATAGCAGCGGGTTATTCTTCAGATTATGAAGGAGATGCCTACCGCACAGTGTCGGGCCAGAACTCTAATAACTCTGTACGTGTGCCGAACGATTTCTTCCGTGCACTGGATAATAATACCGATTGGGAAATGACCGCTCGCAGCTCCGGCAAGGTGATGAAGTCTATCCCGGCAAAGGAACTGTGGGAGAAGATAGCCTATGCCGCATGGCGTTGCGCCGATCCCGGTACGCAATATGACACGACCATCAATGAGTGGCATACCTGCCCTGAAGGTGGTAAGATAAGGGCTTCCAACCCTTGTTCAGAGTACATGTTTCTGGATAATACAGCCTGTAACCTTGCCTCGCTGAACCTGCGCCGTTTCTTTGATGAAGAGACCAGCACGTTTGATGTGGAAGGGTTTGAATACATGACCCGCCTGTGGACGGTAGTGCTCGAAATATCCGTGCTTATGGCACAGTTCCCTTCGAAGGAAGTAGCGCAACTGAGCTATGACTACCGCACGCTGGGCCTCGGCTACGCCAACCTCGGCTCTATGCTGATGGTGAGCGGCATTCCGTATGACAGTGAAGAAGCCCGTGGTATAGCCGGCGCCATCACGGCCATTATGAACGGCGTTGCCTACAAGACATCGGCGGAAATGGCTGCGAGCCTGGGCGCGTTCCCACGCTACCAGGAGAACAAAGAACACATGCTGCGCGTGATGCGCAATCACCGCGCTGCCGCCTACGACGCATCTGACGCGTTTGAGCACCTGCAGATAAAGCCAATGGGCATCAATGCCAAGTATTGCCCGGACTACCTGCTACGCGCTGCCACCAAGGCATGGGATGAAGCAGTGAAGCTGGGTGAGCAATATGGCTACCGCAATGCGCAGGCTACCGTGATAGCGCCTACGGGCACCATAGGCCTGGTCATGGATTGCGATACCACAGGTGTGGAGCCGGACTTCGCATTGGTAAAATTCAAGAAACTTTCGGGTGGTGGTTATTTCAAGATCATCAACCAGTCAATACCGGCCGCGCTGAAAAAGCTGGGCTACAGCGCCGAGCAGTCGGATGCGATAGTTAAGTACGCAAAGGGCCACGGTACATTTGCCGGAGCTCCGTTCATCAACCACCAGAGCCTCAGTGAGAAAGGATTTATTGCCGAGGAGCTGAAGAAGCTGGACACAGCGGTTGAGAGCGCGTTTGAGATCGGCTTTGTGTTCAACGTATATACGCTGGGCGAGGAGTGCCTTAAGCGCATCGGCTTTACACCGGAGCAGTATTTTGCCCCGGACTTCAACCTGCTGGAATCACTCGGGTTCTCTGATGCCGAAATAGATGCCGCAAATGATTACGCCTGCGGTACCATGATGGTGGAAGGCGCTCCTTATCTTAAAGAAGAGCACCTGCCTGTGTTCGATTGTGCCAACAAATGTGGTAAGAAGGGCGAGCGTTATATACACGCGCATGGCCACATACGCATGATGGGCGCTGTGCAGCCCTTCATCAGCGGCGCGATATCCAAGACCATCAACCTGCCGAACGAGGCAACAGTGGAAGAGATAAAGGATTGCTACTACCTGAGCTGGAAGCTGGCACTGAAGGCCTGCGCATTGTACCGCGACGGATCTAAACTGAGCCAGCCGCTGAGCAATAAGAGCGATAAGAAGAAGAAAGAAGAGACCAAGGATGAAGCAGCAGTTGCCGAATCGAGCCAGATAGTGGATCTGAGCACGCTGACCGTGAACGAACTGCTGGAGGAAGTGAACAGGCGTGTGCAGGCGAGCCCCGATACGCAACTGAAACGTGAGCTGAGCCGCATAGTAGAGCGCAAGCAGTTGCCGGCCAAACGCCGTGGATATACCATCAAGGGCAAGGTAGGAGGACAGGCGATCTTCCTGCGTACTGGTGAGTACGGAGACGGAACGCTGGGCGAGATATTCATAGACATGGCCAAGGAAGGCGCTACAATGCGCAGCCTCCTGAACAGCTTTGCCATTGCGATATCAGTAGGCCTGCAATATGGTGTGCCACTGGAGGAATATGTGGACAAGTTCATCTTCAGCCGCTTTGAGCCTGCCGGCATGGTAGATCACCCGAACATCAAGAATGCGACATCGGTATTGGATTACGTGTTCCGCCTGCTGGCATATGAATACCTGGACCGCGATGACCTGGTACATGTACAGGACCCGAACAGGCTCCCTCATCTGCAGCAGGTACAGGCACAGCAACAGGAGCTGTCGCAGGTGCGTGTAACGGCACCACAGGCGCAGACCCCGCCACCGGCACAGAAGACAAAGAACAATATGGCACCAACAGCAGTAGGTGTATCTGCACAGAACAGCGCTGATGTGAAGAAGCTGATGGGCACCAGCGCCGATGCGCCGGTATGCCGCAATTGTGGCAACATAACACTGAGAAATGGCACATGCTATATGTGCCCTAACTGCGGCACTACAACAGGATGCAGTTAACAGGCGAATTGATAAATAGGTTAATTGGTTATACAGAAGCCGCCACTTGTTGGCGGCTTTTTGTTTGTCATTTCATCTGATCCGGGTAGCTCCTACGGAGCAGGGTGCCCATTTGATGTTGTATCTACAAACAGGTAGCCCCTCCGGGGCAATGATCGTTGTCATAGATTGACGCGGTGATCTTTTGATGGTGCACAACCCACAACCCGGGTAGCTCCTACGGGGCAGGGTGCCCATTTGATGTTGTATCTACAAACAGGTAGCCCCTCCGGGGCAATGATCGTTGTCATAGATTGACACGGTGATCTTTAATGGTGCACAACCCACAACCCGGGTAGCTCCTACGGAACAGGGTGCCCATTTGATGTTGTATCTACAAACAGGTAGCCCCTCCGGGGCAATGATTGCCTTCATTGATATTGTTTCTACAAACGGCTAACCCCTTCGGGGTTATCGTTAGGTATATAAAACTGAAGATAGACCAAAATAGAATTGCCCCGGAGGGGCTACACGGTTGTAGCATATGTGTGAACGAACCATTCCTTTGCCCCGTAGGGGCTACCCTTATAGGTAATTGATAATTTGTATTAAATTTATGCTATGGCCAATACGTTTACCCAATTGTATATCCAATTTGTTTTTGCTCCAAGATTCCGTGCGTCTTTATTGCACCCGGATTGGGATGAACGTTTGCGTAAATACATTACCGGAACAGTACAGAACAACGGACATAAAGTGATAGCCATTAATAATATGCCCGACCATGTGCATCTGTTTGTGGGATTGAATCCTAACCAATCAATTTCAGAGTTGATGCGGCTTGTTAAAGGGGACTCTTCTGAATTTGTGAACAAGGAAATACTAACGAGATCTAAATTCCAGTGGCAGGAGGGATATGGTGCATTCAGTTATGCCAGATCGCAGGTAGATAGTGTTGTGAGGTATATCGGCAATCAACAGGAGCACCACCAAAAGGTATCTTTCCTGGATGAATACCGGACAATGCTGGATAAGTTCAATATTTCGTATGATGAACGGTTTATTTTCAAGTTGCCGGAAGGCGATCCAATAAACGTGACGGGATAATTTAGCTACATATGCAATACACCGACGGCATAGAAACACCAAGGCTTGTTACACGGTTTGTTACGCAGGCTGATGTATCTGTGTGGTTGGGGTATTGCCGCGATGAAGTGGCCACGGAATTTACCGCAATGGAAGGCAAGACCCCTGAAGAGATGGCACAAGAGTGGATAGACTTCACTACGCGGAGATACCGGGAAGATAGGTATGGATTGCAGGCACTTATCAATAGAGAAACCGGTGAGTTTGTTGGTATGTGCGGATTGCTGCAACAAGAGGTGAGTGGCAATAATGAAGTAGAGATAGGGTATCACTTACTAAGACAGTACTGGGGTATGGGCTATGCCAGTGAAGCGGCTCATGCATTTCGGGAATATGCTTTTGAGAACAGGGTGGCGGACTCCCTGGTATCCATAATACATCCGTTGAATTTCAAATCTAAGATGGTTGCCATGCGCAATGGAATGCGCCTGGCAGATAACCACGCCGATTTCAGGGGTAAGAAGTTCGACCTGTTCCGCATAACCCGTTATGAATGGGAGCAGTTGAGGAACAGGTCATGATACGCCCATGTGTGGCCGCACAAGCTTATTTTATTAATGGGTATTGATATTCAGGCTTATGTTACGATAAGTAATAAAATTTCACTATTTTTGTCGCACAAAATTTATATGTATGAAATTTAAATTTGCCTTATTATTTGCAGTAGTGCTTGCGCCGCTGTTCTCATTTGGTCAGGGCTGTATCACCGTCTTCTCTGAAGATGGGGATAAATTCTATCTCATTCTGAATGGCGTAAAGCAAAACCCTACTCCACAGACCAACGTACGTGTTGATGGTCTTCCTAACGAATTTTACAATAGCAAGGTCATATTTGAAGACCAGTCTAAGGGTGAGATAAGCAAGAATATCCCCACCAAGGATGCGGCTACAGGGCAGTTTGCAGAGGTAACCTACAAGATCAAAAAGACAAAGGATGGAGAACTGAAGATGCGCTATTTCGGCGCTACACCTGTTCCGGTGAACTATGTAGCTCCTCCTGATATGTACGTGATGCATTATGGCGATCCTGCTCCGGCACAATCAACCACTGTAACCCAGACAACCACTACTACCACTAATCCGGGTATGGGCAATGGTTCGGTGACCATAGGCGGCAGCGTAGGTGGCGTGAATATGAATGTGAGCTTCAATGATCCTAACATGAGCGTACAACAGCAGACCACTACGACTACAACTACTACATACTCTGATAACAGCTACCAGCAGGCGCCACCTCCACAGCAGGCTGTACGTCAGCAGGGCTGTTCTTACCCTATGGACTGGCAGAGCTATAAGTCGGCAAAGGCTACAGTAACAGCCGCCAGCTTTGAAGAGACCAAGCTGTCAACAGCAAAGGCTATACTGAGTTCTAACTGCCTGACAACAGACCAGGTAATGGATATGTGCCGCCAGTTCGGATTCGAAGCTTCGAAGCTCGACTTTGCAAAGGCTGCCTACCACAAGACCACAGACCAGGGCAACTACTTCAAGGTGGGACAGGTGTTCAGCTTTGATGCCAGCAAGACCGAACTGAACGAATATATCAGCGCGAACGCACGCTAGTGTCGAAATATATTTTTCTGAAAGCCCTTACTATATCAGTAGGGGCTTTCTTTTTGTGAATATTTTTAGTTTTATGTTTTAACCTTTGCCCCCCGAAACAGTCAAAACCCGGCCGGAATACCAGAACAGGATAAGCATCACAGGAGAAAAACAAGGCTTTTTGAAACGATCAGTACAGGTGGCTACATTGCTCATGTGGTTGCTTTCATCTTTTAACGCTTTTGCGCAGGCTCAGAACGGCACTGCAGATTCGACTGTGGCAAAAGGCGGAGAGAAGGATCATGTGCAGGAAACAGACATGATAGATCTGCTGATGAAGCTGCTGAAGAATGAAAAACCTCGTGAAGCAGATACCTCTAGAGAAGGAGCCTCGAAGATACATTTGTCGGTGGCGCCCGCTGCTGGCTACACCTTGCAGACGAGCCTTGCCGGAGTTGTGGTAGCCAATGCGGCTTTCAGTACCGGCCCGGATGCCAATACTTCCTCGCTGCAGACAAGTTTTACTTATACGGTCAGGAACCAGATCATTCTTCCGCTGCAAAGCAACATATGGACGAAGGGCAATAAGTGGAACTTCGTTACAGACTGGCGCTACCTGAAGTTCCCGACCTATACCTACGGTATCGGCGGATACACGGCGTTTGCGGACGGCTACCTGATAGATTATTCGGCCTTACGTTTTCGCCAGACGGTGTTCCGGGAGCTGGCCACATCTTTTTATGCCGGCATAGGGTATAATCTTGATTACTATTGGAATATACAAGAACTGAATCCGCCGGCCGGGGTGGTGACCGATTTTCAAAAATATGGTTTGCAGAATACCGAGCTGACATCGGGCGTGACCTTTAACTTCCTGTATGACTCCAGGAAGAACTCCATCAATCCTGACAATGGTGGATTTGTGAATGTCATCTATCGCCCCAACCTGAAGATACTGGGCAACAGCACCACATGGCGCTCGCTTATGGTGGACCTGAGAAAGTATTTCCATTTTCCTGAAGGTTCTAAGAACATACTTGCTTTTTGGAACTATGACTGGCTGACACTGAGCGGTGATCCGCCTTACCTGATGATGCCTAACACCGGCGGCGACCCGTATAGCAATACGGGCCGTGGTTATGTGCAGGGACGTTTCCGGGGAAAGAACATGGTGTATGCGGAAGGTGAATACCGGTTCGGCATCACTGCCAACGGGCTGCTGGGCGCTGTGATCTTTGCGAATGCAGAGTCGTTCACGGAACTGTCCTCCGGTAAGTTTGAGGTGATAGCGCCGGGATGGGGAGCGGGGCTCCGGTTAAAGCTGAACAAATTCTCGAAGGCCAGTGTGGCTATTGACTATGGCTTCGGGCTCAATGGGTCGGGTGGCCTGTTCGTGAACCTCGGGGAGGTGTTTTAGAAAGCCGTATATTGGATGTATGGAAGGGTTGAAGAAATTTCTTGACAGTAAAGTTGTGTTATACAACCAGCCCTCGTTCATAGAAAAAGATCCCATCTGCATACCACATTCCTTTAAGAAGAAACAGGACATAGAGATAGCGGGGCTTTTTGCCGCTGTACTGGCTTGGGGCAACAGGACCACCATCATCAATAATTGCAGGAAGCTGATGGGCTGGATGGACAACGCGCCACACGATTTTATTTTTCATCATCACGAGTCAGAACTAAAGGGGTTCATCCATTTTGCGCATCGCACCTTCAATGCTACCGACCTGTTGTATTTTATCTCATTGCTGCAGCACCACTACAGGAGGTATGATTCATTGGAAGACGCTTTTGTGCCCGGAAAGAATTACAACGAGGAAACGGTGGAGCAGGCGCTGATACATTTTCACAACTATTTCTTTTCAATAGAGCACCCCGTGCGGACAAGGAAACACATCTCTACCCCCGAGCGCAACTCTGCCTGCAAACGCTTGAATATGTATCTGCGCTGGATGGTGCGTAAGGACAATGCGGGAGTGGACTTTGGGATATGGAAGAAGATAAAGCCAAAGCAACTGATCTGTCCGCTGGATGTACATGTGGCGCGGGTAGCAGAGCGGCTGGAATTGCTGCCGGATGCAAAGTCGAACTGGAGGAATGCCATGGCACTGACCGAACAGTTGCGGGCACTAAACCCCCGGGACCCTGCCATATACGACTACGCCCTCTTCGGGCTGGGTATGGGCGAACGGTTTTAAAAACATGAACAATAAACGTAATTGATGCGAATAAACTGTGCACCGGCATGTGCCCCAATTAACCATTTAACTAATTAACCTATTTTTGCCCCCGTTATGGCAAATGATATTAAGCTGCAAAACATTATTGCGCATTGTAAAGAATACGGTTTCGTTTTTCAGTCGAGTGAAATATATGACGGCCTCAGCGCTGTTTATGACTACGGCCAATTGGGTGCTGAACTGAAAAGGAACATCCGCGACTACTGGTGGCGCAGTATGACGCAGATGCAGGATAATATAGTGGGCATTGACGCGGCTATATTCATGCACCCTACTACATGGAAGGCAAGCGGACACGTGGACAACTTCAGCGACCCGATGATCGACAACAAGGACAGCAAGAAGCGCTACCGTGTAGATCACCTGATAGAGGGCTTTGCTGAAACACTGGACAAGGAAAAGGGAGATGCTTTACTTGCGCAGATGGATGCGCTGCTTGCGAACAATGATTTTGCCGGCCTGAAGCAACTGATAGAAAGTAACAAGATAAAGTGCGGCGTAAGTGATACCTGTAACTGGACCGATGTGCGCCAGTTCAACCTGATGTTCTCAACTGAGATGGGCTCTGTGGCTGATGAAGCCAATGTCGTTTACCTGCGTCCGGAGACTGCACAAGGTATTTTTGTGAACTTCCTGAACGTGCAGAAGACCGGCCGCATGAAGCTGCCGTTTGGTATCGCGCAGGTAGGTAAGGCGTTCCGCAACGAGATAGTAGCGCGAGGATTCATATTCCGTATGCGCGAGTTCGAGCAGATGGAGATGCAGTTCTTCGTGAAGCCGGGCACACAAAAAGAATGGTATGAATACTGGAAGGAGACACGCATGAAGTGGCACCTGAGCCTGGGCATATCTCCCGATCATTACCGTTTCCACGACCATGTGAAACTGGCGCACTATGCAGACATGGCCTGTGACATTGAGTACGACTTCCCGATGGGCTTCAAAGAAGTGGAAGGTATTCATAGCCGTACTGACTTCGACTTGAAGAACCACCAGCAATTCAGCGGGAAGAAGCTGACTTATTTCGATACAGACATCAACCAGCACTATGTGCCTTATGTGGTAGAGACGTCCATAGGCCTCGACCGTACAGTACTGATGCTGCTGAGCGAAGCATACAAGGAAGAAGACCTGAGCACTCCGGAAAAACAGGACAGCCGCGTGGTACTGAGCCTGCCGCCTATGCTGGCGCCGGTAAAGCTGGCAGTACTGCCGCTGACCAAGAAAGATGGCCTGCCGGAGATAGCAAGAGAACTGATAGACCAGTGCAAGCCTTACTTCAAGTGTTTCTATGAAGAGAAGGACAGCATTGGTAAGCGCTACCGCAGGATGGATGCGATAGGTACGCCTTTCTGCATTACCATAGATCACCAGACCAAGGAAGACCAAACGGTTACCATCCGTTACCGCGATGAGATGACACAGGAGCGTATAGCCCTTGCAGATGTCAGGAACCTGGTGATGGATAAGATCAGGATGTTCTGAGTATTGTAGCCGGGAAAATGATAGTTGATTGTCGCTGGATAAGCGGCAATTTTTTTTCATGATCATAATCATGCAGTGGTATATCTTCAGGAAAACTGTATTATTTTTACTATAGATAAAAACAGTACGTATGGCAGATAACATGATCACAGAAACTGCAGCAGCGTTACAGCAGGAGTGGGGTATCCGTTTACCACCTACCTTATCTAAAGAGGCCATTATCGCTATGCTGGAGGAAAGGCTTATCGCCTACCTGGAGAAAGGGCCGGAAGCATTTTACCAGCTCATGTATCGTCTCGATATCTCTGAAAGGAAACTGCACCAGGCGCAGCAGAGCGAGGAGATAGCCAAACACATCGCCACGCTTATCTACGACCGGCAGTTGCAAAAGATAGAAAGCCGTCACGCGCACCGCAAAGCCGCGGAAAATACAGATCCCGATCTTGCCTGGTAATGGTTATTTCGTGAACTTATACCCTATGCCGCGAATGGAATGGAAATGTTTCGGGTTGCGGCTATCCTTTTCAAAGAATTTACGGAAGTTGAGAATGAAATTATCAATAGTGCGTGTAGTGGGATAGACATTGTAGCCCCATACTATCTGTAATATCTGCTCGCGCGATACCACGTCGCCCTCATGCTCTATCAGCAATTTCAATAATGCCGCCTCTTTTTTGCTGAGTTCCTGTTTCTGTTTGTTCTTATCCAGGCACTCATGCGCCGCGAAGTCTATCTTACAGCCGTCAAACTCGTAGGTGTCTCCTACGGCTAAAGGCTCTTTGATCTTCTTATTCTTGGTGATGAGCTTGTCAACACGAAGCAGCAGTTCTTCCAGGTTGAACGGCTTGGTCATGTAGTCGTCGCCTCCCTTCCTCAGGCCCTCCACGCGGTCTGCGCCGGTATTGCGGGCAGAGAGGAACATTATCGGCACATCATTATGCTGCATGCGAATGGTCTCACATACGGTGATGCCATCCATATCAGGAAGCATGATATCAAGAACGATGAGGTCGAAATATTCGTTCTTCACCATCTTAATGACGCCGGGGCCATTGTCCACGGTGGTCACTTCATAACCTTCCATTTCCAGGTTCAGTTTCAGTCCTTCGCGCAGGCTTTCTTCATCTTCAGCTACGAGTATGGAGGCTTTGTATGTTTTGGTGGCCATAGTGGTGCTTTTCCGGATATGAAATTACAGATATTTGATCAATTGCCATTGGCTTTAACTTTCTTCTGACACATATGGGCTATATTTGTTTCCATATACATTAGCGTTGTTCACCGACAGGTTTTCCAAATACAAACAAATACCTACCGGCCTGTTGTTCGGTATTGTCTGGTGTTTTCTTTTCGCGCTTTATTTCCCGGCTGCAAAGGCCGGCTTCGTTACCGATTTCACCGGCTGGCTCGACCAGGTCAGGAATCATAGTTTCTCCGAGCATATCAACCGTACCAACTACCAGGCCAAGAGTCTGTACCAGTTCACACAATTAGCCACTTATGTTTTCTACAAGCTGTTTGGTACCAACGCCTGGTTGTGGCACCTGCTGTTCATTACGCTGCACGCGGCCAATGTGTGTCTCGCCTACGTCTTCTGTACCCGGTTGCTGAAAGATGCCGGGGCTGAAGATGTGGTTTCTGCACCGCTCGCAGGTGTGGTATTATACTGTGTGTCGCCATATATGTCGGAGGTCATTGTATGGGAGCCCGCATTTCACTTCTTGCAGGGGCTTCTGTTCATACTGCTTATTCTATTGCTTGTACAGCGTTTCATGGTGGCGGGCGAGCGAAAGTTTGCCCTGTATGCCGGCTTGCTGTACCTGTTGTCTGCCTTCTCGCTGGAGGTATTTTACATTACACCATGGCTTGTGCTGGCTGTGGTGCTCTTCTATCGTTCGGTTGACGCGGGTTATCGCGTGCGTCCGGCCATTCCGTTGTTCGTTGTACCTATGTTCGGTATCTTCCTGCTCAGGTTACTGGCTTTCCGCGCTCTGTACGGCGGCTGGGTATCGAGGGTAGGCAGTACCACCATCACATCGGTAACGTTCCATAGTTTTGGTAAGCCCGCAAAATATCTGTTCCACCTGCTGTTCGTTGGCCGGTTCTTCGACGAGAAGACCCGGCAGGATGTTTATGATGTGTGCGAAGGCACCGGCGGTATCATTGTTTTCTGGGGTATCGCTATTGCTGCACTGCTATACATTGTGGCCGGGTTCAGGAAGATGAGTGGCAATGGCCGGGTGGCGGCATTGCTCTATGTGCTCGCCGGTATCACTTTAGTGTTGCTTATCCCGGTCTGGTTCAGTGATGGCCTGCTGGTAGTGTTCGACCGTTATACTTATTTCACTGCCGCGTTTCTATATATGCTTGTGGGCTTGTGGGTAATCATGATACCCCGCGCCAGCGTCCGGATAGTATTGTTGCTGGCACTGATATCGGGCAATCTTCGTTTTGCCATACAGGTAAGCCGCTATTGGGGCAAGTCGGAAAAAGTGATCAGCAGCCTGCTTACAGGGCTGCCGGAGGCGGGAGATAAGAAGATACTCCTCCTTAACCTGCCGGAAAATATGCACGGCGTAGCCATGATAGGCTCAGAGCGGAACAGCGAGTTCAAGCTGATGCACGACCTGCTATACCCCGATAAGCCGATCAGGAACACGGTGTTTGATGTGCTGTCATACAACATGGTCACGCCGGATGATGGCGCCCATGCCGTAGTGATGAGCGACAGTACCATCCAGGTGACCCTGAACCAATGGGGTACCTGGTGGTGGTTTGAGACAAGGGGCGGGCATAGTTATGAGAATGAGGATTACAAAGTGGACCTCACAGATCCCGGGCATCAATATATGCTGATACTTAAGAAACCGGCCGCTGATTATATGTTGCTATACCAGGCAGGCGATCATTGGAAGCAGGTGGATATGACAAAAAAGGGTGTGGAGCAACATTAGCAGCCATCCGGACTCTGATGTTTATCACAAGGCTCTTATTTTTGTATCGTGATCGATTTTTCATCCGAAATATATTACAGGACAGCACGCAGCGGCGGCAAGGGCGGTCAGAACGTGAACAAGGTGGAGACCATGGTAGAGGCACTGTGGATGGTCGCGGAGTCGCGTTTCTTTACCCCCGACGAAAAATCGTTGATCGCCGAAAAGCTTGCGGCGCGTATCAACAAGGATGGCGAGTTGCAGGTAAAGGCCGCTGATACCCGCTCACAACTGGAGAATAAAGAAATAGCCCGCGAAAAGTTGATGGGATTAGTGAGCCGCAGCCTGATCAGGCCCAGGAAACGTAAAGCAACAAAGCCAACAAAGGAATCGAAAGAGAAACGGCTGGACAGCAAGAAGAAGGAAGGAATGAAGAAGGAAATGAGGAGAAAGCCATCAAAGAGGGATTTATAGCATAAATTAAGGCTATAGCCTGATATTTTATATAATTTTAAGGTTTTAGCTTGAATATTTATTTATATTTTCAGACTAAAGCCTTATTTTTGTATATAATTTTAAGGCTTTAGCTTTATGAATCGTCGTAAACATAACCTTGTGATCGAGCAGGTAGATAAGAAGCTACATGCTTTTGATATGTTGAGAGAGGTGCAGCGCCCTTCTGACGGATGGGTGCATGCTATACGGTCGGGAATGAAAATGTCATTGCGGCAATTAGGTGACCGGCTTCATATAACAGCGCAAAGTGTAAAGGAGTTGGAGGCGAGAGAAAAACAGGGCACTGTTTCGCTGGACGCGCTGGAAAAAGCGGCAAGGGCAATGAATATGCGGCTGGTCTATGGTTTTGTACCGGAAGGTGGTTCAATACAGGAGATGATAGCGCAACGCGCAAGAGAAGTGGCCACGCAAATAGTTAGCCGTACGTCCGCTTCTATGAAACTTGAAGGACAGGAAAATTCAGCAGACAGGATAGCGCGTGCCATTGATGAGCTGGCAGAAGAGCTGACAAGAGAAATGCCGAGATATTTATGGGATTAGAATTGACTTATGAATATGGGCAAACACCTCTTGATGAAGACGAAAAAGAGGGCCTTCTTATCCGCTCTGTTACAACGCGTGAGGAACTCGATGAGTTCGAACAGGAAAATATCCAGCAGGCCATGTTATGGTTGCTGAGAAGAAAATTTCCGGCAGATGATGTACTAACAGAAGATTTCATACGCACACTTCATAAAAGAATGTTTGGCCACGTCTGGAGATGGGCGGGGCAATTCCGGAAGACAAACAAAAACATCGGTGTAGATAAGTATGAGATACCGCAAGAGCTGAGAATATTGCTGGACGACTGCAAGTATTGGGTACAACATAACATATACTCCAATGAAGAAACAGCCATCCGTTTTAAACACCGGTTAGTGAGCATTCATTGTTTTGCCAATGGTAACGGCCGGCATTCCAGGTTGATGGCGGATGTGATCATAGAGCATATCTTCAACGGAAAAGTTTTCAGTTGGGGTGGCAATGACCTTGCGAGGTCGGGAGATGCGAGAACCAATTACCTCTCTGCCGTAAAGCTGGCAGATGCAGGAGATATAACAACTCTTGTCGCTTTTGCCAGAATGTAGATGCCGAGGATCGCAGTGTCTAAACGAAACTAAAACAACATCTTATACACATCCTCCACCTTATTCACCGTCTTCACCTGTATCTTGTAGTTGCCTAAGTTCAGTCCCTTGGCATTGGCCTTGGGGATGAAGATCACATCCATACCCAGCTTATCGGCTTCGGCTATGCGCTGGTCTATCCGGTTCACTGCTCTTATCTCTCCGCTCAGGCCTATCTCACCTACCAGGCATATATTAGATGGTAATGCCTTGTCTTCGTAAGAAGATAATAATGAGCATACTACCGCCAGTTCTATGGACGGGTCCTCTATTTTCAGTCCGCCGGCTATGTTCACAAATACATCTTTTGATCCGAAATGGAAGCCGCCACGTTTTTCCAATACGGCCAGCAGCAGTTGCAACCTTCTCAGGTCCAGGCCGCTAACCGTGCGCTGCGGTGTGCCATATACTGCCTGTGTCACCAGTGCCTGCACCTCTATCATCAGCGGACGGGATGCTTCCATAGTAGCGGCGATGGCGATACCGCTCAGTGGTTCATTGTGCTGGGATAATAATATTTCAGATGGGTTGCTCACCGGGCGCATACCCTGTGTCACCATTTCGTAGATGCCCAGCTCTGATGTGGACCCGAACCTGTTCTTCAGGGTACGTAATATGCGGTAGGCATAGTGGCGGTCACCTTCGAACTGCAGTACCGTATCTACCATATGCTCCAGTACTTTGGGGCCGGCTATAGATCCCTCCTTAGTGATATGGCCAATGATGCAGACAGGAATATTAGTGGCTTTTGCAAAACGTTGCAGTTCGGCTGCACACTCGCGCACCTGCGACACACTACCGGCTGCAGATTCTACATATGGCGACTCCAGCGTCTGTATAGAATCAATGATCATCAGTTGCGGGCGCACTTTCTTCACCTCCTGGAACAGCGTATTGGTATCTGTGGCTGTGAGCAGGTACAATTTATCGTTCCTGATGCCCACACGGTCGGCACGTAGTTTTATTTGCTGCGCGCTTTCTTCCCCCGACACATATAGTGTTGTGATATTCTTCCACGATAATGCCAGTTGCAGGAACAAGGTTGACTTGCCGATACCCGGATCTCCGGCTACCAGTATCACAGAGCCCGGCACCATGCCGCCGCCCAGCACACGGTTCAGTTCTGTATCCGGCGATATCATTCGCGCTTCCTGTGTCTGAACAACTTCATCCAGTTTGTGCGCTTTTCTTTTTTCTTTGTTGTCATCTTCCCAGGTCAGCGTCTCAGGTCTTATTTTGTCATCGCGTTGCACTACTTCTTCCACAAAAGAATTCCATGCGCCGCATGATGGACACTTACCGGTCCACTTCGGAGTTTCATATCCGCATTGCTGACAAAAGAAAGCTGATTTTATTTTCGCCATATCGCCATCCCCTGAATGGGAGAATTTTTTTGTGAGTAACAAATATACACAACACCATTCCTAATGAATGATATTGATGTTGCACGAAACGATCACAACAAACTTTGTTCGTGCAAATAAAAATTTATCGTGTAGTGTAGAATGAGATCTTTGAAGGCTCCCCTTTAGGGGTTGGGGGAAAAGAAAAGAGCCGCTGGAGGAATCCGGCAGCTCTCACTTACTAACCCATTAAATTCACAACTTGACACAAATGTAGCATCCTAAACGCTAGGAAAAAAATGGAATTCTCCTGTTCTGCCATCACTTTTATAGATATAGTGTTAATTAATATTCCATCTATTTTAGGCATTGAAAATCAATGAATTTTGATGGATTTTTACAAAAATCTGATACCCGGTTCACAGTAAAGTAAACATTTGATAATGTGCAATGTCTTATTGGGGTGTCGCATGCGTTATGTTTACATATATGGTAAGTTAAAATAATGGAAACCGGGCGGGGATTTATACAGTAAACGTATTTTGCAGCCGCAAAAACATTTCAATGAACAGAATTTTTGAACCACTGATACAAAAAGAAAGGAAATTCTTACCCGCAGATTTCAAAGTGAGCGACTGGGATCACCTTCAACCTTACTATGAGGATCTGAAAACAAGAACAATAGATAATAAGGAGCAACTGGAAAAATGGCTGGAAGATATCAGCGAGCTGGAAGCGGTAGTGAGTGAAGATGCCTGCTGGCGACAGATCAATATGACCTGCGATACAACAAACAAATCATATGAGGAGGCGTTCACTTATTTCTGTATGGAAATAGAACCCCGGATCAAGCCGTACAGTTTTGAGCTGAACAAGAAGCTGCTCGATTGTCCTTATACTAAGGAGCTGGACAATAATATTTTCTTTCCATATCTCAGGAGTGTGGATAATGCCGCAAAGCTATATCGCGAGGCTAACGTTCAGCTACAGGCCGATATGAACCTGCTGGCACAGCAGTACGGTGTCATCTCCGGGGCTATGTCGGTAGAGGTGGATGGTAAGGAATATACATTGCAGCAGGCCGCAAAGTTCCTCCACAACCCTGATCGTGAACTTCGTGAAAAAGTATTCAGGAAGATTTCGGCACGCCGCCTGCTGGATAAAGATAAACTGAATGAGCTGTTTGATAAGTTGCTGGCCCTCCGTCAGCAGGTAGCGGTCAATGCCGGTTTTGAGAACTACCGCGATTATAAGTTCCGCGAGCTTGGCCGTTTCGATTATACGGTTGACGATTGTTTCGCCTTTCACAATGCTGTGCGCGAACATATCCTACCACTCCAGGCAATGCTGGTGAGGCACAAGCAGCAAAAGCTTGGGGTAGATGTGATGCGCCCGTGGGATAGTGACGCGGAACCGGTAGGAACAGAACCGCTGCACCCTTTCACAGACGGAAAGGAACTGACCGATAAAGCAATAGAAGCTTTCAGTAAGCTGAGCCCTTACTTTGCCGGTTGCCTGCAAACCATGAAACAGATACAGCGCCTCGACCTCGAAAGCAGGAAGGGCAAAGCGCCGGGTGGCTACAACTGCCCGCTGGCAGAAACAGGGGTGCCATTCATCTTTATGAATGCCGCGGGCACCATGGGCGATGTGATCACTATGATGCACGAAGGTGGCCATGCGGTTCATTCATTCCTGTCGCATCCGCTGTCATTATCTTCTTTCAAAGAATATCCGATGGAGATCGCCGAACTGGCCAGCATGAGCATGGAGCTCTTCTCTATGGAACACTGGAACATATTCTTTAAAGATGAGCAGGAACTGAAGCGCGCGCAACTGGAAGAGATGGAGCGTGTCATCAGCGTGCTGCCATGGATCGCCACTATTGATAAATTCCAGCACTGGCTATATACGCATCCCGGCCACACAGTGGCTGAGCGCGAGGCATCATGGCTGGGTATCCTCAACGAGTTCTCAACCGGCATCACAGACTGGAGTGGTTTTGAAGAATACCGCACCAACTTCTGGCAAAAACAATTGCACTTGTTCGAAGTGCCGTTCTATTATATTGAATATGGTATAGCGCAGCTTGGCGCCATAGCCATGTGGCGGCAGTACCGCATGAATAAGGAGCAGGCCCTCAATAATTATATGAACGCGCTGAGCCTGGGTTATACCAAGACGTTGAAAGACCTGTATGCTACGGCAGGTATCAGGTTCGATTTTTCGCCGGCATATGTAAAAGAACTGGCAGACTTTGTAACACCGGTATTAAAAGAAATGGGCGTAAGCTGATAACACATGAGCACAAAATTCAGATACCTGGTTATGATACTGTTTGGCGGATTATTATCCTGCGGCAGTAGCAGACATTCCGGTTCGTCATCTTCAGCCATGCCCGGTACATGGCAGGATACGCCGATAGCAATAGATGGCGATTGCAAAGACTGGCCTTCGCCATATCCCAGTTATGATGCAAAGGGCAAGATAGCATATGCCACTTCCAATGACCGGCACTATGTATATATTACCATGCAGACAGGCGATGAGATGACGCAACTGAAGATACTGCACCAGGGTATGGTGGTATCGTTCGACACCTCGGGAAAGAAGGAACCGCAGTTGCATATCAATTATCCCTTGCCCAATGATGAAGTTTCGCTCGATCTTGTGTCTGAGCTTAACGGACATAAGCAATTGGCGGAAGGGCATACCAACCGAAAACTGGAGAAAGACATCAGCAAATGCGCCAAAGATGCCGGCCAGTTCTCCCTGGAAGGCTTCCGTGATTGTAACGGCGGCTATATGATCACGCAGGCAAATAAATGCGGGATCAGGGTCATGCTGAAAATAGATGAGTATAAAGAGCTGGTATGGGAAGCCGCTATTCCCGTAAAGGCCATATATAATAAGGACTCATTGATAGCCGCGGATGCGGGCAGGCCGTTAAGTGTCTGCTATATGATCAACAAATTCAAACAACCATCTACCAAAGCAGAGAATAACGTGGGTATGAACAACTCCATGTCACCCAACATGAGCAGCCCGGGCGGCAGGGCGGGAGCCATGCCGTCACGTGGCGGCGGCAGGTCAAATGCCTATAATCCGTTGCAACATTTGTACGAGGCAACAAAGACCTGGAAGCAATTCGGGATGGTTTATCGTTAGTACCCAACCATAAGTGTACCTACATCTGTCTATATAGATGATCGCCTGTCGTCCGGACTGCGATCGGCCCAGCTGGCCCCTATATTTATCTTATTAATAAAAAGAGGTTTGCCCTGTAAAGGCAAGCCTCTCAATATTTTATACAATAGTATTCTTAAAATTTGGGGCAAACAGTCTTCCTGGCTGCGCTTTTGTCACTGTAATTTCCTGTGAAGAATACGGTGAATTCCGTTCCACCTCTTGAATTACTGGCAGTAGAAAGTGTAGATGTATTCACGTCATAACTCAATGCTGCCGACAACGTTTTATATTTTACTTTCACTACGGGTATAAAAGCGTCATTTACACGATAGTAGCATCCCGCAGATATCACAAAGAGGTTTTCCATACCCTTCACCTGCGTCCAGTTCACCATTCCGCCACCTATTATTTCATTATAGGTCCCCTGCAGGGCATAGTTACCCTGTAGCTGAAAGGAAATATTGTCATTGACCATGCAGCTCATTGCGGCACTACCGTTCCACCGGATATTCTCAGATACCTTTGGGTTATGGAAATAAGATAGTATCGGTTGTGAGAAGTGATAACCCGATGCTCCGAATACATAGCTCATGCGGTTATTCTCTCCTCGGCTGGTGTTATAACTCACGCCGCCGCCCATATCCCACATCGCGAGTTTAGCGCTGGGTATATTTTCCATAGACGGGTTACTGGCCTGGTACAAGCCGCCGATGAACTGATTATTGAATGTTGATTTGCTAGGATCGAAACTGTACTGTACATACCCCCCGGTAAAGCCTACAGACAGGTAGGTGTTGTGATTCGGATCAATTGATTTATTGTAGTTGATAGCAGGGTAGAAAGCAGATATTTTGTAATCAATGCTTCCCGCCTTATCTACATACCCCAACATTCCGAAGCTGAAAAAGTCATCCGATGTTTTGCTGGCAGAGAAATGTGTTTCCGCCGAAAATACTCCCGTAACGTAAGGATGGGATATACTGCTCCACTGGGTTCTGTAAAATGCACCAAGCTTATAGTCGTCTTCAAAAACTCCGATCAGTGCGGGGTTGCGTAAGATGGATGTTTCATAAAATTGCGAGAAGTGTATATCTGCCTGCGCTTTCGAAGCCAGCGGCGAAAGTACCAGGCATAGCCCGGCAGCCAGTTGCAGGAAATGGTTGCTCCAATTTGTCCTCGTGCTCTTCTGTTTCATACTCGGTTCATTTATCGGATTAAGGTCACATCGCCCTTGATGTTTATAGGTTCTCCTGTTTCGCATATTGCGTCAAGCACATATACATATACATCCGGCCGTGGAGGCGCACCTGCGAATGAGCCGTCCCATGCTGCAGATGCGTCATTGATCTCAAAATTATTACGTTCGAACAGCAACTGGCCCCAGCGGTTGTATATACGGAAGTGGGCGATAGATTTCACGCCAATGCCACGTGGATAGTATATATCGTTTTGCCCGTCACCATTAGGCGTGAACGTGTTTGGCATGAATATCTGGCTCTTGTCGCAGAAGATATGTATCGTCACCGTATCGTTTGACTTACACCCGTGTATAGAAGTAACATTCACTTCGTAAGTGGTGGTAACAGATGTTGTGGCTATAGGAGCGGCACAACTGTCGCAGCTTAGAGTAGCATCCTTGCCCCAGCTATACACTGCTACATTCTCACCGGTTGCCTCCAGTTGTGCGGCTGAGCCCTCTATGAGCCGCTGATCGGGTCCGGCATCCACAGTAGGCAGCGGGTATATGATCAGTTTTACATAATCTGTGTCTGGTATGCAGCTTCCCAGTTTAGCAATGACCATATAGTTGGTCGTAGTGGCCGGTGAAGCATACGGGTCTTTAGCATTTGCGCTGCTCAGTCCTGTAGCAGGTATCCACTGGTAATTGGTGCCGCCTGAATCATGCAATTGCACAACTACATTCTTGCATATCGCTGTGTCACCGGTAGCGTGGCTTACCGTTTTGTATTTAAGGCCTACCAGCACAGTGTCTGAATTAGTACACTGGAACTCATCAGTGCCGACAACAGTATATGTAGTTACGATAGTAGGTGATGCCTTGGTCGGATTACAGTTAGAGCAGGTTACATTAGTTGTAGGGCTCCAGACATAAGATACACCACCATCAGCAGAGAGTGTCGCAGCGTCGCCCAGACATACTATAGTGTCCGTACTTGCCACAATATCGGGCAGTGCATGAACTACAAGATTGGCGGTCATAGAATCGCGGCAACCCCAGCCATCCACAGCGAGTAATGACACGGGATAGGTGCCAACGGCGTTATAAACATAGGTTGGTGATAGTACGCTCGTTGTTGATCCATCAGACATGGTCCAAAGCAATGACGTAATGGTAGAGAAATAACTGAATGAAGTATCTGTGAACGTGATCGGTTGGTTGATACATACCGGATTCGTTGTGAAGCCGGCACGTACAATATCCACTTTGATCGTGTCAACACCCATGCTTGAGTTCTCACATCCCGTGTTATCACTGAGTATCAGTTTCGGCACATACGATCCCGGCAGCACGTACACATGGTCAGTGCTGTCGGTGTAAGACATCTTGCTGGTCGTACCATCCGAGAAGTCCCAGGTAACTGTAGGTACGTTGGTAATAAGCGCTTTGAATTTGACGGTAAGCGGGCTGCATCCACTGAGCGGGGAATAAGAGAAAGAACCAGCATATCCATATACATTGGCATGTCCCCATGCTGTATCTGTACAACCATAACCGTTTGACGAAACAAGCATTACTGTATAGTATCCGGTCAGTGTGTACAGGTCCGTAGGATTCATCAGTGAAGAGCCGGAACCATCTCCGAAATCCCAAATATAACTCGTAGCTCCGGTGCTCGTATTGTAGAAGTTGGTTTTCAATGGAGGGCATATTGAGAAAGAATCTACCATATAGAAAGAAGCGGTGACTTTAGTAACGATTATGTATCCTGCCATGGTCGATGTATCCTTACACCCATGGCTATCGGTCACTATCAGGCGAACAGTGTAGCTACCGGTAGCTGAATATGTATGCCATGGAGAAGCGAGTGCAGACTTTGTTCCATCTCCGAAATCCCAATCCCAAGATGCAGCGCTCGTACTGGCATCTATGAACTGAGTACTGTCGCCAAGGCAAGGATATTGGTAGGCGTGGAAATTAGCTGTTGGCCTGTATACCGTTACCAGTGGTAAGGTGTTACTGTCCACGCAGCCAATATCATCTGTAACCACCAGTTTCGTCAGGAAAGTACCAGCCTTCACAAAAGTGTGTGACACCGAGTTGGTGAACACGGTAGCCGTTCCGCCATCTCCGAACGACCATGCGTATTTGATGAATGTAGTGCCCGGCGCATCAGTGCTGGCATCCTTGAAGGTGACATTGAGTGGCCAGCACCCGGTAGCCGGTGAAGCAGTAAAGCTAACATCAGGATGGCCTACCGTGACGTAGTTTTTCTTCTCCAACGTATCGTAGCAACCGTTCTGGTCCATGGTAATGAGTCTGATCGATTGCAATCCCGGCACATGCATAGTGTCTATGTATGTATACACCCCGGCACTGTCCTTCGATATCCCTATGCTATGCCACCAGATCCCTATGATCGAACCGCTCGTTATTTTGGCCGTGAAAGTATCCACTTCATCACGGCATAATCGTAGTCGGCTGGCTGTAAAGTCCACCACGGGCCGTGTAAGGTCTACACTGAATCTGAAAGTATCTCTGCACCCGCTCCCGGAATTATAGGTAGCCAGATACCCGTTATATACAATTGGAGAGGGGTAGTCATGAGTTGGATTTGACACCGTAGAAGTGGCACCGTCACCGAAGACCCACGTACGGCTATCATCACCATAAGAGAGGTCTGTAAAGTTGACCCTGTTCTTCGGAGAACATTGGACAGAAACACCCGCCTTAGCCATCGGCGAGTCAACAATGATAGGTATCGGAATGACCGACTTAGGACCAATGCACCCATGATAAGATGCGTAAACTGTTGCCGTATAAATGCCCGGTAAAGGAGGTAGCCATACAATAGTATCGCCAGGGCCACTCATTCCCGCTATGGGACTGAATTTTGCCCAAAAGTAATCGGCCGGACCGGTTATGATCTTAAATGCAACTGTTACGGGATGTCCGTAACACACATGCGACGGAAGCACAACTGCCGACACTGTCGGCGGATCGCCAACGAATATAGTACCCGTATCAGATATTGTACAACCATTTACAGTAGTAATGGTCAGCTTGGTCTTATATACACCTACTGCTGTATAGGTGTGCGGGTAGGGTATAGCAGGTGCCCCGGTTCCGCTAAGAGTGGCGCCATCACCAAAATCCCATGTGTAGGAACCAACTGGATAAGGGTATTTGGGAGGGATTATAACAGTAGTATCAGGCTCCCAGGTATAGAGGTAATAAGAAAATTTCACTGTTAGCGGCCGGCAGCCATCTTGAGGGGTATCTATCAGGGTCAGGTACATGTCATAAAGCGTATCAGTCTTCTTTATGGTAGTCACGCATCCTGTAGCAGGGTCTGTTCCGCTCAGTATTATGTCTCTGACACCGCGCCAAGTGTATGTATGTGTAACCGGAGTCCCGATTCCGGTACCACCATCTCCGAAAGACCACGCATAGCTTACACCGGGAGGCCCGCTGGCAGAAAACGTAATGCCAACCGGTGGCGGACATGGTTGTGCCGGCGATTGTGTCAGCGTTATCTTCGGCCCTGCAATTACTGTTATCGGGTGTTTTACAGTATCATAACAGGTGCCATCGAAAATTACAAGGGTTACTGTATACGTTCCTACAGAGCCATACAGGTGTGTTCCATCTACGGTTACATCGTGCCCTCCATCGCCAAAATACCAATCTTGGGAAATGTGCGGACTGCTTTTATCTATAAAAGTGGCCGCAGAGTTCTGGCACACAACGGAAGGTGTGGTAAATGCTGCTGTAATATTGCTTACATATATGTATGATGGTTTTATCACGCTGTCAACACAGCCATTGCCATCTGTTACGGTCAGTTTTACAGTATATGCCCCTACACTGCCATAACTATGAGTTGGACTGGTAAGTGAAGAGCCTCCGCCATCTCCGAAATCCCATTTATAGCTAAGGCCCGGCGTGCCCGTACTGATATTCGTAAATGCGGCTACTCCCGGAGGTTTGCAATAATAGGTCGTCGCATAAAAATCAGCCACGGGAGGTGGTAGCACATGAATATAACGGGGAAGCGTAAGCGTAGCTGTACACCCTGCTGCATTTGTTGCTGTAAGGGTGATCATGTAGTATCCGGGAGATGCGTAAGTATGTATTGGCGATGGCGATGGGTCCGTTGTTCCATCTCCGAAGCTCCACAAGTAGGTGATCGCACCGGGTACACCGCCAACAGTGGTGCTGGTAAATGTGATAGGTGAATTCGGACAGGGGGTTGTGTCCGAACAGGTAAAGGACACCGTCGGGTCAGGGTACACGGTTATCGTCATGGTTGTCGTGATCGGCCCGCCCGGACCATAAACCGTGAGCTTCACTATATAGGTACCTGGTTTCAGGAAGCTGGTAGAAGGATCCTTCAAGACAGATGTTGTGCCTGTACCGAAATCCCAAAAATAACTGGTAGCACCTGTAGAGGTATTGGTAAAGTTCACCACAAGCGGGGCACACCCGGCAGTAACGTCGGCGGTAAAACCTGCTGTAAGAGCTTTTGCTGAGAATCCTGTGATCACAAAAAAGCACAGGAATAAGGATAGGCGTAAAAAGAGTTTCATAAGGCTGGTATTAAAAAGGAGTATCGGAAAAGGTTGTTAAATTAATTTTAAGATTCAGTGAAAGTTCAGTGGTGCCGATATTCGCCTGACGGACTTGTCCGGGTTTAAATAGTCAATATTCTTCGATTATAAAAATAGCTAATAATGTTGTGAAATACAAACAAATAAAGAAATTTATTGATGCACATGATTAAAATTTTGAATATCTTTGTCGCCTATGCCATCTTTACAGGAGTTAATTAAGACCCACGAGCAGGATATCAATGCTTTTACCCCCGCCGATGCCGCCGACCTGGAGCAGTTCCGCATCCGTTTTCTGGGCACCAAGGGTATTGTAAAAGAACTGGGCGGAGAGATAAAGAACGTACCGGCTGAACAGCGTAAAGAGGCCGGCCAGCTTATGAACGCCTTCAAGCAACTGGCGGAAGAAAAGTACAATTCTTTTAAGGAGCAGATGCAGGATACGGCCGCTTCCGGCCCGTCGGTAGATATCACCCTGCCCGGTTCGGCATTGCCAGCGGGCACAAGGCATCCGCTGAGGGTGGTGGAGAATGAGATAGTGGATATTTTTCAGAAGATTGGATTCAGCGTGGCCACCGGCCCCGAGATAGAGGACGACTGGCACAACTTCTCTTCCCTCAATATGCCGGAGCACCATCCGGCAAGGGATATGCAGGATACTTTTTACATCTCTCAAAACCCTGACTGGGTGCTGCGAACGCACACTTCATCGGTTCAGGCCCGCATACTGGAAACACAACCGTTGCCCGTGCGCGTGATCTGCCCGGGCAGGGTATATCGCAACGAGACCATATCAGCGCGCGCGCACTGCTTCTTTCACCAGTGCGAGGGCCTGTATGTGGACAAGCATGTATCATTTGCTGACCTGAAACAAACATTGTACTATTTTGTGACGGAGATGTTCGGTGCCGATACCAAGGTGCGTTTCCGCCCGTCCTACTTTCCGTTCACAGAGCCCAGCGCGGAGATGGATATTTCCTGCACCGTGTGTGGTGGCAAGGGTTGCGGCTTGTGTAAGCATACCGGTTGGGTAGAGATACTGGGCTGTGGCATGGTGCACCCCAACATGCTCCGCAACTTCGGAATAGATCCCGAAGTATATACCGGCTTTGCATTTGGCATGGGTGTAGAGCGTATCACACAGATAAAGTTCCAGGTCAATGACCTGCGTTTATATTCACAGAACGATGTGCGTTTTCTCCGGCAGTTCCGGTCGTTGTAGCGTCGCGTATTTATAGATCGCTTTCATGATCCTTGTTACAGGTGCGAGTGGTTTTCTTGGCAGGCATCTTGTCCGGTATCTATCGGCAAAAGGTGAGCAGGTACGTGCATTGTACCATAGCCATGCGCCTGGCGACGACCTGAAAGCATTGCCCGGCGTGGAGTGGTGCCGGGGCGACCTCCTGGACATTTATACAGTGGAAGAAGTGATGAACGGCATCAGTGATGTGTACCACTGCGCTGCCATCGTTTCGTTTGAGCCGGGGCAAAGTGAACAGATACTTCATTTCAATACCGAAAGCACCGCAAACATTGTGAACCAGGCGCTGGAGCAGGGCATACGCAAAATGGTGTATGTCAGTTCCATAGCGGCTCTGGGACGCACAGGGCAGCCCGGAAAGCACATTACTGAAGAGGAAGAATGGGAAGAAAGCAGGCACAATTCCACCTATGCGGTAAGCAAATACCGGGCGGAGATGGAAGTGTGGCGCGGTATAGGAGAGGGGCTCAATGCCGCCATCGTCAACCCGGGCATCATACTCGGACAAGCAGCGCCGCATGAGCTGGCATCCCGCCTCATGAACATAGTATATAAGGAGTTCCCGTTCTATTCAAGGGGCGTCAATTCCTGGGTTGACGTAGAGGATGTGGTGAAGATAATGGTCATGCTGATGCATTCGGATATATCCGCCCAGCGTTATATCATCAGCGCCGGAAACTTCTCTTATAAGGATATATTTGCGATGATGGCAAAGGCGCTGAATAAGAAAGCGCCGGGTATCTATATATCCCCCTTCGTTACCGGCATAGGGTGGC
Organism: Flavipsychrobacter sp.; assembly: GCA_044225795.1. GTDB lineage: Bacteria > Bacteroidota > Bacteroidia > Chitinophagales > Chitinophagaceae > Nemorincola. The sequence goes on from JBGAIF010000001.1 coordinate 972,646, forward strand.
GGCTCAGTGCATTGCTGGCTGCTGTTACCGGAAAGCCCTCGGTCATCACCCGGGAGACGGCAAAAAGCTCGAATGCCATATGTAATTATGATAACCGGAAACTCCTGGACACCTTTCCCGGCTTCAATTATACCCCGATAGACCAGGCCATAGAACGTATGGCAAGGTATTTTCATGAAACAAGGAAAAAGTAGCCTTATATTTTATTTTTAACAAAAACAGTCGTAAACTTGCAGCAGGAAACAAAGTTTTTCCAGCCTTCATTCAGTTTATCTGAGAAATCCCCCTTGTAATTACAGTTCAAAATAGTTCAGGTTATTTTTCAATAAGCCGGTTTAAAGATCAAAATTCTTCAGAAAAAAATACAAGATGCCTTACGACATTTCGCAGCTAAATGATATGCTCATTCCTGAGCTGGTAGATGTAGCTGATAACTTAAAAATTCACAATGCCGCTTCCCTCGATAAAAAAACCCTGGTGAACAGGATACTTGAGGCACAAGCCGACAATCTCAAACAAATGGAAGACGAACCAAAGAAGCGCAGAGCGCGTAAACCCAAAGAAGATAATGCGGCTGCTGAACCTTCAGCAGCGCCAACACCTGCCGCAGATGCTGCTGACACCGGTGATGCCGGTGATGCCGGTGAGAAACGCCGACGCCTGCGCAAGCCGAAGGAAGACCGTATGCCTGCGCCTCCGCAGCCATTGTTCAAAAAAGAAATGAACACGCCTCCTCCTGTTGCCGCCAATGATGAAGAAGAAACTTCTGCTCCGGAAGCCTCAGCAGGAACAGAAACTGCCGCAGGCAGCGGTATCATCATGCCCTCGGAAACAGAAAACCAGGCAGCACAGCAGCCCGAGGTAGAGCAGGAGCGCCCGCAGCACCAGCAACAGTTCAACCGCCGCCATCAGCGCGAAGAGAAACAATCAAATTTCAACCTGGAGTTCGAAGGCATAGTAGCCAGCGAAGGCGTATTGGAAATGATGCCCGATGGGTACGGTTTCCTGCGCAGCAGCGACTACAACTATCTCAGCTCTCCCGATGATATCTATGTATCTCCATCCCAGATCAAGTTGTTTGGTCTGAAAACAGGCGATACCGTTAAGGGTAATGTTCGCCCTCCTAAGGAAGGTGAAAAATACTTTGCCCTGTTGAAGGTTGAGACCATCAACGGGAGACTGCCGGACGAGATCCGCGACCGTGTACCGTTCGATTATCTCACGCCGCTATTCCCTTATGAGAAGCTGAGCCTTACCACTACCGGCAGCAATTTCAGCACGCGTATCATGGACCTCTTCACGCCGATAGGCAAGGGACAGCGTGGCCTTATTGTGGCACAGCCTAAGACAGGTAAGACCATGTTACTGAAGGAAGTGGCCAACGCTATCGCGAAGAACCATCCCGAGTGTTACCTGATGATCGTACTTGTTGATGAGCGCCCGGAAGAAGTTACGGATATGCAGCGCAGCGTACATGCCGAGGTGATCGCCTCAACATTCGATGAGCCGGCTGATAAACACGTGAAAGTATCTACCATAGCCTTGCAGAAGGCGAAGCGCCTCGTTGAGGTTGGCCACGATGTGGTTATCCTGCTCGACTCTATCACCCGCCTTGCCCGTGCGCATAATACTGTGGCCCCGGCAAGCGGTAAGGTGCTGAGCGGTGGTGTGGAAGCAAACGCCATGCAGAAGCCTAAGCAGTTCTTCGGAGCCGCGCGTAAGATAGAGAACGGAGGTTCGCTCACTATCCTGGCGACAGCACTGATTGACACAGGTTCCAAGATGGACGAAGTGATCTTTGAAGAATTCAAGGGAACCGGCAACATGGAGCTTCAGCTCGACCGTAAGCTGGCCAACAAGCGTATATTCCCGGCCATCGATATCACTTCTTCATCTACACGCCGTGACGATCTGCTTCATGAGAAGGATGTGCAGAACAAGATGTGGCTGCTCCGCAATCACATTGCCGATATGAATACAGATGAGGCGATGCACTTCCTGCTGCAGCAGATGCGTGGCACTAAGAGCAATGAGGAGTTCCTCGCTACAATGAATAAATAAGCAGTTTCATATTGCATACGTTAAAGAGGGCGCTGGTGCGCCCTCTTTTGCTTTAGCGGGGTATCAGGCAAATAATACTTAAATTTAACCTTCTGTATGCCAGTACACGATAATTCGCTAACGATCATAGCGCCCTGCTACAATGAAGGGCAAACCGTCATCAGGTTTCTTGACCACCTGGAGCGTGTACTGTTGTCTGTAGCGGTGCCTTGTTCGGTAGTTATCGTTAATGATTGTTCCGATGATGATACGGCTGTGTTGTTGCGGCGGTTCAGGTTCAGCAGTGGCCGGCTGTCATTCGCGGTCATCAACCTGGAGCGGAATGTAGGCCACCAGTCTGCAATATACCAGGGGCTGTTGTATGCGCGCACATTACGCGCCGGCCGGTTCATCATTATGGATGCGGATGGTGAGGACGACCCGTCGTCTATTACCGGGCTATTGAAATATGCGGATGCCGATATGGTGACCGTGGTACGTAGCCATCGCCGGGAGTCGGGGTTCTTCCGGTTCTGTTATGGGGTGTACAAGGGCGTTTTTAAGTTGGTGACGGGAAAGCAAATGAACTTCGGCAATTTCTGTATGATCAGCAGTAAGATAGCGGACCGGGCGGTTGAAGAGAATTTTCAGCATCTCGCCGCATTTTTGTGCCGGCAACCGGAACCGATGCGGTATATCTCTGCACCTAAGGAGGAGCGTCTCGGTGGCCGGTCGAAGATGACCTATGGCAAATTGCTGAGGCATGCTGCAAGGTCATTTACCGAATATTATCACAAAGGTGCGGAACGGTCTTCCGCGCCCATTTACGAGCTCTACACAGATGGTCATACCTAAGCGGCTATACTTTTGCTCATTTATTTTGTTCCTGGTCATGCTCTGGCTCAGGATAGTGCTGGTGAGTTATCACAACAATAATCTCGGTGGTATTGAGCCCAATGTCATTTATGGCATTCAGCGAGTCATAGCCGGGCAGCCATTATACCAGGACCCCGCTTCAGGCTCTTTTGCCATCATTCAATACACGCCTCTCTACTACCAAGTTATTGCTATGCTGGCACGGCCTTTAAGCATATCCGCCACCGATGTGCAGGGTATTTATGAGCTGTGCCGCACCGTGGCCCTGCTCTGTAACCTGCTTACCGTGCTGGTACTGGCGGGCATTTTCAGGCTGTGGCAGTTTAGCCGGCAGCAATCATTGTTATGTGCGGCTCCCTTGCTGGTACTGCTCACGTCCCACTATTTCACCCGTGGCGATAGTTTGCATCTGCTGTTGTTCTCGGGCGCGGTATATATGTATTCGGCAAACCTGGTGCGTGAGAAACGGGCTTACCTTTTATGGAGCGCGTTATGCGTTGCGGCTTGCATCTGTGTCAAACAAAGCGGCATCCTGGCTGTGGGTATCATAGGTTTTCATTTGTTGTTTGTTCAGAAAAGAATGCTTGCTGCGGTGCTGTTTGGGGTGGTTACATCTGTCGCTGCTGCGGCTATGTTGTGGTGGTTGGTGCAGGGCAACTGGCACATGCTGTACCTCAATGCCTGGCTGGGCCTGAAGAACGGTGTGGACCTGTCCTTTTTGTATAAGATGTTTGCCGACCGGTTCTATACGGAATTGGATGCTTGTTACGTGGCAGGCGCGCTTATGGTTGTTATGTCTTTCTCAGGTATAAAAGATAAGCTGTTCCGTTTCTTTGCCACGGGCATTGTGCTATCCTGGTTGTTTGCCGTTGTTACGGGCACCAAGGTAGGCAGCAGCAGCAATTACTTTGTCGAGTTCCTGTTGTTCTTCCTCATCTCGATGCCCTATGCGTTGCAGCAGGAACGTACACAGAGGATATTGCTGCGCGCAGGGCGCATCAGGGTTTCAATACGTGGGTTCATCATGTTCGCATTCCTGCTGGTGGCCATATCAAAGACCATAGGGCAATTCACAGGCATGTATATAGAGAAACGCGTCACCGACGATAAGCGGCAGTATGAGAAGGATGTGGCTTTATTCCGCTATTTTAAAGAAGAACTGCATATTGCCCCCGGGGAACATATTTTCTTCCTCGAGCGTAATTTTCTCGACAACGTCTTTATGGACTATGCCATATTACCTGTCAAGGATGTGGTGTCGCAGGTCTATCTTGCCGATACGGCTACATTCAGTTATGCCTCATTCGTGGCGGGTATGAATAACGGACTGGTAAAATATATAGTGGCAGATGAGCGCCGCAATTTTCTCAACATGTGGCACCGGCAGATCCCCTTTATCGCCTTCAGGCCGCAAAGGTTCCTGTATATGGACCACCGTAGCGGTTATTCTATCTATGTGTATAACCCGCAGGGTTAACGCCATGCAAATTCGCCTGTTTCCAAGTACATTTGCAGTCACATAATATTTCAGAGATATGGCCAATAAGCATTACAGCATTGATACAAAGCTGATACACGCGGGTGTGGAGCCCGATCCTACTACCGGAGCTATCATGACCCCCATATACCAGACATCAACGTATGTGCAAGCAGCCCCCGGCGATCACAAAGGCTATGAGTATGCGCGTACTCAAAACCCTACACGTACTGTATTGCAGAATGCGCTGGCCGCGATTGAGAATGCGAAATACGGCTTGTGTTTCGGTAGCGGTATGGCGGCAACAGATGCGGTGATAAAGCTGCTGGAACCCGGTGATGAGGTGATCGTGTCTAATGATCTGTATGGTGGTACCTACCGTATCATGACGAAGGTATATGCGAACTATGGCATCAAGTTTCACTTCATAGGTATGCACGATGCGCATAATATCACCCGACATATCAATAACCGCACCCGGATGATATGGATAGAGACGCCAACTAATCCATTGCTGAATGTGATAGATATTGCTGCTTGTGCCGAGATCGCTAAGAAACACAAGCTGACACTGGTTTGCGATAATACATTTGCATCGCCATATCTTCAGACGCCTATGGATCTTGGCGCAGATATAGTACTGCACTCCGCAACAAAATACCTCGGTGGCCATTCTGATGTGGTGCACGGTGCGCTGGTGATGAATGATGCTCACCTGGAGGAAAAGCTCCGCTTCATACAAAATAGTTGCGGCGCTGTGCCGGGGCCACATGATTGCTGGCTGGTATTGCGTGGCATCAAGACGCTGCACGTGCGTATGCAGCGACACTGTGAGAACGGGGAGAAGATAGCGCATTACCTGCGTCAGCACCCGAAAGTGGGTAAGGTGATATGGGTGGGCTTTGAAGACCATCCTAACCACGATGTGGCTAAGAAGCAGATGCGTGGCTTCGGCGGCATGATCTCTTTCACATTAAAGGATGATAATATCGACGCAGCTATTAGTGTACTGAGCAAAACAAAACTTTTCTCACTGGCAGAATCGCTTGGTGGTGTTGAGTCACTGATAGGTCACCCGGCCACTATGACCCACGCCTCTATTCCACGCGAATCACGTATAAAGAATGGCCTCGTTGACTCCCTGATACGCCTTAGCGTAGGAATAGAAGATGTCAACGATCTCATTGAAGACCTCAATGAAGCAATTGGATAATATTTGCGGTTCTGAAGGGGCTAAATGGCCCCTTCAGTGCTTTAGGCTTTCAAGAAGATATAAGTCTCCACGTCCTTCCTGGTTATCTTCTTATCAGAGAGGATGATCAGGCGCTCCACTACATTGCGCAGCTCGCGTATATTACCCGTCCAGTTATATTCCTGCAGTGCAGATACTGCGGCAGTTTCTATCTCCTTGACAGGTTGTTTGTATTCTTCGCTTATCTCCTTCATAAAGTGTGTGATAAGAGAAGGTATGTCGTCGCGGCGGGCATTCAGTGGAGGCACTTGTATCAGTATCACACTTAACCTGTGGTAAAGGTCCAGCCTGAATTTCTTTCGCTCCACCTCTTCCAGCAGGTTCTTGTTGGTGGCGGCTACCACGCGCACATCCACTTTTATTTCTTTTTCGCCGCCCACACGGGTTATCTTGCTTTCCTGTAGCGCACGCAGCATCTTCGCCTGCGCGTCCATGTTCATATCACCTATCTCGTCCAGGAAGAGGGTGCCGCCGCTGGCCTGCTCAAATTTCCCGATACGCTGCTTGATGGCAGAGGTAAATGAACCCTTCTCATGCCCGAACAGTTCGCTTTCTATCAGCTCAGACGGTATGGCGGCGCAATTCACTTCTATCAATGGTCCGGCAGCGCGGGCGCTCAGCTCGTGCAGGCGGCGGGCCACCAGTTCTTTTCCTACGCCGTTCTCCCCGGTTATCAGCACCCGGGCATCTGTCGGGGCTACCTTGGCTATCGTATCATTGATGCGGCGCATACCCTCGCTGTCGCCTATCATCTCATAGCCGCGCGATATCCGTTTGCGCAATTGTTTGGTCTCCGCCACCAGCGATTTCTTGTCCATGGCGTTCCGTATCGTGATCAGCAGGCGGTTCAGGTCAGGCGGTTTTGATATGTAATCATAGGCGCCTTTTTTTACAGCATCTACTGCGGTCTCGATGTTGCCATGCCCCGATATGACAATGAAGGGTATGTCGCCCTTTTCGTCCTTGGCCAGTTGCAGCACTTCCATGCCGTCCATCTTGGGCATCTTGATGTCGCACAGGATACAATCGTAATTATTGTCTCTTATCTTCTTGATGCCCTCAGCTCCGTCAGCAGCCTCATCAACCGTGAACCCCTCAAAAGAGAGTATCTCGGCAAGTGTTTTCCGTATCGCCTTTTCATCATCTATTACTAATATGCTCTGAGACATGTAGTTACGTGTTTTGAGATGGTTATAAGGCGGCAATTTACCAATTTATTCCTCTTTCCATGACGTATTATCAGGTTTCGCATGACGGAAAGGCGATTATTTTGCAACTTTGTCAGGAATACGTGAAGGGAATGTGTTTTGTATGCATGTATGTACACGTATTTAAACAAAAAGGAAAATTTTTATGGCAAAGACACTCTTTCATGCGGCAGACAAACGCGGCCACGCCAACCACGGCTGGCTCGACGCGCATCACTCATTCAGCTTCGCGGGCTGGTACGATCCGGCAAAGATCCATTTCGGTATGCTGCGCGTGCTCAATGATGATGTAGTGGCCGGCGGCTCCGGGTTCGGTAAACATCCGCATGATAATATGGAGATCATTACCATAGTGCTGGAAGGCGCGCTGGAACATAAGGATAGCATGGGGCATACACAGGCAATAGTGCCGGGAGAGGTGCAGGTAATGAGTGCCGGTTCGGGTGTGTTGCACAGCGAGTACAACCACGATCCGCATAAAAAAGTGAACCTGCTTCAGACATGGATATTCCCGAACAGGAGGAATGTTCAGCCCCGCTACGATCAGAAGATGTTTGATGCGGCAGAACGCATCAATAAGTTGCAGGCGCTGGTATCTCCGATAGAGAAAGAGGACGACGGACTGAAGATACACCAGGATGCATGGATATACCGCACCAACCTGGAAAAAGGAAAGAGCTTAGAGCACACCATGCACAGCGCTAACCATGGCGCTTACATCTTTGTGATAGAGGGCGGGCTCAGCGCTCATGGCCACGAGCTGGGCAAAAGAGATGCCCTGGGTGTGAGTGAAACAGAAACACTGAGCATCACCGCAACTGAGAACAGTGATGTCGTTATATTTGAAGTGCCGATGTCGTAAACATGGACAACATTACCAAACATTATACAAAAGGCGCGCTCACCGTGGTATGGAAGCCGGACAGGTGTATCCACTCCACGGTGTGCTGGCGCAATCTTCGAGATGTGTTCGATCCATCTGTTCGTCCCTGGGTGAATATGGAAGGTGCTGATGAAGCGCGTATCATAGAACAGGTATCGCATTGCCCGTCAGGCGCGCTCAGTTATGTGTTGGACAAGAAGGAGACAGCCGGCGGACAGGAGACAGAGATGACCACAGCTATGGAAGTAATGAAGAACGGCCCGCTGATCGTATATGGTAATGTGGTGGTGAAAGACAGCAAGGGCAATGAGATCAGGAAAAGTAAGACCACTGCTTTCTGTCGCTGCGGAGCATCAGGCAATAAGCCCTTCTGCGATGGCTCGCACATGAAGATCGGATTTAAAGACGAATAACTTGCCCGGATATACAGACCAGATAGAACGCTTACGTGCCAGGTTGCAAATGCCCCTGCCCGGGTTTGCTGCCCAGGAGCGTATGATAGGAAGGGTCATATCCATGCCGCCCAAAGTTCCGGATAATGCTCGCCCAAGTGCAGTGCTTTGTTTATTGTTTCCGGTGAACGATGAGCTGAATGTGTTGCTCATGAAGCGCCGGGAAGACAAGACGGCCCATAGCGGGCAGGTGAGTTTCCCCGGTGGAAGGTATGAAGAGACAGATGCCGATATGAAGGCGACCGCCTTGCGTGAGGCACAGGAAGAAGTCGGGATCATGTCGGCCGATGTGGACATCCTCGGTCCGCTCACTACCTTATATATTCCCGTGAGCAATTTCAATGTTTATCCCTTCGTGGGATATACGCCATCGCGACCGCAGTATAATCTCAGCCATAGTGAGGTGTCATATACTATCGAGGTTCCGCTGGCTCACCTTTTTCATGCAGACCGTAAAACCCTGGCGGAAGTAGTATCTCCCAAATACCCCGATATAAAGCGCACGGTCAACGCTTACAAACTGCATGATGACACCATCATATGGGGCGCCACAGCTATGATACTCAGCGAGCTGGAGGTATTATACTCCGACCGGTCAGAATAAAAAAGCCCCCATCCGGGAGCTTTTTATCATTAATATATTCTAACCACTCACTGTTCACTGTTCACTGACTACATGTTCCTCCTGTACTGGCCACCCACCTCGAACAAGGCCTTAGTGATCTGCCCCAGTGAGCAATACTTCACAGCTTCTATCAGTGCGGCAAAGATGTTCTGGTTGTGTATCGCGGTCTGCTGAAGGTCGTGCAGTACCTGTGCGCTCCTGTCTTCATTGCGCTTCCACAGGTTCTCAACAGTGGTAATCTGGAATTCCTTTTCTTCTTCCGTCGAGCGTATCACCTCCGCGGGTATCACTGTTGGAGATCCCTTGGAGCTGAGGAAGGTATTTACCCCTATTATCGGGAACTCACCCGTATGTTTCAGTGTTTCGTAGTACAGGCTCTCTTCCTGTATCTTGCCACGCTGGTACATCGTCTCCATAGCGCCGAGCACGCCTCCGCGTTCTGTGATGCGGTCAAACTCGGTCAGCACGGCCTCTTCCACCAGGTCGGTCAGCTCCTCAATAATGAATGAGCCCTGCAGCGGGTTCTCGTTCTTCGCCAGCCCCAGCTCTTTATTGATGATAAGCTGTATGGCCATCGCGCGGCGAACGCTTTCTTCCGTAGGCGTTGTAATTGCCTCATCATAGGCGTTCGTATGCAGGGAGTTGCAGTTGTCGTAGATCGCGTAGAGCGCCTGCAGCGTCGTGCGTATATCATTGAAGTCTATCTCCTGTGCGTGCAGAGAGCGGCCCGATGTCTGGATGTGATACTTCAGCATCTGTGAGCGCTCGTTGCCATTGTATTTATACTTCATGGCCTTGGCCCAGATACGGCGCGCCACACGGCCTATCACACTATACTCAGGGTCTATGCCATTGCTGAAGAAGAACGACAGGTTAGGAGCAAAATCATCTATGTTCATGCCCCTGCTCAGGTAGTATTCTACAAACGTGAACCCGTTCGACAGCGTGAATGCCAGTTGCGATATAGGGTTAGCGCCTGCCTCTGCTATGTGGTAGCCGCTGATAGATACCGAGTAGAAATTACGCACCTTGTTCTCAATGAAATACTGTTGTACATCGCCCATTACCCTCAGCGAGAATTCTGTGGAGAAGATACAGGTGTTCTGCGCCTGGTCTTCCTTCAGTATATCAGCCTGCACCGTGCCACGCACAGACTTCAGTGTTTCCACTTTTATTTTCTCATACACATCACGTGGCAGCACTTCATCACCGGTTACACCCAGCAGCATCAGGCCCAGTCCGTCATTTCCTTCCGGCAGGCCGCTGTTGTCGTATGTATTATAGTATGGGCGCTTTAGTCCCTTGCTGGCGTAGATAGCGTCTATCTTCTTATTCACCTCATCTTCCAGCCCGTTTGCCTTGATGTATATTTCGCATTGCTGGTCTATCGCCGCATTCATAAAGAAAGCGGTGATGGTAGGCGCCGGCCCGTTGATCGTCATAGATACAGAGGTCTTCGGATCTGCAAGATTGAATCCGCTGTATAGTTTCTTGGCATCATCCAGGCAGCATACGCTTACGCCCGAGTTGCCCACCTTACCATAGATGTCCGGCCTGTGGTCGGGGTCCTGTCCGTAGAGTGTCACACTGTCAAATGCGGTACTCAGCCTCTTCGCCGGCATACCCTTCGATACGTAGTGGAAGCGCTTATTGGTCCGCTCCGGTCCGCCCTCTCCGGCAAACATACGTGCAGGGTCCTCTCCTTCACGCTTGAACGGATAGATACCCGCGGCATACGGGAACTCTCCCGGGAAGTTTTCCGCGAGTGCCCATTTCAGTATCTCACCCCATGCTTCAAATTTCGGTACAGCTACCTTGGGAATCTGCAGGTGCGAGAGAGATTCGGAATGTGTCTTTATCTTCAGTTCTTTGTCACGCACTTTGAAGGTGTAGAACTCATCTGTGAACAGCTTCTTCTTGGTCTCCCAGTTCTCTACCAGGTGCTTGTTCTTCGGGTCCAGGTCCAGCTCGGTTTTGCTATATACTTCCTGTAGTGTTTTGATGAGCCTGTCCTTATCCTCTACGTTCGTGCCCTGTAATGTTTCTATCGTCTTTTTCAGGGAGAACAGCTTTTGGGCCACATTGCTCTGGTCGGCCACCCATCGGTCATACTTCCTGTTGTTCTCAGATATCTCACTCAGGTAGCGGGTACGTGCCGGCGGAATGATGTAGATCTTCTCGCTCATTTCGTCGGATATCTGGTATTGTGAGTGCAGGTTCGCACCGGTCTTATTAGTGATGATGTCCATCAGCGATTTGTACATCGTGTTGGTGCCCGGGTCGTTGAACTGCGACGCTATCGTACCGAACACCGGCATATCATCCGGCTTCCGGTCAAACAATTTGTGGTTGCGTTGGTATTGTTTTTTCACATCACGCAGGGCATCCATAGCACCGCGTTTGTCAAACTTGTTGATCACGACAATGTTGGCAAAGTCCAGCATGTCTATTTTCTCAAGCTGTGTAGCGGCTCCGTATTCAGGGGTCATCACGTACATGCTCAGGTCGCAGTGCTCGGTGATCTGTGTATCGCTCTGGCCTATGCCCGATGTTTCCAGTATCACCAGGTCGTAGCCCGCGGCCTTCAGTATGTTCACCGCGTCATGTATGTGTTTGGATACGGCCAGGTTGCTCTGGCGTGTCGCCATCGAGCGCATATATACCCGGCTGTTGCGTATCGCGTTCATGCGTATGCGGTCTCCCAGCAGGGCGCCTCCGGTCTTTCGCTTTGTCGGGTCCACAGATATGATGCCTATATGCTTGTCCTTGAAGTCAAGGAGGAAACGGCGTACCACTTCATCCACCAGCGAGCTCTTGCCCGCGCCTCCGGTACCCGTAATGCCCAGTACAGGTGTCTTGGTCTTATCGGCCAGCTCCTTTACTTTCTTCATGGCTGCCTGTGTTTCCGGCAGGTCATAATAGTTTTCCGCGGCAGATATCAACCTCGCTATCGATTTCACATCACGCTCTTTCAGATGTCCTGCTTCGCCGTTCAGTTGATTGCCGGTAGGGTAGTCGCATTTCTGTATCAGGTCATCTATCATACCCTGCAGCCCCATAGCACGGCCGTCGTCAGGCGAATAGATGCGGGTGATGCCGTAAGCTTCCAGTTCTTTTATCTCCTCGGGCAGTATCACGCCGCCGCCGCCACCGAATATCCTGATGTGCCCGCAACCCGCTTTTTTGAGCAGGTCATACATATATTTGAAATACTCTACATGACCTCCCTGGTACGAGGTGATGGCTATGCCATTCGCGTCTTCCTGTATCGCGCAATCCACCACTTCCTGCACACTGCGGTCGTGGCCCAGGTGTATCACTTCTGCTCCGCTGGCCTGCATGATGCGCCTCATGATGTTGATGGACGCGTCATGGCCGTCAAAAAGAGACGCTGCTGTTACCAGGCGCACTTTATTTTTAGGAGTATAAGACATATAATGATTATGATTGAGATTAGGCGGCAAAGTTACGAAGTTAGTCGTGTAGTTATATGCCCCTTTTCCCTGTTTTGTCGCGTATTTCGGGCCGGGATGTAAACTTTATGACACTGAAAAAAATATGTTGCAAATGTTTTCAGTTTTTGGCTATTGCGACTATATTTGTCCGTATAAATTATCCGATATGAAAAAATTAGTACTGTTCTTTTTGATCTCCTTCAGTTTCTGTTCTTTCAGCTTCGCTCAGGACTTTTCCTTCGACGAGCTGGCTAAGCTGAGGTCCTATCATTATCCGAAATTCGAATCTTACGTTCACGATAAAGGTTATGAGCTTAACCACCTCGAGTATAACGACAACTGTACTGTTTTCCGCAAGGGCAGTAACGTTATATCTTATTGCAACAAATATGACGACGGTTTTTCATACCACAAGCACGTTTCTATCAAGTTCGAAACTGCTGACAAGGCTCAGTATGAGAAAATAAAGAAAGAAGTGGTTGGCTCTATGGACTACTACAAGACCAAGATGCGCCGCTACACAAATCAGCATTACCTGGAGCACATATATGTTAACGACGTTATGTCTGTGCACCTGTACGATATCGCTTACCGCAACGACGATCAGCCTTACTACGAGATCGAGATATTCTCTATCTACTCTGGCTATTGATCGTTGTCAACACTTATACAGAAAAGGATACCGCGACCGGTATCCTTTTTTCTTGTCCTCGTAAAAACTACTAACCCTCACTCTATGTCATGTCTTTCGTCCAGCCGTTTGCCTACATAGTCTCTTATCTTTCTCACATAATCGAAATATCCGGTGTAGAGTCGTGCATACAGGCAGCCATAGGTGACTATGCTGATGCCCATAAGCGTAAAGGTGATCTCCGGTTGCACACCATCATACATCAGCCATAGGGAGGCTGTAAAAAGAAAAGCGCAGAACACCAGCAGCAGCAGCGGCCCGCCTATATCCAGTCGCCGCATCTTTGACACAATGGTCACGCCGGTCTTGTTTCCGTCCGCTTTTACTTTTATGTAGGTGATCGGCAATGTGGTAATGTCGTTTATTTGTTCAGCATGGGGTATCACGCGCAGCGAGTTCCCTTTCGCAGAAACTTCAAAATCCAGGTTGTGTATCCTTACGTGGTTGCCACTGAGTTGGCGTATCACATCTTCTTTCGGGATAGAGGAAAAGAACCTCTGAGTTTTTGTAAAGAGCATAAGACACATTTTTGAAGGTTAATAATAGGTTGATACTTACACCAGTACACGAATTGTGCCAAACTGATCGGCCGCCTTTCTTTTTGTTGATGTTAACACTACTGTGACAATGCCGCAACAGTTTTATCGTTAGTAAAAACACTAATATCATGCCTGTAGCCCCGGCAAGGCACCCCTGTTTCCGGTTCCATGTCATAATGTTAAGCGCGGGATATTTACCCGGCAGATTATCAGCCATATAGCTCTCGTTTTCCTCAAAAGAAATTTCTATGATAGTGCACTTTTCGTACTATCATAGACCGCTGGCGGTCTATCACAAAAACCCGAATTGTCCATGTCAGAAATGCGCTTCACCTTTGTTCCGGAATAACAAAAAATAACCCTGTCCATGAGTGAAGAACTGAATTTTGACGAGCGTAGAGAATGGGCCAAGCTGCTCTACACGGTACACAATTATAACCATAAAGACCTGGCACTGGCAGTGAGCGTGGATGAGGCCACAGTAAGGTGCTGGATCCGTGAAGGAGGCTGGGAGGGCATGAAACGCTCTGCGCTCATCTCAAAGAGTACGCAGCTCGGGCACCTATACAGCATACTGCACAAGCTGGGCGAGAAGACAAAGAATACTGATGAACTGAATCTCAAAGAGGCCGACCTTGTGCTTAAATACACAGCCGCTATTGAGAACCTTGAAGGTGATACCACCATTGCCGACATCATCGCTGTCTTCGATCCGTTCATGCGCTGGCTGCGCCGTAAAGACAAACAGCTTGCTAAGCGTATCGTTGTCCACCTCGATGCTTTTATAAAGGAGCGACTGGCAGCATAATGTTACCGTAAAGAGTTACAACAGATTTGCATACTCATACGCCTGCCCCGGAGGGGCTACCTGTTTGTAGCCACAGGAATGTATCAATAATAAGCGTGCCGTAGGTACGCCCCACAATACCACCATGAAACAAACGATCAACGATCACGAAGCCTGCCCCGGAGGGGCTACCTGTTTGTAGCCACAGGGATGTATCAATAACAAGCGTGCCGTAGGTACGCCCCACAATGTCACCATGAAACAAACGATCAACGATCACGAAGCCTGCCCCGGAGGGGCTACCTGTTTGTAGCCACAGGGATGTGTCAATAATAAGCGTGCAGTAGGTACGCCCCACAAATGCCACCATGAAACGAACAAAAACAGAGAAACAATGGCTATACCGTTGGGAAGAGCTCGTAAAGAACATCCTCGACACAACAGATATAGACGATGAAGAACCCGAAGAAGAAAAAGAACAAAGAATGATGCGGCTGGAGGCCGAGCCTGAAGAATGGTTCAGGTACTACTTCCCGCGTTTTGCCTTTGCCACGCCCGCAGTGTTTCACCGGGAGGCGACAAAACGCGTGCTGGAGAATAAGGAGTGGTTTGAGGTGCGTATGTGGAGCAGGGAACTGGCGAAGAGTACACGCACCATGATGGAAGTATTGTACCTTGTTTTGGTCGGGCATCCGGAGCCCGGCCATTCTTCAGGTTCGTACCCGGCCCGCTACCGCAAGCGGTATGTGCTCATGGTCAGCAACAGCTTCGACAACGCCATACGGCTGCTCATGCCCTACAAGGCCAATCTCGAATACAACCGCCGCATCCTTAAAGACTATGGTTTGCAGGAGCATGCCGGGTCCTGGCAGTCGGGCGAGTTCATCACGCAGCAGGGTGCTGCTTTCCGTGCCATAGGAGTGGGCCAGAGCCCCCGCGGCACACGCAATGAGGAAGTGCGCCCCGACGTTATCATCTTCGATGACGTGGACACCGATGCCGATTGTCTGAATACCGAACAGGTGCACAGGAAATGGCGCTGGATAGAAGAGGCCGCCATAGGCACACGCTCCGTATCGCAGCCTACCACTATTATTTTTTGCGGCAACCGTATTGCGCTCGACTGTTGTGTGCAGCGCGCCGTTAATGTCGCTGACCATGTGGAAGAGATCAGTATCCGCGACAAGCAAGGGAATTCCGTTTGGCCGGAAAAGAACACCGAGACAGATATAGACCGTGTTCTTAGTCAGAAGAGCTATGCCGCCCAGCAGAAAGAATATTTCAATAACCCTGTCACCGAAGGGTCGGTGTTTAAAAAAATGGCATACAAGCCCGTGAGGCCGTTGGATGAGTATAGGATGCTCGTATGCTACACCGACCCTTCTTATAAAGACACCAACGATTACAAGGCCACCGTGCTCGTAGGCCGTTGGGAAAACGAATACCACATTATCAGGTGTTTTCTCGACAGGGCCACAACCGCGCAGATGATCCGGTGGCACTACCGCATCATGGATGAAGTGAAGGACGCGGCCTGTTATTATTATATGGAAGATGTATTCATGCAGGATGTGATATTGCGGGAGGTCGCAAATGCTGGCACGCGTACCGGAAGGAATATTCCTATCCTGCCCGACAGGCGGAAGAAGGCCGATAAGTACACGCGCATCGAGTGCCTGCTGGAGCCGCTGCACCGTAATGGCCAGCTTTATTTCAATGTGGCGGAAAAAGACAATCCGCATATGCTGCGGCTGGCAGAGCAGTTTGTGGCCTTTGCCCCGGGTGGTCGGGCCCACGACGATGGCCCCGATGCTGTGGAAGGTGCCGTATGGATACTGGATAACAAAGTCCGGGGCGAACCGGCAATTGGTATTTCTTCATTCAGAAGTGACGGAGGAACGAAAAGATTCTGACCAACTGTATAGGCTGTGGATTGCCAACGGGTGGAATTGTCACATTGTCAAATTGAATTTAACTTTGCATCTTATGAAATATATAAGCACGTTAGTCCTGTTACTTTGTCTCAGCTTTGTATCGCTTGCCCAGCAGAAAGATAAAATGAGTCGTGAGGATAAAGATGAAAAGATACAGGCCCGCCAGGGTAGAGTGGATCTGAAGAATGATTATGTCATCTTCCGTCGCCTCATCGTTGGCTCCCGCGAGTATGCCGATGAGCGCAAGAAGATCCCCGTGTTGCAGAAAACAAACAAAATGGTAAAGGTGGTGGCGGTTATTGATTCGGTAGAGTCGGATGAAGAAGCCAAAACGCTTACCGGTTCTATCCGGCAGGATGTAGGCGATAACTCCACTACCATATACGAGATAACATTTGATCGTGCACAGAAAAAGATAGTAGGGTTCAGGCGCACCCAGGAAGCGATGGATGCCGATAAGGAAGAGCAGGAGAATAAAGCGGAAAAAGCCGCCGCTGCCGGGCCTAAGGAAAAAACAGTCGTTAAAAAGAAGAAGACAGATGATGATGATGATGACGCTGACGAAGAAAAACCCGCAAAGCCGACCCATAAAGGCAAGCAGACCGACGACGACGAATAGTCGCAGATATTCTTAGTATTTATTGACCGATACCCCCGTGCTATGCATGAGCTGTGCTCGTGTCTGTAAGCGCACGCCCTTCACATACACCACATTCCCGTATTTCCACATTATCAAACAGATCACTATGCCAATAATTACCACCGCCGACCTGGCGACAAACATCTATCCCGAGATCATTAACGAGATCACCCGCAACGACAGCAGTATCGCAGATCGTGCCATTGCCGCTGCCATACAGGAAGCCAAGATGTACCTCAGCCGCTACGACCTGCTGCAGTTGTTCGGATCAGACGACACAGATGCAACAATACATGATGAATACCTGAATAGCCTGGTAAGGGCCATAGCCTGCTGGCACCTGGTGCTCTTGTCCAATACGGGTCTCGATCATGCGGCCTTCCGCACCTCCTACGAAGATGCGCTCAATGCGCTGAAAAGCATCATGGCCGGGCAGGCACAGCCGCAGGGTTGGCCCTACCTCGATACTACCGAAACAATACCCGCCCCCGATGGCGACGCCATCTCCTGGCAAAGCAATCCTAAACGAAACAACTTTTATTGATCGCAACGCGGGAACCGAGATCACTTTTTAATTGATTTCCCGACCAACTAATTAACTAAACAATGTATTTCTCTTATTACGAAGACGGATACGGGCTGCTGTATTTCCGCTCATTCATAGATCCCTACAGCCTTATGCTTAGCGAAGGCATTCCCGAGTTGTTCTACATCGGTCTTAATTAGATCTGGTGGGTGAACCACGCAAATGCAAAAAGTAATGCGCCTGAAATGGAATACAGGATAAGCGGTCGCAATTGCGGTTTAATATCTATTTCTTCCGAAAGTTTATGAAGCGGTAACATCATTCTGAAATTGATGCCAAACATGAGCGCGATAGTGCCAAGGATATAGGGAAACCGGAATAAATAATGGATGTAGATCAGCCGGGGTTCCATTTCTTCCATAAGGATCAATAGTCCGTATAGAATGAATAGGTTCATCACCGAAACGTAGCTGATGGCGAATACCAGGGAAGCAAGCTTGGACCTGGTCAATTTAAAAATGATCTTATAAACGTCAGCTATCAGTCGTCTCACAGGCGTTAACTGGTATGAGAAACAAAGATATAATATTCAGCTAAATAATGACTTATGATAACAACACACAAATCACCCAATAAACCCGGCAACGTCATCGTCAACGAACTGAATGTACGCTCTGCCGATAGGGGAAGAAAGGATATCTCTACGTGGCGCCATGCGCTCATTAGTGCCGAGTCAGTTACATTTCCCAACCGCTCCCGGCTATATGATCTATATGAGGATATACTGCTCGACGGCCATCTGTCCGGCGTTATAGCCAAGCGCATAGATGCCGTATTGAACAAAGACCTTTATTTCGAAACCGGAGGAAGAAGAAATGAAGCGTTCTCAGGGCTCATCAGGTCTTTATTGTTCCGCGACCTTATTCGTGCGGTCATGGAAACACAGCTTTGGGGTATTTCTGGTATCGAGTTCATTCCCGGCGGCGAGTTTGGTTACCGGTTGATACCACGCAAGCATATCCGGCCCGACCTGCAGGTGATCACTTACGAGCAGACAGGAACTGATGGTATCCCGTACACAGGTATGGAAAATGTATGGGTGATGGGCGGGCAAGACGACCTCGGCTTACTCCTCAAGTGTGCGCCATACAGCTTGTACAAGCGTGGTGGCCTCGCAGACTGGGCACAGTTCATCGAATTGTTCGGCCAGCCCGTTCGCATCATCAAGTACGATTCATATGATGAGCAGACAAAACAGGAACTCCGGAAAGTGCTCGATGAGAGTGGTAGCTCTCTATCGCTCATGATACCTCGGCAGGCCGATTTTGAGATAAAGGATGGAAAGCAGAGCAACAGTGATGGAGATCTTCAGTTGTCCTTTATCAGGGCTTTGAATGAAGAAATGTCTGTGCTCATTCTTGGCAATACCGAGACCACATCCAGTAGTTACAGCACAGGCTATGCGCAAAGCAAGATACACCTGCAACAGCAGTTCGAGATCACAAAGAGTGATCTTGTCTATGTCGCTGCCATGCTCAACAGCCCCTCCTTCATTTCAATATTGCGCACCTATGGATTCCCGGTGCAGGATGGTTGTTTCGTCTATTCGAAGGATATGGATGTGGACTACCTCAAAGCCCGTATAGCCGTGGATAAAGAAGTGGCCAAGCAGGTAAATATCCCCACCGGTTATTGGTTCGAGACCTACGGCATCACGCCAACTGAATGATTTCTATGTTTCCGTTATTACTTTATTATCAGATTGTCAAATTAATAGAATGAACTCTCCATTTGCCAATATATTTACCTCCGTCCAGCAACGCATAGCTGCAGAAGTGACGGCTGTCAGTTTTATAGACCAGGACCTGGGCCAGTTAAGAGCGGGCATACGCCCGCCGGTGTCATGGCCCTGTGTGCTCATCGACTTTGAGGATTTCACATTTTCCGATCTCGGGGAAAATGTGCAGATAGCAACAGGTACCGTAGTGCTGCGCCTCGGCTTTGCGCCATACAGTGGCACTTCGCAGCTTACGCCCACACAATGGCAGCAACTGGCCCTCGGTTATTATGATATTGAATGGTCGCTGCATAAGGCCATGCAAGGCTGGTCGCCGGGCAGCAGTTATGGCGCACTTTGCCGCACAGACGCGACCACACAAAAGAGGAACGATAACTACCGTGTCCGCGAGATACGCTACAGCATCTCCTTCGACGATTATAGCACCAGGCATACATTGCAGTATGTACCCGCTACGTTGGTGGTAACTGATGAAATAAACCTGTGATCTTGGTGGGCTACCATCTCAGGTGCGCCCACCGGTTCTGGAAGTAGGAGGTAGTAGGGGCCTGTTGTTTCAGGTGTTGTACGTAGGCCGCATGTTCGCGTATGATATTGCATACCGTATTCGGCGACAGGTAAAACTCATTCACCAGCGATCTTACGGTGTCTTCAAAACATTTATGTTTCACCTGTCCATAATAATAGAACCTCGCTGACAGGCATTCGTTACGTTTACGAAGCAGCGCATTGTTCCTTCCTTTTTGCAGGGTGTTTGTCAGCCCCGGTTCTTTGATGATCTCCTTATATATCCGTTGTCCGCGCATAAAAATCAATTACGCCGCAAACGTAGAATTTTAGTGAACACGGATTTCTGCAAGATATCAACAAAAATGAGGGGTTATTTCGCTGTAAAGCAATACGGTAGCCATATAGCGGCTAAAATACTTTGTGGATATGTTTCCGGTCAAGGAGAAAAAAGCAGGTTATGGTTAGTTACTACCGGCCGCCGCCGCCGCTTTTTCAGCCGCAAGTACTTTCTCCCACTTCCACGCGGTATCCATCATATCATCCAGGCCATATTTGGTTTCCCAGCCAAGCAGTGATTTTGCACGGTTGTTATTGGCAAATACCTCTACAACATCTCCCGGACGGCGTGGCGCTATCCTGTAATTAAGCTTTTCACCAGATACCTTTTCGAACGCGTTGATGAGCTCCAGTACGGTTACTCCATTTCCGGTTCCCAGGTTAAATACCTCGCAATTCGCTTTATTCCGGTCTTCTATGATATACTGTAGCGCGCGTGTATGGGCGTTGGCAATATCACAAACATGAATATAGTCGCGTACGCAGGAGCCATCACGGGTATGATAGTCGTTGCCAAACACATTCATTTCCTTGCGGCGTCCGATAGCTGTTTGGGTAATTACCGGGACAACATTTTCCGGCATCTCCTGGAACTCGCCGATAAAACCCGACTGGTGAGCGCCAACCGGATTGAAATACCGGAGTAGTATGGTATTGAAGTCTTTATGAAGATTCGTAAAATCACGGCATATGGCTTCGCCCATCACCTTGGTACGGGCATATGGCGACTCCGGTTCCGCAAATTCAGCCTCTTCAGATACCGGCAAAGTTTTTGCATTACCATATACAGAGCAGGAAGAGGAGAACACAAAATTATCTACATCAAAATCTTCCGCGCACTGCAGGATATTGATCAGGGAGTTCAGGTTGTTGCGGAAATACATCAGGGGCTCATGTACAGATTCCGGCACAGACTTATACGCCGCAAAGTGTATCACACCAACGATGTCGGGGTTTTCGAGAAATATGGCCTCAGTGTCGTCGAGGTTGCAGAGATCTACTTTGTAATTCTTTACCGGGCGTCCTACTATCTTCTCTATACCTTTCATCATCTTCAGCGATCCTTTTGACAGGTCATCAACCGAGATAACATCAAACCCGTTCTGTATCAGGTCCACTATAGTATGGCCGCCTATGTAGCCACATCCGCCTGTCACCAGTATCTTCTGCATATACTATTGTTTGTTATTGCAAATATATGGGAATTGAAAAGGCAAAAGTCAAAACCGGCCATCAAAATAAGGGACGGAACCGCCGGGCTGTTACCTGACCTGTTGCATATCCACCAGGTTTTTGTAGATACCGTTCTTTTCGATGAGGCCCGCATGGGTACCACGCTCTACAATGCGTCCCTTATCCATCACTATGATCTCATCTGCATGTTTTACGGTAGAAAGGCGGTGTGCTATCACGATACAGGTGCGGTTCTCCATCAGCTTGTTGATGGCTTCCTGCACAATGCGCTCGCTTTCCGAGTCGAGAGAAGAAGTGGCCTCATCCAGAATAAGGATAGGCGGATTTTTGAGCACTGCGCGCGCTATGGTGATACGCTGGCGCTCACCACCGCTAAGCCTGGAGCCCCGGTCGCCTACCTGTGTCTCGTAGCCTTCTTTCTTTTGCTGTATGAATTTTTCAGCATGGGCTATGCGGGCGGCTTCTTCCACGGTTTGTTGCGTAGCGCCGCCGGTACCCAGTGTTATGTTATTGTAAATTGAGTCGTTGAAAAGGATCGGGTCCTGTCCCACAACGCCCATAAGTCTCCGTAGCTCATCTATCCTGCAGGTCTTTACGTTTACACCATCTATCAGTATCTCGCCGCTGCTCACATCATGAAACCGTGGTATCAGGTCCACCAATGTGGATTTGCCTGCGCCGGAGGAGCCCACAAGCGCTACCAGTTTTCCTTTTTCTATCTTCAGGTTTATGCCGTCAAGTATCTTTTTATCTCCATACGCGAAGTGCACATTGCGGAATTCTATGGCATGCTCAAACGATTTTACCGGTTGTGCGTTTGGCGCTTCGGTGATGGTGTTTTTTACTGATAGCAACGACTCTATCCTGTCCAGCGCGGAGCTGCCTTTTCGCACGTTGTAGAAGGCATTGGAGAGGCTCTTGAACGGGTTGATGATCATGGAGAACAAGCCGATATAACCTATGAATGTGGCGGCATTGAGGTCGCCGGCAAATACTAATTTACCACCCCACCACAGTATGATGCTCACCACGATCACCCCCATTGTTTCAGATAGCGGAGAGGCCAGCTCACGGCGCGCCGCGATACGGTTGCGGGTGCGGAACAAAAGATTGTTCAGCTTCATAAAGCGCAGGTGCTGGTGGTTCTCTGCATTGAATGCTTTAAGTACGCGCATTCCTACCAGTGTCTCATCAATAACGCCCAGCATGCCGCTCAGTTGCTCCTGTGCTATGTTTGAAGACTTTCTCAACGATTTGCTGATGCGGCCGATGATCAACCCGGCTATAGGCAATGCTATCAGCAGCACCAGGGTAAGCTGATAGTTGATGTAGATCATGGCACCGAGGTAGAAGATGACGGTAAGCGGCTCGCGGATAAAGACCTCAAGCATACCCATGATGGACAATTCCACCTCGTTGATGTCGTTGGTCATACGGGATATGAGGTCACCTTTACGCTCTTCTGTAAAGAACCCAATGGGCAGCGACAACGTTTTGGTAAAAAGGTCATCGCGCAGCCGCCGCAGCACCGCATTACGAAGCGGGTTAAGGATATAGAGCGCAAGATACAGGAACAGGTTCTTGAACATAGTGAAGATGACAACAGTGACACATACATATGCCAGGGCGGTCAGCTTTTCCTGTTGTTGTATGAAGCTGGTGAACGTGCGAGTGATGTGTTCGATAGAGCCAACGGAAAGAGGATTGCTTTTGGTGGCGGGAGGGGTGGCGGTACCAAACAATACGTTCAGCACAGGGATGAGCATTGTAAACGACATCAGGCCGAAAATGATGCTCAACAGGTTAAAGAGAAAGTAGAGGCCTACCTTCCCTTTATAATCTGCGATGTATGTTAACAGCCTGGATATCTTCATGCTTATTCTATTGTATAACTGACTGTGCCGTCCTTTTCGTCTTTAAGCAGTATTCCCGCCTCAGCCAACTGATTCCTGATCTGGTCTGAAGTCGCAAAATCTTTTCTTTTCTTGGCATCCTTCCTGATATCAATGAGTATGGATAGCGCGCTGTCCAGTTTATTACTCTGTTGCACCTGCATGGGCTGCATACCCAGTATATCTTCAAGAAACAGCTTGAAAGTATCTTTCAGCAAGGCGAATGTGCCTGCAGACAAAGCGCCCGCGGCCACCTGCCCTCCTTTGATACTATTGATGACCGGAGCAGCTTCAAACAGGTTGGCTAAAACCTTTGCAGTGTTGAGATCATCATTCATGAAATCAAAGCATTCGCTGCACCAGGTAACTACCTGTTTATCAAGCGCGGCATCCTGTGCATCAGCATTGCCCGGGTGCGCCAGTTTTTGCAATAACTCATAAGCTTCCCACAACCTTCGGAATGCCTTTTCAGATGCCTGCAGGGCCTCGTTGGAGAAGTCGAGTGTGCTGCGGTAGTGTGTCTGCAGTATGTAGAAGCGGATCACCATAGGGTGGTAGGCCTGCTCCAGTATGGGATGGTTGCCGCTGAAAAGTTCAGACAGTTTGATCACATTGTTGTAGCTCTTGCCCATCTTCTTGCCGTTGATGGTGATCATGTTATTATGCATCCAGTAGTTCACGGGCGCGTGGCCGTGTGCAATGGTACTCTGGGCTATTTCGCTCTCGTGGTGCGGAAACTGGAGATCCATGCCGCCGCCATGTATGTCGAAGGTTTCGCCGAGATACTTGCTGCTCATTGCCGAGCACTCAATGTGCCAACCGGGGAAACCTTCGCCCCACGGGCTGTTCCAGCGTTGTATATGTTCGGGTGGCGCGTTCTTCCAGAGCGCAAAATCCACTTTGTTACGCTTTTCATCCTGTCCATCCAGGTCGCGGGTGGTTTCGAGCAGGTCCTCCAATACCCGGCCGGAGAGCTTGCCATAGGGATATTGTTCAGCATACTTCTTTACATCAAAGTACACGGAGCCATTCACTTCGTATGCGAAGCCCTTGCTGATGATATCTTCGATCATGCTGATCTGCTCTATGATGTGGCCTGTAGCCGTAGGCTCTATAGATGGCTCATCGCAATTGAACAGGCGCATGCCCTGGTGGAACAGTGAAGTATATTTGTGTACCATCTCCATAGGCTCCAGCTTTTCCAGCTTGGCCTTTTCGCCAACTTTATCAATGGCCTCGCGGCCTTCTTCCTCAAAGTGGCCGGCATCGGTAATGTTGCGGACATAGCGTACACGATAGCCCAGGTGCTTCAGGTAGCGCTGTACCACATCGAATGTGATGTATGGGCGCGCATGGCCCATATGAGACTCTCCCGAAACCGTAGGGCCGCACACATACAGGCCGGCGTAACCGGGGGTTATTGATTCAAACTTTTCTTTCTGGCGAGTATATGAGTTATATAAATGTAGTTCTGACATGTTCGTTTATGTTGTGCTGCGGCAATGCAAGATATTGCCGGAACGGTTGTAAAAATAGTTAAAAACAGGCTGAAATGCAGGAAGAAACGGGGTGCTAACAACCCACCTGCAAGGTGCAACAGCAACAACAGCCATAATGCTGAATGGTAAATTCAGTATAGGCGCGGATATTTGCTTGTGTTGTTGTGCTGTGAGACATATGACAAACTTAAGAATTATTTTCAAAATGGAAAAATTATGGCTTCAGCCGGCCGTTGGGCTGTATTCTCATTACTCGTCTTTACCGGCGCGCATAAGCATTTCCTTTTCCTCTTTGGTGAGGGAGTCATAGCCCTTTTGATTGATCTTGTCGAGGATCTCGTCGATGCGCTTCTGGGATATGCCCCTGCCTTCGTTCATGGTAGATAGTATGTTACCACGCCTGCCGCTGCCTGTGTTACGTGCTTCGCGCGGGGTCACTGATCCGGCTATCTTTGAAGATAATCTGTACATCCATTCCCCGGGACGGTAGCCGCTTTGCAGCAACTTGATGTAGGCAAACCCCGCGAGCGCGCCCCCTGCCAGCATACAGACAACGGGCAGGTAGAAACCGGAGCCGATAAGCATTAATACCAGGAAGATACCCGCCACGCCCAAAAGCGGCAGGCTGAAATAGTCGGTGAAGTATAATCGGTATTTGGGAGACAAGGTTATAGATGCCGCCGCCATGCCTACCAAGCCCGCACGGGGGCCAAGAATGTATGGTGGGTGCTTGCCCCATTCGCCGGGCAGATACTGAGCGAGCAAGTAGAACACGCCGCCCGCGAGCAGGGAATAAGCAAAAAGCGGAATGATCTGCCGGTGCCCGATGAGCGTTTGCACCACAGAGGCGAAGCAATAGAGCCACAGCATATTGCTCAGCATCTCCATAAACGCATGCGGGTATTGCAGCCAGCCATAGGTAAGTAACGTCCATACATGACCGGAGAGCATAGAGGTTGATGACAGTGCAAGATTTGGTATGAAGTAGAGCTGGAAGTTATCATTGCTCTGGTACACCAGCATCATGACGGCCCAGGTGAGCGAGAGCATGACGTAAATGACCGCCAGTGCAATGATGAGCTGCAGCACAGCATTGTTGGTATAGCCGGGTATGTATGCTAATGGCGATCTTTTTCTTCCTGTGTTCATCTAATAAAAGTCGTTTCTGATACGGCGGCGCCATATCCTTAATAAAATGAAAGCAAATAGCATGCCGCCGAGGTGCGCGAAGTGGGCTATCTCGTCTCCGGCACTATTGGCAAGGCCCTGGGTAAGCTCTATGAGCGCATATACGGCAACAATCCATTTGGCCCTTATAGCCACAGGGATGAAGATGATATACATTTCGGTATTGGGGAACAGGTAGCCGAACGCGAACAGCAGTCCGAAAACCGCGCCCGACGCGCCTACGGTAGGTTCATTGACCATGGCGGCATAGTGCTCATACAGCAGCCGTACGGATGCCTGGGCATATTCGGGAGAGTCGGGGACGGTGGCCCACTCTGCCGCGGCCTGTGGCGGTATGGAGATATTGTACTTGCCGATGAGCTGCATGAAAGCCGTGTAACCCGGATGATCCTGGTAATGCATAAAAGCATTGTGAAAGGATGTGTACTGGATGGTGAGTACGCCCATGTGGCAGAGCGCGGCGCCTATGCCGCAAATAATATAAAAGGTGAGGAAGCGCTCAGAGCCCCAGAGATTCTCGAGTATGCGGCCAAACATCCACAACGCATACATATTGAACAGGATATGGGTAAAAGTGGCCCCTACATCGTAAGGGCTGCCGTGCATGAACATATGTGTGAACAACTGCCAGATGCGGAACTTGGGAGATGACCAGTAATGCAATGCCAGGTAGTCGTCGAGGTTGATATTGAACCTGACGAGGGCAAATTGCAGGAGTACCATCAATACATTAATGATAATGAGGTTCTTAACAATATTGGGAAAAGCCTGGTTATCCCGGAACCGGAACTGCGTCATAGTGCAAATGTAGAGAAACGTGGCATGAAATGCTGTGCGCCAGCCGGCAATGGTAAGTTAAAAAAGCCAGCGACCATGGGAGTTTCCGGGCTGTGTTTTTACCGTTCAAAAACTTTTTCGACCGTTCAACAACTTATTTTGCCCGTTTCGGGTGATGTTTTTAGTATTGTGTAACGATGATGCGGGGCTTTTTAACCCTGCCAAAGGAAGCCCCAAACAAGCAATACCACTATGGTCACTGTTCAATGCTACCGATTATGGTAGCATTTTTCTTTTAATGCGCCTGGTTCTCGGCTCAATTGTGAAAAAAAATATATAAATATGTGGCTTGTCGCGACGATTCGCATCATTTTTTTACATAATTTGCCAACTGTCTTGTTTGTTTAATCTTTTAAAACATAAATAAAATGAAACTAAGATCTATTCTTTTACTCTCCGGAAGCATGCTGATGTTCGGCAACTCTTTCGGCCAGTCCCTGGTAAGCACAGGTACTTATAAATACACATTACTGGAAGAAGGTACCGGCACATGGTGCGGCTACTGTCCTGACGGAGCTCAAAGGATACAGCAGAATATCGAGCCTACGTATCCTCATGCTATCGCTGTTGCATTTCACAATGGTGATGCGATGACGCTTTCTCCGGATCAGTTCAATAGTGCATATATCGGTAGTCCTGCTGGTCTTGGATGGCCAGGTGGTTCGATTGACCGTGTTCCGTTCACTCACTTGAATACATCAAGCGGTGTTAACGAAACAAGGGTTTGGGTAAACCGCGGATACTGGGCATCTGACCTTGCTACAAGGGATGCAGTTAGCCCTAACTTTAAGATCAGCATGTTGTCTACATGGGATAGTTCAACATCAACTCTTAAGGTTAATGTGACTGCAAAGGTGCTTATAGCTACCGGTGCCGCTTATAACATCAATGCTTACTTAGTTGAGGATAGTATCTCAAGCGCTACTACCGGCTACGAACAACATAGCTACATGTATTCCGGACCTACAAGCTCATGGTTCTACAATCTTTGTTCATCGCCTTGTCCATCATATGCGTGTTCTTCATGTGCTATCATTCCGTCTTCAAGCTATTCTCATATGGGTGTAGTAAGGAAGATCATGGGTGCTGATATCTATGGCGATGCAGCATTTACTTCAACAGCGGCAGTTGGTGATTCTATCACAAAAACGTATACCTACACGATACCGTCTACTTTCAACTGGCACAGGTGCAAAGTTGTAGGCCTTGTAACTAAGGCAGGTACTGGCACTGACACATATGGCGCATATAATGACCGTGCAGTTCAAAATAGCATCCGTGCTAACGTAAAGGGTATGTATAAGCTGTCTCCGCTTGATGTGAACACAAGCGTTCAGACTCTTGATGAGATCAGCATCATACCAAATCCGGCCAAGGACTTCATTAATGTTCAGTGTTCATTCAACACGTTGACTCCAGGTGCAACCACTGTTACAATCGTTAATGCCGCAGGACAGACAATCATGAGCAAGAATTATGATCCACGTGGCAGCTTGTTTATGGAGAGCATTTCTCTGAATGGTATCGCAAACGGTAACTATTTCCTTACCATCTCCGGAAACGGGGCTACTGCAACAAGGCAGTTTGTGGTAAACAGGTAGGAATAGCCTTTAAGATATTCATCATAAACGGGAGGGCAAGCAGCTCTCCCGTTTTTATTATTAATAAATGACATTAAAACATATATTGTATTTATTGGGGCGTTTTTCCTAACTTAGTTCAAAATTTTCCTATGAGAAGGTTATTTACTCTTGCATCGGCATTAGTGATGCTGATCTGTTTTAAGGCGGGTGCACAGTCATTTATTGTGTCTGCTGATACGGTGTACTGTGGCGTCTATGGAGGTCCGGATAATATTACCAATAAGGTTGCGACCAATATACCTTTGAAATGGCATGTGACCGGCACTGATTTTCCTGCGGACTGGCAGACTTCTTCCGCATTCGGTGTATGTGATAACTACAACTGTTATAATAACACGTCAAATGCTTTGTGGAATTCATCAACGAGCACAGGCACTACGTATAGTACAACATACTACGCCAACAGTATTCATGACAGCACAGACGTTTTCCGCTTGTCAATGAGCATCCCGAGTTCTGCTACAAACGGCACTCACTGGGTGACCATTAACCTGCTTGACAATAGCACGTCCTATTCTAAGAACATCACTTTTGTTTTGACGAAAACACCGAGCAGTGTATCAAGTGTTTCTGCACAGGAAGAAAAGGTCTCTCTGTATCCTAACCCTGCCAGTAACGAAATAAACATTGTATGCGACCAATCTGCCGATGTAAAGAATGTTGCTGTATATAATATTATAGGCAGGATGATGAATGTGTATAAAGTGTCCGGCAACAATGCGAACATCAATATTGAGGCTATGCCTTCCGGCATATACTTTGTGAAGCTATATAACTCTGTTGGTAATGTGGTGGTTACAAAGAAGTTTACGAAGCAGTAAGCTACCGGAGCCAATAAAGCAGTAAAAAAACAAAAATACTTAGTGTTTTTTTGCGTCCTTTTTTTAGCTGAAAGGGTGAAAAAAGACGTGAATTGATGTTTGAATAGGATATTTCCCTAATTTCGTCGTTGTCTAATTTAGTTTAATAACCAAAATATATAGTACTGAAAATGAAAAAGATTTTACTCACATTAGCTCTTGCTTCTCTTGGGATGTCTTATGAAGGCCGCGCCCAAGTAATTGTTACACAAGATTTTGAATCAGCGACAATAGGTGCGTTACCAGCCACATGGACTCAGAGTTCAACCGGAACCGGTTGGGAGACCCAGACCGGCGCCGGTTCCACATGGGCCGCGCTCACGGGTTATTATAACCTGCCTGCACACTCAAAATATGTTGTTGTTGATGATGCTGCAAAACCAACTCAGTTGCATGATACACTGAAGTCGCCTGTGTTCAGTCTTACAGGGAAGACAGATCCATTTTTGAATTTTGATTGTTTCTATTATGGTGCAACCAAAACCAAGTCAGGTATCAGCGAGCATGCCTATATTCTTGGTTCATCAAATGGAGGAACTACATGGTCTGTTATAGACTCTGTAGCTCCGTACGGATGGAACGGATCATGGATCACACAGCACGTTGACCTTGCTGCTGCGGGCATTAGCGGCGCCAATTGCCGTGTAGCTTTCACTTATACTGATGGTGCAGACACGATCCTTGGTGTGGCATTAGATAATATCGTAGTGAGAAACCTTGATAGTAACATGGCAGGTATAGCTGCAATCGGTTACAACAATATCACTGACGGTATCTCTGCAAATGGTGAAACGCTCCTTATGCAGATTCGCAATGATGGTAAGACAATCACGTCTGTTGACGCTTACTACACATTGAACAGTGGTGCCCAGGTAACTCAGAGCTTCACAGGTCTGAGTGTGGCTCCATATACTACTAAGATACTTCAGTTCACTACTCCGTTTGCCGGAGCGATTGCAGGTACTAATAATCTCAGGGTTGGTCTGACACAGGCTAACAGTACCGCAAACATTGATTACGACTCAGTAAAGACCTCTTCATTTGTAATGGCATCTGCGAGCACGCAGCGCCAGGGCCTGGTAGAGGAGTTTTCGTCATCAACTTGCGCACCTTGTAAAGCATTCAATGCTTCATACGATCCACTGTGTATCACACTTAACGCTAACACAGTTGGCTCTAACTTCAATATCATCAAATTCCAGATGAACTGGCCTTCTCCGGGTACTGACCGTAGCTATAACAATGACGGAAATACACGTAAGACTTATTATGCTTGTAACAGTATACCTGCCCACTGGGTAAATGGTAGCGAGAGCCAGGTTTCCTGGAGCTCTCCATTCTCTACAACAAACACTACTGATTTTACCGCTGAAGCAGCTAATGCATCTGCGTATAAGTCGTTCATGGATATCACGGCTACTTACAAAGTAGACACAGTAAGAAAGAAAGTAGGTGTTACTCTTTCTGTAACTCCGCACTTCACTAAGTCAGGAACATATCACATATTGACTGCTCTCTGTGATAAGCATTACCAGAATACCACTAACACAACCGGTCAGTTGGAATACTATCACGTAATGCGTAAAATGGTACCTGCTGCTGCCGGACATTCTGTAAGTTCATGGGCAGATGGTGTAGCTCAATCATTTGTTGATACCGGTATCTCTTATGTAAATGACAACTGGTATGTAGGTTCTTCATCTTATCCTACACAGATGAGTAGTGATTTCTGGAGCAACCCATTGCTGGGTAGCGAAATGATCGTTTATGTTCAGGATGACGCTACTAAGTCTGTAATGCAGTCTTTGCTTGTGATGCCAGTTAATGGAAACACTACGGCTATCAGCACTGTATCTGAAGTAACCCGTACCAACATCTACCCTAACCCTACAAAGGGCGAAGCTAATCTCCATTTCTCTTTAGGAAAGGCCAGCGACGTTCATGTGAAAGTTATGGATTATGCCGGACGCCTTGTTAGCGACGTGATCAACACTCCAATGGCAGAAGGTGAGCAAACAGTAGTGATCAACACGGCGGGCATCGCCGCAGGTAATTATGTTGTTATGATCGAAGCAAATGGTGCAGCAGCTGCTGAGCGTCTGACTGTAGAAAAATAGAATAATATATATATATATATATAATAGGGCTGCCTTTGAGCAGCCCTATATTGTTTAGTGCCATTAGTTTTAACAAATCGGGATGGGTGTAGATTTGGCTATACCGTAAAAACAGTGTATTTTGCAATAAATATTAAGTAAATGAAAAAGATTTTACTTTCCCTTTCCTTTCTTTTGTTTGTGCTTGCTTTCGGAGTTGCCGAAGCACAAACATTTACTATGCAGGCTGATACCGTAAAGAAAATTGTAAACGGATCTGATGCTGTTCATAATAATATTTCCATACCTGGAAGTGCAGCAGTAACGATCAAATACCATATCATAGCATCAGATTTTCCTGCTGACTGGTTGACTCCCGCAGCCTTTGGTTTGTGTGATGGGACTACCTGCCTTAATAACAGTTCGAACCAGCTATGGAATATGAGTACTAGTTCCGGCAACTTGTTTACGTGTATCTATCCGGCAAGTTCAACCGACGGAAATTTTGATCTGACGCCAGACCTGACCACCGCGTCGACCGGTACGCACTATGTGAAGATAACCCTGTACGATAATGCAGCGCCATCCAATACAAAAGATGTTGTATTCGTGATCACGAAGAACGGTCCTGTAGGTGTGCAGCCGCTCTCTTCAAAGAGTTCGGAAGAAAACATTGTTATGTATCCAAACCCTGCTACCAATGAACTAAACTTGGTGTATGATGCTTCTTATGACATTAAGAACATAGCAGTATATAACATCATTGGTAAGATGATGAATGTCTATAAAGTAGCCGGCAACAGCGCCAACCTGAACATTGAGAACATACCTTCTGGTATTTATTTTGTGAAGTTGTACAATGCAAATGGTAATGCAGTGCTGACCAGAAAGTTCACCAAACAATAAACGTAAAGTGACAAAAAATATTGTGCAGGGGCTATTAAGCCCCTGTTTTTTTTATGCAAATATTTTTTTCCAACCTCAAACATATGTATATTAGATTTAAATTCTGAACTATGAATAAGTTAGTGATATACCTATTGGTTATGGCGGCTGTCGCCTGCGCCAATCGCGGCAGGGCGCAGACGTTTGCTCCATTGCATGATACAGTAAGAACTGTGATCAACGGTAACTCAGCGGCAACAGACACCATAGTAGTGACCGGAGCCGGAACGTTGGATATAAAATATCACGCGATAGCGTCGGACTTTCCGGCAAGCTGGCTCCCGGATACAGTGTTTGGAGTAATAGACCCGTGTAACGGACACGTGAACCTGAATGGCGTGATATGGGATATGACCACAAGCAGCGGGTCATATTTTAACTGTAACGGCTATACCGGCAGCAATGGCACATTAGCAATAAACCTGAACCTGGCTCATGCGCCTATGGGGTGCCATTACATCACCTTTGCGCTTACGGATGTGGTTGTTCCGAGTGTGAGCAAGAACATCACCTTCATCACCTGCAAGAATGCCCTTGCCGGTGTGCAGGCCACGGTGCCAACAAGACAATATGATGTACGAATGTATCCTAACCCGGCCGATAACGAACTGAACATAGTGTATGATCCGAGCCTTGATGTGAGGAGTGTAGCTGTGTACAACATCATCGGGAAGGTGACAAACGTGTATAAAGTGACCGGCAGCAGCGCTAACCTGAACATCGGGAACCTGCAGCAGGGTATCTACTTTGTAAAGTTGTATGACGATGCGGGCAATGCTGTGGTCACCAGAAAATTCATAAAGCAATAGCAATAATCATTAATGATATTTTTGCAGGGGCTATATGCCCCTGTTCATTTTCATTAAATACAAACGTATGGAAGACATGATGGAACAATTACAATACCCGGTAGGCAGGTATGTGGCGCCGACAAGCTATACTCCTGAATTGCTGAAGGAATGGACAGCCACTCTGGGGGCATTGCCATCGTGGCTGGATGTATGCATAGAGAACCTTGACGCGGACCAACTGCGTGTGCCCTACCGGGAAGGCGGCTGGAACATACAGCAGGTGATACACCACCTGGCTGACAGCCATATGAATGCTTATGTGCGTGTGCGGCTGGCGCTTACAGAGTCCAACCCAACCGTGAAACCATATGATGAAGCGGCGTGGGCATTGCTGCCCGATGTGGACAAGGTGAGTGTGAATGTATCGGTGACACTGCTGCACGCGCTGCACAGGAGATGGGTGGCGCTGCTGGAGCAGATGCCGGAGGCTGAATGGGAACGCACCTTCTATCACCCGGACCACCGGAGAGATTTTCCGGTATGGGAAGTGGTAGCGCTATATGCATGGCACAGCAGGCACCATACGGCCCATATCAGGGGATTGCGGGAGCGCATGAACTGGTCTTTCTGACGGGGAAATGATGACAATGCGGCTGTTAAAAAGCGTTGTGACGATTTTTTTTTGAGAAATTGCGCTTACCTTTATTCAAACATATCTCACTATGCAATCAAATCTCCAGGCCTTCACTTATCTCCACAGTATCTTGCGGTATTTTATCTTATTGTTTGCCGTGATAGTAGTGGTACAGAGCATGATGGGCATGACAGGCAACCGCAAGTTCAAACCGATACACAAACAGGCTGCATTGGTATTGCTGATCTTTTGTGATCTGCAGTTGCTGCTGGGACTGGTGTTGTATTCATTTCGGGGCATGACAAATCTCTTCAGCGCGGGAGATGTGATGAAGGATGCTGTAAAAAGGTTCTGGGCAGTGGAGCATGCCGTAGGCATGATAGTGGCCATAGTATTGGTGCATATCGGCTACAGCACGACCAAGAGATTCATGGATGACGACCGTAAATTCAAAAAGATATTCTGGACCATACTGGCTGCGCTTGTCATCATTGTGTTCACGATACCCTGGCAATGGCGGACACCGGGTATAGGGCGACCGAATATCCCGTCTATGCATATACAGTAGCGGATGTACAAGAAGATACTGCAACCTATCTATGCGGCGTACGTAGCATCAACCTTTGCGGCGAGTATCCTTGTAGCTTTTCCTTTTTTTCTGATCATCAGCACAGGCAACAATGTTGCCGCACGCAAGGCTATATACACCATTGTGCGGTACTGGAGCACAGGCTGGCTATGGTTGATAGGCATGCCGGTGAGAGTGCTGGGGAAAAGGCCTCCCAATGGCAAGTATGTGGTGGTGGCCAACCATATCTCGTATATGGATACGCTGGTGATATTTCCGGGCATACCGGGATACTTTCGCGCGCTGGGTAAGAAGGAGGTATCGAAGATACCGGTAGTGGGGTTCATCTATAAGCAATTAGTGATCATGGTGGACCGGAGTAGCCCGCACAGCAGGGCCCGGAGCATGCGCCTGTTGTGGCGAGTGTTGCATCATGAGTCGAACATCATCATATTTCCGGAGGGGACGTTCAACGAGACGGGGGAACTACTGAAGGACTTTTATGACGGGGCTTTCCGGCTGGCGATAAATACGCAAACGCCTATTTTTCCGATCGTGCTGCCTGATACGGTGGACAGGTGGCACTACAGCGGCTGGTGGAAACTGTGGCCGGGGAAGAACAGGGTGGTGTACCTGAAGCCTGTGGAAGTGGCTGGAATGACCCTGGCAGACCTACCGGAACTGAAGCAAAAAGTATATAATGTGATGGCCGAGGGACTTAGAAAGCACCCCCGATAAAACAGGCTGAGATGTGCTATAATGCTGAAAAAATTACGGTAGGCGGCTGCGAAATACACCAAATTTTAATTAATGTTGCAAAAAATGGGATTTAATTATAAAAAATTCGGCGAAAGTCATATTTTTATCGCTGACTTACCCCCATTATTGTAAATTGTTAACTTGAATAAAAGGTTTATATGCAAAAAGGAATTTTTACGGGCTTTTCAAAACTGATAGCAATATTACTTGTTGTGGTCGGTTTCAACGCTTATGGACAGGATATTGTGAAAATAAGGAACCAGAATTTTACATCTTATTTCTCAAGATCACAGCACATTCCTGCATTAGTTGTCTATACCCTGACGCCCGATATGTTCAATTGCATCAAGATGAAGGGAGAGCATGGTATAACGCTGGCTACAGACCCTCAACTGCCCGAAGTGACCGCGCTGAAGGATGACTACAATAACTCGCTGTTTGACAACGCGCAAATGATGGCTCCTGAAGAGAATACATGCGATAAAGACGCGTTCATAGAAAGCTATTACTTTACGAATGTGATGCCAATGCCGAAGAACCTTTATAAGTCGCTGTGGGGCAAGCTGCATGAGAAAGAAGTGGTGAAAGCCAAGAAGTATAAGAAAGTAAAAGTGTTTGCCGGTACAGTAGGCCGCAACTGGGTGATAGGCAGGGATAATAACGTGGTAGTGCCTGAGTGGTGCTGGAAGGTGATATACATACCAAGCACTGACGAGTACCTGTGCTACCAGTTCCACAACATTGAGCCTTACTATGCAAAGGACAAGCTGGCTAATCACAAGGTGGATATCAGCACGATAGAATCGCTGGCGGGTGTGCATTTTGTAAATGGTGTGATCTCGGCACCGTATGTTACTGCTACGCCTAACTATTAATAGTTAGCTGACCTAAGATATTTAAGAACCACTCCTGACGGGGTGGTTTATTTTTTTTGTTGGGGTGTGAGGAATATTTATGTAGGTTACGGGTAGGCCACTACGGGGCATGAGGGCAATTTTACTTCGTCGTGCTACAAACTGGTAGCCCCTATGGGGCAAAGGAATGATATGATGGTACCGTGCTACAAACGGGTAGCCCCGATGGGGCAAAGTGGCAATATGATGGTACTGTGGTACAAACGGGTAGCCTCAATTGGGCATAAGGGCAATATGGCCTGACCTGCTATAAACGGGTAGCCCCTACGGGGCATAAGGGCAATTTTACTACGCTGTGCTACAAACGGGTAGCCCCTACGGGGCATAAGGGACAATATGAGGGTGCTGTGCTACAAACGGGTAACCCCTACGGGGCAAAGTGGCAATACTGCCTGACGTGCTACAAACGGGTAGCCCTGATGGGGCAAAGTGGCAATATGGCCTGACCTGCTACAAACAGGTAGCCCCTACGGGGCATAGGGACAATATGATGGTACTGTGCTACAAACGGGTAGCCCTGATGGGGCAAAGTCCGGAGATTATTTAAATAGATAGACATCCTTCGAGGAAAAGCTTAGGACAGGCTGTAGTTGCCGAGCACCAGGGTTACACCTCAAGCTTGTGCCAGTGTGATATCAGGTGATGTGGTGACAGGCGGATGTGATACTATGAGCAATAAAAAAACCGGCCTGAAAACAGACCGGCCTACCCGGAGGAACATGACTGTATGCGAACTCAGAACACGGGCCGGGTGTAAAGATGAGCCATAGTATCACAAGGGACATAGTTTCTTATACCGCTGACGATACAGGAACAACGAGAGAAGGCGGATACAGGTATGAACACAACCCATGACGGGCCGCGTAATGGCTGCCGGCGAAGTGGCTACAGGCATATGATCCGGTTATTTTATTTCTGCACTGATCTGGTTTCCCTGAACTGTGTAGTTGATGTCGTTAGGATTCTTGTAAGGTGTGGCCTTCACAACTGCCTTCTTCTTCTCAGGCACTACCATTTTTTTTTGCTCAGCAGCCCTGACGCTATCATATACCTTTACCTGCATTGCCTTTCCTTCTTCAATGCCTTTTGCGATGCCTTCGGTGAAGCCATGTTCATGAGCATCGTGCGATGCCTTCTCTGTCAACGAGGGGGTGGCCAGAAACCATGCTGCTGCTGAAACTGAGATACCCGTAAGTAATCCGAAAAAGAATCTTTTCATAAGAACTGATTTTAAATTGCATTGCCGGAATTGCTGACAACCCCGAGCGGTATCAATATTAGCAGCAATGACCTTAATGCAGTATTAAAGAGGGGCCGTGCGGTTATTTTAACATTGCATAGGGAGGGTAAAGAAAACCGGCCGGCCAGCTTCATTGTTCATACCAACCACTTTATGAACAATAACGGGATCGCTGACCGACCGGAAAAATAACCACATTCAATGTGAAGCAATAGTACATATAGGGGCCTTAATAGCGTATTAAGAGGGTCATAGTTGCATATATTTAACATCTACCGAGCACTTCAGCCACTTGTACCGGAGGTAGCACCAACGGGCAAGGCGAATGGCCGGTGACGGACTTTGTTTCCATCCTATCTGCTGATGTGTGCTTGGCTCATCAGCAGAGTTCTCATGAGTGAAGAGGGAAAAATGATCGTCGTAAAAAAGGCCTTTGCCTTTTTTCTGAATGAAGGAGATGCACATCCTGTACTCTGTCTCATTGCTGCGCACACCTTCCTTATACCTGCCGAATTTAGACAGGAAATTGCTGCGGCGCAGGTGCGGATTGTCGGAATACATGAAATATTTCAGGTGGCTCAGGTGCCACTTGTCGTAAGTGATCTCTGAAAAGCCGAGGCCATAGGGCAGGAGAACCGGATAGGTGTAATGTGACCAAAAGCGGATATAATCTAAATCGACGGATGATGCCATGAGCCGCAGCGCATTTTCAAGGTGTTGCTGGCAATGGGACCGGGGCACGAAGTCTTCCTGGACATAGAGCGTATATGGTGTGGTAACGGCATCCTGGCCGCGGTTGATATTGGCGCCGAAGCCACCATTGGCGGCCGCGGTGATAAGGCGGAACCCGAATGAGGCCTGTAAATCCCGAACTGCGGAGAGATGCAGCTCATTGCTGGCATCGTCTGAGACCACTATATCCTCAAAACGGCAGCCAAGATCGCGAAAGGCAACAAGCAGCCGCCGGAGTGATCCGCTACGGTTGTAGTGCGTGACGAGCAATGTGACTCCCGGGAAGAAATATTCTTTTTTATGCAAAGGCATATATGAGCAGTAAAATTATTAGCAAGGACCTTAATAGGACATTAATGGACCATGGGCCTTAAAAACAGCTTAAGAAAAGATAAAATTCTGCTTAATAACCGTGTGGCAAAGGTAAAGCGGTTACATTTACTACATGAGACTGATGGTACTGGCACTGATGCTGCTGGCAGCATGCAATATGCCGCAGGATAGCAGCAAGAAAAAGGTGGCGGGCAATGATATCGCCTTCAGCGCCAATGATGACATAGGAACATGGTCTGCCACGGTGGGGCCCAACAAAGATAAAGTGGAAATAGTAGTAAGCGGGAATATAGAACTGGCCAAACCACAGGCAAAAGTGTTGCTGGTAAGAGCAAAGGATAAAGAACAGAAGCCCGGAGAACTGACATTGCAACTGACAAAGAAGCCTGTAAAGGCAGACAGATACAGCGTAAATGTGAGTTATTCGGAAGAGCTGAATGACGCGAAACAGTACAGTAGTGTGAGGATCATATACCACAATAACATGAGTGTGGCCATGATATCGCATATAGATGCCCCGGACGAAGCAACCGGGAAATAATCGTTAAATTGAGTGTAAATACGAAAGTGGTAAACAGTATGAGGATATTGTTAGTAGAGGATGACCTGAACCTGTCTGATGATCTGAAACATCAGTTGCTGATGGAAGATTTTGAGGTGGATACGGCGTTTGACGGGCTACATGCGGAGCGGCTGATATTGAAGAATAATTACGACTGCATATTACTGGACATCAACATACCGGGCAAGAACGGATATGAACTGGCCAGAGAAGTGAGGAGCCACAATATACTGTCGCCCATCATAATGATAACCGCCTATGGCGAACTTGATGATAAACTATCGGGGTTTGAAGGCGGCGCTGACGATTACATCACCAAGCCATTCTACTTTAAAGAGCTGCTGGCCCGAATACGTGTGTTCCTGAAGAGGTCGCAGTACTATGCGATGGAGGAAAATAATGTGAGCATAGGAGACCTTTATATTGATAAAAGGCGTAAAGAGGTATCGAGGGGCGGCCACGTGATAAAGCTGACGCCGAGGGAATACCAGATCATCAACATACTGATAGAGGCCAATGGAAGCCCTATCAGCAAAAAGGACCTGATACGCAAGGTGTGGGGCACCACTTTTGAGGCCAATTCGAATACAATAGAAGTGTTCATCAACATGCTGCGCAGCAAGGTAGATAAAGACCATGAACAAAAACTCATCAAAACCCGGGTAGGATATGGTTACTATATGGCAGCGGATGAGTAACCTGCAACTACGCAACAAACTGGCGCTTGTTTATACAGTTCTGTTTGTTGTGATACTGGGCGTGGCATTCCTGTCGATATATGTTTTTTCTGAACGATACAGGGAGGAAGAATTCTACAAGCGGCTAAGCGACCGTACCAATTCGACATTCAAGATCATAGTGCAGGTGGACCAGATAGACAATAACCTGCTGCGCATCTTTGATAAAAATACCATTAACAGCCTGAGCGATGAGAAGATCATGTTGTTTGATTCCTGCGGCGCATTGATATACAGCTCTACGGACAAAGGGTCGATAGATTATGCAGAGCCGATACTACAACAACTGAAGACGGATGAGAATGTGATACAGGAATCGATGGATAAGTATGAGATACTGGGCATACAATTCACTGACCATAACAAGACCTATTACGGCGTTGCAAGGGCGTTTGACCAGTTTGGCAGAAGTAAGGTGCACTTCCTGGCAGTATTACTCATCAGCACTTTCTGTATTGCCACACTACTTGTGGTGATACTATCGTTCTACCTGGCCCGCATAGTGACCAAGCCCATAACGCTGTTGACGCAGGAGGTGGAAAAGATATCGCCTGAGCGGCTTTCGAACAGGGTAAGATCGGCGACGAGCGATGACGAGATCGGCTTTCTCACCGGCAAATTCAACGAGATGCTGGATAAGGTAGAGAACGCGTTCAAGTTTCAGTCGTACTATATACAGCACCTGTCGCATGAGCTGAAGACACCACTGGCTGTGATGATGGCGAGTGCAGAAAGGGCGCTGGCAGACCAGGACAGGGAAAAGCTCAGCGACGCCTTGCGGTTTCAGAAAGACGCGATAATGGACCTGTCCCATATCATTAACGCAATGCTGGACATATCCCGCACGGAACATAAGCTGGCAGAGGTAATGGCCGAGCGCATACGGATAGACGAAGTGGTATTTGAGTGCATGGAAGAAATAGCCCTGCTGAACCCTAACGCCTCTTTTGACTTCAGAATTGATGAACACATGGCAGAACCTGAGCTCACCGTAAGAGGCAACAGCCGTATGATCAAGATGGCGGTGATGAACCTGGTGAGAAATGCCGTGAACTTCTCCGGAAAACTGAAGCCAGCGATAGACATAAAGAATGCCGGGCAGGAGATACAGATCATCATTTCTAACGACGGTGCCCTGATCGATGATGAGGACAGAGAAATGTTGTTCAAGCATCTCTTCAGGGGAAAGAACAGTCATTCCGTGAAAGGCTTCGGGCTGGGGCTGGTGCTGGCACAACGTATCATAAGACTGCACAAAGGATTGATCGTGTATCGTGTATCGGAAGGGATGAATAACTTTGTGCTGACACTACCCAATGTATGATGAATAATGGCGGCGAGTAAGAAAGCAAAATACCGTAGTGCGAAAGACATGGCGCTCATTGTCGCCGGGATATTCTCGGCGGCGTTCGGTTTCAAAGGTTTCCTGCTAACCAACCATTTTATAGATGGCGGCGCTACGGGCATCTCCCTGCTGATATCGTCACTTACCAACATGCCCTTGTATGTGCTGCTGATATTGGTGAACATACCCTTCATCTTCCTGGGGTACAGGATAGTAAGCAGGGTATTTGCGATAAAGACGGCACTTGCCATTTCGGGGCTGGCACTGGTGGTGGCGACCGTGAACTTCCCGGATGTGACCAAGGACAATCTGCTTGTGGCGGTGTTCGGCGGATTCTTCCTGGGCGCCGGTATAGGGCTGTCTGTGCGTGGCGGTGCGGTGCTGGACGGGACAGAGATACTGGCCATATACCTGAGCAAGAAGCTGGGCACCACAATGGGGGATATCATCATCGGGATCAACGTACTCATCTTCTCTGCCGCAGCTTATTTTCTTTCGATAGAGATAGCGCTTTACTCAATGATCACATACCTGTCGGCGTCGAAGACACTGGATTTTATTATTGAGGGCATTGAAGAATATACAGGTGTGACCATTATCTCTCCGCATACGCAAGAGGTGAGGAGTATGATCACCGAGAAAATGGGGCGTGGTGTGACGATATACAATGGTAAGGGAGGCTACGGTAAGACAGGCGAGACGAGCGAGATAGACATAATTTATACGGTGATCACCAGGCTGGAACTGAACCGGCTGAAAGCAGAGCTGGAAAAGATAGACCCGAAGGCATT
The DNA here is from genome assembly GCA_044225795.1 of Flavipsychrobacter sp. GTDB lineage: Bacteria > Bacteroidota > Bacteroidia > Chitinophagales > Chitinophagaceae > Nemorincola. Next base: position 1,014,235 of record JBGAIF010000001.1, read on the forward strand.
TGTGGTGATGAGCAGCGTAAAAGATACCAAGGGAGGTATGATCAAGAAACGGCCGTTAAAATAGAATATCTAAAGAGTGGCTTTCCAGAGGTGTGGGTTTTTATTGGTGAAAACGTGTGTACCGATCATAAGGTGGATATCAGCACGATAGAATTGCGGTCGGGTGTAAATGGTGTGCCCTCTGCGCCTAATTACTGATAGTTAGCAGACGTAAGATGATTTAAGAACCACTCGAGACGGGGTGGTTTCTTTTTGTGCCGGTGTGAGGAATTTATGCGTTTGGGCAGCCCCGAAGGGGCATTGGGACAATTTTGCTGCACGTGCTACAAACGGGTAGCCCCGTATGGGCATAGGGTCCGGAGATTCTTCAAATCAGATAGACATCCATCGAGGAAAAGTTTAGGACCGGCCGTAGTTGCTCCGGGCCCGAGACAAAGACGTGCGACAGCGGGATAATACCGCCGTTATAAATTGACTTTCCAGTAGTGGGCTTTGCCATCTGCTATAAAGAGTGTGTTCTTATCGGCCCAAAATATTTGATTGGGGGTAATGTCACCGGACAGGGTGTAGTTTTTCTTATTTTTTATGGATCCGTTGGCTAATTGTCCTACCTGAATCACCTGTGGGCGGTCTGATGGTTTGCTTTCGAGACAGGCGAAGCTGGCCTTATCGGTGTAGAACCAGAGCTTGCTGACAAAGGTATCGGTGCGAGCAGACACGGTATCTACCAGGTAACAAACCTCGGAATAAGGTTCGGATTGATAGATGACGCGTAGCTTGGTGTTCCTGATATAGCCGAGGCAACCATATTTTACAAACTCCGGATCGTCTGCGAAAGTAACGGGACCTTTTGCTGTCCTTATCTTCAGCATCCCGTTCATCTTTTTGCAATGGCATTTTGCCACATTAGATATTAAGGGCAGATGTTTTCTGAATTGTTGTTCGGTGATCTTTTTGGGTGTGAGCGATGCCTGTGCAGATGCCGGAAAAGACAAAGCCAGTAACCCGGAAATGAGAATAAGTGCTTTCATGTTTTGTGTGTTGCGAAATTAGGAAAAGGGCGAGGATCCGCAGCGCTGAACAGGGTTTTTTTAATTAAAATATCCAGTTCGGCCTAATAGCCTTAACTTTGCACACTTTCAAAAAAATAAACAGGTCATGGCATTAAAAGCTGGCATAGTGGGATTACCGAATGTAGGTAAATCAACATTGTTCAATGCGGTAAGTAACAGCGCCAAAGCGCAGGCATCGAACTACAGGTTCTGTACCATAGAACCTAATGTGGGACAGGTAGATGTGCCGGATGAGCGCTTGTACAAATTGGCAGAGCTGGTGCAGCCGCAGCGCATATTGCCTACGACAATAGAGTTTGTGGATATAGCTGGGCTGGTAAAGGGCGCGAGCAAGGGTGAAGGCCTGGGCAACAAGTTTCTCGCTAACATACGTGAAGTGGATGCGATAGTGCATGTGATACGCTGCTTTGAAGATGATAACATATTGCGCGATGAGGGCGCTATCAACCCGATAAATGATAAGGACATCATTGATACAGAGCTGCAACTGAAGGACCTGGAGAGTGTAGAGAAGAAGATACAGCGCGTGGAGAAGATGGCCAAGACAGGTGGGGACCCAAAAGCAAAGAGGGCATATGAGGTATTGGTGCGCTGCCAGCAGCATTTATCTGATGGCAAGAACATACGCGGACTGGAACTGGAAGGAGAGGACAAGGAAGCAGTAGCAGATCTTTTCCTGCTGACAGAAAAGCCCGTGCTGTATGTGGCCAATGTAGATGAAGCCGCGATACTGACCGGCAATAAATATTCTGACGCGCTGGTGAAAGCTGCAGAAGATGAAGGCGCGCAGGTGATCGTGATGAACAACTCTATAGAAGCACAGATCACAGAGCTGGAGAGCCAGGAAGACAAGGAACTGTTCTTTACAGAATACGGATTGAAAGAGCCGGGACTGAACAGGCTGATACGCAGCGCCTATAAGCTGCTGAACCTGGCGACCTACTTCACAGCAGGGGTGCAGGAAGTGAGGGCATGGACCATACATAACGGCTGGAAAGCGCCACAGGCGGCCAGTGTGATACATACGGACTTTGAGAAGGGCTTTATCAAGGCAGAAGTGATATCTTACAACGATTACCTGCAGTACAAGAGCGAAGCCGCCTGCCGGGAGAACGGCAAGCTGCGTATAGAAGGTAAGGAGTATGTGGTGCATGACGGAGATGTGATGCATTTCCGTTTCAACGTGTAAAGACAATGCCGGGCATGAGATATGCTGTACTGATATTGATAGTTGTGGCTGCGATAGGCGGCTGCAACGACAATGAAACAGTGCGGGGAAACAAAACGGCAACAATCAACCAACGCATAAAAGATACGGCTATAGCCATGCTGGGTGACGGCATGGTGGTGCTGCGCATGGGACTGGGCGCGGACAGTTATATGCTGTCGCAGATGAACAAAAGAGATAAACGCTATTCTCATTGCGGCATAGTGATCAGAGAGCATGGATACCCGTTCGTATATCATTGCCTGGGCGGTGAAACAAACCCGAATGAGCGCATGAGGCGTGATTCCGCAAGCCGGTTCTTATCCCCGGAAAGAAATACACGGATCGCGGTTGTGAGCTATGCCATGGATAGTATCCATGCGCAGGAGGTGAAGCGTATAGTAAGGGAATATTACAGCAGGCATGTATTATTTGATATGAACTTTGACCTTGCGACCGATGACCGAATATATTGCTCGGAACTTGTGTATAAAGCGCTGTGCAGGGCTTCGGGAGACAGCACCTACATACCTGTAACGACGGCTATCGGGCATACCTATGCAGGTATTGATGACCTGTACCTGAATAAGCATGTAAATACCTTTTGGCAAGCGGAATATAAGTGATAAATTTGCGCCTAAACATTACATAACTAATGAAGAAGGCCATTGTATCTTTTTGTGTATTGCTGATCTGTGTATTTCCGCTGACGGGATGTAAACAAAAAGGCGCGCGCGAAGTAGCTACTCAATGGCTGAACGGCTTGTATCACTATGATTATGATGCAGCGAAGCAGGTTTCTACCGATACGACCAAGATATTTATTTCTACCTTTCAGCAACTGGCCAGCATGGTGCCGGACTCTGCGAAGAAGCAACTGAAGAAAGTAACTGTAGCTGTAAAAGATGTGAAAGAAGATGGCGACAGAGCCATTGCTGTTTACACACTCTCTGACCTGCCGGACAAAGAACAGACGCTTAACCTGGTAAAGCGTGATGGCAGGTGGCTGGTACAATTCTCAAAAGTAGATCAGCTTGCTGACCTAAAGGAACAAGAACCCGAAGAAGGCGGTGTTGACAGTTTGGGAAATCCAAGCAGTAACCCGGTTCCGGATTCGATCGTTCATTAATAAAAGTTGTTTCTAAAAGAGTTTTACGGTACTTTCTATCTCACAGGTTTATTAGTAATAAACTTCAATTAACTTACAATTAAACATTATACTCAATATGTTTATAGTTATTATTTATATGTCTGTAACAGGCACGGAAAAGTGAGAAAAAAAACTTAGATTGCAACAAAGTAGCTATCTCAAACCTATTTATATGAACCGCAGAATTTTATTGTTGATCTCCGTGTTGTTCCTGAGTGTATCCCGCACTTTAGCACAACCTACCTGCCCACCCAATATTGACTTTGAATTTGGCAACCTATCCTATTGGTCGTTCTGGCATGGTTCAGTTTCGAGCGGGCCCGTTTATTCATGGACTACGACGTTGCCGACACCAGGCAGACATACGTTGATGTCCGGGACAGGATATGATTGCTTCGGAAATTTTCCTGTTGTACCTCCTGGTGGCGGAGCTTATTCTATCAAGCTTGGCGATGATACGGGTACAGGTGCTCAGTGTGAGCGGGCAGCTTATCTTGTACACGTACCAGTTGGCGCGTCTAATTACAGTATTATTTATCAATATGCCGTTGTCTTCCAGGATCCTGGTCATGCTACGGCCGATCAGCCGAGATTTGTGGTGCAGGTAACGGACTCTGCTACCGGTAAACTAGTGCCGTGCGCCAAATATAACTACGTAGCCGGAGCATTGCCGGGCTTCATTCTCTCCACTTATCCGAGGTGGGGGCCAGTATATTATAAGCCATGGTCAGCTGCCAGTATCAATCTTTCCGGTATGGGTGGAAAGACTGTGCTAATTGATGTAATAGCCCAGGACTGTACGCTTGGCGGACACTTTGGCTACGGATATTTTGATGCTACATGTGGTTACTTTGCTATTGATTCGCGTATCTGTGATGATACTATCGCTACGCTTACTGGCCCATCAGGCTTTAGTTCCTATACTTGGTTTGATTCTACGACATGGTCTCTGGTACCCGGTGGTACATCGCAGATCATTACGTTGCCGATTCCGGACACGCCGACGACATTTGCAGTAGTTGTGCAGCCATATGTTGGTTTCGGATGTCCTGATACATTGTATACCAGGGTGATGCCATCGTATCTCCAGGTGAATGCGTCCAATGATACGTTGGTATGCTCGGGAACTGCGCTTACCGTTTATTCGGGAGCGATAGACAGCCCGGTTGCGATGCCGCTGACGTACTCGTGGGCACCGGCAGTAGGCCTAAGCTGTACGACCTGCGATAACCCGACCGCCTCGCCGATCAATACGACGACGTATACGGTTACTGTGACGGATAAGGCAGGCTGCTCGAAGAAAGATAAAGTGACCGTGACGCTGGATAAAGTTACGGGGACGACATCTCATGTGAATGACAGCTGCCATGGCTTCAACAACGGGTCAGCCACTGTTACCACAACGGGAGGTTTCCCTCCGTTTACCTACATGTGGAGCACAACGCCGTTGCAGACGGGGGCTACAGCCACGAAGCTGACGGCGGCGACGTATACGGTAACAATAACGGATAACCTGGGTTGCCCTGGCAAGGCTACGGCGACGGTGAGTGAACCGCCGGCCAATAACCTGACGATCACGAAGTCCGTTGGTCCGACGAAGTGCCTTGGCAATGATGGTTATATAGTGGTCAGCGGGCTGATAACGGATACGAACTATACGATAACCTATACCTACGGCGGAGTGCCTACCTCTCAGAAAGTGAAGGGTGACGCGCTTGGCACAGCCACCTTGACGACATTGTCTGCGGGTGTGTATAACAGTATTACAGTAGATATTTCGAAGCTGCCCCGGCCGAGGTGCCCGTTCAATGTAGTGGGCCCGCTGACGATGGTGGATCCGCCGATACCGCCGATACCGGCAGTAGCGAACAATGGCCCTCTGTGTATAGGTGATACACTGAAACTGTCTGCCAAGGATGGCGCTGTAGGAGTAACCTTTGACTGGGCAGGTCCGTCAGGCTTTGCATGGAGCCTTCCGGACAGCAATGTTGCCAATGTGGACCTGTTTCAGGCGGGGACATATACGGTGACGGTGACCAAGGCGGGATGTACGAATACCGGTACGACGACAGTAGTGGTGAAGCCGAATCCGATACCAAGTGCTACAGGCGATACAGTATGTTCAGGTACAGACATACACCTGGCGAGTATGTCGGCAAACGGCACGACGTATTACCGTTGGGATGGGCCGGATGCATTCTACTCAGCGATAGCCAATCCTGTGATCACGTCAGCGACGATGAAAGCAGGAGGTACATATACCGTAACGATGACCCTGGACGGATGTTCGAAGACAACGACAGCTGATGTGCTGGTGGTGCAGACCCCCGGCAAGCCGATCGTAGGCGACACAGCCTATTGCCAGTATGATAAGCCGGTGCCTGCGATCAATGCGACAGCGACAGCATCGGGAGTTCTGACATGGTACACATCGAACGGGACGTTATATCCCGGTGCGCCGGTACCGAATACGGACATTGCAGGAGTAACGGACTGGTATGTGAATGAGACGGTGACAGGCCCCGGTCTTACGACGGCCGACCAGGTAGTGTGCGCGGGCCCCAATGCCAGATCAACAGTGAAAGTATATCCGAAATACAACCCGTCTCTTGACGCTACGGATACCGTGATCTGTTCGGGCAACCATATCACGTTCACGGTGAATAACCTTGGAGATGATAAGGATGGCATCAAGTGGGGTTGGGGAACGAACCCGCTGGACAGTATGAGAGATGTGAACCCGCTGCAACACTCGTTTGACGCGATAGGTACGTATACGATCAGCGTGACACCGCTGCATAAGGTATGTCCGAACCCGACGTTGAACAAGGTGGTGAAGGTGTATGAGTATCCTGTACTGGACCTGGGCCCTGACACATCGATATGCCTGGGCAGCCATTCGATCATGCTTGGCGACAACAACATCATGAACGCGAGCAATCCGAAGGCGAGATACGTGTGGAATACTAATGAGACGAGCCCGAGCATAGTGGTGACGAA
>JBGAIF010000004.1:0-350550 GCA_044225795.1 Flavipsychrobacter sp.
CGATAACTGCGATGGCTGCGATGGCGAGAACTTTTACGATGTTTTTCATTTTGTTTTGTTTTTGAGTTGTTTAAGAATGTTTTGTTTTTGTTTGTTGTTTGACAGGAATATTGCGAATTACGTGCCAGAGTTATAAACAATTGAAAATCAATGAAATATAATTGTGGCACACCTTGATTTCTTCCGTATGGCGGATACATTTTCCAAAAAACGGAAAGGCAACGCATTGGCGTTGCCTTTAAAATACAATGGAACCGGTACGTTACTTTATTTCAATGAGGGGCTGATCTCTCAATCGGATATTATATCCGCCTTTCCAAGACCTGTGCTGCCATTCTATGGTTGGCTGTATCGTGATGTCAGATCTTTTACTTTCAAGGGTAACCGGTATAGAGAAGCCCGGTACGCAATTTTCGAAGCGATAATAAAGGCTATTGTCTTTTATATAATAAGCGAGTAAAGGGATATCCTTTGTTCTCAGGTATTGATCGAAGAACGCTTTCAGATCCAAACCAGTATGCTTTGCTATGTAGTTCTCGATCTCTTCAGTTGTCACAGTTTTGTGATAATATTCTTGGCTTACTCCTCTGAGCATTTGCCTGAATTTCTCATCATCACCGGTAATGCTGCGGATCATGTACATAATAGCAGACCCTTTGTCATACATATCTCCGGACCCCTCCTTGTTTACCCCATAGTCACCTATTATGGGTTTGTTATTGAGTATGTTGTGCCATTCGCCCCTGCTATAGATCTGTGCTTTCTCTTTGCCAAGCAGACATTCAGCAAATAACGACTCAGAGAAATCTGTTATTCCTTCATGGACCCAATTGTCCGCCATGTCTTTTGCAGTGATGCTGTTGCCAAACCATTCATGCCCGCTTTCATGAACTATTATATAATCAAATGACAGGCCGATATCTGTACCGGACCGGTCGCTGCCCTTGTAGCCCATTTTGTATTTATTGCCATAGGCAACAGCGCTTTGGTGTTCCATGCCCAGGTAAGGCGCTTCTACCAGTTTGTAGCCATCCTCATAAAAAGGGTAGGGCCCCATCCAGTACTCAAAACAGTGGATCATCGGTCTTACTACTTCGAACTGCTTTCTGGCTCGTTCTTCATTATATCGTAGTACGTAAAAGTCAAGATCCAATTTTCCTTTTTCTCCAATCAGGGTATCCTTCCAGTGTACATAATCTCCAATGTAGAACGTTACATCGTATGTATTAATAGGATTTTCTACATGCCAGTTCCATATTCTGTCTTGTTCATGCATTGCTTCTTTCAGAAGCCTGCCGTTGCTGATGCAGCTAAGGGAATCGGGAATAGTGAAATGCATATCCATGCCATTATCCGGTTCATCCCATTGCGCATCTTTACAAGGCCACCATACGCTGGCCCCTAATCCCTGGCAAGAAACTGCTACCCATGGTTTTCCGGTTGAGTCTTTCTTCCAGCTAAAGCCGCCATCCCAAGGTGGGTTTATTGCGCTCCTTGGGGTGCCATGGTATTTTATCGTGATTCGCTCCATATTATTGTTGCGCAATTTTCCTGATGGGTATTTGATCCACCAAACATTTCCATCATTGCTGAAAGGCAGTTTTTCACCGAGAAACACGACCTCATCTATGACCAATGGTTGTTGCAGGTCTATCTGCATGCTATCAGTTGCAATGCCGATAAGCTTATACGTGATGGTATTACTGCCCGTTATAGACCTGTGCTGCAAATCAAACTTTACGCTGAGATCGTAATGCTGAACATCCCACCACGAACGGCCGCTTCCATTACTTCCCCGTAATGTATCAGCATGGGTATAAGCAAGTGTGGTATTTGCTACAAGCAAATACCACACTGCAAAAAGGATATTGATAAGTTTTTTCATTATTTCTCAATACTCAGTAATTGAACGTCGAATACAAGTATAGAGTTGGGAGCTATCTTATCAGCCATTGCACGTTCTCCGTAGGCCAAACCAGACGGTATATACAGTGTTGCCTTACTGCCGGCATTAAGTAACATAAGGCCTTCATCCCATCCCTTGATCACCCGGCCCATGCCCACCTCAAATACTAATGGTTCTACATGCCTGAACTCCGGATCAAGATTAGAGTCAAATACTTTACCATCCAGCGTTTTTCCGGTGTAGTTAACACTTACGGTCTGACCTCTCATGGCAGTATTCCCTTCGCCCTTTTGGCCAATGACATAGTAAAGGCCTGACCGGGTTTTGGAAGGAGTGATATTGTACTTCGCAAAATACTCGGCAAGCAGCTTGTCGTCAGTTGCTTTTTGCTGAGCCGCTTTGCCTTGAGCAAAGGAAGCAGGTATTGCAGCAAACAAGCACAAAAAGAATATACAGTTGATCACCCTGGTCATTATGCGTATCAATTATCTATGCCAACCACTTCAACATCGAATAACAATACAGTGTTTGCCGGGATGTTTGGCCCGGCAGCTCTTGGTCCGTATGCAAGGCCTGAAGGAATAAAAAATGTAGCCTTGCTGCCGATCTGGAGCAGTTGTACGCCTTCATCCCATCCCGGGATAACCTGTCCCATACCAAGTGTGAAAGAGAATGGTTGTACGTGCTTGAACTGCGGATCGGTGTTTGAGTCAAATACGGTCCCATTCAGTGTTTTGCCGGTATAGTTCATAGTTACCTTTTTGCCGGGCTTTGCATTAGGGCCGGCACCCTTACGGCTGACCATGTAATACAATCCGGATTTGGTCTTTGTTGGCTGTATGTTTTTTTCTTTGAAGTAGTCTTGCAGTAGCTTATCATCAATAGCTGCCTGGTCAACAGGTTCTGCTACATTAGATATTTCCACCTCAAAAACAAGAATGGAGTTGGCCGGTATCGGGTTTCTATCCGTTGCTCCATATGCCAGGCCGGAAGGAATATAGAATACAGCTTTAGACCCTTTTTTCAGTAACTGCAAGCCTTCATCCCATCCTTTTATTACACGTCCTTTACCAACTTCAACTTCAAATGGCTGAGGGTGATGGAAGCTGGAGTCTGTATTAGAGTCGAATGCTTTGCCGTCCATGAATTTTCCGGTATAGAACACTGTAGCGTTCTGCCCGGCCTTTATATTGCTGCCTGATCCTTCTTTTAAGATAACATAATAGAGTCCGGAAGCGGTCTTAGTTGGCTTTATACCATTCTTCGTAAAGTATTCCTGCAATATTTTGTCGTCAATAGTACCTTGCTTTGCAGCATTTTCTTCTGATTCTTTGCGCTCTTCAGCTTCCGAGCGAACCTTCATCAGTGTTACGTTGTATTCCACCAACATGCCGGATTTCATCCATGGCATCAGTTGATTGCCTGCCTTTTGCATAGAATCTACCGGCAATCTGAATATGGCGCTGTCACCTTCTACCATCAGCATAAATCCTTCGATCGGATCTCCTTTGAACTTAGGTTGTGTGATCGGGAACGGAACAGGCTTAGGTCCATACATCTTACGCGAGTCAAAGATGACGCTGTCGCCAACATGTACAAATATGTACATTTCAATGTGGTCGTTTAACACAGGTTTCCTTGTGCCGGTACCATGCTTAATGACTTTATATTCAAGTCCGCTGGGCAGTTTCTGATAACCGCCCGCAGATTTGCCGGCAGCAGGTTTTGCTGCAACTGTCTTTTTTGCGGGAGATTTCTTTGTCTGCGCAAGCGCTGGTTGAAGTAATGCAACAGCAGCTACAAGAGTAGCAATGAAAATATTTTTAGGTGCGAACATTGTTTCGAACAGGTTATAATGCAGTTAATGATCTTTTATTATTGTTTAGGCATAGGCTGAGCTTCTGCAGCGGGAGCCGCAGCAGCTTTTACATCCAATACTTCTACATCAAACATAAGAATAGAGTTAGGGCCTATGTTCGGACTAGGGCTCTGTGCGCCATAAGCTAATGGGGAAGGAAGGTACAATGTTGCCTTAGCTCCTTTCTTCAACAACTGGATACCTTCATCCATGCCTGGTATCATTTGTCCGCTGCCTGCAGACCATGTGAGTGGTGCAGTGCCATGATGGCCTACGGATGTATCAACATTCGAATCAAACGCTTTTCCATCGAGTGTCTTACCAGTATACTTGATAGACACCATCTGGCCCTTAGCTACATTAGCACCGTTGCCTGGTTTCTCTATAGTATAATACAGGCCTGATTCTGTCTTTGCAGGCTTGACGTTGTTTTTGGCGAAATAGTCCTGGAGTATCTTGTCGTCTATTGGTTTCTGGGCTTCAGCCTTTTCCTTCATCTCAGCCATCATCTTAGATTGCTTTTCGCTCATTTCCTTCTGGAATTCTTCCATAGACTTGATGCCAACCATAGCAACGGTGATCACAACCTTGTTGCCTTTTTTCAACCATGGTGGGAGGTTGCCCATCTGGTTTGGCGGAACAGTCTTGAGGATAGTATCACACGATACTTCTACCAGCGCGCTGTCGCCTGCAGACATAAATGGGAATACCGCTCGGTAGTCGCCAACCATTCTTATTGTGTCAACACGATCAGGCTGTGGCTGTCCGTTGTTTTGCTTCCTTGAGTCAGCAAGAATGAGCGACTTTCCGGGAAGTGTATCAACTTTTACAAAAAGATGATATTCAACAATGTCTCCCATCTTTGCTGTTTTGCCGGGAGCATCTTTAATGATCTTGTAAGAGATGCCGTGAACTGTTTTGAAATCGCCTTTACCACCGCATCCGGTGTTACTGATTACTACTGCGCTTAATAAAGCGACTGAAAGGATCCTTTTTATCATGTTTATTTTTTATTGGGGGTGAATATCGGACAAAATTTTCTTAAAATGAGCAATTGTATCAACAAAACTTGTTTTCGTACGGCCTCCGGAAGCATTGAAATGTCCGCCTCCTTCGAAGTGTTCGCGTGCAAATTTACTAACGTCGAAGTCTCCCTTACTACGGAATGATAACTTTATTTCATCACTTCTTTCTGTAATGAGGGTAGCGAACCTGATGCCGGATATACTCAGGGGGTAGTTCACCAGCCCCTCAATATCACCGCTCTGAACTTTGAACAGGTTCTGGTCCTTTTTAGACAGCGTTATTAACGCGGAGTTATATTTATGGAATATCTCCATCTTCTCAATAAGCACATAGCCAAGGAACCTCATTCGTGCCTCCGTCCATGAATCATAGACTTCTTCATGTATCTTACTATGGTCAAGGCCCTTGTGCTTGAGGTCAGCTACCATGCTGTGCACAGCGCCGGAGGTTACAGGGAACTTAAATGAGCCTGTATCGGTCATTACCCCTGTATAGAGGCATTCGGCAATATTTGTATTGATCAGATCGTTATCCCCGCAAAGGTTAATAAAGTCGTACACCATCTCGCAGGTGCTGCTTTTCTCCGGGATGCTCATACCATAGCCCCATACAGGCTTGGGCAACAGGTGGTGGTCTATGAGTATTTTCGGTTGTGTAGCTGCTTCCAGTTGTTCGGTCAGGTACTTGGTCCTGCTGAAGTCATTAAAGTCCACACAGAATATCAGGTCAGCACCGGACAATGCATTGAGTGCGCCAGCCTGGTCGGCCTCATAGTTGATCATATTGTCAACCCCCGGTATCCATTCCAGGAAGTCAGGTATCTCTCCCGGTGACACAGGGGTCACATGGTGTCCCTTTTGTACCAGGTAATGATATAATCCCATCATACTACCTATCGCATCGCCATCTGGTTTGTGATGTGTGGTAATGAATACCTTTTTAGGTTGTTGCAGTAATGGAAAAGCGTCTTGTATAGGCCGCATCGTGTTATTCTCAAAGCCGGGAAAAATCACCTCCCGTTTCTTTGGGGTTGCAAAGGTACATTTCTTCTTATATACTTATAGCTCTGCTATTCAGCAGGGCAGTTAAAAAATAGTAAAAAGACGATAAATATTTTTCTGTCCTGTCTTTTGCGCTTAACTTTGCGCCGTTCAATTCCAAAAACCAATAATATATATGTCTAATCGTACTTTCACGATGATCAAGCCGGACGCTGTAAAAGCGGGCAATATCGGTAACATCCTGCAGATGATCAATGCTGCCGGTTTCCGTATTGTGGCTATGAAATACCTGAGCCTTTCTAAACAGCAGGCCGAAAAGTTCTATGAGGTGCATGCTGCACGCCCCTTCTACGGAGAGCTGACTGAATTCATGAGCAGCGGGCCTATCGTTGCAGCTATCCTGGAGAAAGAGAATGCTGTTGCTGATTTCCGTAAGCTGATAGGCGCTACTAACCCTGCACAGGCTGAGGAAGGTACGATCCGTAAGAAATATGCTGCTTCTGTTGGTGAGAACGCGGTTCACGGTTCAGACAGCGACGAGAATGCGCAGATAGAAGGCAATTTCTTCTTCAGCGGACTGGAAAGATTTTAATGCTTTGATTGGATGATAAATGAGAGGCTCCGTTCTGCGGAGCCTTCTTTTTTCACCCCTTAGAAAGAAAAAAGCCTCCTGTGTAAGGAGGCTTTTAATATTGGTCTGCTAAGTACTATTGCACCTGCTTGTTCGACATCATGTTCTTGGCATCTATGCTCAGCGTAGCATGCGGCACAGCGCGCAGGCGGGCCTTGTCTATGAGCTTGCCGGTTACGCGGCATATGCCATATGTTTTGTTCTCTATACGCACCAGGGCTTTTTCCAGGTGGCTGATGAACTGTATCTGGCGGCTGGCCAACTGCGCTAGCTGCTCGCGCTCCATAGCGCCGCTGCCGTCTTCCATGTTCATGTAGCGGTTCTCTGTATCTTCAGTTCCTGCTTCATCCTTGCGGGTGATCAGTCCCTGCAGATAGACCAGCTCCTTACGGGCTGCATCCAGCCTGCTGGTGATGATCTCCCTGAACTCTGCGAGATCTTCATCACTATAACGGAATACAGGGCCTTTGATCATTTCCGGCTCATCGAGTATAGAGCGGTAAGTATCTGCGTGGTACTGTGTCTTCACCTTTTCAGCGCCTTTCGCATCCTTCGATTTATTTTCCAGTCTGCGGTGGGCTACTACTACTGTTGGTTTCTTTTCTATCGTCCTGGCGGCAGGTGTCGGCATTGGCTTTGGAGTGGCCGCAGCTATTTTTGATGACATCTGTGTCAGGGTTACTTTCTTTTTAGAAGCTTCCCGGGCCGACGGCGTAGTTGCCGCCTTTACCGGTTTCTCAGCTTTTGCTGCTTTAGCAGTTACTTTTTCTGCTTTTGGAGCCGGTTTTACCGGTGCCGCCTTGGGCGCTGGTTTTGCCGGAGCTGCTTTTGTTGCTTTAGGCGCTGGTTTTGCCGGTGCCTTAGGAGCCGGCTTTGCCACTGGTTTTGCTGCTTTCTTTGCTACCGGAGCCGCCTTCTTTGCGGGCGCCGCTTTTTTCGCTGGAGCTACTTTCTTCGCTGGTGGTGCTGACTTGCTAATTTTCTTATTCACAATCTGTTGTTTATTATTTTTAGCTGGTTTCTTAACGTCTTTTGCCTTTACTGCTGGTTTTACTGCTTTTTTTGCCGGGGCCGCCTTTTTCACGGCAGGTTTAGCCGCAGGGGCTGCTTTTTTCACCGGCTTGGCGGACACGGCGGTTTTCTTAGCTATGGGCTTTTTAGCGGGAGCTGCTTTTACGGCGCCTTTAGATGGTTTTACGCTTTTCGTTGGCTTAGCGGCCTTGGTGTTCTTTGTAGCCATAGCTTCAAGAATTTTTTGATATGAATAATTTGAGCATTAATTCATTGACTTCTACTTCGGTACCATTCTCTACCGTTGGCACCATTTTTATATTATCAGCTAAAATTTCCGCGCAAATATAGTCACAATAATGAATTATTGTACTTTTAAATGACTCATGCTCTTCTATATCAACAGTTATCCGGTCTGTTACTTCATATCCGCTCTCTTTACGTATTTTTTGAATGCGATTGACTAACTCACGGGCATTTCCTTCTTCTTGAAGTTCAGGGGTTACAGTTATGTCCAGGGCCACGGTCAGGTTGTCTTTATTAGCAACTGACCAACCCGGTATATCTTCGGCTATTATTTCTACATCGGTTATCAATAGCTCAACAGCGTCACCTTCTACTGTCAGCGAGAAGCTTTTCCCGCGCTCCAGTTCATTGATGTTATGCTGGTTCATTTGCCCTATCGCGGCTGCAACGGCTTTCATCCTTGCACCCATCCTGGCTCCCAATGATTTGAAGTTTGGCTTTATCTTCTTCTTGATAAATCCTTCAGAATCAGTAAGGTATTCTATTGATTTTATATTGACCTCATTCTTGATGAGTTCTTCTACATTTCCAATCTGGTCCTTTGTATGCTGGTCAAGTACCGGCACCAGTATTCGCTGTAGCGGCTGGCGAACCTTGATATTTACCTTCTTGCGTATAGACAATACTAATGAGGAAATGTCCTGGGCCAGGCGCATTCTCTCTTCAAGGTCTCCGTCTATAACATCGCCATCTGCCATAGGGAAATCAGCAAGATGCACAGATGCGGCCAGGTTGCGCCCGGTTATTTCATTCAGGTTGCGATAGAGCCAGTCGGCAAAGAAAGGCGCTATCGGCGCCATCAGGAGCGAAATGGTTTCGAGGCATTCATAAAGTGTCTGGTAGGCGCAGATCTTGTCATGCTCATATTCTCCCTTCCAGAAACGGCGGCGGCAAAGGCGCACATACCAGTTACTGAGCTGCTCATCGAGGAAGTACTCCATGGCTCTGCCGGCCTGAGTAGGTTCGTAATCCTCCATGTAGGCGGTTACATCCTTCACCAGTGTATTCAGGGTAGAGAGTATCCACCTGTCTATTTCGGGACGCTCACTTACCTGTATCCTGTTCTCCCGGTAGCTGAAATTGTCCACGTTGGCATAAAGGGCAAAGAACTGGTAAGTGTTGTACAGGGTACCAAAATATTTCCGCTGCACTTCTTTGATGCCTTCAAGGTCAAACCTCAGGCTATCCCATGGCGATGCATTGGTAATTAGGTACCAGCGGGTAGCGTCCGCGCTATATTTTTCTATGGTATCGAACGGGTCTATTACATTACCCAGTCGTTTACTCATCTTATTGCCATTCTTGTCCAGCACCAGTCCGTTGCTCACAACGGTCTTATAGGCAACATTATCAAACAGCATTACACCCAGCGCATGCAGGGTATAGAACCATCCTCTTGTCTGGTCCACACCTTCTGCAATGAAATCGGCGGGGAAATTGTTCTTTATGTCCTTTTCCGAATGTTGCTCAAATGGATAATGCAATTGTGCATATGGCATTGCGCCGCTGTCAAACCATACATCTATCAGGTCTGGTTCACGCTGCATGGGTTGCCCGCTGTCAGACACCAGCACTATCTGGTCCACAAATGGTTTGTGCAGATCAAGGTTACCGTCTTCGATGAACTGGTTAAGCCCGAGCGCCGCATTGGCTTTCTTCACCTCTTCTTTCAGCTCGGTTATACTGCCTATACACTTCATAGAGCCGTCATCACTTACCCACACGGGCAGGGGAGTACCCCAGAACCGGCTGCGGCTCAGGTTCCAGTCCACCATGTTCTCGAGCCAGTTGCCGAATCGCCCTTCACCGGTAGCCTTGGGTTTCCAGTTGATGGTCTTGTTCAGCTCTATCATCCTGTCCTTTACAGCGGTAGTTCTGATGAACCACGCATCAAGCGGATAATAGATGATAGGTTTGTCTGTGCGCCAGCAGTGAGGATAGGTGTGCTCGTATTTCTCCACCTTAAAGGCATGGCCGTTCAACTTCAGCTTTACAGCTATGTCCACGTCCACATCTTTATAGTCGGGGTCATTCTTGTAGTTCTTTACATACCTGCCGCTGAACTCCCCGGTATAGTCGTTGAACTTACCTTCCTTGTCCACCATGGTCAGTATGCCTATGTTATGCTTCTTACCTACGCGGTAGTCATCAGCGCCAAATGCAGGTGCGGTATGCACAATGCCTGTACCATCTTCCGTGGTCACAAAGTCGCCTGTTATCACACGCCACGGATCACCACCGGCTATTTCCCCGGTGTTTCCTTCAAACGGCAGCAGTTGTTCATAGCGGATGCCCTCCAGTTCACTCCCTTTGAACTCAGCGAGTATCTCCCAGGGTAGCAGCTTGCTTTCAGCAGTATAGATGGTAAAGTCGCTTTCCTGTCCTTCCGGTTTGAAGAATTTGCCCAGTAGTGCCTTGGCCAGTACCACATTAGCCGGTTGGTGTGTATAGGGATTGAACGTCTGCACCAGCACATAATCTATGTTCGGGCCTACGGTCAGTCCGCAGTTGCTTGGCAGGGTCCATGGAGTGGTCGTCCATGCCAGGAAGTGTACAGTGCCTGCTTTGTCTGCCTCGGCAAGGCCGCCACCTATCGGCATCTTCACAAACGGCTCCCAGGCATTGCGTGCCAGTTCATGCAGCTTTTCCTGCAGCAGATTGGCTGGTATGCCATTATGTTTCACCGGGCTTAGGGCAAACATAGCGACAACAGTAGTGTCTTTTACGTCCTTATAGGTTCCCGGCTGGTTCAGCTCATGGCTGCTCAGTCCGGTACCTGCTGCCGGAGAGTAGGGCTGTATGCTCACACTCTTGTACAACAATCCTTTGTTGTATAATTCCTTCAGCGCCCACCACAGTGTTTCTATGTATTCATTATCGAAGGTGATATAGGGGGCCGTCATATCCACCCAATATCCCATCTTCTCGGTGATCTCCTCCCACTTGTCCTTGTAGCGCATCACCACCTCGCGGCATTTCTTGTTATAGTCTTCTACACTGATCTTCTGGCCTATGTCTTCCTTGGTGATGCCCAGTTCTTTTTCCACGCCAAGTTCCACAGGCAGGCCATGGGTGTCCCATCCGGCTTTGCGCTGCACCTGGAAACCACGCATGGTCTTGTAGCGGCATACGAGGTCTTTGAGGGTACGGGAGATAACATGGTGAATGCCGGGCATGCCGTTTGCGCTGGGCGGGCCTTCATAAAATACGAAGGGCAATGCGCCGTCGCGCAGTTTCACACTTTGCTGAAAACACTGCTCCTCTTTCCATTTAGCCAGGAAGTCCTGCTCTATGGAAGGCATATTCAAACCTTTATACTCCCTATATTTATTCATTAAATAATGTATATAAAATATGGGCATTCATGATGCACAAATGTTCCGGGAAACACTATGCCCAACCTAAAAATGTGTGCAAAGGTAGGTAGATTTCGGATATTATCATGACGCAGGCAGGGGTAATTGTGCACTTGTTTTCCACCGATGTATCATTGAAAACATATCATCAGGATATAATATGGTCACTGAGATGTTAAATAACGAATGTCGTCATACATTTGTTATATCTTATTTCCGCCAAATGAATATCAGTAAGTGGCTAAAGGACGAACGCAATTTATCAAAAGTTGCCACGGTCATCATCTTCCTGGCATTGATCAGATGTATCAGCGAACCATTCAGGCTGCAATATTATTCGCCATCTAAGTTGGCTTTCGACGATGTAAAGGCGTTCTTAACAGGTGCGTTGATTGCTGCAATAGCGCTCCTTAGTATGGTCATATTGTCTTACTACGGAAAATTCCGCATGATGACAGGCATATGTATTCTGTCTATTCTCGCACTGTTAATTGTGAAGAAGGTGTACCTTATTCCCTAACAATATGATGTACAGTATCACCTGCATTATAGTTTGTTCGTAGGATACCAGGTTATCATGCTTGCAACCCACCAAACTGATCATATTGATCCCGGAATCTTAAAGATCTTAGTTCAGATTATATTTGCCCCATGAGCGAACTTAAACTCTTCATGGTATTACTGGGTGCCACACCTCCGGGCCGCATCATAGAGCAGCATGATATTTTCTTTGGTATCGGAGAAAGCCTTAAAAAATTATTACCTGCTATGCAGATGCATTGGCCCGAAGCTGAGGGAGGAATACACATTGATGCCTGGCAGGAGGTAGCCTTTGCGGATAATTATAGAGTAGAGATAAAAGCCAGGCAAGATGTGGTAAATGGAGACATGCGGCTTTTTTTTATCAATCTGGGTGGTTACAGGTCGGGCGACTTTGAAGAATATCATTACAAAATGGTGGTTGTGGCTCCTGATAAGAATACAGCTATGAAGCAAGCGAAGGATACAGCCTTCTTCAAGCATACGGGTTTCCCGGGTGGCGGAGAAGCACACATAGACGACAAATACGGTATTGATATAGACGATGCCTACGCAATTGAGGATATCCTGGCAACACCATTTAAAGAAAAGTACCGTATCAATTTGGTTCCGGTTGATGTGCCCGGAAAGAATGATCTGAATATCGGCTATGTCAGGATCAATAAACTTTGATCATTTTTGAGAGTCTGGCATAGTAGTTGTGGTAAAATATCCCCGGCTTCGTATGTGCCGGATCAAGGTCGGATTTTATAATGTGTTAGCTTGCGACATTGACAAAAATTGCACACCATGCATACAAATTGCACACTGTGTAATTCCGGATTGCACACACTATTGTTGACTATCAATAGTTTAGCTTCAGTATTGCACACTCCGCGTGTGAAAAAGAAAATTGCTCATGAAAGAGATCACATATGATATTGCCTCCGCTGACGATGCCACGATCCTCGCTGAAATGAGGATACTTTTCCTGGTGGGACTGCTTGGCGAGCAGCCTGCTCAGAAAATTGACGCGTTACGGGAAGCTTTGAAAATATCATTTGCAAAGCTGATAGATGATGGTAGATATTTGTCAGTCGTGGCCAAGGAAAACGGGACAGTCGTCGCCACGGGCGGACTGAGTTTTCGGGAACAGCCCGGCAGCTTTAAAAATCCGTCCGGTAAGGTGGGGTATATCATGAATATGTTCACTATGCCGGGTTACCGCAGGCAGGGCATTTCCACCAGGCTTATCAATATGTTGATGGACAAGGGAATGGAAAAAGGAGTAACTGCATTTGAACTG
Source organism: Flavipsychrobacter sp. (assembly GCA_044225795.1). Classification (GTDB taxonomy): domain Bacteria; phylum Bacteroidota; class Bacteroidia; order Chitinophagales; family Chitinophagaceae; genus Nemorincola. The sequence continues at coordinate 12,921 of JBGAIF010000004.1, forward strand.
CATGCCACGAAAGAAGGCGAGCCTGTTTACCAAAAGGAAGGTTTTTTGTTGCATGGTGAGCCTACTTATCGCCGGTTCAGGTGATAATGCTTAAAAACTGTTAAATCAGCTTATTTATGTTTTAGTACTAATAAATATATAGACAATGCTCTATATTTGTGTCTCATTATCATACACAACACCATATGAAAAAACATGCTTACTCACTTGCTGCACTTCTGGTTGCACTCTTTAGTTCTCACATAGCGAAGGCTGTGAATACAACGCCTGTTTTCAGCGGAGGTCACTCAAGGTCGCTTTCATCATGCCAGAATGCATTAGCCACATCAGCTAATTCAATACTAACTGTTACGGACCCGGACATCGGGCAAACGGAAACCTGGAGCCTTGTATCCGGGCCAAACCATGGCACTGCAGCTATGGCGTACAGTACTATTGGTATGGGAGGCAGTATCACTCCATCCGGGCTCACGTATACTCCGGCTACGGGTTATTCAGGTGCTGATACCTTCAAAGTGAGGATAACTGATGGTTTTGCCTCAGATACAACAACTGTATACGTCACCGTTAATCCTTTACCTGTCGTTAATCCCGTTACCGGGCTTTCATCCGTGTGCAGTGGTGTTACAATTACGCTGTCCGCGTCCACATCAGGTGGCGGGTGGACAGTGTCTAACACAAATGCCAGTGTTGCGGGTGGTATAGTGACTGGTCTTGTTGCCGGCATAGATACTGTAATGTATAGTGTTACTAATTTCTGCGGTACTACCACCGTTTCGCACACAGTTACGATCAATCCGTCTCCCATAGCCGGGACAATAACCGGTCTTTCATCTGTATGTGTGGGTGCCGTGATCGGTCTGTCAGATGCTGCATCCGGTGGTACCTGGTTTGCAAGCAATACTCATGCGTCGGTTTCTGGTGGTACAGTTAGTGGTCTTGTTGCCGGCGTGGATACCATCACTTATTCTGTGACAACGGTATGTGGAACTGCTAATGCGACGCATGTGGTTACAATAAATCCTCTGCCTGATGCAGATGTCATAACCGGTTCCTCAACGGTATGTGAGTTAGCTTCTGTTTCCTTGTCAGATATTGTGCCCGGCGGCTCCTGGTCGGCGAGTAACGGTAATGCTTCGGTGTCCGGTGGGTTGGTTACCGGTATTGTTGCCGGTATAGATACCATCATGTATACGGTTACTAACGTTTGTGGTTCTGCAACCGCTACGTTCACGATCACGGTTGATCCGTTGCCGGTGGCCGGTACGCTTTCTTCAATGGGAGCGCTGGCTTTTTGTCCGGGCGGTACAGATACCCTTGTTGCCTCTGTTTCAGGTGGTGTCTGGTCGGCAAGTAATGGTAATGCATCTGTTGACATGTTTGGTGTTGCCACGGGTGTTGTAGGTGGTCTGGACACTATTATGTATTCTGTGACGAATATGTGCGGAACGGATATCGCTACTATAACGGTTACAGTAAATCCCGCACCCTATGCCGGAGTTATTACAGGGCCTTCATCTGTTTGCCATTCACATACAGCAACACTCTCCGACTTATCACCCGGTGGCATATGGAGCAGTAGTAATCCTTCCGCTGTTACTATTACAAGTGGAGGTGTGATTTCCGGTGGTGCACTTGGTACAGCCACTATCAGCTACACAGTTACTAATAGTTGCGGTACGGATATGGCTACTAAGGATGTGTCCGTTGACTTCGTCGCGTTGCCGATACTGGATACAGGAACCACGGTATGTCCTCTAAGCGCTCTTGCGCTGCTGGAATTGTCTCAGGGTGGAACCTGGAGCAGCAGTAACCCATTGACAGCATTTGTTACAGGTATCACAGGTGGTGTGGGCCTTGTTTTTGGTCTGATCCCGGGCACAGCTACAATTACTTATTCTCTTAATAATACCTGTGGCACATCCAGTGCTACTACAGTAGTTACAGTGCTTAGTGCGGAAGAGTGTGGCCTCATCCCTTTGAAGAATGTTACCCTGGCAACGGTCGCGCCTGGCCTGAAGATTTTCCCTGATCCGAGCAATGGTACATTTACCCTTGATCTGAATACAGGTAGCGGCGACATCGCCAATGTTACGATCACAGATATGCTGGGTAGTGTGGTAAGATCATTTGTAGTTACTTCCGGCCAGCCGGTTGAGGTAGCGTTAGATGTACCTTCAGGTATATATCATGTTACCGCAGTAACAGCAACAGGCCGTTACTCTGAGAAGGTGGTTATTAGCAGGTAGTTGCATACAGGAAGATTGTGCGGAGACTGAGGAGCGGCTATGCCGGCAGTTCCCAGTCTCCGTTCAGTTTCAGTACTTTTTCTATGACATCTCGTACACAGCCCTTGCCACCTGCAAAAAGTGAGATGTATCTCGCCACTTGTTTTATTTCAGGTACGGCATCGTTAGGACAGCAGGGTAGGCCACATACTTGCATGGCGGCATAGTCGGGAATATCATCGCCCATGTACAGAACGCTCTCGTAACTGGTTTGTGAAGTGAGCGCTATTTTGTGCAGGAATTCTTTTTTGCTTTCTATGCCAATATGAACTTCCTGTATGCCAAGTCTGTTGAGGCGCAGGCGCACACCGTCAGATTTGCCTCCCGTAATGATCCAGATCTTGTAGCCCTTTTTGATGGCAAGCTGCATCGCATAACCATCCTTGATGTTCATGCTGCGCAGCATATGGCCGTCTTCGGTGAGCATCAGGCTGCCATCTGTCAGTACGCCATCTACATCAAACACGAATGTGCGTATGGGAGCAAAGAGTTCAAGAAGATTCATATCAAATGTGCAAGTTTATTGTGGTAAATGCGGTAATATGTTCAACGGGTACCAGCTATTCACATTGCCACCATTCAACCACATACCGTATTAAATACTATCCCTGGTTGTCGCGCCACTCATATACCCATGATGATTGGATCATCTCCAGGTGGCCTTCGTTGCATTCTTCACGCTTGCCCTCAAAATTGGGTATCTCCAATACCCACTCTATGAGCTCGGTAAAGCGTATGCGGTATATCCTGTTCTCTCCGAATTCATCGCCAAAACGCTCATATAGCTTCATGGCGATGTCTTCATAATCATTCCATTTGATGGGTGGTTCGTAATGGGACATGCTTTTATTCTTTTATAACAATTAAACTATTAGCTATGGTCTATTCTCCATGTATCAACGACTGATCAGGTATCGTTACCTCCAGCAGGCCGCTTCCGGGGCGGGGTTCCAATATACATTGGCAGCCAAGCCTGGAATTGAGGCGGGGGGTCCTGGCCCTGTCAATGAAGTCTTCTTCCTTGTCGCTCAGCTCAGGTACAAACTCCTCTCCTTTTTCCAGGTACAGGTGGCAGGTGCTGCATGCGCAGACCATACCGCAATTATGGTGCAGTTCTATGTTGTTCTCCAGGGCTACTTCCAATATGCTCTGGTCAGGAGCAACATTTTCTATGGTAATGGGTGAAAGGCCCTTTTGTTCAAACTTAAAGTTGATAGTGTACATTAATATGATATTCCTTTTCCGCGGCAAAGGTAATGGTTAGGCATGATAGTTCACCCGCGGCGCATATTCGTATATCTGATAGCTATATCAGCCCTTCGAGGCAAGATATTCCTGCAGTATGATGACCGAGCTTACGGCGTCTATCAGTTCCTTGCGTTCCCGGTCCTTTTTCTTAAGGCCCATGCCGGCTATTGCCTGCGAAGCCATTTTGGACGTCATACGCTCATCTGCCTTTTCAACAGGCATATCCGGGAATACATTACTGAATTTGACGATGAACTTATCTACGAGCGGCGTAGCATGGGTAGGCGAGTCGTCCATATTCAGCGGGTAGCCAATGATGATACGTTCTACAGGCTCTTCTTTGATATACTTTTTCAGGTAACCGATCAGTTCCCCTGTGTCAACTGTGTCGAGTGCTGTAGCAATGATCTGTAAGGGGTCTGTAACGGCTATACCGGTGCGCTTCTTGCCATAGTCCAGGGCCATTATCCTTGCCAATGTTACTTATTTTTATATGATTTAAAGACCACAGTACGATGACGTTTCAATATATCGCGCTCAATAGCCCTTAACTCCATGAACTTCTGTTGTATGACTGACTGTTTGAAAGGGTCTGTTTCCTTATTTAACTGGGCGGCAATGGTCTCCTGCATAGACAGGATCTTTTTTAGCTCAAAGTAAGACAGGCTGCTTTCTACATCGTTCAGGTACATCATGGCGCCTGCAAGGCTTTCAATGCCATACTTGATCTTCCAGTTAGTGCTGATGTCTTTGTGGTGGTGCAGCAGGGATGCCATCTTAAAGCGGGTGTCAGGATCGGGATGGTTGATGAAGTAGTGCATTTCCGGCGTGGTGCCAAAGCGGTGGCAGTGGTCCATATACTCAAAATAGAGGCGGCGTACCTGCTCATCCTTTATCAGTTCCGGATCAATACGTTCTTCCAGCAATTTAGCTACGGATTCATATTCTTCAAATGGCTGATGCCCATACTCAACAAGAATGCGAAGCAGTTGCCATTCCTGCTGCTCATCAGATTCAGGAGCCTTGATATTTTGCTCCTGTTCTATGGTCACAAGATCGGGCTGGGGTAGTGCTTCTTCGTGCCGTACTTTCCGCTGTTCCGATTCTATGCGGTCGCGGATATATTTGTTGATAAGGTTAATAAGCCCGGCCTCCTCCACGTCCAGTTTACGGGCGGCCTCGCGTGTATAATGGGTCTGCAGGGAGAAGTCTTCGGCCTTATTGATGCGTGATATGCTCTCCGCTATCTCATTCACAAGTTTAGAGCGTTTCACTGGGTCGGTGCCGGCATCTTTAAGCCCTACTTCCAGCCTGAAGCTGATGACATCCTGTTTGTGTGCGGCGGTATATTCATGAAAGGCGGCTGCCCCTGTTTTTTGTACGTAGCTATCCGGGTCTTCTCCGTCGGGCAGAAGTACCAACTGAACGTTGAAGCTTTGCGACAGCGCCATGTCCAGTCCTCGCAGGGCAGCTTTGATACCCGCCGGGTCGCCATCGTACAAGATGGTCAGGTTCTTCGTGAGTTGGCCTATAAGCCGCAACTGGTCTTCGGTAAGCGATGTACCACTACTGGCTACAACATTCTCAACGCCTGCCTGGTGCAGCGAAATGACATCGGTATAACCTTCTACAAGCAGGCATTCATCTTTCTTGGTGATGGCCTGCCTGCTTTGGTACATACCATAGAGAACCTTGCTCTTAATGTATATTTCGTTCTCCGGTGTATTGATGTACTTAGGAGCCCGGTCGTTGCTTTTTAAGATACGGGCGCCGAATCCGAGAATGCGCCCGGTCATACTTTGAATGGGGAAGATGACCCGACCACGATACACATCGTGGAACACGCCGTTCCTGTTCTTCACCAGGCCGGCACGTTCCAGCAGTTCGGGCCGGTAGCCCTTACCGGCAGCCGCATGATAGAATGTATCGCCATGCTCTGTATTATAACCAAGCCGGAAGCGCTCTATGATATCTTTGCGGAAGCCACGCTGTTTGAAGTAAGACATACCTATTAGCTGTCCTTCCTCCGTATTCAGCAGGGTATCATGAAACGTATTGGCGGCATACTCATTGAGTACTCTCAGAGATTCCTCGGCGAGCTGCTGTTGTTGTTGCTCGGGTGTCCTTTCGGTCTCCTCAAGCGTTATCTTATAATAGTCGGCCAGCCAACGAATGGCTTCAGGATAGGTTAGCTTCTCGTGTTCCTGTATAAAGGTGACGACATTGCCCGCCTTGCCGCAACCGAAGCATTTGTAGATGCCTTTTGCTGCCGATACATTGAATGAAGGGGTCTTCTCATTGTGAAAAGGGCAGTTGGCAATGTAGCTGGAGCCCCGCTTACGCAGCCGTACAAACTGGCCTACCACATCGACAATGTCGGCACGGTTCATTACTTCCTGAATGGAGGCGGGGGAGATCATTATTGCGAAGGTAGAATTTATGCCAGAAAAGGAGATAGAACGCAATATATCTCTATTATGTTTATAAAACAGGATCGCCCCCCGAACCGGGAGGCGATCCTCTGCAGAAAGAATGGTTTATGCTTCTTCCTCCTCGCTGGTTTCTTCCTCTTCTTCGAATTCAACGACTTCTTCTTCGTTCTCTGATGACAGCTCCTCAGATGCTGATTCAACAGTGTCTTGCGGATCCTGTTCTGTGGCTGAACTTTCCGGTGTTACAACTTCTTCTTCAAATGTGTTTTCCATAATTGTTTTATTTAGTTGGACCGAATGTAAGACTCAGATATGATCAGAAATGTTACTTTACCAAAACGTAACAGCATTATAATGTTTTATCAATATTGCCGTAAAGTGCCACATAATAATTATATAATACGGTGCACTAATAATTATAACTTTGCCGCATGAATGTGGAAGAGATACGGGATCATTGTATTTCGAAGCAGGGAACAGAGGAGTGTTTTCCTTTTGATGAGGACACCCTGGTGTTCAAGGTCAATGGCAAAATGTATCTTTTGCTAAGCCTTACGGATGAGCCTGTACAGTTCAATGTAAAGTGCGATCCGGAGCGGGCATTGGAACTTAGAGACAAGTATGACTGCATTCTTCCCGGCTACCACATGAATAAGAAGCATTGGAATACTGTGATATCGGATAGCACGCTTACCCGGAAACAACTGACGGAACTGATAGACCATTCCTATGAACTGGTCAATAAGGCAACCACTAAAGCCAGGAAGGAGAAATGATGAGAACATTAGTGCCAACAATTATATTGTCAGCGATCACTATAAAGGGACATGCACAAGAACTTATTTCGTTTGAATTTGCCTCTGAAGAAGAGAACCGTTTTTTGCGTGAGAACGACTCCTGCAAGTTTTATATTGCATCGTCGGACACGGCTCTCATTGTGAGCCTGAATGAGGAGGCAAGTTATTATAAACTGATAAATAAGGCGGAGAAGGTAGTAGCGGAAGGCAGCTATATCCCGGAGAATGATAAGTATCTGCAAGCCGGAAAATGGACAGAACGGTATGATAACGGGAAAATAAAGCTGACAGGATATTACCGGAGAAATAAACCCATAGGTACGTGGCAATCGTTCTATCCTACGGGGAAACTTAAGGCTGTATATAACTACACGATCATTGTCAATGAAAAGGGCGGCACAAATTATTGTCTCTCCGGTACATGGCAGGAATATTACCCTGATGGCAAGTTAAAAGTGAACGGCGTTTATATAGCAAGTGAGGCAAAGGCAACGGACACAATAGAGGTTGAGGACCCGGTTACCGATCAAAAAATACGGAAGGTGGTCTCTAAGGTTGAATATAAGCCGGTGAAAACCGGCACATGGGAATACTATTCCTCTTCCGGTGAACTGGATAAAAAGGAAGAACTCTAACCCATAAGACTGAGCATATTCCTGATCTCTTTCCAATTCTTGCCCAGTTTCCTTTGCAACAGGGTTAAAAGCTCTTCTTCCCGGCCTATCTCCAGATCCAACTCTTCGACAGAGAGGTGGGGGAACTTTTCAATCAGTTTTTTCTTGTATGCCGGCCAATTTGCCCGTATATCATCGTGTGTGTCCATTTTTTCAGTTTACATATTCCGCTTAAAAATTGTGCCACGGCATATAGTTGACAATAATCCATAAATTTGCTTTCAATGATCTGTTTTTTCAAAAACCTGATGGCATTACTGCTTGTATTATTGTCTGCGGATGTAATGGCGCAACATTATTACGAAGATCCGCCGAAAGTATTTGAGGGTGGGATCATAGGTGGAGTGAACTTTACACAAGTGGATGGTGATACCTATTATGGATTTCATAAAACAGGTATCCATGCAGGCGGGCAGGTGTACGTGCATTTTACACCTAAGGTGGGCATGACCATGGACATTGTATATTCTCAGAAAGGCAGCAGGGGTGAGGGCATTAAGCAATCGGCGATCATCAGCACTTATGTAGCTAAATATTTCATGAACCTGAATTATGTGGAGGTTCCTGTTCTTATCCACTACCAGGAACATGGATTCGATTTTGAAGCAGGGTTGTCTTACGCCCGCCTTGTGAGTTCAAAAGAATGGGTATTCACAGATCTGCCTGTTACAATCGACCCTGTAAAGAATAGCTTTAACACTGCTGATATTGAGTATGTAGCGGGGCTTAGGATAAAGTTGTATAAAAAATTATACGGCAACTTCAGGTATGAATATTCTATTGTGACGATAAGGCCGGATAGTAAGATACCTGTGAGCTTTGGTTACGGCAATGACGGGCAATTCAACAATATGCTCGCTTTTCGTTTGTTGTATATGTTCTGATCATTGGGCTGCAACTACCGTATATCCATTCTTGCGAAGGAGTTCCAATACCCCGTTGTCGCCCCATAGATGCCCTGCACCGACTGCATAAAATATTGACCCTTTCTTCATTTGGTCGGCCATGCGTGTGATCCATTTTTTATTCCGGCCATCGAGGAATACGCCCATATCTCCCAGTTCATGAGCGTCATTGAGCAGGTCGTATAACGCGCGTATGTCCTGGTTGCGATATGCCGTGACCAGTTGTGTATATTCAGTGTTGCTGGTTGCTGACGACTGAATTTCTTCCATCAGGTATTTTACTATTGTATCGGATGATATGCTCTCCAGTACTGCTATTTGTTCCTCCGGCAATTCAAGTCCCAGAACTTCCTTATGGCCCATCAATGCCACTTTCATTATGCTGTCTTCATATGACACAGGATCGGGGCAGTCTGTACTATTCGTGGCCATCAGGCCTTCCAGTGCAATAGGTTTCATTTGCTGAAACATGCCAAGGTCAATGCCAAGGCTGTCTTTGGCATATTTTTTCAATATTTTGTATTGCTCAGGAGTGAAGTAGTCTCTCAACTTTTTACCCGACTTGTCTATGAGCCCGGCTGATACTTTCGTGATCACATCGGGGTCATCCATGTCCATTTCCAGGCAAATCTTGTCTGCTTCTGTAAGACTTTTCTCCATGTGGCTGGTCCATACATAATCTTGCCTGCAAATAAGATGCATGGTGCCAAAGATGTATGACGGCTTCTTCAGGTCTTTCCCGGATATGCGCCATAGCAGCGAGGCAGACTCGTTTCCGGACTTGCGCTGTACCGGTATGTAGCTGCATAAAAATATTGCTGAAAGGAATATGATAATCCTGCCAGCATCTTTGTGAAAGAAGTTGTGTATCCGGGTAAACATGTATAAGGAATAAAATTAGAATATATTTCGGGGTTTAAGCGTATAGCGGGTCATTATATTGTAATTAATTTATGCTGTTTGGGGCCTCTTCTGTAATTTTGCAGTACTACAATACCGGGCCATCGCTCCGATGAAAGTCGGGGAGGAAAGTCCGGACAGCGCAGAGCAACGCACTACCTAACGGGTAGGGAACCGGGTAACCGGGTCACAGACAGTGCCACAGAGAATAACCGCCACCGGCAACGGAGGTAAGGGTGAAAACGTAGTGTAAGAGACTACGGTGTTTGTTGGTGACAATAAACAGGGGTAAACCTTGCGTGCTGAAATACCAAATAAACGGACGCCTGACGGTTGCTCGCCGGAGTTCATGGGTTGGTAGCTATAGGTAATGTGTGAGCATTATCACAGATAAATGATGGCCGCCCGGCTTGCCGGGTACAGAATCCGGCTTACAGGTATTGTGGTATTTTGATGATCTATGATCGTTATAAATGAAAAAAGGCGGCATTTGCCGCCTTTTTTGTTCCTGCTTCACCTATTACTCACCCACAGTTTTTTAGTTAACTGCAATTTCAGTTGTTGCCGGTTCAGACACTTCCTTCTTTGGCAGGCTGATGCTCAGGATGCCATCTGTGTATTTAGCAGATATCTTAGATGTGTCGATCTTCTCATTGAGCGTAAAGCTCCTTTTGAAAGATCTCATGCGATACTCATTGCGGAGCCACTTCATTTCCTTGTCCTGTTCTTTGTTCTCTTCCTTTTGCTCGAAGGAGATCGTCAGTACGTTCTTGTCCACATTGAGCTTAAAATCTTCTTTTTTCAGGCCTGCTGCTACTACGTGTAATTCGTAGCTCTTGTCGTTCTCAGTAATGTTCACCGGAACATGAAAGCCGATCTCGTCGTTTAAGTGGTTCATACCGTTTTGAAGAACGTCTTCAAAAAATCCTCCGAATGTGCGTGGCACTAAGCCGAATGTTCTCTTGTTATACATAGCTTTTTTTGTTTTTGTTGTTTGGTTGGTATAATGCAATCCATATGCCATGTACTTTTTTTACGACATAATGACATTTATTATTGTTCAAAAATGACAAATTGACCGATTTGTCTATAATCAAACGTAAAATTTGACATACATAAGGGATAAATTGTGTGTGAAATAGAGTTATCTTCGCCATTGTAATAGCTAAGAAGATGAAAAAAGTCTTGTTGATGTCCGGTATTGCTTTGTTGGCCGTATCCTGTCATAAAACAAATAATAATAATCCTAACAGTGGTATATGGAATATTGGTAATGTTCAATATTCGGCAAGTGTAGTTAAGAAGCAGGGGGATCAGTATGTGGCATCTAACGGACTCAATTCTATGCAGGCTGCTTTTTCTACATCGCCTACCAGTAGCAGAAATTATAAGATCGCTGACTGGAACAAGGCATTAAATAATACACTTGCAGCAAATGAAGTAGCTGTGAACTTCAATGTGGAAGGGACAGACAACTATCAAAGTACAGGAACTGCCAATGATTCTGCCAGCGTAACAATAGAGAGTGGTATTCTCACCATCAAGGTTCTTTCTACCCCGGTGCAGCATTATGCCAATGGCCCTGCTCTTGGTGTTACCATTGCCAATGGTGTTATCAAGACCAACAATTATTAAAGCATTATGCCGGGTTAATTTGAAATGCCCTGTTGAATATCTATTTTTGGCTGTACAGCAGACACTAAACAATGGCTAAGAAACCAAGCAAGAAACCAGTTTCCCAACCGGCTATCGCAAATACAACCAAACCAGCATCAGTTTCATCCCCAGCAACAAATGGCCCCGGAGCGGGTAGCTTTTCCATTAAGTACTTGTGTATGCTCCTGGCGATAGTGTCGGGTGTGATCTATATCAATACACTATGGAACGGATATGTGCTAGATGATGTGATGGTGCTGCGGGACAACACGATGGTGACCCAGGGCACCAAGGCCATAGGAGAATTGCTGAGCACGCCTCACATGCGTGGCTACCTTATCATACCCAATGATATGTACCGCCCTTTGTCGCTGGTCATGTTTGCCATTGAGTACCAGTTCTTTGGCCCCAATCCGATGGTGGGGCACTTTTTCAATATTGTTGTATTTACCGGTTGTGTCATTTATTTCTTCCTCTTCCTTGATAAGTTCTTTGATCGCAAAAAAACGGCCATAGCCTTTATTGCTGCACTTGTATTTGCAGTACATCCTATTCATACTGAAGTGGTGGCCAATATCAAAAGCCGGGACGAACTGATGTGTTTCTTCTTTGCTTTTCTTTCCATGAACATCTTTGCTGACTATATGAAGAGTGGAAAAATGCTGCAACTCATCATCGGGATCATAGTCTTTTACCTGTCCCTGATATCGAAAGAGACAGTGATCACATTTATGGCCATAGTGCCGGTGCTGTTCTTCTTCTATATCAATGATGACCGTCTCAGGGCCATTTACATATCTGCAGGCTGCTTTGTGTCCATTGTTGTTTTTATGCTGGTGCGGAGCCATATCCTCAATGTGTACAATGCTAACCAGCCGGTTCCGGTTGAGTTCATAGATAATGCTCTTTCTGCCGCACCTAACGCATTATCGAAGTTTGCGACAGAGGTGGTTGTGATGGGCAAATACCTAAAGCTGATGTTTCTGCCATACCCATTGTTGTGTAACTATTCGTATAATGCCATACCTTTTGCCGATCTGACGAGCATTTGGTACTGGCTGTCGTTGGCAGCTTACGGAGTGATGATCTATTTTGGTGTGATCAGGTGGATAAAAAATAAGAAAGACCCATGGGCATTTGGCATATTGATATACCTCGCGACCTTGTCCCTTTTCTCCAACTTTCCGTTCCTGATGGGCGCAATCCTTGCAGAGCGTTTTGCCTTCTTTGCCTCAGCAGGTGTATGCCTTATCGTTGCTCTTGCCATTGAACAATTTGTGATCAAGGCACAGTCGTTTGATGTATCTGTGATCAGGGATAAGAAGGTGCTTGTTGTTCTTGTTCCGCTGGTAGTTATATGCAGTACACTTACCATCGCCCGTAATTTTGACTGGAAAGACGAATACACATTATATAAAACGGATGTAGAGCACTCACCAAATGATGCCCGGTTGTATCACTACATAGGAACGGCAATAGCGGAGACTGTATATCCTAAAGAGACAGACACTACAAAGCAAAAAGAACTCGATAAGGAAAGTATTGTATATCTCAGGAAGTCACTGGAGATATACCCGGACTATTCTGAGGCTCATATTGAACTGGGCAGAATATTTGACCGTGCAAAAATGTTTGATTCGGCATTGGTGCACGATATACGAGGTGTAGAGTTGAGCCCCAATAATGCAACAGCATTCAATAACCTGGGGAGTGTGTATCTGGCTAAGGCCAATTATCAGCAGGCAGCTAATCTTTTCAACAAATCAATAGCGCTGAAACCTGATTTTAAGTATGCCTATTACAATGCAGCACGCGCATATAAACAGATTCAAAAGTATGATTCGGCGGTAATGTATTTCAGAGGAATGATCAATCTTGATCCGTCTTTCCCGGATGCCTACCAGGAGCTGGCCACTACATTTTACCAGATGCAACGCTATGATTCCTGTGAATTCTATATAAAACGTGTGCTGGAGATGAAACCTAATGATCCTTCAGTAGCAAATGTTATGGGCGCTATCTACCTAAATAATAAGCAATATGGCCAGGCAATAGAATGGTTCAAGAAAGCGATCAAGGCAGATCCCAACTTTGTTACCGGTTATTCAAACCTCGGCAAGGCGTATTATTTATCTCAACAATACGCCCTTGCTATTGAAACAATTACAAAAGAAGTGAGTATATCGCCGGGCAGCGTGAATGATATACCATATATCGCACTCTCTTATCAGAAAATGGGTAACATGGCCATGGCTAAGCAATACGAAGCAATATCACAAAAATATTATGCTAATTTCAAGTTGGAGTAGCCTGCGGATCACTGTGCTTTGAATGCAGGATTACCACGCTGAGCAAGAGCCTCATATTTGCGTACTGAATCAGGTTGGTTGATCGCCCTGAAAGCATAGGTCATCAGTTCATAATTGAACGTATAATTCGGATCTACCGCTATGCCTTTGTAAAGAATACTCATTGCTGAGTCGACCCTGCCCATCGACAAATAAGTTCTTCCGATGTTTGAGTAAGCATTAACGTAGTCGGGTTTAATGGCGAGCGCCTTCATAGAAAGATCTATTGACTTCCTGTAGTTCTTTGTGAAGTAATACACACTGGCGAGGTTGTTGGCCGCCATATTGTTTATCGGATTTAATTGCAATGCTATTTCTTCATGGGCAATAGCAGAATCATATTCCTGAATACAGAAGAATGAGTTACCGAGATCGGACTGGGCATTCCCGAATTCGGGGTCTATTGCTACTGATTTTCTAAGATATTTTATGCCCTCAAGGCGAATATTCTTTTGTTTTTCCGGATCTTTTTCCTGGTAAGCAATAACCTTTTCCAGCTCAAGCCCATAGAAGTAATTCAGCTTTGTAGAATTAGATGACTTGACCACGTCTGCACCATACAAAGTAAAGTTGCTGTACCAGTCTGCATTCCGATTGATGGCCAATGCTGAATAGGCAATACAGACCGGAGCCAGAACTACCAATACCTTCGGATTCTTAAGATAGGTTATCACATGGGGTAAATTACCAGCCCATTTCTCAAGAATGAGGGCTATGGCCAGGCAGTATCCAAGCGAGCCGAAAAACAAAAAACGTTCACCCATTGTTGAACCGATCAGGAACGGTACATTAGAGAAAAGAGACATGGTAATGAGGTAGAAAAGAATAGCAAAGGCATACGGGTCTTTCTTGTTTTTTATAAACCTCATAATGCCATAAATTCCAAGGAAGCCATATACAGCAAGGGAAAGTAGTACTCGCCAGTCGCCAAATGTGGTAAATGGGATTGTGTTAAATCCATAGTCGCATGTCAAAGGGTAGGGAATAAACAGTAATTTAATGTAATACCCTAAGATCATCACTGCCGTAGCTATGCGTGAAGATGCGCTTAGCGTTTTCAGGGCAAGTGCATTATCGGCAAAGTCAATATCTGACATGCCATTGGCATTGTACTCTGCCAGTACTGAGAACCTGGCGAATAAAGCAATTGCGATCATGGCAATAACGCCCAATGTGATATGGATACTTCTCTTTTTGTTTTCATCATGATAGAAAAAAAATATAAGCGGTATTATAGCCAGGAATGTGACAACTGTTTCTTTAGACAACATTGATAACAGAAAACAGAAGGAGCCTAACAGCAGGTGAATAGCCTTGCCGGAGGAGAGATATTTGAAGAAAACATTAAGACTAAGGAATACAAAGAAGAAACACAATAGTTCATCCCGGCTTTTGATATTGGCAACGACCTCTGTGTGAATGGGATGGACCGCGAACAAAAGCGTAGCTATAAATGCTACTGCAGTTCGAGTGCCATTGAAAAATCTGTCGAGAAAATAAAACAGTAAAATGATGCAACCCGCAAAAAGCAAAACATTCATTAAGTGATTGGGCATTGGGTTCAGGCCGAAGAGCTCGTATTCAATCGCTACCATTACCAGTGACAATGGACGATATAGGTCGTTTGAAGTAATAAAAAAACCACGGCGATAAGGAGTCGTAAGCAATTCGCCGATAGCTGCTGTGCCTTTCTGAACTATCGTATTCTCGGTGATCACAGAGGAGTCATCGAGCACATACCCATTCCTTATAGAATTTGCATAGATAAGAAATGCGATCGCGCCTAATATCAGTGCTAGCTTTAGTTTGTATGACCTGATCGTTTTATCTATTGCGGACTCAACAGCAGCCTTTGGTTTGGTAGCAGCAGTGGCAACCGGAGGACGCTGAACTGTTTTTTTTGATTGTTTTGCCATTACTTATTAATTTCTATTGTAGCCTGTATTTAGGATCTATCTTTTGCACTTCCGCTTCATATTTCCTGGCTGAATCCATTTTTCCGACCGTTTTATAGGTGATCGCCAGATTGATGAGAGCGGAACTATATTTAGGGTCTATTGACAACGCTTTGTGCAAGATAGCTATCGCAGAGTCGTGCTGATTTGTACGCATATAGAGCAGCCCTACGTTTGTATACAGGTTTACATCTTGCGGGTTGATCTCAAGCGCTTTGCGGCAAAGCTCTATCGACTGACTGTACTGCTGTTTACCAAAGTACTGACCTGCAAGGTCGTTGATAATAACCGAAGTGGGGTCCAGTTGCAATGCTCTGAGATGGTGTGTCTTTGCTGAGTCATATTGGCCGTCTCTGAAATAGGCGTCCCCGAGCTGCGCATGAGCATAACAGTCTTCGGGGTTTTGCGCAATTGATCTTACCAGTTCCGCAATTGTTTCCTGCCTGATCTGTTTTTGTTTTACCGGGTCTTTTTCCTGTTTGTACACAGCAACTACAGTACTGTTAAGTACTTTAACCGAATAGTCCAGTTTGTTCCCGGGATAATCGTAGGGGTGCCCTCTGAAATTAGTAATAAAATAGTTGGCCACTTCCGGGTCGGCATATTTTATGCGGTCACGTTCTTCGGCCGGCAGTATCATAATGTTATTTGAAAGCAATGCGGTATTCTCACAATTTACAACAATATACCCCGAAGGGTTGGTGGCAAGAAGATGTTCGAGTGCTTGCTTATAGCCACATCCCCAGTAGTCCATCTCATAATTTTTGCGGAGGTATTCTTCGGAATGAGAGACGGTATAATTAAAATATACCTGGTTGAACGGGTGCGCACTTATCATAAATGCGCTTGTTAATACGACCTCAAGCAAGCACAAAACCTGAACAGCCATTCTTAGCTTTGTTTGTATCAGTTTATTAACAAAATAAGCTGCTAATAAGACAAATGGCGGGTAAACAAAGTATAAATGACGCCAGTCGTCGTATATAACCGAATGTAGTACAATAACGGCGATAACAGGAGCGAAGAAGCAGATGAGGTAGATCAGGAAGTTACGTTCATTGGTATTGCGAAAGAACTCGATCGGTCTTTTGAAGAAATCTATTAGTACCCATATTAAACCGCCGAGCCCAAGCAACAGCCAAAGTTCCGGGTTGCTGATCAGGAACCAGGAAGGGAAATATGTCCATGGCAACTTTGCTGAAGGTATGAATTTACCACCCAGTAATACGCTTCCTTTCCAAAGGGCAAAATGAGCCATGGCTCCAAATGAATCTATAAAATTGTTTATAGGGCTTCGCCACAGATAAGGCCAGCCAAGATATAATGTGATAACAAAGCCAAGCAGATAGAATAAAATGTTCTGTCCCGGTGTTTTTAGTTTTTCTTTACGAGACATTGCTGTAAAGAGATCAATAACGAGGCATCCGAATAGGAGACCAGCAAGAAGTACGCCCATTATGCGGATACTTGTACTATAACCGAGGAGGAGTCCGAGGATCAGAAAAGTCCGTGGTTTATTTCGGGAAAAAGCGATCTGGCTGTAAGCAAGGCTTATCAGGATCATGCTCAGGAATGGGATGTCCTTGCTGTTAAAAAAAGAGTGCGCATACAAACGAGGTGCCAGCACGATCATCAGGAACCCAAGTGAGGCAACAAACCTGTCCTTGAAAAGCCTTATCAATAATACGTAGCCTGCAAGAGCGCTAAAGACGTATAGAATATTAGTCACCAAATGGCGCATGAAGTAAATGTCCCTGGTATCCGTCAGCCCCATCATTCTTTCGAATATTACGAGCAAGAGCTCATAACCTGCGCCGTGATTATCTGTAGCTGTATTGAAAAGCTCATCGCTGCCATTAAATATGTAGTCGAAGCTAAGAACACCCGGGGCACGCTGTAGCGGCTCATCCCAACAGATACCATAGTCTTTATAGGTAAACAGGCAGATAAAGAAGAAAAGTATAAACAGAAGAATACCAGGTAAATAGGGGGTTAGTCCCGGCCGGGATGGAATCTCTAACCTGAAGCCGGAGGCCTGAGCTTGCGAGGCATTTACACTTCTGTCGGGTACAGGCTTTTTATTTTGTTTATTCGCCATCTGTTGTCAGATCAAACGCAATGAAATAATGCTGAAAAATAAGGCTTTTTTTGTTAGTTGGGAGCGGAATTTTACTGAAAAGATCATTGTGAAATCACGATATTATCCAGCTTGAATGATGGGTTGGATCTCTGTTCGATCTGCTCATATTTTCCTGCGTTCATCTTATCTCCCAATTGTGCGTAACAGATGGCAATATACTGGTTTATGGATGGGTAATCCGGTTGTAAGATCTCCGCCTTCAGAAAGAAATGTACTGCTGAATCGAAATGCCTCAGATAGATATAACAAAATCCGATATTAACGTATGCTTTCACGTATTGCGGATTTATTTCAATAGACCTTTTGCATAAGGATATTGACTTTTCGTAGTCTTTTTTTGCAAAGTATATGCCGGCCATACTATTCAGTGCATTATAGTGTGAAGGGTTGACAGCGAGTACTTTGTTTTCGTAAGACTCGGCCAGATCATATTGTCTCAGGTCAAGGCATATGGAACCCATTAAAAAGTTAGCCTCTGTATAATCAGGGGCAACGGAGAGTGCTTTTGTGAGGCAGGCAGCGGCCTCGTCCCTGAGTCGCTGTTTTTCACCGGGATCGTTTGATTCTTTTACTTTTTTCAGCAATTCCGCAGCATACCACTGATTTAGTTTTGCGGCCTCAGGAGATTTCTTTATGTCGGCCGTATACAAAGTATAATTGTCTGCCCACTCGGCATTGCGAGCGACAGTGATTACACTGTAGCATATACCGATTACCAAAAAGACGATATTGATATTCCTTTTTGAGTCGGGTGTATTGCCAGATAGTCCGGGGATTCGGGATACGAATGCGGGTAAAGCGATACAAAAGGCTATAGATGGAAGAAACAATAAACGTTCTCCCATGGTCGTTCCAATCAGGAATGGTATGTTCGAGAACAACGATATGGATATGATGAAGAAAAGTATGGCAAGAACAAGTACATTTTGTTTTCTTTTCAGTAAAGAAACAATGGCATAAATAACGAGAAGCAGAAGTATAGCCGTGGTCAGCAGCACCCAAACATTACTAAAATCGGTGAATGGTATTGAGCCCAGTGAATAGTCGCAAACGAGGGGATATGGAATGAGCAAGAGCTTTATGTAGATGCCCAGAATAAAGATGGCAGTAGCAATGCGTGTAGATGCAGATAAGCCTTCTAATGCCAAAGCATTATCCTCAGGTAGTATCTTTGCGATGTTGTTTGCGTTGTGAGAGGTAAGTATTACATACCTGAGTGCCAGGTAGGCAAGTGCCGCGACCAAGGCCATTATACAGATGTGAATGATCCTTTTTTTGTCGCTATTGATGTAAAAACTGAAGATAACCGGTACGATGATAATAAATGTGATGCTTGTCTCCTTTGACAACAATGACAGAAAATAAAACAGCGTTCCGAAGATCAGCTTTGAGATCGTTCCATTTGTCGCGTATTGATAAAACTGGTATAGGCTGAGAAAGCTAAAAAGAAAACAAAGCAACTCATCGCAGCTTTTGATGTTTGCTACAACTTCGGTGTGTATAGGGTGTAATGCAAATAGCAAGCAAGATAAACACACTATGCCAGATTGCGACGGTTTCAGAATTGCACTTAAAAATCGAAAAAGAACAATAATACAGCTACAGAATAGTAAAATATTGACCAGATGGTACGGGAGTGGTGTAACGCCGAATACCTGGTGTTCTATGGCAAATAAGACAAGAGAGAGTGGCCGGTAGAGGTCATTTGCAGAGTTGTATGTGCCAAAATGATAAGGAGTGGTCAAAATACGGGGGATAGCTGAGATCCCTTTCTGAACCAAGGAGTTTGTGGTTATCGCTACCTCGTCATCAAGGACGAAACCATTCCGCAGGGTATTTGCGTAAACAACGAGTGTGACCAGGAGCAGAACAATTAAATTCTTATGAGAAACAGCGCCCGATGCTGACGGTGTTTTTCTCCATTCTTCTGAATTTGTTGTCGGTGTTTTATCAGACATTAATGTCTATTGTGACCGAAAAGTAATTCATTTTTTGCTGTAGGGTCAATTATCCGGGCATCAATAAATATTACTTTTTAACAAACAATTATTTCCCGAGGTAAAATAATTGGTATTTTTAATCTGTTATTTATGAAATGCTTTTTATGAGGGTAAATACCGCATATCTTGTTCTAACTCTATTGGTGGCCAGTTGCAACATTTCCAGGTACCCGATAGATGAAACACCGAAGGAGGCAATTGACGCCCGGCTGTTAGGTAGTTGGAAAGAACACAAGAAGAATGATAATACTATTTACCGAATCAAGCGTGAAAGTGACCGAAAGTATGCCATATCACTGATAATAGATAGGAAGGCGGAGCATTATCAAGGGTATTTATCGCGTGTTTGTGATAATTCATTCCTGAATGTTATGCCCGTTGATACGACAGGGGATAAATATTGCATGCTGGTTAGGATCCTCAATATTGGCAAAGGGGGCACCCAACTGACCGTTACTGGTGTTGCTGACACAAACCTTCAATATCTTAACGGGTCGGCAGAAGTGCGGCAATATGTAGAAAAACACTGTAATGAACGGTCGTTTTATGGCGATACGACCGTATTATATAAAGTAGGACTACATTCAACTAAATAAACAAAATTGTAACTTTAACCACCAAACCATGCTTATGAGGAAATACATACTGATACTTACGGCCTTTGTGGGGTTACTACTTGCAACCGGGTGCAACCGGGTGTCGAAATATCCTATTGATGACCCGGCGAGAATAAAGATCGATAACACTCTTTTAGGTAAGTGGGTCATGAAGGAAGACACGCTTAAGACCAATTATTTTGTCATCTCTAAGAAGGATGATTTTAAGTACAATATTACCTATATGAACCAAGGCGGTACGAACAGGCAGTATGAGAACTTTGAGGCTTTTATCTCGAAGATCAATAATACAAGGTTTTTGAATGTTCAGTATTATTTTGGCGATACTAAGGGATATTTCTTTCTGAAGTTACTTGATGTGAACGAAGCCGGTGATGAAGTGACGACCGCTACTGTCATAGACAGCACAATGATGGATATTGCTAAACCAGCGGAAGTCAGGGCCCGTATAACCAGAAATGTAAGTAATCCTGCTTTCTTTGCTGATACCGCCCACTTCTTTAAGCTGAAGGGGTTCTAGATCATTTGATATTCTAAAAACAAAGGGGGAACAGATTTGTTCCCCCTTTGTTTTTTCGTTGTCGGATTATTCCGTTGCTTCATTTCTCATAACCACTACGCCATCAAACACATCTATAAGTACAGGTTTAGTCTTATCAATATCACCTGCTATTATTTTCTTGCTCAGCATATTAATGATGTCCTTCTGGATCACCCTTTTCAGCGGACGAGCACCGTATTGAGGATCGAAACCGCGATCCACAAGATAATCGAGTGCATAGTCTGTGAACTTGAGGTCTATATTCTGAGACAATAATTGGTGCTGCAGATTCTCCAACTGTATCCTGATAATGCCTTTGATCTCCTTCTTCATCAGCGGATGGAACATGATCACATCATCTATACGATTGAGGAATTCCGGCCTGAGCGACTGGCGCAACACCTCCATAACCTGCTCCTTAGTAGCATCTACCACATTGTCTATGTTCTTATCCTTGAGGTCTGCGAAGTTTTCCTGTATAATGGAGCTTCCCATATTGCTCGTCATGATAATGATGGTGTTCTTGAAGTTGACTACGCGGCCTTTATTGTCTGTAAGGCGCCCGTCATCAAGTACCTGGAGGAGCACATTGAATACATCGGGGTGGGCTTTTTCTATCTCATCGAGCAATATCACAGAATATGGTTTCCTGCGTACCGCTTCGGTAAGCTGACCACCTTCATCATACCCCACATATCCCGGAGGCGCGCCTACCAGCCTGCTTACGCTGTGCTTTTCCTGGTATTCGCTCATATCTATACGAGTCATCATGCTCTCATCGTCAAAGAGAATTTCGGCCAGGGCTTTTGCCAACTCTGTCTTACCTACGCCCGTTGTGCCAAGGAAGATGAATGATCCAATCGGTTTGCGCGGATCCTGGAGACCGGCACGTCCGCGGCGAATAGCATCTGCAACTGCGGTTATGGCCTCATCCTGACCTACTACGCGCTTATGCAGTTCTTCTTCGAGGTTCAACAGTTTTTCACGCTCTCCCTGCAGCATCCGCTGTACCGGAATACCCGTAGCTTTTGCTACATTCTCTGCTATATCCTCAGCGTCAACTTCTTCTTTCAGTAACCGCTTATGCTGGCTGTCCATATCATTCAATTGCTTTGACAGGTCGGCAATAATTGCTTCTTCCTGTTGCACTTTTCCGTACCGTATCTCTGCCACACGACCATAGTTGCCCTCCCGCTCGGCTTGCTCTGCTTCCAGTTTCAGGTGCTCAATAGAAGTTTTGGCCTTATTGATCTTATCAACGATCTCCTTTTCTTCCAGCCACTTTGATTTCAATGTGTCCCGCTGAATGGTGAGCATGGATATTTCCTGTCCCAGTTCTTTCAGTTTTTCTTCATCTTTCTCCCTTTTAATGGCTTCCCGTTCTATCTCTAACTGACGTATGCGGCGCTCCAGTTCGTCGAGAGCCTCTGGCATTGAATTCATTTCCAGTTTCAGTTTAGCAGCGCTTTCGTCGATCAGGTCAATGGCCTTATCGGGTAGAAACCTGTCAGACATATACCTGCTGGAAAGTTCTACAGCGGCAATGATCGCCTCATCCTTTATACGTACCTGGTGGTGGCTCTCGTACCTGTCTTTCAGTCCTCTCAGTATAGAAATGGCATCTTCCTGGGATGGTTCATCAACCAAAACTTTCTGAAAGCGCCTTTCCAGAGCCTTATCTTTTTCAAAATATTTCTGGTATTCATTCAATGTAGTTGCTCCGATAGCTCTGAGCTCACCGCGTGCAAGTGCCGGCTTTAAAATATTTGCAGCATCCATCGCGCCCTCCATTGCCCCGGCACCAACCAGTGTATGTATCTCATCTATAAAAAGAATGACTGCACCATCACTATCGGCTACTTCCTTAATAACGCCTTTAAGCCTTTCTTCAAATTCGCCGCGATACTTTGCACCAGCCATCAACGCGCCCATGTCAAGCGAAAAGATGGTCTTTGACTTCAGATTATCCGGTACATCGCCATTGATGATACGG
Source organism: Flavipsychrobacter sp. (assembly GCA_044225795.1). Taxonomy (GTDB): domain Bacteria; phylum Bacteroidota; class Bacteroidia; order Chitinophagales; family Chitinophagaceae; genus Nemorincola. The sequence continues at coordinate 35,415 of JBGAIF010000004.1, forward strand.
TGTGCCAGCCCTTCTACTATTGCGGTTTTACCTACGCCGGGCTCGCCCACGAGGATCGGATTGTTCTTTGACCTGCGGGAGAGGATATGCAATGTTCTCCGGATCTCCTCGTCACGTCCTATCACCGGGTCCAGTTTTCCACTACGTGCCAGTTCGTTCAGGTTCTTTGCATAACGCTGCAAGGAATTGTATTGCTGCTCTGACGTCTGGGAGTTGACCGTACTGCCTTTTCGTAATTCTTTAATAGCTGCAACGAGGCCTTTTTCGGTAACGCCGGCATCTTTTAACAGCTTCCCGGTTTCGTCGTTCACCTGAAGCAATGCTATCAGTATATGCTCCGGGGTGACAAACTCATCTCCGAATGTCTTCATAACATTGGAGGTTTTCAGCATTGCATTGTTAACCTCACGACTGATACTTTGAGCCGGTTCGCCACCTTGTATTTTTGGAAGTTTGCTGATATGCTCTCTTAGTTTATTTTCTACAAATGAGATGTTGACATTATTCTTCTTCAACAGATAAGGTATCGGCCCTTCTGTATCTTCTAATAATGCCTTTAAAATGTGTGCGGTCTCAATACCCGGATTTTGTTCATTAAAAGCCAGTTGCTGAGCTTGCTGCACTATCTCCTGTGCCTTGATCGTAAAATTGTTCAAATTCATAGCGTTCTGATTAATCTATATACATCATTGCATAAAAAGTGTTCCAAAGTACGTATTCTGAAATAATGTCACGTATTGAGCCCATTGTAGCGACAAACTGTCGGTAGGTTTTATAAAAAGCTGTAAATCTAGCAGTGGACAGCATTAATATTAAAAATGCATATTAGCGATGTATATGTAAGCAAGACATAACGATCAGTCTTCTTGTATTTGAAACATGTAATATTGGAAAAATATCTGAGTGAAGTGGTGGTAACTACCAATATTAATCAAATATATACGCCGATCTGCTCATATTCTGTTGCTGAAACTTCATTAACACTTAATGTTTCCTGTACTCCATCGGGATAGACAATCAGAGATATTCCGGGTTGTTTCCACCAATCAGCATCAGACAGCTCTTTGAAACTTAAGATACCTGAGATATAACACCTGTCTTCATTCTTCGTCCATTCCAGGATCTTATGAAACTTCCGGTGAGGTATTACAGATGAACTGCCGGCCCCGACGCATACCTTCAGGTAGAAATTGTCTGTTAACTCAGATGGCTCCTGTTGCAGTAGTTTTTTGTACTCATAGCTGTAGCCATATCTCAATGCGGAAAGGTCGCTCAAGACTGCTGATGCTGTAGGGAACCCTCCGGCACCCTTGCCAAAGAAGAACTGGTTGTCTGCCAGGTTGCTTTCTATTACAACACCATTGTTCTCATTCAGGATATTATATAACTGTTCGCTTTTATCAATAAAGCGAGGGAGAACAAATGCGGCCACTTTCCCATTTGCCAGCTTTTTAGCTTCCGCAAGGAGCTTTATAGTATAGCCCTTTGACCGGGCGTAACGTGCATCATAGGAGCTTAAATTCTGGATGCCGGTATGAACGATCTTTGATGGTTCACTTACGGCGCCGTAAGCGTGAGCCAGCAGTATGCTTAATTTATTGACTGCGTCTGTCCCGTTCACATCGAGCGACGGATCACTTTCGGCAAACCCTTCAGTTTGCGCTTGTTGTAATGCGGTTTCAAAGCCGACATTTTCATTAAAGACTTTGGTCAGGATATAGTTGGTGGAGCCATTAACAACGCCCCTGATGCCTTGCAGCAGGTCGTTGTCATAGTACTCTTCCAGGTTTCGGATAACGGGTATGCTGGCGCAAGCGGCCGCTTCGTATAGGAAAGAAATGTTGTGTTTCTTTTGCAAAAGGATCAGTTCCTGTAAATGCTCCGCGATCATCTTTTTATTGGCGCTAACGACTGCCTTATGACTACTTATTGCGCTTGTTGTAATCGCGTATGCGGCATTAGCATCATCTATTAGTTCTACCACAACATTAATGTCGGGGTCATTAAGTATGGTATCTTTATCTGTGGTGAATAGCCATGATGGGCCATCCCTCTTTTTGTCGGCTTGTTTAATGCAAATACGTTTTACAGTAGCATTGAGCGAAGGAGTTTGTTCCAATACTTTGTATAATGCAGCACCCACTGTGCCAAAGCCAAACAGGCCAATTGTTAGTTTCTTATTTTGTATAGACATGATCTTGTTTTTTTATTGTTAAACATTAATACATTGACGACTTATAGTGCTGAGCTAAGAGATGCTTTTGGGTTGCTCACTTTACTTAGTGCGGTATCCAGGTCGCGGATGAGGTCGTTAACATCTTCCAGGCCTACACTTAGGCGAATGAGGCTATCTGCCACGCCAGCCTTACGGCGCTGCTCTGCCGGTATGCTTTTATGAGTCATTGTTGCCGGGTGACATAACAGGCTCTTTACACCGCCAAGGCTTTCTGCCAGTCTGAATAACTGTGTGCTGCAAACAATATCGTTTGCCGCTTCCTCTGTGTCAGTTTGCAGGCTGAAGGACACAACACCGCCATATGCGGATTGTTGCTTTCCGGCAATAGAGTGATTAACATGCTGTGCCAATCCCGGATAATATACCCGATCTACAGCAGGGTGCTGCTGCAGATGACGGGCCACAGCAAGTGCGTTGCTGCTATGCAGTGACACCCGCAATGGAAGGGTCTCGATACCGCGAATCACCAGCCAGCTATCATTTGGGGATAGAATAGCACCGCTTGCATTTTGGATGAACTTTATTTTATCTCCCAATTCTGCGGTACGCGTAACGACAAGACCCGCAATCAGGTCACTATGGCCGCCAATGTATTTTGTGGCACTATGTACCACGATGTCTGCACCTAATTTTATTGGCTGCTGCAATGCCGGAGATGCAAATGTGTTATCCACGCAAAGCAGAGCTCCACTTTGCCGGGCTATCTTTGCGATAGCCTCTATGTCGCTGATCTTCAGTGTTGGGTTAGTAGGTGTTTCCAGCCATATGAGCTTCGTACTTGGTGTGATGGCATCTACAACATTCAATATGTCGGTTGTGTCAACATATTTGACTGTAATGCCAAATTTGGCATAGATATGCGTGAAGAGCCGGAATGCACCGCCATAAATGTCATCAACGGCGAGTATCTGATCGCCATGGCTCAGTAATTTCACTACAGCATCTATTGCAGCCAATCCGCTGGCGAAGGCAAATCCGCTTTTGCCACCTTCCATTTCGGCAATGACCTTTTCCAGCACAGCACGTGTCGGATTATTGCTTCGGGCATAATCGTAGCCCTTGTGCACCCCGGGAGCATCTTGTACAAAAGTGGACGTTTGGTAGATGGGAACGGATACAGAGCCCGTCAACGGATCAACAGGAATGCTGTGGATCAGCTTAGTTACATTGTTCATCTTTCTGATTTTTTAATGGTTATAAAATTGTTGTTTTTATAGCCACTTATCAGAAAGATAGCCGGTAGCGCTTCTTATCTCTTCTCCCGGTTTGAAGAAATAAAAAAGCTCCACCGACAAATCAGAGGAGCTTGAGTTATATGAACCCGTGAGGGATATTTAACTATTGCATCTGACTTATCTGCCCCGCAATGCGGGATGGAGTTAGCACCAGTTCTCATTTTACTGAGGAGGTTGCTAAGGCTTCACAGGGCCATGACCCTCTGCCTTTCTTGATAAGTAAACTAAAAGAACTGGTGCAAAGTTAAGTACATGAAAATGATCTTTCCAAAAAAAGCGCACTAATTTTTTTTCACGCACTGCAATTGCCGCAATATCTTTGGTTATGCCGTTGTATATGCTTGATGATGAACTTTGGTTTCCTCCGGTTGAGGAAGCATTGCCGGACGGGTTACTGGCAATCGGCGGCGAACTAAGCGCAGATCGTTTGCTGCTGGCCTACAGGAGCGGCATATTTCCCTGGTATAATGAAGATGAGATACCTATGTGGTGGTCGCCGGATCCAAGATTTGTTTTGTTCCCCGAAGAGCTGAAGGTAAGCAAAAGCATGAAGCAGGTGATGAGGAGTGGCAAGTTTCAATCCAAGATAAATACGTGTTTCAGAGAAACGATTCTTAATTGTGCAACTGTTGACAGGAAAGGAATGGATGGAACATGGATCAGCGATGAGGTAATAGATGCCTATATGAAAATGCATGAACTGGGGCATGCAATAAGTGCGGAAACCTGGTTAGATGGAGGCCTTGTAGGTGGTTTGTATGGTATAAAGTTGGGTAATTTGTTCTTTGGAGAAAGCATGTTCAGTAAAGTCTCTAATGCCAGTAAATTTGCATTCATCTCGCTGGTAGCACAATTGAAGAAAGAGGGCGTGGCGATGATAGATTGCCAGGTGCATACAGATCATTTGGGTAGCCTTGGGGCCAGAATGATACCCCGTACAGACTTTATCAGCCTTTTGCAACGTTACATTAACTGAGTTATTCGTATTTTAGTAGGGTGAGCACTATGCTTCCTATACAACGTAAGATCATTCATATAGACATGGATGCATTTTATGCTTCTGTAGAGCAACGTGACAATCCTGAGTATAAAGGTAAACCCTTGGTTGTGGGTGGGCCACCGGAAGGTAGGGGAGGTGTTGTAGCGGCTGCCAGCTATGAAGCAAGGAGGTTCGGAATACGATCGGCCATGCCATCGAAACGGGCACAGGAGTTATGTGCTGATCTGCTTTTTATAAGACCGCGATTTAGTGTTTATAAGGAAGTATCGCAGCAGATAAGGGCCATTTTTCACAGATATACAGATGTCATTGAGCCGCTGTCGCTGGATGAGGCATATCTTGATGTCACCTATGATAAGCAGGGAATAGGTTCCGCGATAGAGATAGCCAGACAGATAAAAAACGCGATAAGGACCGAACTGAATCTTACTGCATCTGCAGGAGTATCTGTCAGCAAGTTTGTTGCTAAGATCGCTTCCGACCTGAATAAACCTGATGGTTTAACCTTTATTGCTCCGGCAGATGTAGAGCGTTTCATGGAACAGTTACAGGTGGATAAATTTTATGGGGTGGGGAAGGTGACTGCAGATAAGATGAAGAAAATGGGGCTTAACACAGGAGCCGATCTGAAAATGTTATCTATGGAGGAAATGACGCATCATTTCGGCAAGGTGGGCAGGTTCTATTACGGTATTGTGAGAGGTGTAGATGACCGAGAGGTGGTGCCGGACAGAGAAATAAAATCTGTTGCGGCGGAGGATACATTCCCGTATGACCTTACTGATACAAAAGAAATGACAGATGAACTGGCCAAAATAGCGGCTACAGTATCCGCCCGTCTTAAGAAATACGGGCTTCGTGGCCGTACTATTACCTTGAAGATCAAGTATGGTGATTTCAGACAGATAACAAGGAGTGTTTCTTATACCCAGGGAGTTGATGAATCAGAGATGATCCTTTCTACAGCTAAACAATTGCTGGAGGGGACAAGCCCTGAAAGAAAGAAGACCCGGTTGTTGGGTATATCCCTGTCAAATTTTAAAGACCTGCCCAATAACAAGGCAGGCGACAGGACTCAGTTAAGCTTATTTCCATCATAGTTATCACTTTCGGCGACAATGTTCCCGGGTATGATCTGCGCTTTCCTCATACGCTTTTCCAACCACCAGCAGCCAAGATAAATTATGACACAAGCCATTGATATGAGCAGTCCTGCCGGCACTGTTTTGTAGAACTTTTCTATGTCGATAGCTATATTGAAACCATTGTGAATGGCATGAATGAAAATACAGGTGATAAGTGATCGTGTGCGGAGATATACCCAGCCGAGTAATAGCCCGATAAAGAACGCATTGATGCCCTGCCATGGATTGAAATGTGATATGCCGAACAATAGTGCGGAGTAGATCAATGCCTTTGTTGCGGGATATCTCCTGGAAAATCCGTCGAGTATAACACTTCTGAACAATAATTCCTCAAAAACAGGAGCGGCAGTAACAATGATTATTGGTAATGCAGGCTCTTTTTCGATCTCCTGCAATAGTTTCATAAAAAATGCCGGCATGGGTATCAGGGAAATCACCGGTAGTGCCAGAATTGAAATAGAGATCGTTATTATTGCCCCGATCAGGACTACATCAATTTTAAAACTGTCTGATCTGATGCTGGTCTGACCGGTTGATAACCACCTTTTTTGTGCGAAAGAATAAACCAGCAGATATGGAAAGTACTGGATCAGATTTGCGATCAATGAGCCAAGTAGTGTTTGGTCATCTGCATGTAAGGCTACTAGTGCTACTTTAGCAATAAAGACTGCAAGTATCTGGTATAGGGGTAATAATAATATTAATATTACAGCTTCTTTAAGGGAGGGGTAATACTGACGTTCATTATTCATTCGAAGCTAAAAGTAGGATTTTTGATGAACATGAGGACCGGGTATATTATTAAGCTTTTTTGGTGTATTTCCCTACTTTTCTATCTTAACCGTATCTTTGTTGGTAATTGAATTTTAGTGATCGTAATATGCTGCAAACCGCATCAAAATCTGTAAGATTATCGTTTGAGGAATTCAAACAAGGAGTGCTGGATGATTACCGCCTTGTGGTTGCCAGCAGGGAAGCCAGCCTTATTGGTCGTCGTGAGGTACTGACCGGGAAAGCCAAATTTGGCATATTCGGAGATGGGAAGGAACTGGCCCAGATAGCTGTTGCAAAATGCTTCAAGCCGGGAGATATCCGTTCCGGGTATTACAGGGATCAGACATTGATGTTTGCAACTGGCATGAGCGATATTCAGAAGTTCTTTGCCCAATTGTATGCCGATATGGACACTGACCGGGAGCCATCTTCAGGCGGGCGTATGATGAATGGTCACTACGGCACCCGCTGGCTTGATGAGAAGGGCAACTGGAAAGATCTTACGAAGTCGCCCCAATCGAGCAGCGATATATCGCCAACGGCCGGCCAGATGGTCAGGGCATTGGGATTGGCGTATGCGTCTAAAATGTATCGCCACGTTGACGAACTGCAGACGGGTTTCGAGAAGTTCAGTAATAAAGGTAATGAGGTCATATTCTGTACCATTGGTGATGCGTCCACGTCAGAAGGATTATTCTGGGAGAGCGTCAATGCGGCGGGTGTGCTCCAGGTACCATTGGCCATATTTGTCTGGGATGACGGATACGGCATCTCTGTTCCGCGTAAATATCAAACTACAAAGAATTCGATCTCTGATGCATTGGCAGGCATGCAATGGGATGACAAGAAGGGTGGAATCAATATTTATACAGTAAAGGGCTGGGATTACGCATCACTTGTACAGACCATACAGCAAGGTGTGGCCAGGGTACGTGACACCCAGATACCAGCGATATTTCATATTCAGGAAGTAACGCAGCCCCAGGGGCACTCAACTTCAGGTTCCCATGAGCGCTATAAGAGCAAGGAACGCCTGGAGTGGGAAAAAGAGTGGGATTGCATAGCCAGGATGCGCCAGTTCATTCTGGACAATAAGATAGCTACTGAAGAAGAAGTGAATGAAACTGATGAAGCAGCGAAAAATGAAGCGAGAGTAGCAAAGCAGAAGGCTTGGGAAGAATTTTTGACACCTATCAAAGAGCAGATACAAAGTGCGACACGCCTTTGCAGTCAAATGGTGTATGAAGCCGGAGACAATTCTACTGCTATTGCCAACCTGGTGCAGGAACTTGGGGCCATAAAAGAGCCTATTCGTAAAGATGTATTGCAGGTTGTTTATAAAGTGTTGCGTCTTTGTCCGCAAAACAGTGATGCAAAGAGGGCATTGAACAATTTTTACGATAGCCTTCTTGAAGATAACAGGCAGAAGTTCTCTTCTCACCTTTACTCTGAGTCGGAGTATAGCGCGATGAGGGTTCCAACAGAACCGGCTACTTATGCCGATGATGCGCCTATACTAAACGGCTATGAGATATTGAACAAGTTTTTCGATTATACTTTTGCTAATAATCCAGCGGTTTTTGCCTTTGGTGAGGATCTTGGCAAGATAGGGGATGTGAACCAGGGCTTTGCCGGACTGCAGGAAAAATATGGCGCTTTCCGTATCTCCGATACAGGTATCAGGGAAGCTACCATCATTGGGCAGGGATTAGGCATGGCTATGCGCGGCTTGCGCCCTATAGCCGAGATACAGTACCTGGATTACTTATTATACGGTTTGCAGCCGCTGAGTGATGATGTATCTACAATACAATATCGTACACGTGGGGGGCAAAAGTGTCCATTGATCGTTCGTACACGCGGGCATAGGCTGGAAGGGATATGGCATAGTGGTTCCCCGATGGGCATGATCATCAACTCTATCCGTGGTATGCATCTGTGTGTTCCCCGCAATATGACGGAAGCCGCCGGAATGTACAATACCCTTCTGAAGGGAGATGAACCAGCTCTTGTAATTGAGTGTCTGAACGGTTATCGCCTTAAAGAGAAATTGCCTGCCAACCTGGGCACTTTTACTGTGCCTTTAGGTGTGCCTGAAGTGATCAAAGAAGGTACGGATATTACTATTGTATCTTACGGATCAACACTTCGCATTATTGAGGAGGCGATCAGCAATTACCTGGAACCTAATGGCATCAGTTGCGAAGTAGTGGATGTGCGTACATTACTACCTTTTGATATCAATCACGTGATCGTCGAGTCGTTGAAAAAAACAAACAGGATCATATTCATTGATGAAGATGTGCCGGGAGGAGCTACAGCTTATATGTTCCAGCATGTGATGGAAAAGCAGGGTGGTTATAAATGGCTGGATGTAGCTCCAAGAACGCTCAGTGCACAGGCTCATCGTCCGGCATATGCAACGGATGGTGATTACTTCTCAAAGCCAAATGCTGAAAATATTGCTGATGTTATTGAGGATATGATGAGAGAATAGCAAAGCTTTTGCAGAAATTAAAAACGCCACCCAACCGGGTGGCGTTTTTGTTTGTATTACTTTATTTGTTTAGTTGTTGTGAACAACAGCGATCTTTTTACATTCTACTGAACCATTTAGCTGGATGAGCAGACTGTAGGTGCCGGCGGCAACATCGCGCGTATCAATGGAATAGCTACTATTGTTAGCATCTGTATTCACTTCTCTTACCAGTTTACCCATCATGTCATAAAGTCCGATGGTGCCGATCTTGCCGGAAGATAGTACTACACGGATATCGTCGTTTGCAGGATTAGGGAAAACATCGGCTCTTGCTGCAGGAATTGATGGTGTCTCAAGGGTATTAGCCTGATCGTAGATAAAGAAATCATCGAGAGCCCCGATCGAAGTGCTCTGTCCGTCGCTTTCCAAAGTTGTGATAATGGAGTCTGAAGCTATAAACATCAACTGAACCTGTTTTGACCATGCAGGCAGGTAAGAACTAACACGGAATATCTTTCGGCGCCAGTTATCATCCGCCTGGTAAGTACGTTCAACCGTTGTCCACGAAGCGCTTGCAGAATTCCTGATCTTCACGATCCACGGGTCGTTTTTAAAGTTGGAGTATCCTTCTTCATTAGAGAACCAACGGTAGTACTCAATGATAGGAATGCTGAACGATGAGATTGAAAATATTGGTGTGAGTACAGTTGACGTTCCTTCAGTAACACCCTGTCCGAATGTGCCAATAGATCCATTTCCTGTGAGGAGGCATTTACCTGTTGAAGTATCGGTTGTATGGTCGGCGACAGGCCATCCGTTGAATATTGCGTTCTTTTTCGGTGAATTTCTGGCCCATAATCCGCCAGTAGCGTCGTCGCCCTTATTACTTCCTACCAGCCATCCCGCCGGAGTTGCGGCCTCAAAGTCTGTCCCCTCTACAGCACGAACTCCCACAGCAAACTGGTATGGGATGGTCATCTGATCTGCCGGTAATGACGGATTGCATGTAATTGGAAAGAAAGCGTTTCCCTGGCTGAATTTATCGTGCACCGTGAAATAATATTCAACAACAGTGCCCTGTGGCTGACCGGGGATAACAGCCGTGAAGGTAGAGCCTGCGGCAGTCATTGGTATTGCTGTCCATGCACCACCACCGTTTGTTCTGAAATTAACGGTCATGTCTCCAAAATATGTCGGCCTGGACATAGACAACCCAGCAGAAACATTCATAGGACTATATGGCGGCTGGTGGGTGAGTTCATTATGAGTAAGCTTCACATCACCTTCCATATAGATGCCATGCTTTGCAAATGCGGCTACGATCTGGTTGTAGTGTGGTGTGCCATCAAGCAGGTTGCCATTGTCATCATCTGCCTGCAGGGCGTCGATGAGAATAGACTGGAATATTGTTCCTTCCTTACCTGTAGCTCCATCGGGGAAGTCAAAATATACATCGGTAAATAAATTAGCCATAGAGTCTACACTGCCCAGGTTCACAGCTACATCCCACCAACATCCGGCAATGATCTGGCCATTTTTATGAGGATCGGCATAGGTGCCCGTTTCCCAGTCTATAGGGTATACCTGTGGTAATTGGTCGTACCTGCGAATATAACCGCCACCTGTGAAGGCGTTTTGACCGAGTATCGGATCGTGTGTGATACACATAGCCCAAACATCTGAACACGCTTCATTCAAAGAGCCGTTGCGCATAGAGCTACCGCTAAGAGATTTGTAGAAGATGTCAGAGATACCATGACCATACTCGTGATAAATAATATCACCGATCTCTGCAAAAGAATTACAGCCCGGAGACTCTTTATAGAAGTTGATCTTACTCTTATTGTAAAATGCATTACATGTTCCTGATACGAGGTCTACATTTGTTGGCATAGAAAAGTCGAGCTTGGTGAACGTTGTAAAATGACTCTTCATGAAATTGTGTACCCTGTTCACATGATAATACGCATTGATGTGCCTGATGCTACTTGGTGCTGCGGTGTCATATGTGTAAGTTGTACCGCCTGTTGTTACGACGTCTGTAAAAACAGGCATCAGACCGGTGATCGAATCTATTACTGTTGACCATCTGCCCGAAAGCGGAATAATGGTGCTTGCAGGCAATGAAATGAGGGAACTGGAGTATTGACCGTTAACGTCAGTATAAAAAGTGTCGGGGCCAATGTTGAGAATCAGATCCGTAATCGCTTCAGGTGTTGGTGGCGTCAAAGTATTGTTTTTATAGACAATGCCTTTTACAGTCAGGTCGTAGGATGTTTCCTTTGTTTCATTGGTCCTTTCCAATATTGAACCATCAGTTGCATCAATATAACCGGTAAGGTCAAGAGGTATGGATCCGCTTAAATTGCCCTCAACCTCATAATGCCATGCCGGATGAAGCGTATATCCCTTCGCTGAAGGAACGGGATACCATACCCAGTTATTGGCAACGGATAAGTTGCTGATGTTTACATCCGTGAGGTCTTTTGATACAATTTGTTTGGCTTCTTCAGTTCCTATGGAAAGTTTTGTTTGGCTTTGAGAGGCATCATATGATTGCATCTGTATTCGGTTTAATTCGCCTTCTTTTGTGAACCGAAAACTTAACCGTGAATAAACCACAGGACGTCCGTTCACCACCTGCCTGAAATTTACATAGTCGGCTTTCCTTGCATTTATATCCCCGATCAAAGACCAATTGGCACCGGTAATATCACTGGCCTTAACCTTGGTTGTTAAACAGTTTCCGGCTTTATCAAGAATAGTATTGCCGCTTATAGATACAGGTGCACCGAAAATGTCAGTAAATGCACCGCTGATCTTATCTGTAGTAACAGACCAGCCGGGGAATTGTTGGCCAACTTTTATGGCAGTCTTTCTTGAGTTTTCAGTGTTTGAAGGTAGCGATCTGTATGAATTGTATACAGATAGTTCAAACGAACGGGGCCTGTCTTTGGCAGTTGCGGACCCTGTAATTACAGCAGCCAGCACTGAAGCACATATTATTTTTTGCAAATACATGAAGATTGTAGTTTAATTTTTCTAAAAATACAGATAATGACCAAGACAGACAATAATATGTTGCATGTAGGCGTCACATAGGTTAAAATACTTATCAACTGAATTAGTTAACTTGAATAGAAATACTGCGTATCATTGCAATAACACCACCATTATGCAACCGATCATTACAATTCGCCATTTAGCTAAGAACTATGGGGATAAGGAAGTCTTAAAAGATATTAACCTGGACATTTATCCGGGACAGATCATAGGCTATATAGGCCCCAATGGCGCCGGAAAATCAACAACCGTAAAAATACTTACCGGCATCATACAGGATTATGAAGGTGATGTGTCTGTATTTGATAAGCCGCTCAGAGGTAATGAATTGGAAGTGAAGAGCCGAATAGGTTATATACCCGAACTGGCTGAGTTATATGACCTGCTTACTCCCAGGGAATATCTTGATTTTGTAGGTAAGCTTTATCACTTGCCGGGGACCACAATAGACGAGCGCTCACAAAAAATGATGGAGTCATTTGGGTTGCTTCCGAATATGGATCAGCGGATGGATAGTTTCTCTAAAGGAATGCGGCAAAAAGTACTGATTGCGTCAGGGTTGTTACATAACCCGTCAATCGTAATCATGGATGAACCATTGTCCGGTCTTGATGCCAATGCTGTAATATTGATAAAGGAGTTGCTGCAGGCGTTGAAACAGGAAGGGAAAACAATATTCTATTGCTCGCATATGATGGATGTCGTGGAGCGCGTTTCAGACAGAATAGTACTTATAAATAATGGTGGGATCATCGCAGATGGCACTATAGAGGAATTGCGAGAGAACAGCGCTGATTCGCTGGAACGTATCTTCTCCCGGCTGACTTCCAGCGGCAACCAGGTACAAGTTGCAGATAGCCTTGCCGCGGCGCTCAATGATAAAAGCAATACCCTTTAATACGCTGTTATGAATAAGATATTCTTAAGCCTGGCAATGATGCCATCAGCGTTATGGAAGCGCCTCGGTGCCGACCTCGATCAGCTTCGTGCCATACTCAACACAAGGCTGATACTGGACGACAGAAAACCCATGACAATAGGCAGGGTCAACAAACCAAAGAAAGAACGCAAATTCAGCACAGTTGCTAATTTCTTCGCACTATTCATTATGGGGTTCATGTATATGTTCCCGCTGTTCATTGTACAGGACAGGATATTTGCTATGGCCATATATTTTTCGTTTCTGTTTCCTGTGCTGATCCTTACACTTATTTCAGACTTCTCCAATGTTCTTTTTGATTCAAGAGATAAATACATTCTTTTCCCACGACCTGTCAACGACAGAACGCTTGTGTTGGCGCGCATGTTGCACGTGTTCATTTACTTGTTTCGTACTGTTTTGCCAATGGTATTACCCGGCTGGGTAGTTATCGGAATACTGGATGGATGGAAGTCAGTCTTTTTATTCCCGTTACCTTTGGTATCTCTCGTATTTTTTGTGTTGTTTGTAGTGAATGGCGCCTACCTTATCGTATTACGCCTTGCAAAGCCCGAAAAGTTCAATGATGTGATCAACTATTTTCAGGTGATCACATCTGTTGTTTTTTTTGCTACTGTTTATCTCATGCCCCGTTTTATGGATCCGGAACATCCATTAGCTATGAACATCACCGACCACGCCTGGATGGTATATTCCCCGTCTTATTGGTTGGCTGCCTGTTGGTCGTGGCTGGGGTACAGGACATATTTGCCGGGAACAGTTCCCCTCAGCATTCTATCTATCATTTTGCCTGTTATTTGCATGGTTGTATTGATGAAATGGCTAGCCCCGGAATTTTCCAGGAGAATTGCGGGGATAGACGCAGCAGACCTCCAGGGACAAATGTCGGGAAAACCGGCGAAAAGAGCCGGAAGCAGGTTGGGTAAGAGACTTGCGTACCTGTTCAATAGAAATGATGAGGCAAGGGCAGGTTTCTTAATTTCCTGGCTTCAGACGTCACGAAGCCGTTCCTTTCGCATGAGGGTTTATCCGACTTTTGCGTACGTGCCTGTTTATTTTGTCTATCTCTTTATGCGCAGCAACCATTCGCTTACCGAAGAGTACAACCATATGAGTTCATCCCATATGAATCTTATCCTGTTATATATGTCTTCATTTGCCCTGATGCAGGCACTTTCTTACCTCAATATATCTGATCAGTACAAAGCTTCATGGGTCTATTATGCTACTCCTGTTCAGACACCAGGTAATATCATGGTTGGTGCGTTTAAGGCACTTTGGATAAAGTTCTTTCTTCCTTTTTTCATTGCAATTGCAGTTTTTGTGATCTATGTGTGGGGGGCACCGGCCATTCTTGATGTTTTGCTTGCGCTTGTCAATGTGACATTATTCATAGGATGTGTAGCACGAATCAACTTCCGACATCTTCCATTTTCTATTATGGAGCAGACGAAATACGGGGCGGGTAAGTTTGTAAAGGCTATGCTTGCTTTATTCATACCAGCCATACTAGCTCTTGTTCATTTTCTTTCGGTAAATGTCTGGTGGTTAAAATTAACTTTCCTGTTTCTTTCCGTTGCCTTGCTGTGGCTGGTACTGGATAGCTATTCCCGAACTACCTGGGGTAATATGCTGAAGGCGGAAACAGAATCGTAGTGCTTTATTAATATTTTTGCAATCCAATACCATATATATATGTTTTTAAGAACCACCTGTATAGGACTATTTATTGCTCTTTCAATCTCTTCCTGTCACTTCAAAAGAAAACCTAAAGAAAATAGCTCCGCTGCATACGAAACAACAGCCGTGAAAGACGATCATACATTGTCTAATGCCGACAGTGTTTTGCCGCAGCACCTGGAACTGGACATAAAGGTAGATATGGACCGGAAACAGATAGGCGGTAAGGCTACATGGTCTATTGAAAACAAGAGATCGGCCAAACAACTGGTATTGGATACGTATGATCTAACAATTGAGGGGGTTACAGTTGACGGCAAGGCTGTGACCTTTACACTCGATAAGCCTATAGAATTTCTCGGAAGCGCGTTGCACATACCCATAGAAGCCGGTAGCAAGCAGGTTCAGGTGTCTTACAAGACCGGTAAAAACGCACGTGCTTTACAATGGCTGGACCCACAGCAAACGCACGACAAAAAGTATCCGTTCCTGTTCACTCAGTCCGAATCCATTTATGCACGTTCATGGATACCATGCCCGGATGGTCCCGGTATCCGCTTTACTTACGATGCTCATGTAAAAGTGCCTGCCGGGTTGATGGCCGTGATGAGTGCCCTGAATTCTGAAGAAAAGAATGATAGTGGTGTGTATAGTTTCAGCATGAACATCCCTATCCCGGCTTATCTTATGGCACTGGCTGTAGGTGATATTGCGTTCAAACCAATTGATGACCGTACCGGAGTTTACGCTGAACCGGGTATGATAGAAAAGGTGCAGTATGAGTTTGCTGATATAGGCAGAATGGTGAATACGGCAGAGCAGCTCTATGGGCCATACAGGTGGGGCAGGTATGATGTGATCGTATTGCCTCCCGGATTCCCGATAGGCGGTATGGAGAACCCGCGTCTTACTTTCTGTACGCCTACGGTGATCGCTGGAGATCGCTCATTGGTGAGCCTGATCGCTCACGAACTGGCCCATAGCTGGAGCGGCAACCTGGTAACCAATGCTACCTGGAATGACTTTTGGTTGAATGAGGGCTTCACCGATTATTTCGAGCGTAGGATAATGGAACAGATGCAAGGCAAGGGGTATGCAGATATGCTTTGGGAATTAGGGTACCAGGATCTTGTAGCAGAAGTGAAGCATATTGGCAATAAGACAAAGGATACCTGGCTGAAACTGGACCTGAAAGGCCGGGACCCTGATGATGGCCTCACAGATATCCCTTATGAAAAGGGATCTCATTTTCTTCGCCTGATAGAGAACAATGTAGGTCGTGATCGCATGGACAGATTCCTGTCAAAGTATTTTGACGAGCATGCATTTAAGACGATGACAACTGAGGAGTTTCTGAATTATATGGATACAACTCTTTTGAAAGACGATCCGGAAACAAGGAAAGCCCTTGATATCAAAGCATGGGTATATGGACCGGGAATTCCGGCGAATTGTCCAAGGGCCGATCATGAACGTTTTGACCGTGTGGACTCAGAACGCATCAAATTCCTCAATGACGTTCCTGCTGCACAGCTTGCCACAACGGATTGGACCACCCATGAGTGGTTACATTTCCTTCGCAATCTGCCGCCAGCATTATCTGCTCTGCAGATGAAGAAACTGGATGACGCTTTTATGTTCAGGAATACGGGTAATTGTGAAATTGCTGATCTATGGTTCATTATGTCAGTACGTGCCGGTTATACAGCTTCATATGGCCCGATGGAGCAATTCCTCAGTAGCGTAGGCAGGAGAAAATTCCTTGAGCCTCTATATGAGGAAATGATGAAAACACCGGGCGGAACAGCAATGGCCAAACGCCTGTATGAAAAATACAGGAAGAATTATCATCCGCTGGCACAGGAGAGCCTTGACAGGATCATTCTGAAGAAGGCATAACAGCTAATTTATCCACTCTTGTAAGTTTGTAAAAGAGATAGCTGCCATATACTACTGTAGCGGTGTACCATATCGCTATCACCTTTGAGGCGTAGATGATCTTATAATGTGTTATGGGGAGGTAATCAGGGAAGCATTTGTCAAGGCTAAGGAAGTAGGGAATAGATGCCAGGATATATAGTTTGTAATTCTTAGACGCAACACCATAAAAGAAAAAAAAGATGACAATAGGATGCGCATATCGCTCATGCATCTGACTATTGAAGTAAAAGAAGTTCAGACACAATAGTCCAGAAGCCAGAAATATCCATTCATATGCTTTAGTATCAATGATCTTATTCTCTTTTCTCATTCGCCATATTTTCCTGCCTGTAGGTATGAGTATCAGTAAGCTTGCTATAACAAACATTAACAAACCATAAGTTCTGTAGGAGAAAAGAAAATACGGGTCGTAGTCATTAATAAAATAGGGGTTGTCGCGAGTTATCAGGTACCAGATATTGAATGCACAAATAGATAGATTGTGGTAAAGCCCCACTGTATTACCAGCTATTGCAAGTAATTTCTGTACACCGCCGGATGATAGAAACGGAAGTAACAATATTACCTGGGTAACGCAAACTAATACTATAGCGATGACCAGAGTAGCCCATTTTCTTACACTATATGATAGAACAATGGTCATGATCGGCAGGAATACAATTGCCTGTTGCTTAGTGTTGAGGGCGAGAAGATAGAATAAAATGCCCTGAATGGGATAGAATACAGAGGTGATAATTGCCAGAAATGCAAGGTTGGTGTATATGCTGTCTATTTGCCCCCACATCATGGAGTTGAATAAGTAGGCAATATTGAGCAGCAGGAACAGGTATGGTATCTTAAGGGATAAGATGCGTTGCCGGAAACAACACAATACTATTATGGGTAAAAAGTCGAAAAAGACAAACAATACTTTAATGCTATTGATATGCTGAGCTATATTAGCTTCTGTTCCCTGTATGAGGTCGTAGATATACAGCCCGTAAACATAAATGGGGAAGTAATTGATAGTAGAGTTATAGGTGTTGGCCAGCCCGTTTCGGTGAATGGTAAGCGCCCAGTCGCGCCAGAAACCCATATCATATTCCATATACCGTTGCGGCAGGAAGATGAGGTATAGTGCAAAGAGTACCAGCACTTCTATCCTGGTTCTTGTGAGGCTTTTATCCATTCAGAAGCAAAATAAACAAATTTGCTTCGTTGAAGAGGAATAAAAAAGGGAGCATTTAGCTCCCTTTTTCGGAAAATAGTTTCCAGATCATCCCAAATATACTTTCAATGCATTACTGTAACGAGCCTTTTGCAGGCGCTTGATAGCGCGCTCTTTTATCTGGCGGATGCGCTCCTTAGTAAGATCATACTTTTCGCCGATCTCCTCTATACTTGGTCCGGAATCGCCTTCCAGACCGAAGTATGCTGCAAGTATCTCCGCCTCACGTATGCTCAGTGACTTGAGTATCCTGCGTATCTCGTTGCGCAAAGAATCTTTCATTACATCATCATCTGTATCATTGCTCCCTTCCAAAAGGTCTCCCATTGCCACATCTTCAGCTTCATGCACGGGAGCATCGAGAGATGTATGACGTGTATTGCTGGTGAAGATATTGGTCACTTCCGTTTCGCTCATATCAAGGATATCAGCCAGTTCCTCTGTAGAAGGTTCACGCTCGTTCTCCTGTTCGAAAGCGATAAATGCTTTGTTTGCCTTGTTGTAAGTGCCTATCTTATTCTGAGGCAGACGTACCAGACGTCCCTGTTCAGCCAACGCCTGGAGGATAGACTGACGGATCCACCATACGGCATACGAGATGAATTTAAAACCCTTTGTTTCATCAAAGCGCTGGGCTGCTTTGATAAGACCGAGATTGCCTTCATTGATAAGGTCACTCAGGGAAAGGCCCTGGTGCTGGTATTGTTTTGCTACCGATACCACGAAACGAAGGTTCGACTTAACCAACTTCTCCAATGCGCGCTGGTCGCCCATGTGGATCTTTTGTGCCAGGGTCGTTTCTTCTTCAGGAGTGATCATTGAGATCTTGCTGATCTCCTGTAAATACTTTTCAACTGCCTGGGAGTCCCTGTTCGTTATCTGGGTAGCAATTTTAAGTTGCCTCATATTGTTCTTCTTTTTAACTTATGATCAATGTCTCTGATACTTCAAGAAATATATTAAAATATTCCCGGAATTCTCAACATTTATCGCACAAAATACGTTCCATAATTAGCTAAAATTCATTAACAATACTCAAATACCCGGCCCAAAGTGGTCAAAATAGGCGTATATACTTGCTTCTGTGCTGTTATGAATTTTTTTGATAGACCTATAAGCCATCATTTCAATATGGCATAAACATGTAACGACAGTGCAAAATTATACCAATATGCCAAAAATGCTACCTTTGCGCCACATTTTCATAATAACTTTAACAAAATATGGAAAAAGATCTTTATCAGCACCCTGACTATTACCTTTTGGATGAACTGTTGACCGATGAACATAAGTTGATCAGGGATACTGTAAGAGCATTCGTAAAGAAAGAAATATCCCCGATAATTGAAGATTATGCCCAGCAGGCCAAATTTCCGTCGCAACTAATAAAAGGCCTTGGCGAACTGGGGTGTTTTGGCCCGTTTGTTCCACAAAAATATGGTGGTGCGGGGCTTGACTACATATCATACGGAATTATGATGCAAGAGTTGGAACGTTGCGATTCAGGTATCCGCTCTACGGCATCTGTTCAAGGTTCATTGGTAATGTTCCCGATCTACAAATTTGGCAGTGAGGAGCAGAAGCAGAAATACCTGCCCAAGCTGGCCACCGGTGAGTGGATGGGGTGCTTCGGGCTTACAGAACCAAACCATGGTTCTAACCCGGCCGGCATGCTTACCAACTTTAAGGACGCCGGCGATCATGTTATTCTGAATGGCTCCAAGATGTGGATATCCAATGCGCCATTTGCTGATATTGCAGTAGTATGGGCTAAGAATGAAGAAGGAGAGATACATGGCATGATTGTAGAAAGAGGGATGGAAGGATTTACAACCCCTGAGACACATGGCAAGTGGTCTCTTCGTGCATCAGCTACCGGTGAGCTTGTGTTTGATAATGTGAAAGTGCCGAAGGCGAACATATTTCCGAGTATAAAAGGATTGAAGGGTCCGCTTACGTGCCTTTCCAGCGCGCGCTATGGTATTGCATGGGGAGCTTTGGGCTGTGCTATGGATTGTTATGATACGGCATTGCGCTATTCAAAGCAGCGTATTCAATTTGGCCGTCCTATTGCAGGGTTTCAATTGACACAAAAGAAACTGGCTGAGATGATCACGGAGATCACAAAGAGCCAACTACTGAACTGGAGACTTGGCGTACTCAGAAATGAAGATAGAGCAACGCCTGCCCAGATATCTATGGCCAAGCGCAATAGCTGTGATATTGCACTGAAAGTATCTCGTGAAGCCCGCCAGATATTGGGTGGTATGGGCATAACAGGCGAGTTCAGCATTATGCGCCATATGATGAACCTTGAATCTGTTGTAACGTACGAGGGCACACATGATATTCACTTGCTCATTACCGGTATGGATGTTACCGGTATCAATGCATTTAACTAATATTTTGACGTTTCAAAGGCATATATGCAGGAGTGAAAAATCTCCTGCATTTTTTTTGTTTACATTATCCGGGACGATGTTTAACATTATTTTATTGCGGTAGTATTTGTCTCTTAAAATTTTTTGCCTTTATATTTGCAACATGCGTAAGCTTCTGGCGATAATGTTTCTCTTTGTTTTCTCTTTCCAGGTATTACCTGTGAAGACACTGGGTAAGCTATTGGCAAAGGGACAGACGGAAGAAGAAGTGAAGCACGACTGTAGCGGTGATGACTGTGGCGACGATGCTGTAAAATATCTTGATTTTGTTTGTGGCATCGAAAAGTTTACTTCAACAGAACAATTGATACAGAATAGGGCGAGTTACCTTGTTCACCGTTCTGCAATGTTACCCCCATCTTATATAGGCGAAATTCTCTCACCGCCTCCTAATCTGTAATGTATATAGCAACTGATTAATGCCCGGCTTTGACCGGTTGGCATTTTGTTGTGTGTTTTTCATCTTATTTATTCAGTAGCGTGCTGCCGAAGGTGCAAATGCCTTCCTGCAACTAACAATTATTCTTTACTGCGCCGACATGCACCGGCGTTTAAAACTGCACATTATGGATCTTTCCTCATATTCTTTGAAGATATTTAAAAAGGATTTTCTGTCCGGGCTGATAGTTTTCCTTATTGCTCTCCCTTTATGCCTCGGTATTGCCCAGGCATCTCACGTGCCACTTTTTGCGGGTATAGTAGCCGGTGTAATAGGTGGCATAGTTATTGGATTTTTCAGTGCCTCTCATTTAAGTGTCAGCGGGCCTGCGGCCGGACTGACCGCAATTGTACTTGCGGCTATGACACAACTTAACTCCTTCGAGATGTTTTTGTGCGCGGTCATCATTGCAGGTGCCGTTCAGATGCTGATAGGTTATCTGAAGGCAGGTGCAATTGCCAATTACATACCCTCAAGCGTTCTGGAAGGAATGCTGGTAGGTATCGGTCTGACCATCATCATTAAACAGTTGCCCGATGCAGTAGGTTTTGCTAAAAATAAAGCTGCTGTAATGGAGGATGCGGAAAATGGTTTTCTTACAAATACGATCACTTCAGCGCTGCATGGAATTCAACCCGGGGCTGTTATTATATCAATAGTTGGTTTACTTATACTGGTAATGTGGCAAACCAAGTGGTTCAAGAAGATACAACTTGTGCCGGCCGGACTTGTCGTAGTTATTGCCGCTACCGCAATAAACTACTTGTTCACAGCCGTTTCTCCGGGGCTTAATCTCGACAGTTCGCACCTTGTGAAGCTGCCTGTTGCCGGATCCCTGTCGGATTTCTTTAAACAATTCACTTTCCCCGATCTCAATGGTTTCAAATCTATGAAGATTTGGGAGCTTGGGATTGTAATGGCGGTTGTAGCATCAATTGAGTCATTGTTATGTGTAGAAGCCATTGATAAGCTGGATCCGATGAAGCGTTATACACCTACAGACAGGGAGCTGAAAGCACAGGGAATAGGCAATATCATTAGTGGTTTCTTAGGAGGATTACCGATAACATCAGTGATCGTTCGTTCATCTGCAAATGTGAATGCAGGCGCCAAAACAAAAGTATCTACAATAGTACATGGTATATTGTTGATTGTTTGCGCAGCAAGTATTCCCGCATTACTGAACATGATCCCTAAAGCAGGGCTGGCAGCAATATTGATATTTACCGGGTATAAACTTTGCAAACCTGCATTGTTCATACATATGTGGAAGGGTGGTAGGACACAGTTCATCCCGTTTATTGCAACTGTAATAGGCGTTGTTTCATTAGACTTGCTGAAGGGTGTAGGTATCGGGATGATCATCAGTATATTCTATATTCTTCGCCAGAACATAAGGATACCATATTACTACCAGAGAAGTACTTACAGTAATGGTGATCTTATCAAGCTGAACCTTGCCCAGGAGGTGTCGTTCCTGAATAAGGCAAGCATCAAAGAGACGCTCAATAACCTGCCAAGGAACAGCAATGTGATCATTGATGCTACCAATACACAGTATATAGATTTCGATGTGCTGGATATCATCAATGAGTTTTATCAGACGCGAACTAAAGAGAAAGAGATAAATATGGCGCTTGTCGGGTTTAGGAATATATACAAGATACCACAAGATGCCGTTGATGATAACGTGATCTATGAGTTTGCCAACAAAGATGAAGTACCCCGCAGAACAGCAGGTAGTTACAAGAAGCTGCTAAGACAGCTACAAAAAAACATGAATAATTCACACTCAAAAGTTTTAAACCATGCCCAATAGAGCATTAACAACAGATATGATCAGTCCTGCAGAAGCATTGCAGAGATTAAAGGAAGGAAACTTCAGGTTTGTCAACAACATGACGATCAACAGAGATCTGCTGAATATTGTTTCTGAAAAGAGAGAATCACAAAAGCCATATGCGGTCATACTAAGTTGTATGGACTCCAGGGTGTCTGCAGAACTGGTCTTTGACCAGGGCCTTGGTGACATTTTCAGTGTGCGTATAGCAGGTAATGTTGTTACCGACGGAATATTGGGAAGCCTTGAATACAGCACTGCTGTAATTGGCGCTAAGCTCATACTGGTTTTGGGCCATACGAATTGCGGGGCTATTAAAGGAGCCTGTGATAATGTACAAATGGGACATATCACATCATTGCTTCAGTTCATAAAACCTGCCATTGAGAAAGAAAAGATAACGACAAGTGACAGAACAAGTCAGAACGCGCAGTTTGTAAGTAATGTTACAAGACTCAATATTGACCACTCGGTAAGTGAGATCATGTCACGCAGTGAGATAATCCGTGATCTTGTTAAAACAAATAAAGTTGCGATCGCATCCGGTATTTATAGCGTAGCCACCGGAAAGGTGAGCATATTATCAGATAATGTGACCGTATAGACATACAGGTCATACCTCTTTGTGTGTGTATAAACCCTACATGGTATAAGGGGCGGCATTATATATGCCGCCCTTCTGTGTATAGAATTATCTGCGAGGTTGACGATCAATGGTGCGTAACGGCCTCATCATCATTCTTCTTGGCAGGAGTGTGTGCTGGCAGATCCTGACCAGGTCCACAAGCTGCCATATCCACATGGCAGCGGCATAAACAAGGCAAACTGCTGCGGGGATCAGAAGCAGATAGGCACCACCGATCACCGCTCCGAAAAAGAGTAACATTGAAAGTAGCCCGCTCAGACTACCCAATAACTGCAGCACACCCTCTCCTGTATAACCTAAAAGAAAACGGTGAAGGCCAAGAACACCGTACAAAAGACCTATGACAGCAAGTATGATCGCTGCCGTGTTGTTATATCTTTTTTCCGGTTGGTGGTCAGTTTTTTGAGCACTTACTGTATTGCTTGCAGAGGAAAGGCTTGTCGAATCTTGTCTGTGTGCCAATTTCAGGGGGAACGCAGCGTACTGATTGAGCGGTAATATTAGAAATATCGTTACGTACAATAACATTTTCATATGTCGTGTTTGATTTAGTATTTCTCAATGATATTTTTCCTTTACCTGGTTTTTGACCTTGTGTTTGAGGTCGCCAGTGCATATCCTGACGAGGTCAATGACCTGCCATACAAATGATGCTGTACCCAAGAGTTCCAATATGCAGCCAAGAAAAAGAAGCCCCAGGCTAAAACCACCTACACCTAACACAACTCCAAGTAATCCTATCAGACTCAGAACAACGAGGTATGTGCCAATAATAGTTGCAAGAAAGCCTAATGATTGTAACACACCCTCGCCGGTATAACCAAGGTAATACCTATGCAATCCCCAGCCGCCCAGTAATATACTTATTACCGCAAGAACTATAGCAGTTGAACGGATATTTTGGGGTTTCGTGAAATGTTGCCTGGTGTGAAATTCAGATAAAAAAAAATGAACACCATGCCGCGTGTTTGAAACGCTACTAAAAGAAAGTTTGTTCTTTATTGGAAATGCGGCAAAAGAAGTAAATGTAAATAATAGCAGGGCAAGTATGGTAAGCAATTTCATCAGACTGTTATTTAACTGCTGTATTGATCAGTTTTGATGGCAACTTGAGCCAATTGATATTCTGCAAATGGAAGGTAAAAGAAATGCTGCGTGTGTACAGGTTCTTTCTGCCATAGGTATTAACGATGTAGTTCTGTATATCGTTACTCATGATGATGGGGAAATATACACTGACAATATCTTTTGAAAGCCATAGCTCCACGCCGCCGTCGTACAGCATGGTAGTAGAACCCGAATTTTTGGGGCTTGGGGTGGCGTTAGGTATCAGGCCGGCATCAAGGAACAGCCTGATAGGTAGTTTCCATAACGGCAGGTCAGTTTTCAGGTTTATTGTTGCCATCCAGTTGTCACTACGGTTCACGCTATTGTATAATGGCACCTTGAATCCCCCCTCCTGTATAGAAACCTGGTGAGCTGCAGACCCGTTCACTGCGTTCCTGCCAAAATAGGTGCCGTCATAGAGGTAATCGTTCATTCCGGAATAGCTGGTGTTAAGTTCGTACCTGGATGTTACTGCTGTCGTATTGGTAACAGGAATGTATTTGCCAATAAAGCCCCTTACATATAATGATCTGTTTTTGGTGTTGTAGTCGATACGAACATTTCCTTCCGCGCTGATCTTTGCGAAATCACCATTTCCATGTGCTTCAATGGAATATCCGAATGGATTGTACGCCCTTGTGTTACTATGCATATATCGCACAAGGGCATATTTTGATGAAACCGGTGCAGATACATAAGGAGCTATTGCCGGCGAAGGTGCATAGCTTATCGTTGAAAAACCAATGGTCTCTTCAGTGATATTATATCCCTTTATCAGCAAAGAGCGTGTTACTGCCTTCAACGGGTCTTTTTCTCTGAACGTAAAGGTGAGGGATGGAGCAATTTTTGTGTAAGAAGAGAATACCGGTGAAGTAATGTTAAGAGAAGAACTGTTGTTGTGAAATCTTTTACCATCTACCTGAAACAGGACTTCTTTAAGGAAGTTTCGGGGATACCAGCTATATCCAATGGATCCTGCGCCAACAGGTGCCCCTGAGTTGAGCCCGTACATAGGGGTGAGTGCAAATTTGAACCTGTTTTCAGGCATGGTCAGATCATGAAACAATAGCCCCAGCATGATGCCGTCGTATTCATTGTTGCCAATAGCCGGGGAAATGAACAGCTTATCTTTTTCAGCAATATTCAGTCCTAATACCGGATTCAGTTTCAAGCCGAAATGATGGAAGATCCTGCCTCTCCGATATACATCATTTGCAGTTTTACAATCGGGTACTACATCATCTATTTTAAGACGGTCCCATTCAGTGGTAGGGATAAAAATTGTAGCAGTTTGCCTGAAAGGGTCCGACCATGCAGTGGCTACAATACTATCTCCTTTATATGCATCTATAAGTACAGGCCCTAAAACACCTGTATTATTTCTGATCGTCACATTTGTCTTGTTGTCTTCGATCTCTACCTTCGTTATGGTCATATCAATACGCTTTGTAGTATAGAGCATATTGTCAAAGAACCAGTCAAGTGATTTTGGTGTATGACGAGTCATGCAAAGCTTGAAGTCTTCCGGGTAGGGGTGGTCAAAGTGCCATTTGTCAAAATATTCTTTCATTCCCGACTCAAAATTCTCTTTACCAATATATTGCTCCAGCCAGTTGAGCATTAACGCGGTTTTGTAATAAATATCGAGGCCGTAATTAAGTTTATTGAAATTTGCTGAAGTCTGTTCTATTGCCTGGTCATTATCTATCGATGCCATTTCGTAGTATATGATGCTTTCGTCGATCTTTTTCTTTGACTTATTCTTATGACTCGTGTCAGCTTTTAATGCGGCATTTGTCTTTTGCTCGTAAAATGTATTGATGCCTTCGTCCATCCAGGCATGATCCCTTTCATTGCTACCCAGCATACCGTAGAACCAGTTGTGCCCGGCCTCATGTACCACAACTGTAGATAGGTTATTGCTTGAACCTTTGTCAATGATCGTGATGGTAGGGTATTCCATACCGCCACCGGCATTCAGATCGCCTGACACCGCTTTTATGGTCTTGTATTGATATGGGCCGATCCATTGTCCGTAATGCAGTACCGTAGCTTTCAGGTGATCATTTGCCTTTATCCAGCTTTTTTGCTGATAGGGCAGGAAAGCTGACCATGTTGTAACCAGCTTACCATTACCCGGAGACGTTACAGTATCCTTTCGTACTATCCATCTTTTATCTGCGAACCACGCAAAGTCATGCACATTATCTTCATGGTAGTGTACCGTTTTAGTTTCCGGTGTGCTTGCAGGAACCGAGTGGGTGTAGAGTGTATCGCCTGGCAGAGGCATCTTTGATAGTTCATCCATCGCACGCTCTTCCTTTTCATCCATACAATTTCCGGTAGCCATCAATACATAGTTGGCAGGCAGGGTGATATTCACATCATAAGAACCATACTCACTGTAAAATTCGCCTTGATCGAGGTAGGATATAGGGTGCCAGCCTTTGCTGTCATAAACAGCCGGTTTCGGAAACCACTGAGAGATGTAGTACGCTTGTCCTGTATGTCCCATTCTAGAGAATACTTTGGGTATCTTCACTTTGAAAGGAGTCGCTATTTTAATAGAGTGGTGTGGCGGCAATGGCTTGTCAAGGTCTATCCTGGCAATGTCAGGGGCACTTTCCGTACTGTAATGGTCCACGCTGTGGCCATCAATCGTGAACTGCAGACTGTCTATGTACCCCCTGTCTTTTGGTTTGGCATAATAGAAGTTGGTGTTCTTATTCACATCCATCTGGCGCGCCATAGGGGTGTGATCGTTTTTATAAGCATTAGGCCATAAATGAATGTATATGAACCTGAGTGTATCAGGGGAGTTGTTTGTATAGGTCATCTCTTCAAATGCATGAAGCATATGTTTCCTGTCATCGAGCCGTACATCTATACGGGTGTCAACACGCTGTTTCCATCCGGATTGTGCTATTGAAGAGTTAGTAATAAATATTAAAAAAATAAAAAATAATTGCTTCATACTGCGAAAATAGGCAAATATTATAACCAATAGTGGTTGTGGTAAGCCTGAGATAATAACACTTTTGGCAATCATTTATTGCGTTCAATTAGTTTTTGATTTTTGACTATCTTGAATAAAAATATACCATGCCCGCCACTACCATAGATGAAGTAATAAAACGGCTGGAGGCCATAATGGCCGAATGCGGTGAAAAAAAAGATAGTGCTGGCTATTTCGCTGCATTGTATTATTGTGTCACTTGCAGGGTCAGGGAGGGCATTATCAATTGTGAGTTTCAGGATAATGCCCGGATGGAGCGCCTGGATGTGATATTTGCCAACCGGTATCTCACAGCATATGATCAGTGGCGAAACGGACAACAACCTTCAGCATCCTGGGCTACGGCATTTGAGGCTACAAAGAAAAAAGGCACGATAGTATTACAGCATTTGCTTGCCGGCATGAATGCGCATATCAATCTCGATCTTGGAATAGCTGCTGTGGAGACTATGAATGGCGGGGATATACACCTTATCCGTAGCGACTTCTATGCCATTAATACCATACTGGCTGCTATGGTGTATGAGGTAATAAAGGATCTCAACCAGGTTTCACCATTATTGTCTCTTCTTGGCATGCATGCTACCAGCAATAATGAAATGCTTATCAACTTTACTATTGATAATGCCCGTGATGGCGCGTGGTGTTTTGCTGAAGACCTTGCTGCAAAAACCGTTGGCGACTACCGGAGGTGTATAGATACTCGGGACGGTGTCATAAACGGATTGGCAACAAATATTACGCACCCATCCTCACGAATGTTCCGCTTTACGCTATGGCTCGTTCACCTGTTTGAATGGAAGAATACAAAAAAGATCATTGAAGTGCTTATAAAGTAGCACAGGTCCTATAGCAGTTAATATATTTTGCGATGTGGCATTATATATGCGACCACATTTTATCAGATTAATCCGTATTTATTGCAAGATTATGCAGGCATGTTGCGAATTTAACCTACCTCTATGCCCAATTCTTCAGCAAGGTCTTTCTCTACGCGCAGATTATTGATAATGAACGTCTGCCTGTCTGGGGTGTTCTTGCCCATGTAGTACTCCAGCAGCTTTTGAATTTGCGCATCCTGGCTTAGCAGAACTGGGTCTTTTCGCATGTCTTGTCCTATGAACTGGGAGAATTCTTCAGGTGATATCTCGCCAAGCCCTTTGAATCGGGTGATCTCTGCTTTTGCGCCAATTTCCGCTATGGCTCTTTGACGTTCTTCATCCGAATAGCAATAAATGGTCTTCTGCTTATTGCGTACCCTGAAAAGAGGTGTCTGAAGTATATGGATATGATTATTTCTTACAAGGTCAGGGAAGAACTGCAGGAAAAAGGTCATGATGAGCAGACGTATGTGCATGCCGTCCACATCGGCATCTGTAGCTATGACGATATTGTTATATCGCAGGCCATCCAGTCCTTCTTCTATATTCAGTGCGTGTTGCAGCAGATTGAACTCTTCATTTTCATAAACCACTTTCTTAGTCAGTCCATAGCTATTAAGTGGTTTACCACGCAAGCTGAATACGGCCTGGGTTTCCACATTTCTGCTTTTGGTGATAGATCCGCTCGCAGAGTCACCCTCGGTGATGAATATTGTTGATTCCTGTTGTTTTAAATTATATTCATCACGCCCTTTCGATGGCGGGTCATCATTGAGGTGTATGCGGCAATCGCGCAGTTTTTTATTGTGCAGGTTAGCCTTTTTCGCGCGTTCATTGGCCAGTTTCCTGATTCCGGACAGTTCTTTGCGTTCACGTTCACTCTGTTCAATACGCTTTTTCAACGCGTCCGCAACAGCAGGATTTTTATGCAGGTAGTTATCGAGTTCTTTATTGAAGAAGTCAGCAACAAATGCCTTCATAGAAGGGCCACCTTCATAAACATACAGAGAGCCTAACTTGGTCTTTGTTTGAGATTCAAATACAGGTTCCTGAACCCTTACCGCTATTGCGGCACAAATACTTTGCCGGACATCAGCAGCGTCATAGTCTTTCTTATAGAAATCACGAATGGTCTTCACAAAGGCCTCACGGAACGCAGCCTGGTGTGTACCCCCCTGGGTGGTATGTTGTCCATTCACAAAAGAATAGATTTCCTCTCCATAATCTCCGGTATGCGTAAGCGCTACTTCAATGTCTTCACCTTTCAGGTGAATAATAGGGTAGCGCAGCGCATCGGCATTTGTTTTCCTTGTCAAAAGGTCGAGCAGGCCATTCTTAGATAAATAGTTACGGCCATTGTAGTTGATCTGTAGCCCGGCATTCAGGAAGCAATAGTTCCACACCTGGTTTTCCAGGTATTCATGTATAAAATGATAATTCCGGAAAACTGTTTCATCTGGTTTAAAGATGACCAGTGTACCGTTTGATTCCTTAGTGTCTGTCTCTTTGTATTCTTTGGTCAATACACCTCTTTCAAACTCTGCCACTTTTGTTCTGCCCTCACGAAATGAAGCTACCTTGAAGTATTTGCTCAGTGCATTCACTGCCTTTGTACCCACACCATTCAACCCTACAGACTTCTGAAATGCTTTGCTGTCATATTTCGCACCCGTGTTTATCTTGCTCACAACATCTACTACCTTGCCGAGCGGAATGCCACGGCCGTAGTCTCTCACAGTGACACCACCTTCCGCTATCGTTATCTCTATTCTTTTTCCCTGGCCCATGGCAAACTCATCAATACAGTTATCCACCACTTCCTTTACCAGCACATAGATGCCATCATCCACACTGCTGCCATCTCCCAGTTTGCCAATATACATGCCCGGACGCAGGCGAATATGTTCGCGCCAGTCCAGCGATTTGATACTGTCTTCGTTATATTGATTCAACAGTTCTGCCATTTATTATTACTATAGTTTATTTCGGTTTACTAATATTCAGACTACCAGCCTGATGCCAGTACATCGGCTATGTGTATGGTCTTGATAGGGTAGTTGTTCTGGTTTATATAACCCTGCATATGCATCATACAGGATACATCGGTAGAAATAATGTATTGTGCGCCTGTTTCCAGTGCGCTTTTTACTTTTACCTGTGCCATGCCAATGGATATTGGTTCGAATTTTACAGCAAATGTTCCTCCGAATCCGCAGCACGTTTCACATTCATTCATTTCTATAAGTTCCAATCCCTGTACATTTTTCAGTAGCGACCTAGGCCCATCCTTTATTCCACATTCTCTCAGCGCACCACAGGCATCGTGATAGGTTGCTTTTCCATTCAGAACTGCCCCTATATTTTCTGTTTTCAATACTTTGGTCACAAACTCAGTGAACTCGTACATATTGTTCCTGACCTGGTTACATAAAATATGGTCAGAGCTGTTCTCGAACAGTTTGTCGTAGTAGTTGCGTACATAGCCTGTACACGAACCACTCGGCCCAACTATGTAAGTGTTTTCCTCAAAATCGTGCAGAAATTTGGTAGCCACAGACTTAGCTTCATCACGGTAACCGGCATTGAAAGCAGGTTGCCCACAACAAGTTTGTTTTGAATTATAGGTCACATCACAGCCGAGTTTTTCCAGCACCTTAACCATATTCATGCCAGTATCAGGGTACAACTGATCGACAAAGCAGGGAATAAAAAGTTGAACTTTTGGCATTTTACAAGGAATGTTCGAAAGCGGTGCTAAGATACTAAGTAATACATGAAACCTGTAAACAAGTATTTCACCTAAAATGGCGACTTTTCAACTATAGTTTGATAAGTTTGCTAATATGGAAAAGACAGTTGAAATAGTATCAGTTCGAATATCTGAGCAGTACCAGGTCATATCCGGGCTCATGCACCTGTTGCATCTGCATGAGCACAGCCTGCACAATAAAACTGCAGCCTGGACGGATATTGAAGAAAGCTATATGCGGCATGTCATAAAAATGCAGGAGGAATGCGAAGGATTATGTCTGCTGGCTTATGTTAACAATGTACCAGTAGGATTCATATTCGGATATGTTGAAGAACAAGATGACAGCAGAATAGAGATACATGACGGTAAAGAATTGTACATCAGTGACGGGTTTGTGTCAGAGCAGTACAGGAGAATGGGAATATATACCATGCTCAATGATACACTTGAGCAGTATTACATTGAGAGAGGGATCAAGCGCATTATCAGGTTCACATTGGTCAATAATACTAATATGAGACACTTCCTGGAGAATGAAGAATATTTTGTAACAAGGATATTATACGAAAAGTGGCTTTGATGTCAGAAAAAAGAAAAGCCTGTATAGCTACAGGCTTTATTGATATTTTGCAAAAAGATCAGTTCTCTTCTTCTGTTTCGTCCGAATCATCCTCCGGTTCAAGGTCTTCATCTGTTTCTCCACCGGATAGAGGAAAGTCGGTATCTACTTTTTCCAGCATGTGACCTAACCAGTTTCCTCCCTCTTTCTTTTCTTCTGAAGGCTCATCATTGCTATCATCAATATCGTCTTCATCTTCATCAGACTCGAGATCTTCATCGTCTTCATTGCCGGATAGCGGGAAGTCGGTATTTATCTTTTCCAACGCCTCATCTATCCAGTTTTTCTTATGTTCGTTCTGGTCGTTATTGTTTTCGTTTGCCATGATATGAATGTTTGAGAGAAACCAAATTTAAATATTTTAACCCGTAATCAGCAATTACCTCCGGTTAATTTTCCATTTATTTAAACCCTGTGTTACTGTAGCGGCCTTTGTATCTGCTTTCTTGTTCTTATCCCATATCACAGACGACAATAGTGCAGCGACTTGTTCTGCTTCACTATCTGAATTGTTTAGATATTCTGGTTTATAATATTTATCAATGAACTTAGTGTCAAAGTTGCCTGACCTGAATGGCTCAGTCTGCACAGCCCATTTTCCGAATGGCAAAGTTGTCTGAATTCCCTTGATGTGGTATTCGTCAATTGCCCGGCAAAGCCTGTCTATTGCTTCGTCTCTTGTGCCTGCATAAGCAATTAGTTTCGCTATCATCGGATCGTAGAAGATGGGTATATCCATTCCTTCCTCGTATCCGTCATCTACACGCACGCCCGGGCCCTTTGGGGGTTGATACATTTCCAGCTTTCCAGTATCAGGTAGGAAGTTATTGAAGGGATCTTCAGCACAGACACGAAGTTCTATAGCATGACCTGTAATTACCAGGCCATCCTGGGTAAAAGATAGTTTATTACCTCTTGCCACATTTATCTGTTCCTTTACGAGGTCTATACCTGTGATCATTTCAGTTACACAGTGCTCAACCTGTAGCCGGGTATTCATTTCCAGGAAATAAAAATTCAACTCTTCATCAACCAGGAATTCCACTGTGCCGGCACCATAGTAATTGCAAGATATTGCAGCTGCTATGGCACATTCACCCATTGCTTTGCGTACATCCGGTGTCAGACAGCTCGATGGAGCTTCCTCAACCAATTTCTGGTGTCGGCGTTGTATGCTGCACTCACGCTCGAAGAGATACACGTAGTTTCCATGCTGATCGCCCATTATTTGTATCTCTATGTGCTTTGGTGCACCCACGTATTTTTCAATGAACACATCATCGTTTCCAAACGCGTTTAAAGCTTCACTCTTAGCAGCGCGGATCTGTTCTTCGAAGTCCTCCGGGCGATCTACAACTCTCATTCCCTTTCCACCACCACCGGCAGATGCTTTCACCAATATAGGGAACCCGATAGCATCTGCGATCTTTCTTGCCTCCTGTACATCTTTTAGTGGTTCCTCTGTTCCGGGAACCATCGGGACGTTAAATTTTTTTGCAGCCTGCTTTGCACCGATCTTACTACCCATTATTTCTATGGAGTGAGCAGATGGTCCAATGAATATCAATCCCGCATCACTAACTGCTTTAGAGAATGCTGCGTTCTCACTCAGGAATCCGTATCCCGGGTGTATGCCTTGCGCTCCTGTCTTTATTGCAGCTTCAATTATTTTTTCGCCTCGCAGGTATGATTGAGAGGAGAGGGCGGGGCCTATACATACAGCTTCATCGGCGTAGCGGACAAATGGCATATTTCTGTCAGCCTCAGAATATACTGCGACCGTCTTTATGCCCATTTCTCTTGCCGTGCGCATCACGCGCATTGCTATCTCCCCGCGATTTGCAACTAGTATTTTTTGCATGCGGCTAAGGTACTGTGGAATTGGGAATTATGGAAAAGAAGATGCTCTGTTGAAGGAATCGGCCCTCAAACTCATTAATGTACTTGAAATGTACATATACTGACCATGTTGTCTAAATACTGGTATAAATACAGGTTATAGCCATGTTCATCATTCACATCTCTCAAAAACATATCTTTGCTCCACTAACAAAAACTAAAAAAATGAAACGTCACTCAACCGCCGTTTGGAATGGTTCCGGTAAAGAAGGAAATGGTCACCTTACTTCACAGAGCACAGTTCTGAACAAAACACAGTATTCATACAAAAGCCGTTTTGAAGATGGCATTGGTACAAACCCTGAAGAGCTGATAGCTGCTGCGCACGCAGGGTGCTATACCATGAAGCTATCTTTTGTTCTAGGTGCCGCCGGTTATACACCGGATTCATTGGAAACAAGATGTGACATTACGTTGGATAACGGCGTGATCACAAAGAGTGAATTAACTGTTACAGGTAAGGTGCCTGGCATAACTGCAGAAGAGTTTAAAAAACGTGCAGAAGAAGCACATGAGGGATGCCTCGTTGGCAAACTCTTCATTTGTGAGAAAACTTTGCTTAGCGTAACACTGGCATAAATTATATATTTCCGTCAATAACAAAGCCCCCGGATCGGGGGCTTTGTTTATTAATGTCTAATATCAGAAATAACTAAACAAGCATTGTCACCGGGTTCTCCAGGTGCGCCTTGAGTGTTTGCAGGAATTTGGAACCAACAGCACCATCAACAATTCTGTGGTCACAGCTAAGTGTTAGCTTCATTAACTGGCGAACTACCACCTGGCCATTTTCTACAACAGGGGTAGGGGTTATCTTGCCAACCGCAAGGATACAACTGTCAGGCGGGTTAATGATGGCAGTGAATTCATCAATGTCCATCATACCGAGGTTAGAGATCGTGAATGTATTACCGGTAAACTCCTGCGGCTGTATCTTTTTAGTACGCGCTTTCTCATAAAGGGTGCCTGCTTCCTGTGCTATCTGCGATAGCGACTTCTGGTCAGCAAACTTAATAACAGGTACAATAAGCCCTTCTTCAACTGCTACAGCAGTACCCACATGAATATGATGGTTTTGACGGATAAAGTCTCCCATCCATGAACTGTTCACTGCTGGGTGCCTGCGCAGCGCTATAGCACACGCTTTGATCACCATATCATTGAAAGAAACTTTTACCGGAGACATGTCGTTGATGGCTTTGCGGGCCTCAATTGCCTTGTCCATAGTAATGGTCATGCGCAGGTAGAAATGCGGAGCCGTAAACTTGCTCTCTGACAATCTTTGAGCAATGATCTTGCGCATCTGTGTGAGCGGAATATCCGTATGCCCTTCCTGTCCTGCCGGTATTACCTGTACCATTGCAGGAGCAGCTTTGGTAGTTTGTGGGGCAGGGGCTGCATAATTGTCTAAATCACGCTTGATAACCCTACCGTTGTCGCCTGAGCCTTTTATTGAATGGAGATCTACACCTTTCTCCTCAGCCAGCTTTTTAGCAAGAGGGGATGCCTTCATACGGTCATCGCTATTCTGAGACGGAGTTGGAGTTACAGACTGAGTTGCAGGTAGTGGAGCACTTGATTTAGAGGGTTCTTCTGGTTTTGCAGCAACAGGTGCAGATGCACCACCATCTGCCGACAGGATGGATTGAAAATCCTCACCAGGCTTACCAATTATGGCCATAATGCCATTCACGGGTATGCCTTTACCTTTTTCCACACCAATATACAATAGGGTACCATCAACGTATGGCATTACTTCCATTGTCGCTTTGTCGGTTTCCACCTCTGCAATTACATCGTCAGACTTTACCTTGTCTCCGACTTTTTTGTGCCATTCCGCTATTACCCCTTCTTTCATGGTATCACTAAGCAGGGGCATACGTATCGCTTCAGCCATATATGTTATTCCGGATTTTAAGTGTCAAAAGTACATCTAAATGAAGTAAAAGGCAAAGGGTTTGTTCTATTTAATGAAATACCCATAAAAGCGCCATGTAAATGCTTATCGATCGGATATATTATGATTTCATTGTCTGAATTAGTATTCGATCTGCATACCAAGCCCGTCTTTAAGGCGGGCAAGGCTTGGATTCTTACCGGCCATTACCTCATACATCTCACTCTTGCTGAGGACTGTGTTTTTTTGTGCATTGATCACATCAGGGTCTTCCTTTATCTCAGTGGTGACGCGAACGATCATCTTAGTCTCTGTACGGTAAAAATCAATTAGTGCAGTGCGCTGGTCCCGGGCATAGCTGTCGGTAAGTTCGCTTGGCGAGATCAGCTTAACCTCGTCAGGCGGCAATACGTCAATGGTCATTAGTGTGAATTGAGCATGTATCACACTCTTTCCGGAATCAGTCAGGTGTTTCTTATATTTTTCAAATATTTCTGTACCGCTTTCTATAGTGAGCGACTTTTTTTCAGCCGATTGAGATGCTGCTGCAGATACAGCGCTGTCTATATCCAGTAACCCCATGTTCAACCTTCCGGTTTTTTTAGGGCCGGAAGACACTGTATTTGTTGCCGTCACCGGCTGAGGTGAAGCAGGTTGAACTGCTTCCCGTACAGTATTTACGGGTATTTCAGCCACCTTATTCATGGGCTCAGAAACCTGAGTTTCTTTCGCAGGAACAAGAGGAGCATAGTCTGATGGCGGTTGTGATGGAATAGCAGGAGGTGCTACACGATCAGAGTTTTTTTTTAGATCATCAGTGTTCACTGATGTCGATTGCAACAAAAAGCATAGCCTGATCAGGCACATCTCCACGTGAAGGCGTTTATTGGTCGCATTCCTGTATTGCAGCTCACTGTCATTAATGACATTCAGCGCAGAAAGAAGAAACGAAGGAGGTGCCTGGTTCGCTTTTTCATTATACATGGGCTTATGGTCATTAGGTACATCCAGCAATTTCGCCATCCTTGCATCTTTACAGAGCAATAAATTCCGAAAATGCTCCGCCAACCCGCTAACGACACTGTCACCCTCAAAACCTTTCTCCAGAGCCTGGTCAAGCAACAGTAAAGCTGACGCGACATCCTGGCTAAGCATACTGTCTGTAAGCCTGAAGTAGTAATCAGCATCCAGCAAATTGAGGTGTTCCATCGTATTCTTATACGTGAGCATACCATTGGTAAAGCTGGCAATGCGGTCTAACATTGATAAGGCGTCACGCATGCAACCCTCACTTTTCTGAGAAATAACATGCAATGCTGCTTCCTGGGCTATCATGCCCTCCTTACTGGCAATGCCCTGAAGATGGGCTACAATGTCATGGGTAGTGATGCGCTTGAATTCAAATATCTGGCAGCGGCTTTGGATCGTGGGTAACACCTTGTGCTTTTCCGTAGTTGCCAATATGAATATGGCATATGGCGGCGGCTCTTCCAAAGTCTTCAGAAATGCATTGAATGCAGCAGCAGAAAGCATATGCACCTCATCAATGATATATACCTTATACTTTCCTTGCTGAGGCGCAAAACGAACCTGGTTGGTTAGTTCCCTGATATCTTCCACCGAGTTATTACTGGCAGCATCAAGCTCAAAGACGTTAAAGGAGGCATTATTCCGGAAGCTGGTACAAGTAGGGCATGTACCACACGCTTCCATGTCAGCAGTCGGGCTCTCACAGTTTATTGTTTTTGCCAGGATACGGGCACAAGTGGTCTTACCGACACCTCTCGGGCCGCAAAAAAGGAACGCATGCGCGAGGTGTTGATTTTTTATGGCATTTTTAAGGGTAGTCGTAATATGCTGCTGCCCTACAACCGTATCAAACGTTTGTGGCCGGTATTTACGTGCGGAAACTATATAATTATCACTCATCAGGTCTTTTCCTGTTTCTTCACACAAAAAATGAAGTTCTGTACAAACTTACCTGAAAAACGGCAATTAAAAATACGCCCACGCATATTGTGGGAAATCTGTTGATTTTATAAGAATATCAGAATCTTGCTGAAAGCGAAGATGAAATGCTGTATAATGTTTGTTTGATAGGAACTACCGGGTTATTGTCATAAGATATGTCTGACGATATGGCGAAATATATCTTTTTGGCTATTCGCAGGCTTAATGTCGTATAGTTGCTGAGCCTGTATGAATTTACAGGGTCATTGATCCTATTCTGAAGGAATACAGCAGTGACAAGATCCGCACTTTCGCTGATCGCTATAGACGCTTTCAGGTATTGACTGCTTTTAAAGTAGTGTGCATCAACCGCAGGATAATAATAGAGATATAAAAGAGAGGTGTCAGTAACTCCATGATAATTCCATCTTTCTCCTTCATACATGCCGCCGAGACCATAGTAAATATCTGCTTTCTTCTTTTTAAGGATCCTTACACGCAGATTACAGCCCCCCAGGTAGCGTTGTTCAAGACCTATAGTTGTATTCCATTGATACTGGGCAAAGGGTTCAAGTGATAACTTCTTAGTGTCATTGTCCCTGTAACGGAGATGTATATAGCCCTGGTTCTGAATAATAGTACCTCCGGTAGAAGTAACATTGTTCTTGCCGCTTAATACAAGTATGTGTTTTTTGGGCATGTAAAAAGTGAGATCATAATACAGGCCTTCATCAACGAAACTGTATGTCTGATGAAAACTACTGAATGAAGCGCCAAGCACTGCTGCATATTTTTTCTTTGTTGTAGTATCAACTGTTACAGTTCTGTCTAGATTGAGTATCTGTGCTGACGAAATAAATGGAACAATAAAACAATAAGTGGCGAGTAATATTTTTTTCATCGGAGTAATTTTAGTGGGTGCAACAAGAGATATTACCGGGTATAAATATAGGGATACAGTATGAATTGTATCCCTATAATTTATGATTGCTAATCACCATTAGTGATGCTTACCTGGAGGAGGAGGAGGAGGTGGTGGTGGTGGTGTACCGCCGCCTGGGTTACCCGGAGTTGGTGGAGGAGGTGGTGGTGTACCGCCTGGAGGTGGTGGTGGCACCTTTGGAGCGTGAGGGCCTACTTTGTGAGGATGGCTACCGGGTGCGTTTTGACCGGGCTGCTCCTTTGGTGTAGGCTGTGGTGCCGGAGGCACGGGTTTCTGAGCATGGGCTAATGAAATCCCATAAACAGACAGAAACGCAATGAGAACTAACTTTTTCATTTTGTTTTTGTTTTTAAAAGTTAACTGAATATTCCAATATTATAAAAAAAACATGATTTCTAATAGTTTTTTATGCTTTTTTTCTACCCGTTAACATACTTATTAACATCTAATGAGTTAGATGACAGGGAAAAGAATGCATTAATTTTCTTGAAATATTTTTAGCTCTTCGTTAGTATATCTGAGTCTGTTAGCAATGATAAGCGCCATTCTCTCAAAGAAAATGGCTGCTACTTCGGGATATTTACTACTGATCTCGTTAAATTTTTGGCGGGAAAGGGAATACAAGTGTACCTCATCAAGCGTCAACGCGTTTGCAGAACGTGGACGTGGGTGTATGAAAGCCATTTCTCCGAAAATACCTCCCATGCATATTGTTTGAAGATGGTATTGTTTTCCGTCTTTCAGGGGTAATACGAGCTTTACATGTCCCTTCGCCACAAAATATACGGTGTCTGTATCCTCTTGAACCTTAAAAATATACTCCCCATCTTTGTAGACCTGGGTTTCAATACAGCCACTGATGGCTTCAAGTACTTTATCAGAAAAACCGTCGAAAAATTCCAGTTGTCTAACTGAAAGAACCTGGGTGTTTTTATGGTTTGCTACCTCTTCATCTATCAATACTTTGTCCTCAACCCATGTAAGTGTCTCGTCCATATCGTCAAATGCAAGCACATTGGGATTTTGAAGTAGCCCTATTTCTTTAAGATATTTCTTAGGGTTTTGTCCTGTTGCCAGTGTTTCCGGTATTGATGAGAAAATTAGATATCCATCTTGCTCCGCGACTCTTACTAATATTTTTTTGAGCATGTTAGCAGCAGTGTAGTCTACTGACTGAATGCGGTGCATATCCAGAACAAAGTATTTACACGTAGAAAAATAAGGTTGCAGTTTTGAATATAACTGGTCAGTAGTGCCGAAAAACAACTGGCCGTGCAACTGGATAATGATCGTTTCCTTCCCTTTATTTACTAGTATATCCCTTTCGTGCGACAACCTGACTTTTTTGGAGGAAACCTGGTCTCCGAAGAGTTTTCTCCTGATAACAGATGCACTCATCTGTTCTTTCAGGAAAAGCAATATAGCCATGGCTGTACCCACACCTGCTGCACGTATCAGGTCAAGTTTTGCTGCAGCTATGATTACTGCAATGATCACTACAAAATCGAATACCGTCGATTTATTTTTAAGCAGGGTGAAAATGGTAAAATCAATAAGACTGATGGCCACCATGATCAGTATTCCGGCAAGGGCCGGCAAGGGTATCCAGGCTACGAACTTGCCGCAGAGCAGCAATACCAGCAATGAATTGATGCCCACTATCAATACCGACTTTGAAGTAGTGCCGCCACCTCTCAGGTTTTCTATTGATGAAGTAAGGATACCTGCTCCCGGAATACCACAGGATAATGCTGACAATACATTCCCGGTACCCTGTATCATTAGCTCTTTTCTTGGGTCATGATGAGAGTAAGTAGATGCATCCAGAATGATGCAGGTATTGAGCGTATTGATGGATAGTAATAACATGATAGTCATTGCCGGCACAAATGCCAGTTTCAGTGCATCAAGGGAAAAATGGCTGAAAAGAGAAACCCGATCAGTTACATTGCTGACAATATTGGCAACAGATGTCGATATCTCCCCCAAAACATAAGGGTTGTTATTGAGCGTGCGTAGTGCCGGATTCATTGCAGCTACAACCCAGTACGCAGCGACACCCGCCAATAGCCCAACAATCACAGCCGGCACTTTCTTGATATACTTTCTGGCTACTGCCATAAAGACGATCGTTACAACGCCTATACATATGCTGTCCCACTTCCATTGTCCGAACATTCTGAAGCTATCTGTAAGGTTGGTTCCCTTTGGCAGTCCCATTAGTTTAGGTAGCTGTCCTATAAGCACCAATACACTCAATCCGCTGAGGTACCCGGTGATCACAGGGTAGGGGATATATTTAATGAATTTACCACCTCCAAAGTTTCCGATGACCAACTGTATCAACCCCGCAAGCAGACCAACCAAGGTCACATACATAGGTATGATCTCAACAGGTACAGTGCCGGAACGTACAAGCTCAGCAGTAAACGTCGAGATAACGGCAGCTGTGGCAGCTGTAGGCGCGGAGATGAGTATTTTCATCCCTCCGAGGAAAGGAGCAAGGAAACACAAAGGGATCGTACCTAAAATTGCTCCGATAGCACCGATAGACGAATATTTCGGGCCTAGAGGTGCAAAACACATCAGCCCGTAGGCGATAGTCGATGGCAACGCCACTAACATGCCTGCTGTTCCGCCAAGCAAGTCGCCAACAAGGCTACCGGCACTACTTTTTGCTGCCTTCATACTTTATAATGGTCAATACCAGTATAAATATAATAATTGAATTCCGGAAACAATAACCCTATGCGTGAGGCTCTGCAAAATACATCCTCAGTTTGCCTTTATGCTTGGCATCTATTTCGCCACGGTCAGTAAATGAGAACTTACCCAGAACAAGTTCATAAGTACTTTGAGAAATGTTTATCCTCCCCTCCGATCCATATTGTTCCATACGCGCGGCAATATTCACTGTATCGCCCCATATATCATAGGCAAACTTATTAGCGCCCACTATACCAGCTACCACAGTACCGGTATTGACACCAATACGTATGCCGAATGTCCGGTTGCCTAGTTTTTCTTTCCTTGCGGACATATAGTCCCGTATCTCAAATGCAGCCTTTATCACATCACTTGCATGTGTCTGGCTTGGTTTGGGTAAGCCGGCAGCAGCCATATAAGCGTCTCCTATTGTCTTTATCTTTTCTATGTTATACTTACTCATGATGCGGTCGAACACCATAAAGCATGTATGCAATTCAGCAACCAGCTCCTCCGGGGTGAACCATTCAGCAGCAGATGTAAAGTTGATAAAGTCGGTAAATAACACCGTCACATTGTCATAAAGCCTTGCCTCTACACTGCCGTTAGCTTTTAATTCCTTTGCTACTTCTTCAGGCAATATGTTAAGTAGTAGTTGTTCAGACACGGCCTTCTCATCCTGTATTTTCACATTTGCGTCGCTGATCACTTTATTAGCCTTCTTTTGCTGGCTGTAGTTTCGGTATATGAAAAAGGCTAACAATATCACAAGAAAAAAACCTAAATAACCACTCATGGTATATACCTTCTGTTTCTGCATTCGCAGCTGATACGCACCGGCTTGTTGTAAACTATCACGTTCAAACTTGGACTGAAGATCAATACGGTTCATCTCATTTATCTTGCTTATGTTAAATAATGTGTCCCGAACAGTAATAAACTTCTTGAAAGATGACAAGGCTTCTACTGGTTGGCTATTTTGCTCATACGCCATGCTCAACACCAGTAGTGCATCTTTCTCCAGGTCCTTTGAGCCATTCTTCTGACATAATTTCACAGCGTATTCAAGCGTAGTAACAGCCTCTTTGTATTTTTTTTGATGTGTGTATA
Source organism: Flavipsychrobacter sp. (assembly GCA_044225795.1). Classification (GTDB taxonomy): domain Bacteria; phylum Bacteroidota; class Bacteroidia; order Chitinophagales; family Chitinophagaceae; genus Nemorincola. The sequence continues at coordinate 77,361 of JBGAIF010000004.1, forward strand.
TCTTACCGAGGGTTATATAATTTGCCGGGAGCCATTGATCATATTGTATTTTCTGGGCAAGTTTCATTGATCTCTGTGCGTAATCAAAGGCTGTATCTAACGCACCCTGTTCTAAGTACACATTCGCTATTTGGTCAAGAAACTCAATTTCATCCACCTCGCTGTTTCCTTTCTGGCTTAAACGCAGACCTTTGTTTAAATAACTAATTGCTTCAGGGTAATTATTTTTCGTTTTGTAAGCTTTTCCAATACACATGAATACTACTCTGAGCAGTGGCTCATTTTGAAGTTGTTCTCCGAGTTTCATTGCTTTATAGTAATTATCCAACGCATCGGAGAACTGGCCTTTAGCGAGATATACATCTCCTATTGAAAAAAGTAAGCCGGCAATTTGTATTGTGTCGGATGCATCACTTTTTTTCTCATTTTTTATTGATCCCTCAAGAATTTTCAGCGAGGCATAATAACTACTCAAAGCACTGGAGTAATCTCCTACATTTGAAAAAACAACGCCAAGGTTTGATAATGCACTGATTTTGATCGCATCATCGGAATTGATCTGTACTACTTTTTTGTAGTATTCCAGTGCCAATCCATATTGAGATTGATTCTTGTACGAGTTTGCAATTGCAGACAGCGAAAGAGCTTCGCTCCTTTTATCATTTAACTGAATTGCTAGTTCTTCTACTTTTTGAAAATAGGTAATTGCAAGTCTGTTGTCAGTAATGCAATTTTGATAATATATGCCAAGGAGCTTATTAGCAAATAATTGACCTTTTTTCCAGCCGATCTGCTTCGAAATAGCAAGTGGTTTTAGAGCATATCCCAACTTTACATTCGTATCAGAGCAACGTGTTTTCTCGAATAATGCAAAGTATATCTTGATCTTATTCGTATCCTCATTTGCATTGTTGAGTGCCTTGATCAACGAATCCGTGCTTCCAGAATAGGATTGGCCATATAAATTTGCTCTGAATAGGAATAATGCAGCACACATGACAATACATGTTGATATTTTTGTCCATATTGCTGAGTTATTCATTTGTTAATGCCGGATAATTTTAAAAAGATAATAATTATTTCTACATTGTGTTAATATCAAAAAACAATAAAAGTATACATTTTAATTACACTTCACTCAAGAAAAATATTACCTTATGAAAAACAAACTTGCATTATCAATACTTACACTAGTATGCGCAGTTATATACAGTAGCTGCGATTGTTGTCCACCACCTAAAGGATCAAAAGGCGGTGGTGGTTCCGGGGAGTCCTCTTCCATAGATACTAATGTTAATGGTGGGCCCAGTGTAACGCCAACAACGGTTACTTTCGGTGTTCCCTCAGAAGCTTGTACAGGCAAAGGTATATGCAAATCCGCTGTGCCAATTCAAAACCCGCCGGAAGGTGATAGCTCTACCAATGTTTCGTTGTTAGGAATTTCTGCTAATGCTGTTGGTTTGCGTTTCCAGATGGCATCCCTGACCACTAATCAACCGGGCCAGGTTCATAACTTTGTGAACGGTGTACCAATATCATTTGATTTCCCGGCGTCGCTTAATACAATAGCGTTTGCACCTGCCGGGTATGCTGCCGGATCAATCATACCGGCTGGAGTTCAGGGATCAGTCTCTGTCACTTCAGGAACCGTTGTTGTTCAAATGCAGGTTAAAATATCAAAACTGGTGACAACGAATGTTTTTTTTGGCTCTAATGCTGGTGGAGCTTGCAATAATGGTATGCCGGGAATCTGTAGTATTTCTGCTGCACCAGTACCGCCTTCAGCAGCCGGCATAGGCACTGTACAGGTAAATTTTGCACTTAAATCTGACGATGCCTCAAAGATTGTGATGACACTCGCAAGAACCGGACTAACCTCTGCAAATCAAAATCAACAGGTTGGATTGTTTACAGATGGAGGAACCTATACTTTTACCAATCCGTTTGTATTTGATGGTTCCTTTGCACAAATGCTGTTGCCCGCTAATGCCCAATTAAATGCCTCTACACCAGGCCAGGTATCAGTTGCCGGAGATATTATAACCGTAACTTTCCCTTACAAAACGCATCCATAGTCAATGTCATTTGAAACCTGGTATACTATAAAACCGGGCGAGGACAATGATATCTCCTTGTCTGTAGCTCCTAATACATTTTGTAAACTTTCTCTTTCAGGAAAAGGAAAGCTAAAGAGATCAATGAAACTGTTGTCTGATCCCGATGGGCATGTGCATTTTACAGTACGCCCGTCGGATGCAAGTACAGAAATTATTGATTTTGTGTTGGCTTACAAACAAAAGAGCCGAGTTACACATCACATATTGCATTTGCGTATTGCTAAAACTGCTATGCAACGGATGCCTTTCTGCAAGCCAATTGTTTACAAGGTTCCGTCAAAAGCATACAGGGCGGCCCTTACACCGACTCAGGTATTAAATATGCCGGACAAAGAGTTGTTGTCCCGTGGATATCCGGCACGCCCTGATGAAAAAAAACAGCCTCAGGCTTATCGTTTATGGGCAGCAAGTGTCTCTGTTAAAACATATTGCATTGACGCAGTATCCATTTTAGATAAAGATATCATGGCAGTGCCGGAAATATCCAATAATTGGAGTGGTTTTAAATTATTAAGACCACAAGGCAGACTCTAAAATGCAGGTGCTGTATGGCGAATACCTCGTGTAACTACCTCAAGCCCCGATACCGCTATGGTTCTTTCTTGGGTTGGATTGGATACCGGAGCATTGGGAAGCGACCTGATACAAGCGGGCATTGGACAGGATGCAATACTGTTCAGCTTCGAAGACATCACAATCGCTGTGACAAGCGCCTATGTTTGGACAGAGTTCTTACCTACTCAGCGAGGTATAAGCAGGATATCCAATTTTCGGGTGAGAATAGGCGACATCGTTTATGTTCAGGTTTGGGTAGGGGCGTCTTCAGATTCAGGAGATGCGGATATTTCGGGGCCAAACTGTTACTTCCGTATTCTCAATATCACAACGGGTGGATACACAACCGTCCGTCGTTCGCTTGGTTCCGTAACTTTTACAGGCGCCACTGCCGAATGGATAGTGGAACGTCCTATGATAGGTGGTGGTTTTGAGCTTGCACCTCTTGCCGACTATACATCATTGATAATGGGTGGTGCTCATGCCCAACTTCAAAGTGGAAAAGAGGTGAACTTTAATGCTTCACCATTCAACAATATAAGAATGGTTAGCGAAAGGGAGGGAGCAAGTGATTTGTCAATTGCTTCTGTCTCCAGGCTTCCACCGGCCGATGCAGGGCTTATAAGTGTGGTATCTGGTACAAATCCTTTACTTGCCTCAGTAGTTCAGGACAAATTCATTCAATTTAGGTGGCAAGGAGTCTCATAGTATGTAAAAAAAGTTATTTGATTTTAGTAAAGTTTCCTATTTTGTAGCCAATTATTACGACCAAAACAATAGTTATTTATGAAATTCAGAAACCTTGTTATTGCATTATTGGTATTGATCAGCTCTTTTAGCGCTGTAAAAGTTGAGGCACAGCATTATTGCTGCTCGCAGGACAGATACTGTTCACATCAACATCACTATTATGATGGGTGTTACAGAAGAAACGTCATGTTCAGGTGGTTTCGCCGTGGTTGTAACTTCGGCTGGCGCAGGGACTTTTACGGATATAATGCAAAAGCCGACAGCTTTTATAACAACCTGAACGCGAAATACCATCATACTTATAAGGATGCCGATCATTATGACAGGGATGGTTATCACCGTTACTATCATCACTACAATCGTTATTACTACGATCGCTATTTTGATGACAACTTCAGGCCTCAGGTTGATGACAACAAATAATTTGTTACGATACTATAAAAAGAAAGCGACACAATATTGTGTCGCTTTCTTTTTATAGATGCAACCCCTCGAAACTCACAAACGAAGGGTCGCTACTCGTTGTTTTATGCAACCAGTTCTTCCTGTTTCTGTACTACGAACTGAACATTTGCTAAAAACACTACTTCATCACTAAGCAAAATGTTTCCTGTGTCAGAAATAAGACTAAAGCTTACGCCAAAATCTCTGCGGTTCACTTTACCAGATACGGAAAAGCCGGTGCGCGTATTGCCCCATGGGTCTTGCATGATACCCCCGTGATCTACCAGGAAAGAAACTTCTTTACTTACACCACGCATACTCAACGTGCCAAAAACCTTGTAGCTGTCTTCTCCACTCTTTTCTACATGAGTGCTATCAAAAATTATCTGGGGGTGATTGTCCGTATCAAAGAAATCACCACTCCTTAAGTGTTGGTCCCTCTGCTCATTGTTTGTGGAGATCGAAGATACATCTGCCGTAAAATGAACTTTTGCTGTAGTGATGTCATTGCCATTGGTCTCTACAGTTCCGTTAAACTTTGAGAACGAACCTGTTACGGTAGATACCATCATGTGTTTCACCTTGAACTGCAGTTCAGAGTGTGTTTGGTCTAAACCCCATTTAGTTGTTGCCATAATATTTGTATTTATTGTTGTTATTGATTAGCTCTTTTGAAATTCACCGTTAGCATTGATCTCTACTTCGTTACTTAGTATCGCGGTTCCCATACTTGGGCCAATTCCGAAGTCATTACGATTAATTTTCCCGGACAGTTTGAAACCTGCATTCATCTTTTTATTCATCGGATGCTCGATTGGCCCTTTGTAGGAACCATCAAGGGTAACTGTTTTTGTCACGCCATGCATGGTAAGGTCCCCGGTCAGTTTGAATGAATTCTCTCCGGTCTTTTTTATTGACTTACTCTGAAAAGAAACAGTAGGGTATTTTTCTGCATCAAAGAAATCAGGCCCCTTAATGTGATTATCACGCTGTTCCCAGTCAGTAAATATGGAGTTTGCCTTGGCAGTAAACGAAAAGACTGCGTCACTGAAATCCGGCTTTGATGATGTGATCGTAGCATCGATCTCTTTAAAATTACCTTCTACATCATTGACCATCATGTGTGTGATAGTAAATCCTACACGGGCATGAACTTTGTCCAGCGTCCATGTTTGGGCATAAGTTGCAGCTGATAGCATTAATCCTGTCAATACGAGCGTTACTTTTTTCATTTTTGTTTGTTTTAGTTTTTAATTATTATTTATATTCTATCTGATTGTGTTGTTTGTTAGGTAAAAGAATACCGTCATTTAACTGTATATACATGTATATTCTAATGTTACTATAAATACCTACATTATAAATCCTAACGGTGTTATTTTATTGTTTAAAAAAATATTAGTGGTTCATCCCTTTCAAAAAACCACAAATAAGATCATTCAAAATTGCTTTGTTCATCTGTTCGTGTGTCATACCCATATGCTCAACCTGTGGTGCTACGAGGTTGATGGAAACCAGACCATGTAACATAGACCAGAATGAATGAACCTTCATCCAAACCTTATTATCGTCCGGATCTTTCAGCAAAGATTTTATCGTAGTAAAGAATACATCAATAAAAGCTGTGAGCTCCGGAACACTTGTCAGGCTCTCACAAGTAGGCATTCCCAAACCGTACATCAGATGGTAATACTCCTTGTGTTGAAATGCAAAATCCCAGTAGGCAAGGCCTATAGCCTCAAGTTGCTTTTCGGGTTCGGTATGTTTTTCCTTAGCGGCTTTTACATTATCACCAAGCAACTTAAAGCCCTGTCTGTTGAATTCTGACAAGATCGCCTCCTTATTCTCAAAATGGTCATAAACAACCGGTACACTATATTCTATTCCGTCGGCGATCTTTCTGATAGATAATGACTGCCAGCCTTCTTCATTCACCACTTTCCATGCAGATTCCAGGATACTTTCGCGTACCTCTTTTCTTTGTCGCTCTTTCCTCTCTGCTATGCCCATAATGCTGTGTATTTTTTCTAACAGCGTTAGCAAAGGTACAACCATTTCTGATCCTACAAAAAAATAGATGATAAATAACAGAAATAGAACTATTGTGATTCTCTATTGGGGCAAAAAAGGCCACCCTGGAAAGGGCAGCCTATCAATAAACGGGTATATTTCTAAAGGCTTATTTCTTTAGAATTGATATGGTAGTCTCAATACCATTTTCTTTATTCCACACACTGAGATGATACATACCCGCGTCAAGCGCTGAAATATCCATATTACAATTTTTGTCTGTGGGGTGTGTTGCAAATACCTGTCTTCCCGATATATCATACACATTTATCCAGGACTCATAGTTTAATCCGGTTATGGTGACAACTCCTGATGTAGGATTTGGAAATGCATTTATGTCGCTCTGCTTTGCTACATTTTTAACACCTGTTGAACCTGAAGAGAATGCCAGGCTGTGTGGAGATGATGTAAGTCCGAATGCAGCTATCTGGGCATTAGTGGATTCATTGAACACGGTTACGGAATCCTTAAAATGATTTACTACCCATATTTCCTGGCGCGTTGGGTGGCGGTAAAGATCAAACGGCTCGCGTGTGCCATTACTAAAGGAATCAATGAGCACCATGTCTGATGCGCGGAATATACGCACCCTGAATAGCGTTGGACAGGTAACATATATCTTACTGCTGTCGTGCGACACTTCTATGCTGCTACCTCCCGGTATTGCAGCAGATGAATCGATCAATGTTTTTGTGTTAGCATCTATCTTATAAACTTTGTACCTGGTCCATGAAAGTTTATAAGCGATACTGCCACCGGTTGTAAACCGGACATCGCCGCCATCTGAAGAACCTGACGCAGGTACGCCAACCAAACTTGCGGATAATCCTGAAGAATAGCTGACAACATTTACCTGGTTGTCGTTAATGACCCATACTTCTTTAGAGTTCGGACGCTCTGTAATAGAGCTGACACCGGACAGATTTACGCTATCCACAATCGTCTTTGTGGCGGTATTGAACCTGAGCACACCGTTATCCGTTCTTGCAAATAGGGTATTAGCCTCATTCATTGCAGATATATTGTATAGTGTATGTGCAAATGAATCGGTAATGGTAAATGTTGCAGGATCTATATAGTAGAGATACATTCTGCTGAACGATGATGCGAACAGTTTACCGTCCTTCGCGCTCCCTACAAATTGGTATGAACCCGTATTGGCAGGTATGTAGCCTGTTCGTGTATAGGTTGTACCATTAACTGCAGCCATACCGGAGAACCCGCTGCTGATAACAGGTTGTGACCATGCTGCAGTAGCGCAGCTCATCATCATTAATGTAAAGTACTTTCTCATAGCATTACAATTTTGTTATTGCAAAACTATGGCCCATTATAATAAATGAAAATACGTAGTCTCTGGTATTTTTATCTACGTAGAAATACGGATACCGCTAAGCAAGCGGTATGTAAACTACCATAAGCGTTCCCTTCCCGGGAGCAGAATCAATGTCAATAGTGCCTTTGTGAAACTGGATACGTGAATACATGTTTTTCAGGCCTATACCACCATCTTTCACTTGCTTGGTGTCAAACCCCTTACCATTATCCTCTATGGTAATAGACACACCATCTTCGTCCCTTACAAGCTGTATATTTAGCTTTGTGGCTTTAGCGTGTTTTATTACATTGTTTATAGACTCTTGTATCACACGGTATAATACCGTCTCCACTTCTTCATTCATTCGCTCATTCAGTCCGGCAATATCAAGGTTTATAGAAAGCTTACTTTGGTCTATACGGAGTATCAGATCTTTAACTGCAGATGCCAGGCCGGCCTTTAACAGCGTATTAGGTATCATCTGGTGAGATATCTGTCGCAGCTCGTCATAGCTTTCATTTACGAGTGATAGCGTATGCTCAGCCATTGGCTCTTTTTGCAGATCTATATTGAGTTTTTTGAACAAGCCGTTCAGATTCATAAGTGATGCAGACAGCATTTGCCCGACGCCATCGTGCAGGTCAGCAGCAATACGCCTGCGTTCCCGTTCCTCGGCATTGATTATCTCTTTGGCGGTTATCTCTTGTTGTTTGTTGATCTCGGCCTGCAGCTTTGCCTGGGCTTTCAGCTTACGCCTGTTATACGCCAGCCACCCCATAGCTGCACCAATAATGATAACTCCGAACGAAATGAAGAGGAATATATTTCTTTGTTTTATCTGCAACTGCTGTATCTCGGTCTGCTGGTTAAGTGTTTTTATTTTCTGTTCTTTCTTTTCCGTCTCATACTTTGTGTTAAGTTCCGCTAGCTGCTTTGTTTTTGTTTCATTGAAAAGTGAATCGTTCAATGCAGCATATTTCTGATGATAATTAAGCGCTTTTTTAAAATCACCTTTCTTTTCATATAGGCCGGATAGGAACTGGTAAGAATATTGTACCAGGTCGCGGAAGGATATTTCGGTTGCCTGGGCCAGGGCTTTCTCGCCATAGTAGATGGCACTGTCATGATCGTTGATACTCTCAAACGTTTCGCCAAGGTTCACATAACACATGGACAGCGCCAGCTTATCATTGAGCAGCAACCTGTCTCTGAGCGATTGCCTCATAAAGCCAAGCGCTTTTTCTGTTTGCTTTCTTCTCGTATATATCCCGGCAATGTTCTCCAGGCTATAGGATCTGCCCAGAATATGCCCTGTACGTTCATTACACGCCAGTGAAAGATTGTAACAGATCAGTGCGGAGTCAAGCAGGGTAGAGTCTTTGTCTGCTTTGCGTTCGTATAATATGCCAAGCCGGTTATACCCATCTGCCAGGCAGGTATCATTGTGTAGCGTTTTTCCAATAGCTATAGCTTTCCTGATATACTTTTCGGCTACATCGAGATAGCCGTTCTTGCCATAAATACCAGATAACTCGTAATACAAAGAAGCAAGTTCTGCATAAGGAGGCTTTGACTCTCCAACGCGTACCATTTTCATTCCGATGGCTACTGCTGAATCAAAATATCCTGTGAGAAAGACGTGCATCGTTCTGCGCATCTCAATTTGTGTCTCAGCTTGTAGGTCTCCAAGTTTTCTGGCAAGTGGCGCTGCTTCTGCAATAAGCCTGTCCACAGAGTCCGGATGCACATTCATCACGCGCTCAATAGATGCCAGCAGTGCACTAAGTCTTTGGCGATCATCTACTTGAGCTGATGATATGCATGAATAACACAACAAAAAAATAAGATATAGCTTCTTCCGGGTCATAAATGGCTGCGTTAAGATAGCAAAAAAATGACGCAGGTCATTTTCATTCCTGACGCTTTTTTCTATTTTTGTTACATGCCTCAGGCATCTATCGAAACGGGTAAAATTAATATTCTTCTTGTTGATGATCACGCGATCGTAATTGATGGTGTAGCATCGCTATTATCCACAGATCCGCGTTTTCATGTAGTAGGTAAGGCACCTAATGCCGAAAAAGCGCTTTCTGTACTCCGGGAGCAAAATGTGGACATAGTTGTTACAGACTATTCTATGGAAGGCATGGATTGCCTCTCATTCATAGGCCACATCAAGAAAGACCATCCCGGTGTCAAGATCATCGTAATGACCATGCACGATGAGGTGTCTATAGTACAAAATGTGCTTCGTGCAGAGGTGGAAGGGTACATCCTGAAAAAATATACCCATCACGAGCTGATAACGGCTATTGATATCATTCACGAAGGCGGACAATTCTGGAGTCCTGAGGTCAACAAGATTTTGCTTAGTAAAATGCAGCCTCAGAATGACATTCAGATCACAGAACGCGAAATGGAGGTATTAAAACTGCTGATCAACGAAATGACCAGCAAGGAAATTGCCGAAAAACTGTTCATTAGTGAACGAACAGTGGAAACTCACCGCAAAAATCTCCTCCGGAAGACCAACTCGTCCAATATTGTCGGACTGTATAAATACGCCCAAAGCCACAAACTTATTTAGGGTGTTTTGGGTTTCTTGCAGAGTAAATAAAATATATTTTCTTAAGTAAATTTTAGCATCAAATTATTTAACCCAATCGGTTTGATCTCTATTTTTATTCAAAAAAAAATGAGTGATCTCTCCGAGACTATACAAGATGTTTCTTCCAAAGGGCATGAAAGCAAATTAAATGCCGTTATAGCCATATGTGTAGCACTAACAGCTACATTCATGGCATTGTGCAATGTTAAGGACGGCAATATCGTTCAGGCCATGTCGCAGGCACAGGCGCATGGCATTGACTCTTGGTCCTATTTTCAGGCAAAAAGCACAAAAGAGGCAATTCTCGAAAATTCCCTGGAAACACTAAAAGCTAAAAAAGATCCTGCGTTTGATGAACTGATAAAGAAAGACGAGCAGCAGGTGGCCAGGTATGAAAAAGAAAAAGCAGATATTAAAAAGCAGGCTGAAGGCTTTCAGAAAGAATATGACGATCTGAATGTCTTCGATGATCAGTTTGATATGACCGACGCATTTATGTCAATAGCCATAGCAATGTTTGGTATCACAGCCCTTACACAAAAGAATTGGCTATTCTACTTTGCCTCTATTATGAGTCTATCCGGATTCATATTAGGAGCTGCTGCATTTCTTAAGATCAGCCTGCACTCAGACCTGATATCGAAGATCCTGGGATAACCAACTTTTTCGAAATTAAAAAGCTCCCCGATTGGGGAGCTTAGTAGCGAGAGAGGGAGTTGAACCCTCCACCTCAGGGTTATGAATCCTGCGCTCTAACCACCTGAGCTACCTCGCCATCATCCGCAAATGCTTTATGGGTTATGTACAGTGGTCGGTACTACCTGTTTTGCGGGTGGCAAAGGTAAAAGGAAAAATTCAAAATTCCATACCTAAATGCCTTTTATTCTGTTGATAAAAGATCGCAATGTGTTTCCATCCCACCCGGCAAAGCGTCCGCGCTGTATCACAGCGTCGTTGTCTCCTTTATCATTCACATAGTAGTAAAAGACAAAGCCATTGTTTTCTTCTGCCCAGCCACCGGTCTCCCCAAATCGGATATCGTTGAATACTAACTTGCCTTTCATCTGTGATACGGTATAATAACCCTGAGAAAAACGCAGAAGGTTTCTAACGTCTTCATCATCACGATATCGCGACAGCATAGCGTCATTTTTGTATACAAAATGGAAATGTATCGCGCTGGCCTTGTCCAGAACGGAGTAATATCCTATATAATACCCGGAATCATTTACAGCTATAGCATACCACAATAGGTTGTTAAGTGGCGTAGGTGTGATCATTTGTTTCGTGTATCTGAAGCCTCCATTGTCCAGGCTTTTTGTGATCAACATTTCAACCTTCGACCTGAATAGAATTGATGTGGCAACATAGATGAGGCTCATTACTAAGGCCCCGGCCGACCATACCCGGCGGTATGCAGCTTCCTTTTTTAGTATTAATAATACTATGGCAGCAACAAGCGGCAGTAGTGTAAACAGCGGATCTGCTACAAACAACAAATTCCAGGATACGCGCATATGACTAAACGGTTCAAACAGCCCTGTACCGTAGGCATTGCAGCAGTCCATGCATAGGTGCAGCAATATCAGCGATAGCCAGAATATCAGCCACTTGCGCATAGATATATTGTCAGTCCTGAATCGTTTTGATGATACCAATGCCAGTAAAGGAGATACAAGCAGGGCAAACAGAATGGAATGTGTAAATCCCCGGTGTACCAGTAGGTCTTTGGATACGGAACACCAGGCAGACGCAATGATGTCAATATCCGGCAGGCTATTAGCCAAAGCACCAAGCAGCATGGCTTTCTTTCCGGCCTGTTTTCCGGCTATCAGTTCTCCGGCGCAGGCACCTACCACTATGTGTGTAATGGAATCCATAGGTTAAAGAAGGAGGAGATTACTTTGGTGTCGTAATAAGAAGCCCCTGCGGAACATGACCATCGGTATTCCCTAATCTCAGCCTCAGAATGTCTGCCACAATGCAGGCAATGTCCGGCAACTGCATTCCGTTTACTGCGCCTTTTCTGAAGGCGTTGCCATAACCGACAAATCCCGTTTGCATATCACGGTTGTTCGTAAAGTATCCATGTGCGCCACCTGTTGCTTCCAACTTATCCTCGCCGGTAGAATTAGCTATGAATGTAACGCCGCTGGTGGGATCTAATGCAAATTGCGCCCGTGGTGCAGCCCCTGCAAGTAGCATTTCTTTCTGCTCTATAAGCCTGAAATACTTTCGGGTAGAGTCTGGCAGGTTGGTGACTATGTCATGTATCCTTCCCGGCATTTTTTCGTCTTCCACATCTCGTATATGCAGAAAAGCAGCTGCGCCGGAAATATGAAATCTGGCTACCCAGTTGATCCCGGTAGTACGTATGCCCTTTTTCTCCAGCCAAACATTTGGAGCCACAGCAGTGTTAACATCTGCGAAACCGTGATCTCCTGTAACGATGACAGCAGTGCTATCTGCAATGCCTGCAGTTTTCAGCGTTTGTAGTATTCCGCCAATTGCTTTGTCTATAACTTTCACTGCGGCATGCACGTGCGCACCATTGCGGCCTTCAGTGTGCTGAAAATGGTCTGCACAGGCGAAATGAACTGCAAGCAATTGCGGGCGCCATGTCCTGATAGTATAACTGGCCATCTTGCCGATCTTTTCGTCCATTTCCAGGTATTCGCTGTCGAAGTCGTCAGAGGTTAATGGTCCGGTTGCACTTTTTTCAAGGGCTTCAAAATATCCCCTGGGAGTTGTGCTGCTACGCACGATCACCGATTTGTCATCGTTCTTTTTTATTGGCCATATCTCAGGTAAACAATGGTCTATTGCACCTCCGGCAGATACTGGCCACCAGATAGCTGCCGTGGATATTTGCATATCCCTGGCTGCAGTCCATAATGTGGGTGCAGTAATATCTTTGGCATTCCAATACCATGTACCACTTTGCCAGCCACCTTCAAAGGGTTCGTTATAAAATATACTATGATGTATAGGCAGTAATCCCGTCACCAATGTGGCATGGGCAGGGTAGGTGACAGATGGGTATACCGTCTGTACCGAATCGGCATAAGCACCATTATTTTTCATTCGTCGCAATGTAGTTGCCTGCCATGTGCTGTCATTGAAAAATTCACTGCGCAGGCCATCAATACTGATCAATACAACATACTTTGTTTGCTGCGCTCTTGCCGGCTGTGCAAATGAGCACGTCAAAAGCAACATTCCGATACACGATATCTTCATGGCATAAAATTAGGTGTATACCGCCAGTGTTAAAAATATCTCAATGGCGAATGTGGTTAAACTTTTTCAGGAAATACCCGTCTACTCTATATCAACAAAAACGTAAAGATCATGAAACTGAGAATCATTGCCGGACTGTTATTCGTATTGTTCATCACAGCAGGAATGGGCACTTCTTCACAGGCTGCTCCGTGGCGTTGCCGTCCACATGCCGGGTTTTATGTTCGGCCTGTCGTTAGGGTTTATACGCCTCCCATTGTCGTAGGTGGCTATTATGGAGGCTATCATCACAGGCATCATTGTGCCCCAAGGTATCATGGCCGTGGATGTTATCACGGAGGTGGCCGCCGTTACTATTACAGGTAATTCTATATTAACCACATAGCTTTCTTCACACTGCCCACCCCAAGAGGTGGGTAGTGCCTATTATAGGGCGGTACTATCAATGTTTGTTTTCATTATCTTTGAGCAGAAACCTATTCATAAACTTAAAATTGCAAATATGAAATTGAAAGTTATCTCTTGTGTATTGTTTGTGTTGTTCCTTGTGCTCTCCGCAGCATCTTCATCCGCAGCTCCCTGGAGACATCATCATCGCCTTGTTCATCGTCATGGGTGGTACAGGCCAAGGGCTGTTGTAGAAGCCTATCATGCACCCGTTGTTATGGAACGTTATGAAGGGGGTTATTACAGGCACCATCATTATTACGGCCGCAGATATATGGGCCGCAAGTCTTATGATGGCTATAAACGTTGGAAATAATTCATTCTCAAATAGTTATGAAACGAGTGGAGCTTGCTCGCTCGTTTTATTTTATAGCATATTTTCCGATGTGACTTCAGTGAGGAAAAAAAGTATGGTCAATGGTTTTAAATATGCCCTGCACATTGCATCTTTGTAACAAGTAAAAAATTAACTTATGAAACTTAGAGTCATTATTACTGCACTGCTTCTTATTCTTATGTCTGCCGGTATAGGTAGCAAAGCAGAGGCGAGTCCGTGGAGAGGCTACCGTCATTATTATAAACATGGCTGGTATGGTGCTTATCCTACAGAACGTGAGACCTATCACGACTATCATTACTACAGGTACTATCGCATGAGATATGCTGATGGTTGCAGGCGCTACTGCCCAAAATATGATGGCTGCAGGCGTTGTTATAAACACCTGAACCATGGTGGTCACAATTATGAGTACAGAAGATAATAGCGTAAAAAATATAGAAAACGGGGCTGCAATTGCAGTCCCTTATTTTTTTGAGCCGGAGTACATCTGCTCTATGATCTTCACAACTTCTTTCCCCTCTGCAGCGCTAGTCATTACCGGCTTATTGTGGTGCAGCACGTCCACTACATTCTGGATCACCTTGTCGTGGTTGCTCATGGAGCCCTGGTAGAGGCCGTAGTCATTGGCCTTAGCCGAAATATTTATCTCCGGCAGCATAGCAGATCGCAGTCGTTGATATTCTATAGTATTCAGGTACTGGCCGCCGATCTTCACGGTGCCGTTCTCAGCAAAAATGGTGATCGACCCCTCCATGTTGCGCTCATAAGAGCAAGTAGTGAAGTTGAAGTTCACTATGGCGTCATTGGTAGCTTTCAGCACAAAACTGCCTGTATCTTCCACTTCTGTATTATGCTTGTGTGCGTAATTATGTATGATGCCCTCAGCTTCTGCAACAGGCCCATTGAGATAGTACAATATGTCCACAAAATGACTGAATTGTGTGAACAGGCATCCGCCATCTTTATCTTTTTTCCCACGCCAGTTGCTTCCTGAATAATAGCTTTCGCCACGGTTCCAGAAGCAGTTGACCTGGATCATAAAAATGTTTCCCAATTCGTTTGCTGCCATTAGCTTTTTTACTTCCTGCACAGGTGGGTTATACCTGTTCTGTTTCACAGCAAAAATGGTCTTGCCGGTTCGTTCCGCGGCAGTTATCATCCGGTCACATTCCGCGGTTGATATGGCCATAGGTTTCTCTACTACGGTATGTAGGCCGCTGTTTAGTCCTTTTATTGTATGAACCTCATGCAGATAGTTAGGGGTACACACACACAGGATATCGGCAGATACATTAAGAAGCATTTGGTCGAGGTCATCATAAAACACCACGCCATCAGGGATATTTGATACTACCCCCCGATCAATATCACAAACGGCCACCAGTTCAGTTTCCGGGTTGTCAATAATGTGCTCGGCATGGCGTCGGCCAATATTGCCAAAGCCAACAATAGAAAAACGGATCTTATCAGGCATTACCTCTCAAAAGTAAAAAACCATAACGGAAGATTCACCGTATATCTTGTATTGACATGGGACTTTTATTGTTTCAGCATACCTAAAAATGAATAGATGGCTATAAAATTAATGTCTGAGTCAGAACGGCTTGCTGCCGTCAGGCGATTTGACCGCTTCAGGTTTGATATGAATAAGAACCTGCAAAATATATTGCAGTTGGCTGCATATTTATACAGCACCCCGGTAGCATTCCTTACACTTATTGATGAACATACTCAACATTTTAAGGTAAATCTTGGGTTTGAGGTTTCTGTTATGCCCCGCGAAACATCTTTTTGTACTCGTGTGGTAGCTGATAATGCTGTTATGGTGGTGCCTGATGCCAGGCAAGACGAACGATTTGCAGATAATCCCCTCGTAATATGTCCGCCGAATATTGCTTTTTATGCAGGGGCGCCATTATCCACACACGATCATTTCGGTATAGGAACATTATGTGTGATGGATGTAATTCCCAAACAGGTGGACGATAAGAAAAAGCAAATGTTGGAGATCCTGGCACACCAGGCCATTAATATTATGGAATTGGAGACCACTTATAAACTTTTAAATGAAAAGATGAATGAGATCGAAATGCGCAACAGTGTACTTCGGGATATTGCGCATATACAATCGCATGAGTTCAGGGGCCCATTGAGTACCATAATGGGTGTGATGAATGCGATCAGGGAGGAGGATTATGATTCTCCCAGGGAATACCTGCAAATGCTTGATGACGCGGTGAAACGTCTTGATGAAAAGATACACGTTATAGTACAGTCCACACAACTGGCGCGCAGCAGCTATACAACCTGATCAATACAAGGTCAATAGGCCATCCCTGAGGACGATGACCCTGTTGTCTATCATTTCCCTGACAACTGATAGTATAGTTTCTTTCCTGGCCGACGGGATAGCCACCGATATTTCCGGTATGCTTATGTTGCCGGCTGTACTAAGTATCGCAAGTATTTGCTTACGAACTGTCGCAGTGTCTGTTCCCGCAGATCTGCTATGTTCCTGGCATACATCACAATGACCACATTTCTCCTTTGTTTTTTCACCAAAGTAATTTAGCAATATCATTTCCCTGCATTCCGACTCGTTCTGCAGGTAGTGGATCATTGCCCCGGTTCGTTTTTCATGCCGTTTGCGCAGTAGCGCTATCCTGTTTGTGTCTATGATCAGGTATCGGCTATCCACCCGATAGTGATGGAAAAACATTTGCGGGCCTTCTCCCGGCTTATTATAATAAATGATCTCCATCCGGGCCAGTTGCTCAAGAGCCTGGTTCAATTCAGGCAGTTTCATTCTCAACTGGCGCGCAATGGCACTTTCTCTCACAGAAGTGGGGTAGTGAAATATAGTATTATACATTCTCAGCAGGCCTATCGTTACATAAGATAGAGCAGGATGTGCCTCCCCAAGTTCGTCGAGGGTATGCCTGTCCACCAGGAATTGTATGGTGGCAGGAGTATATACCGCCTCACTTAACGTCCACAGTTCTTCACGTTCCAGCAACTTCAGGGCGTGTATGGCCTGGTTAGGCTGTAGCGAGAACTTTCTGCAATAATCGAACAGGTCGAAAGGGTAGTACCTGTCCGGTTCTGCCCCGATGGGTATTTGCAGGTATTCACAAACCGCCTGGTACACCTGTCGCAAATATTGTTCGGAGGGATATTGCAATGCCGTGCTCTCCTCAAGCCTTATAAGGTCCGATCTGTTATATATTGTATGGGCAGAAGATGCTTGTCCATCCCTGCCTGCACGGCCCGCCTCCTGGTAGTAGGCTTCAAGATGCTCCGGTGCATCATAATGCAATACTGTCCGCACATCGGGCTTATCAATTCCCATCCCGAATGCCGTAGTTGCGACCATTACTTCTTTCCGCCCTGTCATCCATTCTTCCTGTGAATTCTCCCTTTCATCCTTGCTCATCCCGGCATGGTAAACGGCGGTACTTATCCCGTTCTGTTCTAATTGCCTGCCGATATTCTCCGTTTGTTTCCTGCTCCTCGAGTAAACAATGCTACATCCTTTATTTATATGGTTGATCGTATCATTCAGTTTGTTTTCGCTATAGGCTACGCTATAGAAGATATTGGTTCGTGAAAAGCTTTGCCGGAACACCGCTGCATCACGCATATCCAGTTGCTCAGTAATGTCTTTCTGTACATCAGGAGTGGCGCTGGCAGTAAGCGCCAGTATCGGCACCTCCGGAAAAACGTCTCTGATATCTGCGATCTTCAGGTAGCTGGGGCGAAAGTCATGCCCCCACTGAGATATACAGTGCGCCTCATCAACCGCAATAAGGCTCACATCAAAAGAGCCCAGATATTCATTGAATAGCTTTGTCTGCAACCTTTCAGGGGATATGTACAACAACTTGTACGCCTGCTGTATCGTATTCTCCAGTATGCGGTTCACTTCGCTGAAATGTAAACCGGAATGAATACATGCAGCCGGAACTCCGATTTCTTTCAACCTGCTCACCTGGTCCTGCATCAGCGCTATGAGCGGTGATACGACCAGGCACAATCCCTCGTTTATCATAGCAGGCACCTGGTAGCAAACAGACTTCCCGCCGCCGGTTGGTAGCAGGGCAAGAGTGTCTTTCCCGCTTAATACACTGGCTATGATATCGGACTGAAGTGGCCGAAAGGAATCGTACCCCCAATATCGCTTTAATATTTCTTCCGGTGATGGCAACAGCGATCAGATATCTTTTATAAAGTCTATTTCTCCGCGTTTTTTTTCAATAAAAAGGAATTTGAGGCCATTCGACCAGAGCTGTTTCTTTACTTCTATATTTTCCTGTAGATAGCTAGTATCTGGGGTCGGCAACCAGATCCGGTCATCGAAGTTATTTGGTTCGTTCAGCCGGAATGAAGCAGATATACCTAACTGAACCGGGTATATCCCAACCATAATAATGAATCTCGGGTCAAGGAAAGTTCTTAACCGGTGCCATGCCACTCTTGATTCTGGCGACAAATGGATAATGTTGTATTGGTCGTCGGTCAGGGAAGATGCAGACAACATTTTCAATAACTGTTCGTGATCTGCGCTTCCCGGTTCACAGCCATTGACCAGAACCAATACAGGCTTCCTCGTCGATCCGCTTACTATAGCGGAGACATCATCCCATAAGACATCATATTTATTATCTATTATTTCAGAATTGATAATGTTTGCGTACTCCATATTTCGTTTTATTCACAACAGATTATACCATGATGTCAACTGTAGGTAAAACTCCCTAAAAAGTTGTTTCTTTGCAAAAATAATCCTTTACAATATTAACTTAATCAGGCTTATGAGTGTTTCTGCATTAGACATAAAGGTTAGAAAAGTGGAAAAGAGCAGACTAAATGAAGTTGATCCTTCAAATATTCAGTTCGGAAAGATATACTCTGACCATATGCTTGTTGCCTATTATGAAAATGGTACGTGGAAGCAACCCGAGATAGTGCCGTTCAGTGACATCTCCTTTAGCCCGGCTACTACGTTCATGCATTACGGCCAGGCCATATTTGAGGGTGTAAAGGCTTATAAGGACCCACAAGGCAACCCTTCGATATTCCGTCCGTTTGATAACTGGACACGTATGAACCGTTCGGCAGAGCGTATGGCTATGCCCGATGTTCCCGAGTACATTTTTGTTGAGGGAATGCGTAAACTAGTTGATGTTGACCGCGACTGGATACCAACGGGAGAAGATACCTCATTATATATCCGCCCGTTCATGCTGGCTATTGATGAGTTCATCGGAGTACGCCCGGCTGAGAAGTTCATGTTCATGATCATTACCAGCCCTGCCGGACCATATTACAACCATCCTGTTTCTATTTATGTGCAGGATAAGTATGTACGCGCTTTCCCCGGCGGTATTGGTTTTACCAAGGCTGCAGGTAACTACGGAATGAGCATGTATCCTACCCAGCAGATCAAGAAGATGGGCTATGATCAGATATTGTGGACTGATGGTTTTGAACATAAATATGTTCAGGAGATCGGCACGATGAACGTGTTCTTTGTAATTGGCGATAAGGTGGTAACACCGGATATTACACAGGACACTATACTGGCAGGCGTTACCCGCGATAGCGTCATTACATTGCTGCGTGAAAAAGGAGTGACTGTTGAAGAACGTCCGCTGAGCATAATGGAGATAGAAGCTGCTTACAGGGCAGGGGAGCTGAAGGAGGCTTTCGGTACCGGAACTGCCGCTTCTATTGCACCTATATATGCGCTTACCTATCACGAGGATAAAATGGTATTACCTCACCTGGATACTTGGGAGATAGCCAACTGGTTGAAAAAAGAACTGGCCGATATCCGCTACAACCGCAAGCCGGATAGCCATGGCTGGAATGTGACAGTGTAAGATAGACTAAAGTTATAATATAAAAGGGTGGCTAATAGCTGCCCTTTTTTAATGCTCGAAATATCCCTTGTCTTTTTTTACAACCTTTTTGTACAGATGCCGGCCCAGGCTGGAAAGAAGTAGCACCGGAAGCAACGGCAAGAACACAGGATTCAATTTTACGAGGCGGCTGTATGCCCGCATCTCTCCTTTCCTCATTTTCCAGGTGTTCTCACTGATCCCCCCCGATGTAGTGAATTTCCGGAAGATCTGGGTGAGCGGGATATTTATGAAATATATTTTGTGTTTATATCCTACTCGCATGCACAGCTCGTAGTCTTCCGTATAACGCATGGAAGGCTCAAACCTGAATTCGGGCTTATTCTTTAATATCAGGCAGGACGTGGCTATGGGGTTGCTGGGTAGCAGTTTTATGAATGGTAGTTTGTAGATCATGATTCCCTCCGGCAATTTTTTACCGGAAAGATCCTCCTGTGTATATGGGTGGTAAAACAACGTAATATCAGGTTTGGACTTGAGTATGCTATTCATCAGCATCAACTTATCGCGGTGCCAGGCATCATCTGCATCCAGGAAGGCAAAATAGTCTCCGGTGGCAATATCCATGCCCGCATTTCTCGTCACTGAACTGCCCCCGTTTGATACCTTTTGGAGGATTTTTACTTTATTCCCATATGTGTTTTGAACCAGTTCGCTGGTCTTATCCTTGCTGGCGTCATCAACCACGATGATCTCATATGCCGGGTAAGACTGGGCAAGCACAGAGTCAATAGCGCGTATTATCGTTTGCTCAGCGTTATATGCGGGTATGACAACGCTGAATCTTATATCATTAACTGCTGCGTTACCACTGGTCATTGAATAATCTTTTGTAGATTCCGGATAATGTCTTTTCCTCTTCCTGCCAGCAATAGACCTCACGGGCTTTCAGGCAATTGCCCTGTAGTTGTTTATAGTACACTTCGTCTTCCAGCAATTCATTCAACCTGGCAGCAATACGTTCTGGCGAAACATCATCAATAAGTGCCGCCACCTCAAAAGTAGTATTTACCTTCTCATATTCAGGGTATTTGATGCACAACTGCGGCACACCATTGTGCATATAATCAAAGAACCGGTTAGCAAGTGACAGGCGGTTGCTAAGACTGGTATCTTCAAACAAAGTGATACCTATATAAGCCTGTATGGTATAGTCGGTCAACTGAGCAGGGGGGACATAACCTTTGAAGATCACCTTATCCTCCACCTTATGTGCTCTCGCCAGGTCTCTTGCCTGCTCATAAAAGTTGCCCTCTCCACATACTATGAGCCTGGCATTGACCATCTGCATTGCCGGAATAAGTTGTTCAAAACAGCGCCCTACATTCACCCAGCCCTGGTACAGAATGAATCTTTCCGGCTTTTCAGGTATGGTCAAAGGTTTCAGGACCGTGGCATTGCGCACCACGCCATAGCTTACACCATATCTCTTTTTAAACTCTTCGGCATAACACTCACCTATGGTGTAGCCAACAGGGAAGTGTGGTACTGTATGTTTGCCGATCCACGTCCACATTTTATGCACCGACGGACGGGATATGACCTCCTTCAGGTCTGTAAATATTTCGTGCGCATCGTAAACACGCTTTATGCCCCGCATCTTCGATACATAATACACAGGCAATATAGTGTCCAGATCAATAGCGCATAAGGCATCAGCTTTTCTGAACAGTAGGAAAAAGAAAAGATTGAACCAGTAGTGGGCATACATGATCTTTCCCTGCTCCACTATTATCGGTAACCGAACCTGTTTGAATGGCCTGTCTGAAAGCGGTTTGCTGTTTTTCTTCCTGAAACCAACCAATGTCACATCATACCCTGCATGCACAAGTGAAGTGCAAATGCGAATCATACGCTGGTCGTAGTTCAGATCGTTGGTTACTGTGCAAACTATTCTTCTTTTTTTCATTCAGAGGCCGTAAAGATAGACCATCATCGAATGGTTTTAAAGAAACATTAAACGCAAAATATTTACATATAAATATTACTTATTGCGTGTCATTGTTGGAAAATAGTTACTCACAAAATGACAATTCTTTTGCTAACAGGCGGTAATACAACTAATTTTGCACTCGAATTAATGATTTATTGACGAATAATTAAGATTACTTACACAAAAAACTATTAGTCATGAGAAGATTTACCCAAGTAAATTGTTGCAGGTCATTAGGTGTGTTGGGCACACTTTTACTGCTATTGATGTCCGGCGTTAGCTTCGGACAAACGTTTTCACAAGTCACTCATATATCTGGCACGCAATCTATAAGTGGTGTTGATGTGACTGTAACCACTTCTGGTGTTTCCCAGTTTACCTTTTGTGCTGGTGATGCAGATCCGTACTATTCAGGAGCTGGTGGAAGTACCATTACTTTCACTTTTTCTCAACCGGTAGCTTCAGTAAAGATACCATCACAATTTGGCGGTGGTAATGTTCGTGAATTCGTTTATTACGTAAATGGTACATTTTATCCGATCACTCCGGCTAATGTTATCGGCACATCAACCTCCGGTTGCAACTGGGGCCTTGCAAGTGTAGTAGGCGGAAAGCTTCAGAACACAGCGGGAGGACAGTTGAGTGGTGTCGTGAAGATAGATGGTTCAATAACAAGCGTCACCGTTCAGATGGATGGTCTTGGTGCCGATTGGATGGGCATGTTCTTTCAAATGCCCCCTCTTTTCTTCGTTAATGGTACAACCCAATCATTGCAGGCATGCAAAAATTCATCTGCGATCTCAATTAATAGTCTCCTTAAAGCTCAAGATGATAATTCCACTAACTTAACATGGACATTTGTTACGATGCCTGCTCATGGCTCCATTTCCGGTATCCCGGTTACAAATGCGGCGGTTAGTAATACGCCGATTGCTCCATCTGCAACTTATACACCTAATTCAGGCTACACCGGTCCCGATGCTTTTGTTGTTCAGGTATCAGATGGCACCAATACGGCTACAACAACCATCAATGTAAATGTCAACCCTTTACCTGGTACTATCAATAGTTCAGCTCCTTTATGTCTTGGCCAACCGGCTACCCTTAGCAATATTGCACCAGGTGGTACATGGTCCAGCAGTAATACGTCCGTATTGCAGGTGGGAAGTACTGATGGTGTCGTATCTGCACTGGCAGTTGGAACTTCAACGATCGTATATACAGCAGCTTGCGGAACCGCTACCTGGACCGCAACAGTGAACGATCAGCCTGCTTCGATCAGTGGCAATAGCAATGTCTGTGAAGGAGCAACAACACCTTATACAGATGGCTCTGCTTTTGGAGCCTGGAGCAGCACTGATGCTTCAGTAGCGTCAGTTGGTTCAGGTACTGGTATTGTTTCAGGTATTTCCAGCGGAACAGCACTGATATCTTATACTTTATTTACAGGCTGTGCCGTATCTCAGATGGTCACAGTAGATCCATTGCCGCTATTTTCCGGAGTTGCCGCAGTTTGCGAAGGACTTACTACAACCCTTAGTAGTTCTGTTTCCGGGGGTACATGGAGCAGCAGTGACAATAGCATTGCTACAGTTAGTGGTTCCGGTACAGTAACAGGTATCTTGGCCGGCAACGTAAATGTGATGTATACTACACCTGCAAGCTGTGTTAATTCTTTGCCGGTAACTGTAAATCCACTCCCGGCTACTATTAATGGTGCATCAAATGTTTGTGAAGGATTCACGACCAGTCTGAGCGATGCAACTGCAGGTGGAACATGGAGCATTGATAACTCCGCTGTTGCTACTATCTCCGGATCCGGAGATGTTACTGGCGTTGCCGCTGGTACTGCAACAGTGACTTATACATTGTCTACCGGCTGTATGATGACTCATGTGATCACTGTTGACCAGTCTCCTGCATCAATTTTTATACCTTCCGCGGTTTGTGAAGGGGCCGCAGTCGGTGTAACAGATCTGACTATGGGTGGAACATGGAGCGTTAACAACAGTATGGCAAGTATTGATGGGTCCGGATTACTGACAGGTATAAGTGCAGGCAATCCGACAGTGTCTTACACAATAGCTAATGGTTGTTACGCAACGGCCACAGCAACTGTAAACATGACTCCGGCTGCTATAACCGGTGCAAACTTTATGTGCTATGGAAACATGACCACATTGACTGATCTTACTTCCGGCGGAAGCTGGAGTTCTTCTGATCCGTCAGTGGCTACTGTTTCTGGTGGTATGGTCACCTCTGTTGCAGTTGGTACAAGTACTATCAGCTACACACTTGCTAACAGTTGTTTCGCAACTGTGGTTGCTTCAGTGATTCCATTGCCTAATGTGAGTGCAGGATCAGATGTGACCATATGTTTCAATTCTTCTACTCCGCTTTTGGCTACAGGTGCAGATGTTTATACTTGGGTTCCTTCAGACGGACTGTCCTGCACAACTTGTGACAATCCTGTTGCCAGTCCTACTGTTACTACAACCTACACTGTTACCGGAACAGGTGCACCTGCGACATTGGTTTATAACCAGGCATTCCAGGGTGGTGTTATCCCGACAACTCAATGTATTGCGTGGGATGCTTACAGAGCTACATTGCTGGGCTCATACAATTATACAGGCTTCACTATCCGTGGTAGTCAGAATAGTACTGGCATCAGTTGTACAGACCCTGTAGTTGCTGCTGCTGTTGCGAACGCGCTGAGAAGTGGTACAGCGTATACAGGATCTTCAGATGGACAAACCTGGTATGTTGGCGTTGGTTGCGACGTAGGAACGCCAAGTTGTGGAACGGTTTCTGTTGAACTGGCTAATCAGGGTTTATGTTCATGTTCTCCCGGCTATAGCATCAGGCCTCAGATTGGCAATAGCAACTGGGGTGGAGTAGGTGGAAATACATGTGGTGCCATCGACCAGACAATCGAAGTTGATTTTTACATTATGTCAACTGGTACATGTAGCAATACAGCCGTTGTGACAGTTTCGGTTAATCCGCTTCCGGCACCGGTAACAGGCAATATGGCTATATGTGAGGCTGGTGGTACTGTTTCATTGTTGGATGCTACCCCAGGCGGAACATGGAGCAGCAGTAATACAGCTCAGGCTACAATTGACGGAACAGGTATGGTGACAGGTGTCACTGCCGGTACTCCGGATATCACATATACAGATGCCACAACAGGATGTTATGTGACTGCTCCTGTTACAGTTAACCCGCTCCCGGCTTCAATCACAGGATCTTCAAACGCTTGCCTTGGCCTCGTTACATCTTTGAATGATGTAAGTACTGGCGGAACATGGAGCAGCAGTGATATTACCGTAGCTACCGTTGGTTTGTCTTCCGGAGATGTTACAGGAATCGCCCTTGGAACAACATCTATTACTTATACGCTTCCTACCGGCTGTTTCATAAGCCGTATAGAAACAGTTAACCCACTTCCTTCTGCTATTACAGGTCCTTCAGTTGTGTGCCCTGCACAGACAATGACTTTAAGTGATGCAGACGGTGGAGGTTCATGGTATAGCGGAAACTCAGCTTTAGCTACTGTTAATGCGTCAACCGGAGTAGTTACCGGAGTTGCTTCAGGTAGCCTGTCGGTTACTTATGTATTACCTACTGGTTGTCCTATATCAGCAAGCATCGATGTATTGCCTGTTCCTGTTGTATACACAGTTACCGGAAGCGGTAGTTACTGCTCAGGTGGTACAGGAAAGGTTGTTGACCTTAGTGGTTCTGATGCCGGTTTCGATTATCAATTATACTATGGTACATCAATGATTGGTACTGCGGTGTCCGGTACAGGCAGCACAATAACATTCGGTCCCCAGACGGGCGCCGGTGTTTATACGGCTGTTGCTACAAATACAACCACTGGTTGTACAAGCAATATGGCATCTTCGGCAAATATTACTATTGATCCGCTCCCTGTTCAATATAGTGTGACTGGTGGCGGTGATTTCTGCGATATGGGCGCAGGCGTTCATGTTGGTCTTGCAAATTCTGATATTGGTATTGATTACCAGTTATATGACGGTTCGCTGACTATGGGCGGAGCAATGTCAGGTACTTCCTCAGCCCTCGATTTCGGGCTTGAAACTAAGGCTGGCATCTATAAGGTTATAGCAACAAATACGGCTACTGGTTGCATGAACACTATGAGTGACAGCGCCATCGTTATTGTTAATCCTTTGCTTGTTCCGGGTGTTAGCATTTCCACTTCATTATTTGATTCTGTTTGTGCCGGATCAACTGATACATTCAGGGCAAATGTTGTAAACGGAGGTTCTATGCCTTTCTATACTTGGCGGGTTAACGGCTCTGTTGTAGGTACAAATAGCCCGATGTTTGCTTATATACCGGATCAGGGCGATGTTGTGGTGGTGGAGATGACAAGCAATGCTAATTGCCTTGTGTCTATGCACACAGCGACCGATGAAATAACTGTAAATCTTGAGGATATCTACATCCCTGCCGTTACCATCATTGCCGATCCCGGTAGCATGATCAACAAAGGACAAACTGTTACTTTTACCGCGCAGGCAGACAAAGCAGGCCCTGCACCAAGGTATCAGTGGATGAGAAACAAACTGGATATCCCGGGAGCCACCAATGCAACTTTCACAACCAATACTATCTCGAACAAAGATTCTATCTCTTGCGTAGTATGGGGTAGCGGCAAGTGTGGATTACCTTCATTTAATGGTTTGCTCATGCAGGTTGGTACCACTGGCTTCAATGAACTTTCAGCCGGGAACATTAAGGTGTTGCCAAACCCTAACAAAGGCACGTTCACGGTAAAGGGATCTGTCGGAACAGCCAATGAAGAAGTATCTCTGGAGATCACAAATATGCTTGGCCAGTCTGTATATACTGGAAAGGTTACTGCATCCGAAGGCCAGATAGACACCCAGGTGCAACTTGGAAGTAATATTGCAAACGGCATGTACATGATGAATGTACGGACTACTTCAGGTAATACAGTATTCCATATCGTTGTTGAGCAATAAAGCCGGCACGACAATAAAAGAAGAAAGCCCCCGAATTTCGGGGGCTTTCTTCTTTTATCATTAAACGATCAGAAGGATCAGGCTTTCTCTGTGTATTGCTTTTCGTAATACTTTTGGTAATCCCCCGAAGTAACATGGTTCAGCCATTCCTCATTGGCAAGATACCAGTCTATCGTTTTGCTCAGGCCTTCTTCAAATGTCACGGAGGGGTACCAACCGAGCTCCTTATTGATCTTATTCGCATCGATGGCATACCTGCGGTCATGACCGGGGCGATCTTTGATATAAGTGATCAGCGCGTCTGATGTTCCTGCAGGGCGACCCAGCTTCGAATCCATTTCCTTACACAACAGCTTCACAAGCTCTATGTTCTGCCACTCATTGAACCCGCCAATATTGTAGGTCTCTCCATTCTTCCCTCCGTGGAATACCATATCTATCGCACGGGCATGGTCCACCACATATAGCCAGTCGCGGGTGTACTTACCATCGCCGTACACCGGTAGTGGCTTGTTGTTCCTTATATTATTGATAAATAGCGGTATCAGCTTCTCAGGGAAGTGATTAGGTCCGTAATTATTTGAACAGTTAGTGATCACAAACGGCATACCATAAGTATTACCATAAGCTCTTACAAAATGGTCCGATGCAGCCTTCGATGCAGAGTAAGGAGATTGCGGATCATAAGGGGTTGTTTCCAGGAAGAAACCTGTTTCTCCGAGTGAACCATATACTTCATCAGTAGAGACATGATAAAAACGCTTTCCTTCGTAGTTTCCCTTCCACAAGCTATTTGCCGCATTCAGCAAATTAGCAGTACCCATTACGTTGGTTTGAATGAACGCGTTTGGATTGGTGATGGAACGGTCCACATGGCTTTCAGCCGCAAGGTGTATCACACCATCAAAATTATATTGCTTAAAAATGCTATCTATTTGTGCCGCATCAGTGATATCTGCCTTTACAAAAGTATAGTTAGGTGAGTTCTCGATATCTTTCAGGTTCTCAAGGTTGCCCGCGTAGGTCAGTGCATCAAGATTAATGATACGGTAGTCGGGGTATTTTTGTACGAAAAGGCGTACAACGTGGGATCCGATGAACCCCGCGCCGCCGGTAATAAGCAGTGTCTTCTTCATGCTGCGAAATTAGTTTTATTTTATTTAAGAAGCTTATCAGATTGTTTATAAAATACTAAAGTTTCGTTCATATATGTCGCTGTTTTCGCCATCTACCGACCAAAGTATGTCCTTTACCGAAAATTGTCTTGACAGGGGCTATACCGTAGGTACTTTTGCAAAAAAGTAGCGATAAAATGGCCCGCAGAGGAGAAAAAAGTAATGACGATCTGCCCAAAGCTAAGATCAGCAAACAGGCAGTAAAAGAAGCAAGGGAAATATTCCGGTATCTTGTTCCGTATAAATGGCATTTTGTCACCGGGTTGATATTCATCGCTCTTTCTTCTGGGAATACTATGCTGTTCCCGATGCTGCTGCAGAAATTGATTGATAGCGCAAACGGCACCCTGAAGGGTCCGTTCAAATTCAGTCCGTCAACTATTGCGCTTATAATGCTTGGTTTTCAAACTCTTCAGATCATTATATCTTATGGGCGCATCTATTTCTTTACCTATGTCGGAGAGAATGCTGTTGCCGATATGCGCAGGGATATATACAAGCGTATTATATCCATGCCAATGGACTTCTTTGCCCAACGTAGAGTCGGGGAGCTATCCAGCCGTATTACCGCCGATGTGTCACAGATACAGGATGCGGTAACATCCGTATTTGCCGAGATACTGCGGGGTGTCCTTACTATGGTCATCGGCATTGGTTTCATTTTGTACATCAGCCCCAAAATGACATTGTTGATGCTTTCTGTTATTCCTGTTATCGTCGTTATCGCGCTCGTATTCAGTAAGTTCATCCGCAAATTGTCTCGTGAGGCACAAGATCAGTTGGCCGACTCCGGGACCATTGTCCAGGAAACCCTGCAGGGCATTGGCAATGTAAAATCATTTTCCAATGAATGGTACGAAATAGGCAGGTATAACACCAGCATCAGGAACCTTGTGAAACTCGCTGTCAGAAATGGCAGGTTTCGCGGTTTATTCATTTCGTCTATGCTCTTCTCTGTCTTTGGTGCGGTCATCCTTATTGTTTGGTATGGTGCCGGGCTAATGCAGAAAGGAAAATTATCCATCGGCGATCTCACAGCATTTGTGATCTGCACAGCCTTCGTTGGAGGAACAATGGCGGGGTTTGCAGAGTTATATGCGCAATTGCAAAAAACGCTGGGAGCCACACAGCGTGTTCGGGAATTATTGCACGAACAAGCTGAAGATGTGTCTTTTGCCGAAGAACCACTGAAAGGGGAGTACACGTTAAATGGCAATGTAGAGTTGAGGAGTATAGGGTTCAGCTATCCTTCCCGCAAGGAGATTCAGGTACTGCGGGATATAAGTATCAGAGCCGGTAGTGGGCAGCAAGTGGCTATTGTTGGTCCGAGTGGTGCCGGTAAGAGCACGATCGTATCCCTCTTATTGAGGTTTTACGCACCCGATAAAGGAAGTATTCTGTTCGATGGAAAGGATGCCACTGGCATACCGGTAACACAATTGCGTAAGCAAATGGCACTTGTGCCGCAGGATATATTATTGTTTGGTGGATCTATCCGCGATAACATAGCATATGGTCGCCCGGGTGCTTCAATTACTGAGATACAGGAAGCGGCTGCAAAAGCCAATGCTCATGATTTTATTATGAACTTCCCCGAAGGTTATGACACAATAGTAGGGGAGCGGGGTATTCAGTTGTCTGGGGGGCAAAGGCAGCGTGTGGCCATTGCCCGTGCCATACTAAAAGACCCGGTTATTTTATTGCTCGATGAGGCTACCAGCGCACTTGACTCTGAGTCAGAAGCCCTCGTACAGGAGGCTCTTCAGAACCTCATGAAAGGGCGTACCTCGTTTGTCATTGCACATAGGCTTTCCACTATTCGCAATGCCGATCAGATCATTGTGCTCGAAGATGGTAAGGTAAAGGAAAGCGGTACACATGCACAACTCATAGCCCTGGAAGAAGGCCTCTATAGGAACATGAACAAACTACAATTGTTTGAATCCTGACTACTAGTGGAATATCTTGAATGACCCGGTCGCGTCGCTGGTCTTATGATCGTAATACAAGTGCAAAGTAAAGGTGCCGGTGATACAATCGTCACCATCATGGGTCACATTCACAACACTGCCGGATTTTATGGCATATGTCTTGTTCTCACCCCTGGTGTAGTCTGTGAACAATGATTGGTTATCTTTCACATAATAGTTCCCGATAAGCGACTTGGTTGAATCGTTGATCAGTGACAGGTGCACGTTTATTTGCTGTGAATTGTGGTCGGTGAGTTCTATCTTCAGCAGGTATACACTATCCGGAGGCCTCATGTCGGTATTAGACGTCAGTGAGTAAACAGCCTGGTTATTTCTCGTCAGGTCATTTATCAGGAACTGCTCGGTAGTGTCGTTGGGGTGCTGTGGATCATTGAAAGAAACCCTGAAATAACTTCCCTTTGAAACGGAATCTGCACTCGGCTCTTGTAATAGATTAGTGTTGACATCATCTTTTTTCTGGCACGATGACAAATAGCTAAGTCCGGCTAATAACAATGCAAAAGTCAGGATCTGTCTCATTGAGGCATTTTTTTTGTAAATATAATCTGCAATATACCAAATCGCAAATACTTTTCATAAAAATCGGTAGCATTCCCCGTGGTTAATAAGTATAGAATTTAATGACAATTTGTATATTTGACTTCAAACATAGCCCATGGAAATTCCATTGTCCAAATTTGAATTGAACGTCCTCAACAGGGCGATACATACACAGATACTCAGTAATCCACAGATGATGCAGTTTGCGCTGCATAACATGATCGATGATCATAAAGAGGATATTATGGCTCAGGAGGGACTATCCGAGCAGGAGTTTAAAGTGCTGCAGACAAATGCAGCAAAGAATATCTTTCAGTTTCTCAGAGCCAATGAGTTCTTTTATGAGCGGGAGGGTGGTGCCTTTTTCCTTACAGAGAAGGTGAAGCACCTGCGCGAGCAGGGCTCGATACAGGCCTATTATGAGTGGCTGCCATCAGACATGGCCCGTAAGGCAGAAGAAATGAAGATCATAGAGCAGAGGGGCTACCTTGATAAAGACCAGGACCCTGCAGAACATCGCGATAACCTCTGGAAAGAGACCAAAGACGTCGATTATGATGTGCTGCATGAGCGCGATCCTTCTGTTCACCATAACCATATGCCGGCTCATAAATTTGAAGGTAAGCCCGGAAATGTATCCGACAGGATGAGCGGCCAGCGCAGATCTTTTTATCCGTGGATGGCTGTACTGCTGGTCATTGCACTGTTTTTATTGGCACGTTTTCTGAAGGTGATATAAATAGGGTATGAGAAAGCTGCTCATAGTGCTCATGCTGCTTCCGTTTTGCGCACCTGCACAAAGCTATAAAGACGATAAGCTGCAGGATAATTTTATCGATCGTAGCTCCGGCGACTCTGTGCTGCATACCTATTGGCATGTCTTGTGCCGCGGTAATATTACAGATCAGCTAACGATATTTTACAGGTTCTCTAAAATTAATGACAGATATTCGCTCGATATAAAGGTCATGGATGCTGGCAGCGACGTAGTAGTGGCGCGCAATGCCGAGCTGCGCCTGCTTTTGGACGATGGTTCTTCGCTTTCATTATACAATAGCGCCTATGCGGTTAGCTGCATTGGTTGTGGCGCACGGGGTTATATGGGCAGCGATGCGCCTGGTATATCCCTTTCATATCCGGTGTCCGGCAAAGAAATGACAAAGCTGCAGCGTAGCTATGTCGAACGTGTAAAGATCTATGTTGCCTATGGTTACTGGCAGCGTAGTGTGCACGAATATAATAGCGAGGTTTTTTTCAAACAGGCCAATCTCGTCTTTAACTCCGGTTTTCATGCTTCCACTTAAAGGTTGCTCGTAGCAAGTCAGATAACAAATTCATTTCTAAACGCTTATGGGCTACTGTTCCATGACGGCCGGGCAGACGTGGATTTTTAGTGGAAAATTAATACAGTCAGTTGTTGAATAATTAACTTACACTCAGTAGGTTTGGTGTATGAACGGGGGGCAGTTGAATAAATATTGTGATGAAGTTTTGCGTATCCTCAACAGTAACGGCAATAAAGATCCGTTGTTATTTGGTGTAGGGGAATTCAGGAAGGAACAAAAGATCCCCGACGACCTGTTTGTCAAGATCCGGCTTTCGGAAGATGATACAAAAACGATCATCAGAACTCTCGAAGATCTTCACTATGTAAAGACCGAAACACGGGAAAGATCAAGCTATTACGACCTTGGCAACAAAGAAAATGTCAACAGCGCCATCTTTGCGGTTAGCCTTACAGACGAAGGGCGTTATTTTGTACAAACATCATCTTTCACAAAGGAGGCCCGTTGGAAAATTCTCAACAAATGGTTTCCTAATATTCCGAATATTGTTGGCATATCTGCGGTATTCATTTCTTCCATCGCTTGTGTAATTGCAATTACAGATGCTCAGCAAAAAAAGAACGCTATTGCTAAGCAAAAGGCTGAAACAGCAAAGCAACTCAATGAGTTGGAGAAAAGAGTGAATAACAGGATGGATAGCCTTGCAACACTTCCCGCAACAGACCGCGCAACTAAATGGTAACATATGCCACTTGTTCTTATGGAAGTATTTCCTTACATTCGCAATGCCGTCTTTGAAAAATCCCGTAACAGTTAAAAAATGAACTATTGATTGGAATAATTATAAGGATCATCGCTGTCATAGCGATCGTTGCCGGTTTTGTAATGAGATCTCAGGGGTATCCTGAAGGAGATGCGATACTTAAAGTAGGCATTGCCATTCTGGTTGTTATGTTCCTGCTTGGCCTGTTTAAGGTGTCCAAGCACAGTAGGGGAACACCAATGTGATTCCGGCTTATTTATGAAAGCTTTTGTCCCAGTGCCTTAGTTTCCTGCTGGTGTGTTTGCTATATCCGCTGCCTGCCGGCGTGTACCAGGGCGAATGCTGCCTGGAGCGCATATGCCTTATATGCCCATGTCGGCCATGAACATCAACCCTTTGTACACGGCAACCCATCATCATACTCGTGATGATAATGCCGGTCGTCAGAAATCTCAGGGATTGCTTCATGTCGTAAAAATATAAGTTTTTCCCGAACACCAAACGGTCAAATTTCTCAATCTCTTCAGTGCCTTTGCAACTGCGGTGTTAATAACAATTAATTAGAAGCATGGGCAATACAGAAATGTCGCGCTGTCGTTTATTTTAGCGGTTGTTTCCTGTATAGCCTTTAAACAGGCTCACCTATGTCCTCAAAGAACTATAAATACACCCTGGGTATTATCGGATTGCTTTTTGTGGTGTTCGGAGCGGCCACCTACATCCATCCCACTACTTACTATCATGGCGAGTGGAAGGGGGAGTCCCCGCTCATTTGGGTGGGTTTCGGTATATTTCTTATTGCGCTCTCTTTGTATAGATTTATGAAAAGATGGTAGCGCCGTTTGTTACATTCTGTTATTCATTTCGTATTTTTGACAAACTGATCTGTCCGATTATGAGAAACCTTGTATGTCTGCTTTTAGCTTCGCTTTTGGTAGTTACTGCTTGCAAGAAAAAATCTAAATTCGCGCATTCCGGTACCATTACCGGTATCGACTCTACTAAAAACTGCTCCTGTTGCAATGGATACCTCATTCATGTGAATGGCGATAGCGCCACATACAGGGCTACCAGCCTGCCTACACTTACACCCGTCACATCAGCTACGCATTTTCCGGTCACAGTCAATTTTAATTACACGCTGGGCGATAAGTGTGGTACGAACCAGTTCATCAATGTTTCCGGTATGATCATTACCTATTGATTCAGATGCACCCGGGTTGGCTATGTCACTGTTTTTTGTAGTTTTATCCTAAATATGCTCCTCATGAAGCGCTTTTCTGTATTGCTGTTATCATCTTTGTTCCTCTTTAGTGCCTGCAAACGCACGAAGACCTATTATGTACATATAGTTAAGGTGAACAATGAACAACACACAGATACCATCAAGGCTTCATCAGACTCCATCGCGTATGCCCGTGGATACAAATATTTTAAAGTAGGGGAGCTCCTCGAAAAAGATATCAAGGACAGTGTACAGAATTGCACCCCCGGAACTTATAAGAGCTTTACGGTGACCGATGCGAAGGGGAGGATGATATCTTATAATTTATCAGATAAGGCAAAAGCTGAACTGGAGGAAAAAGCCCGCTTCATCATCTCCGGATCGGCCACAGTTTCAGAAGACGACGAATAAAAATTCATATATGAGTATATCTCTCGGCGATATCGTTAAGGTCAAAGGTCATACCACACGCTGGACCGTGTCTTATGTAGAGGGTAACAAGATCTATTGCTACCACGAATCCCAGCATGGCCATTACTCCAGTATTGTGATAGATGTATCTATGCTGGAAAAAGGATAGCCGCGGCCGTTAGCAATACCGGCCCAGGTATTTGTCCCATCCGCTCAGTTTCCCGGCCAGCATGGTCAGCGGCATCATAATGCCCATTATCATCTTCATTTTCATTTGTACAGGGGTAGAGAATGCCTTCAGGCCTTCACGTTTTTCAGTATAGAGATACTTGAACATCCAGTTCTTTTCCCCATCGTCCTGCAGCCCGGCAATGATGGCCATCATCTTTGCCATATCGGCAGAAGGCCTCATTTCGGTGATGAGTGTTATATCTTCATTTGTTTCATTCATTAGTGAGTGGACCACATTCCTGGCC
Source organism: Flavipsychrobacter sp. (assembly GCA_044225795.1). Lineage (GTDB taxonomy): Bacteria > Bacteroidota > Bacteroidia > Chitinophagales > Chitinophagaceae > Nemorincola. The sequence goes on from JBGAIF010000004.1 coordinate 111,992, forward strand.
GCTGAAAATGTTTCACCCGGTCCCCGGTAATGTTTTACGCGATCCACTACAAAGGTGGGCCGTCCTTTTACCACCGTCCAGTGTTCGTCAAAGTGTGAGTGATAATGCGCCGGGGTGGTATGGCCGCTCGATAAGATTGCTTCCATCCGGAAGACCTGGTCGTCAAAATATACCGGCTGAAAAACGTTACCTCCCCAAACCGGTATCTTTCTGAAAATGTTCACCTTGGTGGTTGCTGCCATAGCTCATGTTTTTTGTAAAGATATCGGGCACAGTTGGGTAGCGATTGTATATAGCGGACAATCCCGTAGGTGCATCTTCTTGATCTGACTATAAGGTAGGGTAACATGTGGTTTGATTTGGATAGCTATGGTTCTGTATGGCAGACACCATAGAGTATAGTATCCCGTTTGATTCCTATTTTCTATTTAACATAATATAAATTATGGTGCAATCTTCTCGGATAAGGATTTGGCCTATACCTAGTAGACTTCACTGAATATTAATGACTTAGAGTCCCTTTTATAAAGACGCTACATTTTGGTTTTGCAACATCTTAAGATGTAACACAACACGCCAGCAATATCGCTGGCGTGAACGTTTTATGTATATTGCATACGCAAAACCAAAATAAGTATGCCTGACATCTTTAGCTTTAAAGACGATCTTCTCGTGCATTTAAATGAACACGATAAGGCTAATCCGGAACAGTTTACCGACATCACCGACTTTATTAAATCTTACGGGCTATCCAAAATGTATCTTATAGCCCCAGTTATCAATGAACTTTATGCACCCGAGGACCGAAGTGCTGGATTGATAACATCATCTCATAAAAGTCTAGGGAAGTATGATTTTACCCAGTCTTACTTTAACACCCATATTACGGTTCCGATAATGGTGAGGATAACATCTGTGGGGAAACGCTATCTTGCGGATAAAACCCGAGCAGAAACTCCTACAAGCACCACAGTATATGACAACAGAACATATACAAACACAAACGGAATACAAGTAGTTGATTCCCCACAAGCAGAAACAAAATCAGAAAACAGCTTTTCAAAAGTAGAGTCTACAAAGAAAAAAACTTGGTGGGAGCGGCTTGATATTATGGCAAGAATGACAATTGCCGCTATAGGTATTTGTGGAGCGGCACTTACTTTCTTTGGAATCAAATCGTGTAGCATTAATAATACATCAAGAGCGCAACAATCCCTCCCAATAGACAGCATGAAATCCAAAACAGAATAACTCTACACATTGGTAAATACTACACCCCTCTTTGGTTTTGCATATCAAATATACGACATTTCTCCATTATTACCCTCTCCGAGCTGCGGTTTAGCCATGTCGCACCAGGGCAACCATCGAACGCCATAGGGTTCTTAACACTAAACAGGACGCTTGCAATGGTCATTGAGCTCCGAAGCCTTGCACCATAATCATCTTATGTTAAGTAGGCACAGGCTCACGCCTCAAACTTGCCTTCGCAGCCTCGCTATCGCTCGCACCCTACGCTAAAAAATCGCCATGGAAAATGTGCGATTTTCTTGCCAGCATACCTACTGAACATAAGAAAAAATTATGGAACAGTTGGCTCGTGGAGCTATTGGGCTTAATGTCTGATAATCAATGAGATGAGTTATGAGCAATAAAAATCACTTCCGCAGGAAACGTGCGGATAAAAACAAAACAAAAAGCCGTAAGCCAATATTGTTAGGAAATGTTCTTGCAGAGATGCGCCGTGAGATCGTCAACGACTTTCTCCTTTCTGCCTCTAATGGAGATACCTATCTTAGTAGCAATGTCGCTCACTAAAATATTCCTTTGTTCTACATCTGATACATTTTCATGCCTCAAACAAAGTTCATAAATGATGTGTTCTAATGTGTCTGATTGGGCTTTTATTTCAGCTATGAAGTCTATCACTTCACGCCATGTCGGCGTTTCGTTTAGCTTGTTCTGCACCATTTGGTTTGCGGGTGCTGATTGCCGCATCCTGTCATTGAGAATCGTAAATAATTCCTGCCATCTTATTACATTTTATGTTAGCACTACAAATGTAATATAAAAGCCCCTGAAATATGGGGCTTTTTGCATCTATCGAGCATTCCTTCCTTCATCGGGTCGCCACCCGTTCCATAATTGACGTTATCGTTAAATACTTCGGGGTGTAGTGAAAAACTTACACCCCTCGTATTCAAGCCTTCGGTAACATAACGCAAAATTATGGAACGAACCAGGATGATCTATCTATAAAGCCTCAAGTCAATCTCTGGCACGGCAATTGTGGGATAATAATGCCGGTTCCGGTATCTAATGGCTTCCCTGATCACCGGCTATTTTTACAAAATTGCACACTGTGCAATTTCATTGCGCGGGTTTCCATTGATTATCAGGCATAAAGTGTGCAATGGGCAGTGAAAAACAATTTTGCGCAATTTTTTGCGCTCCTACTATATAGCCATAACTATTATCTTTACGAAAAATGAACAAAATGAAACGTTTTTGCCTTCTTCTTACCCTGTTTTCCGCTTCTTTCCAGCCATCAAGGGCCCAGTGTGTGGTGTATGCCTGCGACAGGACCGGGGCCTGGGGAATGGGATATAACCAGCTTGGCCATGAAGCTACTATGCGGGAATGTGAAGAAAGCGCCGCTAAGAAATGTAAAGACAATGGCGGCATGGCCTGCAAAAGCTTTTATAAAAGCGCCAAAGGTGGCTGGTGTGCCTTTATGGCCGGCAAGACCCAGAATGATCCCAAGGTATATATGGCCATATCTGATAATAATACCACACAGAAGCAGGCAGAAGATAATGTGAAGAAGAAGTATGTAGCAATGGGCGGCCCCTATCCCGACCAGGTGAAGATCAATAGCTGGTACGTATATACTAAATTAGCTAAATAAATAATTTATATGAAGCAGGTTTTGCTTATCATTTTGGCATTATGCCCCTTTGTTGCTATCGCTCAGGATCAGTCTGCCGACTCTGCCTGGTTCGTCACACATTATACCAAAAGGGAGGTATATATTCCCATGCGCGACGGCACCCGGCTGTTTACGGCCATTTATGAGCCTAAGGCCCCCGGCAGGCATCCCATTCTGATGAACCGCACTCCCTATTCCATAGCGCCCTACGGTGAGGCTTTCAAAACCTACTGGACCACACCTTATATGGCATATGTGAAGAGTAATTATATCATCGTATGCCAGGATGTGCGTGGTAAATTCATGAGCGAAGGCGATTTTATGGACGTTCGCCCCTATTATCCGCATAAAAAAGGGAAGGAGACCGACGAGGCAAGCGACACTTACGACGCAGTTGAGTGGTTGCTCCGGAATGTAAGAAACAATAACGGGCGGGTAGGTTTCTGGGGTATTTCCTACCCCGGTTATTATGCCACTATGGCGGCACTGTCCGGCCACCCGGCTATTCGTGCGGTAAGCCCGCAGGCGCCGGTCACTGAGTGGTTCATCGGCGACGACTTCCATCATAACGGTGCTTTTATGGAGATGGATGCCTTTGGTTTTTACAGTAGTTTTGGTAAACCAAGGCCCACACCAACTAAAAACTATTCAACTGGTTATCATACAGATGTAAAGGATAATTACAAATTCTATTTAGGCATGGGTGCGCTTAAGAACTTCAATAAGATATTGGGCGATACATTCATTTTCTGGCACCAGATATACGAACATCCCAACTATGATAAGTTCTGGCAGGATCGCAATACCCGCAATTTTGTCCAGTACATTCCGCCCCATATCGCTACCCTTGAGGTCGGTGGCCTGTTCGATGCGGAAGACTGCTTTGGTGCCTGGAACCTGTATAAGTCTATCGAGCGAAAAAGCGGTAACAACAATAAGCTGGTCATGGGACCCTGGAGTCATGGCGGTTGGTCGCGTGGCAAAGGTCAGTACCTCGGAAACGTACGTTTTAAGACAGCAAACTCCGATATATATCATGAAAAGATAGAAAAGCCCTTCTTCGATTACTACTTACTTGGTCGTGGCAGCAGCACCGCCATCCCCGAAGCGAGCATATTCTTCTCAGGTGCCAATAAGTGGCGTTCATTTGGTCAGTGGCCACCTGCCGGTGAGCGCGACCGTGCCATGTATCTCCACAGTGATGGTACGCTGTCCTGGACCCACCCGTTTGAAGATAACACATATAATAAATATACAAGCGACCCTATGAAGCCGGTGCCCTATACTGAGGATGTACATGCCGGCCGCACTGCGGAATACATGACCGACGACCAGCGTTTTGCCTCACGCAGGCCCGATGTGCTGGTTTACCAGACAGTTACATTATCAAAAGACATAACGCTTGCCGGCCCGGTTATAGCCGATCTGTTCACTTCTATCAGCACTACAGATGTAGATTTTGTGGTGAAACTCATAGATGTATTCCCCGACAATTTCTCTTATACAGACTCAGTTGATGGTCCGGGCAATGGCAAGGCCTACCCCATGGGTGGTTACCAGATGCTTGTTCGTGGTGAGATCATGCGTGGGCGTTATCGCAACAGCTTTGAAAAACCTGAAGCATTTTTACCCGGCCAGGTTACAGAAGTGAGATACAAATTGCCCGATGTAGCACACGTATTTAAAAAAGGCCATCGTATCATGGTGCAGATTCAGAGTACCTGGTTTCCCCTCGCCGACCGCAACCCGCAGCAATTCGTGGATATATACAAGTCCGATGACAATGCGTTCGTTCCCTGCGATATTAAAATATGGGCCGATAAGGAGCATCCCTCCTCCATCATATTGCCTGTATTCAGGTAGAAATATATGATACAAAAAAGCTCATTGGATATCTCCAATGAGCTTTAATTTATTCATTTTCAGTAGATTATGCCATTACAGCACCATACATTTCCGCCTTCAATGCCTTCACCCTGTCATTGGTCACATATTCATCAAAGCTCATTTCACGGTCTATTAATCCGCTTGGTGTTATTTCCAGTACACGGTCAGCGACAGTATTTGCCAGTTCGTGGTCGCGGGTGGTGAAGAGGATAGTACCCTTAAAGTCCTTCATACCGTTGTTCAACGCAGTGATACTTTCCAGGTCCAGGTGATTGGTCGGTTCGTCCATCAGCAGCAGGTTGCCCTTGAGCATCATCATGCGGCTGAGCATACAGCGCACTTTCTCGCCTCCGCTTAATACGGTAGATTTCTTTAATGTTTCATCTCCGGAGAAAAGCATACGGCCCAGGAAGCCACGGATGAACGTCTCATCTTTTTCCTCAGAGAACTGTCTCAACCAGTCAATGAGGTTGTTATCATCATCCTTGAAATAGGAAGAGTTATCAGATGGCAGGTAGGTAGGCGTCACGGTCACACCCCATTTATAGAAGCCGTCGTGAGATTTATCTTCTCCTGCAAGTATTTCATAAAATGATTTGGTAGCCAATGAGTTAGATGATAAAACAGCGACCTTTTGTCCGCGCTTCAGATCGAAGGAGATATCCTTGAAAAGCACCTCACCATTGAGAGATTTTCCCAGGTTCTTTACTTCCAGTATCTGGTCACCGGCCTCGCGCACCTGGTTGTTAAAGAGTATGGCCGGGTACTTACGGTTAGAGGGGCGCATATCCTCCAGTTTGATCTTATCGAGCGCTTTCTTTCGGCTCGTGGCCTGCTTAGACTTAGATGCATTTGCAGAGAATCGGGCAATGAACTCCTTCAGTTCGGCTATTTTGTCCTCGGCTTTCTTATTCTGGTCGCTGCGTTGCTTTATGAGAAGCTGGCTGCTTTCGTACCAGAACGTATAGTTACCGGTAAATATATTGATCTTTCCAAAATCTATATCAGCAATATGTGTACATACAGTATCGAGGAAGTGACGGTCGTGCGAAACTACCAATACGATCTTATCATAATCGGCCAGGAAGTTTTCAAGCCAGGTTATGGTCTCCAGGTCCAGGTCATTGGTAGGTTCGTCAAGCAACAGTATGTCGGGGCTGCCGAACAGAGCCTGGGCAAGCAATACCCTCACCTTCTGGTTACCATCCAGCTCTTTCATCAATTTCCCATGAAACTCTTCTTTGATACCCAGGTTGCTCAGCAAAGTAGCGGCATCGCTCTCCGCATTCCATCCATCCATCTCTGCGAACAGGGCTTCCAGTTCACCTGCCTTTATGCCATCGTCTTCAGTAAAGTCTTCTTTTGCATATATGGCATCCTTTGCCTTCATCACTTCGTACAGCGTACTGTTTCCACGGATAACGGTATCAAGTACGGTCACCTCATCAAATTCGTAGTGGTTCTGCTTCAGCACACTCATCCTCGCACCCTTGGTAATATCCACTTTTCCGGTAGTAGGATCTATCTCCCCGGAGACTATCTTCATAAAGGTGGACTTTCCGGCACCGTTGGCACCGATAATTCCATAACAATTACCCTCCGTAAACTTAATATTTACGTCTTCAAACAACACCCGCTTGCCGTAGCGCAGCGATAAATTATTAACTGTGATCACGTGTACTTTTTTTAAGAGGTGCAAAGGTACGAATAAGTAATGGCAATATTTCAAAATCTGTATGTGCTGCCCGCACAAAATCTGTTAAGTATTTCTTACGTTTCCTTCATTATCAATGAGTTTGTTTCAGTAACATTGTTTAGTATTTTCAATAGCAAGAAGTAATTAGCAAATCTTCACCTCAGGATGAACAGTTTCATGATATTCATTCGTTCCTTAATTCTCTTTGTGGCGATATTCTTTATGTCTATCGGATCTTCAAACAGGTCTATAGCGCAAAATGGGATGACACCAGAGGACCGAATGAAAATGTATAATGTAATGGCGAAGGACCTGCTTGACGAATTTAAATATGATTCAGCGATCCTGCTGGTCAATATGGCCCTCAAGGAACAGGAGAATGCACTATCCTACTGTTATCTATGTCATATTTACGGCATGCAGAAGGATTGGGAGCAATCTGCATTATATGGAGAAAAATCTATGGAAATGGATCCTGGTATATTACCTCTGTATCCGGACCTTTTCTTTTCTTATCTCAATTCCCGGAAATGGGACAAAGCACTAAGTGTTGCTGAAAAAGCAAAAATTGCCAACCCGGACATGAACATAGATATGCATGTCATCGAAATTGAAGCAGCTAAAAAGAATGACACACGGTCGGAAATAATTACATGGCTACTCATTACAGCAATTGCTGCAGCATTCGCAGTTCCTATTATTAACAGATCAAAAAGAAAAAGAAATTATTTCACCACCAGGAGTAATGTGAGATTTAGCGAAATACTGCTAATAAGCATGGCAGTAAGTTGTGTCCTGTATATGGTGTTTTATGCGCTATCGAAAAAAATTTGGTCAATAAATCCTCCGGTTGACGCATCCAAACTTACTTCAATCATGTGCGTGTCAATATATGAACGGGACGGAATTGAAAAATATGTTCTCTTTATCATGATGTTCCTGAATCTGGGCCTGACCTTATGGATAACGGATGTATTACGGAAATACCGAACAAGCAGGCTTATATACATCACGACATACTTGCTGCTGTTTTGTATGGCAGCCATATATATATTGTTGATCGGGTTCTACCCTCCAATCTCGCCAAAGTCGCACGATGACCTGTTTATAGTAGTGCTGACTACAGGGCTTATATGCATTATTACCTATTGCGCATACATTATCCGTCCATGGTTGGCATTACTTATTCTGCTTCCCATTACAGCTTATGCTGCATTACTTCCTTTTTGCAACGCAAGTGCAATAGATCTTCTTTTCATTTTCGGGCCTGCTTTGCGATTAATTCATGGCTTCAAAGTATCGGAAACATATTTCCAATATGATCTTCTGCTTTCTTACCTCGCCGCAGTGTGGATGAAACTGAATTTTTCACTTGCATCCTACAATTATCTTAGCTATGTCTCCTATTTCTTTCTGTTTGCCGGATCATATTTTTTTGGTGAGCGATTCTTTAAGACAAAAGGGCTAAGCATTTTTTTGATTATAGCATTGATTATTGTAAGAAGATATGGACAGGGCGACGACGAAATCTCCGTATTTCAAGTGTCTCCTATCAGACTGGATCTATGGATCATAATGCTACTGATCGTAAATAAATATGGTATCAGGCACTGGCTTGCCGGGGCTTTTCTCGGATCTATGATCTTATTCCACAGAAACCTTGGGGTGATCTATACCATATGCTATTTCGGTTTTACATCAGCACTTTTTATAGTAGATATCATTGATGCCGGAAAAACGAGTATTTTGAACATGACGAGGCTCCGCGACCTCTTATTGGCTCATATCCGCCTGAATATTGTCAACGCTATAATCATAGTGTTCTCTGTAGCGCTATGTTATGTCTTATTTCACGAGTTTTTCTCTACCAGTGTACTAGTATATAACAAGTTTGGTCTTGGAATGTTACCGATCTATATTAAGTCTTTCTACTGGTATATGCCAATTATTGTGGGCTGCGCCGGTGCATTGTTATTTTTCTACAAAAGAAAACTGGGCACCCGATATTTTAATATTGGTCTACTTATACTTTTCCTCACAATCGGTAACTCAATCTATTTTTTCGGAAGAAGTCATGAAAACAATATTCTGAATATTTCTGCTATACTACTACTTATTTTATTCCTTGTATTCGACATAATCATATCACTGTCCAAACGCAAGCATAACTCAGAGCAACAGAAATTTCATCTTGTCTTAAAAGAAAATTATCTTTTGTTACTTCCTTTTTTGTTTGTGCTGTTTACCGGATACATTTATGCAGACCGTATCAGCACAAAGATATCAGCACAATATGGTAATTTATCTGAAGGACGTTTATACCGCAATACGCTGACCCTTGAAAATGTCGATACCCTGGAAATAAAACAACTTACAAATCATAGTGATAAAGTTTATTTCCTGGATATCTATGGCGATGTATATGATTATTACTATGGAGGTTATACACCTGTCGGATATTTTAGTCCCAGTATTGCCTATATCTACAGAACAGACTTTATAAGAGATATGCAGCATCTGCTCGATAGCGGGTACTATATTGTAACATCCGCTGCAGCGTTAAATACCAACCGGGAATACCTGACCTCACTTAACTACAACAAGGTGATACAAAATGGCGATAACAACCTTGTCATATACAGAAATGATCCTGTAAAGCTTTTATTGCCAAGGGAAAAAGAAAGCTCGTTGCACGTTGGGTTATTACCTCCTCTTGGCCATATCGGTGTTGATCTGCATGCAGTAAGATTCGGCGAAGAATTCACTCTTGAACTGATACTAAAACCACAGGGGATACAAGTTGAGAATGCCACAGTGCTAAACAACGTAACAAAATATGATTTCGGGTATGCAGGGATGACCTTTCAGAACTTCGGTAATGTGCAAGATAGCTATCTGTTTAGCTGTGGGGTTGGTATGGCTCAAATGGCCAAGAACATCTTCAAACTGGAAAATGGCAAGTGGAGCTATATTACCATACTTGCAGGCAAGAAAGAATTGAAAACATACATAAACGGACTAATGGTAGCTTCTACCCCTACTGATGGTATGACCTACCTGAATAGTGACCTACCATTACTTATAGGAAACAGTGTAAACCGGCTTCGACCTTTCAACGGGCTGATAAAGGAAGTAAAAATCACAAACGGATTGAAGACAGAGGAGGAAATAAGAGCAATCGCACGAGCACTGGCTATTGCGTTGCCAATTTAAACGCCGGCCGCACTTATTTCTTTAACCATCCCATGTTCTATACGAACAACACGTGCAGGATATTTTTGAATAATAGTATAGTCGTGAGTAGCCATAATGAAAGCCGTCTGGTAGTCCCGGCAGATATTGAACAACAATTGCATGATCTCATCGGTAGTATCGGGATCAAGGTTTCCGGTGGGTTCGTCCGCCAATATCAACTTGGGGTTATTGAGCAGGGCACGGGCTATATCTACACGCTGTTGTTCCCCGCCAGACATTTCGTAAGGCATTTTATTGCCCTTATTTTTCAGTCCGACCTTAGACAACACATTCTCGATCTTTTCCCTCATCAAAACCTTGTCTTTCCAGCCTGTTGCCTTCAACACAAACTCAAGGTTATCATAAACATCACGGTCTGTCAGTAACCTGAAATCCTGAAAAACGATTCCGAGATTACGCCTTAATAGCGGTACTTTCTGCCAGGTAAGTTCCTTGAGATCAAAATCGGCAACTGTCCCCTCCCCTTCTTTCAGATATAACTCACCATATAGTGTTTTCAGTAAACTAGACTTGCCACTGCCTGTTTTCCCGATCATGTAAATGAATTCACCTTTGTCCACATCAAGGTTTACATTGTTCAACACCAGGGTGTTTCCCTGATATATGTTTACCTGTTTCAACGAAACGATACTATTTGGAGATTCCATCATGGACATGACATGTTTACAACAAAGATAAAAGCAAATCAATTCAAAGGTAAGAAATCAGTATGATGAAGAAACGTTAAGAACTAACGGGTACAAAAAAAGATGGCTGCATAATTGCAGCCATCTGATCTGTGTCAGCAAATGACAATAATATTAATAAACGATCAGCTTCTGATTGTTGGTCTTATCTCCGGTTATTGTCTGCACAAGATACATACCAGCAACTGGGATAGCTGAATGAGGAATAACAACAGCTGCTTGGTGAGCAGACAATTGAGCAGTAGTAGTGTATACCTGCTTCCCGGTAATATCTGATACAATGATAGTAGCAGATGTACAGTTAGCATCAGTTACCATTACATAAGCATCTCCATTAGTAGGATTAGGTACTACTTTTACACTGGCATTGTTCAACACAGCACCACTAACCTCTGCAGGCCATTGGCTGAAATGAATTCTATCCATATAGAAGTTGTTGCTTGTAGAGAAGCTACCAAGACTTGGATCGATAGTTCCTGTGAAGCTATTACGCGACAAACTTGGACGGAAACGGAAACGGAATACGGTATAATTTGTACGTGCCCCGGCTGGAACTGCAATAGTCATCGGAGACCAATCCCAAGATCCTGTAGGCTTATACGAAGTAGCGATTGCACCCTTATTTGCCAACCTGGAACCCGTCAGAACATCCAGTTTCTTCCAGGAAATTCCATGGTCGGTAGAATAGGTTATGTCGAGGCTATCGTTATAGTTGTATGAATTTGCTGTACGTGATGCACCTGAATAAAAGAAGTTCAGGTTGCAAGAGCCTGTTGTACCATATGAAGTCAGGTCAAACGGCTGAGTATACATGTCATCATAATCGCCGAGTGGTGTACCTGTTGGTGAAAATCCGCGACCATCAAAGCCTGTGTACATGATAGAACTGTTATCGTACATACCAGCATCGCTATACTGCCATTTGAAGTTATTATTATAGTAGTTGAACAATGGCCATTTAGCAGTGTCAGCGCTATTGAATTCCATAAAGTAATCAGTAGCTGATGTACCGGTTTTGTCGGCAACGAATACAGACCTGTTATACTCAGTGGTAGTTGTTCCAGAGTTATTACCGGTTGCGGCCAAAGTGATTTTTACCCAACCTGGTTCTGTAAATGCGTTAACAACAGTGCTTACAACATTCTTTGCAGATGTAGGATCCTCAGAGGCTGTAGCAGTAGCGTTAGTAGCTCCATTAGTAAAGCTCCAGTTAACTGTTACCACAGTATCCTGCCAGCACATGCTTTTAAATGTAAGAGAAGTCCCCGGACATGTGAACCAAGTACTATTCACTCCCATTTTAGAGGAGAAATCAGTAACCGGAGCAAGATCCTTAACAGGAAGAAGGGCACCAGTACGTGCAAGGTTTGTTGCAGTCCACAATGAGTCCCTGCCACCTATATCATTGTTCAAAGCAGCATGCATACGCGCTACCTGACCTTTAGTAAACATCAGTTTGCAATAAGCGTAGTTCATGATATTCTGCTCGTTAGCAGTATCCGGATAATTAGCGAGTGAATCTGCTCCATGGATATCGTTGTATATCTTGAAATAGTTCTGAGAGCAGATAGTATCGTTAAGCAGGCAGCATCCAAGACAGCCGTCTGTAGGCGGCGTGTCATCAACATCATCATCATCAGTGCATGCTCCTGATTTATTGGTACCGGGATCATTTGTCTTACCAAATGTATGACTAAGGTTCAGTATGTGGCCCATTTCATGGTCTATGCTGCTTCCAGAAGCCCCCGGAGTCTTTGCATCATCTACGAAAGATGCGTTCGCAATGATACCATCTCTATAAGGAGCGGCAGCGGCAGTAGCCGGAGGTGTAGCGTAGGCAACAATAATGCCGTTCTTAGCCTTCTCACCAATAACATTAACGAACCAGATATTGATATAGTTTGAAGGGCTCCATTGATCAAATTTAGCCTGGTCATCGCCGCCATATGTCAAGTAGTTCAAACGACGTGTTATACCCTTTGAATCATTTCCAAATGGATCTTTTGTAGCGAGGTGAAATTTGATCCTGGCGTTGCCTATATAGGGTTTGAAAGCAGTAACTACAGCACCAACGTCATTACGGAGTGAATAGAACTTATTCATTTCGTTCACCAGTTCGTAGATCTTGTTGTCTTCAATATCCTCAGTACCGTAATCATGTATAACATGCACTACCAATGGGATATCAAATGTGTCCGGATCTGCCTCGGAAGTCTTCCTGGCAAATTTACCCATATCAGCATGATGAGTGATATAGTCCTTGATCTGGCGATCAAGCTCTTTGTCTATGTCAGCGATCTTGGGGTTCTCCTGGAGATACTTCCGGTACATAGCGGCCGTACTGCATGGATTAATATCCTGTCCAATGCTTTTACCAGTGAAAGATATTATTGCAAGCAATAATACAAGTAAGTTTTTCTTCATTTGCTGTTTTATTATAAGGTTCCAAAATTAAAAAAGATAAACACAATTACAAAGTAGCAGATTATTTATTTTTAGGTGTTTATCAAATAAATATGCGTTTTATATATTGACGTAAACTGTCGCGATAATCTTGGGTATGCTGAAATATTTTTTTGTGTCATGCTTAATAATGCATTTGCAAAGCCGGAAACCAATCATTTAACCCCTATCGGAATATATAATTTAATACCAATATTTCTACCCATACCATAAATTCCATTATATTTCCTGGACATATCCGGATATTGCTCAAAGTATTTCAAACGGCTTAAATGATCCTGGTAGATCGTATTCAACAGATTATTACCAAATACCGAAAAATTAAATAATACACTTCCCTTTTTGTTGACAATATCTGAACCAAGACCGGCATTAATAAGCAAATAACCGGGTGTCTTCGTTTCCGTATTATTTGCTAGGTATACCCTATTTTGGGTTGCATAGGCATTTAGCTGCAGTTTAATGAATGAATGCGAGAATGAACCGCCGAGCCATGCAAAATCTCCCCTGACCTCTGAATTACCATGAACAGGCGGGATGAATGGCAGATAGCGCTCACTATCATTATTAAAACTTCTGTTCATCCCATAAACAACTGAAATGCTGTTTTCAAAGTGAAGCCAATCCAATGGATGCGGATGTATATCTACTGAAAGTTCCCCACCATACAACCGGGCATTTGATGAAGTGTACCTGAATGTCTGGTTTCCCGGAACGATCACAGAATCGCTACCGGAAGTACTGAGTAGTTTCCTGTTATAAATATAGTTGGCAATGTCGTTATTAAATACGGACATATTAACTGTAAGGTGCTGCGCTGTGTACTCAACGCCGATATCTTCCTGCAAACTCAGCTCCGGTTTTAAACCAGAAGCTCCTAATTGATACACATTTGTTCCCGGGTGTACACCATTGGCCGATAGCTCTGAAATGTTAGGAGCCCGGAAACCACGCGCTAAATTTGACTTTAAAGCTACACGCCTGGAGATAATGTAAGTAGCGCCTGCACTGTAGGTAACCCCGGAAAACGTATGGCTTGCCTCCGAAAACACTTGTGAACTTCCCGGTGTGTATGACCCGGTGGCCTTATCCAGCCCGGTAGCCGGATCGGAAACTGTATACAGCGAATTATTTTCAAACGACCTGTGGTCGAATCGTATACCACCCGCTATGTCCCATTTACCGTAGTTTTTCTTTACCATAGCAAAGGGCCCGGCATCGAACTGGTGATAAGATGGAATGACGAACTCTGTTCCCCCGGTTACATCATTGGACTGATACATACCATTTAATCCAAGTGTTACGTCCCACCCTTTGAGATCGTGAAAGTAGTACTTGATATCATAGGTAGTGGTATACAACTTCAGGAACAATGCAGGGATATCCGGGAATTGGGGATGTCCAAATTCACGGCGGAAGCTCTGTTCGAACCCGAGATTAACAGATAATAATCCTGTACCGACATGAAAATTATTGGATGACATTGCCCTGAAGTGCTGCACGAGCTGATGCAATGCGGGTATGGCATATGAGTTCAATTCGGATGCGCTGACCACAGGACGGAAAGTATCAGCTTCCGATATTTGCTTTGTGAACATCCGCGTGGCAGAATCACGGCTGCCATCGGGAATGGCCTGGAGGTCGTTGAACACACTCAGATCCAGGTGACAGAATCCCCATTTCTTATTGATGCCCAATGAGCCATTAGCATCAGTTTCATTAAAGCTTGTTCCGTATACACGGCCATCAACCGCATTCTCGTAGTTTCCCGCCTGTTTATGTGTCACGCGCCCCAGCCAGTAGAACCCATTCCTGTTGCCCGACAACATTGCAGACCCTGCAAACTCCCGGTTATTTCCCTGGTATCCGGCATTGATGCTACCGGTTATCTTCCCATCGGGAGCAGGCCGCTCGGGCAACAGATTAATTACTCCGGCGAGAGCATCGGAGCCATAAATAAGACTCGATGGACCTTTTACAAGCTCCGTTCTATCAATGCTGTATTCATCTACCTCTATGCCATGTTCGTCGCCCCACTGTTGGCCCTCCTGCCGCATGCCATTGTATAGCGTGAGTATCCGGTTGAACCCTAATCCCCGAATGAACGGCTTCGATACATTAGGGCCTGTAGTTACAGCAGAAACGCCCGGTACCTTGGCGATAGCATCAATAATATTACTGCTCATATTTTGTTGCAGAAACTTACTATTGACGGCGACTACAGGTACAGGGCTCCTGTTGATCTCGGTTGCCTTGGATTGCCCGGTAATGATCACCTCTTTACTTTCAATAGCAGTTTCGCTAAGCACAAAATCCTGGCTGTTATCTCCCGTAATGTTGATGGTGATCGCTGACTTCGCATAGCTCAGCATGCCTGCAGTAACAATGAAACGCCCCTTGGGAAGTCCGCCAAGAACGTACCGGCCATTACTATCTGTAACAGTTCCGGTCTTTAGGTCAGGAAACTCAACAATAGCTCCCTGTAGCGGTAATCCTTTATTATCTCTGACAATGCCTTTCAGAGAACAACCGGGAGGAAAAGAAAAAGCGGCTGAACCTATAAAAAGCAGCCATATGCATATATAAATGTGTTTGTTCATAATCTTTGAGATATGTTAGTAAATAGCAGCCGCAATGGCTGCAAAAAATGTTTACGCGTGGTAAAACATGATCAGATCACTATAATAAACTCAAAGAAACAGGCGGGCCACGGAGATAGTTATAATAAATAGCCCTGAAAAGGTAATGTTCTGAAAAACGGATACGTGTTGTAAAGTACCCCGAAAATAATATTGTGATCACCGGTAACCGGTAATCATTAATAAAAGCATCGATGGTGAGCGACAAAAAAGCGCAGTGCTTGTGCTTTTTCTCTATTACCAGCCCTTTATGCACTTCATGTACCGTATCGCTATGATCGGCAAACTGGTGAATGAACTCCATGGGTGTATTGCCCATGAGCAGCAAAAATGACAACCACGAAATGGCTGCATATTTTATAATGATATTTCTTACACCCGAAGCTATCATTATGCCACACTACAGTTTTTACATAACCCGTATATCAATGTTTGTAACCCGATAGCCTTAAAACCAACCGGCATCTTCAATTCAGGCAAGTGCACTTTTTCCAGGCAAAATACCTTATGACAGGTATTGCAATTGAAATGAACATGTTCATCGGCATGATGACTATCCGGGCAACTATGCTTACATGCCGCAAACCTTGTTACGCCATCTACATCCATTATCTTATGCACCAGGCCCACATCTTCGAAGTCCTTTAATACACGATACAACGTCACCCTGTCCATCTTATCAAATAGCTGCTCCAGCTCTGCATGAGCATAAGCCATATGGCTGCCTGTCAGCACATTTATTACTTCCTTACGCGCCGGCGTAACTTTTAATCCTTTCTCCCTGATCTGTTGCAGTGCATCCATCTTAACAAGATATAAGCCTTTTTTGATAGTTATGTAATAACGCAAATATAATACAAATGCAACAAAGTTGCGTTTAGAAAATATTATCCTATATTTGCGTGATAGAAAATGGCAGCTCAAGAACAACAGATATCTACGGGTTCTGATAAGGCAGGTATCGCCAGTGCTGTGCTTTGCATGGCGCACTGCCTGGTTGTGCCTGTTTTATTCCTGATGAAGTTCTGGGTCTCTGACACGGCACATCAACTGCCTGCATGGTGGGAAAAGCTAGATTATCTATTCCTGGTGATCAGTTTCGCCGCCGTGTACCATTCAGCCGGACATACACGTTTTAAAGAGATCAAGATAGCATTATGGATATTTTGGACATTGCTTGCATGCTCCATTATATTCAGCACATGGTTGCATTCAGTTGCATATCTTGCTTCCGCCGGGCTTATTGCAGCACATTACATCAATATAAGACGCATAAGAAGGTACAGCCTGTCGCAATAAAAAAGGTGCCTGTAAGCACCTTCTCCACCTGTTTTTATGATCTTATCAATAAACAACCAGTTTTCGGGTCGAATTCATTCCGTCTATGGTCAGCGTAACGAAGTAGATACCTGCCGATGGGACAATGTCACGAGATAGTTCTTCCTGCTGCATGGTATTTGGAGACATCGTCTTTTCTGTTGTATACACCAATTTACCGGTAACATCTTTAACAGAGTATGCTACCCGACCATCGGCACCGGTTTTGAAGACCATGCTCGTTCCATTAGCCGAAGGATTCGGGAAAATGCTGAATGAGCCATTAGTATCATAGGTTTCTTTCACACCTGCCGGAAAAGCATATAAATAGACTTTATCGAGATACAGATCATTACCTTCTGCGCCAGGGTAATAATGAAATCTGAAAAATGTACCGGAGGTACGGTATTCTGCCGGTACAGCAACTCCCCTCGCCTTCCATTGTCCGGAGGATATTGGTATGAACTCTGTTCCCCTGTTACCATTGTTAGCCAGATCATTACCGCTGAAGCCCGCGAGCCTGGTCCATACAGTGCCGCCGTTTGTACTTACCTGTACCTGCAGCGAGTCCATGCCCCCTAAAGAGCTGCCGGCAGATGTATAAGCCCCGGCTGTAAAGAAGTTGAGGAACACCCTGTCCGGAACACCTGACAGATCGAACGCCGGTGTAACAAAATCGTCATAATCGCCGGTAGCAACGCCGAATATGCGCTGAGAAGTATCGTATGAGCGATAGCGCACACATGAATTGTCGCCATAGCCGGCGCCGGAATATGATTCCCAGCGAAATTGATTTTTAAAATAATTGAACATAGGCCAGTTGGCATAAGCATCGGGGGTTGCAAACTCCTGGAAATAACCCATACCTCCGACAGCAACCGGATCTGCAGCGTATACTGCATGGTCGTCTACCAATGTAGTGCTGCCTGAGTTAGCACGCGCGGTGAGGGATACTGTAACCCAACCCGGTTGCGAGAATTTATTGATCACATAACCAGCGCTTGTGGATGTTGGCAAGGTTGCGCCATTCGAGAAAGTCCAGGAAACATCTGTTATCGTATCGTTCCAACTGGTATTCCTGAATTGGAAACTTGCCGGATTGTCTGTGGTCAGGAAGTATGTGCGCGGATCAGTAACCAGACCAACATCAGCAGCCTTGTACAATACAAAGTCTGGAATAGGGGGAAGGTCAGGCATTGGATCAAGGGCACCTGTAGCAGCAAGATTAGCAGCAGATATCAGGTTGCTGCGCCCGGCTACCGAACTGGTAATAGATTTGCGCATACGATCTACCTGCCCTTTCGTGAACATTTCCTGGCAATAGGTATAATCCATGATGTTCTGGGAATTTGCTGTATCCGGGTAGTCAACAATCGAATCCGCTCCGTAGATATCCTTATATTTTTTCAAGTATCCTGTTGCGCAGGTAGTATCATACAATGCACCTGCTGTGCAGCCAACGGGATTATGCCCCAGTGTTGGCGGTGTATCATCAACACCATCATCGCCGCAGGCTACCGCAGGATTGTTGGTATTTCCCCAGGTATGCGACAGGTTGAGTACATGCCCTAATTCATGTGGAATGACTTTGGCATAATTGGCATAAGAATACAAACCGATGATTCCATCATACTCCGGCACATAGGCTGCGTAAGCAGGGAGTAATGCATAAGCAGCAGCCCCGGTAGACCCGGAACCAAATTTGCGGATAAACCAAATGTTTATATACTTATTCTGTGGCCATTGATTGTATTTGGCCTGGTCATCGGCATTGCTGGTAAGGTAAGATCGTTCATGCACAATGCCTTTTGTGGGATTGCCATTGGGATCGATGGTTGCGAGGTGCAGCCTGATCTTCGGATTGCCTATGTATGTCTTGAAAGGTACGATCACATTTGCCGTATCGGCATTCTCCGCCAGGAATACAACACCCCAATACTTTACGGCATCGTAAAGAACATCGTCGCTAAGATATTCGGCGCCATAATCATGAACAACATGTATCACAAGAGGCACATCATATGTTGCCGTATCAGGTGTTGATGAGGTCTTGCGTGCAAAACGATCAGCAAGCTGAGCATTGAACTGCTCTTCAAATTGTGCCAGCAAAGGATACTTCTTCACCAGGTCGCGATAATATTCATCGGTACCACATTGTTGTTGCGCAGTGGAGAGTAGCGAAGTAAGAAAAAGAGAAGAAAACAGACAGACAAACTTCTTAAACATTAGTAAATGATTATTATTTTAAAAAATGAGGCGTGAAGGTACGTATATTAAACATTCACATTGTCATAATAGTGGTATAAATAAGAAAAGCCTCTGCGAGGAGGCTTTATGAGCGGAAAACGAGACTCGAACCCGCGACCCTCAGCTTGGGAAGCCTCGCCAGTGGCTCGTTTCAGCCAATTTTGTATTGATTTTATAGGTTAAAGATAGCAATATCTCCCGAGCATCTATGTTCAAGCTTGAACAAACTTGAACATGAATTACAAAATCTTATTAGACAAACGACGTTCTCCAAAGGATGGCAAGTATCCTTTAAAAGTCAGGATGTACGAAGGTACCAGGAGCACTGAAAAGTCGCTGAGCATCTACCTCAAAGAAAGTGAATGGGATGCAGAAGCACAGGTTGTGCGTAAGGCATGCCCCAACTATAAGCTTTACAATTCAAAAATCACCATTGAGAAGGCAGACCTTGACAAGAAGATACTTTTTGGCATAGAGCTAACCCAGCCACGGAAGAAAAAGCACAAGCAGTCCATAATCGAATATGGCAGTAAGCTATCGGTGGAGTTAGAGAAGGCCGGTAAATCAGGCAACTCGATCGTATATAACACAGCCATAGAGGTCTTACTCCGTTACACTAAGCAGAAAGACGTCACATTTGAGGATATTGACTACCGCTATCTTACGGCATTTCAAAATGACCTTTTGCAGCGCGGTATCGGCGTCAACACTATTGCAATTTACCTTAGAACCATCCGGGCTATATTCAACAAGGCTATCAATGAGGATATTACGGAAAACTATCCGTTCAAGAAGTTCAAAATAATGCATCGCCCTACCCGATCACGGTCACTGACAACAGAGGAGTTGCGACAAATAGCTAACTATCGTTGCTCTGGTGTAACGGAATTTAATAGGGATTTATTTCTACTTTCCTTTTGCCTCATCGGGATAAACTTCGCGGACTTATTGACTCTTACCAAAAAGAACATAGTGGATGGAAGGGTAACGTTTTCGAGGCGAAAGACGCATAAGATATACTCAATTCTACTTCATACACAGGCACAGGAGCTATTTGAAAAGTGGAATAAAGATACCCACTATCTGTTACCGGTCCTTGCGCCAGAGTTCAAAGGGATTGAGCTCATCCATAAGACACAACTGGCTATTGGATTATGTAATACTTATATAAAGAAGATCGCGGAAGACCTCAATATACCTAAGGGTATCTCGACCTACTATGCAAGGTATAGCTGGGCGAATATTGCCAGATCACTGGGGTACTCCAAAGACCTAATAGCAGAAGCCCTGGGTCATGAGTATGGCAATCGCGTAACCGGTATCTACTTGGACAATTATGACAAAAGGAGCATTGATGAGGCCAATGAAAAGGTGATCGCTGCTGTATTCAAATAGTATTGTTTATCCTTAATAACTACATATGAAAAATTTGTTTTCAACAATCGTCGCTGTCTTGCGGGTGCTTTTTCAAATCGTGCTTATTGGTCTTGCAATCGGACTACTCGATTTTATGGCGAACCCGTTGGCATTTATTCATTGATTGGTAGGTGTGGGTTTAGCCTACACCTACTTATTAAAGTATTGATTAATTTTGGCGCAAACAAAACGAGCGCATATAAGGTAATAACATTATAAACATATTGGTTTTTGCATCTGCAAAACCATCCCGGTATCCACAAAGTCGGAAGCTGAGAAGATACTGCCAAGGAGGTTAAGCACATGCCCAGGTTACGCCTGGGTGTGTTGTGCTTGCTTGGTAGTATGGGCTTCTTCCGACGCCTGTGGATACGGGTAAGATGTCAACCACCCGGGTATTTTATTGTCCAACCATAAACAAAAACCAAGCATGAAGAAGTACATCATCGCAGTTAGCCTGCTCACCATTGCAGCATGCACAAAACCAAGCAGCAACACCACCAACACGACCAGCAGCGCTAACAAAGTAACCGTAACGGATAACGGTACTGTGTACACGGATAGTGGTGTTGGAACACTAAGCCCCACACAGCCGTATGTGCTGTTATCCGTGCAGAAGTTTAGCACTGGCTCTGTGCTGTCTATTTCCACCATTACAACAAGCCTACCATTCTACCTCGGCATCACGGCAGAGAACGGCCCAGCATCAGGCATAGGGTCGTATGTAATCTACAGGAACACCACAGCAGGCCAGTACATCGAGAACTTTAACGGGGGCCAATCATACACGGTAGATACGGCCGTATTCACTACTACAACCTGCGGCAGCAGTAATGTGTCAGGCACGTTTACCATGTGGCTAAGCAACACATCTGGCAGCAAGACTGTAACGGGAAGCTTCAACTGCAACCAACCAAGTATACAGTGATGGAGCAGAAAACAAAGCGTACAATAGCAAAGGAGATACTGATAGCAGTTGGCATCTGTATAGGTGGTGCAGTAGCATCTATCATCAACTCGATGGTAATCCATTCTGCCGATGAAGAACTGACATGGTTCGTTGGTTTCATCATCTTCTGTTATATCATAAGGCTTATTGCCTGGGCTATTAAAGTCCTGAGCATTGGCAAGTCATAGCCGCAGTACTGTGATAAGTATCCGGGGTACCTTAAAACGTGGACCGGGCCGTCTCTTGAAACCCAAGAAACAGCCCGTTCACCTTTCATTTAAGCGCATCAGAACAGTTCCATCTGTCGGACACGATGAACCATTTCAGCTATCTTGAATTGCTCACATTGTTCATTCACGTACAGGTCGGGATCGTATGATATGAAGCACAACCTGTTAATGTTACAGCCTGTACTATCAGGCTCAACGCCAGTTACATCCTCATAGTATTCCGCAACCGCCCTATACATATCCTTATGATCTTCCGGCCTGGAATCAACCTTTACGATAGCCTTCAGTCCGTCTCCGCTCGGACTAAGAAAGCAAGCCAGAGTATGAATATCAGCCGTAACTGCCTCCCTGACAGCTTCCAGCTTGTTGCCGAGGTGGTCAAAATCAAGAATCATCATACGGCTGTATTCCGTCAATGAGCTTGGATGTCTTGGGCTATCGTACATGCCGGTTATAATAAACGCGATGAGGTCTTCCTTCTGAGCCTTGTATTCACTGTGCCTACCTGCTTGATATGAAGCCCTCAATCGCTTAAAGTCCTCTGCTAACTTGGGATTCCTTATTTCCTGCCACAGGTCGCCTAAGGTGGCGTACCCTGCGTGTTTAACAAACTTGCTAACGACTGTTATCGTTGTCATGTCTTAATGGTTTTGGTTGGAGGCCTACGGCAGAGATTACCCCGTCCTTTGGCCTGTAGTTATACTCTGCGCCTTCTCATAGAGCTTATGCAATGAAAGGGAGGGGTCGCCTCCCTTTCTGCATAAACAGCAATAGTGCAACCACTGCTCAGCCACACTATTGCCCCGGCGTTACACCTTCTTGTAATGACCGTGCCTTACCTTCTCGATCCTCTTAGCCGCTATAAGATCTATCAGATGGTATCCTACTGCCCTGTCCTTGATCCCGATGCGACTACCCACATTCTTTGCTGTCCGAGTATCAAACTCAGGGGGAAGACCCGCGTAAAGCCGTTCGATGCTACCTTGCATCTGACTGGCCCGAGGGAGCAGCCCCACAACATACAGCGCATGCTCCAGGTATACGCCGGATAAAAGCATCGCTGCATTAAAGTCCACATCGGCACAGACGATGGCTGCTGGCGCATTATCGCCTTGCACAGCTCTGATAACTGATAGCACCATTGCAATGCGGAATGCAATCAGACCCAACCTTTTTAATGAGCTGACAACATCGCCGTCAATGGCCTTGATTTGCTCCATTCGTGCTGTGAATGTATCGTGGAACTTTGCCTGCTGTTCAGTGGTCATTTTAAAGCTCACCTTCGCTCTGCACACGGTTTCCGCCACCTTATATGTCCTCTCGGACAGTGTTTTGAAATGAGCCGTAAGGTTTACTCCATCTGCGGCAAACACGTCCTTCCAAACAGGCGGGACACGATACGCATAGAACATGAACCTGCTGACCAAACCATTTTCAGCCGACCCGAGCAAGGTGATTGCTTGTCCCGGGGTACCCGTTAAAACCATTGATGGCTGCGGCGCTGAAATCTCTATGTACTCATTGTTCAGCTTACGGCTGTATGATACAGGCTCATGGTGGAACGCTTTGCGGAACAAATCCGAATGTCCTGCCCAATCCTGCTTCAGAGTGCTCGTGAGTGTATCTATCTCAGTCTCAAAGATGAGCCCTATCCCACTCGACTGCGACAGATGCTTAATGATAGCGGCAGAGCTGCTGTTACCCGGTATAATAAATGGTCTTGCGGTCGCTGCATTCTCGCCTTCAGCTTTCATCATTGCATCATGTATCGGCTGTGCCAAATCTCTGCCATGAGTGGCTATTCCTTTGCCACTTGCTGCATCCGCAATGATCATCGCAAACAGATTCGCGTGCATCTCCTTTTGATCATATAGACCGGATACAGTGGAAAAGCATCCGCTTAATACTGCAAGCGCCGATGTCAGAAAAACATCTCGCTCCCGACCTGTGAAAACGTCACAGCCATCCTTGAGTAACCCTGGGATGCTACTATAAACTTCCTCGGGTATCATCGGTGTCAGTTCGAGCACCTCTTCGTTTTGCGCTATTGCACTTTCTGCACTTTGCAGCCGTTCTATTACTCCTTCCCCGGCATGTGATGCCTGTACTGTTTGACTGTTTGTATCATTTGTTGTCATTTGTTTGGTTGTTATCTACCCGGCTTATTCGGGTTATGTCTATGGTTTTGCTTCTTCTTCTTCCTGCTAAAATGTTGCTGCCGGAGGAACGGCTAATACCTCGGGCTTCACACCATTCTCCCACAGTCGGGAATCTTTGATCTAACTCATTGTCGATGACCTGCACAGCAAGCCAGTGGCCCTCCCCCTTGTTGCTGCACAACCCGGTGTCAAACGCATGGCGCATATTCTGCTGACGGTTGACCCAAACAAGATTCCCGACGCTGTTATCTTCTTTACAGCCTGAAATATGGTTGACCTCCGGCAAGTTGCCGGGATTCGGTAAGAACTCCCCGGCAACCAACCTGTGTACATAATGCATCTTCTTAGTTCCACGATTCGTCAGCGCTACCGATAAGTAGCCATCTTTGCTACGCTTCGGCGACATTATTTTTTCCTTAACCCTTCTTGTCTTTCCGTCAGGGAAATTGATAACCCTGCTTATACTTTTAACTCTACCTATAGAGCTTACTTCATAGCAGCCGCAATAACCTGTAACTGGCCGCCATTTTTCTGTTGCCACGGTATATCATTGAACATCGTCATTGGTTTTTTCCGGTTCTTCGTGCTCCTTCGCTCTGCTGCTGTTAAATAAATAGTGGGTCGGATGCCCTGGCAAATTCCATTTGTTCCCATTCAGCCACCCATTCTAAGTTGTACGGCGTGTTGTTTGTCTTATCGCCATCTATGTGGCGAACGCCCCTTACCACCCATTCCGGGTTGCGGAACAGGATTGCCACAAGCCTATGGATGTACTTTGAACATATATGGCAGTGCCCGATGGTCACGTACAAGTAGCCATACTTATCCATTTGTGGTTCGATGATTTGTTTTTCTATGTCATGCGGGTAATCCCGGCTGGGCACCATTCTGCAAACTCTCCCCATATTCGACACGTGGAGTTCAGGCTCATCAGGGTCGAACATTTTCCAATACTCGAAATCGTAGTAGTTGATTGGTTTCATTGTTAAGTTTTGTCTCAATGTCAGTCGATTCTTCCTATACACTTTTCACATATGCCGGGCGGCATAAATCACTTGTTAAGGGCATGGCATTTCCATGCCGGGGATATCATCCACAGCTCCGCCTTATACGATATGGGTAGCTTAAGCCCATATGCAGGCAGTTTGGTTTAAATAACTGTTATAGTATACTTGTTCCGTTGATTTTCTGCGACCTTCTACCCGTTTCCTTACCTTCTTTCTACCCTTGTTCGCAGGCCCTGATGGATAACTTCGGGCCGATTCTGATGTTGATATTGCAAATGTACAACATGTATTCCATATAACCAAATCTATCTTCATAATGGGCTGTTATACATACACCTACCCCATCTAAACAGATAGATATGCGTGATGGGGGCACCCCAAACAGGCCGTTTTGACCCCTTGGATGGTTGGGAAGGTATCCGACCCCCATATATATATATACATAGCGTAATATAACCCCCGTTCAGACCTAAGATACACCGGAATGACCCAAAAGTTACCACATCTACTCCCGAATCTGGTTTCGGCCTCCTGATACCCTAAAAATGACGATATATTATATAGCGAAATGCTTCAACTTGTGCCGTACAGATACTATATTTACGCTGCTGTATCTCTTTAACCGAAAACGGTTAGATAAACGGGTTATGCCGATGTCTATAATGCTTTCCAGTGAGAAATAAAGCTGGGGTACCCCGGCCCACAACCCGTGGCTTATCACGCAACTTGTGGCCGCATGACCAAACTTGAAAGCATAACCAAAGGTACGTACTTATCTGGAATCATCCCCAATCAAACCGTTGAGGTGATAGACGCCATATGGCACGGGGCTGATGTAATAGAGATCACCTTTAAGGACGGCCTCGGGATACCTAATAACGAGATACTCTACCGGGATAACGAGCACCACCTCCACATAGCGGAGCAATCGGCACCGTGGAGCTTTACTGCGCCGTCCAGCCAGTTTAAGCTCGCATCGGAGGCGTACCGCATACAACTTGCCTACATCTTCGACCCTATGATGGCCATTCATACCTCCATGATTGAGCCGTTGCCGCACCAGATAACGGCTGTTTACGACAGCATGCTACCCCGTCAGCCATTGCGGTTCGTTCTCGCAGATGACCCAGGGGCGGGGAAAACGATCATGGCAGGCCTGTTCATCAAAGAACTGTACATACGGGGCGATGCCAAACGGGTACTTATCGTGTCTCCGGGGGTACTGGCTGAGCAATGGCAGGATGAACTGTTTCAAAAGTTCCAGCTACCGTTCGAGATACTTACAAACGACAAGCTGAACGCATCCCGGACCGGCAACTGGTTCAACGAAGAGAACTTTGTTATCGCCAGGCTGGATAAGTTGAGCCGCGATCAGGAGCTACAGGACAAGCTTAGGGTAACGGATTGGGACTTGATAATCGTGGATGAGGCACATAAGATGTCTGCTTCATTCTTTGGCGGTGAGGTGAAGTTTACCAAGAGGTATCGCCTGGGTCAGTTGCTATCGGCACGTACCCGCCACTTCCTGCTGATGACAGCAACGCCGCACAATGGCAAGGAGGAGGATTTTCAACTGTTCCTGGCACTAATAGATGGCGATAGATTTGAGGGCAGGTTCAGGGATGGCGTTCACACTGTGGAGGTATCGGACATCATGCGCCGTTTGCTTAAAGAGCAACTGGTAAAGTTTGACGGTAAACCCCTATTCCCAGAAAGGATCGCTATTACGGTACCCTACGATCTGTCTGAAGCAGAGGAGCAGCTATATGCGCAGGTTACTAATTACGTCAGGGAGCAGTTTAACAGGGCTGATGCGTTGGAATCAGGCAGGCGCGGTACCGTTGGCTTCGCCCTCATGATACTGCAACGTCGCCTGGCATCGTCCCCGGAAGCTATATATCAATCACTACGCAGAAGACGGGAGCGACTACAGGCTCGTCTTGAGGAGGAGCGGCTGTTTCACCGCGTAAACCTGCGGCAGGAGGAGTTACCTTCGGTAGATGAAGAAGATGACATTGAGGACTTTGTGGAGGATACGGATGCTGATGAACAGGAACAGATCGAGAATGACTTTACAGACCGTGCAACAACTGCACAAACCATAGCAGAACTGGAAGCGGAAATCGCTACACTCAGGAATCTGGAAGACCTTGCTCACCGGGTAAAGGTTTCCGGCATGGACAGGAAGTGGGAAGAGTTGTCGAACATTCTTACTGAGAACGAATGGATGTTTGACGAGCATAAGAGCCGCAGGAAGCTCGTTATTTTCACCGAGCACCGCGATACGCTAAACTATCTCGCGCAAAAGATCAGGACACTGCTGGGCAGCCAGGACGCAGTAGTAACGATACAGGGAGGCATGAGCAGGGAAGACCGTAAGAAGTCACAGAGCCTGTTCACACAGGATGTAAATGTATCTGTCCTGATAGCAACAGATGCTGCCGGTGAGGGCATCAACCTGCAAAGAGCGCACCTGATGGTGAACTACGATCTGCCGTGGAACCCGAACAGGCTGGAACAAAGATTTGGGCGCATACACCGTATCGGCCAGACAGAAGTGTGCCGTCTGTGGAACCTTGTGGCGCACCAAACCCGTGAGGGGGAAGTGTGGCACCGGCTGTTTGAAAAGCTGGAAAACGAGCGCACATCCCTTGGGGGGCAGGTGTTTGATGTGCTGGGGGAGATGAGTTTTGAAAATAGGAGCCTTCGGGACTTACTAATAGAAGCAATCCGTTATGGCAATGACCCGGAACGCAGGGCTTTCCTCGACAGGGTACTGGATATAGCGTTAGACCGCGCGCACTTGGAGAAAATACTACAAGAGCGGGCACTGTATGCTGTAACGCTTACAAAGGCTAATGTGCAAACGATCAGGGAAGAAATGGAACGTGCAGAGGCGCGCAAGCTACAGCCGCACTTCGTAGCCGATTTCTTCCTTACGGCATTCAAGTCTCTTGGCGGTAACGCTGTAGAAAAGGAGCGCGGAAGGTACCAGGTACTGCACGTGCCCGCCGACATACGTAACCGCGACAGAATTATAGGAACAAGAGAGCCTATACTAAAAAGTTACGAGCGTATTACCTTCCATAAGGAGTTCATCAGAATACCCGGAAAGCCGTTAGCTGAATTCATTTGCCCTGGGCATCCGTTGCTTGATGCTACGATAGACCTGATGATGGAGCGAAGTTTCAACCTGCTGAAACAAGGAACTATATTGATCGATGAGATCAATCCTGATAGCAAGCCGCGACTGTTATTTTACCTTGAAAACAGTGTGCAGGACGCACGCCAGCTTGAAGGTGGCGGCAGGCGCACCATATCAAAGGAAGTGCATTTTTTGGAACAGGACGAGAACGGGAACATCACACAGGCTGGATATGCGCCTTATCTTGATTACCGCGCTGCAACAGAAGAAGAACTTGCGGAGCTACTCATGGTGACGGCAGAGATAGGATGGCTGAAAAGCAATGTGGAGGACAAGATAAAATCATTTGCTATCGGCACCATAGCACGTGAGCATCTGGACAGGGTGAAAAAGAACAGACAATATCTGGTGGAGAAAACAAAGACTGCCGTACACGACAGACTGACAAATGAGATTCGTTTTTGGGATCACCGTGCCAGAGACCTGAAACATCAGGAAGATGCTGGCAAGCCCAATGCGAAATTGAACTCCAATGAAGCGCGGAAACGGGCAGATGAATTACAAGGCAGGCTTCAAAAGCGCAATCAGGACTTGGAAGAGGAGTTGAAAATATCATCGAGGCCGCCAGTCGTTATCGGAGGAGCGCTGGTATTACCTGCAACATGGCTGACAAAAAAAGCTGCAGAGGATTATAAGGAGCAGGGGTTTGCATCGCCGGAAGAAAAGGCCGCTGTAGAACGTGCCGCAATGGAAGCGGTATTCATGGTAGAGAAAGAACTGAACAATGCCACGAGAGACCGCAGTAAGGAGAAGATAGGCTACGACATTGAGAGTACATGCAGCACTACCGGTAATCTCAGATTTATTGAGGTGAAGGGCAGGAATAAAGATGCAATTACCGTAACGATCACTAAGAATGAAATTATATACGGATTAAATTTACCCGAACAGTTTTTTGTTGCGTTGGCGTTTGTTGACGGGAAACGTGTGGAAGTGCATTACATACAGCATGCATTCAAATTTGAGCCGGACTTTGGTGTAACATCCATCAACTTTAACGTAAAAGACTTATTAACTAAAACAGTTCATCGCAGAACTATAATGCTACCATAGGACGATGACAAAGAAATTGATAGAAGTATCATTGCCGCTTGATATTATAAACGACATGTCGGCGTATGACAAAATGCCTGGCATTGGCGCACACCCAAAAGGGCTTCACCACTGGTGGGCACGCCTTCCGTTGCCTGCTGCAAGAGCAGTTTTGTTTGCTTCGTTAGTGGATGACCCATCCTCAAACCTTGATAAATTTCCTACCGAAGAAGCGCAAGAAACTGAACGCGAAAGGCTGTTTGATATAATCAGAAGACTATGTCAGAAGAAAATACACACCAAGCAAAGTATATTCAAAGAAGCACATGATGAAATACTAAAGCATTGTAACGGCAAGCTACCCACAATTCTTGACCCATTTGCGGGAGGTGGGTCTATTCCTTTGGAAGCAATGCGGTTAGGGTTGACGGTTCAGGCTTCAGATTTAAATCCTGTGGCTGTTCTGATTAACAAGGCTCAGTTAGAAATTCTTCCAAAATTTGCAAACAACCAGCCAATAAATCCGGTTTCTAAGAACAGTAAAGGGATAAAAGATTATCATCTTGCTGCCGGGTTAGCCGAAGATGTGAAATACTATGGTGATTGGGTAAATGAAGAAGCTAAAAAAGCAATTGGAAAGTTCTATCCCAAGGCCAAAATTGGGTCAAAGGAATATAAAGTAATTACGTGGCTGTGGGCAAGAACGGTTAAATGCCCCAACCCCGCCTGTGGTGCAAATATGCCGCTGGTGCGTTCGTTTGTCCTGAGTAGCAAGAAGAAACCAAACGTCTACTCAAATCCTATTATCGTAAGGTCAACTGATGGGAACGAAATCATTGGTTACGAAGTTTTGGAGGGAGTTCCACCAGTAAAAACTACTGTAAATCGCAGTGGTGCAACCTGCATATGCTGCACCCAAGCAGTAAAACTGGATTATGTTAGGGCTGAAGGCCGTGCGGGAAGAATGGGTCAAGTTTTAATTGGAATGGTTGTAGACAGTGGGAAGGGCAAAACCTACACAAGTCCGACATCGGAGCAGCAAACAATAGCATTAAGTGCTGAACCAAACTGGGTGCCAGAAACAAACTTACCTGAAAAGGCACTTGGTTTTAGGGTTCAATTGTATGGGATGGATAGGCATTGGAAACTATTTTCAAAGAGACAGTTATTAGCCTTGACAACCCTTCATGATATTATTGAGAAAGTGGCTGACAAGGTCATCGCAGATGGTGGTACTTTAGAGTATGCTAACGCAATTCAATTTTTTTTGGTGTTGACCGTTGACAGATTAGTTGATTTTAACTGTAGCTTGAGTACCTGGAAACCAAGTGGAGACCAGCAAATGCATCTGTTTACACGACAATCTGTACCAATGGTGTGGGATTTTGCAGAGGCAAACATTTTAGAGCCGAAAGCTATTAGTTGGCTTAACGCTGTCGACATCACAAAGTCATCGATTGAAGTTACTTTGACAACGATTTCTAAACAGCAGCAGATTGTACAACATGATGCAGCCAAATACAGCTTTGATAATAAGCACCTTTTGCTCAGCACTGACCCACCTTATTATGACAACATAGGTTATTCCGACATATCCGATTTCTTTTATGTTTGGTTGAGGCATGGCTTAAGAGACAAAATGCCAGAAATATTAAACACTGTGCTTGTCCCTAAGATGGAGGAACTTGTTGCATCTGACTTTAGGTATGGGAGTAAAGAAGCTGCTAAGGAGCATTTTGAGGGAGGATTTAGGGCAGCCTTTTCCAGTTTTAAAGCAGGACTGGATGATAGATTCCCACTTACTGTTTATTATGCGTTCAAGCAAGATGAGGACGAAGACAGCAACGATGAGGATACATCTGGTGCCGAGGAGATTAATTTATCAACTGGTTGGGAAACCCTGTTGGAAGGGCTTGTTAATGGAGGCTTTCAAATTACAGCTACATGGCCTATAAAGGCCTCGCAGAAGTGGAGAATGGTTGCGATGGGAACAAATGCGCTGACAAGTTATATCGTGTTAGCATGTCGACCTCGCTCTGCGAGTGCTCCAACAATAACGAGGCGTGAGTACCTACAGATTTTAAAGCGCGAACTCCCCAATTCAATCGAGGTATTACAACATAGCAATCTTGCACCGGTAGATATGGCTCAAGCTACAATTGGGCCGGGTATGAGCATATTTTCCCGATACGAAAAAATCATGGAGCAAGACGGTAAGCCGATGACAGTAAAAACGGCTTTATCCCTTATCAACAAAACACTCGACGAAATTTTAGCTGAACAGGAAGGCGATTTTGATGTGGAGACCCGGTGGGCAATATCATGGTTTGAACAAAATACGTTTAATGAAGGTGCATTTGGTGATGCGGATGCTTTGGGAAGAGCGCGAAATACGGCAGTCAATGCGCTTGTACATGCTGGAATTGTAAAGTCTGGTGGCGGTAAAGTGAAACTTATCTCACGGGAAGAATTAAGGTCAGATTGGGACCCGGCTACCGATAACAGAATTCCGGTATGGGAACTGACACAACATTTGATTAAGCAATTACAGGAGAACGGTGAGACGGGAGCAGCAAAGCTGTATAAGAAGCTTGGGGCAAGCGCAGATGTAGCGAGGGAACTGGCTTACCGCCTCTTTACGATTTGCGAAAAGAAAGGTTGGGCAACAGAAGCGCAGGCATATAACAGCCTTGTGTTGTCGTGGAATCAGATCGTAGCTGAATCGTTCAACATCAAAGACCACAAAGGAGTACAAACAAAACTTGATTTTTAACTATGGCATTAAGTAATCTTGACAGAGTGAACAAGGGGCTGGAACTGCTTCGCAAGGGGCTGCTGCCATATGTTATCCGGGAGATGAAGGCCGAATACAAACAGTATTGGGATCAGGAAGCCATTGATAGTTTCCCGGAAGGCCACCATTCCCGCAATCTGCAACCCGAGGAATGGGATGTACAAGCCTTGCTTTCGATTATTTGGAAGCAATGGAACAAGGTTTTTAAGAAAACTCTTGGACACCAGGAGCGGGCATGGGTAAGTGAACTCATGGAATTTAGAAACAGGGCATCCCACCAGGGCAAGAATAATGCTTTTGATACAGATGATGCATTTAGGGTACTCGACAATGTGGAACGCCTGCTAAGTGCCATGTCTGCACCGGAAGCGGAGGAAGCCGATAACCAAAAGAATGAATTGCTACGCATCAGGTATGAGGAATCGTCCAGAAAGAAGGCTAAAAAGCTGGAAGCACAGCTCGTGGAAAGCACATTAAGCGGAGGGCTAAAACCTTGGCGACAAGTGGTAGAACCTCACCCCGATGTGGCCTCCGGCAGATTTTTAAAGTCAGAGTTTGCCGCTGACCTATGGAGAGTGTATCAGGATGGCGAAGAAGCAGGAGAATACGGCAAGCCGGTGGATTTCTTTAGCCGCACTTATCTTACGCACGGCATACGCAAGCTACTCACCAATGCACTCCAACGGTTTAACGGCAAGGGTGGCAACCCCGTTATCAATCTGCAAACGAACTTCGGCGGAGGTAAAACGCACTCCCTGCTCGCCCTGTACCATTTGTGCTCAAAGGAGAACTTATCGTCGGTACGCGATATGGAGCGGTTCTTTAATGATGTGGGCTACACGTTGCCTGCAAAAAAAGTTAACAGGGCTGTGTTGGTGGGTAACCGCATAACGCCGGGTATTGTGCACAAAAAGGATGATGGCACTATGGTCAATACTTTATGGGGTGAACTTGCATGGCAGCTTGGCCGTAAAGAAGGTTACGCCATAGTGCAGCAGGCGGACGAGAAAGCGACTAACCCAGGAGACCTGCTGGTAAAACTGTTGAAGAAATACGCACCCTGCGTTGTGCTGATTGACGAATGGGTAGCCTATGCCCGGCAACTACACGAAACAGACGGCATGAACTGTGGCTCTTATGGTACGCACATATCGTTTGCTCAGGCTTTATGCGAGGCAGCAAAGTCGGTGGACAATGCACTTGTAGTTATCAGCTTACCCGCGTCAAACATAGAAATGGGCGGCGAAAGAGGCCGACAGGCTGCGGAAGAGCTTGGTAACGTTATAGGCCGCATCGAATCGCCGTGGTCTGCTGCTACCACAGAAGAATCATTTGAGATTGTAACGCGGCGTTTGTTCTCACCTATTGTTACTACAGAACATTTCACAAACAGGGATACCACTGCTCGGTCATTTGGCGACTTTTATCGCAACAACAAGGCCGACTTCCCGACGGAAACCCATACCAGCGACTACGAAAAGAGGATAAAGGACTTCTACCCTATTCATCCCGAGTTATTTGATAGGTTGGCTAAGGATTGGGCGCAGATCGATAAGTTCCAAAAGACACGCGGCATACTGCGCCTCATGGCTGAGATCATACACTTCCTCTGGGATCAGAATGACCAGGGGCCACTGATACTTCCGGCCAATGTACCGATGGACGATATGGAGATACAAAACGAGCTAATGAAGTATCTTGATGAGCCTTGGAAGGCCGTTATCCATAAAGACGTGGACGGGCCGAGCTCATTGCCAAAGCAGATCGACAATGACTTCCCCAACCTCGGACGGTATTCAGCGACGCGCAAAGTAGCTCGCACATTGTTCTTTGGATCAGCTCCTACGCTCAACGCTGCCAACAGAGGTATAGATGAACAGAGATTAAAACTTGGTAGTGTCTTACCCGGCGAGAACATACCAGTATTTACCGATGCGCTGCGACACTTGGCTGACAAGGCAACCTATGTATATCATCAGAATAGGAACTATTGGTATTCAACGCAAAACAACGTAAACAGGACAGCAGAAGAACGGGCAGCACACATAAAGGAAGATGCTGTTGAGGAAGCCATACACAAACGTTTATCGGAGCAGCTTACAGCACTCAAGGGGCAGATTTCAAAAGTTCATATCATGCCCGCATCGTCAGCAGAGGTTCCCGACGATATGGAGATGAAGCTGGTCGTACTCAATATTAAAACAGCACATGTCCCCAGAGACCTGAACAGTGCAGCATACGCGAAGGCAAAGGAGATTCTGACTACAAAGGGCTCCTCACAACGGCTGTATCGTAATACGCTCATTTTTCTTGCACCGGATAAGACGCGTCTTGATGAATTGAAACAAGCAGTAAGAACGTACCTGGCATGGAAGTCAATTGCCGATGACAAGGTAGCGCTCAATCTTGACGCATTTCAGTCAAACCAAGCGGACGGAAAGGTAAAATCCGGCCTTGACACCATTAAGCTGCGACTCCCCGAAACCTTTGTTTGGATTCTTACACCATCGCAGGATAAGGGCAGCGCAGAAGTTCATTGGGATGAATCGAAGATGAACGGAACTGCACAGGATGCATACATGGCAAGGGTTACAAAGAAGCTAATTACGCAATCTCAGCTATACAATGATTTTGCGGCAACTGAACTACAGATGAACCTGAATGGCATACCGTTGTGGCGTGGCGACAATGTGGCTGTACGGCAACTCAGGGAAGACTTTGCAAAGTACCTATACCTGCCGAAGCTTATCACGGCAGATTTGCTTAGGGCAGCGATAGAAGCCGGTGTGAACCTATCCTCATGGCAGAAAGATACATTTACCTATGCTGAATCGTATGATGAAGAAAACGGCCGCTACAGGGGTTTGCGTGCCGGACAGCATGTGCAGGTATCACTTGATGGCAATGGCTTAGTAGTTAAGCCTGATATAGCAGCCGCACAGTTCGCAAAGGAGAAAGCCGAAGCTGATGCGCAAACTGCAAATAGTGCAACTACTGCAAATGCCGATTCTGGTAAGACATATCAAGCTGGCTCAGTAGCGAATAGCAATGGAGGGATGGTAAGTGAGGCCGATGGTCATAATGCAAAGAACACAAGGTTTTTCGGCCATGTGGATATGGATGCTGTACGGTTCTTCCGGGATGCAGAGAGTGTTGAAAAGGAAATCCTGAAACACCTGAATGCAATCAGAGGCACTAACGTGAAGATAACCCTACATATACAGGCAGAGAACAACAACGGGTTTTCGCCTGATGTAGAGCGCACTCTGAAGGAGAATGGAAGAACCCTGGGATTTGGCGAGGTGGAGTTTGAGTAAGGTAGCAGAGTAATTTATATATTTGTAGAGCACAGTTAATAAGATTTGGAATGGTACGTCTAACTGTAAGTGGAAATGTGGCCAATATTAAAGATGTCATTGCGTCGGGAAGTATGACAACATGTAGCTATAGTCTTTTTTCGACGGCAAATGACTTTTCGCAACACGACTCGTTTGTTCAAGTCATCAGAAACGAAGTGACAATTTTTAGTCTGCCCAAAAGTGTATTGTTCATCTTTGCTCAAAATATCAGAGGCGTCGAATTTAGACAGGTTGGAGAAATTCTTGCTGCACAGACTGGGGATAGGAATTATACAACGATATCTAATCAAGAGGTAGGACTGGTAAAGGCGTTATTCAATCTGTACTTGTGGCTCGAATTTGCCATAATCGCGGCCAACTTTGATCCGATAAACAATCCAGCAAATGTCTTTGTACCTAATACAAAACCCCTGGTGATTGAGGACTATCTTTTTGATGAGTTCGTATTGGACTATACAGGTAAGGCGGGCACCCAGAAAGATATTTACTTATTGCCCCAGAATTTTTTGACCAGTGAAGAGAACAAGCTCATCGTGCAACTTATGAATCTAAATCTGATTTCCCGTGTGACATTGGTTGTGAACCATCTTCAAAAAGAAAATTACTTTGTATCACTCTTAAAACCCGGAAGAAATCCAGATTATTATAAATCAAATATTGACCCGACTGGAAATTTAACTATCGCGTTGTGGAATAAAATACTTTATGCAAGAGACAAAAGGATAAAGAAATTCGTGGAAGGTAGGTAGCAGTAATATAATACTCGGAATGTAAATGGCTGAAGTCTTCGAAAACATATGGTTCAGTGCCGAATCCAGCGAATTGTTCGCTGGTGCGCTATTTACAGTCTTGATTATCGTGTTCAGTAAATGGTTGGCAAGTGCGCATGAATATAGCACAAAGAAAAAGCAGATATTGAAAGACGCTGAAAGTAACGCTATTTTGGCAGACGAGATCGATGACATTCACGAGTATATGAAAAACAAGAAGATAAGCAAGCTCAGTGTGTTGAATTTGATTGTCGAGAATGCAATTCATCCCTTGACAGTCATCGCGTTCATTGTGATTTTTTTCCAGCCTAACCTTGTTGTTGGTATACTAATCATATTATTAGTTCTCTTTACATTCTACCATGAATTTTATGCGTTAGAGGAAATAGGAGCAAAGCGTGCGTATATATGGATACTGGTCTTTCTGTGGGTAATTTCTTATTGGGCTATAACATATCAGTTTAATATTGCTGACCAAAAAAAGGAGAGGGACAAGCCAGCGCAGACTACTCAACCAGCGAAGAAGCCATGAAAGGAGTGTTTTGCTTAGAGGGAATTTGGTACGGGGACCACAGAGACAGTACAACAGTAAAGCCTGTGCTGGATTTACTAAATTGCTACCAGGGATTACCGTTTGTTTACCATCGATGCTCAACTGTTCAGGAGTTCGCATTTTCAATTTCACGTTGGAAAAGAAAAGACTTTCACAATAAATATCCGCTGCTGTGGTTGGCATTCCACGGTAAACCCGGCAAGATATTTATCGGTAGGGATGAGATATCCATCGCTGAACTTGCGGATATCTTACAGGACAAGTGTAAAGGAGCGATAGTTTATTTTGGTAGCTGCTCGACAATGAAATGGGATAGACGTTCACTGCAAACGTTTATGGAGGTCACAAAAACAGTAGCGGTTATTGGCTATAAGAAGGACGTTGATTGGTTGCCGTCAGCATCTTTTGAAATTAGATTATTGAGCTACTTTCAGGATATTCATTTTACCACAGATGGCGTAAGTAGGGTTAAACAAGCCATCGCTGAGGATTGCAGAGCAGTTATCAAAGATTTGCAGTTCCGATTTGAAATTAACGATAGGCTGCGTTTTACTGCAAAAAGAGTGAAAAGTTTAAAATAGCATTCTATGCCCTTTGGAAGCGAGAAAGAGTTTGAACAGCACATCCGGCGTCTTATCGTTACTCATATTCTACCCTTAGATAAGCAGTTAATGCTACTCCATAACAAAAAAGCGGTGGATGTTTTGCTATGCAGGGAAGGAAAGAAGCCTGATTTATTCTTTATTGAGATCAAGTATCACAAAACCTATCGGTTAGGAACAGGGCATGGTAAGGGTGGCGGATTTCAACCGGAAATAATTAAGAGACAGCCTGCGTATTTTGAAAAGAACATGCGCTGGATATTAGGAGACATGCGGCATGAGGGCTATTGGTTTGTCACCAATAAAATAATTCGTCGATACTTAGCAGGAGCGCAGATTTCAGAGAAGTACAACAATATTCAAAACAAGCTATTTAGCGAAGAACCGCAACTCACCGAGCAACAATTCATTTCAGCACTGACTAAATGGCTATGCCCGGCGTGATAAAGTGCAGTCAATAAACGACAATTTACCGCCCTCTGTATTTCGAAGCATTGTATTTTTCCGCACCTTTATCAACAAAACGTTGGTTGACGGTCTTCCAAGTCACCTCGTCTACAAAAAGAACCTTAACCCCACTATCATATCGATGGTTCACGTAAGAGTTATTTACGACTTCAGTCGGCAATATAGATACACGGGAACTTGCCGCTGAAAAGTCGTGATAGACCAACGCTAAGTAGCGCCCTAAATAAAATAACTCCGGGTTACTCGGCTCAAAATTTGGGTTGACAAATGTAGCTGAAGTAATATCCAGTTTATCGGCAGTGACGAGGATATATGGGTACGGTAGAATTACTTTTAAGTCTGTGATTTCCTTAAGTGTCTTTCCTGCGGCGCTTAGCAGAGTTGTTGTCAATGCTTGATCAAACCGAGGATCAATAACGCTTTCATAATGCAGAAATCTCTGCTGAATGCATATCCTCCAAAGGACAGAATAAATAAAAAGGTTAAACACGTTTGGACTGGCCTTTTTGCTCTCCTTCAAAATAATATCCTTTGTTACTTGCGTTACTGTGAATTGTGACGCATATCTTTCTTCCCTCATCTTCACATTCAGTTCAGGACAGATTTCACTTTCCAACAGTGCAAAAAACTCCTCACAGACAGAACATAAGATGTGATCGGCAACATGAGGATTAGGCACAATCTCTGTATCAGCTGTCTTCGCCGCCCGGCCCGCCGCCTTACGTATTTCTGCGTGTTCGACATCTATACTGTATGCTACATAATCTTCCCGTCCACCAATAGTATGTTTAAGCAAACAATTCGGTGTCAAATGTGATCCTTTGGCGTTCGCATTTCTCACCTGACATAGTAAGCAGTAAGAATCGGGCGATCTTTTTATCATGGTAACGATTTCGTGGCTGCAATAGTGTTGCAACACTAAAATACGCCATAAAAATTACACTAAGGTATGCCTCACTTATGCTTCGCTTTTCTACGCATAGACTCCCCAGCGAGTTCCACCCGATGCGACTGATGAATTATTCTGTCAAGTATAGCATCGGCGAGCGTTTTATCGCCTATTACGTCATACCACTTACTTACCGGCAGTTGGGATGTAACTATTAATGACCCTTTACCGTGACGATCCTCAATTATCTCCATGAGCATAGCCCTGCCAGGCGCATCAAATGGTTGAATGCCGAAGTCATCAAGTATTAACAGATTCTGTTTTTCAATTTTGGCTATCTCCTTGATGTAGGAACCATCAGCTTTGGCAATCTTCAATTTGCTTATCAGCTTTGGCGTGCTGTGGTAAATAACCTTGTATCCCAGGCAGCATGCCTGATGACCAATGGCGGTACCAATATAGCTTTTGCCGATGCCAGTACTGCCTGTTATCAGAATATTCTCATTCTTGTTTATGAATGAGCAATCGGCGAACCGCATCACCTGATTCCTATCAATGTTACGCTCGTTGTCGAACTGAATTTCCTCCACTGAGGCCTTGTATCTGAACTTAGCATTTTTTACCTGTCGCTCAATACTACGATTCTTTCTATCGTCCCACTCCGCATTTATCAAGCTGGAGATCATTTCATCCGGAGTATAGTTTTCAGTCTTGCCTGATTCCAGACTTGTCTTAAAGGCCCGGTGCATACCAAAGAGGCCCATTTTTCTCATTTTGTCTAACGATGCTTCGTTCATTTGCTGTGTTTTACGGTGTTGGCTATTATTTGTAGTAATCACTTCCTCTAATATTATCGTGCTGTGGCATAGCGGTTTCCGGTATCAATCCCTCATCATCGACTATGTCAAGGCCGCTGTTTAGTATTTTCTTAATCGTTACGTAGTCGTAGATGCCAAAGCTTAGACCACGCTGGCAGGCTCTTGTCAGGCGATCATTTCCGTATTTCCTTGCGAGGTTTAATATACCGAGGCATACCTTTTGCGATTTTTCGGGGTGATGCTTTTGGGTAAGGATTCTGGCAACATAGGTTCGAACGTCTTTATGGATATTGCCTGCTGCAACTAAAAGCTTATCAGGCTCAAGCTCAGCGACAAAACGATGCGCTGGTGGTAAATGCTCCTTATCTGTTGTGTACTTGAAAGGACTTTGGAGCCGTTTATGTATCGCTACGCGTACATAATTGCAATATATCTCTACCTTGTAGTTAGTAAACATTAGCTTTACTCGTTTGCCGATATGCTCATAAGGAACACTGTAGTAATGACGATCCAGGCTCAGAGCTACATGCCCATTTTTGTCGACGGTTGCATAAAGCTGCTTTTTAAACTCATACCGCATATGCGGCAAAGGAAGTAGAATGGACTTCTCTGTATTTTCGTAATACTGCCGCCTGCTATAATCCCTTCCGGTGATGATTTGGTTATTGTGTTCATCTAAGGGCAAAAGGATGGCTTCGTTCAGGCTCTCAATGCTGTTAAACACGCAATCTCGCAATTTCGCATAGATACGGGTATAAACAATTTTGATGGTATTCTCAACTATAGCTTTGTCAGTAGGCCGGTACGCGCGGGCTGGTAGTATTGTCGTGTTGTAGTGCTCAGCAAAGTCGGCAAATGTTTCATTTATTGTGGGTTCATACTTGTCGCTCTTTGTAACTGCCGAGCGCAAATTATCCGGGACAATTGCAGCCGGTACGCCCTGAAAAAAATGCAATGCGTTTTCACACGCCGGGATAAAATCTTCTTTCCTTTGGGTCATTGTTGCTTCCACATAAGTTAGCTGGCTGGCCCCAAGAACGGCAACAAATACCTCAACAGGCTTGTCTTTGCCCGTTTCTTTATCCTTGATCGTAAGCTTCTCCCCAGCAAAATCGATAAACACCTTATCGCCAGCCTTATGGTTCTGCCGCATTATAGGTGTCTTAGTTGCTTTCCATTGTGAGAAATGGAATCGGAACTGGCTTTTGCCCACTCCATCGGGATATTTCTTCTTGTACTCCTCCCACAGCAGCATTTTTGTAACACCTTTACGCTTTAGCTCCCGATCGATTTCTGGAAAGAGGTTGTATAGTATCTGCAACTTCTCACTCTGTACAGTCTCAAATGCCTTTTTAAAAAGCTCCTCCAGCGCATGGTCTGGTAGCTGAAGTGCATCAGCAATACTTAATTTACTTTCCTTGAAATCGGTAATAATACTTTTCAGTGTAGTCCTGTGAATGCCTGTCTGGACAATAATTTCAGACATGGTTTGGTTCTGCGCGTATAAGCGTAAAATGTGTCTGATATTAAGCATGGTAATTTGTGAAGGCGCAAAGGTCGTTATCGTCTATTATGCCTGCGTTATCGCAAGAAGAACTATTTCTTATTTCTAAACCAAACGTCAGTTTATATATAGTACTTAAATGCTAATGGAGGTACATTAATCTCCATGCTGGCTGTCAATATCTCTCCAATCTTGTCAGCGAATCTCAAAGTAACAGGAAGACCATCTCCATAAATACAGGCATTGTAGTTCAACTTCGTTAGAGCAAGAATGTCCTTTAGGACTTGAACTATATCACCTTCTCCCTTGCTTATCTCGATGAAAATAGGATTCGGCACCTCTGAAGAAAGAGCCGTCTGAATTTTGGGAACATATCCCAATGTCCATAGGAATGCTTTCTTATCATCCATCACGTATGCATTGCCTCTAAGAATGGGGAAATCACCTTCTGTTTTAAACAGTTTCATAGGTTTTGTTGCTGTAATGGTGACCCCAACCAAGTTTGTTCCAGTCGGTGTAACGGACAAAAATGCTTCCCACTCTTGTTTATTAAAGTGGGTCTTAGCATGAATGAACACCTCTTTAGGATACCTTCCATTCTGTTTTTTATATGACTCCAAAGCTTGCGTCAAAAGAGCCTTTGCTTCCTTTGGCTTCAAGTGAAAATCTCCCTTCTCAGGATTGTACCAAGGGCCTACCTCTCCTCTAAAGACCGTACCTTCGCCATTATCAAGAAACATTTGAGCAGCACAGCAGGCATTTTGAGGGTTCTTACTCTTCTCAAGCTGCTTGTATATTAGCCCTAAGTAACAAACTCCATCTCTAATATCCGCCAGTTTCCAAGGCTTGCCACCAGCTTTATAATATACAGCCGTAGAAATAGTCCACGCCAGGTGGCCTTCAATTTTTGCAAAGTTTCTTACTGGCTGGTCAAATTTATTTTTGTAATCTCTCCATGCCAGGGTACTCTCCCTAAATATTTGTGTGCATACGGTATGTGGGAGTAGGCGAGCTTTGAGCTGGTCATGAAACTGAGCATCGTGTTTGTATACTTCTGCCATGTCATTATCTTCTTGGAACAGTGATGGAGCTTTCATAAACTTCTTAGCAGTAGATTTTGAAAACTGGTGTTTAGTTTGCACCATTGCCGTTGGCACTCTCGAATTAGGCCGGCAAAATTTGTAAATTTCGTCAGGTACTATCACAAACCAAATATCAACTGTGTCTTCTAGGTTCCTAATAGATGTGATTATTTGTTTAATGAATAGGCTCACCAAGTCATATGTCCTTTTATAGGTATTGTCATTGTATAACAATTTGCCTATTTCTGATTCGGTCACTTCCTTGAAAAGTATATTGTTTGGCTCCCATTTACAGTTAAAGATTGTCTCAAAGCCGGGGAACATGGGTCTTGTAATATTGTTCCCATTATAAATCGGCTTTTGGATATGGGCAAGATAGTTTTTAAATATGTCTAAGCCTTTTTGGGTGGCTATTACACCACTTCTGATACCATATATCTTTGGTGTTTCAAGCGGGCCAAACAAGCTAAGACCATCCCGCACATCTGTACACCTTTGTTGATGAGCACAAAGTATATTTGGCTCGTCTATGTAAATCAAATCTTTCATGGTTCCTTAATCTAATTGTGGATTCTGTTCTTGATTATCATCTTCTAAATCATCCATACCAAACAACTCATCAATTTCTGCCTCCTCAGTCAATGATTCATTAGTTGGGATATTGTAACTGATTTTACTGTTGAACTCCATTGATGTGTTGGCCGTTACTATATTTTCACTTGCACCTGCTTTTAAAAGGATTGATGTCTCATTATCTGAAAGGTACTTTACGAAAGCAGTTAGCTTTGTCCTCCAATCATCATTCCACCAATTTCGTCCTTGTCTTCTCCTTGCCGCGTGTTGAATTTTGTCAGATTCAATAAGAGTAGCTCCATCAGACGTAAAGAATATATGTGAGGAAACCATGACAACAGGGTAAGGATAAAGTTTGGATGCTAATGAAATCCCGTAGTGCCAGTTCTTTTCTTTCTGTTTTCCAACCATTTGAACCTTATCAAACTTATCCTTGTCTAACTGGTCTTTTTTAAACCAGTATCCAATTTTATTTGACAGTTCGTACTCATTCAATCCCTTACTTTTTATCGTCTTCTCAATAGCTTTGTTAGTAAGCTGAACTATTAGCCTACGAGCTTCCCAATCAGGTATCACTTCGGATTGA
The DNA here is from genome assembly GCA_044225795.1 of Flavipsychrobacter sp. Classification (GTDB taxonomy): domain Bacteria; phylum Bacteroidota; class Bacteroidia; order Chitinophagales; family Chitinophagaceae; genus Nemorincola. The sequence continues at coordinate 155,107 of JBGAIF010000004.1, forward strand.
AACCCCTCTGCAAGAATGTCCTTAGTGGATAAATTGATACTGTCTTTAGAATCATATGAAACAAGGCCGGGGAATAGATTAACAAAGTCTTGTGCACCGGCAAAGGTACAGACGTAGTCTTTGTACCGAATAGCTGGGAAAGGTAGACTTCTCATGTCAAAGTCAACTGGAATGTAACTACCGATATGGTGAAACTTCAGTATTTGAGGAAAGTCTGTGATAGGAAACCAGTTTGATACATACCTCTCGTCCTTCTCAATCGGCTTCCTTCCTTCTAAAAAAATCTGTTGGTATAAAGCTGCGCTCCTATTCTCATCTGGGGTTAATTTTGGGACACTTTGTTTTTCTAAAGCCACAATCAATTCTCTAAGGCCTTCAGCCCAAGAAGACTTGAAGTCAACGGCATTTAATCTAACTAACTCAATATTTATATCATCATAAGAGAGCTTAGAATCTATCGATAAGGGAATTATGAAAGTGTCATCTTGAAGCTGCTTTTTAACTTTTACAGCAACTGCTAACTCATTTAGTACTCCAGGTGCTTTATTCGATATTTCTGATTGAACTATGAGAAACTTTGCAGTATTTGACCTAATCTCATGTTCAATGTTCTGCCAGAAATCAGTTCCTTTTGGAAGAGTAGATGTATCACACCAAACCTCATACCCAAGATTGGTTAGTTTAACATATAACCATTTTGCGAACTCATTATCAGCAGGTGTCGCATGACTAATAAATAGCTTGTTTCTCATAATGTCGGTCAGTTGTCTTCACATTTCAAGATGTTAAGATTGTAAATATATCACTTACTGCTTAGAATGTATGCTTATACAATAGTTATAACGTTCTGTTAGCACAATGGGGACAAATGATATTCAAGGCAAATTTTTTCTCCCAAAAATTCAGATCCATTCTTTTTATCCCTCGGGGTATAGATATATTCGGGGAGGGTACCCCCGTCTTGAAGCCCCGGCTGAATGTGGAGGTTGGAGGGCTACGCCCCTATCCTCAATTCAATCATTGTTAATCACTAAATCATTCAACACATGGTAACAGTAACAGGATTTAACCTTCGCCAGCAAAAAGAAGGAGAGCAAAGGCATTACATCACCCTTGACTTGGAGGGAGATATTGAAATGGTGCAATCGCAGAACACAGGCCGTTTCTATGCAACGGTACGTCGGTGTACAGTCAGCAGCACCTTTGACCAGCTAACGGCGGAGCGTATGGTTGGCCGCCAAATGCCAGGCAGCATTGAACGTGTCCATTGCGACCCATATGATTTCACTATCGAGCAAACCGGTGAAGTTATCAAGGTAGGCTATCGTTGGGACTATCTGCCGGAGAAGGCTATGCGTATGCATACTATCAAAGCAAAAGCAGAAAACCAACAGTCGGAGCAAACTGAGGTTGGAGCAGCGAAAGAGTAGAATGGGCATTCATGCAGGGGCAGTGTAATAGCTGCCCCTTATCATGCTCTTGGAGGAAGATGACAATGGCTGGTACCTAAACCCACTTTCAAATCATACGTATAGCCATCAAGGTCTGGGAATACACTCTCATGCCTTATCCCTAAACGGTATAATCCATGCTGTATCTCACGAGCTGTCTTTGACGAAAAAGTGATTTTACGAATCTCATTAGCTCCATCATTTTCCAACAACGTTTGAAACTCTACTTTAGGGTCTGATTGAATTGAGAATAGGCCAAACTGGCCTGTAATTCTCTTTGATACATGCGGTGGATATAGAATGCCAGTAACATCATTTGAGAACGGATCAGTAATCTTATCTATGGGCAGATAATTACAAGTGTGAAAAGCGTATACTGCCCCGCCATTCGGATTACACGGGTCTATTGAGCCGTCCTGATTAACTGTGGGCTTTGTGGCAAAGTACAATGCTATCAATGGGCTTGAAGTCCAATCGAGCAAACGCGTGGGCAAGCCGTGATGTTGAGCAAGTGCCAACCACTCCCAATCATCTTTTGGTTTGTATCCTAATTCCGGAATTGCTCTTAACCTAAAGCGGTGTAATGATTCTTGCTCATAATCCGCTATCAATAGTCCGTTGAGCTTCTCTTCTTTAAGCCTACCCAAAGAAGGTATCAGCAGATGATTCTTTGCATCACGCACGCCACGAAAAACCCAATGACCGCAATTAAAGTCTGAGTCCATTGCGGAGAATAGGTTTACAATATCTGCAAACGACTTTACAAGCACCTTCTTTATGCGAGGTGCTACATTTTTCTTTTGAGCCATATTTATCATCGGCACATCCATATGCCACAAATGCAAATGTATGCAACTACAACAAGCATCACGCAAAAAGGCCAAGATAAAGCTCGGCCTACAATCCCCGAGCGGCGGGGGTAAAACAATGTCCGCATTGCTCATTGCCTACGGTCTATGCGGCAACTGGAACAAAATAGCCGTCATAGATACGGAGAATAACAGCGCAGACCTGTACGCACACCTCGGAGAGTATAAAACGCTGTCACTTGAACCACCATACACACCGGAACGATACATGGAGGGCATAGACATCTGCCTCGAAGCCGGTATGGAAGTGATAGTGGTGGATTCTACGAGCCACGAATGGGACAATCTGCTGGACTACCATTCAAGCCTCGTGGGAAACAGCTTTACCAACTGGGCTAAGGTTACACCACGCCACGAGGCATTTGTAAACAAGATACTGCAATCCAATGCCCATTTTATCTGCACAATACGCAGTAAACAGGAGTACGTGCTCTCCGAGAAGAACGGTAAGCAAGTCCCTGAAAAGGTGGGCATGAAGGGTGTACAGCGAGATAACCTTGAGTACGAATTTACCTGCCTGCTGGAGCTGGATATGCATCACAGGGCAAAAGCATCGAAGGATAGGACGGGATTGTTCACAGGTAAGCCGGAGTTTGTCATCACTGCTGATACAGGCCGTGCAATAGCCGAATGGTGCAATCATGGTACTGAACCTGCACCGCCGATCACCTACGAGCAGCTACTGCTGAAAGTACGGAACTGCCCTTCTGTAAAGGATTTAAACAACCTCTACTACGGACATCCGCATTATCAACAGGCACTCGGGCATGAGTTCACAGCACGTAAGAATCAGCTAAACAACATTGTTAACCAACCAAACCATTAGTAAATGGAACAGACAGAAACAAAAGAACCAATCGCGGTAAGCGATGCCATTACAGAAGTAGTGGAGCAGATCGAGGTCATATCCTCCGGCAAGCCGTTCATCGAGGCCAATACGGTAGGTGGCACACTGGACGAGATAAACAATCGGCATATCATACCCGTGTTCGTCAAAGAGAACGAGCCGGTGATAAGCCACGGCGAGTTCATAGATGCCGCCATGCAGGCCATAAGCCATGTATTCGCAGGGGAAACGATTCTACGTCCTAACATCCGGCTCAGCCATCCTATCAAGGGCAGAACCCCGGAGGCCAGGAATAAGCCTGCAAACGCCCTTCTTGAAAGCGAAAAGACCCTATACTATGAGCGCATGGCCTTCTGTATCGAAGTACCTACCATCAGCAGCGAAATCGAAGGGAATAAGCTCAACCTAACCATAGGCGGTGTTAAGGCGTACAACCTTGACGGCCTGATGACAAAGAACAGCGACCAGCACTTCAAAGTGTTTGTCGGGTTCAAGAACATGGTATGCTGCAACATGTGCGTCCATACAGACGGATTCCTGAGCAACCTGAAGGTACGTGGGCTGGATATGCTGTATAACGCCATCCTGTCCCTGCTGTCAGAGTTCAACGCCGTACAGATGGCAGCGGAACTACAACAGTTCCAGCAGCACGAGCTTACAGAGCGACAGTTTGCACAACTTATCGGCAGGGCGCGCATGTTCAGGCACATGCCGGATGATGCAAAGCTGAACATACCTGAATTGGGGCTGGGCGATGCACAGATAAATAACGTGTGCCAGGGTTACTACAGTGACCTCAGTTTCCGATGTAACACGGATGGCAGTATCAACCTGTGGCGGCTCTATAACCTGCTAACAGGTGCTAATAAGAGCAGCTATATAGACCTGTTCCTTGACAGAAGCGCCAACGCTTACAACCTGACGAGGGGCTTATTGTCAGGCGTGCAGGACAAATCCGATTGTTGGTTCCTAAACTGAATGTGTATGGAGCAGTACACAGTCGCCTACTGCGATAACAGCAGTATACTAATCGTAAACACCCTCGGGAGAATGCGGCGGCTGTACACGCCTTTCCGGGTGGTTTGCCGGGAGGACTACATGGGATTGCGTAAAGGTACTTCCCTATATGTAGACGAAGTAAGCAGCACCCCCAAAGACGAACTGATGTATATCACCAGCATAGGGGTTTACGCCCACTCCTACTTTAGCATTGTTGCCAGTTTCTGATCCCAGGGGTATCACCCAAGCGGCATGGTATGGTTAGGCATATTCGATACCCGGGGACATATGGCTGGAGAGTTATGTTGTATTTTGTTTCCGGTTGTGCAATAATGCACTTTGTGCACTTTTGCATATTGTATTGCTGTAATCGCCGGTTCTTTTGAGACGGACTACCTCTCCCAAATCTCAAAGTCCCCTGAAAACGAAAGCATCCAACGACAAAGATATACCCCGGGAGGTGGAGGATGGTGGCACGGTGAACGCCGCAAGCGCCATTCGTTGAACCCTACCCGGGGTCTCTTTATCTTTCAGCAGGTATAGGATGGAGTTGCCAAACTTCGTAGCTTTACACGTAGACAGAATATTATTACTTGAACTAAACTTGAACATCAGAAGTTCACCCTTATTCAAATCGATACAAAATGAAGAAGAGCCTTACCCAGTAAGACTCTTCCAAGAGCGGAAAACGAGACTCGAACCCGCGACCCTCAGCTTGGGAAGCTGATGCTCTACCAACTGAGCTACTTCCGCTTATATTTCATTAAAGATACTTACTTTCTGAATATTGTACAATATCAGCAATAAGAGGACACAGAGACTTATGCCCTCTTATTGTATAGATCTGCCAACTACCCCTTAGGGTCAAGCGCTTTCTTTATTCTGAAAGAGATGTCCTGCAGATGGTATTTGCTCATTTTATCTGATGTTCCGGGTATTGCCCCATCGATCTGTGTCTTCAGTGCCGTAAGCTGGGCACGTGCGACCGAGGTAACATCTGTATTCTTTGTGTTCACATTCAGCAAGGCAGCCATACCTGTCATTGGTGTAGACGGCGGGTTATAATTGATGACACCTATGAGTGCCTCTACATAGGCCTTCTGCAGGTTACGGCGGAAGCCATCAATTGGTTTTCTGGCAGTAAGCTCACTCCAAACTCCTTTTTTTACATCTTCCATCATCACATCAAGCGTATAGGTGTTTGCAGTGCCGTAACGATTGCTCATCACAGCCAGCCTGTTCAGCCTCGCGCCGGATAAGAGGCTATTCAATACGCTTACCTGGATGTTGCTGACAGCTTCGGATGAAACCGGGTTGCTGATCTTATTCAGGATGTTCTTATCCAGTAACCAGTTGGGAGTTTCGAAAAGCTGGTTGTTCAGAAAAGAAACAGCTTCCTGCTGAATAGCTTTTGGGGCAGGCTCATAGACATCTTCCCCGGTTTGCTCCACACTGTGTGGTGTTTCATATACTCCGCCTACATTCTTAGTAACGTGAAACATGTAACGATTGAATTGGCCGAGTAATTGCATATACATGTCTTTCAGATTCTCATATCTGTCTGCATCCTCCCTGGTCCATTCCGGTAATTTCACGATAATGCGTTGCAGGTTTTTAATACCATATGCAGTCGCCTTCATAGAATTATCGCCAAGATCTTCTGTCTGCGAACGCGGGTCAAAAGGATTTGTTTCCGTTCCAAACCAGAGACGAGGGTTAGACCTCAGGCTGTCAATGATCCATTTGTTCACGATCTTTTTGTCTTCTTTTTCATCGGTGGTAAATGAGGACTTATAACCCCACTGTATGGCCCACATATCGTAATCGCCGATCCTTGGGAATAAGCCAACTTCGCCAATGTTGTCTTCCGGCTGGGCCACATAATTAAAGCGTGCATAATCCATGATAGATGCAGTGTGCCCATGTGCCTCTACCCACGCTTTATCGCGCAATTTCTCCACGGGAGTTTTACTACTGCTGCCCATATTGTGGCGTAGCCCCAAAGTATGCCCTACTTCATGCGACGAAACGAAACGAATAAGCTGCCCCATCAGTTCGTCATCAAACTCCATCTTACGGGCACGCGGATCTACTGCCGCTGCTTGTATCATATACCAGTCGTGCAGTAGCTTCATCACATTATGGAACCAGCCGATGTGGCTCTCCATGATTTCTCCGCTACGCGGGTCGTGCACATTAGGACCGTATGCATTCTCCACATCTGAAGGCAGATATCTCAAAACAGAGAACCGCGCATCCTCCAGATTCATTGTCGAATCTTTTTCGTCCCACTCCTTACCCATAATGGCGTTCTTGAACCCGGCACGCTCAAATGCCTTTTGCCAGTCATTTATGCCTTGTATCAGGTAGGGACGCCATTTTTTGGGCGTTGCCGGATCTATATAATACACGATCGGCTTTTTAGGTTCTACCAGTTCTCCCCTCTTCCATTTCTCTATATCGGCATCTTTAGGTTCAAGCCTCCAGCGAACTATGAATACCTGATTGTCCACTTTTTGCTGGTTATCGTGATAAACAGTATAATCATCAGCAAAGAAACCTACCCTGGGATCAAAAAAACGTTTTTGCATGGGCACCTTGGGCAACAGAACAAAGGAGTTGTTCATTTCCAAAGTCACAGCACCGGTGGCAAAGGCTGCCGGGAATGTAACAGATGGAATGGGGCTTGGTGTTGTCTGCGGCATAAAAGATGGCGTAGAATTGAATGTACGCACGACCTTGACCTCTGTGTTAATGGGATAGGTATTGATGCTCTGTATATAAGACCTGTCGGCTACCTGCCCGGAAAAGTTAAATACCTTTTTAGTAAAGGCACTCAGGCTCACAGGCTGATTATCTCCTTTAAAAAAATCTGAAACATCAATGACCACCGAGTTGGAATCCTTGCCGTAAGCTTCTATTTTAAATGACTCTGCAATTGGATTCAGGTTAGAGTTAGTGACCGCTTTATAGATGTCTGTTGTAGAGTCTGCTACATTAATTGTGGTAACGACCCTCAGGAACACATTCTTATTTGGTCCTTTTTCCCACCGGATGGTTTGTTCATTCTCAATTTCACCGGCATACTTACCGGCGCCTCCTGCCACCTTGCTGTAACGGGTAGTGACGATCATCTCTCTTCCCATCAGGGAATCAGCGATCTCGAAATACCATTTGTCTTCCACCTTGTGAACAGTAAATAATCCGTTCTTACTGATCGCCTTATCCGTTATGACCTTATTGTATGGCTTGGGGCCTTTTTTCGACGACGCAGAGTCTGCCGGTTTTGCAGCAGCAACGGCAGGTGGTGCTTCCGGAGCCTTGTTGTGTTTTTTCTTTTTAGCCGCAACAGCGAGCGATATACATAACAATGCCGGAACAACAATATATTTTTTCATTAGTAGTGTGTGATTGAACGTAAATACAAGGTAGCAATGTACTTAATGCTATCCGGTATTTCAACACCCATTCATAAACTACCTATGAAATTCACCCAAAAACGTATTTTATATTATCACCGTATGGGCGGACGGTTCAGGAGCAGCCAATACAGGCCCAGTTCACTTACGGCCTTCAGGAAATTCTCAAAACCTACTGGTTTGACAATATAGCTGTTCACTCCTAACTCATAACAAATAGCCACATCCGGGTCCTCATTGGACGAGGTGAGCACAACCACCGGAATAGACTTGGTGTGTTCCTCCGCTTTTAGGCGGGTCAGTACCTCAATGCCATTTACCTTAGGCATCTTGAGGTCGAGCAAAATGGCCCTGGGCATGTTACTCATCGGATTGCCGTGGTAAGCACCTTCACCAAATATAAAATCTATTGCCTCTGCACCGTCTTTCAGATGGACTATGTTATTTGCAAAGTTGTTCTTTTTCAATGCCCTGATCGTCAGTTCTGCATCATCGGGGTTATCCTCTACGAGGATGATCTCAATTTCTCTTGTGTCCATGTTGATATATTAAGTTTGAGGTAAAGAAAAATATATTGTTGCGCCTTCGTCCACTTTCCCTTCCGCCCATACCCTGCCTCCATGTTTGGTGACTATACGCTGAACAATGGCCAGGCCGACTCCTGTTCCCTCAAATTCTTCGGTTGTGTGGAGCCTCTGAAAAACGCCAAAAAGTTTATTGGCATACCGCATATCAAATCCGGCACCGTTATCCTTTACAGAGTAAATGACCTCACCACCAGAAGCTTCAGAATTTACATAAACTTGCGGGCGTTCTTTCTTTGAAGAATATTTCACGGCATTATTCAGCAGATTGAACATTACTTGTGTCATGAGCGACCTGTCAACATTTGCCGGATGAAGTTTATTAATAGTAACAGATGTGTGATATCCGGCCACCTTGCTTATTTCTGCCATTACGTTTTCTGTCAGCTCGGTCATGTTTGTCTCTTTCACAACGAGTTCCTTTCTGCCCAGGCGGGAGAATGCAAGCAGGTCGTCAATAAGCCTGCCCATTTTTTCGGCATTGCGGCTTATCGTATCCAGCAGCCGTTTGCCACCGGCATCCAGTACTGTGCCATAGTCCTCTTGCAGCATTTGTGCAAAACCGGTCACGGCGCGCAATGGTGCACGAAGATCATGCGATACTGAATAGGAAAATGATTCCAGTTCTTTATTTAACTGCAAGATGGCATCCAGATGTTTCTTCCGTTCGGTGATATCTTCAGATATCCCTACAAGGTATAGCGGCTTATTATTCTCGAAAACGGGGATCTTCTTCGTGTGCAGCCACTTGTTGCCCGCCTTTGTCTGAATAGCCTCTTCCTCAATATCCAATAACTGACCGGTGACAAAAACCTGCCTGTCTTTTTCGGTGAAGAAATCTGCCTGCTCCTTTGAAAAAAAATCATGGTCATTCTTCCCTAAAAGGTCTTTGCGGCTATATCCAAGCATATCCTCCCCCGCCTTATTGAAACGCAAAAAACGAAGGCTGGCGGCATCTTTTACAAATACCATGTTGGGGATATTCTCCAATATGGTATCCAGGAAATGATTGGTATCGCGAAGTTCATTTTCTATCTTTTTGCGAACTGAAATGTCGAGCATCACCATCATAAAACACACCCTGTTATCCAGTTTTATGAATGTATTTGAGGATAGTATCCGCTTTTTTACACCCGAAGATGTCACGCCATCAAATTCCATTTCAATAGTAAACCGGCCCGTCTTCTTTGCTTCCTCCCGTATGTTCTGCAACTCGTTTTCCGGAAGTATCCCAAGTTCGGTCATACTCCTGTCTACTGAATCCTGTCTCGTAACCGAGAACATTTGTTCAAAAGCCTTATTGAGATACATGATCTTATTATCGGCATTATCAGCAATGACAATAGCTGACGGACTATAGCTGAATAGCTTTAAGAACCTGTCGTTCGCAGTTCTGAGATCTTCTATGAACTTTTGTTCCCGCTCTTCGAGTTCCTTCTTCCTTTCAAGATGAATCGCTACACTTTTCCTGAATTGTTCATGTTCGGTAACATCTTCCACGCGGTGTATAATGTAAATTACATCTCTGTTCTCATCCAGCACCGGAGTGTTCTTCGGACTCCAGAACCTTTCCTCAAATGTTCCGTCCGGCCGGCGGATATCGTACTTCTGAACCAGCATCGTATGTGGTTCCTTTGTCAGCAGTATCGTATTAAGCGATGTAGTAAGATTTGACACTCCATCTGCATCAAGATCACTCGGATTATCAGGGAATACATCAAACAGATGCCGGCCCATCACATCTGCTCTTTGTGTCATTGTTGCCTCCAGGTAAGCATCAGAAGCGTCAACAATGACAAACCCCGGTGTTAGTATCAGGTACAGGTCCGGGGCCGCCTCCAGCAGCTTTCTATATAGAGTGTCTGAGGTTTCTGCAGATGTTTTCATGGTATGCGCCTGTGGTTTTAGGCAAGCCCCAGCCGCCTGTTCAGAACATGCACAATGAGACGTATAGACTCCTTGGTAAGTGGTTTGATGAGGTAATACTCCACATTCTTGTTCGACTGGGCACGCATCATATCCTGCTTATTAACAGAAGAAGAAAGTATATGCACCTTAACTCTGTTCTTGACATTGTCACTCAACCTATCGAACATTTCGAGGAAATCCCAGGCGGTAAGCACCGGCATGCTGATATCGAGCAACAGGATAGCTTTTGAATCTCCCGATGCGTTTGTGTAAGTCTTGACGATATAGTCAAAACCCTCCTGCGGATCTGTGAAATCAGCAATGGAGACGTCCGTGTAAGTTTTCTCGATGATCTTGCGGCAAAGCGTATTATTTATCGCATCATCATCTATAATGATAAAATTTTTAAAGTGACTCATGAGCTATATTTTTTGATTGTTGTGGTAAGCTAAATTGTTTCTGAGTACATCATGCTGGCCAAATGCAATAATGAACTCGGTACCTTCATTCACTTTGCTTTTTACATTTATTGTTCCTCCAAGCGTTTCAACCTGGGTCTTTACCATGTACAAACCCATTCCCTTCCCTTCTGCATACCCCGGATGAAATCTTTTATACAGACCGAATATCTGCTGATTAGTTTTCTTTTCAAGATCTATCCCAATGCCATTGTCTTTGTAAGTGATCACTACTTTGTCGTCAATGATACTACTCTTTATTTCTATTTCCGGGGCAATATCGGCCTTACGGAACTTCACACTGTTTGATATCAGGTTGTAAAATATACTATGTATGTAACTTTTCAAAGAAGATATACCCGGAACCTCATGAAAATCCTCAACGATCATGATACAATTATCTTCAAGACTGGAACTAATTGCAGCTTTTACGTCATCAATTATTTCCGAAAAATCAACATATTCTTTATTTTCATTGATTGTTTTTCTTACTGAAAGAATATTGTTCAGGTCTGTGATAATACCTTCCAGCCGATTCACAGATGTTGCGAGCGCTTTCATAAATTCATCCTTCTCCGGTTCACTGAGCTGCTCATTCATGAGTACGTTGGTAACACCAACTATATTGGCAACAGGTGCCCGTAAATTATGTGATACTATGTATGCAAACTGCTCCAGGTCCTGATTTCTCTGAACTAGGTCGGCGGAAATGCGCTGTTCCTTTATTTCAGCATTGATATTCTCGGTTACGTCCCGTATAAATCCATTGATTCGCAACGCCTTACCATTCTCATCACGTTTCACCAGCATTTCGCCATTCACATATTTTACCGACCCATCCTTTGTTATCAGCCGGCAGTCATATTTGTGCTTACCTATTCTTGTAAAAGCATCGTCGATCTGTTGCTTGACAAAATCAACATCTTCAGGATGTACACATTTCAGGAAGTTCGTGATAGAAGGTTCCACCTCTCCCGGCAGATACCCAAGTATATCATACTGCTGATCGGACCAACGTTGAACATAAGTCACGAGATCTGCCTCCCAACTTCCAAAATTGGCCAGTTCAGCCGCATCCTTCAACAGATTCTCATTGGCAAGTACTTTTTCAATGTAATTCTTCTTATCCGACTCCAAAAGTCTTCGCTCCACAGCGCTTACTATGGCAGCCGGTAGTCTTTGAAGCCTGTCCTTGAGGATATAGTCGCATGCTCCTTTCTTCATGATCTCGACAGCATACTCCTCTGATATAGAACCGGTAACAAGTATGAACGGGATTGTGAGATTATTAGAATTATAGATATCCAACGCTTCAGACGCGCTGAATTGTGGCATTGAGTTATCTGCGAGTATCGCGTCGAAAGCGTTGTCTTTGATGGCCCGTAAAAAATCAGCCTTTCCCTGTGCGAGTACAGGCGTAAAATCCAATCCAGATCGCTCCAGTGTCAGAATGATCAACTCAGCATCGGAGACCATGTCTTCCAATAGCAATAAGTTCAATGTTTTCATTTTTGTTGGCGTAGAAAGTTTGTTATAGTCTTAAATCTTAATACATCTTTCAAAATTGCTATATCGTAAATTTAGAGAAAGTTTTTTATCCCATGACGGGTAAAAAACGGTTGTTTCGTAAAAAAATAATACTTATTATGTCCAATTTTGTACGTTAACAGCCTCCAATATACTTCAATACAACATATATAGCTAAATATTTGTTTATTAGCTATCAATACATTTCTATGCACATAATTTGATTGAAATTTTACTGCAATAGACAATAACCTTACGAACATGTTAATAATGCGTTATTGCAGATTGCAGCTAGATAGCCAACAATAAAGAGCTATTCTGACCAAGACTCTATTTGATCTAAAATCGTTTTGTTGATCCGGAATATGCTTTGGAGATAAGGTGTCCGCTTATTGTGCAATGGTTTCCCCAAGCGGGGGATTTTTGTTCTTTTAGCAGGTTTTCATTCTCCTCTCTTTACTTTTGTTGCTTAACAGACAACAATGAAGGCACAATATCTTATTCCGGTTATGGCTCTTACTCTATTGACGAGCTTCAAAAAACAGAATACAACAAGCGAAAACACTATGAATGCAGATAATCCGTTTGCAAAGCCCGGTACCCTCCCCTTTCAGACGGCGGATTTCGGGAAAATAAGGAACGACGATTTCAGGCCTGCAATAGAGCAAGGGCTGAATGAACAACTTGAGGAGATCCGGCAAATAGCCGACAATCCATCAGCGCCGACATTTGATAATACACTGGTAGCTATGGAAAAGAGCGGAAGCCTTATTACCCGGGTTAGCCTTGTGTTCAATCTGCTGAGCGCCGCAAATACTAACCCGGAGTTGCAAAAACTCTCTGAAGAGATAGCGCCAAAACTCGCAGCTAACAGTGATGCGATATACCTGAATACAAAACTCTTCAAAAGGGTTGAAGCTATCTATAAACAACGCTCACAGCTTCACTTAGATAAAGAATCGAACCGGCTTGTTGAATATTATTATCAGAAGTTCACAATGGCCGGAGCCAGCCTTTCAGACGCTTCGAAGGAAAGCCTGAAAAAACTGAACCAGGAAGAGGCTTCTTTGAGTGCAAAATACACCAATCAGCTACTTGCTGCTGCAAAGGCCGGAGCTCTTATCGTATCAGATAAAGCTGAACTGGCCGGGCTAACCGATGCTGAAACAGATGCCGCAGCCCAGGATGCTAAAACTGCCGGACAGCCGGGCAAATGGATGCTCCCCCTCCAGAACACGACTCAGCAACCCGCATTGCAATCTCTCTCGAACCGCGCTACACGTCAAAAACTATTTGAAGCGTCGTGGACACGCGCCGAAAAGAATGACACGAATGATACACGCCCAACAATAGCCCGCCTGGCGGAGATAAGAGCAGAAAAAGCAAAATTGTTCAACCTGCCAAATTTTGCAGCATGGCAGTTGCAGAACCAGATGGCGAAAACTCCGGAAAATGTCGAGAAGTTCTTCTCACAATTGGTGCCGGCGGCAACTGCGAAGGCAAAAAGTGAAGCTGTTGAGATCCAGGCGCTAATTGACAAACAAAAAGGAGGCTTCAAACTACAGCCCTGGGATTGGAATTATTATTCTGAGCAGGTGCGCAAGGCAAAATATGATCTGAATGAAAGTGAGATCAAGCCTTATTTTGAACTAAATAATGTATTAGAAAAAGGGGTGCTCTATGCTGCTACACAGTTATATGGCATCACATTCAAGGAGCGCAAAGACCTGCCTGTATATAACAAAGATGTGCGCGTATTTGAAGTGTTTGACAAAGATGGATCCTCAATGGCGCTCTTCTATTGCGACTATTTCAAGCGCGATAATAAGAACGGTGGTGCCTGGATGGATAACCTGGTGATGCAGTCAAAACTATTGGGTACAAAACCGGTCATCTATAACATCTGTAACTTCAGCAAACCCGCAGATGGACAACCTGCGCTGATCAGTTTTAGTGATGTGACCACTATGTTTCACGAGTTTGGCCATGGATTACATGGATTGTTTGCCGATCAGCAGTATCCCAGTATATCAGGTACGGCCACTGCCCGTGACTTCGTAGAGTTCCCATCACAATTCAATGAGCATTGGGCGATGGAACCAAAGGTATTTAAGAATTACGCTACACATTATAAAACAGGTGCTCCAATGCCTCAGACATTGGTTGATAAGATCAAAAAGGCGGCAACCTTCAACCAGGGTTATGAGCTCACGGAGTTGCTGGCTGCAGCACAACTTGATCTGCAATGGCATAAACTGGCTGCAGGTAGCGGCAAGCAGGATATTGACAAATATGAAGCTGAAGCGCTTAAAAGAACACATTTAGATCTTGCACAGGTTCCTACACGTTATCGTTCCAGTTACTTCCTGCATATATGGAGCAATGGCTATGCTGCCGGTTATTATGCCTATATATGGACGGAAATGCTGGATGACGATGCCTTCCAGTGGTTTAAGGAACATGGTGGTATGACCCGTGAGAATGGCCAGAGATTCAGGGATATGATCTTATCCCGCGGTAATACAGAAGACCTGGCGACCATGTTCCGTAAGTTCAGAGGTAAGGATCCGAATATTAAGCCAATGTTGGAGAACCGAGGATTGAATTAAAATAAGCGGGCATTGCCCGCTTATTTTTTTGACGTATTGAGCAAACAGATTGATTCGCTGATCGGTCGCATAATTGCGCATAAATAGTTCAAATAAGTATAATTTAATTGTTAAAAGAATTATATTTGAACTAATGCGATTATTTGGCACAACAATGGAAATACACTCATTTGCTCTCCGGCAGGGCATGCTGTTGTTGCTGACTATTCTGTTATCAGTCAATGCTACGGGACAAAAGCAGGGGCAAGCCCGTATAGATTCCATCATTTCAGCAGCCGGAAATATGAAAGAAGATTCGGCAAAGGTGAAGCTACTCGCCCGCGTGGCTACAATGTGTGAATCGATAAACCCGGAGCAAGGTATCAAAGTAGGTGCACAGGCGTTAGAACT
Organism: Flavipsychrobacter sp.; assembly: GCA_044225795.1. Taxonomy (GTDB): domain Bacteria; phylum Bacteroidota; class Bacteroidia; order Chitinophagales; family Chitinophagaceae; genus Nemorincola. The sequence continues at coordinate 170,168 of JBGAIF010000004.1, forward strand.
GGCAGAGAAAATAAAATGGAAAAAAGGCATTGCCACCGCCTGTAATTCTTTGGCTGCAAATTACCGAACTAAAGGTGACAACGCTAAGGTATTGGAGTATCTCTTCCGTGCACTGAAAATAAACGAAGAGTCGGGCGATAAAATGGGCGAAACAAGTGCATTGAACAATATCGGGCTCATTTATGAAGATCAGAAGAATTTCCCCAAAGCGTTGGAGTACTTCACCAGGGCGCTCGATATACAGCAAAAGACAGGTAACAAAACAGCCGCAATTTTCCCCCTTGGCAACCTGGCATCGGTGTATTACGAAATGAAGGACTATGCTTCAGCCCTACGCTATGATGAACAAGCTTTGGCATTGGCCCGTGAGACCGGTGACAAAAGCGGGGAGGCCACTTACCTCGAGATCATCGGAGATGTATATCGTGCCGTGAATAAGAAAAAAGATGCGCTTGCGCATTATGCGCAGGCTATGGCTATAATCGAGCAGACCGACGATTCAAGCGGATTAGCGGTATGCAAAGGCTTTATCGGAGACCTTTACCTGAGCATGGCTAAAGATACCATCAACTATACGTCCGACTCACTCATCCCTGCCGGCAAGGGCCTGATGCTGAAAAAGGCAATCGTCCACCTTAGTAATGCGCTGGCGCTTAGTAAACGCCTGGGGTTCCGTGAGGGCGTTTCAGATTTTTCCGAGCATCTTTCTGAAGCACTGGAAGCAAGCGGCGATTACAAAGGTGCAATCAGTTACTACCAGGATTATATCGCTATGAAGGATTCCATCTTCAATATTGAGAACAATGTTAAGATAACAAACCTGGAGACAAAGCGAGAACTGGAATTAAAGGATAAACAAATACAAATTGAAAAACTGGATGTCGCTAAGAAACGCAATGAGCGCGGGTTCTTTATAGCAGGCATGGTGGCGCTGCTGATCATCATCGGCGTAGTATTCAGAAACTACAGAACACAAAAATTGAATAACAAACTCCTTTCGGCGGAAAAAGAGAAATCTGAAGACCTGCTGCTAAACATACTGCCATCAGAAGTAGCCACCGAATTGAAAGAAAAAGGAAAGGCAGATGCGCGGTATTTTGATAATGTAACAGTTCTGTTCACAGACTTTGTAAACTTTACAAAAGTGGGTGAACAAATGTCTCCGAAAGAACTGGTAGACGAACTGCATAATTGTTTCGAACAGTTTGATAACATCCTGAGCAGGTATAACATTGAAAAGATAAAGACAGTGGGCGATGCGTACTTGGCTGTAGCCGGGTTGCCTACTGCAGAGCCTCAACATGCTTACCAGACCGTGCTTGCTGCCCTGGAAATGGCGCGTTTTATGGAAGACAGATATGCAGTATTGAAAGACAGGACCTTCCGTGTGCGTGTAGGCGTGCATAGCGGTAGTGTAGTCGCCGGAATAGTGGGCTCTAAGAAATTTGCGTATGATGTATGGGGAGATACCGTAAACACCGCCGCACGCATGGAACAAAACTCCTCGCCGGGAAAAGTGAACATTTCCGGAGCTACTTATGAACTTGTAAAGGACAAGTTTCGCTGCACATACCGGGGAGAAATAGAGGCCAAAGGCAAAGGGCAAATGAAAATGTACTTTGTGGACATGTAACTGCCATATTGCCTGCAGCCTAAACCAACCTCTGTCAATTACGTCTGTGTGGTGAGGATAACGATGACCTTTTTAGCTCTTCAGAGATAGCCTCCGCACTCAAATACCCGGTATGTGAAAATACGACCTTGCCGTTTCTATCAATGATCATTATATATGGCAGCGCATGAAACCGGAGCAAGGGTTTCAATGCTGACTGAGCATCCATATAGACAGGAAAGTTCCATTTTTGTGACCGGGCGAATCTCCTCGCTGTTTCTTCATTGTGCTGCTGGTCGACAGCGACCGCTATATAGTTGAGATCAAATTGTTTCTTCCATCCGGCCATCATGCTTGTGATCGTTCTTACCTCTCTTTTGCCCGGCACACACCAAGTAGCCCAAAAACTGATGAGCGTTAGTTTGCGTTTTGTTATTGTTTCATCAAACGGAACTTTGCTACCGGAGCGCATGTCCTCTACCTTCACTTTTGGAAGTTCCTGCGCATACAGCCGGATAGTGGCCGTGCAAATGACAAAAAATATAAAAAGCTGTTTTATCATATTGAGATCTAATTCAAACGATAATGCTCACCAAGTGATAATAAACATATAAACTCTATTCTAAATTTCACGTTAAAGTATGCTGGGTAAACGGAAATGCCTTAAATATAAAACCAGGTATGGACTGAGATTGATTCCCTGATCGCTAGTGCATCCTGTGAAAAGGAAAACTGCGTGAACCCGATTTTTTTATTGCACACTGCTATTGCTCACTTTTACTGCTCAGACCGACATTGATTGTCATCATTTAGGGGCGGATGGCAGTAATTTGTTGCTTCCCGAAATGATCGGGACAGGCAGAAAGTTGCTCAATTATTGCTCAAAAGTTGCTCACTTTTTGCTCAAATAATTGCACACTGTGCAATGTGGGGTCTTTGTCATTAGCTATGGAACCAGCATACTCCGGCAGCAAATACCGAGCACTTATAAGCAGCAAGAAGTATGCCAAAGTGAGGCGACCGGTAGCGCCGAAACAGATAAATATTCAGGTGATGGATGATGATCTCAACTTCGGTACTGCGATGACGCCGAGTCGCTGAAGGAGGAGACTCATCTACGACGGAATACCTCTACCCTACCCTAAACGCTCTACAAAATACATCCCCATCTTCCCTTTGTTCTTTGCCTCAAGTTCTCCTCTGTAAGTACATTTGAATTTATCTTTTACTTTTTCGTAGGTGGTACCCGAGATATTCACCTGTCCTACAGCGCCGCTACTTTCCATTCTGCTGGCAGTATTCACTGTATCACCCCATATATCGTAGGCAAATTTCTTGATGCCCACAATACCCGCAACCACAGGTCCAGTATGCACCCCTATTCTTATCTCAAAGAACAATTTGCCCGCCTGTTCTTTCTTGATTTTGTGTTCATGCATATACTGCTGTATTTCCAGTGCAGCATTAATTACGTTTTCCGGATGGGTGCTATTAGGTGTAGGCAGCCCACCAGCAGCCATGTAAGAGTCGCCGATGGTTTTGATCTTCTCCACGCCATGTTTTTGCATAATATGGTCGAAAGAAGAAAAACACTCATCTATCTCAGCTACCAATTCTTTTGGAGATAGTTGCTCAGATAATTTCGTGAAATCTTTGAAGTCAGTAAACAACACCGTTACTTCATCTATCAGCTTAGCTTCTGCCGACCCTTTTGTTTTCAGTTCTTCGGCCACTTCATCCGGTAAGATATTGAGCAGTAATTCGTCGCTTCTTGCCTTCTCTACTTCTACTTTGGCTTTTTCCTTCTTCACCTTATTCCTCTGCCGGTATACTATTACCGAGAAGATGAGCAGGCCGCCCATACCTGCCAGGGTGGAGTTACGAATGTTGCGTTGCAACAGATCTTTTTTCTCTTGTTCGGCCTTTGCAACTGCCTCTTTTTTGTCGTAGGTATATTGTATTTGTTGTTGCATGATCTTTTTCGCATTCTCCTGGGAATAGATGGAGTCTCTGAGTGCATAGTGCATATCAGAATATTCCATCGCAGTTTTATAGTCGCCTTTAAGCTTGTAGATCTTTGCCATTTCTAAATAACATTTCTTTATGCCTTCCTGGGCGTTCAATTCTTTACACATGACAAGGCCCTGCTGTGTATAATCTATTGCTTTTTGCAGCAATAATGAACGTTCGGCGCGTGTTTTCGAGGACATGTACGTTGAATCACTGACCATAGAAGAATAAGCATCTCCTATGTCCATGAGCGCAGATAATGTCGTGTATACGTCCCCATTTTTTTTACTTAACTCCATACTTTTAAAATAGTATTCTAAAGCTGCTACATAATTTTTCTGAAGGGCATGAATAACCCCCCTGCCCGTTAAGAATTTTGCAACCATGCCAGTGTCATGCAACTCTTCAGACATTGTCAATGCGTTTGTAAAACACTCTAATGCTTTATCATACTGTTTGAGCTGAACGTATACAGATCCAATATTTCCTGAGGTTGCCGCTATACTGTACTTGTCATTGAGCTCCTTACTCACTTTTAATGCACGTGTATAGTATTCCAATGCCGGCAAAAAATCCTCTTGTTCGTTGTAGATGACCGCAATATTGCTTGCTGCATAACAGATACCGAGCTGAAATCCTATTTCCTCACTGGTCTTGAGCGCTTTCACATAACAGCTCATAGCAGCAGGATAATTGGCAAGGCGGTAGTAAGTCGTTCCCAGGTTTAGGTTCAATTTGTATATGCCAAATTTCCACCCCAGTTTGTTAGCAAGTTCCACGCCCTGCAGTCCATATTTAATTCCCTTCTCCGGATCGATGCCTTGATATCCTGAAGTAATACTACCTAATAGCTTCACTGTAAAAGTATCTTCCTTGTTTGCGTATTTATCAGAACCCAAATCCCTGATCATCGAGTCAAGAGCTGCTTGTCCTGTTTTCTGAGCATATACAGTGTTGAATCCAATACAAAGAAAAAAAATGAATACAAATCTGATCACAAGGCTTATTTTATTCTGCATCATACAACAAGATATAAAATAAATTCAATTTATTTATTTCCGTCGTTGCTGAGTCTCCTCCTTCAGGGACTCGGCGGCTATCGGGACACTAACGCGAAACAAATTGATGAACTCTTTGATCGCTGTGCATCCTGTGAAAACGAAAACTGCGTGAACCCGATTTTTTTTTGCACACTGCTATTGCTCACTTTTACTGCTCAGACCGGTATTGGTTGTCAGTCATTTTGGGGTGGATGCCGGTAATTTGCTGCTTCCCGAAATGATCGGGACAGGCAGAAAGTTGCTCAATTATTGCTCAAAAGTTGCTCACTTTTTGCTCAAATAATTGCACACTGTGCAATGTGTTTTTTTAGTCTTTTCCTCCGGGACCGGCATACTCCGGCAGCAGATACCGAGCACTTATAAGCAGCAAGAAGTATGCCAAAGTGAGGTGACCGGCGTCGCCGAAACAGATAAATTTTCAGGTGATGGATGATGATCTCAACTTCGGTATTGCAATGACGCCAAGTCCCTGAAGGAGGAGGCCCGGCTACGACGGAAGATCTTTATCTCCAAAGTTTGAACTAAACATACTTGAGCTTATTTTGTGCAATTGTTACCACCATTTTTAAAATTTGGCATTAAATATAGGTTTATGTATATGAGACACCTTTGCCCCTTGTCACTTTTGATCGTGCTGTCGTTTTTTATTGCATCCTGTCACCCTGATAGTAAATATTATGACTACAGGCTAAAGTTAAAAAACAAGACAAACATGACCATCATTGCGTATATCAGTTATTCTTATCCGGATACTTCCCTTGACCAGAGTCTTCCGAAAAGTATCAGCGCCAATAACCAGACCACAGGTCCGGACGGCGAGATCAGATTTGTACGGGGTGGAACATGGGAAACTGCTTTTAGAAACGATATTCCTTCTGGGAAGATGATGATATTTGTTTTAGATAAAAACGAGGTGGACAACCACCCATGGGATAGCATAAGAAAAAACTATACAATACTAAAACGTTTTGATCTGACCTTAGACAGTCTTAAGACGCATGATTTTAAGGTTATGCTGGAATAATGGAGGCACGTTCTGATATTGAACCTCGTGCTATGATATGAAAATTCCGCCTGTCTTTGTTGCTGAACTTAGCGCTGCCTTCTGCAATATTCAACATTATGCTTAAACTGGCCCTTCCCAATTGATCTTTTGCATAGCCGGGAATGCTCTTATTGCCTTTCAACAGGCGATAAATAATTTGATTTACTGAGTACGCTTTTTTATAAACATCAAGATTTTCGTAAGGAAACATGGTATGAAGATATAAATATTGGAGCGGGAAAGGGAGCGGGAGCGATGGAAAAATGAGAGCGGGAGGGCTCCGCTCTTCGCTCGCCGCTCCCGCTCTCATTTTTGTGCCCCAGACGGGAATTGAACCCGTACTCGCCTTGCGGCAAACAGGATTTTAAGTCCTGCGCGTCTACCAGTTCCGCCACCAGGGCTGCCACATTCCCCCGGTAAACAATAGGGAATGGCTCAAATAAAAAATTCCAAACCGATGGGTCTGGAATTTCTATGAGCGGAAGACGAGACTCGAACCCGCGACCCCGACCTTGGCAAGGTCGTGCTCTACCAACTGAGCTACTTCCGCATGTGTTTAAGAACTTTTGGGACTGCAAATATAGAAGCAGTTTCTTCAAAAAACAAAATCCTGAACGAAAAAAAATTATTGCCATGCTTCTCTGCGTCAAACCAAAAAAATCCACATCTGAAAAAGTCCTGAAATGCTTGTCAGTATTGCTATTTTTGCCACGACGAACAAACAGCTCATTAAAAAATTCTCACTTTTCAATCTACTACTAAAACATGCCTTCGCCGTTCCTTTCGCTGATAAAGAAAGATCTGCTCATGGAGTGGCGGCAGAAGCATACCCTGTTTGGTGTACTGCTGTATGTAGGCGCTACTGTATTTGTAGTATATATGATGAGCGGGCAGCCTGAGGCCCGTATATGGAATGCGCTGTTCTGGCTCACGCAGCTATTTGTGGCGGTAAATTCGGTGGCCAAAAGCTTTCTGCAGGAGCACCCCAACAGGTTCAGGTATTACTACACGCTCGTAAAGCCCGCCACATTCTTACTGGCCAAAATGGTCTATAGCATTGCCATCATGCTGGTGATGAGCGTAGTGAGCCTGTTGCTGTATTATGTGATGCTGGGCTGGCCCCTGGAGCACGGCCTGTTGTTTGTGGTCATTGCCTTGACAGGCAGCTTAAGTCTTTCTGCCGTGTTCACGTTTCTGTCTGCCATTGCCGCCCGTGCGCAGCAAAACTCGGCGCTGATGGCCATACTGGGCTTCCCGCTGGTGACACCTGTGCTTATGATACTCAGCAAGCTGGCCTTGTCTGCCTTGTCGCCGGTATATGTGACCGGCTGGTGGAATCTCGCTCTTATCTTGCTGGGGATCGATGTGCTTGTCATCGCATTGGGCATCATCCTCTTTCCGTTCCTATGGCAGGAGTAGCTACCTCGTGAGCTCTGTTATGATGCTGGTGTGCTGCGGGTACTGCTGCTGCAGTGCGCTACGCTCGGCCAATTCAAAATCTGAGAAATCAAAGCCCGGGGCTACTGTACAGCCGCATAGGGTGTAATCGTTTCCACGGGCTACCCTGGAAGCAAACCAGCTACCCGCCCTGATGACGGCAAACGGTAATGCCTCTCCCTCTGTGCCCAGCACATGAGTAACAAGCTGTCCGCCGGGTAAGATCTCGTAGATATGCAGTGCGCCTCCATCGTAGTGGTGCCACAGTTCATCGGATGCGATGCGGTGAAAAGCGGAGAACTCTCCTTGTTGCAGCAGGAAGTAAATGCCGGTCATGGCATTTCTGTTCCCATTATGTTGTGGTGTAAGCACATCTTGTGGCAATACAAGCGATGAGCGGTATATCTCTGAGAATGCACCACCCTCTACGTGCGGGGTAAGTTGCAGCCTGCTTATCCAGTATGACGCGGATCGACCATCAGCCATAAGATCAGGCTTTCGATGCCAGCCATTTTTTCCTACCTTCTCCGGCAAAAACATGGCGCTCGCTGTGGTAAGAAGAACGAACAAGCGGGCCAGCCTCTACATAGTCTATGCCCATTTTATAACCCTCCTCGCGATAGAACGCGAACTCATCGGGATGTACAAAGCGCACTACCGGCAGATGCTTCTGCGTAGGTTGCAGATATTGTCCCAATGTCACCACGTCGCAGCCATTGTCTGCAAGGTCCTGCAAAGACTGCAGCACTTCTTCCTTTTCCTCGCCAAGGCCCAGCATGATACCGCTCTTGGTACGCATACCGCCGTCCTTCAGCCTGCGTATCACCTCCAGGCTGCGGTGGTATTTAGCCTGAATGCGCACTTTACGCGTCAGCCTTTCTACGGTCTCCATATTGTGCGACACCACTTCCGGCGCTACGTCTATGATGCGCTGCAGGTTATCCCAGTCGCCTTTGAAATCGGGTATTAATGTCTCTAATGTAGTTTCAGGATTAAGTGCCCTTACTGCCTTTATAGTATTGGCCCAGATAATAGAGCCACCGTCCTTTATTTCATCGCGGTCCACAGAGGTGATCACCGCATGTTTTACCTTCATCAGGTATATAGCCTCTGCCACGCGCTGCGGCTCATCCCAATCCACCGGGTCGGGGCGGCCCGTGGCCACAGCACAAAAACCGCAGGAACGGGTGCAGACATTACCCAGTATCATAAAAGTGGCCGTACCTTCTCCCCAGCACTCACCCATGTTCGGGCAGTTGCCGCTCTCGCAAATGGTATGCAGTTTATGGGTGTCAACAAGGCCTCTTACATGGCGGTAGTTCTCGCCCATCGGCAACTTCACACGCAGCCAATCGGGCTTCTTGACTCTTGTTTCGGATGTGGCGTTAACGGAACTGATTACAGGCAATTCTTGCATATGGAGCTGCAATTTACGATGCTTACCAACGTCTGCCAAATTGAACCCCTACAAATAGCTCGGCAAAATATGGTAGCGCCTTCTGGTTGGCCATGATTGCCACGGGTTTGGAGTAATATTCTACGTTGAAACCAGTCTCAACTCCAAGAACGTTCTTCCTGTTAGCAGAAAAATCGAAATGTATCCCTGATTTCAGGTGTCCCCCGGGGTTAAACTTAACCTGGTTCAGCCCCTTACTGAATCCTGCGCTACCTTCTATCACCTGCTGATCCAGGAAATTGGACTGGGCATCCTCATATCTTATCGCTGTCGGGTCGCTGTAAACATTGAGGTAGTATGGCTTCAGCAAGCCAAGAGACGGCCCAAATACAGTCATCCAGTGTATCGACACTGTCCCCGGTTCAGGTTTCCCGACTATCATTTTCCTGTAGCCCCAACCCAGTTTCAGCGCGTAAAAATTATTGATCTTACCGTAGATGTATTTACTCGCGCCGGCAGAACCGTTGTCACCGTTTATCTTTTGTTCTCTCGGATCTTTCTTTTCACAAAACTCTATCTGCCACATGCTCACATTATGAAACATATCCACCTGCTTCATGTTCCTTGTCTTTGCCCTGCCAATATCTGTGTATATCCCCCAACCATTTGTATTCAGATGTACCCCCAGGCTCCATTCGTGCGTTATTGGTTTTGGTTGTTTGGGCTTGATGAGTGGAACCGGCTTGCTGACTGATCTTCTGGCAGTATCTGTAGATAATGTTAACGATTGGCCAAACGCCATACTTGCTGCCAGCATAGGCAGCAAAATAAGGAACAGTGGCCGAACTAACCCTTTCATACAGTGAAACAACCTGTAAATTACAAAATATATGACATATTCAACATTATCAATCCTGATTTAACAAGAATATCCTTCGTAATTTTACCTAAAAATACGACCAATGACCGCTTCAGTTGTTTATTCCGGGGAATTAAGGACAGTAGCCACGCACCTGCGTTCAGGCACTGTGATAGAAACAGATGCCCCTGTTGATAATAAAGGCAAAGGTGAGCGCTTCTCCCCTACCGACCTTGTGGCTACCGCGCTTGCTACTTGCATATTCACGACTCTTGGCCTGGCAGAGTCAACCCATGATATCAATATAGATGGCGCGACTTGTGATGTGCAGAAGATCATGGTCTCTAACCCGAGGAAGATAGGCGAGATAGTACTTGATATCAGCTTTCCAAAGAGTAAACCATTTACAGAGAAAGAGAAGACCAAGATCATACACATTGCCAATACCTGCCCGGTAAAGGAAAGCCTGCACCCCGAATGCAAAGTGACCATTAACTACAAATGGCCGGAGTAATTATTTACCCTTTAAAATGTTGAGGCCTATGGTACATTCGAGGCAGCGCCTTGGTGTGCAATAGTTGTTGTACAGTTGTATCAGCGCCTGCGATTGTGCCGCATTGGCGGCTTTCCAGTCATTGTCTGCCCATAGCCGTGTGATGTTGTTCTCTTCTGCCGGCACAGCCTCCAGTAGTTGCAGTGCTTTTTCCTGAAGCTGCTCAGTTCCTTGCCTTGCGGCGTAAAGGAATTGTATAGGTGCAATGGTATTGATAATGATATTCTGAATAGAGGAATTTCCGAGCGACTTAGGTGTAGCCTTCTTCTGAGGTACATCAAACTGGTAGTGTGTATCCCAGTAGCTGCTGGCGGTTACATCGAGCAGTGGTTCTATCTCTTTCACGGAATGTGTCTCTATGATCCTGGAGAACAGATGCACAGACTTATGTATGAGTGCTGCAAACTGGGCTATGCGGATAGTGGGAAAATTGGCGGGCCGCATGCGCATGAACTTCCACAGATGCGCCTGCATAGGCCGGAGTGAATATTTTTTACGCAGGTAGTCATATTCTCGTTGCAGCTCACGGGGATAGTCATCTTTAAAGTCATCTTCGAGCATACCTGCCTGCCCGAACAACAGTGCCTCTATCTGCGTGAGGTTCTCTCTTTGCTTTACCGGCAGATTCAACGGTAGCGATTGCGCCAACATCAGGAAAGGAGTAGCGTTGGTCTTAAAGCCAAAATTCGCTGCCATGCGCCAGTATAGCAGGTTTCGCCAGTCATCCACAGAATTCTCTAACAGCACATTCCAGTCACCCAGTTTTTGCTCCCACCGCTCTGCCAGCAATCGGCTCAACCATGCCTCCTTAGTAATGTCCCGTACAGCCTGGTGTTGACCGGCACAGGGTAGTTTTTTTGTCTGCTGCATCAGGCCCGTGTATTTGGGCGAAACCTGCGGCATGATATGATCCCGTATCACAAATACCGGGGTATTCCCTGCCACATCTATGGCATCATTCTCATACACTACGTGCAATATGAGGTTCTTATACGCTGCATCATCCTGGTGGCCGTGTTTCAGCCAGTCACTGCTTTTTATATGCAGCTCTATGTTCCCTACCAGTATCGTATTCCCTACTTTGATCTTAGCTTCAAGAAAGTCAGGGCCTGCATCCCTGTTCAGCTTACCGGCATGCATAATGGTCAGGGGTTCGCCACCTGTGGTTTGCAGGCCAACGACGTTGTATAAACTATACTGCCAGATGAATTGAAGAAGGGCTTCGTTCATGATATAGAGATCATTTTATAAAAATACCGCCATCTCCTGCTGATATTGCCTGGCTGCCTCATGCACCTGCTCGCCAAAATGTTCATCCTTACCGGCAAAAATGATGCCGCGGGATACATTGATCAACAGGCCCGCATCTTTGTTCATCGCGTTGCGGCAAACCGTATCTACATCACCACCCTGCGCCCCCACCCCGGGCACCAGGAAGAAATGCTCGGGCAGTTGCGCCCTCACCTCCTGTAGTTGCTCCTTGCGTGTGGCGCCTATCACAAACATGATATTCTCCGGCGTGCCCCATGATGCTACGGTACGCAGCACCTTCTGATAAAGCAACTCCCCGCCACATTGCTGCAACTGGAAGTCTGCACTGCCGGTATTTGAGGTCAGCCCGAGTACTATAGACCATTTACCATCGAACTGAAGAAATGGCTTTACGCTGTCTGCTCCCATATAAGGAGCTACCGTGACACTGTCAAACGGATAGGTATGGAAAAACGTACGTGCATACTGCTCAGAAGTATTGCCTATATCGCCACGCTTGGCATCAGCGATCGTAAATATGTCTTTAGGAATATACTCCAGTGTTTTTTGCATGCTCACCCACCCTGATATGCCCTGCGCTTCGTAAAAGGCCGTATTGATCTTGTAGGCTACTGTATATTCCTTTGTAGCGTCTATCACCGATTTATTGAAGGCAAATACCGGGTCTTCCTCTTTCATAAGGTGCTGCGGTATCTTCGTAGTATCTGTATCCAATCCCACGCACAACACGGATCTTTTCCTGAAAATATGACCAACTAATTCTGAACGATTCATGGCTTAAAGATAATATGAATGCCCCATACGCGTTTATATATTACATTTAGCAAAACATCAGATCATGAAAAAATTGCTGCTCTTTTTGGTTCTGCTTCCGGCATATAGCCACTGTTTTGCCGAGATCGTGAAGATCGGCTTATCCGAAGCGCTGAAAACCCGGATGGTCGTTATGGAAGCGGTGAACACGGCAGGGGCATACAAGGGTAAGACCACAAAAATTACGCTCACCAATAATACCGCCAACCCGCTACAAGTAAAAATAGAACTTGGCACCATTCTTCGTCCGGACGATAGTTTCTATCAGCCCATGGTTCTGTCAGGGGAGGAACTTATTGTACTCCAGCCCATGAAAAAGAACGAGGCTGACGTTTACACATTTTGTGGAAACAGTCCGCGTTCGTGCCCCTCCCGCGGATCGCATTATTCGTACATGGGCATGGGCAGCAATGCGCTTATTGAGCTACTAAGGTTTGTAAAATCTCATGCCCTGTACGACTACCTGGGACAGGATGCTGTGTGGGTGATCACCAACAACCATAGTATAGCTAATATTTATGACGCTGATCGTGAGGCACTGACAAAACAACTTATAGACCTGCTCTGTAAAGTGACAGGGCGGCCTAAACCGGACTATTATGCGCTTGTAAATCACATTGAGGTGCCCGATCAGCCGGCATATGTTCCTAAACCATTGAAGATCATAGCCAATTTCGAGATCCTCCTCGACACACCTAAGACGCTTACGCTGGGTGTTTATGATGAACAGGGCAAAATGATACAGCCGGTATTTGAGAACCAGGAGTTTAAAAGAGCCGGGCACCGCTTCGGTGTGGAATTCGAATCTGCGGATGTTCCCTCAGGGAATTATCATATTATGCTAAAGGAGGGCGCGAACATTTTGCAGAAAAAAACGGTACATGTTGACTAAAACAAAGGAGCAGGCGATGTGCCTGCTCCTGCTTCATAAAAAGTGATCCTATAAATGCGCTGTCAGTTTAATGGCAATAAACTCTCCGCTGCGGTTACTTTTCTCTTTGTCAGTGCAAATAACTCTTCTTTCGGGATAAGATTGAACAATATGTTCTTCTTCGCCATCAGTTCCTGGTTGGTGTATTCAAGCGCTTTGTTTGCTACAGTCCCCCTTTGTGCAGACAATGACTTGTAACTGTCCATTTTGATAGAAAAGATAAGACCATCTATCGATCTTATGATCTCGTCGAGCCTGTCATTTTGTACCGATGATCGCTCAACATCCATAACAACGTTTGTTTGCCTTTTAAACATAACTTGTTAGTTTTATTTGTTAACGATTAACAATTCTAAACAAAATAAATAAAGAATTGTCTGGAAAACAAACAAATAACAAAGTATTTATTTAATAATGCATTAAATTTCAACACAGCAATAGTCAATACACACCGAATAAGTAGGTTTTAATAAAAATTAATTAAACAATTATAATTCAATAATTTACAAACACTACATAAAGTGAATGTTCTCATAAATATACAAACAAGACATTATATGCCAATAACAAAATCAGTAATTATCCATTACACATCAGAAGTACATGAGAACTGCATTATTTCCCGGAGGCATTAAAATAAGCATAGATCAAGCTAACAGTTTTTATCGGGTTAGTTGCTATAAATACGAGCCTGCGTAATGGAGGGCGTCACGCGAACAAAATATTTGCAGATGGTTTTCTTCCCATACTGTGCAAAAATTCTTCTGTCGCATTTATGTGCGATAGATTATTTTGCAGCCTTGTTAATTTGAGGTAAAGAATGGACGAACAGAACGAATTTGCCGAACAGAATGCGGTCATGATCAATGATATGTACGAAAACTGGTTTCTTGACTATGCCAGTTACGTAATTCTTGAGCGTGCCGTGCCGGCAATGGAAGACGGATTGAAGCCGGTGCAACGCCGCATACTTCATGCCATGAAGGACATGGACGACGGCCGCTTCAATAAGGTAGCTAATATAATAGGCCAGTCGATGCAGTATCACCCGCACGGGGATGCATCCATTGGTGATGCCATTGTTGGCCTGGGACAAAAGGATCTGCTAATCGAGACCCAGGGTAACTGGGGAGATATACGTACCGGGGATAGCGCAGCGGCCGCGCGTTATATAGAGGCCCGTTTATCCAAGTTCGCGCTTGAGGTAGCGTTCAATGCCAAGACCACGGAATGGCAACTGAGCTATGACGGCCGGAAAAATGAACCGGTGACCCTGCCTATGAAATTCCCGCTCCTCCTGGCGCAGGGAACAGAAGGCATTGCCGTAGGTCTGAGCACCAAAATACTACCCCATAACTTCTGTGAGTTGCTCGAAAGTTCGATCAAATACCTGAAGGGACGGAAATTTGAACTTTATCCCGACTTCCTTACGGGGGGGATGATAGACGTTACCAACTACAATGATGGCGCCCGCGGTGGTAAGGTCCGCGTTCGCGCACGTATAGAAGAGGTAGATAAGAAGACAGTAGCTATCCGTGATGTACCCTATGGCATCACTACTTCCCAATTGGTGGATAGCATTCTGAAAGCAAATGACAGCGGCAAGATCAGGATAAAGAGCGTCACAGACAACACCGCAAGAGACGTGGAACTTACCGTGCAGTTAGCGCCCGGAGTTTCTACGGATCAGACCATTGATGCCCTGTATGCTTTCACAGACTGCGAAATATCCATATCACCCAATGCCTGTATCATTATCGCCGACAAGCCTCATTTTGTAGGCGTTAGCGATCTGCTGAAGCATTCTGCAGAGCATACAAAAGAACTGCTGCTCCGGGAGCTGGAGATAAGGCTGCACGAACTGAACGAGGACTGGCACTATTCGTCGCTCGAAAAGATATTTATTGAAAAGCGCATATATCGTGATATTGAAGAACAGACGACATGGGAAGGTGTGATCAAAGCAATAGATGATGGCTTGAACCCTTATAAAAAGAAGTTCCGAAGGGAGATAACCCGCGATGATATCATTAAGCTTACCGAGATCCGCATCAAGCGTATCTCTAAATACGATTCTTTCAAGGCCGATGAGCATATAAAGGGGGTTGAAGCAGAGATAGAAGAGGTAAAGAATAACATTGCCAATCTCAATGACTATGCCATACGTTACTACGAGGGCCTGCTGAAAAAGTATGGGAAAGGCCGTGAACGCAAGACCGAGATCAGGCTGTTCGAGACCATCCAGGCTACTACGGTAGCTATTGCCAATGCCAAGCTATATGTCAACTATAAAGAAGGCTTCATTGGCACAGCGCTTAAGAAAGATGAGTTTGCTTTCGATTGCTCTGATATTGATAATGTCATCGTCTTCCGCAAGGACGGCAAGATGGTGATCACAAAGGTGGCCGAAAAAAGCTTCGTCGGCAAGGACATCATTTACCTGGCCATTTTCCAGAAGAATGATGAGCGCACCACCTACAACCAGCTCTACATGGATGGCAAGACCGGTATCACATACGGCAAGCGTTTCAATGTTACGGGCATTACAAGGGATAAAGAATACGACCTGACCAAGGGCAACCCGGGTAGTAAGGTACTTTATATGACCGTTAACCCGAATGGAGAGGCCGAAGTAGTGACCATTACATTATCTCCGGGCAGCAAAGCGCGTATCAAATCTCTCGATTTTTATTTCGAAGAACTGGATATCAAGGGCCGCAGCGCCCAGGGCAACCAGGTGACCAAGTACCCTGTACGCAGTGTGAAACTGAAGGAAAAAGGCAAGTCCACACTGTCTGCACCCAAGGTGTTTTACGACCCTGCCATTGGCCGCCTGAACAAGGATGGCAATGGCTATTCCCTTGGCCGCTTCGATGAAAAGGACCGTATTATTGTTTTCTATAAAGACGGCACCTATGAGATCACCGACTTTGAACTGACGAACCGGTACGACATTGACAATCTCGTGCATATTGAGAAATTCCATCCGGAAAAAGTAGTCACCGCAGTTTACTTCGATGCGAAGGCAAAACAGTTCAACGCGAAACGCTTCCTTGTGGAAAGCACATCCTTAAAGAACAAATATTCGTTCATAAAGGACGGCGCAGGCAATTATCTGAAGATGGTAACCACGCAGCAGGAGCCTGTTGTCATCATTCGTACGGGAAAGAAGAAAGCAGGGTTCAAGGAAGAGAAAATGGCACTGCATGAGACAATAGATGTTACGGGCTGGAAGACAGTAGGATCGTTCCTGGCGGGCGATGACACCAATGACATTGTATTGGTGCCAGAGATCAACGAGGAGACGGGAGAGAATGAGGCCCCTACTCTATTTTAGGCTGTCTTACAGAAATAGTTTTAATATAAAATTGATTAACTTCACATAAGTAATAGTATAGGACGGGTCACCAGATGAAAAAGATAGAATTAGAAATAGTTGCATTATCACACAGCATTACACAAACGCACTCTTATGCGGTGGTGTTAGGCGAGACTAACGGCATGCGCAGGCTGCCCATAGTTATCGGTGGCTTCGAGGCACAGGCCATTGCCGTTGCCCTCGAACGTATGCAGCCCAGCCGTCCGCTAACACATGACCTGTTTGCCAATTTCATGACCACTTTCGGTATAGAACTTACCGAAGTGGTGATCTATAAATTGGAGGAGGGTATCTTCTTCTCCAAACTGATGTGCCGCCACGATGGTGATTTTATAGAAATAGATTCCCGCACGTCCGATGCACTTGCCCTCGCTGTAAGGGCAAACTGTAAAATTTACACCTACGAAAAGATATTGGAAACTGCAGGCCTCTACCTCGAACAATCAGAAACAGGCGAAGCAGGTGATGATAGCAGCCCCGCCGCCGTTCCGGTGAGTGGCCACACTTCCCCCGGCCCGGACATGAAGGGTATGAGCCTGGAAGAACTGGAAACACTCCTCATCAATGTACTGGAGCAGGAAGACTATGTGCGGGCCATCAGTATCCGCGACGAGATAAACGCCAGGAAGAAAAAGTAGCCTGCGATTAAACCTCGTGCATCTTTCCCATTCAAAATATAGGAGGAAATGACATACGCATGTCACAGGTACACCCGTTAATATGCGTAAATGACGTATTTTCGTAATTGTCTGTTTTTACTCAATTAGATATTATGAGAAAGCTATTACCGGTGCTTTGCTTGTTCCTGGCATTTTCTGCGACCGCGCAGCGTAGATGCGGCATTCCCGAATACCGGAGATTACTGATCGCAAAAGATCCCTCTATAGCTGAAAAGCTGAACGCGCAGCGAGCGTCTCTGCAACAAGTCGCTGACAACTATTTACTACAACAAAGACCGGGTGCGTTCAGAACAACGGCTTCCGCATCTCCCATACCGGTCATCTTTCACATTATGGTCACGGCTAGCCAGCTCGATAAGATGGGCGGGTACGACGGTGTTGCCATGCGCTGTGATTCGCAGATAACGGTACTCAACAGGGACTACAACAGGGAGAATGCAGACTCATCCATCATACCCTGCGGCTGGAAGCCATTGTATGCGTCAGTGGGCATACACTTTGGCCTGGCACACACCGGCCCTATGGGCTGGAGTACGCCCGGTTATGACATCAGGATAATTGATGATGCGCCGGGAGGATTTAACCAGGGCGCCAACGGCAGCTATGCAGAGGCAAAACATAACAATACCGGGGGGCTCGACGCATGGGACGAGACAAAGTATCTGAACGTATGGTGCTTTAACTTTGTGGATATCCCGACAAATCTCGGCTTTACGGTTTCCCGTTCAGATGTTTCGTGGGCTCCGGCCAATGAGGTTGGGGTTTGCCTGAACTACCTGGCGCTTGGCACCGCATCCTCAGCCAAGACGCTTAATTTCCCGTCTGGCGGTACCTATAATAAGGGACGCACTATGACACATGAATGTGGTCACTTCTTCGAGATATGGCACACCTGGGGAGATGACGGCCCCGGAAAATGCCCCTGGAACGGAGGCGCAGACGACGGCATTGCCGACACTCCGCCCGAAGCTGATGCCAAATACGGCATACCAACCAACACAATCACCTGCGGCACCATTTATGATGCCTGCAAAGACAGCAGCACAGTGCTGATGCAACCTTATGGCGTGGCGTCACTCGATTTTATGAACTATACAGATGATCCGGCAATGGTCATGTTCACTACGCAACAGGCAGCAGTAATGGCCTCGATGGTAGCCACGGGCGGGGAAAGCTATTCACTGACACAACATCCGGAGCTGCTGTTATGGCCGGCAAATGCAGGAGTGGGAATGGTCAATAATAATATCTACGTGTCTTTGTCCCCAAACCCTACTACCGGAGTCCTTAACATTGTCTGGAGTTCGTCAGATGAGCTAAAAAATGTAAGCATAATTAACACCATAGGTCAGGAAATGACAGGTGTGGATATGACCGGTAAAAAAGATCATTATTCTATAGACCTGTCAGGAATGAGTAAGGGTATTTACTTTGTTCGCTGTAACTTTGCATCCGGAAACTATTCCGGGAAAATATTGTTACAATGATCGTTAAGCCAGCTAATCTGTCTGAAGTATTCAAACAAGCAAATATTGACAAAAGCCTGCTGACCATAGCAGAGAAAGTACAGCATAATGAGCGCCTGACAGAAGAGGAAGGCGTTCTTCTTTTTGAAAAAGGTGACCTTGGCTTTGTGGGCGCGCTCGCCAATCATATTGCAGACCGCCTGCACCACGGAAAGGTCTATTTCAACCGCAATTTCCATATTGAGCCTACAAACGTTTGCGTATTCACCTGCAACTTCTGTTCTTATTCCCGCCAGTACAAACACCGTGATGAAGGATGGGAACTGACCCTGGAACAGATGATGGACATCGTACGCAAATACGACGGACAACCTGTTACAGAAGTACACATTGTAGGCGGCGTACACCCTAAGATGAATTTTGAATTTTTCTGTGAGCTGCTTACTAAAATAAAGGAACACCGTCCTGACCTTCACCGCAAGGGTTTTACAGCAGTAGAGCTCGACTATATGATACGCAAAGCAAAGCTCTCCATAGAGGAAGGGATGCAGAAACTGAAAGACGCCGGGTTACAGTCGTTACCGGGTGGCGGTGCCGAGATATTCCATCCGGATATCCGCAACAAGATATTCGCGGACAAGGTGGATGCGGACGGTTGGCTCAACATTCATGAAACAGCACACAGGCTTGGAATGCACTCCAATGCGACCATGCTGTACGGCCACATAGAGAACTATGAGCACCGCATAGACCATATGAGCCGCCTGCGCAGGCTACAGGATAAAACAGGAGGGTTCAATTGCTTCATCCCGCTTAAGTTCCGCAACAAAGACAATGATATGTCTGATGTACCGGAATCAACTATTGTGGAAGACCTGCGCCTCTATGCCATTTCCCGCATATTCATGGACAATTTCCGCAACCTGAAAGCTTACTGGCCAATGCTGGGCAGACAAACCGCGCAGCTGACACTGTCATTTGGCGTCAATGATCTTGACGGCACTATTGATGATACCACAAAGATCTACTCTATGGCAGGCTCCGAAGAACAAACGCCATCGCTGAGCACAGAGCAGTTGTGCGATCTGATAGAGGCTGTGGGTAAGATACCTGTGGAAAGAGATACTTTGTACAACGAGCTTAAGGTATATAAACCTGAATCAGTAAATTGATATGGCGCCTCGTAATGACAACTACCTGTCAGAGGTCGTATCCGTTTGTGCCCGCGCCGGTACTATCCCGGCTCACCGGGCCGCATTCAGAAACGGGTACTCTTTTTCGACACGCCCGTTTGAGGAGCAGCTAAGTATCTGGAACAAGATATGGCAGATATCTCCCGGCATCTATCCTCGCATACATGCGTTCTTCTTCCTCGAAAAGCATGTCGCAAAGCAAGAGAACCATAAGGCAATTTGGGAAACCTCGTTGTCGTGGCAGAATGATGTTGATGACTGGCCGCTGTGCGACTCTTTATCGAAACTTAACACCAAGGTTCTTGAGACCTTCCCCGCAGACGTTTATCAACAGCTAGCAGCATGGAACAAGGACAATGACTTATGGAAACGGCGGCAATCAGTGGTGAGCCTGCTCTATTACAGCCGCACAAAATCAGGTTTTCTGCCTTTCACCAAAATAAGGGCATTGGTTCACCCCCTGCTGAAAGACAACGAATATTATGTGCAGAAAGGCGTTGGCTGGACCTTAAGAGAGCTGAATAATGTGTACCCGGAACAAACACAAGCTTACGCAGAAAAGCACATCGGGGATATCAGCCCGATAGCATTCACTACCACTATCGAAAAAATGGACACACCGGTCAAGGACCGGCTGAAAGCGCTGCGCAAACAGGCTCATTGAGCAACCCTGACAACCGGGTCTAATACGATCTTCGATCTCACGGAATTAGATATCAGGCAGGCCGCCTCTGCTCTGTGCAGCACACGCATGGCCTTTTCCTTATCCGCCTCAGATGCTATTACCAGTTCAGGCATCAGCGTCACCTCACTCATTATGTACTTACCATCAATAAGCTCCAGTTTACCGGAAGCCTTTGAGTCAAATTTGATAAACTCCAGCTTAGAGCTCTTGGCTATGGCGAGGAAGGTGGTCATCAGGCAGCTATTGACAGCCGCTGTGAATAAATGCTCCGGCGACCATATGCGGCCCACGCCATCAGGAAATTCAGGTGGCGTGGCCACCATTACCTCCTCATTCAGTTCGGGGGAGTGCAGCATACCTATCCTGTCTTTTACCCAGCTTACCTCTACTTCGTAATTATGTTCTATACCCATGATCCGGTTATTTATATCTCTGTAATGACATCCAGCTACCACCATCATATACTTTATCATAGCCGCATGCTTTCAGAATGCGGTATGCCATAGCACTACGCGTACCCGATGCGCAGCAAAGCACAACGGCCCTGTCTCGCGGAATATGCAACAAGTTGCGTTGCACCAGTTCTGCAGGTATGTTCATCGCCCCCTTAATGTGTCCGGCCATGAACTCGGTTGGGTTTCTCACATCCAGGATCAATGCGCCCGACCTCACGATCTCTGCCAGGTCGGCCCTGTTTTTCGGTTTGAATAGCCTCATCAATGCGTCTATCATCTTTCGCCTTTTAGTTTCTCTATCTGGTCCTGGACATATTTCCATGGCCCGCCATCAATGACATTGGTAAACCCGTAATAACGGAGTATGCGGTACGCTATCTTGCTTTTAAGCCCGTGGCCGCAGCACAGAATGATCTCTCCCCTGATGCGCTGCAACTCGGCAATACGCGCCACAATTTCCTGTAGCGGTACATTTATAGCCCCGTCGGCATGGCCACCGGCAAATGCCAATGGCGGCCGCACATCAACAATGTATAAGGACTCCGCATGAACCGATATCGCCATATCACTGATATTTTATCAGTTCAAAGTTCGCATACGGGCATGCGGGTAGCGATGACACCCGTTATCCCGGGAACTGATATTGGTCAGGTTGGAGGGTTACTCTTCAACAAAATGGAGGTCTTTGCCAAATGTCTCATCGGTGAGGAACACGGCAATGATACTAATGGCCATTACTATGATGCCGGTAATGGCGCCGGCTTTGATATAGCCATAATCGGGCATCAGGTTTTTGAACAGCAACAGCATCAGAGGCAGCGACCCGCGCACCATGTTGGGCACGGTGGTGGCGGTTGTCGCACGCAGGTTGGTACCAAAATGCTCTGCTGCCATGGTCACGAACAGGGCCCAAAAGCCTGTACCAAACCCCATAAGCATACAGATGGCATACATACCCTGGGAGGTGCCACCCTGCTGGTTGAAGTAAAGAATGATGCTTACCACTGTAATGGCATAGAATATATACAGTGCCTTCTTACGGCTTTGTAGCCAGTTGCTCACAAAGCCTATCAGCAGGTCTCCGATAGATATGGCCACATAGGCCAGCATCACCGCCTTGCCGGGATCAACAGGATCATTTTCCGCAAACCCGAAATTCCTGGCAAACTCCCTGGAGAAAGTGATGAGGATACCGATCACATACCACGTAGGTAACCCTATCAGTATCGCAAGGAGGTAAGTCCTGAACCTGCGGGCATTGGTAAAGAACATCAGGAAATTGCCCTTGGGCACTTCCTTCTCCTGCATGCTCGCATACATCCCCGACTCGAATACGTGTATGCGCATGAACAACAGGCACAACCCCAGCCCGCCGCCTATGAAGTAGCAGGTACGCCAGTCGAACCAATGAGCAATGAAATAGGCGGCTATGGCCCCGGTAAGCCCTACACCCGCTACCACAGAGGTAGCCTTTCCCCTCACCTCTTTAGGTATCAGCTCGCACACCAGCGTTATGCCAGCGCCCAGTTCTCCGGCCAGGCCTATGCCGGCTATAAAGCGCGCCAGCGCGTACTGGTTCACCGTATGCACAAAGCCATTGGCTATATTGGCGGCAGAATATAATATGATAGACCCGAACAGCACGCTGAGCCTGCCCTTCTTGTCGCCGAGTATGCCCCATAATATACCGCCCAGCAGCAGCCCGTACATTTGTATGCTGATGATGAATTTGCCCTCTGTATCGCACAACGCGTCAGAAAGGCCAAGGCCCTTGAGGCTTTTGATACGGATGATACTGAACAGCAGCAGATCGTAAATATCCACAAAGTAGCCCAGCGCGGCCACAATAACGGGTATCCCCAGAATGCCTATCTGTTTGTTTTGTTGCATGGGCTACGAGTTGCTCACGGCAGACTTATCCTTTCCGAAGATCATCTTGAATATAACAGGAGCAGTAGTGACAATGATGATCACAATGACGATCTTGTCAATGTTCTTCTTTACAAACTCGTTGTGGCCCAGGAAGTAACCGGCCAGCGTCATGCTGATGATCCACGCAAAGGCACCTACAATGCTGTAAGAAATGAACTTCTTGCGGTCCATCTTTACGATACCGGCCACCAGTGGGGCAAATGTGCGCACAATAGGCAGGAAACGGCCCAATATGATGGCCAGGTTGCCCTTCTTCTCATAGAAATCATGTGCCTGCTTCAGGTGTTTCTGCTTGAAGAGCCAGGTGTCCCGCTTTTCAAACCACAGGTGCCCCGACTCCTTACCAAACCAGAAGCCTACCATATTTCCTATAATGGCCGAGACACTTATGAGCGATATCCAGTACAACAGATCCACAAACTCATTGGCAAACGG
This sequence comes from Flavipsychrobacter sp., assembly GCA_044225795.1. Lineage (GTDB taxonomy): Bacteria > Bacteroidota > Bacteroidia > Chitinophagales > Chitinophagaceae > Nemorincola. The sequence goes on from JBGAIF010000004.1 coordinate 193,382, forward strand.
CGTTGGAGAATTGGCGATGAGGATGCCGGTAATGAACAATAACGAATCGCCCGGCAGGAAGAAGCCAACGAATAAACCGGTCTCTGCAAATATGATGAACATCACCACATACAGCCCGCCATGGGTGGTGATGAAATTCATTAACTTATCAGGGTCTGCAAGTAGTGTCTTTAACAGGTCTAAAATTTGATGCATATATTAATTCTTGGAAAGCGTGAAAATAAGCAAAAATCATGAACCAGCCATTAATGTACGCATCGGATATATTGGCATATTTATTTGCTGTCAAAATAACCTTAGCTGCCCCACTTTAGGCCTTCTGAAGTCTTTGGTGTTCATCTCCATCGTCGTCTCGTTCAGGCCAAACTTCTTGCAGTAAATCTGGAACTGATCACGAATGAGCTCGGCAAATTTGCCATCGCCCGAGATACGGTTGCCCCAGCGGCTGTCGTTCACATTGCCATCATGGCATTCACATATCTGGTGCCATACCTTATCTGCCCTGTCGGGGAACGTCTTGAACAGCCAGTCTTTGAATATGCCGCCTATGGCGCCATTTAGGCGCACCACCGTGTACCCTGCCCATTTGGCGCCCGCCTCAGCGGCAGCCTTCAGCACATCGTGCATATGCATATCATTCAATCCCGGTATTAGTGGTGCATTCATAATGCCGGTCGGCACCCCGGCTTTAGACAAGGTCTCCACCACCTTGAGCCGTGAACGGTAAGAGGCCGTACGTGGCTCCATCACCCTCCGCAGGTCCTCATCAAGCGAAGTGATGGAAGAGAATACCCGCACGAGGTTCATCTTCGCCAGTTCCTGTATGATATCGAGATCGCGCAGCACCAGCGCGTTCTTAGACAACAAACCAACAGGGTTTCTGTATTCGAGGCATATCTCCAGCAATTGCCGTGTGATGCGCATCTTTCTTTCTATAGGCTGGTAGCAATCGGTATTACCACTCAATGATATGGTTGCCGGCTCCCAGTTCTTATTATCAAAGAACTTGCGCAGCAATGCCGGCGCATTCTTCTTCACCACTATACGGCTCTCAAAGTCCACACCCGCGCTGTAGCCCCAGTACTCATGCGAGTTGCGGGCGTAGCAATAGATACAGCCATGCTCACAGCCCTGGTAGGGATTGGCAGAGTACATCATCCCCACATCAGGACTGGTCACTTTGTTCACCAGGGTCTTGCTATCATCATAAATATATTCGGTCTCTCTCTTTTCCTCTTCCCAGTCGTCTATTGCCTCAGGGTGCAGTTGCACATACTCCCCTTTCAGGAATTTGTTCTTAGGGTTGTACTGGGCTCCCCTTCCCTTTTCAAACCTGTCGTTAGCTACCTGGTTGATCATAATATTTTTCTCCTTTCATTTGTTTCAGATCGTATCTCTCATCACCACTTCGTCAAAATAGGCTACCTCATCATAAGTAAGGTCCACACCCTCCTGCTCTTCTACAGGCTTTGGTTCCGGCTTCTTCCTGATGACTATCTTTCGCGGCACACCGGGTTGCTCATCTTCTTCCAGCATATGCTTGTTGGTCACTTCACCTTTAGCATTATTGCCCAGGTCTCTTACCGACCCAAAGCCTACGGCATCTTTCATCACATGGGGATTGAAGAGTTCGCTACCCTTTCTCACTACATTCTTCTGCTCGTACATATCCTTGATATCATACATCACCTTTCGTACCAAATCTCTCTTCAGCCTGTTATCGAAAAGGCTATACTGCATCACGGTACTCTTTATAAAAGACTGTACGGCCACTGTTAGATTGGTGACCCTTGGATTAAGAATGGCATCTGATCCCCGGGCCTGCTCAAACTCTTCTATTCGCTGCCGTATATAGCTGCGCAGCTCGTAAGCATCCTGCACAGGATCTGCCAGCTTTACCGACGTTTCCCATTTAGACCCATCGCGGTAACGGGCGGAGAAATAGACCTCTCTGCAGAAAATATTGCTCTTCACCATGCGCTGCTCCAGCCTTGTGCATAGCGACACCAGCATACTCTCTAACTTCTGCCTGTCCTCACTCTGCTGCCGGCTCATGGTACGGGTAGCGCTCATGGTCCGGTTCTCCGACTTATTGTACATATCCACCTCGCCGAAATTGAGCCGGCGGTGCCAGTAGTCGCCCACCACACCACCAAATGCCTTTCTCAGCAACGCCGCCGAAGAATGCCTCATCTCCAGCGGAGTATTGATACCTATCATGCGCAGGCGCTTCTCGTTGGCGTTGGCAATACCTGGCAGGTCCTGCAGCTTCATCATACCGAGGTAATGATCTATGTTCTCCGGAGTTATTGTCACCAGGCCATCTACCTTTTGGCGCTCTGTGCCCACCTTGGCCAGGAATGAATTGGGTGCTATACCTATGGAGCAGGTGAGATAATCATACTTTGCCCGGATATCATCCTTTATTTTTCGCGCTATGACCGACAGATCGTTATAAACCAATTTGTAGGAATGGAAGTTGGCAACCGCCTCATCAATGCTCTTGGGTATCACATCATCACAATAACTACGGATGATGGCCATCACGTCCACATGTATCTGGCGATACCAGGCCGGGTGTGTGACCGTAGTGATCATCTGCGGACATAGTTGCTTACAATCCTGCAGCCTCATTCCCGACTTCACTCCAAAAACCTTGGCCTCTTTCGAAGCAGCTATCACGGCTGCATTTGGGCTATCATAAGTAAGCACCCCAACTGCCTTACCCCTTAGCTCCGGGTGGCGCTGCTGCTCACAACTGGCAAAGTAGCAGTTCATGTCAACATACATGACAAGCGCCTCTGTTTTAGCATAGACCGAGTTTTTGAAGTAGTCTTTGTGGCTGTTCACGCAGCTAAGATACTAAAATGTCAATTATTTTGGAATTTATTTATCGACAATTGTCAAATTATAGAGATAAACTGCCCAAAACTAACGCCAGCAGTACTTTCTATATGTCAAACTTTTTGGCATCATCGTTACCAAACTCCGGACAACCAACACCCCCTGCATAATACCTTTTCACCCAATATTCTATCATGTGCATATTTTGTCATGTAATTTCAGTTGATAAATAAATAGTTGCTGAATTCGGGTAATTTTTTTTAAATTTGAAATACTTCAAAGTTTAAGAAACTCTATTTATGAGCGCAAAGCGCAGCTTGGCTTACATCCTGTTTGTTATCAGCTTGTTATTGACGAGCTATGCTTCGCGCGCTACACATATTGTGGGTGTTGACCTGTCTTACTCCTGGATAAGCGGCAGCACGTACAAGATATCATTGACCGTTTATGGCGACTGTGCCGGGGCAGCCTTCCCATCACTCACGAGCAGTGCGCCGGTGGTCTGTATCTATGATGGTAACACCTCAGTAAGCAGCGTGACGCTGGCATTGCAACCCCCTACCAATGGTGTGGAGATAACGCCGGTATGCCCCGCAGACAGCAACAAGACACAGTGCACCAACCTGTCTTATACGATACCGGGCATCAAGAAATTTGTTTACACAGCCAACTATACACTGCCCTACACGTCAACAGTGTGGCGGTTCCTGTTCACCGGAAGTATGGGCGGTTCCTCATCGGCGGGCCGGGGCTCCGGCATCACCAATATTGTTACGCCGGGCTCTACCATCATTCAGTTGGTAGATACATTGAACAATACCACCTTCAATAATAACAGCCCTTCACTGACCATTTTACCCACTCCTTTCTTTTGCCTTAACAATCCCGACACCTACAATCCCGGGGCCAGCGATATGGATGGCGACAGCCTGAGGTTCTCACTGGTATCTGCCATCGATGGCACTACTTCCTGCAGCACATTAGGCACACCCGTCACCTATGTATCGCCATACACGCCTACTGCACCATTAGCAGCCACCGGATTCTCATTCAATGCGCAGACAGGCCAGATAATATTCACGCCGAATATTCTGCAACGCTCGCTGGTCGTTTATAATATTGACGAATACCGCGGCACCACCAAGGTAGGTACCTGCCAGCGCGAAATGACCTTTCTCGTACTTACCTGCACCAGCGGATCTCCCTGGGGCGGATATACATCATCAACCACAGGCACTATAATTGACAGCACGGATTACAGCGTGTGTTCCAATGTAGGAGCTTTCTCCATAACCATGACACCAAAGGAGGCAGATACTTCAAACAACATCAACGTTACCGCTACCGGCCTGCCACCCGGCGTCACCTTCACAACCGCTAATAACAATACCAATCATCCTTTGTGTACGGTGTCCGGAAACACATCTTCCCTTCCACCGGGCACTTATATATTTTATGTCACGTTCAAGGACAATGCCTGCCCGCTGAACGGATTAAGGACACAGGCATTCACTATCGTCGTTCTGCCGTCTCCGGTGGTCACTGCCGGACCTGATACCACTTTTTGCGCCGGCAATAGCGTGACGCTTACCGCCACAGGGGCATCGTCGTATAAATGGTCTCCCGGCTCGGGCTTATCGTGTACCTTATGTTCATCCACTATCGCTACACCATCATCTACTACGGTTTATACCGTAACGGGTACCGCGTCTAATGGCTGCACAGCTACCGATACCGCAAGGGTCACCGTCCTGCCGCTGCCTGTACTTATTACCGGAACAACGGCGGGTATCTGCAAAGGGAACTCCGCGCCACTGTCCGTTTCAGGTGCCGCATCATACCTGTGGTCTCCGTCCGGTAGCCTTTCGTGCAGCACGTGTACCAATCCTGTCGCGACGCCAACTGTCACGACCACATATTCTGTGACCGGCACTGCCGCCAACGGCTGTATCAGCACAGGCGGTGTGACCATAACCGTCAATCCTCTGCCGGTAGTTACGGTAGCGCCCGCTGCTATTTGTTCGGGCAAGTCGGCCACATTAGCACCGTCGGGCGCTATAAGCTATGTGTGGTCTCCGCCAACGGGCCTGTCCTGCACATCCTGCACCAATCCGGTAACTACCACCACTGTTACCACTACCTATACCGTCACCGGAACTGATGTAAATGGATGTATGAACACGGCAACGGTCACAGTCACGGTAGGGGCCACACCGCCGCCACCGGCTGTCGTTACCCCTGTCTCTTATTGTCAGAATGCTACTGCGGTGCCGTTGGTAGCCACAGGCACATCTTTGTTATGGTACACAACACTCATTGGTGGTGTCGGCAGCTCTGTTGCACCTACTCCGTCAACTGCTATTGTTGGTTCGGCTAAGTGGTATGTGAGCCAGACGATAGGTGCCTGTGAAAGTGACCGGGATTCCATTACGGTCAATATCCTTCCGCTACCCTCTGTCATACTATCGCCCGCAGCCCCGGCTATATGTATAGGCGGCGACACCACGCTGGCCGCATCCGGCGCTTCATCATATACCTGGACGCCCTCTTCCACACTTAGCAGTTCCACCGGCAGCTCCGTACTGGCTGCTCCGTTTAGCTCCACCACTTATACAGTTGTCGGTGTCGGCTCAAACGGGTGCAGCAACACGGCTACTATCACGGTCACGGTTCACTCACTGCCCGTAGTTACAGCCGGGCCGTCCACCGCTATATGCCAGGGATCATCAGCGATCCTTACCGGTGGCGGCGCAGTATCTTATGTGTGGACGCCGGCATTAACACTCAGCAGCACTTCCGGATCTCCGGTAACAGCTACACCAACAGTGACCACTACATACACCGTTATAGGCACTGACGCATTTACCTGTATGAACTCGGCAACTGCCACAGTTACGGTCAACCCGATACCTGCTCCACCCACCGTTGTGACACCGGTCGTTTATTGTGTCAATGCTACGGCATCACCGCTCGCAGCATTGGGAACAAGCCTGCTATGGTACACCGTGCCTGTGGGCGGTTCATCATCTCCTGTAGCGCCTGTACCATCTACCTCTGTCGCCGGAACGTTCAATTGGTATGTGAGCCAGACGATAAGTGGTTGTGAAAGCCCGCGTGATACCATTACAGTAGTGGTGAACCCACTCCCGGCAGTCGTTATTACTCCCGCTGCTGCAGAGATCTGTATCGGAGGAGATACAACACTTCATGCATCTGGGGCGCTTACTTATAGCTGGGCACCATCCACAGGCCTTAGTTCTGTATCCGGGCCTGCTGTAAGTGCCACGCCATCGGCCACTACTACCTATACAGTTACAGGCACCGATGTCAATGGCTGCACCAACACAGATACCCGCATGGTTGTGGTTCATCCGTTGCCCGTCATCACAGTACCATCTGTGGGTATCTGTATCAATACATCGGCTACACTAACAGCATCCGGCGCCACTACATATGTCTGGAGCCCTGCCTCATCATTAAGTAGTTCCTCAGGCACTACCGTAGTAGCTTCGCCATCAGTCACAAGTACGTACAACATTACCGGCACCGATGGATTTGGTTGTGTAGGCTATGCGGTCACTACCGTCACCGTAAGCCCGGTCCCTCCTGCCCCGGATGCGGTCTCTCCGGTCTTCTATTGCCAGCATGCTCCTGCCAGGGCACTCACAGCTTCCGGTAGCAACCTGCTTTGGTACACCTCAGTAACAGGTGGCATTGGCTCATCAGCAGCCCCTGTGCCGGGTACAGACAATATCGATACCAATTACTGGTATGTCAGCCAGTCAGTGAATGGATGCGAAGGTCCCAGGGACACCGTTAAGGTGATCGTGATGGTGAATGCCGTCACAGATTTCGACTATGATGTTCGTTATGGCTGTATATATGATACTGTTTACTTCACCAATAAGTCTCAGTTCACCTACCGCTACCTGTGGTACTTTGGCGACAATACTTCTGATACGGCTACCAACCCCGTGCACCTCTACACGCCTGTTAAAGAAACTGCTGACATTGGCGTCATGATGTACGGGTATAATGAATATTGCTATCCCGACTCAACTTATAAGACCATCACCCTGCACCGGACGCCATCTTTTACGCTTGTGCATGTAACTCCGGGCCAGACAATTCCTTATGGTACTACCCTGCAATTGAACGCAGATGGTGCCATCAGTTACGAATGGACACCTGATAACAGCACGCTCAGCGACAGGTTCATACACGATCCGATCGCAAAACCGGTTGACGATATTACGTACACGGTAACCGGCATTGATGCCCGCGGCTGTGTGGATACAGCCCTGGTGACCATTACCATTGAGTACGACGATGACCCCGTGATACCAACAGCCTTCACCCCCAATGGCGACGGAGAGACGATGTGGTGCGTATTCTCAACCTGAAGTACAACAAGCTGGTCTCGCTCCGAATCTTCAACCGCTGGGGCCAGGTGGTATTCTATACTACGGATGTCAACGAAGGTTGGGACGGCTCTTTCAATGGTGTACCACAGGACCTCGGCGTATATGTATATGTCTTCTACACTACACACCCCAACGGCAAGGGCATGCGCATGTATAAAGGCGATGTGACGTTGATAAGGTAAACAACTGGCGTATGTCTTTTTTACCTGTGTCAATGAGGAAGCCCCGTCATTGGCGCAAGTGTTTTCGACTTGCGCCAACGTAGTTTTCTTAATAAATTCATAAAGCGGAAAAATTTATTTTGCAATTACGAAAGTTGTCGTACATTTGATTACGAAAACATTCGTAGATGAATTGATAAACAAAAAACTGTTGAACAATGGCTGCCTGGATCCAATCATTATCATTGACTTTGATCTGCTCGCTGGGGCAAGGCATAGTGATATACGCCGCCTTGCTGGCGCTGCTGAAAATACTACCCGGCCTTTCTGCTGTCATTAAGTATTATTTGTCGCTCATCGCCAACGCAATCCTCTTTGGCTGGTTTGCGGCCACATGGTGGCAGCAGTATCATTCTTTGTTACCTGTAGGTAGCGGAGTACAGACAACTGTTCTCCTGCTGTCTGCTCCCGGTTATAATGACACAGTCCATGCACCCGGTATCTGGAGCTACATGCTGTCATATGTTCATCTCATTTACCCATGGCTGGCATCTTTTTATATAATGGGTGTCGTATTTATGCTCATACGGTTTGCATCGGGTCTGTGGCAGTTGTCGTCACTCAAAAGGAACGGAGTATCAACACCCGGTGAAGCCACTACGCTACTCTTCAATGCCCTGAAAGAAAAACTGCACATGAGGGGCTATATACAATTGCTGGTGTCAGCAAAAGCACAGGCGCCCATGGTCATCGGCTATATAAAGCCTGTTATACTGGTGCCGGCAGCGGCTATGGCACAGCTTTCTGTACAGCAGTTGGAAAGCATTTTACTGCACGAACTGGTACATATCAGGCGTTACGATTATTTCATCAATATATTGCAGGCGATTGTGGAGACAGCATTGTTCTTTAATCCCTTTGTATGGCTGATATCCGGCATCATTCGCAGGGAACGTGAACATTGCTGTGACGATGTGGTCATGGCCCACTTTCATGAACCTGTACAGTATGCCTCTGCACTGGCCGCTATAGCAACATATTCAGGTGATACATCCGCCTTGGCAATGGCGGCATCCGGCAAACCTGATCAATTGTTTCACAGAATAAAACGAATCACAGGTATGAAAAAGAGAACAGTAAGCTACAGCAGGATGGTGGCTGCCATCCTTATGATCACTATCATTGCAGGCGCTGCAGTATGGATCACCCCGTCCTTTGCAAAAGCTAAAAAGGAGAAAGAAACAGAGACCATTGCCCCGGTAAAACCAGTGCAGAAGGAACAGCCGTCAACAAAAAAAGTAATAACAAGGACTGCAGAGACCCCGGTTAAACAAGCATCGAAGAATGTGGCAGCGGATAACGATACAGAAGAGAACAAACTTGCTAAACACATGATCGCAGATGGCCTTGTGGACCAGGTCAAAGGGTTTGTGGTAGAGAAAGTACATGATAAGCTGTATGTGGACGGTAAAGAATTGCCAACGGCAGTTGCGGCAAAATACCTTTCCGGACTGAAGCAGGAAAATATAAGAGTTCAGGTCTTCTCCTTTGGAGAAAGGTTAAAGATGCATCCGGGTTCTGGTTTTATAGAAATATTGTTGCCTGTATCGTTCCAGTCCGGCTGCGTTCAGTACGAACCAAAGAAGCCCGGTTGCTGATAACCGGCGCAAAACAGAACATTATAGATAAATAATTGTCGCAGGTCATTTCTGTCTATGACAATTTCCGTTTCCCGATTTTTGGCGCAATATTTGCGGCACATTAGTGCTGCAAGTTGCATACCTCAGAAGACATCCTGGAATTGCACACTTTGCACAGTGTGCAATTTTATTTTGCACACATTAGCATTGAATATCAGTTTATTAGACCTGAAATTGCACACATTCTCCTGCAAAAGAAAATTGCGCACTATTTCCGGTCAACCAATTAACTTATGACCAGGTTGACGACCGCATACTTATTATTGGGCAGCAATGAGGGAGACCGCCGGGAATGGTTGAAAAAAGCTATTGCCGGTATTGAGGCTGCCTGCGGACACATAGTTAACACCTCATCTGTATATGAAACTGCAGCATGGGGTATCACCGACCAGGCAGATTTCCTGAATATGGTGGTGAGCATCACCACCACACTTACTCCTCAGGCTTTATTACGGTCTGTCTTATCAATTGAGCAGTCACTCGGCAGGTCAAGGCAGGTGAAATGGGGCCCGCGCATCATAGATATAGACATACTTTTCTATGACAATATGGTAATGAACACCTCCGGGCTTATTATACCACACCCCTACCTCCACGAACGGCGTTTTACACTGATGCCCCTGGCAGAGATCGCGCCTGCATACATACATCCACGACTGAAAAAGCCCGTTTCACAACTTTTGTCAGAGTGCCCAGATACTCTTGAAGCCCGCATATCAGGAAGACTCTAATTCATTATCAGACAATTACATCATTTTTTCCTCAATTATTATATTTTTTATAACAAACTCTTGTTTTATCACAAGATTTTCTTTAACTTAACTGTCGTAAATTCGCAAACATTTTTTAAGAACCTGGCCCACATTAAGGATTTGCGGATAGGATTTAATTCACTCGTATGGCTGTTAGCACTAAATTGAACCTGAAGAAGGAATTACAACATTATTTTGGCTTTGATGCATTTAAAGGCGAGCAGGAGAAGATAATCAAGAGTATTCTGGAAGGCAAAGACACATTTGTGATCATGCCTACCGGTGGTGGAAAGTCTTTATGTTATCAGTTGCCGGCCCTTCTCAGTGATGGTGTGGCCATCATCGTTTCTCCGCTTATCGCGTTGATGAAGAACCAGGTAGATCTGATCCGCGGTTATAGCTCACAAGACAATATTGCACATTTTCTCAATTCAACATTGAGTAAGGCACAGCAGAAGAAAGTAAAATCAGATCTTACTGAGGGGCGTACCAAGATGCTCTATGTAGCACCAGAAACACTGACCAAGCAGGAGAATATTGCTTTCTTCTCCGACCTGCCCATTTCTTTCATTGCTGTTGATGAGGCACATTGTATCTCTGAGTGGGGACATGATTTCCGCCCGGAATACCGCAAGCTCCGCGACATGATAGACATGATCGATCCCGATCTGCCTATTATCGCGCTCACCGCTACGGCTACACCCAAGGTTCAGGACGATATTGTGAAGAACCTGGCCCTGCGCAACCCTAATGTATTTGTTGCATCGTTCAACCGTGCCAACCTATATTACGAGATCGTTCCGAAGGTGACCAAGGAGCAGACGCTCAAGCATATGGTGAAATTCATCACCGGTATGAAAGGAAAGAGCGGTATTATTTATACCCTCAACCGCAAGACCACCGAAGAATTGGCCAGTACATTACAAGCCAATGGCATATCGGCAGTTGCATATCATGCCGGCCTGGAAGGGCCACTCAGGTCTGATCGCCAGGACCAGTTCCTGCACGAAAAAGTGGACGTTATCGTGGCGACAATAGCATTCGGCATGGGTATAGACAAGCCCGATGTACGCTTTGTGATACATTACAACATTCCTAAATCCCTGGAGAATTATTACCAGGAGACCGGGCGCGCAGGCCGAGACGGGCTGGAAGGCAAGTGTATATTATATTACTCTATAAAGGATGTTCAGAAACTGGAACACCTGATGAGGGATAAGCCATTGAGCGAGCGCGAGATGGGTGCGCAGTTGATATCTGAAACACTGGCATATGTGGAAAGTGGTGTTTGCCGCCGGAAACTGCTGCTGCACTACTTCGGTGAGGAGTATAAAAAGGATACGTGCGCTAACTGCGACAACTGCCTCAACCCGAAGGAAAGGCTGGAGGTGAAGGACAGCGTCAAGATAACACTCGATGCCATCAAGGAGCTCGACGAACGTTTCGGTATTGACTATGTGGTAAATATCATTCTGGGTAAGACCAACCCGCAGATACAGACATTCCGCCATGATAAACTGAAGTCTTTCGGCAAGGGGCTTATCATGAAAATGGATGCCAACTTCTGGAACTCACTCATCAGGCAGATGATGCTGGAGGGTATGATCCGTAAAGATATCGAGGAGTATGGCTTGCTTAAAATAACAGAAAAAGGACATAAGTTCCTGAAGAAACCTTACTCCATAATGGTGGCACTGAACCACCAATATGAGGATGCCGCGGCAGACGATGACGAGGTATCCGGCGGCGGCGGACCAGCTACCACAGACCCGGTTCTCTTCGAGATGCTGAAGGATATGCGCAAGCAGGTAGCCAAGGAAAAGAACCTGCCGCCATTCGTTATCTTCCTCGAAAACTCGTTGGAGGATATGGCGACCAACTACCCTACAACACTTGAAGAACTAGAGAAGATACAAGGTGTAAGTAAAGGAAAAGCAATACGTTATGGAAGAAAATTTGTTGACCTTATTGCTAAATATGTAGAGGAGAATGACATTGTGAAACCGGACGACTTCGTAATGAAGAGCGTGGTGAACAAGAGCGGCATGAAGGTATTTATTATTCAGAATATTGATAAGAAGATACCACTGGAAACGATCGCCAAGAACAAGGGACTATCTATGCCCGACCTGCTGGTGGAGATGGAGACCATAGTAGCCAGCGGCACCCGCCTGAACCTGGACTACTGCCTGGAGCAGGAACTCGACGATCACGAGCAGGAAGACATATTTGATTATTTCCGCAATAGCCACGACGATGATATGGAGAGTGCCTATGAGGAATTTAAGGATAGGGATGTGAGTATAGAGCACCTGAAGATGATGCGTATCAAGTTTATGAGTGAATACGCTAACTAATAAAAGAAGCCACCGATAAGGTGGCTTCTGCTTCTCAAATCTATTTATTGGCCTTCTGCCGGCTTGGGCGGCTGTTGCGGCCTGTTCTGCTGTTGATTGTTTGGGTTATTAGGTTTCTTAGGCTGGTTTTGATTTGGCCTGGGTTGCTGGCTCTGAGGCTTCGGCTGCTGCTGGCCCTTATTCTGGTTCTGCTGTCCTCCCTGTTGTTTGTTACCTGCATTATCGCCCTGGGGCCTGTTTGGCTGTTTAGGTTGCTGTGGTCCCCTGTTGGGTTGGTTCTGCTGTCCTCCCTGGGGTTTATTACCACCCTGTTGTCCGCCACCCTGCGGCCTGTTTCCTTGCTGCTGGCCACCACGGTTGTTGGGCTGTTGTTGCCCTTTATTACCTTGCTGCCCGCCCTGCTGTTGGCCGCTGCCCTTGCTTTTCTTCTTCTTGTTCTTTTCGAGGTTCTTCAGCGTTATCTGGCCCACATCGTTCACGTAGCCCATGTCCGGTTTTATTCCGGCCTTCATGTCCCTGGTCTCCAGTTCCACAGGTTGTAGTTCTTCTACCTTTTGCCCTTGCTTGTTGATACGTTGTATCTCTCTCACCCTGTCAATAGAAAGCGGATACTGCTTATTATTATCAGAATAGCTGTACCACATCAGGTTCTTGAAGATATCACGCTTTTGCAGATGTGCAACGCCTTTCACGGTTTCCAGGTGTTCCGCTCCATCGGGGAATACCGATAGTGCGTCCATGTAAGTGTCGAGCTCGTAATTGAGGCAGCACTTGAGCCTGCCACATTGCCCGGAAAGCTTTGTCTGGTTAATAGATAAGTTCTGGTAGCGGGCAGCCGTCGTATTTACAGATTTAAAATCTGTAAGCCACGTACTGCAACACAGTTCGCGGCCGCACGACCCGATACCACCTACCTTTCCGCTCTCCTGCCGGGCACCGATCTGCTTCATCTCGATCTTCATCTTGAAGTCGCCGGCAAATACCTTGATCAGTTCCCTGAAGTCAACGCGCTGGTCTGCAGTGTAGAAGAAGGTTCCTTTTTTACTATCAGCCTGTACCTCTACTTCACATATCTTCATTTCCAGCTTAAGTGTCTTGGCAATAGCACGTGAGCGAACGAGTATCTCGGCTTCACGCTCTTTCTGTTTACGCCACTGATCCAGCTCTTCGTCGGTAGAAGGATGCAGTACCCTTTTACTTACGTCATTTTCCTTAACGCCGTATTTCTTCAGTTGCAGTTTTACAAGCTCACCTGTAAGGCTCACCTGCCCTATGTCGTAGCCACCTACACCTTCTACGGTGTACCAGTCGCCCTTCTCGAGGATATGATGCGTAGTATTTCTGAAAAACTCCTTGCGGCTGCCTTTACTAAAAGACAACTCTATTAGCGAGTATGGTTTAGCTCCGTCATGGAGCGGAAGATCTGCGAGCCAGTCGAATACGTTAAAGCGATTACACGCACCTGTACTACAACCACCATTGCCTTTGCAGCCACCCGGTTTGCCATTGGCACCCGAGCCACAATTGCCACATCCCATTTACAATATGTTTATATAGAGCAGCTATCAGTTACTTATCCCGAAAAAAATGGCACCAACTATCGTTGTCTCCCAACTGCACAAGAAAACTGAAAGTACCTGCTTATTGTTAAAAAATAGTACTTATCTTACAAACGTACACAAAAAAGATGGAATTGACGAATAACGCTATTCAATTTAAATTAAAACAGAATGTGATGCCGGGTCAAAATTATTTTTTAGAAAAAATGAACAATACTGACCACAATCATTTTATAGAACGTAATTGCCATCTTACATTTACATCTCGTTAAGAAATGAACAAAATATCGCATTAGAATACTTACTATAATCATGAAACACTTTCTCCTTAACCACCTTTTAGTTCTCACGATCGTCCTGCTTGCTGGTTCGGCATATGGACAGGTAACTGCAAAAGCATCTGCCACTGCGACGGTCGTTGCCCCCATATCCTTATCTAAAGTGACAGATATGAATTTTGGAAATGTAGCAGTTTCTTCATCCGGCAGCGGATCTGTTATATTAACTACTGCAGACACAAGAAGCACCAGCGGAACGGGAGTAACACTGCCAGCGACATCGGGGACGGTATCGGCGGCGGCGTTTACAGTAGCAGGAGCTCCCGGATTCACTTATTCCATAACTCTGCCGGGAAGTTGTAACCTCTCTGATGGCAGCGGGCATAGTATGACCATTGGTTCTTTTGTAAGCAGTCCGGCCACATCCGGAACACTGAGCACCTCCGGGACACAGAACCTAAAGGTTAGTGCTACGCTTGCTGTATCTGCGGCACAGCCTGCCGGCACGTATGTGAACAGCACAGGTGTACCCGTGACGGTAAACTATAACTGATATATAACCTGCACCAACGAATTCCAGGCGCTTTTTTAGTAGTTTTGGAACAGTGAGCAAGAGATGGGCTATAATATCACTATTGGTTGCTATAGTTAGTTTTTTCAGTTTTGATACTGAATCCCCAGGCTACCATAATTACTACCTGACCCTCATAGGCGAATTTGATGCGCAGCAGCACGACCTTGCCAACAAGATCAGGAATTCACCATTTAGCAGCAACGAGGACAAAAGTGCTATTAAGGCAGAGATAGCGCATGCCCGCAGAAAACTTAAAGCGGTGGACATATGGCTTCGCTACCTGGAACCAATAGCCTACAAGAAGATCAATGGCCCCCTGCCTGTTGAATGGGAAAATGAAGTATTCGAGAAATTTGAAAAGCCCTATAAAAGAGAAGGTGCAGGGCTCACACTTGCCGAGCTTTACATTGATGAACCCGATGCCAGTAAGGATTCGCTGCTGCGGCTAATTACGCTTTCATCTGATGCTTTATCAACCTTCCGGGCAGACTCTATAACCAGGCAACTGGACTCATTCGACCATTTCTTCCTATGCAACCGGCTTTTCCTGCTGAACCTTGCGGCCCTGTACACCAACGGATTTGAGTGCCCGGACAAGAAAAATATCATCAACGAACTGCATCATATGCTACAGGATGTAAAGCCTATCTATCTTGCTTATAACAAAAGTTTCCCCCATACACCTATATCTCCAGAGTACATTGGCCTCTATAACCGAATGACCGAATATGTAAAACAACAATCTCCAGACTACGAGCAGTTTGATCATTATACATTCATAAAAGACTATGTCAACCCCCTGTTTGGGCTGAACCAACGACTCATCAACCTCTATGGCGTGGTGAGTAAGAGCTACAATGACTACACCCTCAACAATGACTGCTATTCGATCTTTGACAAATCATTGTACACACCACAGAATTCTAAGGGCGTATATTCATTAGTATCGGACAAAGAGATACTGAGCGAGATACGTGCTACAGGCAAAAAGCTGTTCTACGATCCATTACTCTCCGGTAACAACCAGCGAAGCTGCGCATCCTGCCACAAGCCTAAGGAATTCTTTACAGACACATCGGCGGCTACCAGCCTGCAATTTGACGGCAAGCAACGGCTGCCAAGGAACACACCTTCTCTTGTAAATGTGGTCTATAACCACCTGTTGATGCTGGACGGCAAGCACCTATCTCTTCAGGCACAGGGCAAGGACGTGATCACCAATCCCGTGGAAATGGGCGGCAATGAAAAAGAAGTGCTGGAGAAGGTGCTCAGTTGCAAGGAATATAAGACTGCATTCAGGCGTTTCCTGAAATATATCCCTGAGGAAAAAGAGATCAGTTTCAGCCAAATCGTGTCAGCCATCACTTTCTATTATAAAGACTTTAGCGACTACTATGCTCCATTTGACGACGCTATGAACAAAAACGCTCCAATAGATGCGGGGGCCCTTAGGGGTTTTAACCTCTTCATGGGAAAGGCACAATGCGGCACCTGCCACTATGTACCCCAATTCAACGGGGTACCACCACCCTACATCAGCTCAGAATTTGAAGTAGCCGGAACACCGGCAGATAAGAACTACAGCAGACTAAGTGACGACAAGGGCAGATACGTTATCAACCCGGCTTTTGAGACCATGCGCGCCTACCGTACAAATACTGTCAGGAATATGGAACATACCGCACCATACATGCACAATGGCGTATTTACCACAGTGGATGAAGTGATCGACTTTTATGACGGTGGCGGCGGTGCCGGCAGAAAACTAAAAATAGACAACCAGACACTGGCAGCAGACTCGCTAAAGCTGACTGTAAATGAGAAGAAAGACCTAATTTCATTCATTCATTCGCTAAACGAAAAAGTAATTTTTGAAGAACCACCAACGCAATTGCCAGCCTCATCAATAAATGAACTGAATAAAAGGAAACCGGGGGGCACTTATTAAATAATGAAACAACGATACCTGATACTTGCGATTACCTCCCTTCTGTGCCTGCAATGCAGTACCGGCAAGAAAATAACGTATGACATACCTGACGACTTTCCGAAGGAACGTAAAAAACAGATACTGGAAGCCGCAGAAAAGGGAAAAGAGATATACAAGACACACTGCGCTGAGTGCCATGGCATCTTTACAAAAGGCAAGGATAAAATACCCAACTTCTCGCAGGTGCAACTGGATAATTACTCCGCGAGATTCATAGGAAGGGACCCAAAGAACCACGCTGTAACGCGCGAAATGAGCATGGAACAACTGAACCAGGTATTGACCTTTCTGCGGTACAAAAAGATGAGCGTAAAGGACACTACCGCGGGAAATAAATAACAGCTAGCCTGTATGCAAACAAAAAAGTCCCGCCGGTGCGGGACTTCTAAAAAAATAAAGAACGACTACTTTTCTATTGCTGAAATAATCCGGGGATCGTTTGCCCTGACCTTGGGGTCGAACACAGCTACGAGTTCACCGTTCTCGTTAATAAGGTATTTATGGAAATCCCATTTCACTTCGTTATCGCTATAGTGGTTAAGCTGTTTTTCAGTCAGCCATTTATAGATAGGTGATATATTCTTACCACCTACTACCTGTCTTGCCGCCATAGGAAACGTAACATTGTAGTTCTTCTCACGGCTTGTAGGCCATTTCACACCCGGAGGAATCTGAAAATCGTCTGCCAGGATGCCAACGATCACCAGGTTGTTCTTATACTTCTGGTATAATGCCTCCAACTCGCCATACTGCCTGTTGAAATCGCTCTCAACGGGCGCATTGACAATCAGTATCTTTTTCCCGTGATATGCAGACAGGTCAATTATCCCGCCATTAGCACCGCTAAGTTTATAATCATATACAGTACCGGAATTCTGAGCCCCTGCAGAAAAGAACAAAAAGCTAAACAGAACAGAAAAAAACAATCTCATATGTCTCATTTATTGTTTAAAGAATTTAGAATATTACCTATTAAGCACCAAGTGGAACACCGCATGATCTTCGCCTGAAGTAACGGTTACCAGGTAAGTACCGTTTGCTATATCTGAACCGAGCGCTACTTTTTTATCAAGGTTACCATTTTCAGCTATGTCTACAGTTTTATATACCACCTGGCCAAGCATGTTGGTCACCACAATACCCACCCGATCATCGACCGCACTCTTCAATTCTCCACTTATCGTGAACACGCCGGCGGTAGGATTAGGCACCAATGAGAAGTTCCCTGCCTCATTGAGCACCACCTTAACACCGGTACCACCAACGCGTACTTTATATCCTACACTGAAGCCCGTAGCCGGCGTAGCGCAAATATCGCTGCTGGTCACAGAGCACTTGATCATATCTCCGTCAACGAGGCTGCTCGTCACGTAAGTAGGATTTGTTGCGCCCGGTATAGCCGTACCATTAAGATACCACTGATACAATGGCGACGAACCAGCATGCGGCGCGATAGCTACAAATGTATCAACCTGGCCCGATGCAACTGCCGGCTTAGTGGCATATACTGTTACCGAGTTAGTGGTAGGCGCCTTAACATGAATAGTAAAATCTGCACTGTTGACTGTAGAGAAAGCAGTACAGAAATAATTGCTTATCATTGAACAGGCTATCACATCTCCGTCGGCAGGAATATATGAGTAAGAAGGGTACGTGCCTACACCAACGCCATTCTTAGTCCAGGAATATACCGGAGAAGAACCGCCATACACAGGAACCGGGCTAAATGTCGTAAGTTTTCCTGAGCAAACTGTATCACCGGGTGATGCCATAACACTAACAGCAGGAGCAACCGGCGCAATAATGGATACAGAAACGTTATTCACCCCGGTATCAGGAAATGCACATGTAGCATTGCTGGTCATCACACATTTTACATTGTCCCCATGTGCAGGAGAATATGAAAGCGACGGTGCGGTAGAAATATATCCACCATTGACATACCAATCATATACAGGAGCTGTACCTCCATTGGCAGGTGTGGGCGTAAATGTAACAGGAGAGGTTACCATGCACAAAGTAGTACCAGGAGTAGCATTCACTACCACAGACGGAACAACTATGCTCATTGGGTTGACCGTAACAACCACAGCAGGTGACAACGACGCACATATAGACGGACCATCAATTACAACAGTAAAATTGCCACTGTAATTCACTGTATAGCCTGATGACGTAGCGCCACTAATGTCTGATCCCCCAACCTGCCACTGATAGGTATAACCGCTGCCCAATGTGGCATTGAGCCTTACAAAACCGCCCGTACAAAACGAGGTGGATGAAGCCGGCGTGATAACAGCCGCTATAGGATTATTGACCACCTCTGTTGCGGTAGCGGCTGAAGAACATCCCGCACCGCTGGTAACTGTATAGCTAATAGTAGCGGTTCCTGACGACCAGCCGGAAACCAGCCCGGTACCTGCTACTGACGCAACTGATGGGGCACTACTGCTCCATACACCACCAGTGGTAGCGCAACTTAAAGCAACAGAGCCTAAAACACACATTTTTGAAGAACCGGTAACCGCACCAACCACAGGCAAAGGATTCACAGTCATCACCTGGGTAGCGGACGCCGCCCCACATGCTGAAGTGACCTTATAAGATATAATAACCGTACCGGCACTTACACCCGTAACGACACCGAGCGGGCTAACTGTGGCGCGAGCAGTATTGCTACTGCTCCATACACCGGCAGGCGTAGCATCGCTGAGCGCAACAGGCTGACTGATACATGCATTTGACGAACCAGATATCGGCGCCACAACCGGAGCTCCGACATTCATAACAACTGTAGCCGCACAACCGGTAGCAAGCGTATAGAAGATGGTGGAAGTACCGCCTGAGATACCTGATACCAGCCCGGAACCGGAAACTGTAGCAACTGCTGTATTACTACTTGTCCATGCACCCAATGATGTGGCATCGCTGAGTGATGCGGCAGAGCCAACACAAACGGAAGTTCCACCTGTAATCGCCGCCGGTGCCAGCAATACCGTTACGGTAGTAACCGCTTCACAACCGGCACCTAAAGAATAACTGATCTCTGAAGTGCCTGCTGAAACACCAGTGATGACACCTGATGAAGAACCCGCAACAGCAACTGATGGCATGCTACTGATCCAGACGCCACCAGGGGTAGCATTACTTAATGTTGAAGTTGTTCCCGCACAGAATACAGTGCTTCCTGTGATAGAAGAAGATGGAGCTGAGTTAACAGACACATTTGCAGTAGTAAAGCAGCCCGTAGGTAAGCTGTATGTGATAGCAGACGTGCCAAGCGCAGCACCAGTCACCACTCCGGACCCAGACACAGTTGCCACAGATGTATTGCTGCTGTTCCATGCGCCTCCCAAGGACGTACTGCTAAGGGCACTTGTTAAACCGAGGCATATGGCCGGATTACCGGAGAGAGCATTGGGTAAGGGATTAACAGTAATACCTGTGGTTGTTTCGCAACCGGTCCCAAGTGAGTATGTAATTGTAGCTGTTCCCGCTGTTACACCGGAAACAGAGCCACCGGCTACTGTGGCTATGGCTGTATTGCTACTTTTCCATGAGCCCAGGCCAACGGCATCACTGAGAACAGTGATATCGCCGGTGCAGACAGAAGTTGTACCGGTGATGGCAGAAGGCGATGTATTGACATTAATAACCGTACCCGCAGCACAAGTACCTAATGTGTAGGAAACAGAGGTAGCACCTGCGGTAACCCCTGCAAGAAGTCCCGAAACCGGATCAATGGTTGCAATCGAGGTATTCATACTAGACCATGCACCACCAATTGTGGCATCACTCATAGCGGCAGTTCCCCCGGCGCAAACATTTGACGGACCTGTAATGGCGGCCGGTGTAGTATTAACAGTAACAACAGTAATGGCACGGCACCCTGCACCAACCTGATAGGTGATATTAGCAGTACCGGTACCTACTCCTGATACATTGCCGGATGCATCGATGGTCGCTACCAACGGGTTGCCGCTTAGCCAAGCTCCGCCAGTAGTAGCGTTGGTCAGCGACGTGATCGCTCCTACACATATATTACCGGATCCGGTAATAGGCGTTGCGGTAAGATTAACTGTAACAGTAGATACTGTATTACAACCAGTGGACAATGTGTATGTAATATTGGAAGTGCCCACGGCAAGACCAGTAACAAGCCCACTACCGGAAACTGAAGCAACGGATGTACTGCCGCTACTCCATGTACCGCCACCCGCATCACTGAGTGAAGTAGTAAGGCCCGCACAAACAGTAAGTGTACCTGTAATGTTACCCGGCAGCGAATTCACAACAATTGTTTTGGCAACGCCACAACCATTTCGCGTATAAGAAATATCTACAGACCCTGCTCCTACACCAGTAACAACACCACCAGAAGTAACAGTAGCTAAGGACGTTACGCCACTAGACCAAACACCCCCGGATGTAGCATCAGTAAGATTTACGTTGCTACCGATACAAACCGTCGATGGACCTGTGATAGACGCCGGCGGGCCGATGACCAGCGGGAAAGGAGCAGAAGGATTACCATTCGCCACAACTTCAACCGTATAAGAGCCATTTGGAATACCAACAGGTAATGTAAAATATGCAGTATCCAATGAGGCTCCACGCATCACACCGGTACTGTTCCAATTAGTAGTTTTTGCATAGTATACATTACTGCCTGAAGTAAACCTCACTATAGGATAGTTAGTAGAATTCTGCCAATCATCTCCGTAACACGCCCCCTCAGTAATGCCATTGAACAATGTACCTGTGATCATAAAGTCTGTACAGCTGCTGCCAATGATCTGGCTAATAGTTGGCTTACCGGCAGCAAGCGGAGATCCGGAAGGCTGGTATTCATAATACTGGTCGTCGCCCTGATTGGCAAACAAAATAGACCCATCGGGTAAGCAAAGCATATTAGTAATAAAAGATGGTTGCAGGAGCGTATCGCTAGTACTTCCCGGCGCATGAACACGCGTATATGCATTTGTCGTGTAGTCAAATTCGTAAAAAACTGTTGAGTCAGGGAAGTGGTCGGCAGATGTTGGCGTCTGAGACACAGCCAGCAGTATCTTACCATTGACCATCATTGCGGAAGCCGCATCAGGAGCCCCCTGATTGAACGGAATAGGCGGGCCAAGCAGCCATGTACCCGGACTGGATGTACCTGTAGGGGTATAGTAAGCTGAATTGGGTGTAGAGCCAATAAAAAATAATTTGCCATTAGGCAGCAGAAACGCACCACCTGCCTCAGACCCATATGGGTCATATAAATTCACAGGTGCAGATGCATCGTTCACCCATGTGCCTGTCGATGGAATATAACGTTCCGCAGTTGTGCTATAATTGTCGAGAAATAGTATGCTATTGTCCGGCAACTTCACCCATGATGCCTCATTATTCCTCCTAAGGCATGATGCTGTTTGCGCATATGTATTTGTGGCCGGGTCCCATATATAGTTAAGTTTAGTACTTCCTGTATCAACCAGAGATTGCAAAACTTTACCATCAGGAAGAATTTCAGAGTTTGCATCTGATATTTTGTAGGTCAGGGAGTGTACCAGTTTTGGGCATTGTGTCCACGAGTTTGATACGGGATCAAATACTTCTGCATCATCGCCACCATTACCATATTCGCCGCCGGCAACATAGACACGTCCGTCGCGAAGTACCTGGCTGGAGAAGTATAGTCTATCCTCGGCCATTGGTGCAACTGTTGACCATGTTCCGTTCACATAGCTTCCGCTTGCATCCGGGGTAAGCCTGTCCCACCTAATGCCTTGTCCGCCACCACTTGACGTCTTACATAAGACCGTGCCATCGGTAAGCAATAACATCACACCGGCATTATAGTGCGGAGCAAACGATGCTATCGGCACCCATGTACCTTGTCCGTACAACGACGAAACTCCGAAAATTGTGCATATCAGTAGTGATATTGCTGTTGTAAGTCTAGAATGAACAACACTCATAAAACATTGAATATTATCTGTATCTGTTAAAAATTTGCTACTACTTAAACTCAAATATAGCTGAAATATCTTAAAGAGGGTTATTACAAATGATTGGTATAAGGCAGGTAGTGAACCAAAATATCAGTATTTTTGATATAAATATAGCATATGGTAAAGTTAACTATTGTAAGTATTCTGTCATTTGTGTTTGCCATTCATTCATCGGGACAATGCAGCATGCACCCTGTGAGCATGAACCACGAAAGTGACATTCAGTTTCAAAACCCAAAGGAGTGCATGAGCGCAATACACGACCAGCAAGGTAAGAACTACTTGTATGTGGCCGGCAAGGAACGCGGACTTGTCATATATGATGTCAGCAATATCGCAGCACCTATGCAAATTGACTCCATAAAAACATCTGACATGCAAAATATGGAGGTTATGAGTGTGAGCCAGAATGGCAACTATCTATACCTTGCCTTAGGCAATATATTCGTTAACTCCTCTACCCCAGGTATGGCTATTGTAGATGTAAGTGATCCGACGCATGTTGTCTTAAAGTCGGTCTGGAAATATAATATACAAAGTGGTGGCGCCGGGATAGTAAAAACAGAAGGAAATTATGCATACCTGGGCGCTATGCGCCGCGGATTGATGATATTGGACATATCTGACAAAACGAACATCGTGCTTATTTCTGTATTTAAGCCAGACATATCCTACCCGAATCCGACAAATCCGGACAGCCTGAAATATAATGCAAGAGGACTGGCAGTGAAAAACAGTATTGTATACCTGTGCGATGATGCAGGTGGCATACGTATCATAGACGCTACAAACAAAGCCGTGCCACAAGAAAAAGGCCACTATGCTAACCCGGCAGTATATAGTAAGGCAAGGGCATATAATAATGTAGCCCTTGATGATACACTTTTGTATGTTTCGGTAGATTACTGTGGTATGGAGATACTAAGTGTTGCAGATATATACAATGTAAAAATGGTATCTTGGTGGAACCCATGGCACTGTGAGTCCCCATCGAACATATGGCTAAACAGCAACGGGCACACCAATGAACTTCAATATGATCCTGCTTGCAAAATTGTATTCCTTGCAAGTGGTAAAAGCGAAGTCATAGCTGTAAATGTTGCCGATCCAACTAATCCGGATTCCTGTACGAAGTATACTACTTCAGGCGGAAATGTTGGAACATGGGGGTTAGCCCTGTATAACAACTTAATATACGCCTGCTACATCTATGTGCCTACAGGAATTCCTTTCTATAGCAACTGGAGTGGTGTAAAAGCATTTAGTTGGAATAGTTGTGCAACCTATGAACCTAACCTGGCAGTAACGAAACCGGATGTACGCCTTTACCCTAACCCCTCCGGTGGAAAACTATACCTGCAGAGCACATGGAAGGAAAGTGGTGAAGTAGTGCTCAAAGTATTTGACTTGCCCGGTAAACTCGCATGTGTGCGGACTATACATGTGACAAAGGGGGAGAATACTGCAGATGTAAGTTTGAACGGGATTCAAGCGGGTGTATACATAGCAGAAATAAATGTAAATGGCTACAAAGAATATAAACAGATAGTTATAAACCCAAGCCAACAACTGTAAACATCAAAAGCTCAGTTTGACGAAAGTTTTTTCATTAATTTTATGCTCTTAAATTGTTACTATGCCTAACAGATCGATAAAAATTGCAGCGATGCTGCTCACCTGCACGACCTTATCAATAACAGCAATTGCGCAAACAACTGCAAAAAAGCCGGTTGTAAAAAAAGTGGCTGTTAAAAAAGCAGTGCAGCCTAAGGGGCCGAAACCTATACTTCTGCCCGACTTCTTCAGTTATGCGAAGCGTGTTGATGGCGATACCAGCTATACGTATGAGGTCAGAGACGCAAATGGGAACACTATTCCCGTAGACAATATAAGGGATCAAAGCCAGATCCATGCTATTATCTATTACAAGAGCTACTATAAATTTCCACCAAAACCGGGAAGCCCGATGAGCCCTCCCTACCTTTCGATGAGACAATACGCTTACGAATATCAGGGAGAAGGTCTTTGGCTGGGTTACAATGCATTGACCAACGAACATGAAGAGTTTAAGGGTGACATGAAGAAGATCGTTAAAACCGACACGCACCCATCAAATGCACCTCAAAATCATGGCGAAACCGTTACTCACAAGTATTACAAAACAGTAAGGTCCGGTGGTGCAAATCCTGCACAAACACACACGCATTCCCATTAATGGTCTTTACCTTATCAGCGTAAATGAATACCAGGGGTACACTGATCGTGATCGCGGTCCTGCTTTCATCAATACTGATACTACTCAATATATTGCCTGACCACAAAGCTGTCATAAGTATCTATGACGGCTTTGTTTTTTACCCGATACAGTCCTTCCGTGGATTTTTACTTGGCAAGATACCTTTTAGCATTGGGGATGTTCTATACCTGGCAGGCGGAGTATTATTGTTGAGAACAATCGTCAACTGGATACAGTTCATTGCACGTTTTAGTGAAAAACGAGCTCAGTTATTCTCATCACTGCTCAGATCATTGATCACAGCATTAGTGCTATATTTATTTTTCCTGTTCGGATGGGGCATCAACTATTACAAAACGCCACTTGGCAAATCATGGGACCTGTACGTTCAATATAATACCAATACACAGAGGAGAATAGTCGATTCAATTCTACTTACAGAGTTTAACAAATATCTCGTAAATCAATTGAACAGATACGCCAGTGGATACCATCATGCAAACTTCGACGACATCAATATTACAGCTATGAGTCTCTACCGGAAACATACTGACAGCAAAGTTTCTGCATACGGTTTAGCTGTAAAGCCAACATTTTTCAATTATTTCATTCGTAGAACAGGAGTTGAAGGTTATTACAACCCTTTTACGGGTGAGGGGCAGATAGATGCCTCACTCCCCTGCTTCCTGCTACCGTTTGTAACGATGCATGAGATGGCCCACCAGGCCGGCATAGCAGCAGAGGGTGACGCAAACCTAATGGCCTATGCGGTAGGTACATCCACTGATGACAGCTTATTCCGGTATTCAAGCTACCTGAACATATGGCTATATGCCAACAACAGGCTCTACCGACGGGATTCAGCCCTTGCAAAAACTTTTGAACGACAACTGAACGAGCTAACGATAAGACACCTTGACACCATAGACCAGCTTAGCAGGCTATACAATAACGACATTGCCAGGTATAGCAGCTCACTATTTGATGACTACCTGAAACTACAAGATCAGAAAGAAGGCATTAAAAGCTACGGCAATGTAGTGTCGAGTGCATGGCAACTAGAACAAAAAAGAGATTCCGGTTACTTCAAAACGATCAATATCCCTTAACCCCTATACTCCCCCCATACGCCGCGAAGCGTATCTGCGATCTCGCCCAAGGTACACAACTGCTCTACTGCGTCTATGACAAATGGCATCAGATTTTCACCGGTGGCGGCTTTTTCCTTTATTGTTTGGAGACAATGCAGTGCCTTGTTGTTATCCCGCTCTTCACGCAGCTTTGCAAGCTTTGCCGACTGCTGAATGCGGATAGAATCATCTATCTTAAATACAGGCGGTTTATTGATCTCCTCTGAAGTAAATTTATTGACACCTACAATTATTTTGCTGCCATCTTCGATCGCCTGGTTATACGCATACGCCGACCGCGCGATCTCGTCTTGCATAAAATGCTGTTCAATGGCTTTAACTGAGCCACCCATCGCATCTATCTTATCTATCAGTTTCCATGCTGCGGCTTCTACTTCATTAGTGAGTGACTCGACATAATAAGATCCTGCAAGCGGATCTACTGTGTCTGTAGCCCCGCTCTCATATGCCACTATCTGCTGTGTACGCAATGCAATAGAAGCCGCCTCCTCTGTTGGTAAGGAAAGTGCTTCATCATAGCCATTAGTGTGCAGGGATTGAGTGCCACCTAACACCGCAGAAAGCCCTTGTAATGCCACACGAATAATATTGTTCTTAGGCTGCTGCGCTGTAAGTGTGCTGCCACCTGTTTGTGTATGGAAACGCAACATCTGCGCACGAGGATCCGTAGCCCCAAGCGATTGAGTGATATTAGCCCACATCCTGCGTGCTGCCCTGAACTTTGCTACCTCTTCAAACAGGTTGTTATGCGCGTTAAAGAAGAATGATAGCCTCTGTGCAAATACATTGATATCCAGTCCGGTGGCAATAGCAGCCTGCAGATAGGACTTGCCATTAGCAAGTGTAAAAGCCAGTTCCTGTACCGCATTTGCCCCGGCTTCGCGAATATGATATCCAGAAATAGAAATGGTATTCCATTTAGGGACCTCCTTGCTGCAGTATTCAAAAATATCCGTGATAAGCCGCATAGACTGAGCCGGAGGATATATATAAGTGCCACGGGCAGCATACTCTTTAAGAATATCGTTCTGTATAGTGCCGGATATCTTCTTTATGTCGGCTCCCTGTTTCTTTGCCAGCGCTATATACATTGCCAGTAAAATGAACGCGGTAGCGTTTATGGTCATGGAAGTAGAGATATCGCTAAGCCTGATATCTTTGAACAGCAGCTCCATATCCTGAAGTGAGTCTATTGCAACACCGACCTTACCAACCTCTCCTTCTGACATGGCATGGTCTGAATCATATCCTATCTGGGTAGGAAGATCGAATGCAACTGAAAGGCCATTAACGCCCTGGCTCAACAGGAAGTGATACCTTTTATTTGATTCCTCAGCCGTACTGAACCCGGCATACTGGCGCATGGTCCAGAGGCGGTCACGGTACATAGCGCTGTGTACACCACGAGTGAAGGGGAACTGACCGGGCAACTCATTCATTTTAACCGGTTCACAATACACCTCTTTTATCTCTATACCGGAATCTGTTACGATCTTCTTCGACATTACGTTACTTTAAATAGTTGGAAATTCTTTTATTAAATGGAGCCGTAGGTCATCAGCTTCTTAACTTCATCATTTATGATATGAATAGCCACCTCGGTAGGCAACTCACCTTCTGACTTTAAAACAAACTCCAATATGCGGGTATGCAGATCCTTGGCCGGTGCATTCGGGTCAAGAGACTTGCCGAGATGATGTACCATGTTTATCTCCTGTTCTTTTACACCTTTCACAGTTTCCCAAACATTGCGGGATACATATATCTGTTGTGCGAGGTTATGTTCAAACTCCGTTCTTATAGAAAGAATGATCATCTGCTGAAGATCCTGCACCGTCATTGATGAATCATAAACACGAGGAAGGAGCTGCCGTGGATTTATTCTTTCAATGAACAGAACGAGTCTTTCGTAGGCCTGTAGCCTCAACCTCAACGTAACATCCTGTGTCTCCTGAAATAATGCCAATTGCTTACGCTGTGTCTCTGTCACCAGAAATTTCTTGACAATAAGATAACTGGCTGCCAATACGATGCCTGAAGGCAGCGTATATTTAACGATCTCCAACAAGGTCTGTACAATATCCATGGGCGCAAAAATAATACGTTTTAACGGAGTGCATGACACATTTTCACAATGAAAATCTAAGATGTCATATACAGAAAATAAAATCTTTGAGAGATGATCATGATTCTATCGGAAAATAAAGATGGAAGTCTGCACCTTCACCAACTTTTCCATAGGCCACTATATACCCTTCGTGATTGGCCATGATACGCTGGCAGATGGCCAGGCCAATGCCTTTGCCTTCGTAAGCAGACTCTTCATTGTGAAGGCGCTGGAAGATCCGAAACATCTTTGCAATGAATTTATTATCGAAGCCGATCCCATTGTCGGAACATGTTATCCTGTAAAACTTACGATTGGGTATCCTGGGATTTATCCCGGCAAGTTCCCTGCTGCTTACGATCTCTCCGGAAATGGATACGGACGGCCTTACCGCATCCCTGGTAAACTTAAGCGCATTATCTAATAACGCCCTGAACAATATCTTTAACTGATTCTCATAACCATCAAGAATGGGTAATGAATTGACCACAACATCAGCATTCTTCTCTCCGATCTTATCTTCGAGATCAACCAGGATGAATTGCAACACCCTGTTCAGATCAACCGGTTTCCGATCCTCGTCAATTTTAATAAGGCTGGTCAGATTCATCAGGTCAGTAATAAGCCCCTGCATCTTACCTGCCGAACTATTTATGCGTTCTAATGTCTTGATGTTTTGCGAATTCTCCGGTTCCTTTCTGTAAGAGAGCATATTACTGAACACCTGCATCTTACGCAACGGCTCCTGCAAATCGTGAGATGCTGCATACGCGATCTCCTTAAGCTCGTCGTGGGACCTCTTAAGGTCAATAACCTTTGCTTGCAATTCCTGCTGATAGCGCATACGACCTCTGAGTTCCTTGATCATGATAAAGAACAAGATCAGCGTCACCAGGCAAAAAATCAATAATAAATAAATGAGTGTTTTGGTAGTTAACTGCTGATAAAACTGCTGATGCTTAAACCTATCCCTCAACAATTTATCTTCAGATCGAAAAAGAGCATTTAACCTTTGTGAAAAATCAAGCATCATCTGCCTGCTATCATAGTAATACCGAGACGGAACAGATGACTGCGAGGTGTCAACATAAATGACATTTTGCCGTGTAGCTGCTATCCTGATGGCAGCGCTGCTCTGCACCAAGGCCATATCGTTTTGCTGTTCGGTATTATCTGACGTGATGGCTTTTAGCTGACCAAGCAAAGAATGTATAGAATCGACCGCATTGTTGAGAAACCGCAGATACATTGTGTCCCGGGTAAGCATATAGCCGCGTTCTGCCCTGTCTATATCCCTGAGGCTCATCTCCGTGCGAAGTATCTTCTTTATTACGGAATTAGTATGATCGACGCGGTCTGAATATTCGGTAAACGTTGTGAACCTCTGCATGGAGAAAAGAGACAATGCCACCATCGATATGAAGGAAACACAAAAGGCAATAACAATTATGAGTTGTCTTTTTTTCATCCGGCCTTTTCAAAACTACAAGTTGTGGAACAAATTCCTCATCGTTTTATCTTAACGGGTCATTTAAAAATTAAGAATTGATTATATGCAATATAAATACTATCGTAAACGACTGATTATTCTCACTTTGTCAAATTATATGGACATTATGACCTGAGCAATAAAATTTGGCTTCATGCTTGCTGTGATATAGTTATAAAACGACACGCTATGTTATCTCAGCAACAGTCTCAAAAACAACATCTTAAGATATTGCCTCAGCAGATACATCTGCTCAATATCTATTTCCTCAATTCGCAGGAACTACAGCAACGGGTATTGAACGAACTGGAGGAAAACCCGTTCCTTGAGATCAACGAGGAACCCAAGGCAGAAGAGAGCACGGAAACTGCAAAATCGGCGATACAGGACTTCGAATCCAGTGAAGAATATATCTATGACGACATACCGGATTGCAAGGGAGAGTACACAAACTATTTCCCTATGGAAACTGCTCCGGACAGGCCAATAGTTTCAACCATAACATTTAAGGAAGAAGCCATTCAGCAACTGCATATGCTGGATCTCGATAAAGAGGACATTGCTACGGCTGAATATCTTATCGGTATCCTAAACCAACACGGCATGCTGGAGAAAACCATCGAGGAGATAACTGTTGAATTATCTTTCCTTTCCCAGACACTGATAGAAGAAGAAAAAGTGCTTAACGGGATCACGATCATACAATCGCTCGACCCACCGGGACTTGGCTCGAGGAACATACAGGAATGCCTGCTGGCACAGCTACGGCTCATGAACCGTAGGAGGCCTGATGTGCGATGCGCAATACAGTTACTTGAAAATTACTATACCGACCTGACACACCGTCAATTTGAGAAGATACTTCACAAATTAAAGATCGATGATGATGAATTGCGCATAGTGCTACGACTCATCGGCAACCTTAATTTTTATCCTGTTTATGAAGATGACAAAAGTGATCAGAAAAATACCATAATACCTGATTTTCTGATCACAAACAACAACGACGGAATACAGGTAAGCCTGTATTCACGAAAAGAAGATCTGCTTTATGTAAACCAGGCGTTATATAACCAACTGGCTTGCCATATAAATTCAAAAGACAAAACAACCTACCAATATCTTAAAAACAAGATAAACAGCGCACAATGGTTTGTAAATGCGATAAAACAGCGGGAGCAAACAATGATGTGCATCATGCAATGCATAGTCAACTATCAGTACAAGTACTTTCAATCGGGAGATATACGTGATCTGAAGCCAATGGTATTGCGAAATATAGCAGAACATTGCGACCTTGACATTGCTACGATATCCCGTATCACCAGCAATAAGTATGCAGATACCCCCTTTGGCCTGGTATATCTGAAAGAATTATTCAGTGAAGGAATAATAGACAAGCAGGGGGAAATGGTCAGCAGCAAGGTGATTCAATCAGCGATAGACGAAACGATACGGAACGAGGACAAAAAGCATCCATACACAGACCAACAACTGGTGGAAATACTTGCAAAAAAAGGATATAATGTTGCCCGGCGAACTGTAGCCAAATACCGAAGCGCACTGCACTTGCCAATAGCACAGGTAAGAGCCGTATGGGCATAACCTATAAAAGAAGGTAATTAGTTATATTTGAACACACAACTAAGCCATATATATGCACCAGATATTAGTAGTTGACGACGACAATGATATGTGCCTGTTGCTAAGCAGGTTCCTAACGAGACATGGTTATTCGGTAAATACGGCTCACACTGGAGCAGGGGCAATTGACTGGATGAAAAAGAACAAACCGGACCTGATACTCTGTGATTTCAGGCTGGACGATATGACCGGCGCTAACCTACTTGAAAAAA
Organism: Flavipsychrobacter sp.; assembly: GCA_044225795.1. GTDB lineage: Bacteria > Bacteroidota > Bacteroidia > Chitinophagales > Chitinophagaceae > Nemorincola. Next base: position 224,859 of record JBGAIF010000004.1, read on the forward strand.
TAAAGGAAAGCCACCCACAAGCTGCTGTGATCATTATTACAGGATATAGCGACGTAAAAGACGCAGTAGAGGTGATGAAACTGGGCGCATATGACTATGTGACCAAACCGCTCTTCCCTGACGAGATACTCCTCACGATCAAAAAAGCGTTGACAGAAGAACACATTGACGGAATAAAAACCACAAGGCAACCCACGTCCTCCAATGGCGCTGTAAAAACAAAGAATGATAGTGACAATAGCTACATTACCGGCGCCAGTCCGGAATTTGCGACAATTGTAAAACAAATAGACCTTGTTGCCCCAACAAACTTTAGTGTGATCATCTATGGCGAAAGCGGCAGTGGGAAGGAGGAGATAGCAAACCAGATACATAGCAAAAGTAAGCGTGCAGGCAAGCCATTTGTAGCGATAGATTGCGGCGTACTGTCAAAAGACCTTGCAGGCAGTGAACTGTTCGGACATGAGAAAGGTGCATTTACAGGTGCATTGAACCAAAAAACAGGCATATTTGAGATAGCAAACGGAGGTACGATATTCCTCGACGAAATATCCAACCTATCTTACGACATACAAGTATCTCTGCTTCGTGTGGTGCAAGAAAGAAAAATAAGACGCGTAGGGGGTACCAAAGATATCGAAATCGATGTGCGCATCATAGTAGCAAGTAATGAGCGATTATGGGATTCTGCCCGTTCCGGCAAGTTCAGGGAAGACCTGTATCACAGGTTCAATGAATTCAGCATTGAAGTTCCATCTTTGAGAGAACGCAAACAGGATATCATGCTCTTTGCCCATCATTTTCTGGAGCTTACCAACAATGAACTGGGGAAAAATGTAAGGGGGTTCACCAATGAAGTTGAGAACATCTTCAACAACTACATATGGTATGGCAACCTCCGCGAGCTAAAGAATGTAGTGAAACGAGCGACATTGCTAACAGATAGCGAGTATATTGAAGCTAAGTCGCTGCCATTTGAAATAAACAATTTTTATAAGTTGCAATTTGATGGCCAATTGAACACACATGCCGAGAACAACGCCGCCTTACCTCAAAATGCGACCCTGGAAAATAAGCTGAAAACAGCGAACCTTGATGCAGAATACAATGTGATACTTGATGCATTGAAACAGGCAAATTTCAATAAAAGCAAGGCAGCAAAGCTATTGAACGTTGACAGGAAAACACTTTATAATAAGATGAGGCAGTTCAAAGAATTCAACATGGATTAAGAGAGCAGGATATGAGACAGACAGACATCACAAATAATGTAGCACAGGAGGCAAAGCTGAACGAACAGGTACTGCGCACTATTGCTGAGGGAGGATCTGCACTTATAGCTGTAGTGGGCCTGCCGGATCTGAAAATATTGTTTGTCAATAAACAATTTGAACATTACCTGGGATATTCTAATGAGGAAGTCAATGCCGGCAACATACTATTCACGGACCTGCTTGAAAACTATCAGAATCCCCGACTGCTATACCAGTTCAGCATTATTGATGAAAGTTACGAGGCAAGGTCTAAATATGTTATTTACCGTTTGAAAGGCAAAGACCAGAACGTGCTGCCGTTCTTCCTTTACGCCTGTCCCGCACATGCCGATGGCGAAGAGACTGTAGGGATGTACCATCTCACGATGCACCCAGACCTGGCCAATTCTGACAGACTGATCACCTCTTATAACACCAATGAGCTTTTCCTGAAGCAGTTCAACACTGACGACATAGGCACATTTGAATGGATCATATCGGGAAATAAACTATTCTGGTCAAAAGGCATTTACCATATATTCGGCGTACCAGAATCAACACGAGACCTGCCATTCCAATACATGACCTCCTTTATTCACCCCGATGATATTGAAAGAGTGACCGGCATAATTGATAATGGATTTATAACAGGAAATGAATTCGACGCTGAGTTTAAGATACTGACAACGGGCAAAGCGGAAAAAACGGTTAACCTGGTAGCAAGGGTGATATCAAATGCGAAAGGAAAGCAGGTCAAATTATCAGGAAGCATTAAGGATATTACGGAACAACGGAGAATAGAGAGCAATCTCAGATCGAAGGTGGAGCAGTTAAATCATTCAAACAAGGAGCTTGAAGAATTTGCATTTGTGGCCAGCCACGACCTGCAGGAACCTTTGAGAAAAATAACTACATTTTGTGACCGGCTGCAAGACAAATACAAGAATGTACTAACAGGTGATGGCGCTATGTATCTCACCAGAATGACAGCGTCGGCAGAAAATATGCGAACCCTTATCAATGACCTTCTTGAATTCTCAAGAATAACTAAAAACACACTACCTTATGAAACAGTGAATCTGGACAATGTAATGAAAGAAGTAAAAACAGACCTGGAACTGGTAATCGAGGAAACGGGAACAACTTTTATTTCCCAAGGTCTGAGCTACATTGACGCTGTACCTACACAAATGAAACAACTTTTCACCAATATCATCAATAACTCTATTAAGTTCAGGAAGGCCGGCACCCCACCTGTTATATCCATATCTACACGACCTGCAACTGAAAGAGAAAAGGCGGAACATGAATTGAATAAACGTGAAGATTACGTTCTGATACAAATTGCTGATAATGGCATAGGCTTTGAAAATGAATATGCCACCCGAATATTCCAGGTATTTCAACGGCTGCACGGAAAAGCTGACTACCCGGGCTCAGGTATTGGCCTGGCGATATGCAAGAAGATAACCGAATATCACAGGGGCAGCATCTATGCCACCGGCAAGGATGGCGAGGGTGCAAAATTCATCATAATGCTACCAAAACACCAGCTAAGAGAAAATAAATGAACCTGCAAAACTTAACCGGTGGCCTTCTTATTGTTGACGATGATGAAGATGATTTCATCATCACCGGCGAGTACATTTCCGCTATACCGGGCAATAAATTTCAACTACACTGGAGCAAAAATTATGAAGACGGCATTAATAAACTGCTGACGGGCAACTATGCAATTTGTTTTGTTGACTACCGGCTTGGGGCCAGATCTGGTGTAGATTTTCTGTGGGAGGCACAACAACATAATTCTGAAACCCCGATCGTCTTACTCACCGGCAAGGGAAACTATGAGGTAGATATACAGGCCATGCAATACGGAGCCGTAGATTACCTGGTAAAGCCGGAGCTTTCCGTCGAAAAAATGGAACGGTGTATCCGATACACGATCGAACGATCGGCGGCGATGAACGCACTGCGTGCCAATGAACGTAAATACCGAACAATATTTGAGAAATCCACAGACATCGTATTTCTTGCAGATAAAGATCTGAACTTCACTGATGTGAACCCGGCTGTTCAGATCCTCGAATATTCAAGGGAAGAGATACTGTCTTCAAATTTACTGGACCATATAGAGCAGAGCCAGAACAAACAATTGCTTCGTGAAGCCATATCAAATGATAAAGGAGTTAACGATAAAGAGATAACGTTGTTGACCAAAAACAGAGAAAAAAAATACTGTATCCTCACACTATCATTTGAAGACAACACCAGCTCCGGCAGACAGGTTCAAGGCATCATTCACGATATCACTAACCTGAAACGGGAGGAGAAAGCTCAACTGCAGAGCGAGAAACTAGCGGCTGCCGGCCGCCTTGTGCGCACCATTGCACATGAGGTGCGCAACCCCCTGAACAACATATCCCTGTCTGTAGAGCAGATGCAACATGATGTAATAGATGATCAGCTACGGCTGTATATGGACATTATTCAGCGAAACAGCAGGCGTATCAACGATCTTATCAGTGAGCTACTGAATACCTCCCGGCCTACGGACACCCAACTAAATTTGCTTGTATTTCAAAGCTTACTTGATGATGTTGTTGCCGCCACTATTGACAGGCTTACCCTGAAACAAATTAAGCTTCAATTGAGCTATCCGGATAAGGAGCTTAACATTAAAGCTGACAGGAAAAAACTCATGCTTGCTTTACTGAACATAGTGACAAATGCGGTTGAATCGATGGAGGATAAGACCGGTAAACTGACAGTAAAGCTGGAGGGTATTGATAATAAAGCAGTTCTGACAATAGCAGATAATGGTTGTGGTATAAGCGAAGAAAATGTTGCCCACTTGTTCGAACCATATTTTACTCAAAAAAGAAATGGCATCGGGCTGGGCCTTACTTTCACACTGAACATTTTACAGGCTCACCATGCCAATATAGACGTAACTTCGGAAGTGGGAACCGGGACCACTTTTACCATCACTTTTCCAACATCATAAGAATACCCGGAGAAATATCAACTTCAATGAAATATGGCGTTGAGGTCTGACAGCATTATAGGCTTTTCTATCACTCTGAACCTTGCGTTTTCCGGCATTTGCGGCGGATGCGGATGAAATGCGCTCACCAGTGCAATGAACATGCCCGGATAATCAACCGCAATGCCCGGAGCCAAAGACCACCCGGGCTCGTCGTGAAGATTATTATCGAGAAAAAGAATATCGGGTACTACCTCCCTGACTAAAGACAGTCCCTCTTTTGATGTATGCGCCACATGGACCTTGTAGCCTTTTCTTGAAAAATAGTTGCTTAATAACAGGCAGAGGTCTGTTTCATCATCTACTATTACCACCTTCTTATCCAGCGACATATGTCCGTTTTTAAAAAGTTTAAGCTCAGCTTGCCCGACCAAAGTCAGGGGATGCTCGTAGTATTTGCCCAATAACTTCTTAATGCTGCTACCGTTTTTATAAGACTTTCAAAACTATTTGGCTTTGTGATATAAGAATTGGCCCCAAGCTCATAGCAACGCCGCATCTCCTGCTCATTGTTAGTAGTGCTGAATACTATGACGGGAATGAACTTCAGAAGATCATTCTGTTTAATCTCTTTTAGTGCCTCCCTGCCGTCTTTTTTAGGCATATTCAGATCCAATAAAATGATCCTTGGCAGCCCGGACTGACCAATATTCAGCAATCCATGAAGGAAATCCATAAGTTCCACCCCATTCTCAACAAAATGTAAACGGTCGTTGAACTGATTCTCCTCAAATGCTGAATGCAACAGAAACCTGTCATCCGCGTCGTCTTCTGCTACCAGTATGAATATTTGTTCGGTCATTTTCGTATAAATGAAGGTACTAAAATCTACACACATGGAGTGCCTCATATTCTTTTGCAAACAGAACAAATGGGAACATTATGATATATACTAAAAGTATTGTCCGTATTATCGGTGGGGATTTATTTATGCTGTAACTCCGGGCACTTAAAGACGCAGGAAATTTGTAATTTTGACGAATAAAATACCCCCAATGCCACATTATTATTCGTTAGGTAAAATACCTCACAAGAGGCATACGCAGTTTCGTAAACCGGATGGTTCCTTATATTCTGAACAACTATTCAGTACAGAGGGGTTCTCTTCAAATTCCTCACTTTTATACCACATAAATCCACCAACTACTATCGTCAGGGCCGAGGAACCGATTAATGTTGCCCCGGTAGCTGCAAGTTCTAATATCCTGAAGCACAGAAGCTTTAAAGGTTTCAATGTAGCACCCAATGCTGACTATCTGAAAAGCCGCAAAACTGTTTTGTTCAACAATGACGTGCAGCTCACGCTTTCTGCCCCCAAAAAGGGGCTTACAGATAACGTATTCTATAAGAATGCCGATACTGATGAGGTGTTGTTCATACATGAGGGAACAGGAACCCTGAAGACACAATACGGCAGCATACCTTTCGGGTATGGCGACTATGTGGTCATTCCCCGTGGCACCATATACCAGGTAGAGTTTGACAAGGAAGATAACCGGTTATTCATCATAGAGTCATTCAGCCCCATTACATTTCCTAAAAGATACCTGAGCAAGTATGGCCAGTTGCTGGAGCACGCTCCTTATTGCGAGCGCGACCTCCGTAAACCTCAGAACCTGGAGACATTTGACGAGAAGGGTGAATACCTGATACAAGTAAAGAAGAAAGGATTCCTGTATCCGATATGGTACGGGCACCACCCGTTCGATGTGGTAGGATGGGATGGCTGCGAGTACCCTTACGCGTTCAGCATACACGACTTTGAGCCCATTACGGGCCGCGTACACCAGCCACCTCCGGTACACCAGACATTTGACGCCCATAATTTTGTTATCTGTTCTTTTGTGCCGCGCCTGTTCGACTATCATCCACATGCCATACCCGCTCCATACAATCATAGCAATATTGATAGTGATGAGGTGCTGTATTATGTGGATGGTGACTTTATGAGCCGTAAACATGTAGAGAAAGGCATGATCACCCTGCACCCTGCCGGAATACCTCATGGCCCGCACCCGGGAACTGTGGAAAAAAGTATTGGCGCCAAGGAGACAAAGGAACTTGCAGTGATGGTAGATACCTTCCACCCGCTTATGCTGACAAAAGATGCCATCAGCTTAGAAGACGATAGCTATATCTATAGCTGGATAGAGTAACGGCACAAATTTTATAGATAATTTTCTAAAAGAGATATAATGGAAAACACACTGACCGCAAGTCAAAAAATGTCATTAGCGAAGGATTTCCTTCCGATCAATGGTACAGACCACATCGAACTTTATGTAGGCAATGCCAAGCAGGCGGCGCACTTCTATAAGACAGCTTTCGGGTTTCAGTCCCTGGCCTATGCTGGGCCTGAAACCGGGGTGAAGGACAGAGCCTCTTATGTGTTGCAACAAGGAAAGATACGCCTGGTGCTGACATCTCCGCTTAAGTCGTCTAATCCGATATCTGAACATATCCTAAAACACGGAGATGGCGTAAAGATCCTGGCATTGTGGGTTGATGATGCTTTTAAGTCTTTTGAAGAGACGACCGCGAGAGGAGGCAAAGTATATATGGAGCCTACAACGCTGAAGGACGAACATGGCGAAGTGCGCATGAGCGGCATCTATACATACGGAGAGACCGTGCACCTGTTTGTGGAACGCAAAAATTATAACGGGCTATTCCTTCCGGGATATAGAGCATGGACGAGTGACTACAACCCAAGTGAAGCAGGACTCATGTATGTAGATCACTGTGTAGGTAACGTGGGCTGGAACAGGATGAACCCTACGATAAAGTGGTATGAAGATGTGATGGGGTTCGTGAATATCCTGTCGTTTGATGATAAGCAGATAAATACTGAATACTCTGCCCTGATGAGTAAGGTAATGAGCAATGGTAACGGTTTTGTGAAGTTCCCGATCAATGAACCTGCAGAAGGCAAGAAGAAATCTCAGATAGAAGAATATCTCGACTTCTACGAAGGTGAAGGCGTGCAGCATATAGCTGTTGCAACAAAAGACATCATCACGACCGTTAAGGCGTTGAAAGCCCGCGGTGTCGAGTTCCTGGATGCGCCGCCGGCGGCCTACTATGACGAACTGCCAACGCGTGTGGGTAAGATAGACGAGGATATAGCGCCACTGCAGGAACTGGGCATACTGGTAGATTGTGATGAGGAGGGTTACCTGCTGCAGATCTTCACTAAACCTGTAGAGGATCGCCCTACCCTGTTCTTTGAGATCATTCAAAGAAAGGGGGCACAAAGCTTTGGCGCCGGAAACTTTAAAGCACTCTTTGAAGCTATTGAAAGAGAACAAGCCAAAAGAGGTAACTTGTAAAAATGATTGAACATCATAAAATAACTCCCGATATTAATCGGGAGTTATTTTTTTATCCATTTACAAAGCAAATCAACCGTTAATAAACTTTTCTTTGCCAAATTGTTAGGCTTTCATACCTTGGCAATAAATACTATTTGTTATTTTATCTAAACTATTATTCTAATAACTCTTACAATTTTACTTAAAATGAAAAACCTTACCCTCCTTGCTTTATCATTCCTTTCGGCATTTAAATCCTTTGCTACTGCACCCATTACGGGACCTGGAAATGTTTGTACATCATCGTCTATCACGTTAAGTGATGCTACTCCAGGTGGAACCTGGAGTAGCAGTACTCCCGGAGTTGCAACGGTGAGCAGCTCAGGAATTGTGTATGGCCTCAGTGCGGGTACCACAATAATAACATACGATGTCAGTGGTATCTACTCTACTGCAACCATCACCGTAAATATATCTCCTGCATCCATATCAGGACCTACTTCTGTATGCATCGGGGGTACTGTGACCATGTCATGCGCTACCCCCGGAGGTACCTGGTACTCATCGTATGTTAATATTTCGATCGGTTCAGTATCGGGCATTGTTACCGGTATTTCGAGCGGTAGTGCGGCAATAACATATGGTATACCATCGAGTGGTTGCTCCTCTCTCGCGTATATCGCTGTATCATATCCCGGTGTGGTCTCCGGTAGCTCAAATATTTGTGTCGGAGGTACTACAACCCTGACAGGCAGCGGTTCCGGAACATGGACCAGCAGCATACCAACTGTGGCTGTTGTTGGCTATACCACCGGAGTGGTAACCGGACTAACCGGCGGCACTACACAGATCACCTACACACCTTCATCTGGTTGTCCGGGATTTATTACAGAGACAGTTGTAACAACACCAGGCACAATTGTCGGACCACCAAATGTTTGCGTGGGCACATCAAATTCTCTTTACATACCGGTTGGAGGCGGAACATGGACAAGTTCCGCGACAACCATTGCGACTGTTAGCGCAGGCATGGTCACAGGTATATCACCGGGTAATGTCGTAATCACTTATACTGCTGCGCCGGGTTGCTCAGCAATTTTCAATGATACCGTGATCTCTGCTGTTGCACCAATTACCGGCACGCCAAGCGTATGTATCGGGAGTACAATACTCCTTTACAGTTTGACCGGAGGTGGGACATGGACCAGCAGCAGTTGGTCTGTTGCCGGAGTAGGCACTTCATCAGGAGTTGTAACAGGCATGTCCGGAGGAACAGCAACAATTACCTATTCTTTCGGCACAGGTTGCGAATCGACTTATTCGGTCACAGTAGATGGCGGAATATTTGGCAGCAATACTGTATGCGTAAGCGGAACAGTAACTCTGTCTTCCACCGGAACAGGGGGAACATGGACCAGTAGTAACCCGGCGGTTGCCAGTATCGGTCTTTCGTCAGGCATTTTGAGCGGCTTAACAACGGGGACAACAATGATCACCTATGTTTCCACATCCGGATGTACCGGCACACGATCAGAGACGGTAATTGCTTCGTTACCCTCCATCACAGGCCCGCAAAATGTATGCGTCGGCTCATCGAACATGCACTATAATGCTATCTCCGGTGGCGCATGGAGCAGTTTATCACCTGCAGTTGCCACCGTGGGGCCTGGTTCTGGCATCGTTTCCGGGATTTCATTAGGGACCACAATCATTTCCTACACTATCGGTAGCTGTGTTACAACATTGTCAGATACCGTGATCACTGCTCCGGCACCCGTAAGCGGGCCAACAAGCGTATGCCCAGGAGCAACGGTCACTCTTGCTGATGCAACAGGCGGTGGCGGTTGGTCAACAACCAGTTATACTGTGGCCGGCGTGGGCAGTATGACAGGTGTAGTAACAGGTATATCAGGCGGAACGGCAGTTATCACCTATTCGTTAGGTAGCGGGTGCGACGCTACGTATATTGTCTCTGTGATACCCGGTAATATCTCCGCTGCACAAACAGCTTTGTGTGGCAGCACAGACACGCTTACCGCAACCGGAGGTTCCGGTTATTCATGGGCTCCGTCCACCGGGCTTTCATGTATTTCCTGTACTGTAACTGCGGTAAATCCTATAGCCAATGCAATATATACCGTAACAGGGACTGCAACATCGGGATGTACCGACACCGGGATCGTATATGTGACGGGAAACAGGATAGCCGGACACATCGGATTTTCCGGGACACCTCCGTCTCTGACAAATGCAAGGGTTTGGCTGATACAATATAATGCCTCAGACAGTTCTGTCATTGCCACTGATTCATTGCTTACATGCGATATGAATGGAACTCCGTATTACGAGTTTGATAATAAGCCATCCGGATCATATTATGTCAAAGCCAAAATGATCTCATCTGTTCCAGGCACCAGCGATTATATTCCTACCTATGGATCATCCAGTTCCGGCTGGTCATCAGGAACACCGTTTGCACATACGACCGGTACCGACTCGATGCACATCACAATGATCTATGGACTCGTACCCGCAGGCCCCGGATTCATTGCCGGTAATGTTTATTTCGGTGCAGGCCGTGGCACGTCGGGGGATGCTCCGTTAGCCGGAATGCTTGTATTCCTTAAAAACGCTTCGACGGGGGACATTTTGACTTATACTTACACGGACGCGGCAGGAGGCTACTCGTTTACAAGCCTGGCCTATGGCGATTATATTATTTACCCTGAAGAATACAAGTATAATACTATACCCTCTTCCGTGATCACGCTCAGTGCATCAAACGAGCATGTATCCAATATTAGTTTTAAACGCCACAATGCGCCACTGTACTATATATCTCCTATTGATGCGACTGTAGTAATCAATAGAAATTTAAGTAACCAATTGTCCGTATCACCTAACCCTGCTACGAACAACATTAATATACGATGGATAGATTCCAAAGCCGGGATACAGCATGTTTCCGTAAATGATATTACTGGCAGAAGCATCTATAACGAATCATTCTTAATGACAGATGCGTCAGGCAACCGTAATATTGATATTTCAGGTTTTGCAAACGGTATCTATATATTATCGGTCAATTCTGTTGATACTAGATATAAAATAATGTTAACTATCGACCGATAAATAATTGATAATGAGACGCGTGCAACTTCCGAATATATGGGGAGTTTCTTCTTAATACTGAACCAAAAATATAATTGTTTGAGAATTGTCGAATATAGATTATTTTGCGTAAAGTATTATAAACAAATATATGATTACTTCAACCTTAAACTTCTACTTATGAAATACAGACTTTTCGTCTCCGTACTCATAATCACTTTGTTTGCTGCAAAATCATCATTCTCTCAATCTTGCCCCGCCAACATTGACTTTGAAACCGGTACATTATCAAATTGGACATATTATGCCGGCCAAAATAACCCGGGACCTGTATGGAGCCTATCTACAACGGCTCCAAGACCGGGCCTGCATACACTGACCAATGTTAGTGACCCAACCGATTATTATGGCGGTTTTCCTGTTGTAATAGATGGCCATTATGCGCTCAAGATCGGCAAAGACACCGCGAACAACAATGCAGATGGCGCTTCGTATTTTGTTCATGTTCCGACCACAGGCACTTATAAGTTCGTTTACCAGTATGCTGTCGTTTTTCAGAACCCCGGACATTCTGCGAGCGACCAGCCCAGATTCGAGTTGTCTGTCACTGACTCAGCAACAGGATCACCAATAGGATGCGGTACCGTGAGCCTTACGTCATCCTCTTCTTTGCCAGGTTTTTCGCTTTCACCCATATCATCAATAGTCTGGTACAGGACATGGCAACCCGGTATTCTGGATCTTGCAGGACTTGGCGGACATACTGTGATCATAAGCTTTAAGGCCGGAGGATGCACGCTTGGCGGACACTTCGGGTATGCTTACGTAGACGGCAGTTGCAGTCTTTCAACAGGCTCTATAAGTGCTACATGTGCCGGTGCATCCACAATTCTAAACGGGCCTCCCGGATTTGCCACTTACAAATGGACCGATTCTGCTTCTTATTCCTCATCGTTCGGCACTACGCAAACCATTACGATCTCAACCCCCACAGTTGCAGTAACCTACGCACTGATCACCAAGACATATAGCGGTTGTGATGACACTTTTTATACCAAGGTATATAACAGCAACCTGGTATCGCACAAATCAAATGATACATCCATTTGCTTCGGAGCTACTGTATCCATACACAGCGGTGCTACCGACATACTGCCACTTACATACGCATGGACACCGTCATCGGGGCTTGCCTGCACGTCATGCGATACAACCTTGGCCACACCATCTGTAGGCGTCAAATCTTATTATGTCACTGCTACTAATTCGGTGGGGTGTACCCTGACCGACACCGTAAAAGTGACCGTTTACCCGATTCCGGCTACCATTAGTGGCAACAAAAATGTTTGTATCGGCTATACATCCACGCTAAGTAATTCTGTAACGGGAGGAACCTGGAATACCAGTTCGGCAAATATTACAATAGACTCAGCAACAGGTGTGGTAACCAGTGTATCATTAGGAACGGCAACTGTCACCTATTCTTTTGTAGGGTTATGTCCTGTATATGCCACAGTTACCGTTCAAGCGCTACCATCAGCAATTACAGGGGCAAATTCTGTTTGTGTTGGTTATTCTCTATTGCTTAGCAATTCGTCAGGAACAGGCAATTGGACAAGCGGCAACACACTTACCGCAACAGTTGGCTCATCATCGGGCATGGTAACCGGTGTTTCGGGTGGAACAGCCATTATTTCGTTTAGGCTGAACAGCACTACTTGTTTTTCTTTCAGAACTGAAACGGTTGTTCCTGTATCTTCCACAATACTAGGTCCGGTAAGTATCTGTCAATATGGTACGGGAACCTATACTTGTACATCTACGGGGGGAACCTGGAGTTGCAGTAATACCAATATAGCTGTCTCAGGAACGAGTGGAACGGCAACAGTCACTGCACTCAACCCGGGAACGTCTACACTTACTTATACAATAGGATCAGGGTGTTACAGTACGCAGACCGTGTCCGTCAACATATCGCCATCCCCGATCACAGGTACCATGAGTATGTGCACATCAGCGACATCCGCGCTTACTGACGCTGTACCAGGTGGAGTGTGGGCAACAAGTGATCCAACGGTAGCAACCGTGAGTACAAGTGGTTTAGTGACAGGAATAGGTCCGGTCACAGCAATCATCAGCTATACTTTCCCCTCAACAGGTTGCCGTGCGGTGGCAACAGTGACTGTTTTCCCGACAACCGGGTCTATAAGTGGCGGTCCGATAGTTTGCCTGGGATCCACAATAACACTTTCTTCTTCCCCATCAGGAGGAACATGGTCCAGCAGTACTACAAACTGTTCAATTGGCTCTACATCGGGAGCCGTTACGGGTAATGTGCCGGGCACGTCCATTATCAGTTATACGACCTCCTCGGGTTGCAGTGCTTCAACCACCATCTCTGTCAATCCAAATCCGGCTGCAATAACCGGCATCTTTAAAAGCTGCTTCGGCAGCACCGCATGCGTTTCCGATGCTACAAGTGGTGGAACATGGTCGTCCAGCGCGCCTGCAGTTGCATCAATAGGCATTACATCAGGTTGTTATGCTGGGGGCACGGTTGGTACAGCAACTATTACCTACACCCTTTCAACAGGATGTATAACAACCCAACAGGTGACAGTAAACCCGTTACCGGCAGCAATGGGCCCATCTCCTATAAAGCTGTGCCTTTTCAACTCAATTACACTATCGGACGGCACGACAGGAGGTGTATGGAGTGTAAACAATACTAACACCAGCATTAATCCGTCAACCGGGTATCTTACCGGATTAGTGGCCGGGAGCTCAACAATCAGCTACACATTGCCGGTAACCGGTTGCTATGTTACTGCCAATGCTACCGTCAATCCTATTCCCGTGATCGCCGGACCAGGAAATGTCTGCACAGGTTCGACAATAACACTATCAACGTCGCTGGGTGGCGGCACCTGGAACAGTAGCAACACCGGAGTCGCCACAATTATGGGAAGCTCATTATCAGTAACCATAAATGGTATTAGTTCGGGCACTGCTACAATCTCGTACACTTTATTTCTTACCGGCTGTTATAATACAAAAGTTGTTGCCGTTGGAGCGTCGATCGGCGGGCCAACATCAGTCTGTTCCGGGTCGAGCATAACATTGAGCTCTACTCCCGGAGGCGGCACATGGTCCAGCGGCAATACTGCTGTAGCAACCGTATCAGGTGGTACAGTGACCGGACACACTGCGGGAACAGCGACAATAACTTATAGCGGAGGCACAGGTTGTACGGCAACACAAATTGTTACAGTCAATGCAACTCCGTCTGCGATAACTGGTACATCACTGATTTGCTCGAGTGGTACTGCCTGCCTGACAAGTGCAACAACCGGCGGAACCTGGACATCCTCGTCTACATCCGTAGCAACGATATTGTCTACCGGTTGTTACTCCGGAGTAGGCCCCGGCACGAGCCTGATAACTTACAAGATGAGTACCGGATGCTACATTACTACGCCTGTAACTGTAAACCCAACACCATCAGCTATTACCGGAACGCCATCTGTATGTGCCGGCAACACTACCCTGCTGAGCTCTGCTCCCGGTGGTGGCACCTGGACCAGCAGTAATACTGGAGTTGCCACAATTAGCTCCGGTTCGGTTTTTGGAGTTGCTTCGGGCACTTCTGTCATTTCATATAGCATGGGCGCAGGCTGCGCTGTGTCAGTTACAGTTACTGTCCATTTATCGCCGACATCAATTACCGGCAGCACCTCTGTCTGTGCCAGTGGCACATCTTGTCTGACAGACGCTATAGGAGGCGGTACCTGGAGCTCATCGGCTACGAGCATTGCAACAATCATTTCAACAGGATGCTATAACGGTATTGCCACCGGCACTGCCACTATCACGTACGATCTTGGTTCAGGATGTTATACAACAACCTCAATTACTGTTAATCCTTCACCTGCGGCTATCTCAGGTACCGGCCGTATGTGCGTAGGTGCCGGAACCACATTGTCAGATGCCGTGAGCGGTGGTGTATGGAGCAGCAGCGCTACAAGCGTGGCGACGATCGGATCTTTAACAGGTATAGTGTACGGCTCTTCTGCCGGCACTTCAGTCATCACCTACGATCTCGGCAGCGGATGTTATCAGACCGTTACCGCGACAGTATATCCTCTTCCTGTTGTAGCTACCTCCAATACATCCATGTGTGGCAGTACAGATACTATGACCGCTTCAGGCGCTACCACTTATTCATGGTCACCTTCCACGGGCCTCTCCTGTAGCACCTGCGCCATAACTACTGTAAATCCAGCATCGACGATAACTTATACAGTGACCGGTACAAGCTCAGCGGGTTGTTCGGATATAACTACTATTACTATTAACGGAGACCGTATACTCGGCCATATTACCTTCAGCAGCTATGCACCCGACACACTTGATATGAAAGTATGGCTTATAGAATACAACACCACGGACAGTACAGTAAAAGCAACAGACTCTTTGCTCACGTGTTCTATGGATAGCGTTGCTTATTATGAGTTCACAGGAAAGCCTGCCGGAAATTATTACATAAAAGGTATGATGCTATTCGGTTCTTATCCCGGAAGCAGTGGATATGTCCCAACTTATAGCCTATCTTCTTCGTCATGGAGTGCTGCAACTTCACTTACGCACACTTCCGGCAGTACAGACTCGGCACATATAACAATGATATACGGAACCGTACCCCCGGGACCCGGATTTATAGGTGGCAACGTATATTCGGGTGCAGGTAAAGGCACAACCGGAGATGCGCCATATGCCGGCCTTATGATACTATTGAAGGATGCGGCAACCGGGAATGTACTCACCTATACTTATACCGACGCCACCGGCTCTTACTCTTTTACCGGGCTTGCCTACGGCAGCTATGTAATTTATCCTGAAGAATACAGATACAATACTATTCCATCTGCTCCTGTTATTTTGTCAGCGTCTTCCGCATCGGTGGTGGACATAAATTTTA
This sequence comes from Flavipsychrobacter sp., assembly GCA_044225795.1. GTDB lineage: Bacteria > Bacteroidota > Bacteroidia > Chitinophagales > Chitinophagaceae > Nemorincola. Next base: position 240,558 of record JBGAIF010000004.1, read on the forward strand.
AAAGACACTTCGCACCTATTTACCTGATATCACCACTAAGTTATACCATGGTAGCGGCTATTAATAGGGAAGTTACAGTGCGCATCGATCCTAATCCGGCTACTGACGAGATCGTGTTACAATGGCATGGCTTGAACAAAGAAAGAAAACAGCTTATGATAAGGGATGAAATAGGGCGGGTATTGTTGAAAGTTTACATTGAGTCAGAGAAATCAGAGGGACAACAGACCATAAACCTACCATCGCTGAATAATGGTATTTACTTTCTATCATTAAATTCCGGAAGCGAGGTATATAACTCAAAAATAGTCATTCATAGATGATACCTGCCCTGAATACATTTTTTAATAAAGTAGCCTGCAGTTGCAGGCTACTTTATTAACCAATAGTTATTGGGGATTTCTTGTAAAAAAAAAATGATCATCAGTACTTTAAAAAAGCAAATAAACACATATATTTATGTTCGAATTTCAGGTCTAAAATCTAATAAATACCCAACCAAATAAAGTACAGTAATTGTCTGAATTAAATATGTAGTTAATTTTTTTACAGTTATCATTCTCAAATTATTCAAACCACAAATCAAACAAGTTATGAGAAAGAACTTTACCCTTACTTTTCTGGCAGTGATGCTATCCTTTGCATCATTCGCCGCTGTAGGCCCGATCCTCGGCACGCTTAGTGCCTGTGTGGGTGGCACAAGTACCCTGGCTGACACCTCGCTCGGTGGAGTCTGGTTTAGTAGTAATACAAGCGTTGCCACCGTAGGCTCAACAACCGGTGTGGTATCCGGCCTTACCGCGGGCACAACAACCATTACGTACTACAAATCAGGAAGCACAGCGACGGCAACTTTCGTAGTAAATCCACTTCCTAAAACTATTACCGGAACGAAATCAGTATGCGTTGGAACCTATACTTGCCTGACGGATTCAACATCAGGAGGTGTATGGTCGGCCAGTTCAACGGTGTTAGCGTCGGTGGGTAGCACTACAGGATGCGTTTATGCTGCGTCAAGTGGTGTTGTAACAATTACGTACAAGCTCACAACGGGTTGTTATAGTACAACAAATGTGACAATCAACCCTGCTCCCGGAACAATATCGGGACCCGGAACTGTTTGCGTAGGCTCTACAATATCGCTCTCTGACCCGACCAGCGGTGGCGTATGGAGTTCATCCTCCAGTGCTACTGCTTCTGTTAGCTCTGCCGGAGTGGTTACAGGCAATTCTGCAGGCACAGTAAATATATCCTACACATTACCTACGGGATGTTATGCTTACAAAACGGTTACGGTGACAACAGGAGCATCTATTTCCGGGCCTTCGACGGTTTGTACCAGTGGCACCATTACCCTGGTTGGCACACCATCCGGAGGAACATGGAGTTGCGGCGCTACGTCAATAGCCACCGTAACATCAGGAGGTTTGGTATCAGGGGTATCAACAGGTGTTACCAACATTTATTATTCAGCCGGAGGCTGTAATGCATATCATACAGTTACAGTTACATCCGGGGCAGGTACAATTTCAGGCCCTTCTTCTATATGTGTTGGATCTACAGGCACAATGAGCTCAAGCGTTTCAGGCGGAACATGGATATCCAGTGATACCACAAAAGCCAAGATATCTACAAGCGGTGTCGTTACCGGAATGTCTACAGGTACGGCTATTATTTCCTATTACCTGAGTGGCTGTCTTTCAACTAAAACTGTTACCATTACAACCGGATCCGGCACTATTACAGGCCCATCCAGTGTATGCGTCGGTTCTACAATTACTTTGTCATCCTCATCATCCGGCGGTACCTGGATCAGCGGGGGTACCAGTATTGCCACTGTTTCCTCATCCGGTGTGGTTACGGGTGTATCTGCAGGCGCAATACTCATCTCCTACTACCTCAGCGGTTGTATATCAACAACAACAGTTACTGTAACAAGCGGTGCAACTATTTCGGGTGCGTCATCTGTTTGTATTGGTAGTACAACCACACTAGTTGGTTCGCCAAGCGGCGGTACGTGGAGCTGCGGCAGTACATCAACAGCAACAGTTAGTTCCGGCGGTGTAGTTACAGGCGTGGCGACAGGCGTAACAAACATCTATTATTCTGTCGGCGGTTGCTTCGCGTATCATACGGTTACAGTTACATCTGGTGGCGGTACTATATCCGGCCCTTCATCGATCTGCGTTGGCTCTACCGGAACAATGAGCTCAAGCGTTTCGGGTGGCACATGGATATCCAGTGATACTACGAAAGCAAAAATTTCTACGGGCGGTGTGATTACGGGTATGTCTACTGGTGCAGTTACCATAACTTATTATATTTCAGGTTGTATTTCTACCAAGTCAGTTACCATTACTCCGGGACCTGCAACTATTACCGGGCCATCAAGCTTGTGTGTAGGCTCTACAATGACATTGTCTGACTCCACAAGCGGCGGATCATGGTTTAGCAGTAACACCGCAGTGGCTATTATTACCTCTACCGGTTTTGTCTACGGTATTTCGTCCGGTACTGCCATCATTACTTATTATGCTTCAGGCTGTATGGCTACCAAGACCATCACTGTTAACCCTGCACCGGCTGCAATCACAGGACCTTCGAGTGTTTGTGTGGGCGGTTCCATTACTTTAATGGACGCAACCACAGGAGGCAGTTGGTACTCAAGTTACACAACAGTAAGTGTCAACCCCACGTCAGGTTCTGTAACGGGAATGTCAGTGGGTACTGCAATGATCACCTATTATGCCGGCGGCTGTTATGCAACAAAAACAGTTTCCGTAGTATCAGGTCCTTCGTCTATTTCCGGTTCATCAAGTGTTTGTAATGGTGCCACTATCACTTTAAGTGACGCGACAACAGGAGGAATATGGAGCAGCAGTGATACCTTAAAAGCTAAGATATCTACCGGCGGTGTCGTAAGCGGCATTTCAGCAGGTGTAGTCACAATCACCTATACAGTTGGTTCATGCTTTGCCACAAAAACTGTTACGGTAACAGGTGGTTCAGCCATTACCGGACCTTCCTCTGTTTGCACAGGGTCATCAATTACCCTGAGCAATGCAACACCAGGAGGCATCTGGCTAACAAGTAGCACCGCAATCGCAACCGTTGGCTCCGGTACAGGTATCGTGACCGGCGTTACACCGGGAGTAGTGAATATCTACTATGCCGTTGGGGGGTGCTATGCTTATCATGTAGTTTCAGTTACAGGATCAGCGTCAATAAGCGGACCAACTTCAGTTTGTACCGGGTCCACGATCACGCTGAGCAGTTCTACAACAGGTGGAAGCTGGAGCTCAAGTAACTCGTCTATCGCAACCGTTAGCGGCTCGGGAGTAGTGACTGGTATGGGCGCCGGTACTGTCATCATTTCTTATACGATCGGTTCATGCAGTGCAACGAAGATGATAACGGTGGCCGGAGGTAGTTCATCTATATCAGGGCCTACATCTATCTGCACCGGTACTACAACAACATATAGTGCTTCAGTTGGTGGCGGATCATGGTTGTGCAGCAGCACTACAATAGCAACAATCGGATCGACCGGTGTTGTAACCGGCGTGTCTTCGGGAGTTGTGAACATATACTACATCCTTGGCTCATGCTACGCATATAAGACAGTGACGGTTTATGCGACACCATCAATCTCGGGTCCGTCTGCTGTTTGCACAGGATCCACTATCACAATGAGTACCGGCACTACAGGCGGCTCCTGGACCAGCAGTGCTCCATCTATTGCTACAGTAGGCTCCACAGGTGTGGTTACGGGTGTTAGTGGCGGCGTTGCTACCATTTCATACTCAGTTGGTTCATGCAGTGCCACTAAGACAGTTACTGTTACGGGCAGCAGCTCTATTGCCGGACCATCTACAGTTTGTACAGGTTCTGTGATCACACTAAGCGCTTCACCGGGTGGTGGCTCCTGGTATACCGGAAGTTCTTCAATAGCGACGGTAGGATCAACAGGAGTTGTGACAGGAGTAGGCTCCGGTGTTACAAACATCTATTACAACCTGGGTGGTTGCTATGCTTATCATACCGTAACAGTTACCGGCGGAGGATCAATATCCGGCCCTTCTACCGTTTGCGCGGGTTCAACCATTACCATGAGCTGCTCTCCTACCGGGGGAACATGGCTTAGCGGTAATACGTCAATTGCGACTATTAGCACATCCGGAGTGGTTACAGGTGTTGGCGCAGGAGTGGTGAATATCTATTACAACCTGGGTGGTTGCGGCGCATACAAGACAGTTACGGTGAATGCAACACCTTCAGCAATCGGAGGACCTACCACTGTAGCCGTAGGAAGCACAATAACATTATCAGATGCCGTTCCGGGTGGTGCGTGGCTTAGCAGTAATACAAGCATAGGCACTATCAGTTCATCCGGCGTTGTAAGAGGTGTTTCTGCAGGTATAATCAATATCTACTATATTATTGGTGGCTGTGGTACGTACTTGAGAGTGACTGTCACAACTCCTCCATCCGGTATGATCAGTGGCGACATTACATCAGGAGGTGCCAAGGGTACTTCAGGCAGTACACCAGAGGTAGGTATGGCTGTAAACCTGTACAATGCCGGCAGCCTTGTAGCTACGGTCAATACAGATGTGAATGGCATTTATACCTTTGAAGGACTGGAAGACGGAAACTATATTGTTAGTCCTCATGAAGACGGATTTACCACAATACAGTCACCATCCCTTATCATCAATAGCGCCGTGAATTATATACCTGGCGTTAATTTCCACAAATACCAGAGTTCTAAAACAATATCTCCTTACGGGCCATCGGTAATTGCAAATGTAGAGACCAATGGTACAATGAGCATTTTCCCTAACCCGAGCAATGGCCTGCTGAATGTCAATTGGACTAACCAGAATACAGGATCAGCGGATGTTATTGTCACCGACGTTCTCGGCAAAGAAGTTTATCGAAACAGGATAACACTTTCCGGACCGAATGGGGAAACTCAATTAGGCTTGTCTGAATTGAAAAATGGAATTTATTTATTTGTTGTACAGTCCGATGAGATATACTACAGCGCACGGTTGGTTATCCAGCAATAGTGTCCTATATGTATTTCCAAAATAAAGCCTGCCAACTGGCAGGCTTTATTTATATTTGCATATAAACGCCTTATACATGTGTGAATAAAAATATGGAATAAGCACTAACATTTTTGCAAGCGACAACGTCATATTAGAGTGTAAAAAAATATTTACGCTAACTAAATTCCTCAAAACCTAAAAAATCAGACAGATTATGAAAAAAATTGTTACCCTAACCCTTTTGGCTATAGGCAGTACCTTAGCCTCTTTTGCCCAGATCAAAGGCCTGTCGCCGGCATCTACATGTACCGGTATTAAGACTTATGTTTATGATACAATTGGAACTGGCGGAGGTGTGTGGACAAGCAGTAATACTTCCATATTAACGGTATCTGCTTTACCACCGCATGGAGCTAACATTACAGGGGTTTCTGCAGGTATTGCAGTTATTACTTATACGGTTGGTTCAACTAGTGATATGTTAACTGTCACCGTCAATCCAAGCCCTGCTTCAATAACAGGGATCACGCACATGTGTATTAGCAGTTCTGTTACATTTTCGTGTGCTACAACTGGAGGTATTTGGACCAGCACCAGCCCGGGTGTTGTGGCAATAGGATCTACGAGTGGCTATGCTACAGGGATGTCTGGCGGTACAACTTGGATCAAGTATACAATTGGCTCATGCTCTACATCAATACAAGATACCGTACAGACAACATATATTGATACGATCATCAAGGGACCTTCCAGCGTATGTGTCAGCTCTACGATCACATTGTCTGATGCCACTTCAGGTGGTACATGGACAAGCAGTAACCCGGCTGTGGCTACTGTAGGTACGTCAGGCATTGTTACCGGTGTATCATCAGGCACTGCCAGCATTAGCTATTCTGTATCTGGTATGTGTGGCATGGCATACGCATATAAAGTGATCACCGTTGGCAGTACAACCATTCCCGGCACAATTTCCGGTTCGTCTTCAATTATGGCTACAACCAGCACCACGCTTACAGAAACTGTATCGGGAGGTTCCTGGAGCAGTAGTAACCCGTCTGTCGCAACAATTACATCTTCTGGATATGTCTCAGGTATTTCTGCCGGAACCACCATTATTTCTTATACAGTTACCGGATGCGGTGGCACAGCATATGCTACTTTCCCACTCACCGTTACTGCATTCGATGGCATTTCAGGAGATGTGCTCTTTACTGGCTCGGCTTATTATGGCTCAGTTAAGGTGTGGCTGATTAAATATAACCCAAGCACTTTTGATCTTCAGGCTTATGACTCAACTACTTTATACTGTAGCAGCGGCACTAGCGTACATTATCAATTCATTGGTGTTCCTACCGATTCATTCAGAGTAAAAGCATTTGGCGACAGCAGCACTTTTGCTTCCTATGTACCGACCTACCATACCAGCAGTTTTTACTGGTACAGTGCTAACGTGATACCTCACGTTTCAGGTACAGGAGATATTAATAAGGACATCACCATGATTCCTGGGGTTCCTGCTCCGGGTCCCGGATTTATCGGAGGTAGCGTGTTTGCAGGCGCCAACAAAGGAACCTCCGGTAGTACACCTGTTGTAGGATTGCAAATGTATCTTATTGATGCAGCCGGAACACTGGTCGCAAAAACAAAAACTGACGGTTCGGGCGCATACTCATTTTCAGGTCTTGCCTACAACACTTACCAGGTGTTTCCTGAGGCGCTGAATTATAAAACAACAGCATTTACAGGCATCACACTCTCAAGTACTAATGCAAGTGTGACTAATGCTGCATTCACTAAACATACTGTTTCACACACTATCACACCAGGTGCACTGAACATCGGGACCGTGGAAAATAAAGCACAGATCAATATGTTCCCTAATCCTTCCAATGGAACGGTGAACATTATGCTCAATGCCCAGGTAAAAGTTGCAGATATAAAAGTAAAAGACCTTTCTGGCCGTGAGTTAGTAAATACTAATATCGCAATAAACAATGGTGCAGGCACTCTTGATCTTTCAAGTCTGCCAAATGGCCAGTACCTCTTAAATATCAGATCGGGGAATTTAAATGTAGATACTAAAGTGCAGATCATACATTGATAATGGTTTCACTTGTTTACAAAAGCGCACCACGTCGGTGCGCTTTTTTTGTTGAATTTATAGTCCTTTATAAAAAATATGTAGTTCATACTAACATTCTGAAACATTGTCTCGTCATATTTAATGTCAGGGCAGTTATAATCTCCCTGAACACAATAGATATGACGATCTGAAAATGCTGTCTGGTTTATATATAGGAACATTGCCTCGGTTTTCCGGGGCATTGTTTATTTTAGCCGTTACCGGAAGTTGCCATATATTTGTATCCTATCGTTTGCCGGATGCCACTACGGATCGTTTGTACAATTTGTCTATTTTTTATCATTCCGGTAGGCTGCTTCGCCCAGGTTGAAGATCAGTCCTTCAAAAATTTTCAGCTATCATTTGGCAGAGTTTCTGATGCCTGGAAGAAATACAATGATACATTGGCGCGTGAATTCAGAAAGAAGAATGTAACTTATCCGCCATCTGATATTTATCTCAGAGCCTTTAAGTCTCAGAATGAAATGGAGTTATGGGCAAAGAATCCCGACGTACAGGAATACAAACTGATAAAGACATATCACATATGTGCAGTTTCGGGGATGCTTGGGCCAAAGCGAATACAAGGCGACAAACAGGTGCCCGAAGGGTTTTATTTTATTGAAGATTTCAACCCTAAAAGTGAGTACTTTCTCTCACTTCTGCTGAATTATCCCAATTATTCAGATCAGCTTTTGGGAAAGGACAAGGAGAAATTGGGTGGAGACATATATATACATGGTGGTTGTGTCACCATCGGCTGTATGCCCATGACCAACGACGGCATTCAGGAAATATATACTGTTTGTCTTAATGCACGGATCAATGGACAGGAAAATATACCTGTTCACATCTACCCAACACGCCTGAACAAGAACGGCATCGGCTACCTGATACGGGAATTTCCCGGCGATACGCCACGCCAGCAACTATGGTCCGAACTACGGAATGAATATGAGTATTTCGAAAAAACTCACCGTTTACTTCCTGTGATGTACAGCCCTGAAGGTGAATACGTTAATTAAAGCCTAAACCTGTCTGAGCTCCTGACAATCAATAACTAATTACTATTTTTGCATATTACCAGATCACAAGGCCTGTATATGCGTCACACCAGTTTACTGACTTCCCTTTTGTTTATTGCCGGCAGTATCATCTTTTCGCTTTCATCATGCCAGAAAGAGGTGCACATCAACCTCAAATCATCTGATCCCAAAATAGTAGTGCAGGGAGAAATAGAAACGGGACAGCCTCCTTTTGTGATATTGACAAATACCATGAGCTTTTTTTCTAAAATAGATCTATCCACTGTAGAAAAAAGCTTTCTGCATGGAGCTACTATGACTGTATCAGATGGCAGCAAAACGATAAACCTGAAAGAATATTCGTTTGATACCGGTGGCATGAGCAAGTTTTATATTTATTCCCTGGACACATCTAATATCCTTGCCAATCTGATGCTCGGACAAGTAGGTAAATCATATACACTCACCATTACATACAACGGGAAAACATATAATTCAGTAACAACTATTCCCGCCCCCAAAGGTGTTGATACTGCCTGGTTTGCAGCGCCGGAATTCATGACCAAAAAAACGCCCAAAGATGCCGTTGAACTGTTTGTGAACTATACCGACCCCGATACTCCGGGAAATTATGTACGGTATTATACAAAGAAAAACAGTGAGCAGTACTACCCTGCGGCAATTTTCAGTGATGAGGTAGTAAACGGGAAGAAGATCAGCAACATCAGCTTGTTTGCCGGTTATGAGAATACTGCCGATGCCAACGGAGATTCTTTAAGGTACTTCTATCCCGGCGATACGGTAACTTTAAAGTGGTCTGAAATAGATAAGGGCGTATATACCTTCTGGAACACCTTCCAGTTTGCTGTTAGTGCAGTAGGCAACCCGTTCTCAACACCAATCAATGTTGTATCAAACATCTCAAACGGGGCGCTTGGTGTATGGGCCGGTTATGGCACCTCGTTCAAGACGCTTGTTGTGCCTCACTGATAACTGTCAGCACAATTTCCAGAAAATTGTTGCATCTTTAGCTTCAGAATAACACATTAAAAAAATACGGCATGCTTATGCCGCTAATACAAACGAATACAGAAATGAGTGAAGTAGAAAAAGTACATTGCCTGATCATAGGATCAGGGCCAGCAGGATACACGGCAGCAATATACGCCGCACGTGCTAACCTTAAACCGGTATTGTACCAGGGATTGCAACCGGGAGGCCAGCTTACTATTACAACTGACGTAGAAAATTACCCGGGTTATCCCAACGGAATAATGGGCCCGCAGATGATGGTTGATTTTGAGCAACAGGCACAACGTATGGGTGCAGACATACGATGGGGAATGATCACTAAGGTGGATTTCTCTTCGCGTCCGTTCAGGGCAGAGGTAGATGAAGAAAAGTGGATAGAGGCCGACGCAGTGATCATAGCTACGGGCGCATCGGCTAAATGGCTGGGACTTGAATCTGAACAACGCCTCAATGGCCATGGCGTATCTGCCTGTGCGGTATGCGATGGCTTCTTTTTCAAGAACCAGGAAGTAGCGATAGTAGGAGCGGGAGACACTGCGTGTGAAGAGGCGCTATACTTATCAAAACTTTGCAGCACTGTACATATGCTGGTGCGTAAGGAAGAAATGAGGGCCTCAAAGGTGATGCAGGCGCGTGTGCTGAAAACCCCGAATATCAAAGTTTACTGGAATACTGATACACTGGAGGTAATGGGAGATGGAAAAGTAGATAGTGTGAAAGTGCTGAATAACAAAACAAATGAAGAAAGCATCATACCTATTAAGGCATTCTTCGTTGCAATTGGCCATCAGCCGAACTCAGGGCTGTTTAGCGGCGTAATTGACATGGATGAACAGGGTTACATCAACACACAGCCGGGTTCTTCCAAAACAAATATAGAAGGAGTATTTGCGTGCGGTGATGTACAGGATAAAATATACCGCCAGGCGGTAAGTGCCGCAGGCAGCGGCTGTATGGCTGCGCTGGATGCTGAGCGGTACCTCGGTGCACTGGAACATCATCACTAAGTGGTAATCAAATGAAAAATGATCAGTAATATGAAGCAGCCGGTTTATAACCGGCTGTTTGTTTAACCACAAGTCATCACGGTCATGAATCTTCGAAGTTTATTTACAATACTGTCTTTCTTTCTTTTTTCCGGCATTACGACGAATGCTCAATCAACCGGAGACGCGTATATCTTAGTATTGGGTGTGGCGCAGGACGGAGGATACCCGCATATGGGCTGTACAAAAAAATGCTGCGAAAAGGCGTGGAAAAATGAGACGAACAAAAGACATGTTGTATCTCTTGCTTTGGTGGACCCGAAAACAAAAAAGTGGTGGCTCTTCGAAGCAACGCCAGATATAAAAGAACAACTTCATTACTTCGCGTCACTTACACATAATGTATATCACTACTTGCCAGATGGCATCTTTATTACGCACGCTCATATAGGCCACTATACCGGGTTAATACAATTAGGCCGTGAGGTGATGAATACCAGACAAATACCTGTATATACACTACCCCGATTAAAGAAATACATAGAAATAAATGGCCCATGGAGCCAGTTGGTGTCACTGGAGAACATTACCCTGCGAGAACTTACTGCTGATGTAGCTTCTGAAATTTCAGAGAACGTATCAGTGACCGCATTTACGGTACCACACCGCGACGAGTATTCTGAAACAGCAGGATTCAGGATACATACTTCAGGAAAGAATTACCTGTTCATACCTGACATCAATAAATGGGATAAATGGCAAAGGGATATCAAAGAAGAAGTGAAGAAAGTTGATGTAGCATTGGTTGACGCTACATTCTACAGCGATACAGAACTTCCGGGAAGAAATATGAGTGAAGTGCCCCACCCTTTTGTCGCAGAAACAATGGACATCTTTAAAAAAACAGATAAGGCTACCAGGTCGAAGGTTACATTCATTCATATGAATCACACAAACCCTCTGTTATGGGATCATGACACACAACAAAAAGTATTGAAGCAAGGTTACCATATAGCCACGCAGGGAGAACAGCTATAGAGTCTTCAGCATCCAAAGGTCACAACCGAAATGTCCCGAATTGCCCATAGGCCCCTTCAGGTATGTAAAGCCGCACCTTTCATAAAGAGACATCGCCATCTTCAGTTCGGGCATGGTTTCGAGATACATCATTTTGAATCCGGATCGATGTGCCAACTCAAAACATCTTTCTATGAGCATTTTACCAAAGCCTTTCCCACGATGTGCTGACGTGATATATAGTTTTACTAATTCACAATAGCCCTCAGGCAGGCCTTCAGTAGGAAAAACTCCGGCACCGCCAACTATGTTTCCATCTATTTCCAATATCCAATAAGCTGAGTTCTTTACAGAAAACAGATCGAAAAGATCATCTGTGGTAGGGTCATAAAATACAGTGCCGGGCTTATTAGCTTTAAATTCGGTCAATACTTCACGAATAACAGAAGCTATTGCTATGTTATTTTCTTTTGCTATAGGCCGTATCAGATACTCCATATGCGCAAGTTAAGAATTATCTGGAGGGGCACCCAACACTTAGGATATTTATGTAATTTCACAAAATAACATTCGTTAAAATGAAGCAATTCTTTCTGCTGCTTTCCACGATATTGCCAGTGATACTGCATGCCCAGGTAGTCAATATATGCACCAATCCTGTTGCAGAACAAGTAATGCTGGGCAACTATGACCCGGGCGCATTTGTTGCATCAACCATAATAAAAGATCCGGCAACCATCAGCACTGCAATCAACAATCTTGTATCCCCCGACTCTCTGCATACCTATCTCGATGCGCTGGCTGGTTATAAAACAAGGAACTCGGGCTCCGATACTAACGCCACATCCTATGGCATAGGAGCGGCACGTAACTGGGCATTTATGAAATTTCAGCAATTCAGCGCTCAGAATGACAACAGGTTGATCCCTGCTTTCCTGCAATTTGACACGACCATATGTAATATTACACGCCATAAGGATGTGCTTGCTGTTCTCCCAGGCGCAGACACTTCAGACAGATCTATAATTATCATTGAGGGGCATCTCGACAGCCGCTGTTCAGGATTGTGTGACACAGCATGTACCGCAAAAGGCATGGAAGACAACGGCAGCGGCACAGCCCTTGTGCTGGAACTGGCAAGAATAATGAGTAAATATACATACGATCACACCATTGTGTTCATGCTCACTACCGCTGAGGAACAGGGTTTGCTGGGTGCACAGGCGATGGCCGTATATGTGAAAACCCACGCGGCGGCATCATCTGCGGCCACACATCATCACCACCCGGCTGTCCGGGATATGATGTCATTGACAGCACACAAGTGCGCCTGTTCTCCTATGGCGGATTCAACTCCTTTCATAAAGGACTATCCCGATACATAAAACTGGAGTACAAAGAAATGATACGCCCAATAGCATCTGTACCAATGACAGTAAGTATCATGACCCCGGAGGACCGTACCGGAAGAGGGGGCGATCATATTCCCTTCCGCCAACTGGGCTACACGGCTATGCGGTTCACCTCTGCAAATGAAGCAGGAGATGCCAACGTATCCAGCGGCAGCTATATTGACAGGCAACATACTTCATCAGATAGCATAGGCGTAGATATCAACAGCGACGGTCTTATAGATACCTTCTTTGTAGATTTCAATTACCTGGCACGTAATACCGTGATAAACGGGAATGCCGCCGCCTTGATAGGACTGAGCCCCAAAACGCCCGACTTTACTGCCGTAGCAGGCCCTGGAACGCTGAATATCAGTATCACTTCTCACACCGAATACCTGAATTACAGGGTAGGCATAAGAACTACTACCAATGATTGGGACTCCGTGTACACTTTTACAGGCACTACTTATACCTCAATTCCCCTGGACTCCAACAAATACATCGTCAGTGTAGCTTCTGTAGATGACAAAGGAATAGAAAGCCTCTTTTCCTGGGAAGAAATGATAACCGTACCATGGCCTAATAAGGTCAATGACCTTACCCGGCAACCACACGCCATAGAGCTATTACAGAATAAACCCAACCCCGCCGACGAGATAACAAATATTTCTGTTTTGGTCAATGAAAAGGTGAACTACAACAACGCATATATATCTGTATGCGACCTTAACGGAAAAGAAATAAAACGTACCGAGATACCTCTGAACATGGGCATTAACGAGATACAGTACGAACATGGCTACAACATGACCGGGACGTTTATTTACTCACTGTATATAGATGGAAAGAAAATAGAATCACGCAGAATGGTATTTGCCAACTAAAACACAATGTCCCAAAAGCAGATCAATATACTGGCCATCTCCGGCAGCCTGAGAGAAAATTCATCTAATGATGCCGTAATAAAGGCTGCCATTGGTCTTGCGCCCGACAAGGTAACCATAACCCCTTACAAGGTCATAGGCTCCCTCCCCCACTTTGATGACAGTAAAGAACCATCGAAAGAAGTCCTTTCATTTCGTGATACATTGCGAAAAGCAGACGGCATCCTGATCTGCTCCCCTGAATATGCATTCGGTGTTCCCGGAACGCTCAAGAATGCACTCGACTGGACTGTTTCATCCGGTGAGCTTGTGTATAAACCATTGGCGCTCATCACTGCGGCCACAGGTGGCGATAAGGCCCATGCAGCCCTTATCCAAACATTCACCGCACTGTCTGCCGGCTTTGATGACAGTACCTGTTTGTTGATACAGTTCGTGCGCTCAAAAATGGATCAAAACGGGAATGTGACCGATGAGGCAACCCTCAATAATATCTGGTCGGTAGTAACTGCCCTGGCAAACAAGATAGAAAGCGCACAGAAATCCGGTATATAGCCAATTTATCCTAACTTGTATAACAAATCCTACGGGATATACGTTATTACTTACCGGAATATGACAAGATCTCATCGTTACATACATTTACTGCTACTCTTCGTAACCCTGCCATTTGCCCTAACTGCACAAAGCAATAAGGCGGTGATCCGCCTTTACAGCGGCAATGTGTATCCTGAACCTAACGTATCACAATGGCTGCAAAAAGTATATGCTTCTCCACCAGGACAACCCGAACAAGTACTCCTTACTTTCAGCTCACTACCAACCGAGGTTCAAAAAAAACGTTTGGCTCAAGGCGGCATAGAATTAATGGATTACCTGCCGGACAATACCTATTCCGCCATTCTGAATTACCCAATTAACACAGAATTGATTGACGCAACAGCACTGTATAGTATCACTGCTATGCAGCCGGAATGGAAGACAAGTGACTATATCCGGAATACCGTAAAAAACAACCATGGAACAATTGATGTTTTGGTTTCTTTCACTAATTCAGTGGGCGAAACTGCGATCAGGCAATTTATCACTGAACAAGGTGGCCAGATCACAAGATCGGGGATGGAAGACCATGGCGATTACAGTATTTCGGTTGACGCATCGAAACTAAGGTCTATAGCACAGTGGTATCCTGTACGTTACATCAGTCCTTCTTCCTCCCGTGTACCGTTAGACCTTCAGTCAAGACCTGCGGTAAAAGGTAATATAGCCGTGATAGCACCGTCTCTTGGTGGCTATGGCCTGGCCGGCGATAGCGTGACTGTGGGCGTCGGTGATAACGCTTCAGCCATATACCACATTGACCTTAAAGAGCGTGTTACTAATTTTAACCCGGTACCTATGTCCGCGCACGGAGAACACGTTAATGGAATTGTCGGGGGTGCTGCAATTGTTGATCCATTGGCTGCAAGTATGGCTCCGCATGTGTCTCTTGTGGATTTTTTGTATGACCAGGTGTTGCAAAATACGGGGGCGATGTACAATGACTACCACATGACCATAACCAACAACTCTTATGGTATTCTGCTTGGTGACTGCTCCTATGCTGGCACTTACGACGAATATTCACATTATCTCGATACTCTGGCACTTCAGTACCCTGAGGTATTACACGTGTTCGCTTCCGGCAACGATGGAGGAATGGACTGTTCTCCATATCCTCATGGCTTTGCTACTGTAGGAGGTGGTTTCCAGCCTGCAAAAAACAACGTGGTTGTCGGCAGTATGACCGATCTGCTGACGCCGGCGGATGATGAGTCAAAAGGCCCCGTTAAAGATGGCAGGTTGAAACCAGAGATCATTGCGGTGGGACTGGGTGCTTACTCAACAATTGGGATAGACAATTACTTATGGACCGCCGGAACAAGCATGGCAAGTCCTCAGGTAGCGGGCGGGGTTGCCATCCTCACACAGCGTTATAAACAATTGAATGGCGGAACCCAGCCCATGGCCGACCTGTTAAAGACTGTCCTGCTGAACGGAACAATGGATTTGGGCACTCCTGGTCCTGATTTCACTTATGGATTTGGTGCGATGAATTTATACAGATCATTAAAGATCCTCGATAACAGATCTTATACTACCGGAAATATCCTTAATGGCGACATGCAATCATTTGCTATTGCTGTACCACCAAGCTCTTCACAGTTAAAAGTAATGTTGTGCTGGCATGATGTTCCTGCAAACCCCATGTCATCAGTCCAGCTTGTCAATGACCTCGATCTGTCTGTTATGACACCAGATGGCAAAAAGAAGTTTCCATTAGTGCCTGACAATTCTGTTTCCAGGGTAACTACAGCAGCCGTAGAACAGGAAGACCACCTAAACAACGTGGAGCAAGTTATGATCAACAATCCACAAACGGGTACCTATACTATAACTACAAAGGGGAATAGGGTTCCTTCAGGATCTCAGCGGTACATAGTAGCTTACGACATTATTCCAGCGGGTATAAAACTTACTTACCCAACCGGAAGCGAACAACTCTCCAACGTAGATACAATACGTATCTTCTGGGAAGCTTTGTCTGATGGCAATACGTTCACAATAGAATTCTCAGAAGACAATGGCGGTCACTGGACAAAGTTCTCTAACTCAGTTCCGGCAGATACGCGATATTTCTCATTTCTACCTTCGGGCATCAACTCCGGCAATTGTCTGGTAAAGATCACAAGGAACAATACGGGTGAATCAATGACCTCCGGTCGTTTTGCCATTACGTCACAACCCGTGATACACCCCGACGCTTCACAGTGTCCGGGCTATATCAATATTCATTGGTCGCCCATACCCGGAGCAACCTCATACGAGCTGCTGGCTAAAAAAGGACTGTACATGTTGGTAGTTGGTAGCACTACCGACACCTCCTATACTTTCAGCGGCATGTCCATGACCGATCGGTCATACGTGGCGGTTCAACCTGTTATCAGTGGCATACCCGGTTACCGGAGTTTAGCATTCAGCACCATTGCCAACAGCGGCGACTGTGCAAAGCCTGTATCAGTCGGCGATATTGCCATAGAAAAGATACTTTCTCCTGTAAGCGGACGAATGTTTACCAGTACGCAGATCCCGGCAATATCTGCACTTCAGATCAAGATCAGAAACTTATATACTGCCAATTGCACTAATTACAAGGTATCGTGGCAGGTAAACTCAGGAACATGGCAGTCAATGACAGGATTCGGCAACATACCGGCGAAAGGCTATACAATTGTCACCATTCCCGGGCTACCATTATCTTCAGTTGGCAAATATGATATACATGTTGCCATACAGAACTTAGATATCACAGATCCGCAGAAAGGAAATGATTCAACGTATTTTACCATACAAAACATACCTAACGACCCGATAAACCTTACATCAGCATTCACAGATGATTTTGAGACGATGTCAAAATTTACAGCGAACAATGACTCCATCGGCGTCTCTCCCAACGGGCACTGGGACTTTTTCAGTGCGAATGACACCGGAAGAATGCGCTCTTTTGTAAATGACAATATTACGATTGGCGGCCAGAGGTCGGTAAGCCTGGATGTTAACCAGAATATACATACCGGATGTAAGAATAACTTCACCGGCACATTCAATCTTTCTCCGTTCGATACATCTGCAGATGAACTAAGGCTTGATTTCGACTACGTTCTGCACGGCACCCCAAGATCTGCGGACGGCAACGTGCTTACTGCACGTGGCAATGACGGTAATTCATGGAACCCGGTATATACTTATGACATGGGCGTTTATCCCGGTTCCGTTAACCATATCACATCTCTGTCGCTGACTGATGCGCTTGTTTCCGTAAAACAAAATTTCTCCTCAAGTACACAATTGTCATTCGGGCAAAATGATACGTCACTGATTGCAGGCCCCTCATATGGTAACGGCATGACCATAGACAATTTTAAAATGTACACGGTTACTAACGATGCCTCACTGGTATCAGTCATTGCACCGGGTGTCAGCAATTGTGGATTGTCCGGTTCAGTACCACTTACAGTAAGGGTACACAATGGAGTAAATAAAACTTTACACAACATCGCTTTGTATTATACCATTGATAGCGGAACAGTCTATACCGGCAACATTGATTCCATCAAGGGGAAGGACAATATCAACTACACGTTCGCTAAACAAATTGACATAACTCCGGGATCAACTCATAACATCAATACTTGGCTGGTATCTCCCGGCGATTCATATGTCCATAACGACAGTATTTTGAACTACCATGTACGCAATAACAAAGTAGTGAGCAACTATCCTTATCTCGAAAATTTTGAAGCCGGCGACGGAGGCTACTATTCTGATGGCCTGAATAATTCGTGGCAATACGGCACACCATCAGCATCCCGTATCAACAAAGCGGCTAGCGGCACGAAGGCATGGAAAACAAATCTGAAGGGCAGATACAATAATCTCGAAAGGTCATACCTCTACTCTCCATGCTTTGACGTCTCTTCAATATCCAATCCCATGTTAAGCCTGAGCGCGGCCCTGGAAATAGAGAATTGTGGAAGATCTTTGTGCGATGCCGCATTTATTGAATATTCATTCGATGGTGTATCATGGAGCAAATTGGGGACAAGCGGGCAAGGAACAAACTGGTACGACTCAACATTTAATGTATGGAACGACCAATCATTCGTACGCTGGCATGTGGTATCTATCCCTGTTCCCGTTTCCACCACCGGCCAGCCTACACGCTTCCGGTTTGTATTGAATTCCGATCCCGGCGCAGCATTCGATGGTTTTGCAATAGATGACATACATATTTTTGACCTTAGTCAGCCGATCCTGCAAACATCATCCTCAATTACAAAGACCGGGAACATTGCACCTGGTGTTTGGAACAATTACGTATATGACAATAAACTGCTGGCGGCAATATCTCCGTCAGAAGACTTACCGGGTACATCCATAACATTATACCATCACGATACACTGAGCAACCCGTCTATGACGCAATATTCTATGCCACGGAGTTATATAGCGACCGGCAACAAGCAAACTGATAACGATTGTGGCATACGGCTTTACCTGACTGACAGTGAAGTAGTACAGGTGATGACTGACACAACATGCAGATCTTGTAGCCCATTGTCTGATGCATATTCCCTGGGGATCACTCAATACAAAAACATCAGCAACACTTACCTTGAGAATGGGTCTCTTGCCGATGATACAGGGGGCGTATTTTCTTTTGTACCGGGCAAACTTGTGACTTGGGTACCCTATGACAAGGGCTATTATGCTGAATTCAGCACAAGATCGCTGTCCGAATTCTGGTTCAACAATGGCGGTCCTACAGGCAATTTTCCGATCAATAAGGACTACCTCAACTTCCTGGCCTTTAGAAATGCTACGGGAGTAGCTACTTACTGGTACACACCGGTTGATACTGCAATAAATTCTTATACAGTTCAGAGATCGGGAGATGGCATCTCTTTCTCGCCGATTGCAGATACCCCATCACTGCATCATATGCCGGGGCAATACGTATATATTGACACTGTGGATCTTTCTACAGACACCTCGCTCTATTACCGTCTGCAGTGGACAATGACAGGTAAAAAGGGTTATTACTACTCCCCTATAAGGAAAGTAAGCAACATAGATTCCGGAGCATCATTGGTGTCATTTGATGCCAAAATGACCAGTCACGAACAGGTATCACTGACCTGGCACTCTTATATAGACCCCGCCGTACATTATTACAAACTGGACAGGGCTATAGAAGCCGGTAGTTTTGTGAACATCAACAATACAGATGCATTGAATATATATGGCAGGCAGTATTCAATTACAGATTTATTACCGGCAGGATTGAAAGACTACACCCCTATTCACTACCGGCTTTCCGTTATCCTCAACGATGGTACAGTGATCGTACTACCCGAGCGCACGATTTACTATGAAGCAAATAATTCTATTGTTAACATCTATCCCAATCCAAATTTTGATGGCAGATTCACGGTACGCTGGCATGCTGACGCAGGTATAAAAATGCAGGTGAATATATCAGATGCTGTCGGACGATCACTGTATCAGGCACAAGACGTATCGTTGCAATGGACCAATACAACGACGATATCCACACCTGCCGGAGCGAAAGGAGTGTACTTTGCGAGGATAATCATTGGAGATAAGAAATACTCAGCAAAACTCGTATTTGAGTAACTGGGAAAGTACTAAATTGCTAAAACCCCACGCCCAAGCCGAATTCTACCAGCTCGGCAGTAAGAGCATGGGCCAGCAATAATGTGGAAATAAAGGTTTCTTTTACTATTCCTTTCTCATTCTGGAACAAATAGAGATGTCCGCCCAACTTCTCACAATACGGGTCAAACTTCAGGAAAGTGCTCTTATAATTTACACCAAGTTGTGTGATGACGCCTACCCTGCCCAGCATGAACTCGTTGCCGGCAAATATATATCCATCCCACGATTCTTGCCGTTGATGCCCTGCATGCACATCATAATGGCGCATAAAGGCCAGTACATCATTATGAAAGGCATAGTCAACTCCGAAGAACAGTTTGTTCTTTCCCTTATACCTGCGGCTGATATATACAGATGGCATGTAGGATGCTAAATACGGGCTATCTGTTGTCCTCGCTTTTTTATACGAAAAATCCATTCTTGCTTGTATCAGCCATCTGTTCTTAAGTTTGGGAACCTCCCGATCAACAGGTTTGGGTTGATTTTTTCCGGGATAATAAATTGCACCGGCATGTATTCCTACTGTGTTCACGCCAAGATTGGGAGAAGCCGTACCACCATTTGATATATGTGTCAGATTTATACCTCCCTGTAATAACCAATGACAATCAACACGATACCGCAGGTCAGACATTAGGATGCCGAAATCATTTAAATGACTTCCGATGGCATTATTGAGTGTATCAACGGGAAAAACAGTTTGATATTTCCTGGTCACATAGCCTACGCCATCGCCAATGCGCATGGTCCATTCAAAATTATCCCTGCGGATCAGGGGTATCTCTACATTAGTATATACTGCAAGACAGTTACCATATACCTGGTTATCGCCGTAATCAGTATAGGTCATGCCCAGGCCTACCTTTGGACAATGCCTTCTTATATGCCAGTCTTTCTTACCATTCGTCTTCCATGTGAAGTTGACATCCAGCGCAGATGATATGGCCGGGATAGGCGCCTTGAATTTTGCCGTATGCTTGGCAACTTTTGCTACCAGCAAATTTGCTTCTATGCCCAGTTCACTTTTAGCACAATCCTGCGCATGAGCAACGTAGCCCCAGAATGTGGCAGCTATATACAAACAGGAAGTTGCGAAAGATCTGTGCATTTCGATAAAAACTACTTCAATGTCTCGTCAAGCCATTTAAAGAATTCTCTTTGCCAGGCTATGCCATTATGCGCATGCAGAACCCAGTGGTTCTCATTAGGCAGGTACAGTAATTTTGCCTTTACATTATGCAACCTTGCAGCCTGGAATGCCTCAAGTCCCTGTTCAATAGGTACACGGTAATCAGTTCCGCCCTGCACTATCATAATGGGTGTATTCCACTTATTGACAAAGTTGATCGGGTTGAACTTTTCATAACTAAGTGGTGCTGGACTCTTCCAGTAGGGCCCGCCTATATCCCAGTTGGCAAACCAAAGCTCTTCTGTAGTGCCATACCAGCTCCTGAGATCGAACAGTCCGTCATGTGCAATGAATGACTTAAAGCGGTTGTTATGAATACCCGCAAGCATGAATACGCTGTAACCTCCATAGCTGGCACCTACACAACCCAATCTGTTCTTATCTACAAATGGCTCCTTGCTCATGTAGTCAATTGCGGTAAGATAGTCCTGCATAGGTAGTCCACCCCAGTCCTTACTGATCGCCTCATTCCACTTCACACCCCAGCCCGGCATACCACGGCGGTTTGGCGCTACAATAATGTAGCCCTGGGCGGCCATAAGCTGAAAATTCCATCGAATACTATAGAACTGAGACAGTGCCGATTGTGGCCCACCCTGGCAATACAGCAGGGTTGGGTACTTTTTAGTAGGATCGAAATCAGGAGGATAAATAACCCATGTGTGCAGTATAGCGCCATCATTCGTAGGGATTGACTTAAGCTCAGTCTTGCTCATGTGTAATTTCTGATACACATGATCGTTCTCGAAAGTAAGCTGGCGCATATCCCCATACTTTGGCTTTACCGCGTATATCTCGGTAGCATGGTTCATGTCGCATCGTGTCACAATGATCTCGTCCTTAGCCTGCCCTACTATGCCATTCACGTCCCATTTGCCCTTAGTGACGTTCTCTACATTTGGTACGTCCTTTTCATTATTGGGCACCTGTATGCTGAACAGCTGCTGTGTACCCTCAAAAGGGGCGTTAAAATATATCTTACTATCCCTGTCTGCCCATATAAAGCCCTCTACAGTTCCGTCCCATTTTGCAGTAAGGTTTATCTTTTTCCTGCTGTTCACATCCATGATAACAATATCATTCTTGTCAGCTTCATATCCATCCCTTCCCATGCTGAGCCATGCAAGGTATCTTCCGTTCTTACTGAATGTCGGCTGTGTATCATACCCGAGCATTCCCTCCGTCCAGTTCTCTGTCTTGGAAGTATTGATATTGTAGTAGTACAGATCGGTATTAGTGCTCTGCGCATATTCCTGTCCGTATTTTTTCTTGCACACGTACATGAATCCCCTGTTATCCGGGAACCAGGCAAGGTCCTCACCTCCGCCAAAAGGTTTTTGCGGACAATCATACGCTTCATCCTCCATTATGTCTTTCACCTTTCCATCCTTCAAAGACACAATAAATATGTGCGAGTATTTTCCATCCTCCCAGGTATCCCAATGGCGGTCATTCAGGTCTGTGTAAACTTTGGCGGTAGTATTGGGCAGGTCTGAGTAGATATCAGTGCCGTTGGTAGGTTTTACCAAAACCTCTTTTGAGAAAGCCACATATTTTCCATTCGGAGAAACCCACACATTTTCAGCATCCTGCAGCCCGTTATAAATCTCCTTCCATGTGGTCCCGCTATCGTTGCTTTCGTAAAGGAAATTGTCATAAGTAGCATACCATACATTCTCGTAGCGCTGCGTAATTGTTTTTCCGGCTTCTGTGGTCCATTCCCGCTTTTCGCCGTCATAAACGCTGACACGATACTGGTGGGTAACACTTTTCTCGGTCTTCCAGTCCGTGGTCTTTGTGGAATAATAAACATACCTGCCGTCCCTGCTCACAGCACCCGCATTCACACGGTGCAGGCTCCATAGCAATTCAGGGGTCATGCGTTCCTGTGCGTAGCCTGCACAGCAGCAAAGAAGTAACAATGGAAGTAGTGCGTGTTTCATAAAAGTATTTTTATGTGGTTATTTTTTGTTGGTATCCTTTTTCTCTTTTTTATCTGTCATCTTTGGCTTAGGCTTCGGCTCAAAATCTATGACATATTCAAAGCCTTGCTTTACATCTGTAGGTTCAGGACCCGGAATGATCACCTCAGGCTGCCGCTTAGCCAGAAGATCACCCGTATCCCATGTACCGTTACCATTGGCATCGGCAATTATGCGTAATGTATATTTGCCGGGCTTGATACGGGACAGTTTTACGATGGTATCTGTAACCGGTTTATAATTTATGGTGTCCTTCTCAGATGAGACAAGCAATAAGTACTTCGTACTATTATACTTCCCCGGAAGATTGATTTTCATCTTTCCGTAATCATCATCACTGTTTGTCCTGAAAGTATATTTAGCGGGCGATGCTGACTTGCCGGATGTATCGTGTGCAAAATCCTTAGAGAAGCTGATCGTATAAACTGTATTCTCCAGCCACTTATTCTTAATGATCAGCTCTTTCGGATTCCTTGCGTTTACTTCAGTAGTTACGGGCACATCTGTCAGATCCTCGCCGTTTTCATAGACCAGGTTGATCTCTTTAACATCGGGTACAGGTTGCCTGTTGAACAGTACTTTTATCGGACCGGTAATATCGAATGAGCGCTTTTCCTTGTTAGTGGTATCAATATTCACATTGAATGTGAACAGGGTATCCTTGGGATTGGCCCGCATTTTAGACATTTTCTTCTTTTCAAGAGAATCTATCTTACGTTGTCCAACGGTATCAGGCGCCTCAGGAAAAACACTAAGCAGTATTGGCATAGTATCTCCGGCTACATGATCTATATCCGCAAAACCGACCCACTCTCCGGGCACAGGACCGTCATAGGTCATATTATTATTGACATCCTTTAGCGCATACACCTTGAATCTTCTCCCGGGCAATCCCTTAAATACAAACTTACCTCCTGCGCCGACCTTAGTAATGTATTTCGGTTTTTTGCGAACAACACATGTATCATCTTCACTGCCGTTATATAGTTCTACCGTCATACCATTGCTGTCGTTCAACCCGGTAAGCGCATTGATTACAATCCCCTGCAACTGCAACGAATCAAAATAGGCCCCGGTGCTGAACGTGTACGTGTATCTGCTGAACGCATTGCCTTCGTGAATATCCTTTATCGCATTTCCGAAAGACACCCTGTAAGTGGTATTATTTTCCAGCAAAGAATCGATGAACTTTACAGTAACATGCTTATTCTTACTGAGTACGGCTGGTGCTATTGGCAATATCGGTGATACCTGAACCTCCTTGCTCACATCTGACACCGTCACGTATTCATCAAAACCCAATTCAATACGTTCCGGTCTGGTATTCAGAAGTGAGTCGGCGGGGGTCACAGAAAGCAATTTCGGTGGTGTGCGGTCCCTTCTGCCACCATTAGGGGTGGTAATATTGGCACAGCCGGCAATAATAAATGATAACAAGACAATAAACGGGAACCTGCAGGTGGTCATTTCCAACAAAAATAGCTTGAAAAACCGATAAAATGATGATAGAACAGTAGCCAGTTAAGCTATATGATCGATCACCAAAAATGACATCTATGCAAATAAAATTAAATACACCTACTCTTCAGTATCAAAGTATATTTTATAGTAACTCTTACCAACCTTGGCATCATACCCCTTTTCTATCAGGCTTTTGTCGCCATGTATATAAACGTGGAAATTTTTATCCAGCTTCAATACGCTCTTAAATACCCTGGCCTGTTTCTTTACTGCTTGTGCAGATATATCAAAGCTATCGGGAAGATCAATATCATTGGTCTCTGAATAGTTGTGTTCAAATTTTTTGAACGACTTACCGATGCCGGTATCATCAAATATCTCTTTTACAAATTGCTTCTTATCAAAACTGTCATTTGCCCTGAAGTATTCAACAGACTTATTCAACAGGTCGATCTGATCAGTTCGTGATATTTCAAATTCCTGCGGCAATTGTTCTGCAATATATTGCTTGGTCATGCTCAGGAACTGGTTGGTCTGGTAATATTCATTTGCCTGGGGCACAACGTTCAGAAACGTCTCTCTCCAGAATATCGCCTCATCGCCACGGTTCTTATTGTCATAAATAAGCACATCAAAACCATGCTCCGCATTTGTAGGAAATACGATACAGGCCTTATCGAACTTACCAACATCTACCCCCTCTCTCATGGTTACGGCCAGGTCATTCTTATCAATGGCAACCTCAATGAAATTGCTCCTGGTCTCTGTTTTGAACAAACCGATCGCCTCTACATATGCGCCATTCACAAAACAATTCTCAAACAGGCACACATACAGTTCACCCTCCTTTATCTTAGGATGAGTTGTACTTTCATACAGGTGCTTCGCAATATTCACAGAGTTCTTATGAAATACTTTATCCTCTGCCAGTGCCTCCAGGCAGTAATTGTAAACCTCGTTATAGTCGAGCGAAGATGGATGGTAAAAAGAATAACGCTCCAGGTCGTAGCTGAATTTCCCAAGAAAGGCGTCTCTTAGAATAAACGCTTCTTTTTCATTGACCGTCATAGGCTTTCTCGATGTTACCAATTCGCCGCCATTACCTTTATTACCCACAATGTGTATAGACACCTGTTTCAGGGTCGCAGTATTCAGATCCATAATTATTATTGAGTGAACATTTTCTCACCGGCCTCTATTCTCACACGCAGCCGGTTCTCATCAGGCGGTATCGGACAGGAATAACCATCAGCATACGCGCAATACGGATTGTAACACTTATTGAGATCCAGAAGTACTTTACCACCTTGCAGGTCGTCAGTCTTCAGATCTATATAACGTCCCCCGGCATACGTGGTCTCATAATTTGTTTCATCTGTAAAAGGCAGGAAAAGGTAGTCTTTATAATCATCCTGCTTTACCAGGTCCATGCTTTGGTACACATGCAGCGTACAGGCAGTGTTGTCAATCTTGAAACTCAACACTGCATATTCCCTGTATGGCTTCTGTTTGCCACTATGTGTCTGTACAAGAAACGGGGCGCTTCCGGGTGTCAGTCTTACATCTGCCCATACCCGGTAGCGTTCATCCGGCTTATAAAAACTCAGATACTTTACCTGTGATGACTTGATCGGTGCTCTCTTATCTGCCAGCAGATCTGCAATATACTTATCTCTGAACCGGGTAATAGTATCATTGTACGACTGCGCTTTACACGCAATCGTAAACAATACAATAAAGAAAACAGACAAACGTCTCATGCTAATTTGTTTTCTCTGGCCGCAGTTGCGGAAAGAACAATACATCCTGTATCGATACATTACCCGTAAGCAGCATAGCAAGGCGCTCTATTCCAAAACCGATACCGGCGGTAGGAGGCATACCATACTCAAGAGCACGAAGGAAATCATAATCAATGAACATTGCTTCATCATCTCCACGCTCCATCAGCTTAGCCTGGTCTTCAAAACGCTCACGCTGATCTATCGGGTCATTCAGCTCGCTATAGGCATTAGCTATCTCTTTGCCATTCACGATCAGCTCAAAACGCTCTACAAGCCCCTGCTTGCTTCTGTGTTTCTTGGTGAGCGGGCTCATCTCGATCGGGTAATCAATGATAAATGTTGGCTGTACATAATGCTTCTCGCACTTACCTCCGAATAGCTCATCTATCAGCTTGCCCTTACCCATACTCGCATCCACGTCTATGCGCAATTGTTTGCACACATTCCTGATACCTTCCTCATCCATTTCGCTGATGTCAAATCCTGTATGTTCTTTGATGGCATCATAAATGCTGATACGCTTGTACGGGGCTTTGAAATCCACTTCTGTCCCTTCGATATTCGTTTTTGTGGTGCCGTTGGTTGCTATGGCAGTATGCTCCAGCATTTGTTCTGTGGTCTCCATCATCCACAAGTAATCCTTATAAGCTACATAGAACTCGAGTATCGTAAATTCAGGATTGTGTGTACGGTCCATCCCTTCATTTCTGAAATTTCGGCTGAACTCATACACCCAGTCAAACCCACCCACAATAAGCCTCTTCAGGTATAATTCATTGGCTATACGCAGGTACAATGGCATATCAAGCGCATTGTGATGAGTCACAAATGGCCTTGCTGCTGCGCCTCCGGGAATACTTTGCAGCACCGGAGTATCTACTTCCAGCGCCCCCCTTTCGTTAAGGAAGTTGCGGATAGCATTTTTCATTTTGGTGATACGGGTAAACGTTTCCCTCACATGCGGGTTTACAATAAGGTCTGCGTAACGTTGACGGTATTTGAACTCAAGATCTGTCACGGCGTCAAATACTTCACCATCCTTTTCCTTAGTCACAGGCATTGGGTGCAGCGACTTGGTGAGTATAGTGAATGAAGTAACGTGTATTGACGTCTCCCCGGTTTTAGTAATAAATCCAAAACCCTTTATGCCAATGATATCTCCTATATCCATCAGTTTCTTCCATACCACATCAAAGAGCGATTTATCTTCACCCGGACATATTTCATCACGCTTGATGTACAACTGGATACGGCCGGTACTGTCCTGTATCACGGCAAAATTGGCCTTACCCATGTCACGAACGCTCATGATACGGCCGGCTATGGATATATTCTTATACTGTTCCGCATTTTCATCGGTATAGTTATCCTTTATGTCTTTAGCGGTATGTGTGATCTCAAAAAGTGGTGCCGGGTAAGGGTCAATTCCCAATTCCAGAAGCTCTCTTAACTTCTCGCGGCGCACTATTTCCTGTTCGCTGTGTGTTGCTTGCATGGGTGCAAATTTAGTTTCTTTTTACGTGCCTTAAAATCATTTATCAGCCCGCTGCATATAGTGTGAAAAAATAGTTACTTCAAACCTTTGCCGCTAATTTTTGCTTTATTAATTTTATTAAAAATTCATGTTATGCCTCACTTAATGCTATACGAAATGCCTTCTTTTATAACGGAGCATAAAGACCTGATCATTGCCATGATAATTGGAGCCGTTGCCGGCTACATTGCCCAGGCCATAGTGCCGGGTGGTCGTGGCTTCGGATTGCTGGCCACCATTCTCATTGGAATGATAGGCGGCTGGATAGGTGAAAAGCTGATTGGCAGCTACCTTCATATCTTCAGCGACGAGATCTTCAATGAGATACTGTGCGCAACCATTGGGGCGCTTGTGCTTGTGATAATATTAAATATCGCAATGGGGAAACCTAAAGAAGGGAAGGATGAAAAGGATATTTACGACTGGGGCAATGAATAATGCACAGTCGATCGGACTGACAATACTAAAATAGCCACCTTACGGGTGGCTATTTGTTTCGTATGTTTATAAGTCCTAAGGCATATAGAGGCTTAGGATTAAAGGGGCCGCTTATTTAGTGTTGGCAAGGAAATCCTTTACTTTATCCTTGTGTACCATACCTTCTTTAAAGGTATATGCACCGCTCTTAGGGCTACGTACAGCTTTGATAACTTTTGTATAGTTCTTAGCTTCTGCTGCCTGCTTAGGGTCCTTCTTGATCGCCGTTTTTGCTGCTTTTGCCATTGTTCAGTATTTTAAATAGATTACTTAATTTCTTTGTGAAGAGTAACACGTTTCATTATCGGGTTGTATTTCTTCAACTCGAGGCGTTCTGTTGTGGTCTTTTTGTTCTTAGTTGTGATATAGCGGCTGGTACCGGGCAAACCACTGTTTTTATGCTCGGTGCACTCCATTATAACTTGAACGCGGTTTCCTTTTTTTGCCATTTTCTGAGTTATTTATACTTAAGCAGTTACTGATTTTAGATATTTACGCCTTTAGCGCGAAGTTCTTTCACTACAGAAAGCAACCCGTTCTTATTGATAGTACGGATAGCATCAGAAGTGAGCTTTAATGTGATCCAGCGGTCTTCTTCAGGAAGGAAGAAACGCTTGGTCTGTAAATTAGGCAGAAAACGACGCAGCTTTTTCTTGTTAGAAAAAGACACTTTGTGACCTACAACCGGTTTCCTTCCTGTTACCTGACAAACGCGAGCCATAATTAGTTATGTTTTTTGGGACTGCAAAGGTCCTTATTTTTTATTGAACAACAAAATATTTTTAAAAAAAGATTTATAGTTCTTTTTTTAAGGTAACTCAGGGAGCAAAAGGTCGTCAAGGCTGTTGACCGCAGGTATATTTTCCGATACGAACCCTTCCGCGTACTTTACGCCTATCCTTTTGCCCATCACAGCGTCCTTATATATTATATTATGAAAAAAATTCTCCGTAGCGATGTATGTGATCGGTTCATCAGATGCCGGGTCATGGAACTGGCTCTTATAACAACGGATAGATCTCATTTTTTCCTCAAATGCGTCTGAAATGTCCACAATGAACGTAGGTACCAGAGGCCTGTCCTGTATCATATGATATACCCTCTTCGGGCGCCAGGGTTTCTGAGGCACCCCGTTCCATTCTGTCTGTATTTTCCTCAATCCGGCCAGGAAACAGGCATCAGCTATAAGTTTACCTCCTTTACCATGATCGGGATGGCGGTCCTCAAGAGCATTGGCAATTACAATTTCGGGTTGGTAATATCTGATATACCCGATCAGCTTTCGCTGGTTCTCTTCATCATTTCTGAAGAACCCGTCAGCCATTTTAGCATTCTCACGCACTTTCACCCCCATGATCTCTGCCGCAGCATTTGCCTCGGCAAAACGGGTCTCGATCGTGCCCCTGGTGCCCAGTTCGCCCTGTGTAAGGTCCACAATGCCCACGGACTGCCCGGCTCGTGCATGTTTTATCAGCGTGCCGGCGCAACTTAGCTCTATATCATCAGGATGGGCTGCTATAGCCAGTATATGTAGTTTCAAGGTTCTTTTTTTAAAAGGTTCAATGTGTGGTGGCCGCAAAGATAGAGTTTATTGCTTTAGTGTATATACATGCAATTGCCCTGATACAAACTTTAACTCTTAGAAGTGATTATTCACATTAATTAAGGACGATGCTTTGGGGCTATTGCACCATTTAGATATATTTGTTCCCATGAAAGTAGTCATTTTTGCGGGCGGCAGGGGCACTCGCATATCCGAAGAATCATCACTTCGTCCTAAGCCTATGATTGAAATAGGTGGCAAACCCATCTTATGGCACATAATGAAAATATATGCAGCCTATGGCCATACAGAGTTCATCATTTGTCTGGGCTATAAAGCCCACCTCATTAAGGAATATTTTGCCAACTACTTTTTGCATAATGCCGATATTACCGTTGATCTTTCTAATAACTCTGTCGAAGTACACAAGAACTCTGCCGAGCCGTTCAAAATATCTTTGATCGATACCGGTCTTGATACTATGACAGCAGGCAGATTGAAACGGGTATTACCTTATGTTGGCAATGAGCCGTTTATGCTTACTTATGGCGATGGTGTCAGTGATGTTAATTTGGACGAACTGGTAAAATTTCATAAGAGCAGCGGTAAAATATGCACCATGACCGCTATACAGGCTACAAGCAGGTTTGGCGTGCTGAAAATGGAAGATGATGGCACGATCAATAGCTTTGAAGAAAAACCCGCAGATTCCGGTACCTGGATAAACGGTGGCTTCTTTGTTATAGAGCCCGGCATTGCAAAATACCTGCACAACGATGCTGACGA
This sequence comes from Flavipsychrobacter sp., assembly GCA_044225795.1. Lineage (GTDB taxonomy): Bacteria > Bacteroidota > Bacteroidia > Chitinophagales > Chitinophagaceae > Nemorincola. The sequence continues at coordinate 271,110 of JBGAIF010000004.1, forward strand.
TGTGATGTGGGAACGCCAGCCTATGGACGACCTCGCACGCGATAAGCAGATCGGTGCTTACAAACACCATGCATTCTGGAAATGTATGGATACACTACGCGACAAGGAAGAATTGGAACACATGTGGCAAACTGAGCCTTTATGGAAAAAGTGGTAAGCGCAGACTATCTCCGTTCTATATACAACGGCAAAAAAGTATTTCTCACAGGTCATACGGGCTTTAAAGGAGCCTGGATGTTGCAGATACTTCAGTGGCTTGGGGCGAATGTAAAAGGATATTCATTGTCTCCAGAAAAAAGTAACGATCTGTACAACCAATTAGAGGGCGATAAACTATGTTATAGCTCTGTGATTGGCGACATCTGTGATAAACAAAAGCTGCAGGCAGAGTTGGTGCGCTTTCAGCCCGATTTTGTTTTTCACTTCGCAGCACAGGCGCTGGTTCGCCGCGGATATGAGCTGCCATCGCATACATTTCTTGTGAACGCACAAGGCACAGCTTATGTGCTTGATGCACTGAATAGCCTTGATACACCTTGCATTGGGGTGATGATCACCACTGATAAGGTTTATGATAACCCGGAAAGAGGCATCCCTTTTAAAGAGGATGATAAACTGGGTGGGTACGACCCCTACTCTGCAAGCAAAGCATCGGCTGAGATCGTAATTGATTCGTACAGGCGGTCTTTTTTCAATCCGGACAAATATGAGAAGCACAGAAAGTCTGTTGCAGCCGCCAGGGCAGGCAATGTGATAGGCGGCGGTGACTTCTCCGACGACAGGATCATTCCTGATATTGTGAGAGCCATAACATTCAATGAGACAGTGCACCTCAGAAATCCTCATTCTGTGCGTCCGTGGCAGCATGTACTGGAGCCGCTCAGCGCCTACCTGGTACTCGGCGCTAAAATGAGTGAGGACCCTGTAAAATATAGCACAGCATACAATTTCGGCCCAAACCCCGGGGATATGCTGACCGTTGAAGACCTCACCAAAGTGTTTATTGATAGCTATGGAGCCGGCAACTATAAGAATCATGTACTGGACAACGCACCCCATGAGGCTAAATTGCTTTTATTAGATAGTACAAAAGCAATGGAAGAGCTGGGCTGGAGATCACATATGGATGCACGCACTGCTATTAGATGGACAGCAGGGTGGTATGCAGACAAGCACCGTAGCGCCCGGGAAAAATGCACAGAACAAATAGCCCAATATTTTGGTTGATTAATACCTATTATCATGCAGGTACAAGACATTCTTAATGGCGCGAAACTGATCACGCTGCCACATTCAGAAGACACAAGAGGGTCTTTTGTCAAAACATTTCACGAATCCTCACTGCTTACTCACGATGTCAGTTTCACACTACGTGAAAGCTATTTTTCCTTCTCCAAAAAGGACGTGATAAGGGGTATGCACTTCCAGCTTCCTCCATGGCAACACAGTAAGATAGTTTTCTGTCCTTACGGTGCTATACAGGATGTGATCGTGGATCTGCGAAAGGACTCGCCTTCTTATGGCAAATGGTATGCACATGAGTTATCTGCTGATAACCATCAGGCATATTTTATACCGGAGGGGTTTGCTCATGGCTTCAAAGCACTGACAGATGATGCAATGACCTATTATTTGGTCAGCTCTGAGTATAGCCAGCCTCACGATACAGGCATCAGGTACGACTCTATAGGCTTCGACTGGCAGGTAAAGGCACCTGTTGTTTCAGCACGCGACCTGTCATTTGGTACTTTAACAGATTTTGACAGCCCGTTTTAATACTTTTGCCATGCCTCTTCCTACCGGGTTGACGCATATCACAAAATGACATTTGAACTGATCAACAAGGATGCCGATTCGTCTGCCCGTGCCGGAGTGCTCACTACGGATCACGGAGTGATACATACGCCTGTTTTTATGCCGGTTGGTACTGTAGGCAGCGTAAAGGCACTGACACAGCAGCAACTCAATGACGAGGTTCGCGCGGAAATAATACTGGGTAACACCTACCACTTATACCTGCGCCCCGGCATCGGTATCCTGGAACAGGCCGGAGGCCTCCATAAATTCAATGGATGGCATAAACCAATACTCACTGATAGTGGTGGCTACCAGGTCTTTTCATTAGCTGCAAATCGTAAGATAAAAGAAGAAGGTGTCGTATTCCAGTCTCACATAGACGGGTCTCGTCACTTATTCACCCCTGAGAGCGTTATGGACATTCAGAGAAGTATAGGGGCAGACATTATCATGGCGTTCGATGAATGCCCCCCCTACCCGTCTGAATACGGCTATGCAAAGTCGTCAATGGAGCTTACACACAGGTGGCTCGCACGTTGTGTAAAGCACTTGAATAGTACCGAACCTAAATACGGTCACTACCAGTCTTTGTTCCCGATAGTTCAGGGTAGCACATATAAAGATCTCCGTAAAGCCTCAGCCGAATTTGTAGCCGGCATGGAATGCGATGGCAATGCGATTGGCGGTTTATCTGTAGGCGAACCGGAGGAAATGATGTACGAGATGTGTGCTCACTGTTGTGAGTTCCTGCCGGATGACAAGCCTCGCTACCTCATGGGTGTAGGCACACCTTGGAACATTCTTGAGAACATATCGCTGGGAGTAGACATGTTCGACTGCGTAATGCCTACACGCAATGGCCGCAACGGCATGCTGTTCACAACCAATGGGGTCATAAATATCAAGAATAAGAAATGGGAAAATGACTTCTCACCCATAGACACCGGCCTCGATTGCCTTACAAGTAACTATTACAGCAAGGCCTATTTACGCCACTTGTTCGTATCAAAAGAGTTGCTCGGGCTTACTATTGCCAGTGTTCACAATCTCGCATTTTACCTGCACCTCGTCAGGCAGGCACGTCAGCATATCATTGCAGGTGACTTTACCGCATGGAAGAATGAAATGATCCCTGTTTTAAAAACCCGGTTGTAGGTATGAATATGCCACTGATTAAGAAACTGGATTGGTATATCATCAGGAAGTTCCTGAGCACATTCTTCTTTGCCATAATGGTGCTCGCTGTTATCTCTTGCGTCATAGATTATTCTGAAAAGGTGGACAATCTTGTATCAAAAAAAGCTCCGCTCTCCATAGTGCTGATATACTACAAGAATTTTGTACCTCATATCACCGCGCTGTTGTTCCCGTTATTCATCTTCATCGCTACTATATTCTTTACATCCAAGATCGCCTACAAATCAGAGATCATAGCCATACTCGCCAGCGGCGTTTCATTTCAGCGATTTATGAGGCCATACGTGCTGGGGGCCATTTTCCTTTGTTCTATATCCCTGCTCGCCAACCACTGGGTGATACCCAATGCCAATAAGCAAAGAATTGCATTTGAGGACAAATATATTAACGACGAAAATTTCAAATACGTCAGCGATAATCTCCATATGGGTATATCCAGGAGCACCTACGTGTATCTCCAGAGTTATGCATTTAACAGCAGCACAGGAAACAGGTTTACAGAAGAAACTATCTCAGGTACACTGCTCAAAGAGAAAATAATGGCCGATTATGTCATCTATGATAGCATAAAAAAGATCTGGCATTTGCATAACGTGACCATACGCACCAATGACAGTGACAAAGAGACCCTGACTCATCTTCCGCTCCTCGACAAGAAATATCCGATCACCCCTGCCGACCTCAATCGAACAGACGCAATCAAAGAAGCGCTAACAACACCTGAACTGAATCAGTATATCGCCACAGAGAAGACACATGGCCGCGAAAGCCTCGAAAGCTATTACATAGAAAAGCACAGGCGGAGCGCGCAACCTTATGCCGGATTTATTCTGACAATAATAGGAGGATGTATAGCCAGCAGAAAAGTAAGAGGGGGTAGTGGCCTGCACCTGGCATTAGGCATTGCTATTAGCGCCATATATATCATGTTTCTCCAGTTGTCAACCACATTTGCAACCAAAGCTTCTCTCGACCCCATGCTCGCAGTATGGATACCGAACATAATATTTACTGTATTTGCCGCAATATTATTCCGCAGACAGGTAAAATAGCTTGACGATTGCCCCCATGAAACAACTTACATTACTATCTGCTGCACCAGCTTGCTCTTATTCGGGTAGTCGGTATTGTAATGAAGTCCCCGGCTCTCTTTTCTGAACTGAGCTCCCTTAATAATTAAATAAGCAATAGTGATCAGGTTTCTTAGCTCACAGAGTTGCGGCGACAACGATGCCGACTTGTATAGCTCCTCGGTTTCTGTATGCAGGAGATCAATACGTTTCATTGCCCGTTGCAACCGCACGTCATTTCTTACAATACCTACATAATCACTCATCACAAGCTGCAGTTCCTTCAGGCTCTGTGTAATAAGGATCATCTCTCGCGGCTCCGTTGTACCAAATGCATTCCAGTCCGGAACATCCTCCTTAAATGAAACGCCATCGAGGCTACCGGCCACCTCCTCTGCACAACGATGAGCAAACACCAATGCCTCCAGTAAAGAATTGGACGCAAGACGGTTAGCGCCATGCAGGCCTGTGCTGGAGCACTCTCCGCAGGCATACAAGTTCAGTATTGACGACCTCCCCCGTTCATCCACCTTTATGCCTCCGCAACAATAGTGTGCCGCAGGCGCTACAGGTATCATCTGCTCAAATACGTCAATGCCTATTGACTTGCACTTGGCATATATATTCGGGAAGTGCGCCAGGAATTTATCATGGTCCATCTCACGGCAATCCAGATACACATGCTCTGTTCCGGTTCGCTTCATCTCACTATCTATCGCACGGGCTACTACATCCCTTGGCGCCAGGTCTGCACGTTCATCATATCTCGGCATAAATGCTTCACCATCCTTGTTTCTCAATATGCCACCATCTCCCCTTACCGCCTCAGTGATCAGGAAGGACGGGCTTACACCCGCCTCATACAACGCTGTCGGATGAAACTGAATGAACTCCATGTTTTCGATCCTCCCTTTTGCGCGATACACCATTGCTATGCCGTCTCCTGTGGCTATCTTAGGGTTGGTCGTCGTTCTATATACCTGTCCCGTTCCGCCGGAGGCCATCAATGTACACTTTGCCAGTATCTTTTCTATCTGGTTTGTTTTAAGATTCAGGGCATAAACACCATAGCAGGTTATGTCCGGAGTCGATTTGGTAACCAAGAACCCGAGGTGGTGCTGCGTGATGATATCTACAACAAACCAGTGATTGAATATCTCAATATTCGCATGCCTTTTTGCTTCCTCTACCAGCGCGCGTTCTATCTCAAAACCGGTGATGTCTTTATGGTGCAGTATCCTGAACTGGGAGTGTCCTCCTTCCTTTCCACGCATGAACTCTCCTTCATCGTCTTTATCAAACCGTGTCCCCCATTCAATGATCTCATTTACCCTCAGCGGCCCCTCCTTCACCACGGCTTCAACTACATTCTCATTGCATAACCCATCTCCCGCGATCAGTGTATCTTCTATATGCTTCTGGAAGCTATCATTTTCAAGATCATTGACCACAGCTATCCCACCTTGTGCGTATTTCGTGTTGGTTTCGTCTGTATTAGCTTTTGTAAGAATAGCGATCTTTTTGTCGGGAAATCGCCTTGCCATCTTTACTGCAAAGGTCAGCCCTGCAATTCCTGACCCGATTATCAGAATATCTGTTTTGTGCATTTATGCTCGTATTGCCCTTTAGAAGATAAAGGTAAGCCCTTAGGACCTTTTGAAAGCAACTACAAATCGCTTGGTAAAATCAAATAAACATAAAATATATATTTACAAATCTATTCATTTCTAATAAAAAGACCCTAAATTTAAATTTAAGAATAAGTTAAAAAGCATATTCCACCAATTCGAGCCTTATAAAAGTAATTTTACAATGCTGAAATGTAAAACCTTTATTTCACTAAAACCCGCGGAATGGTAACCAAAAAAATCCTCATCTACACAGCGCTAACTTCAACTTTATTAGGTGGTGCCACTACATACTTTGTTATAAAGAACAAGGCCATATCTTCGGCCCTAGGCATGCAGAATTACTCTCTGGATGCTTATCAGGGTATTTCGGCTCCTGAAAATGAAAAAATGCATAGTGCTATGGTCGTTGGCGACCAGAACTCTTCGCAGGCTAGCACAGAACTTCCACAAGCATATGCACAACAAGACACCCAGGGAAATGCGGAGGAAGGAACACCAATAATTGCCGGAGGCCATAGTGTTAACAACACTAACGGAGAGAATAATGCACCTACAATTGTAAAAAGCGACTACAACATAGGAACTCAACGTGGCTATAAGCTTATTAAACCAATGCTTTGGGCTAAACCAGCAAAAGAATCTCAAGCATTTTCGGCTTTGAAGTCACAGATAATTAATCTCATCGAAAACGACCAAAGACAGCATTTGCTCACTTCTGCTTCTGTATATCTATATAGCTTTGCAGATGGAGAGTGGACATACGTCAACCCTAATGAATCCTACAATCCTGGATCGCTCATTAAGGTTCCGATGCTGATGGCTTATCTGCAAATGGCGGAAAAAGATCCTAAGATCCTCGCTAAAAAGATCCTTTGCGAAAACTCTGACTACATCCCTACACAAACATACGAAACACATTCTATCAATCCGGGTCGCATCTATACTGTCAAGGAATTGTTGCATTCAATGATTGCCTACTCAGATAATAACGCCACAAACCTTCTTAATAAAAATGTTGACCTGAATATATTCAGAAGAACATTTACCGACCTGAATATTCCTGAGCCTGATCTCGCCGATCGTAATTTCCAGATTTCTGCAAAACGTTATTCTCGGTTCCTTATTGTTCTCTATAATGCTTCTTACCTGAGCAGAAGTGCATCAGAAACTGCGTTACAATTACTCAGCGAGTGCGATTTCAAGGACGGTATGGTGAAAGATCTGCCATCATCCGTGGCTGTGGCGCACAAATTTGGCGAGTGGGGAAATAACAAGATAAACCTTCACGAACTTAGTGAAAGTGGTATTGTATATTATCACGATCGTCCTTACCTCATTACGGTAATGACAAAGGGTACAAACGTTAAAGATCTCGGTCCGGAGATATCTAAGATATCCCGTATGACTTATGACTTCATATCGTCAATGGGCAATCCAACACTTTAAGATGTTTTGTTGCTTTTCCTGAGCAGGCTTCTTACCTCAAGATAGTCAAGGTAGTATATTACCTTAACAGACAAGCTGTTACTTTGTGGCACCTGGAGGGTATTGTTTATGTCATTCAGGTATGTTGTCTCCAGCTTTTGTCCTGATGAATAGATACTATTCTGGTATACCACGCTCATCTCACTGCCAGGCCTGAATTGCCATACATAGCTCATGTAAACATTGAAAGTATTGAAGTTTATGTCATGGCTAATGTTGTAGTTCGTTGCTGCAAGTTGGCCATCAGGGGATAGAAAATTGTATTTCGAATAAGCAGCCTGCGACCAATAATGCCGCGCATTCAGTTTCAGCGACATCTTATTTGTAAATATGTAGGCTGCATCAAGCGAATTAGCAATGGTCGTGATCCTTCTTACACCGAAGAAAATGGAATCAAGTCTATTATCAACATACCCAACGTCTCCACGCTGAAGCTGCCAGTTAAATCCATAGATCAGCGAAAACTTGTCGCTAAATCTGTAGCGCGGGGAAACCGACCAATAGAATGTATGATGTCCATCTTCCTGGAACCATTTATTGTTTACTTCTGCATCAAGAGCAAATTTCTTTCTGTAATCAGAAGAGATGAATCCACCAAGTGTATAGTTCTTTGGCCTTTTATAAAATCTTCCAGGTGCCCTGGGTTCATAATAGTCATCCTCACCAAACGGCTGCCCTACCCAATATGTTCCAACTGTAAGATAGTTTTTAAGCACCGCATTGTGTGAGCCAAAAACATCAGCTTGTACAAAAGCGCCAGGAGTTACCACGCCATAATAATCTATGCCAATATGGTTGTAGGCCGAATTGACTATACCAAAGGGTTTGTAAATATTGTAATAATCATCTACCGCGTAATACAGCACATTGTTTCTGTCGAGATATCCAAGATCATTAGGGTTAAATTTGTCGTCAATTCTGCGTGTCCTGATGTTCCACGTATTATTACCACTTATTTTAGCGATATCAAGATAATACCTGTAGCCAATGGTTGGCTTAGACCCATAGAACAACTGACTTACATCACCTGACCCGTCAATACCATACGTATTTGACCTATTAGCAAACTTGAATAGCAGGGCTGATACGTCTGCATTATAACTGTTTTCCTTCCTGGACACATTTGTATTAACAAGACTTATGTAAGAGTTGTTCTTCAATGCTTGATCGAGAACCATTACATTATAATTGGTAAGAGGTGCGGTCTGAAATTTCCAGGAACTATCGTTTGCCGTTTCATTGATTGTAGCATATGTCGGCGCACTTATTGCATTAAAAAAGCCTATACCGAGGTTACTACCCGTCCGGCCGGATATTTTGGTTGCGTTATACAACTTAGTCGTCGTCGGATTGTTCACGACTACCTCATTACTATCAACTATACCACTTACCTTGCCATAGTTCACCGGCATTCCACCTACTCTTCTCGAATAAAACAGATCGTTCTTATTAAAGAGATCGAGCCCTTCGGTAAAGAAATATCTGCGCTCATCATATTTCACCTCTACCGGCGACAGATTAAGAACCCTGTTATCATAAATGGTCTGCCCGAAATCAGGCACCAATGTCATATCTATGGTAAAACTCTCATTGAACCCATACTTCAAATCCATACCTCCGTTTATGCTATGGGCATTTGCTCCGGCATAATTCTCCGCATAACCCGAAACATACGGCAAAAGAGATAGTCTTATTGGTGCTTTAATGTCATGTATACCCAAGAGAATCCCCGACTGAGCAGTACCATTTGCAACACCGGGAACAACCATATTCCAATAAGAAATTTCCCGGTTGCGGCGTATACCTCTCACAAAATTCACCCCCCACTCTTGTATCCGCTTTTTAGGAAACCTGAGAGCGGAATATGGTATTTTCATTTCTACACACCATCCCTGTTTATTGATGGTGACCTTTGAGAACCAGGCCGCATTCCACGAAACATTTACCCCGTCAAATTTAGACACGGCGTCTACTTGCACCCCTGCTGCCGTAACGCCAAATCGTGTAGCATTTTGCAAGTCAAAATAAGTATCAAAAGAAACTCCGAAAATATCAGTATTGCCCCCATCGTCGTCCCTGGTTGACAATTGCTTCAAAATACTATCCGGGTGCTCGTCATACAACATGGCACCTATATAAACAGCATCGTTATCGTACAATACACTTACCTCTGTCCGTTGTGTACAGCGCGAACCCGGGAAGGGTTTTAATTGGGTAAAGTTGTCAGCCTTATCAGCACTTTGCCATATAGGCTCTGATAATATGCCATCAATTACTATAGGTTCTTTACATTCGGAAACGGTCAATACCCTGCGAGCAACCTGGCTTGAAGCATTAATACAACACACAAGAACAGAGGCTGTAACAAATAGCCCGTATCGAATAATTGAATGCACAGCAAACGATTATCAAAAGCTGGAAGTAACAGTAGCTTTGACACCACTGAAAGCGGGCTCATAACGGCAAACACCACCGGTACAATTGATACCATCAATCTGTTTTACATACGCCACAGAGAAACGGTTTGCTCCACGGGTATAGGCAGCGAATATGTTGTAATAATGATTAGGGGCTTTAGTCGCAAAACCGGGATCGGTATAATTAGGATTAAAAATCGTTTTATCCGGGGCAACATTATACATATCCGACGCTGAGATAGACCACTTAGGGGCTATGTTGTATTCCAGCAAAGCAAATATCCACGAACCATAGTCCTCCTTGGCGTTCATATATTGAACCTCCGCTCTTAATGATTTCAGTTCATTCAACCGGTAGGTAACCTCAGCAAACGGCGTGATGGCATGCAACATTTGAGGTACAGTGTTACCCCTGTAAACAGCAACATTGTATTCAAGGTATTGTATTCCACCCTGAAGTATCCATGATGACTTACTCTGATAATAACCCTCAGCAAACGCCTCTCTGTAAAGCGCCTGGTTACTCAGATCGTTGATATGTGTGTACGATAGCGTAATATTTGTCAGATCATTTGGTGATATCACCGCATTGATGCCTCCAGCCATTTCCGCTATTTCCTGCGATGCGGGCGTATACCGCGACATCAGGCGTTCTGGCCTTGTGGTAGCTATCACGGGCTGCCAGTTAAGCATTCCGTCCAGGTTAGCTTCGTTTGGAGAAGTACGCATCACAAAATCCTGAGTGCGTTTTCCCGATAAACTTACCGCAAGACCTTTCTTACCATAAGACATATTGGTGTAGGCAATGTTTCCGGGCTTATCAACCAGTACCTTATTCTCTGTAACTGCCTCATGTGTCTTGTAGGCACCTTCAGCATACCATGAGAAACTCTTATAAGTAAGTGTATTGTAGGCAGAAACTGAATACATGTTATACATCGGAATAAATCTGGTAGGATAAGGTTGAGTATTGATAGACGATACAACTGTATTCATTGAGTTCGCGTCCAGAGTTCTGTCCAGAAATCCAATACCAGGTATCAAGTGTATCTTACCGGCATCAAAATCTCCTTCTGCGTTAAATCCCCTGATAATGGGTGCATATCTGGAATTGTTAACAGCGTGATTATTCTTTTGCTGGCCGGTAAACCCTTTCAGTTGAATATTTTTAGTTAGTTTGTACTTAAGCTCCAGCCCAACCAGCGCATTATCTATCAGTAATCCACGATCTTCATATGAACGGAAGAGAATACCACTACCAATTTGGTCATATATGGAGCCCACAGTGATGCTCAGGTCCTTCATATCCTTACTTACACTCCAGGCACCAATGCCAAAATCTGTCATGGCAGCGTTGGTTGTCTTCAGATTTGAGTTGGCAAAACCATCCCCACGCACCGAGAACGTAAAACCTTTGATATTGTACCGCAAGCTCAGCCACGCTTCACTTCCGCTCAGGTAATTATCGTAGAGCGGATTACCGGCAGCTTTAATATTCGTATCTCTCTGAAACGAATTAAGGTTCATCATCAGATCTCCCGAAAAAGTACCTTGTGCAAAAACTCCCCCCGAAATAAGGATCAATAAAAAGAATAGTGCCGTTTTTTTCATTTAAATACTGATATTGTTAAAGTTTTTCCGAAATTAGTCGCTTATTTTAACTTTGGCAAAGTTTTCGCTTATTTATTTTAAAAACAAAAACTTATGAAGAAATTACTCGTGGCCGTGGCAGGAGTGCTTTTTGCAGCATCATTGCACGCACAGGAATTACCCGAAACACAAATAAAGGATGTTAGTTCTGGCAAGAAGATACAATTCAACCAGGTGTTTGAAAAAAATAAGGTCACATTGGTTAGCTTTTGGGCTACATGGTGCGTTCCCTGCAAAAAAGAGATAAAGAATATTATACTGAAGTTGCCGGAATGGAAAAAAGAAGCAGACTTCAATTACATGACCATATCGATTGATGAAGCGAAAGCTGAAGGTCTTGTGCGTACTTATGCATTGTCGCAGGGGTGGTCATTCCCTTATTATATAGATCCTAATTCCGATCTGAAACGCTCAATGAACTTTCAGTCTGTGCCATACACCGTTATTATAGATAAGAATGGCAAGGTAGCTTTTACCCATATTGGTTATGAAGAAGGTGGCGAAGTAGAGGTTTGGGCAAAGGTCAAGGAACTTGCTGCAGCCAAATAATTTGTAGTAGTGCTAAAATAAAGACGGGGCGCCTTGCGCCCCGTCTTTATTTTAGAATAGAATTCATAATTGTACGGGCCGAGGCTTCGTAACTATATTTTTCAAAAACCGATTTATAGTCAGATCTCGCACATGGCCGTTGTAAGTTCCCGATGTTATTAAGTGCCGTTACAATAGAATGCAGATCAACGGGCGAACAGAAAGTAGCAAAGGCACTGAATAATTCACGATAAACAGGAATATCAGAACAGATAACCTTACAATCGAAATAAATTCCCTCCAATAAAGGAATGCCGAAGCCTTCATACAGAGATAAGGACACAACACATTCGGCCCTTTGGTACATATCAATTAGTTCTCTTTCAGAAAGATCATTACAGATCTTTATATTGAATTCTTCCAGTATGTTATCATCTAGTGTTGTTTCTCTGAAAACTTTGTTCTTATCTCCTATGATCACAAGTTGATGATCTTTTCGGACCTCACTTTTTCTAAATGCATCTATTAACCTAAGATGGTTTTTCCTGATGTTAAAGGTACCGACTGCCAATATGATCTTTTCTTTTATTCCCGTCGTCTTTACCGACTTCATGGCATCAGAAATTCCATTATAAGTAATTGATATCTTACCAGGTGTCACCCCATAACATGAAATAATTTCATCTTTGATTGTTTCACTTACAGTAAAAAGGTGTTTACTTCTGGCAGCCAATCTTGGTATCAGAAAGTTGTACCATGTGGCAAAAGCCTTCGAATTCCACTCCGGATGGTGATAAAATGCAAGGTCATGAAGTGTGACGTAGTTTTTTGAAAAAAAAAGTGGTGCGGTATTAGCGAGATTCAATAACACGTCAGCGCGTCTGCTCTTCAGATATAAAGGAAGGTCTACCTGTTCCCATAAATGTCCGGTTCTCCTACCAACAACCACTGCGCCCAGTTCCTTGGCAATGTCTGTTTGGATAACGTTGTGAGGTGTTAAAAAGATGGTATCCTGATGCAATTTTTTTATTTGTCGGCTGCATTCGATTGCATACCTTTGTACCCCCGAAAGGGCTTGGGTAAGAAATCGGGCATTCACAAATATTTTCATCAATATATTCCGGGGACTTCCGGCTGCAAAATATCAACAAAATCCACAACGTGCAAAATATCACAAGGATATATGCGCTGAGCAAGCGAAATGTAATATTAAGATACAAGAGTTCATTGGTCGGATTTTTTTGGGGGTTCTTCAAACCATTATTATATCTGGTCATATTTATTGTCATCTTCAGTGCCGCGTTTCTCAAATCAAACGACTTCCACGCACTGAATGAGTATGTCATCTTTTGCAGTTCAGGGCTTATCTTCTGGTTCTTCTTTTCCAACATTACTAACCAATCCATTGGGAGTATCATTGGGTCTTCCGGACTTATAAAATCACTCAATATCCCCGTTCTTCTATTCCCTATTTCAGAGATCATCAGTGAGTTGTTCAACTTTCTCCTCACCATTATTGTTTTTCTGATAATTATGTATTGGTTTGGTATTCAGTACAAACTAAGTATGTTGCTCATAATTCCCTGTACGCTGCTTTTCAGTGTATTTTGCCTCGGAGTTATTCTATTGCTATCCTCGCTTAATGTTTTTTTCAGAGATGTCAGCATCATGTGGGGTACTATTCAGCCGGCATTATTATATCTTACACCTATTGCCTACCCGGAAAGCATGATCCCACCGAATTACAAGATGATCATTAAATGCAATCCCATATATTATTTTATTAAATTGGGTAGAAGTATTTTTTACGATCAGGGGCCAACTCCTACCGCTTTGTGGGTTCATTGTATTATCATTGCGGGCGCGATGTACTTTATCGGAGCTTTTGTATTCAGCAAGCTCAAAAACCAATTTATCTCAACTATTTAGTGTTTAATGACGTCTGAGTGTCTCATAAAACTGGATAATGTAACTGTTAGTTTCTGGCAGAATAATATGGGTATTCACTCTATTAAAGACCTTGTCACTAAAAGAAAGAATCCTTTTAATACAAAAACAATTCTTAAGAACATTTCGTTTGAAGTGAAACGCGGCGAAAGCATGGGGATTCTCGGCCGAAATGGTTCCGGGAAAAGTACCTTGTTGCGCACCATCGCCGGCCTCATCAAACCTCAGATCGGCAGCGTAACGGTTAATGGCTCCTTTGCTCCTATCCTGGCTATTGGCGCTGGCCTTGAGCTGGAACTGACAGGCTATGAGAACATGTCTTTGTTGCTCTCATTATACGGTACGGCTCGTAAGAACGCAGACACTAAAAAAGAGATTCAGGAATTCTCCGAACTGAGCGATGAGGTATTAAGCATGCCTGTAAAGAGGTACTCATCCGGCATGGTAGCCCGTCTTGCATTCTCCATTTCTCTGGCTAATGATGCCGACATTCTCATTATAGACGAAGTGTTAGCTGTTGGCGACCAGGGGTTCCAGGCGAAATGCATGGAAAAAATATACAAAGTAAAAGCAGAAGGAAAGACGATCTTGTTCGTATCTCATTTCCCTGAAGATGTACTAAAGATCTGCGATACGGCTATTTTATTGGAAAATGGCCAGATCACACACGCCGGCTCTGCCCTTGAGATTGGTACAAACTACAAGCAATTATTCTGATAGTCCATTATTCACAACCTGTTACATTTTGTCGCAAACAGAATGTAATTAATTATTATTTTGCAACACTATGAAAAAGAACCTTGCAAAGGTTTCATCTCCGGGCAATAGCAAACTGAAAAGCATGATGAAGCTGGCTTCATTCGTTATGACGAAGCCGGGGTTCGAACTTTTTAAAAAGGTAGCTAAAAAAGGCCTTATAAAACTTGGCTTGTGGCGCGAATATCAAACCGGGTATAAAGAATGGATTGCCGAACGCCTGGACCCGAAAACGCTTAAACAGGACTTTGAACAGCACTACCCTTCTCTGAAAAATAGACCTAAGTTCAGCATAGTAGTTCCGGTATACGACCCGAACCCCGATTATCTTACAGCAGCAATAAAGTCTGTTATTGACCAGTCTTATCAAAACTGGGAGTTATGCCTGTCTGACGATGTTTCTCCCAACCCGGAAATAAGAACAGTCTTAAATGATTTTGCCTCAAAAGATCAGCGGATAAAAGTTGTTTTCAGAGAGAAGAATGGCCATATCTCCGCCAATTCAAACTCTGCATTGGCACTCGCTACCGGAGATTTTATTCTTTTCATGGATCATGACGACCTGCTGACCCCAAATTGTCTTTTCGAATTCGTAAAACATATTAACGAATACCCGGACGATCAACTGATCTACTCTGATGAGGACAAAATAGATGATAAGGGCGAGCTATCCATGCCTCATTTCAAACCCGATTGGGCGCCCGATAACCTGCTTTCGAGAAATTATCTTGGCCATGTTATCGTCATCCGCAAAGACCTCATGGACAAAACCGGTAATTTCAGAGAGGGTTTCGAAGGTAGCCAGGATCACGATTTGCTGCTTCGTGCCACCGAACTAACAGAACATATTGGACACATCCCGAAAGTTTTATACCACTGGCGTATTCACAGCCTGTCGGTAGCCAGCAATACAGAGGCAAAGCCATATGCCTACATTGCAGCTATGAAGGCACTGCAGGAGGCAATGGTGCGGAGAAATACCCCTGCAACCATTGAAGGTATTCCCGATGTGCTCGGAGGCTACCGTATACGTTATAAGATAGCTTCTTTCGATAAAGTAAGCATCATCATCCCCACAAAAGACCAGGTGACGCTGCTGAAACTCGCTATTGATTCCATATTTCAAAAGACCGATTACCCTGATTATGAAATAATTGTACTTAACAATAATAGCACCTCTCCTGAATTTTTCGAACTGATGAAAGAATATGAGGCGGCTTACAGCAACAAGTTCCGTTGTATTGAAGCTTCATTCCCATTCAATTTTGCAAAACTTATGAACCTTGGCGTTTCTCTGAGCCGGGGTAAGTATGTGTTAATGTGCAATAATGATATAGAGGTGATACACAGCGACTGGATGACAGAAATGGTTTCATTTACGCAAAGAGAAAAAACAGGAGTTGTGGGGGTAAAATTGCTCTACCAGGACAATACCATTCAACATGCCGGCGTAGTTCTGGGTCTGGGAGGCGCCGCAGGCCATGTCTTTGTGAATATGCATAAAGATGACCGCGGATATTTCAATTACATCAAATCTTTGAACAACTATTCGGCCCTTACCGGAGCCTGCCTTATGTGCAGGAAAAATATTTACGAAGAGGTAGGCGGAATGGATGAGCGGCTTGACGTAGAATATAACGATGTTGACTTTTGTCTCAAACTTATTGCCAAAGGATATTATAACGTTTATGTACCGACAGTAGAGCTCTACCACTACGAATCGGCAACAAGGGGACATCCCTTCCAGAGTAAGGAATCTTGGGCACAACATGAAAAGGACTTCGGCATTTTCAGAGGCAAGTGGCAAAAACTCATCGATAATGACCCGTTTTATAGCCCGAATCTGAGTATCCAGGCTACCGATTTTAGATTAAGAGACCACGCTTAGGTGTAAACAATCTTTTTTGACCGTTTAGTAATTCAGAAATGCTAAAGAATAAACCACAATATCTTCTGCTGGGTTTGCTGGTTTTGATTTGTTGCTTCGTATTTAAGGATTTTCTGCTATTAAAGAAAGCCTACTTTTTTTATGATATCAACTGTGACGGCTCATACTATTCCTACCCGGTTTATTGCAATATATCAAGTTACTTAAAACATGGCGTGATCCCTACGTGGAGTTTTAAGACAGGAATGGGACAAAACATTTTCCCATTTATGTTTAGAAACCCGTTTGATATCATTCTCTATTTAGCCGGCAAAGATAATATCTTGTCCTTAGCTATTTATGTTGAGGTCTTTAAGATCATATTATCGGGGCTTCTTTTCTACAGGTATCTGAAGTTGGTGAAGGTTTCTGATTACCCGGCTGTAATTGGAAGTTTACTATTCTCATTTTGCAGCTTTATAACAGAAGGAAGTGCGTGGTTCATTTTCACATTTGAAGCATTTAATTTCGCTTTGTTGCTTTACGGCTTTGAGTTATTCTATCAGCATAATAAGTCATTGATTTTTACCATTGCTGTCTTCTTGCTGTGCATTTCTATGCCGTTCAATATTTATTTGTATGGCATATTTATAATAGCATATGCAGCCTTCCGCCATTTTCAAACAGATAAGTCAGGTATTAAAACATTGGCGGTAGTCTATCTGAAACTTGCGGGAATTGTGCTATTAGCCTGTCTATTGGCATTCCCGGTATTATTACAAAATCTCTTCTTACTATTTAATAGCCCTAGAGGTGCTGATTCGCATCTTCTTTCAACTGCGCTTCAACATTCTTCGCCATTCCAGTTGGCAGATAAGTTACAGCTCGGTACATGTCTCATGAGATTTTACTCGAACGATATCCTCGGAAGTGGCAGTAATTTTAAAGGGTGGAATCAGCATGTAATGGAGGCTCCGTTGCTTTATTGCGGATTGATAAGTCTTCTATTGTTACCACAGGTATTTAGCTCGCTAAATAGGAGAAATAAAATTACATACATAATATTTGTTGCTGCATGGCTGCTGCCGATGGTATTCCCTTACCTGCGGTATGCCTTTTGGCTATTTACCGGAGATTATTATCGTGCATACTCTTTCTTCGTTTCTTTCGTATTTATATATTATTCGGTACGCGCACTCGACTACATCATAGAAAAAAAGAAAGTCAATTGGGTAACAATGTGCGTCACAACAGCCGTTTTGCTGATATTGCTTTTTCACCCGGTACTAATATCTGATGAAATTATTGACAAGGCGATAAGAAGGAATATTGCAATTATGATCATTTCCTATGCAATTTTACTTTCTGCAATACCGGTTTTCAAAAAATATGCCTCTGTAAAGTATGCAATTCTCATTCTACTCATCATCGAGCTCTGCTATTCAGTGAACATAACAGCCAATCGTAGGGATGCATTCGGACTTGACTGGCTAAAGAATGAAAAGGTTGTATTTAATGACTTTCATGCAGACGCGGCAAATTACATTGAATCAATCGACAAGTCTTTTTATCGAATTGACAGGCATTGGGAGCCAAACACATCCCGTTGGTCTTGTCTGAACTTCAATCAGGTACAAAACTATTTTAGTACCTCCTCTTATAGTCCATTCAACCAATTGTACTACGTTAATTATCTCCGGGCAATGGGAATAGTGAATAAGAACAGTGAAAAAGAAACCCGCTGGGCAATAGGCCTATCAGACATTCCGGTTCTCGAAGCAGAGAACTGTGTAAAATATTACATCGCACAAAATGGCGCATCTCCATCATACCCAGCATTTTGGGACTCAATTACAACAAAGGGAGATGTTACAATATTCAAAAGTAAAGTGGCCCTGCCTCTCGGATACTCCTACAGCAAATACATAACAGATAAACAATTTACTGCGCTTTCAACTGATCAAAAACGCTATGTATCAACAATGGCATTTGTTGTTAGCGAGCAGGATACGAACAAATTAAGACGACTAAAACGATTTGATACTAATGACGATACTTCTCTTCTTACAGATCCCTCAGTCGGGATGGCAATAAGTAACTTATCAAGCTTACATAAGGATACATTAGCTATAGACCATTTTGAAGAAAACATCATTACTGGCTACATCAACTTCAGTTCAGATAAGTTACTTTACTTCCCGGTACCTTACGACGACGGATGGGAAATAATGGTAGATGTAACACCATTTAAACCTATCAAAGTAAATGGCGGGATGATGGGCGTATTTGTGGAGAAAGGAAAACACCACATTGAATTACACTATCACCTTAGATACCTTTACAAGGGACTGTTAGTATCAATACTCTGCATAATTGCACTCTTGATCATATATAGAAAACAGGTGGAAAATGTAATATTTCATCTGTCCTCAAAAATTGGCGATACAGTGTTAAGCCAACGTAGAAATTTAATTTTGATCTTAATTTTCGCTATAGTTTTCTGCATTCTTTATACTTACTTTCATCCATATAGCAGCACAGTATTTTTTGGAGATGACCTGCTTGTATATAAAGATTTCAGTGGACTGCACGGGTTGTCAGAAAAAATACGGCTATCAGTCCTCGCCCAAAAATATAGACCGGTTCACGACTTTGTTTTTGCGCTGGTAGCCGGCATCCTTCAGAAAAACGTTGCAGGATATTACGTAGTAAACATCCTGATTCAAACAATAAATACTTTAGTTTTCGCAGCTATAGCACATATCTTTTTGAGATCCAGAATGCTCTCACTGTTTTTTAGTTTGACGTTTGGAATTTCCAGGTTTTGTTTGTTCAATATTAACCAGGCAGCAAATGGCGGACCACTTGAAGGCCTGGCAACAACATTCTTTTTGTTATCCATTCTTATGCTATTACGGGGAATTTTGTCAAGAGACTCAGATGACAATATAACTTATAAAAGGTTTGGGCTCAGTATCCTATATGCCAACTTGTGTTTTTATACGCATGAACGGTATGTTGTATTGTTGTTGTTTATTTTGTTAGTTATTGCTTTTGGCAGTATGACCAGAACCATAACTCTAACCATAAAGCATAGAATATTTCTTTCAATTGCAGTTATCCTATCTGTTATTTTAAACGTTTTTATTAAAAAACATTTTTTCTCGTTGCCGTTCTTTGTTGGCACTGGTGGCACAAATATCTCCTTGAAAATGTCTGATGTTTTGGCATATTTTCTTGACGGCACACTATCAATAATGCAAATTAATTCTGGACAACAGTACCTCGTTGGTACCACATTTGAGTCATTGAATGGTTTCTACAAAGTCCTATCTATATTATTATTAATAACAACAATGCTGGCTGTAACACTTTTCTTACTTCGTAGTCTCAAAAAAAACAGATCAAAGGCTCACAACAAATTGCAAATTGTTTTCTTGCTATCAGTACTCTTTGCACTTTGCCTGGCCCCCGCAGTGGTAACTATTCGGCTCGAGCAAAGATGGTTACAGGCCAGCTCCGCGATATACTTGTTATTATTTATTGCTAGCCTTTCAGGCTTGGACTACACTAACAGAGTCAAAACATATCTCGTCATATTCTTCACTATACTTTATTGTTCAATTGACTTCAACTATCTCCGCTCTGGCTACGAGAACATCTACTTATCAAACTCGTTACACATAGGCGAAATGTTCAAGAGAGCAATTGACAACAACACCATAAAAAGTGATTGCAAAAAAATATACATATGGGAAAAGAACAAAGATGTGAATACGGAGAATTGTTATACATGGACCCTCGGTGACTCGTACTTCTTTGACTTTTACCAAAATAAAAAAGTCACAATAAAATTTGTCGACTCTATTTACACGCAGTCGCAGTCTGGCTTACAGTCTTCATTTGCAAATTTCCATACTCCTGACGAACAAATAATCTATATCAAAGGTTGGGACATCATCGACATCTCTGGAGAGTACAATAAAGACTCTTTAAAAGTTTTTAGAACTTCAATTCAGTAAATATCACGCCGCACAATACGGTTATTTATACAAATAGATTATTATGGTTTTCTTACAAAAAACCTTATCTCATCGCCTTTCCCGTTGCGCTCCAATTCAGCTCTTATCTCATTAAGCCTTTCTACTTTTTCAGATGGGTACTCCGCTTTTAGTACGTCATAGAAATACTCATGATAATCACCTACAGAAGTGTACAACTTTTCAATTACAAATCCCGCATGCTCCAGTTTATCCCTAAGTGTCGATGGCGTATAATGTACATAGTGATGTGTGGGGTCCAGCCATACCCATCCCTCACCCTGCTTCTCAGAGCAGTAAGAGCCTATATTAGGTACTATACCAAAGAAATACCCCCCGGAAACTAACGTGTCATATATTTTAGCAAGTGTCTCCTGCGGATTGGGTATGTGCTCCAGCACATGCACCATACTCATTACCTGGCAAGACCCTGCTCCGATAGACGAATCTGTGAACTGGCTGTTTGAGACAGGTATCTGCAATCGCATGGTGGCAAAGTCCAGGCAATTTCTGGTCATCTCTATACCAATAGGGGAAAAACCTTTTTCCCTTACGTTTGATAATAAACCGCCCCAGCCACATCCCACATCAAGCCAAAGGCCACTGCGTTTCGAGCAATGTTGAAGCGCCTCATTGATGAACTCATGCCTTCTCAGTGGACTTGCCATTATTTCTGCATCAGACGAGGGTAAACGCATATGAGACGTATCATTTGCATACGCCTGGTATATCTGGTACATTGTTTCCTTAGTCGGCCTTGTTCTCAGGTACACGAGTCCGCAAGAGCCACACCTCACAATGTCAGCAACATCTCTGACCTGCTCCGCATCCGCTGAGTGGCAATATAAACACGATATTCTCTCATAACCCTGCTGCATTGTCTCCTGTTCTGTTTTAGTGGCCATTGTGTCTTCTTTTATGATGCTTGTTTCGCTATTATCTGAATGTTCTTTTTTTTTTGAGTCATCCCCTGATTCGACAACATTGACCTGTTGATCCGGTTCAGCTATCAGCGTATTGTCCCTTTCAGGTTCTCTTTCGTTAGTAAGTTCATAATTGTTTTCTATGTTTTTCAGATAAGGTAAATCTGTTGCAGAATGCATATCCACAATCTTTTTGAAAGTACTCTTCATACTTTCACGGTTGAAATATTTCAATACGTAGTCTTTACCAAACCTGGAGAATCTCTCCCAGTTATTCTTATCAGAGTATGCCTGGAGGATGGCATACTGCAATTCTTTCGCGGTATTTGCCCCATTGTATAGAAAACCTCCGTCACGCGGCAATCCCTCAAAAGCAATGTGGGTTCCGGCTACGGGAACACCTTTCGACATTGCCTCGATCACCTTGCCCTTTACTCCGGCACCTACCCGCAAAGGCACAACGGATAATCTTACCCTTGAATACAGATTATTCAGGTTTTCGCTGGAAATGTTGGAGAATATCTCCAATGTCGGGAATTTCTTCTTGTAATTATATACAAAGTCAGGAACGTTAGATCCGGCTATCGACAGCTTGATCTTAAGATCGTACAGTGGCTGATAAACCTCTTCCAGGAACCAGGCTATCGCATCCTGGTTTGGCGTGTGATTGAACCCACCAATGAACATGATACCATCACGTTCGTCAAAAGAAGGCCCTTGCTCCGCTACATCAAAGAAATAAGGAGGTATATAATGTATAGGCTGACTTATCTTCCTCTTGAGAAATTCCATCTCCTCAAAGCTGATAGCCAGTGAATGGTCTGCATATTCATACATAAAATCCTCTTCAGCCTTCAGCAGCTTTGATTTCAGGCTCAGAGATATATCCTTTGCAATGATGCTTTCCTGTTCCAGCCTCAGATAGCCAAGATCATGTCCATAATAAATGACTGTTCCCTTATAGTTGTTATTGCGCAGATGCACCATAAAGGGGATACATACTGACGAACGGCTAAGCAGGATAATATCGTACTTATCAAAGTTGTCTTTGAAATAACGCTCCCAGTTGAAATTGAAGGGATTTCCTTCTACGCAATAAAACACCTCAACTCCTTTTTCCTGTAGTGCTCTTTTATATTGCTTGGCGGGGTGCGGGTTTGAACTAAGGAATTTCACGTTGCAACCAAGGCTCAGGAGAGAATCTACATAGTTGCTCATCGTCCTCGATCCGGCATCCTGGTCCGGTGTTGGCAGATTATGGTCAACTATCAGCACATGCTTTTTACCTCCCGACCTGTCACGTTCTGTAAACACGTTTTCTCCGTTAGGCGACTTAAGCGCCAGTTCATGCTTCCACTTTTCTTTCAACTTTTCATTATTGATCACCTGATATTTCTTGATACCGCTACCGGTATCTGTACCATGTGATGCTCCTTCAAAATGGACAACTATGGAAAACGGCTGATAATATACCTTATACCCTCGCTTCCTTACTTCAAAGCACAGGTCAGAATCTTCGCAATAAGCCGGGGAGAAATGCTCATCAAACCCTCCTATCTCCTTCCATAAAGAGGTCTTTATCATAATAGAGGCGCCCGATATGTAGTCTACTTCTTTCACATAATTATACTCCGGCTTATCAGCATGGTCCTGGTTCCCATAGTTCCAGGCACTGCCATCTTTCCAAACGATACCTCCTGCTTCCTGTAGTTTTCCATTCGGGTAGATCAACTTTGAACCTACCAGCCCCGCATCTTTATAATTCTCAAATGTCTGCAGCAGTTCTACCAACCATTCCTTTCTTGTTACTGTATCATTATTCAAGAAAACAATATACTTACCCCTGGCCTTTTTAGCTGCATTGTTACAGTTCTTTAGAAACCCGAGATTCGTTTCATTTCTTACAATGATAAGATTATCAATATGTTGTTTCAGAAACTCATTCCCATCTGGCGATCTGTCGTCAGCAATGATCACTTCATAATTAGGATTCTTATTATATTCATATATAGACCTGACACAGTAATAAGTGTGCTCCACCTGGTTGTACATAGGTACTACAATAGAAACTACAGGCTCTGACGATATTGGTAGTACGATCTTATATACCGGATCGATCTTCTTTATAGACAATACAGGTCCATAGGCAGAATGCTTATCATATCCCGGGAAAAAATACTCGGACCTCTTATGCAGAAAACTTTGAACTCCCTGCACTGTTCCTCTCTCCTTTACTTCAGCCATCAATTCCTGGTAAAGGATGCCTCTTATCGGACTATTTATGAACTTTTGGACATAGACCAGATACTTCTTAACCTTAGCGATCATCAGCGTATGCTTATATAGTGGGTATATTTCAAAAAAATACTCGTCTCAGGCTAATATTTACCATTAAATAATATCACCCTGATAACTTATATTATACGCAATAATACGCATTTTTTGGTTGGCAAATACTTCAAAATGACTAAAAACCAACTCTGCGATCCACTTTTAACAACTGTAGAATAGTTCTGATATTAAATATTTTTTATTTCACAAAATATTTGAACCTTATTAAAAAACGCATATTATCTTTGCATGAAATTTACTTTACCTTAAAGAAAATAAAAAATATACTTGCTAATCGGCTGATTTTTAATTTTTAGCACGATTTTTGCTGCAAGTATATAAACCCGCGACAGCATTAAATGAAACAACAGGCAGCGTTAGATATTTCAATAGATCGTTCACAAGTCATACCCCAGTCAGACATAGCCAATATTCGGTATATGTTTCTGGAGATGAACCAACAATATCTGGATCACCAGCCTGCAGCCTATTACTATACCGTAAAACGCATTATGGATGTTACTATATCTGTATTGTTTATTGCTTTGGTCATGTCTTGGCTTACGCCCATTATCGCATTACTAATAAAGCTTACATCAAAAGGCCCGGTTTTCTTTATCCAAAAACGGACCGGTTATATGGGCGTAGAATTTAATTGCTTTAAGTTCCGTACCATGTACATCAATGATGAAGCAGACATAAAGCAGGTTTCTATCAACGACAAACGCATCACATGGATCGGCAAGTTCCTTCGTCTTACTCATATAGACGAAACACCACAGTTCTTTAACGTGATTCGTGGAGAGATGAGCGTTGTTGGTCCTCGCCCGCATATGCTTTATCACACACGTTATTATTCCGAATGTATCCCTTATTACAATTTGCGCCTTGAGGTAAAGCCCGGAATGACAGGCATGGCCCAGATAAAAGATTATATTGGTGAGATCAGTGTAGAACGTGAGCTCCGCAAACGAATTCAATGGGATATCTATTACATGAAGAATCGCAGTATCGGTTTAGATATCAAAATATTGCTTGCTACGGCAGGATCTGTTTTCCGGAAAATGCTGCAGCCATTCACAGGCAAAAAAGACAAATAGGTTTCGCATTATAAAATTGAAGGCTATCAGAAACGATAGCCTTTTTTATTGCCGTTACAATTAGAATTTCTATCTTAGTTTACGTTTAGAACCACACAAAAGAACAATGAGAAGAAATAAGAAATTGCTCGTCCTGTCTGTCTTAAGTATCGGGATCATGGTATTTGCTCAAAGTTTCGCCTATCGCGACCATGATGATAAACCTACCAACCTGAAAATTCTACCCAAAGACATCTCTGAAGATGATCTGCATACCATCATGCGAAATTATTCCCGATCATTAGGTGTACGCTGTAATTACTGTCATGTATCACAAAAAGTAGAAGGTCAAGAACGTCCGAAATGGGATTTCGCATCTGACGACAAACCGGAAAAGAACATTGCACGTGATATGATGCGCATGGTAGAGGCGATCAACAATAAGTACATTGGCAACATAGCGCAGTCAGGCCATAAATGGGAACAAGTGTCTTGTGTTACCTGCCATATGGGAAGAACAACACCTATTATCAGTGTCGACTCCATTGCAAAAAAACCATAAGCTACCTGCTTAGTGTTTTTCGAAACCTGCCGACATCCACATCTGCTTCTACCGGGATATTATGCACCAGGTTATCGGCAAGCATATGAGCGAAATATGGCGCAAGGGAAAATCCTTTGCCTCCCAGGCCGTTTAGTATAGCAACACGATCATATAGTGGGTGTACTCCCACGAACGGCTTACGCTCCACGTTGGCGGGCCTCACACTTACCAGGTGATCTGTGATCTTATAGGGCAATTTCAGCCAATAGTCAAGCAATGTTTCTACATCTTTTCTGAATTTGGCCGATGGTTCCAGGCTGGTGTATTTCCAGTCATGCAAGGCACCTATCCAGAATAGGCCGTTTCTCCATGGCACTATGCTCACATTTCCTTGTTTATAGACACAATTCGCCGGCAGCCCTGGTATATCTGCAACAAGAGCTTCACCCTTGTCATGTGTCCAGGGCAACTTGCTGAACAATGGGTTATTCATACTGGCAGCTCCATCACAAAAGATGATCTTTTCTGCCCTCACTCCATTGTAGCTTACTCCATTCTCGTCAACGACGCATTCATCAAAAGAAAATCTACGCTCCCAAAGGCTCTCCTTATCAGCCAAATGATCTCTCCAGTTTGTAAGCAATGCCTCCAGGTTCACAATTAGTGATGGAAAAATACATCCTGACCCATAGCTGTACCTGAAATGATCGTTATGACTGTCAATGCCCGGTTTTGATAGGTAATCCTGTTCCTCGGCAATTCGTTCATCAAAAAGCTCAGACTGTTCTTTTGTAGCGAACATATCAACTATAAAACTCTCCCGGGCCACATTTATACCAAACTCCTCACCTATTTTCGTGTATACGGAATTAGCAAAGGGCAACAGTTCATCTATCATCCACGACCGGACAAGCCTTTTCCCGGTAACGGGGTTAACCAATCCTCCGGCCACTCTGCTGGAGGCAAAGACATTACCATCATCCACAACCATCACCCGGCAACCAGCGTTCATTAGTTCGCGGCTGAGCAGAGTTCCGGCTATACCCTGTCCTACTATCAGAAAATTGACAGTCATATTGCAAAGGAAATACATCCTGGTCATTAATAAAACGGAGAGTTGTAAACGTTATAAGCAAAGCCACATAATTTGCTAATTTTGCTCGTTATAGCTAAATATATCAGAACGTGGTACCGACTTTGAGAAAAATATTCCGTGGACTATATTATACCGCATATGGTGCATCAGGCAAAAAGATCACCATTAATGGCGAAACATACACTGTATCTGCACATGTGGCAAGAGGTATAAAGAGCAATATCGATGAGACTCCTTTGAAACTACTCTGCAATATGTGCCTCGCCACCGATGTCTTATTCGACATCGGAGCAAACATCGGTGTCATATCTGTGATACTGGCAAAAAAAATGAAACACGGATCTGTGATTCACGCCTTCGAACCGGCACCTCAGAGCTATAACTACCTGAAGGACACAGCACGGGTACAAAAAGGTAATGCCCGTGTCATTACCGTAAACTATGCTGTTAGCAATAAGAATGATAAGCTTTACTTTACTAATGATGGTAATTCATGCACCAATCATGTAATGGCTACACAGGAAAAGAACACAATTGCGGTAAATGCGATCACCATAGACGAGTATTGTCAACTGAACAATGTAATACCTGGAGTCATTAAGATCGACGTTGAAGGTGCCGAATTCTGGGCCTTGGAAGGAATGCGGCAAACTTTAAAAAACAACAACATTACTGTACTCGTGGAGATTCACCAGGGATACTTATTGGAAAATGGAATTACCGGTCTCTCATTTAAACAATACCTCGACACCATTAACTACCGTGCTTTTACTGAGACAGGGGTCGAGATACCGGCAGAAGAGATCATTAACCATGTCTGTGTCATATTAGCCCGGCAAAAACCAGCAGACGCTATATTCAATATCTGACAATGCTTATATCAAAAGGAACTATCGCATCAATGATTTAGTCAACTCCGCTTTAGCCTTTTCCCACTCATCATCAATGATACTATACATGGCGGTGTCACGGAATGTCCCATCGCCCTTTATCCTCTCTTTTCGCATCACACCTTCAAAGGTGGCGCCAATACCCAGTATCGCAGCCCGGCTGCGTGCGTTCTTTTCATCTGTCTGCAACTGTACCCGAACAGCCTTCAGCGACTCAAAACAGTGCGTTAGTAGCAGCAATTTACATTCTCTGTTATACCCAGTTCGCCAATACTCAGGCGCATACCATGTCCACCCTATTTCCAGCTTGCGGTGTTGCGGAAATATATTGTGAAAGAAGGTACTGCCAATTATTCTTCCGGTCTTCTTGTCAATAACGGTGAACGGGTACATCTCCCCTGTTGCACGTTTTAATACAGCGCTCTTCAGGTGCTGGCCCATCCATTCCCTGTCTGCCCCATTCATGGAAATGAACTCCCATATCCTGCTGTCCTGGGCCACAAGCATCAGGTCTTCAAAGTGTCCGTTATCAAGTGGTATCAGCCGTACCCTGTCCCCTTCTAGCTCCACATGATGTTGTATCCAGTTCATAAGATCCGTTATTATTCCGGCAATTTACACAAGGTCATCGATGTTCAAACAGTACACGCTCAGATACATGCTATCTGTAATGTTAAAATGCCGCAAATAGCGCTACTTTCAATAACCTTTACGTTCTTTGCATCAGATTTCATGGAAAATAAGAACCTGCTATACTATATCTTTTCAGTCGTTCGCATACTCCTCTATCCGTTCGCACTTATTTACGGCGCCCTGATGTGGCTGCGCAATAAGCTCTACGACGCCAAATTCTTCTCCTCAATAGAATTCAGCGTTCCGGTAATTACAGTTGGTAATCTGTCAACCGGGGGCACCGGCAAGACCCCGCATGTAGAATACCTTATTCGGTTGCTGCAATATCAATATAGAGTTGCAACGATGAGCCGTGGATACAAACGGCATACTCAGGGCTTTCTTATCGCCGATGATCGTACGAATGCGCTCCGCATAGGTGACGAGCCTATGCAATATCATATGAAGTACCCTGAGCTTGTGGTGAGTGTGGCCGAAGAACGGATGATAGGCATTCCCATGCTATTGCAGCGCCGCCCTGATGTGGACGTAATCTTGCTCGACGATGGCTACCAGCACCGCTCCGTAAAAGCAGGAATGATCATTCTCATAACCGACTACTCAAAACCCTTTTACAACGATCACGTACTGCCCTTTGGCAGCCTCAGGGAGAGTCGTACTTCATACAATCGGGCCAACGTGATATTGGTATCTAAATGTCCCCTCTCCATAACTATAGAGGAAGCAAGGAAAATAGAACAAAACATCGCTCCACTCCCTCACCAGAAAGTATTCTTTACCGGGCTGCAATATGATGCACCGTACAACCTCGTCACCAAAGAGGAAATATCTCTGAATGAAAAGAATGTGATCCTCGTCTGCGGTATAGCCCGCCCGGAGCCCCTAATAACGTATTTAAAACAAAGAGCCTCAGACGTCCATACGCTCTCCTATCGCGATCACCACTACTTTGTTTCTGCCGACCTTGAAGAAATGAAAGCAGCCCACGACAACTGGGACAAACCTAATAAGCTGATCGTCACTACAGAAAAAGACGCTGCCCGTCTTTACCTGCATATTGAAAAGTTATCAGCATGGAATATCACTATTGCTGTCCTTCCTGTATCTGTGACAGTTCTCCTGAACAAAGGCTCTGAATTCGACGCGCTTGTAACCGCATATGTAGATGCCGCAGTAGCCGAGAATAGGGAACAAACCGGGTATGTGCCCCCGATAGCTTAACAATAGTAGTCGACTAAAAAAAAGACCGCCCTCTCAGGCGGTCTTTATATTTTCAGTCCTCAGACACCTTATTCTTCTTCGTCAAACTGCAGTACGTCGCGGTTTGCCATCAGCAGTTCAAACTCTTCCTTAGAGCCTACCACCAGGTCATCGAATTCACGCATACCTGTACCTGCTGGTATCAGGTTACCCGTAATTACGTTTTCCTTCAGGCCGCTCAGGTAGTCAGACTTACCGTTGATAGACGCCTGTGAAAGCACCTTCGTAGTTTCCTGGAACGAAGCAGCAGATATCCAGCTCTGAGTACCCAGTGATGCCTTAGTGATACCCAACAACATCGGAGACGATGTAGCAGGGTTAGCGTCACGGTATTCTACTACTTTCTTATCTGAACGGCGCAGGGCGCTGTTCTCTTCACGTACTTCGCGGATGGTCACGATCTGGCCCGGATGCATCTTGTCCGAATCACCGGCTTCTGTGATCACCTTCTTGTCAAATATCCAGTCGTTCTCGTCCATGAACTCGAACTTATCTACTGTATCTTCTTCAAGGAACTTAGTATCTCCCGGATCAACGATATTCACCTTACGCATCATCTGGCGAACGATCACCTCAATGTGCTTGTCGTTTATCTTCACACCTTGTAAACGATATACTTCCTGTATTTCATTTACCAGGTATTCCTGTACCGCGAATGGTCCCTTGATAGACAGGATATCGCTCGGTGTGGTAGCACCATCAGAAAGCGGTGTACCGGCCTTCACGAAGTCTCCGTCCTGAACCATGATGTGGCGTGTGAGTGGAACGAGGTACTTCTTAACGAGGCCTTCGCGTGATTCAACAATGATCTCACGGTTACCACGCTTCACGTTACCAAATCCTACTACACCATCAATTTCAGCTACAACAGCAGGGTTGCTCGGGTTACGTGCTTCGAACAATTCCGTTACACGTGGCAGACCACCCGTGATATCCCGGCTACGGCCCATCACACGTGGTATTTTCACCAGCACCTGTCCGTTATATACATCATCATCAACACCAACCACAATGTGAGAACCAACCGGAAGGTTATACATCTTCTGGTCCTTGCCGCCTTCTACAAATATGCTCGGTATCTTGGTCTTATCCTTTGTTTCGATAACCACTTTTTCGCGGTGGCCTGTTTGTTCGTCAGCCTCTTCACGGTAAGTGATACCTTCAATTACATTATCAAAACGCACCTTACCGCTGATCTCAGATATGATCACGGCATTGAACGGATCCCATGTGCAGATCACATCACCCTTGGCTACTTTCTTACCGTTGGAAACCTTCAGTATAGAACCATAAGGAATGTTGTTAGTGATCAGCAAGCGGTCGTTAGCTACGTCCACTATACGCACCTCACCGGTACGGCCTATCACCACAACCTGATCTTCGCCTTCAGCGTCTTTGTACTTGGTAGTACGCAGGCCGTCGAATTGGATGGTACCGTCAAAGCGGGCAGCAAGCTGAGATTCAATAGCAGATGAACCCGCAACACCACCCACGTGGAAGGTACGCAGTGTAAGCTGTGTACCCGGCTCACCGATGGACTGTGCAGCGATGATACCTACAGCGTCACCTTTCTGGGCCATGTAACCTGTTGCCAGGTTCTTACCATAGCACTTGGCACATACACCACGACGGCTTTCGCACGTAAGTACAGAACGTATCTCTACTACATCTATCGCCGTTTCTTCTATGCGCTTACCTATGTCTTCAGTGATCTCCTCACCGGCATTGGCCAGCAGTTCGTCGGTCAACGGGTCATATATGTTGTGCAGCGACGTACGTCCGAGGATACGGTCATACAGTGGCTCCACTATTTCTTCGTTGTCTTTCAGTGCAGATGTTGCAATACCACGCAGTGTACCGCAGTCTTCGCCATTGATCACCACATCCTGGGCTACATCCACAAGACGGCGTGTCAGGTAACCCGCATCCGCCGTTTTAAGGGCCGTATCCGCAAGACCTTTACGCGCACCGTGCGTAGAGATGAAGTACTCCAATACGCTCAGGCCTACCTTAAAGTTAGAGAGGATCGGGTTCTCAATGATTTCAGATCCGGTAGAACCGCTACGGCGTGGCTTGGCCATCAGGCCTCTGAGGCCCGCAAGCTGCTTAACCTGCTGCTTCGAACCACGCGCACCTGAGTCAAGCATCATATATACGGAGTTGAAGCCTTGCTTGTCAGCGGCCATCTCACGTATCAGCGTTTCAGTTACACGGGTATCCACGCGTGACCAAACGTCAACCACCTGGTTATAACGTTCGTTGTTTGTGATCAGGCCCATGTTATAGTTATCCCAGATCTCATCTACTTCTACCTGCGCGCTTTCTACCAGTTGCTCCTTGATATCAGGAACGGTCAGGTCCTTGATATTGAACGAAAGACCACCCCTGAAGGCTGTACGGAATCCAAGTGTCTTGATATCATCAAGGAACTGTACGGTCTTAGGTATGTTCGTATTCTTCAGTATCTGTCCGATGATCTCACGCAGAGATTTTTTGGTCAGCAGCGCGTTCACAAACCCGTTCTCCTTTGGTACGAACTGGTTGAAGATCACGCGGCCTACTGTTGTTTCTATCAGCTTTGTTTTCAGCTCACCATCGTTCTCACGAACGCTCGCCCTTACGCGGATCCATGCATGCAGGTCAGCGCGGCCTTCGTTGTGTGCTATGATCACTTCTTCCTGGCTGTAGAATGCTTTATTCTCGCCCTTTACCTTTTCAGTGTCGGTCGATTTCTTACCCTTAGAGATGTAGTAAAGTCCGAGTACCATGTCCTGTGAAGGCAGGGTGATCGGCGTACCGTTCTGCGGGTTAAGGATGTTGTGAGAAGCCAGCATCAGCAATTGTGCCTCTGTAATAGAGGCGTTGCTCAGTGGCACGTGTACCGCCATCTGGTCACCATCGAAGTCCGCGTTGAACGCCGAACACACGAGCGGGTGCAGTTGGATAGCCTTACCTTCGATCAGCTTAGGCTGGAAGGCCTGGATCGACAAACGGTGCAGCGTAGGGGCACGGTTGAGGAGTATCGGGTGGCCCTTCAGTACATTTTCAAGGATATCCCAAACCACAGCTTCCTTGCGCTCTACGAGTTTCTTAGCGCTCTTCACTGTTTTTACGATACCCCTTTCTATAAGCTTACGGATGATAAATGGTTTGAACAGTTCTGCAGCCATGTCCTTCGGAAGACCACATTCATGCAGCTTCATTTCCGGACCTACCACGATAACCGAACGGCCGGAGTAGTCAACACGCTTACCAAGGAGGTTCTGACGGAAACGGCCTTGCTTGCCCTTCAGTACGTCTGAAAGAGATTTCAGGGCACGTCCGCCTTCCGCCTTCACAGCATTCGACTTACGGCTGTTATCAAACAGGGAGTCAACTGCTTCCTGGAGCATACGCTTTTCGTTACGCAGGATCACTTCAGGAGCCTTGATCTCTATAAGCCTCTTCAGACGGTTGTTACGGATGATAACACGACGGTAAAGGTCGTTAAGGTCTGAAGATGCGAAACGGCCTCCATCCAGCGGAACGAGTGGGCGCAGTTCCGGTGGAATTACCGGTATGTACTGCATCACCATCCACTCAAGGCGGTTTTCAATACGTGTGTTGGCATCACGGAAAGCTTCTACAACGCTGAGGCGTTTCAGGGCTTCCTGCTTACGCTGCTGAGAAGTTTCGTTTGCAGCCGCATTACGCAGTTCATAAGACAGTGTATCCAGATCTATGCGGGAAAGCAGCATCTGTACCGCTTCTGCGCCCATCTTGGCTATGAACTTGTTCGGATCTTCGTCAGGCAGGTACTGGTTTTCCTTCGACAGGCTGTCCAGTATCTCCAGGTACTCATCTTCTGTGATGAGTTGCTGGTGCGTATTTTCAGAATCTTTCAGGTTCAGCTTGGTACGGATCTGCTCTTCAGCTTCACCGGCCTGTACTACTACATAGCGCTCGTAGTAAACAATGCTCTCCATTTTCTTGGAGCTGACACCCAGCAGGTAACCAATCTTATTAGGAAGGCTCTTGAAATACCAGATGTGCACGATAGGCACTACCAGCTTGATGTGGCCGAGGCGCTCGCGACGCACCTTCTTTTCAGTTACTTCCACGCCGCAACGGTCGCATACGATACCCTTATAACGGATACGTTTATACTTACCGCAGTAGCATTCATAGTCTTTTACCGGGCCAAATATCTTTTCGCAGAACAAACCATCTCTTTCAGGCTTGTACGTACGGTAGTTGATGGTTTCTGGCTTCAATACTTCACCGTAAGAGCGGTCAAGTATTACGTCCGGAGATGCCAGGCTGATGGTTATTTTATTGAACCCTGCCCTTGGGCGGTTTTCTTTCTTTATTGCCATATCTTTTGTATAAAGTATAAAGTCAAATTTTGAAACTATTATTATCCGGTATCAGCAACGGCTGCTGCTGATACCGGTACAGGGTAACCTATTCAAATTTCAGCTCGAGGCCCAGTCCGCGAAGCTCGTTCACCAATACGTTGAACGATTCAGGGATACCTGCCTTAGGAATGTTATCGCCCTTCACAATGGCTTCATAGGTCTTCGCACGGCCCACAATATCATCAGACTTCAATGTCAGCAATTCCTGCAGGATGTTTGATGCGCCGTATGCTTCGAGTGCCCAAACCTCCATTTCACCGAAACGCTGGCCACCGAACTGAGCTTTACCACCCAGCGGCTGTTGCGTGATGAGACTGTAAGGTCCGATAGAACGTGCGTGCATCTTATCATCAACCATGTGGTGCAGTTTGATCACGTAGATGATACCAACTGTCGCCTTCTGGTGGAAACGCTCTCCTGTTTCACCGTCATACAGGTAAGTATGTCCGAATTCAGGCAACCCTGCTTTTTCAATCAGGGATTCGATCTCCTCAACAGAAGCGCCGTCGAAGATAGGCGTCGCGTAACGCTCACCTAATTTCTCGCCAGCCCATCCGAGGATTGTTTCGTAGATCTGTCCCAGGTTCATACGCGAAGGTACGCCCAGTGGGTTCAGTACCACGTCAACCGGTGTACCGTCTTCCAGGAATGGCATATCTTCTGCCCTTACTATCTTAGCTACGATACCCTTATTACCGTGGCGGCCCGCCATCTTATCACCCACCTTCAGCTTACGCTTGCTGGCGAGATATACCTTAGCGAGTTTCAACACACCTGCAGGCAATTCATCACCAATGCTCAGGTTGAACTTCTCACGCTTATAGCGGCCCAGTTCTTCGTTGAACTTGATGTTGTAGTTGTGCAGCAACTGGTTGATCAGGTCATCAGTCTCCTTATCACCTGTCCAGCCAAGTGGGTTCACGTTCTGGAAGTCAATAGAACCCAATGTCTTTGAGTTGAACTTGCCGCCCTTGCTCAGTACTGTTTCACCAAAGTTGTTAGTGATACCTGCAGAAGATTTGTCCTTCAGCAGTACGTTCAGTTTTTCGAACAGGAACGACTTCAGGTCTTCCAGGTTCTTTTCGTGAACTTTTTCTATTTTCTCAAGCGCTGTCTTTTCACGCACCTTAGAGTTCTTGTCTTTCTTGGCACGCTGGAAAAGCTGCTTGGAGATAACGATACCTTCCGTTCCGCTCGGAGCTTTCAGAGAAGCATCCTTAGCATCACCGGCCTTATCACCGAAGATAGCGCGAAGAAGTTTTTCTTCCGGAGTAGGATCAGTTTCACCCTTTGGAGTGATCTTACCTATCAGGATGTCACCTTCGCCTACGTGAGCACCGATGCGAATGATGCCATTCTCATCAAGGTCTTTAGTTGCTTCTTCAGATACGTTTGGAATATCAGCGGTCAGCTCTTCCTCACCCAGCTTAGTGTCACGTACTTCCAGTTCATATTCATCAATGTGAACTGATGTGAACCAGTCATCACGAACCACTTTTTCGTTGATCACGATCGCATCCTCAAAGTTGTAACCCTTCCATGGCATGAATGCCACCTTCAGGTTACGGCCCAGGGCCAGCTCACCATCCTGTGTTGCATAGCCTTCAGTAAGGAAGTCTCCTGTCTTTACTTTCTGGCCCTTGCGCACTGCCGGACGAAGGGTCATGCTTGTGCTCTGGTTCGTTTTCTTATACTTGGTAAGCGTATATACTTTCAGGTCGTCTTCAAATGATACAAGGCGCTCTTTCTCACCACGGTCATAACGTACGTGGATATGATCTGCATCAACATACTCTACCACACCATTGCCTTCTGCATGTATCTGGATACGCGCGTCACGTGCGGCTTTAGCCTCAAGTCCGGTACCTACAATAGGCACCTGAGGAACGATCAGTGGAACTGCCTGGCGTTGCATGTTTGATCCCATCAACGCACGGTTGGCGTCATCATGCTCCAGGAACGGGATCAGCGAAGCACTCAGACCAACGATCTGGTTGGGTGCCACGTCCATGTATTCCACTTCATTTGGCTCCAGTATCGGGAAGTCACCCGTCTGGCGGGATTTGATCTTATCTTCCATGAAGTGGCCCTTCTCATCCATAGGCACGTTTGCCTGTGCGATCTTCGCCAGGTCTTCTTCTTCCGCGCTCAGGAACTTAAAGTTCTTCAGGTCCACCTTACCTTCTTTTACCTTACGGTAAGGCGTTTCGATGAAGCCCATATCGTTGATCTGCGCGTGTACACACAGTGTAGAGATAAGACCGATGTTCGGACCTTCCGGAGTTTCGATGGTACAAAGGCGGCCATAGTGGCTGTAGTGTACGTCACGCACCTCAAAGCCTGCACGCTCACGGCTCAGACCACCCGGGCCTAACGCGGAGATACGACGCTTGTGCGTGATCTCAGACAGTGGGTTGGTCTGGTCGAGGAACTGTGACAACTGTGAGGTTCCGAAGAATGAATTGATAACTGAAGACAGTGTGCGTGCATTGATCAGGTCTATCGGAGTGAACACTTCGTTGTCACGAACGTTCATACGCTCACGGATAGTACGTGCCATACGCGCAAGGCCAACACCGAACTGCGCGAACAACTGCTCGCCTACGGTACGTACACGACGGTTGCTCAGGTGATCGATATCGTCTATTTCTGCCTTACCGTTGGTCAGGCGTACCAGGTACTTGATGATGGAAATGATATCTTCCTTGCTCAGTACCTTTGTATTCAGGTTCACATCCAGGCCCAGCTTACGGTTGATCTTGTAACGGCCTACTTCACCAAGGTCATAACGCTTATCGCTGAAGAACAGCTTCTCGATGATGCCACGAGCTGTTTCATCATCCGGCGCGTCAGAACCACGCAACTGGCGGTAGATATGCTGAACCGCTTCCAGTTCAGAGTTCGATGTATCTTTATTCAGTGTGTTGTAGATGATCGAGAAATCACCGCTCACTTCTTCCTTCTGCAGGAACACTGTCTTGATACCCATTTCCAGTATCATATTAGTGCTCTCTTCGTCAAGAACGCTGTCACGGTCCAGTACCACCTCATTACGCTCAATGGTCACAACTTCACCGGTGTCCTCATCCACGAAGTCTTCTGTCCAGCTACGCAATACACGCGCTGCCAGCCTGCGGCCAAGCTGAGACTGTAAAGCCTTCTTCTCCACCTTTACTTCGTCAGCCATACCGAAAAGTTCCAGTATGTCTTTATCTGTTTCGTAACCAATAGCACGGAGCAATGTGGTCACAGGGAATTTTTTCTTACGGTCAATGTACGCGTACATCACGTTGTTGATGTCGGTAGCAAATTCCATCCACGCACCCTTGAATGGGATCACGCGGGCGCTGTATATCTTGGTTCCGTTCGGGTGAACACTCTGTCCGAAGAACACACCCGGAGAACGGTGAAGCTGGGAAACAACAACGCGCTCAGCGCCATTGATCACGAAAGTACCGCGTGGGGTCATGTACGGAATGTTTCCGAGGAATACATCCTGAACGATGGTTTCGAAATCTACGTGCTCTTCATCGTTACAGCTCAGCTTCAGCTTAGCTTTCAGCGGCACTGAATAGGTCAGTCCGCGCTCCATACACTCGTCTATCGTGTACCGTGGAGGGTCAATGAAATAGTCCAGGAACTCCAGAACGAAGATGTTCCTCGTGTCTGTGATCGGAAAATTCTCCTTGAACACGCGGAACAAACCTTCGTTGTTACGCTTGTCAGGAGTCGTTTCGAGCTGAAAAAAGTCCTGGAACGATTGGAGCTGGATAGCCAGCAGATCGGGAGTTGCGGCTGAATCGTGCAGTTTGCCGAAGTTCACCCTACCGCTTGCTGTCTTTTTTTGTGCTGATGCCATAGAATTGTTTATGTCCTTTTTACAAACAAAAAAAACCCGAAAGCCAGGCGTAGCCTATCTTACAGGTCATCTGTATTATCAAAAAATGATCAAAATAAGTTTATACACGTACTAGTACCTTGGGGACAAGGGGACGCAAAGATAATAAACAGCCCTTTAATAATCAAAAAATATTCCAATTTTTCAAAAATCCCCCCACTACCCCCACAAATCCCCTAAAACAGGCTCATATTTATTATTTCACAATGAAAATAAATAGTGTTGATTAATCCTATATGCTGTGGATAACTTTTTTCATTAAATACCTTAAACAAGGATATTCTTTAAAATTGCAATACTAAATATAAATATCGGATATTTTGAACTAAAGAAATCAAACCATAATATTAATCATCAGTCAATAATTGAATCCAAACTAATAAAATTGATAATAAGATTATTATAAAGAAATAAAATACACATGTGTATTGATAGGTAATATTTTATAAAAATATCAAAGCAATGCTCCAAAATAATATCTGTTCAATTTGGTTTTTTTCAAAAAAACAATACTTTTGCTCTCAAACTCACAAAAACCAAGCTTTATGAAAAAATTCTTCCCAATTGCGATCGTTGCTGTAGTAGCAATGACATTTGCTTCATGCAAAAAAGATTACACTTGTACTTGTTCAGTTTCTTCTGGCGGTACTGTACTGAGCACTTCTACAGTTACAGTTCACACTACTAAGAGCAAGGCTAAGGACGCTTGTAACCAAAGCGCCAGCACTAGCGGTCTTGGTACTACTGTTACCGTATCTTGCGCTCTGAACTAATTGAGATTTAGAGTCTGAAATAGAAAAGCACCCATTGGGTGCTTTTCTATTTTACAAATAACTGCTCACTATACAGGGAATTATAGTTTTTATTACATTTACGCATCAAAAGCCGGTTTATGAAAAAAATGCTGCTAGCCTCCTTTGTTTTACTTTCCCTCACCTATACTTCCTGCAAGAAGGACCATACCTGTACATGTACACAGAGTATCAATGGTTCAGCAGCTATCCTCGTGCACACAGAGCTGATTCAGGATACAAAAAGTAAAGCTGAGTCCCGCTGTACAGAATTCGCTAAGACATACAATGGATATGTAAAATGTGAGATAAGATAATGATTCGTTTTACCATACAGATACAAAAAAGAGAGGCACCGGTCGGTGC
Source organism: Flavipsychrobacter sp. (assembly GCA_044225795.1). GTDB lineage: Bacteria > Bacteroidota > Bacteroidia > Chitinophagales > Chitinophagaceae > Nemorincola. The sequence continues at coordinate 309,703 of JBGAIF010000004.1, forward strand.
CTCTCTTTTTTATCATATCAGGAAGATTATTAGGGTGCTTTAGCTTCAAAATTCCCGGTGATCTGCATAGAGTCGGGCATTGTGAACGTATATTTCCCTTTAATGATCGGCAAAACATCAGAGATGATGACCGTACCGTGAGAAACGGTCTTCGATTCTTCTCCGGGAGCAGTATATGTAGCCACTCCGCCAACATTAGTAGACGAATCAGCTACCCAAAAGTTGAAGGTCCCTGGCTTATACCAGAACTCATTTAATGTCATGTAAATAGACGTGATCTGTGGATCCCAGTCTGTACCATGTATCGTCAGCTTACGGTTATCCAGACCGGCGTTTACATCATAGGCGAGAAACGCGAGGTTGCCGTTTATCAACGCCTTCATATACCCTGTTGAATCATGAGCAGCGCTGTAGAAGTTGGCAACATTATTGTTGGTGAAATACGTGATCTTACCTTTTGAATTCTTGATCGAGTTCAGCGTCACAGAGGTCAGGCCCGAATAAGTAAGCTTTATCGTGGAAATATCTCCGTTCTTGTTCGACATGGTAAGCGGTGCAGTAAGCCCCACAGCCTGGTTACTACCCGAAAGGCTGTATTCTATTGTATAGGTCTCATTATTGAGTGTAGTAGAGATGACATGCACGGTCACAGGCTCACCGGGCACCAATGGAGTTGCCGACGAAACAGCGAAATTAGATATGTCCGGTTGATCGGTACCTACGGATGTCTTGGAACATCCCGCACCTATCAGCGAAGCCACAGCCAACAACAGGGAAAATCTGGATAGAACTTTCATGAACTGAGAATTTAAGCAAAAATAATCAACCTATTATCATTTCAAACATAAACTACGCATATTTTGCGATACATATCACAATTTGCAATTAAGGCGCCGCTACAGTGAACGATCCGCTTACCTTGCTGGAATCAGGGTTGGTAAAAGAAAATGTCCCGGTCATGAGCGGAGAAACGGTAGATAACCTGATATATCCATAAGACGCAACCTGCACTACTCCCGGAGCCGAATAATGCGCACTGCCATTAGCTGTACCGGAGAAATTGGTAGTGCCGGCAGTATGCGTATAATTATCTACATACAGCACAATATTACTTACCCCCGGGGTCCATACAGTGCCGCTGACAGAAAGCTGCCCCCCTGATATACTGGCTTTCACATCTGTTGCCCTGAATGTGCTGCTACCGTTCACGGTGGCAGTCATTAACCCTGTTGAATCCGTCGTTGTGCTATTGAATGAAAAGGTATTGTTCATCAGCACTACCGACGTTTTATTACCGGAGTTTGTGAGAGAATTAATGACAATGGTAGTAGATCCCGTATTATTCAGTACCGGAGTAGAAAAATTACCCGATTTATTCGCCATGGTCAGCACAGCCGATTGGTTAGAGAAACTATTTGCCCCGGAGAGGTCATAATTCACAGTATATGTACCATCCGCCAGTGTTTTCGATTTGATGGTGACGATGGACGCGATACCCGGCACGATCGCAGTTACATTTGAGATGTTGAAGTCAGAAACATCCGGTGCTATGTCGGGATTATTATCATTCGGCGTACAGCGAACAATAAGTACCGAGAGCACCACAACTGCTAAGAACAGCTTAATAACCCGCATGATATATATGGTGTTTTGACAAAAATAAGGTATTACAGAATCATTATTATGAGGTATTTCCTCCCGGGGAGCTATTTTTGAGAATTATTAACTGATCCATGCGCCATATCATCCGCGTTCTTCTGATACTGCTGTCCGTAGCCACGGGCGCGCTCTTCATTTATTCCGCATATACCAAGCTATTCCCTACCCTTCAGTCCTTCGAATATACTATTGTTGAGTTCGCTCACTTCCCATGGCTCCTTGCCGCTGTTACAGCGCGTTTTTTCGTGGGCCTCGAGATAGGCCTCGGCTCATTGATGGCGCTTCATTTCTTCGGCAGAAAGAACTGGGTCCTGAAAGCCGCACTTTATTTGCTGATACTTTTCAGCCTATACCTGGTGTATCTGTGGGCAAGCGTGGGTAACGACGTCAATTGCGGTTGCTTCGGCGATGCCATATGGATGAGCCCTGCAGCCTCCCTGGTGAAGAATGCAGTCATGATCGCCGTGTTATTGCTGCTCATCCGCTTCCACAAAGGCTTTGAGACAAAGTTCATTGCGGGTTATACGCCGGTGTTGCTCGGTATTGCGGTGGTGAGCATTTTCGTATTGTTCTACATACCCATGAGCCCTCCCGATTTTCTCCGCAAGGACCACTACCGGGTTGACTTCACGCAGGTGGGCCTCTCCGGCGGCAGCATGCCTGACATCTATGATCCCGCGGACACTAATGTCCGCACGCACAATATAGACCTCAGCAAGGGCAAACATATCATTGCCTTTTTCAGCCAGGGATGCCCCCACTGCCGCATTGCAGCGCTGAAGATGCACCTCTTAAAACAAGACAACCCCAACATACCTTTCTTCATGGTCATTGGCGGCTCCGCCGACCTTGCCGACTTCTGGAAGAAGACCAATGCTCAGGACATACCCTACACCCGCCTCGATAAGGATCACTTCCTGAACTATACCGGTGGCGTATTCCCGCTCATAATATGGGTTAACGATGGCTGGGTGGAAGCAAAGGCCACCTACAACACCATGACAAAAAACTCCATAGAGACCTGGCTGAACAATAAGTAAGTTCCCGTTTAGCGTTTCGGGGATATTTCCTCAAAGTACCCTTCCAGGCGCTTTGCGATGATATCCCAATCAAAATTATTGCGGATCACCGAAAGCCCTGCCTGGCCCACACTCCGGCGCTTCTCTTCTGACGACAGCAACTCACATACACTACCTGCGAACGCGTTTGGATCTCTTTGCATGATAGCCCCCTCTCCACTCTGTATGCCCAACCCGCCAAAGCCTATGTGTGAGCAAACTACCGGCACGCCCATCGCCATCGCCTCCAGCACCTTATTCTGGGTGCCGGCGCCAAACCTCAGCGGCGCCACCACTACGCTGGCACTGTCATACATGGCAGCGATGTCTTGTACAAAACCAGTCACTTCCACATCGGGGCTCGCAAGCGCCCTTACCTTTTCCACCGGTTTCTGTCCTGCTATCACAAACTTCACATCCGGGTATTGTTGCCTGATGACGGGCAGTATCGTTTCGGTGAAATGGCCTACCGCATCTACATTAGGCGCATAGTCCATATTACCGGTGAACAACAATGTCCTGTTGTGGCTGTAATCGTGATTACGTGCTTTGAAGGTCTCCATGTCCACACCATTGGGCAGCAGCCTTAGATTATCCGTGCCATGCATCTTTTGCAGGTAGTCTATATCCTCCTGCGAGCAGGCCAGCGCCAGGTTATACTCCTTCAGTATTTGCTCATACTTCAATACCCTTCCCTGCTCAATATTCTCAAATACGGTGGTCAGCAACCCGCGCTTCACCGTTTTGCGGCGTTCCCAGTACAGGGAGAACGCATCCGGCAGATCCAGTATTCGCGGCAGGTCTTTGCGCCCGCTCAGGTAGGGCGACATCCTCAGGTGCTGCACATGAATGGCATCATATTGGTGCTGCTGCAACAGGCGCTCCAGTTGCTCTCGCATCTCCGCCGACTGAAAATAAAGTACCTGTAGCGGCTTGCTGTCCCATGCGCCCTGCAGGCAGTTCACCGCCGACCTCCACTTTGGGAGATACACAAACCGTACTTCGCTGAACACTTTCTCCAGCTCCGCCTTGTAGCCCATATCCTCCTCTGTCTGCGCAAAGGTCAGCAGGTGTAACTCGTGACGACCGTGCAGCCGCCTGGCCAGGTTGTATATCTTCAGCTTGTCACCCCTGTATGGCGGGTACGGCACCCTGTTGGCAAGAAATAATATCTTCAATGGTCTGCTTTCTACCGTAAAGATATAGTTCCTGCCGCTTATGGAAAAATCAGCTCTAACATGCTTAAATTGCGGTAAATACTACTTGTATGAAACGCTACTTCAGCCTGCTGTTGCTTCTCGGATCCTTTCCTTCATTTGCTCAACTGAACAAGGGAAAGCTGATCACCCGCAACAACTACTTCGAGAGCAATATTACCTGCACCAAGACAGAGTTCATCACAAAGGCAACGGTTGACGGCGAGGAGTGCGACTTCATACTCGACACCGGCGCGCCGGTATTCATCTCTAAAGAGATGCAGAAGAAGCACCATTTCAAATCCATTCTCAAGACCAAAACCAAGGATGCCGGTGGCGAAAATGTAAAGACCGAGCTGGTATTGATAGACACGATCAGGTACGGCCCCTTCATCTTTACAGACATACCTGCCCTTGTGATCGACATGGATAACTCCCCCATCGGCTGCCTGCATTTCTCGGGCAACCTCGGCAGCAATGCCCTGCGCTTTCTCTACGTTCAGTTCGATGTGAAGGCAGGCAAGATGCGCTTTGCAGATGATAAAAAGCTGCTGCCAAAGTCACTGCCTGCAAGCCATCCTATGCATGTCAACTTCCAGAGCGATGTGTACCTGAGTGTAAAACTGAACGACAGCATCACAGACACCATTCACTACGACAGCGGCGATGGCGCGCTCTACAACATGTCCAATACCTGCATGAACAAGTGTATTGCCGCCTACCCTGCCCAGGTGGCTCGCACCGGTTATGGTATACTGCACATGGGCATTGGCGGACCGGGAGAAGAATTTCCTCAATACCTGTTCAAGCCGTCTTCCATACAGTTTGGAGATGGCAAGGTAGCTGATGGAGTGGTAGCTGTGGCCGGCAACGACCGCTCCCGCATGGGCCGCGACCTGCTCAACTATGGCATCCTGCAGCTCAACTATCCCGACAGCACCTATGCCTTTGAAGGCTATCCGTCACCGGAATTAAAGCCACACTCCGACTTTGGCTTCCGGCCAATTGTAGATGACAAAGATGTTATCGTAGGCTGTGTATGGAAAGGCAGCCAGGCAGAACAAATGGGCCTGCAAAACGGCGACCACATCACCAAAATAGACGAGATCGACTTTACGAAAATGGAAAAGTGCGATGTAGTGACCATGGCCCGCGCCGTAATGGACAGCGACAAACCCTCAATGACCATCACCTACATCCGCAAAAAGCAAGCACCCAAAACCATTACGCTAGAAAAGAAAACGTTGTAGATGATTAGCTAATTAGCTGATGTGCTAATTAGCTAGTGCCCGTATTTCCGAAGAGAACATAACGAAGGTGTTCAGCAACCTAAACGACATCAGCTAATCAGCTAATCATTATTGCATCAGCTAATCAGCACATCTGCTAATCAGCTAATTACTTCAGTATCTCATGCCCCAGTTTATCCCGCTTCGTTTGCAGGTAAAACCTGTTATGCTCGTTGGGAGCTATCTCTATCGGCACATTCTCCACTATTTCCAGGCCATAGCCAAGCAGCCCGGCGCGTTTCCGCGGATTGTTAGTCATCAGCTTTATCTTAGACACCCCCAGGTGGCGTAGTATCTGCGCACCCACGCCATAGTCGCGCTGGTCGTTCTTAAAGCCCAGTGCCAGGTTCGCCTCCACCGTATCCTTGCCCTCTTCCTGTAGCTTGTACGCCTTCAGCTTATTAAAGAGCCCTATACCCCTGCCCTCCTGGTTCATGTACAGCACTACACCCTTGCCTGCGGCCTCTACCATTTCCATCGCCTTTTGCAGTTGGTCGCCACAGTCGCAGCGTAGGGAGTGCAGTATATCGCCCGTAAAGCACGAGCTGTGCACCCGCACCAGCACAGGCTCATCAGGCGCCCACGTACCCTTTACCAGTGCCAGGTGGTTCTCGCCTGTATTCATCTGCTTAAAGGCCACCAGCTCAAAATCGCCATGCTTCGTAGGCATGTGTACCCTCACCTCTTCCTTGATCAGCGTTTCTGTACGCAGGCGGTAAGAGATAAGGTCCTTTATAGAAATGATCTTCAGGTCAAATTTCTTCGCTATTTCCTGCAGCTGTGGCATACGCGCCATAGTGCCGTCATCATTCATGATCTCCACCAGCACACCCGCAGGCTCAAAGCCAGCCAGCCTCGCCAGGTCCACAGTAGCCTCCGTATGGCCACTGCGGCGCAGCACGCCCTCATCCTTAGCCCTCAGCGGGAAGATGTGGCCCGGGCGGCCCAGGTCTTCCGGCTTGGTAGCCGGATCTATCAATGCCTGCACCGTCTTGGCACGGTCATGAGCGCTGATGCCCGTAGTGCAGCCATGGCCTATCAGGTCCACAGACACCGTAAAAGGCGTCTGATGCAACACCGTATTATTCTCCACCATCAGGTTCAGGTCCAGCTCACGACAACGGCTCTCCGTTATCGGTGCACAGATCAGTCCCCTGCCGTGTTTCGACATAAAGTTGATGATCTCCGGCGTCACATTGTGTGCAGCCGTAATAAAGTCTCCCTCGTTCTCACGGTCCTCATCGTCCACTACTATCAGTAATTTCCCCTGCTTCAGGTCTTCCAGCGCTTCTTCTATGGTATTGAGCATGTTATTTAGTCGTAAGTAGAAAGTCGTAAGTCGTAAGACCTGTTTTCTAATGAGTTGCAAAGGTACTACTACTTAAGTAAGTGAAAAGTGAAAAGTCGGAACCTGAAAATGCCACTATTTCTGCTGAACAAACTGCAGGTATAATTTGCAAGCATATAAAAATTCATATTCCTTTGAAACCCTTTACTGTATTAGCTTATGCATTCCCAGCTCATGTATATTGCTTCCGATCAGGGTATATTTACTTCCGGTTTAGGTATATCCTATACCCTATCTCAAGCTGAGCGGGTATAAAAACTCTTGCATTATACCTGACAGTTTAGACTGCATAGCCGTAACAATACATGCTTCCATCTACTAAAAGTGTACGATTTTCTTTTTCACTTGAAAAGTGTACGATTTACTCACTAAAGTGTTGATAATCAATTTTAGTGTATTCAGTTTTATGTACAATTTTTGTACACTTTCGACTGAAGGAAGAAACAACATCTGACAATAAATGAGCTCTTATGTCCAGCATAATAATACCGCAAATGCTGTGCCAAAATGAGCTAAAATGAAATTATAGACAAACAATATTCTATCATAAAAAATCTATAGGATGTGAACGCATTGTAATGTGATATTGACCTTAGAACTTAATGACCACTGCTTCAGATATTCAGCGTCTGCGGGCTATAAAAAAGTTGCGTTGTGCTATCAACTTTTCATTGACATATAGTCTAGCTTCCCATTTTCCTTTAAACCTTGGAAGTTTTATAAAAGGCCAAGTGTAATCATACCACCAATTATTCTCCCATTTGTAGTTTACAGAAGCCCATAAATCTCCTGAGGGAGAAAACCATTTAGCAGTAAGTATATTCCCCTTCTGCAGACCATGAACCAGTACCCAAAAATATACAGTAGTGTCTTCATTCAAATAAAATGAATCACTAACGAGGTAACGTTCTTTCAATGAATCATATGACGGAACATAAGGAATGAAGCCACACTCTATTGAAAACTTTGAGGTATCATAAATTGGCTGTGCAATCCACATTGATGAACCAGCTAAGGAGCACGGGCCAATAAAAGGGTCAATTACCTTGTTGTTTTTATCATGAACCTCCAGATGCAGATGTGGCCCCGTAGAATATCCCGAAGACCCTACCATACCTATAACTTCGCCGGATCTCACAGAGTCTCCTTCTTTCACAATAATTGAGTTCTTCTTTAAATGGTAATAATAGGTCTGCGATCCATCCTTATGCAAAATGACAACGTAATTTGGCTGAGCCCTTTCATCAAGATTCTTCTCTCTATCATAATTATTATCTACCGTCCTTTGTACAATTCCATCGGCAACGGAATGAACACGCACTCCACTGTCCATAGTCTTAAAGCTCCTTATAAGAAAATCAGTTCCAAGGTGCCCGTCATATGTTTTGTTACCACAATTCATATCTCTTATTCCTGAAGAAGGATCATGATCAACATACCGACATAGAAAATAATCCTTACCATTTTGTCCCTCAAGCGGAAGAACAAACCGTATAGGCTGCGACTCTCCCTTAAAGGATAGAAGCAAACAAATAAGGAAGAGAAAATTCTTCATGTGCTCCTAATTTATATCAAATCAACAACATCAACTATTAGGATTCTCAAAGAATATGTACTAGCTCTCATTCTGAGGAACGAAGAATCCCGTAACATGACGACATAGTAAAGTGATGGCTGGGATATTATGGATTCCCCTCCTTAAGTAAGGAGGGGCAACTGGATGAGGCCTATGTGCCGAATGCGGTCAGGTTAGTTAGAACGGCGACTAGCAGCTATGCAGATCATCAAAAGATGCTAACCCATTCCAATTCAATAACAATGTGAGCAACTCAAAAGCTACTTTGATGGCTACACACTATCCTTCGGAGAAGTGATATCGTTCAGCACGCGAATGATATTGTCGAGTTTTATTAGAGATGATTTAATACCGGATATGAACAAAGATATCTCTTCCTGTTCCAGCTTTATGTTGTCAACAACTTCCGACACACCCATAAGCGTCGCTAATGGGCCGCGGAGATCGTGCGATACCATCTGGGAAAATTGCTCTAGGTCCTTGTTTCTTGCCGTGAGAGAGTTTGTAAGTTCTACAAGGTCTTCTTCATATCTTTTGCGATCGGTTATATCTTCCGCTATCCCTAACACCGCCTTGCGGGTATGTCCTTCGGGAGTGAAAGGCACCTTAATGATGCGCCAGGTTTTTATTATGCCATTGTGGTCAGTTTGCTTGAACTCGGAAACAAACAACTTTTCATCGCTCGATAATACCTGCTGGTCCTGGCTCCAAAGTAGATCATATTCAGCATCTGAACGTGCGAAATCACGAAGGTGTTTATGTTTAAGATCGGCGGCAACGATCCCATAGTGGTTTAGGAAAACATGGTTACCAAAAATATAATAGCCATCAGCGTCGCGGGCATATATGGATAGAGGGATCAGGTCCATTATAAGCCGTATGTTGGCTTCACTTTTTGTCAGGCCTGCTTTAAGTTCCATCATGTCAGTGATATCGTGCCCTACGCCATAGAGTCCCACCGGTATCTTTTCTTCATTGAACACATATTCCACCTGGGAGTAAATATGGCGAACTGCACCGTCTTTTCTGACTATCCTGTGATGAATATTGTAATTCGATATAGTTTTTTGTCCTTTTGCAATAACACTTCTTACATGGTCAAGGTCTTCGGGATGAATAAAGGCCTCCCAATCTTCATAGGTATGAATATTATCATCGGCAGATAACCCGTAAATGCTGCAAGCGACATCGGACCATATCGCCTTGCCGGAAGAAAAATCCAGTTCCCAGTTTCCAATATTGGCGATCCGCTGTAACTGTTTAAAACGAAGTATGGTAGCATTCACATTAGCAGAGCTCATAATAAATAGTGTATATTTATATTAATAACTTATCAGCACATTAAAATAAAATTAATTAAATCAAAATTAAACAATAACAAATTAAAAACAAAACAAGTTTAAATTCTTTATTTCGCATAATTGCTTCACGACCGGATGTACTTTTGCTGCAATTGACGATAAGAGTCGATGGCCAAATTCTGAAAATTCTTTAATCTTGCAACTTTCAACTGACAACAATGCAAAACTCCATCCTCCTCCTTTCCAGCTCCGTGGTACACGGCTATGGCTTTCTTGAATACAGCAGGGACGTGATCACCTCTTTTATGAGCGGCCTCTCTACCCCACTGGTATTTGTACCCTTTGCCGCCGGCGAAACAGAATGGGACAGCTATATTGATAAAGTACGCACCTTCTTTACCACACTGGGCATAGAAGTAAAGGGCATACATACCCTTACTGAAGAGGAGATATGGCAGCATGAGGCCATCTTCATAGGTGGTGGCAATACCTTTCGACTGCTGAATGAACTGCAGCAGCGCAACCTGCTGCCGGGCATACGTCAAGCAGTGCTCGGAGGTAAGATGAAGTACCTGGGCAGCAGCGCCGGCACCAACATGGCCACCTGCAGCATCCGCACTACCAATGATATGCCCATCATCTATCCCAAAGACGGCTTTGATGCACTTAACCTGTTCACCTATCAAATAAACCCACACTACCTAGATCCCGAGCCGGAATCTAAACACAAGGGCGAGACCCGCGACCAGCGCATAGCCGAGTTTCACCAGGAGAACGACACGCCTGTGATAGGCCTGCGTGAGGGTTCCTACATCAGCATAGCCACCAACTTTGCCGAAACCCATGAAATGTACATTGGTGGCACTCCCGGTGCTAAAATATTCCTGAAAGGAAAAGAACCATATGAGGCCCCGAGGGAAACAGCCTTCAGGCTGGATTAAAGGGATAAGAGGGATACTAGATGCTGGATATTGATGACATCAAGAATCCCTTCTATCAAGGATCAAGCATCCCTTAAAGCAGTGCCCAGCTATGCTCTTCAGCCACCGGGCAGTTCACCGATGATGGTTCTTTGCTGGTCATTACGGTAGTGCCACAGCCCTTGCAATAGTAATGTTTGGTACCCAGTTCGCCAAGATCGGTCCAGTCGTGTTTTCCGCCTACCGGGCATTCTTTATCAGCAGGTACTTTGGCAGTGGTCACCATCACCTTGCAATGCCGGCACTGGTAGTTGGTATTGCCCGACTCACCAAGATTTATCCAGTGATGGTCGGGTGCTTTGAGGCAGTATGATGGCGAAGGTGTTTGCGATACCCTGATCTTCTGAAGGCAGTGTGTGCACATGAACCAATAGCTGGGCTTGGGTTTGGGGAGTTCTGTAAGCACATTGGCCTGCTGCCTGCGCTTACGGATGATGTCTATACCCTTGCGTATAGCCGCTATGACACCAATGCCCACTAACAGTTCCATGAGGTTCAGCAATGTGAAATTGGCGTAAGGGTCCACATCGTCATAGACGGGCTTCTTCACCTCTTCTACCGGCGTATCATCTACAGATTCTTTGAGATGCCTGAGCTGAATATAGCCATCACGGCCCCTGAAGTCTATCTTGCCCCACTCGCCGTCATACTCGATGATGACCACGTCCTCGCCTTTTTTCAGCGTACCTATCGCGTCGAATTTGTTGCCGCTGCCTTTACGAACCTTAGCGTCCTGAACAACGGTATATAACTTCGCCGAAGCGGCAAAGCAAATGGTGAGGCAGTATAGGAGTAGCAGTGATCGTAACTTTCTCATAAAAGAATACCACCTGCCACAGGCGGAAAGTGTAGCCAAAGTACTTAAAAACCATGTGGATTCAAAATGTGCGCATGGTAAATTGACCGGTTTTTCAATGGTATTTATAACTTAGTAGCATGGTTTTCAGCAGTATTGCTTTTATTTTTTATTTTCTGCCAATATTCTTCTTCCTGTACTACCTGGCCGACAGGCGGTACAAGAATATCATCATACTGGCAGGCAGCATACTGTTCTACGCATGGGGCGCCCCGCAGTTCATCTTCGTGATACTGGGCACCACCGTTGCAGATTTCTACGTGGTGAGGCTGATGGCCGCCACAGAGAAGCGAACGGTGCGAACGCTGCTCCTATGTCTTTCCCTGTTCATCAACTTAGGCCTGCTGTTCTATTTCAAATACAGCAATTTCTTTATTGAGAACCTGAATGTGCTGCTAAAAGGAATGGGCGCCCATACAATAAAGTGGGCCAGGCTGGCATTGCCGATTGGTATATCCTTCTACACTTTTGAGACGCTGACCTATGTGGTGGATGTGTACCGGGGTGTTCATAAGCCACTGAAGAACTTCTGGGACTACCAGTTGTATATCATTCTCTTCCCCAAGCTGATAGCAGGGCCTATCATCCGCTTCCATGAGTTTGCAGACCAGGTATATGACCACACCCGGTATGAGACCACAGACAACAGGCTGAAGGGCCTGTACCGCTTTTTTATCGGACTAAGCAAGAAGGTACTGATCGCTAATGTGGTAGGAGCCGCCGCAGACTCCATCTTTGCCCTGCCGCACCATGAGCTCAGCACCGGCACTGCATGGTTTGGCGCACTTAGCTATACCTTCCAGATCTACTTCGACTTCTCAGGCTATTCAGATATGGCTATAGGCCTCGGCCTCATGATGGGTTTCCGCTTCCCGGAGAATTTCAACAATCCCTACACGGCCACTTCCATCACTGACTTCTGGCGCAGGTGGCATATAACATTGGGTACCTGGATGCGCAACTACCTGTACATACCCCTGGGTGGCAACCGTGTGGACAGCCAATGGCGCCTCTACTTCAACCTGTGGGTGGTATTTCTGCTATCCGGTCTGTGGCATGGCGCGGCATGGGGCTTTATCTTCTGGGGAGCCTATCATGGCTTGTTCCTGGTGCTGGAGCGATTGTTCCTGGGCAAATGGCTGGCAAAGCTAGGAAAAGCATCCTTCATCTATACGTTCATCGTGGTGATGACCGGCTGGGTCTTCTTCCGTATTGAGGAGCTGGGGCCATCATTTGAATATGTGGGGCGTATGTTCTCCCTGCATGGAGACAATTACAAGTGGATACCGGATACAGAGTATTATACCATGCTGGCTATTGCCGCTTTCTTCTCGTTCTTTACTATCCCTAACATAGGAGCAAGGATACAACAAAAGGTTTTCTACTCAGATCATACGCTCAGGCTACACTTTGCCATGACCGCTGCGGCATTGATACTGTGTATCCTCTGCGCGGGACGTATAACGGTATCTACCTTTAACCCGTTCATCTATTTCCGGTTCTGAGTTTGTCCGGTGGGACGGCCCAGCAATAACTCCAGTTCACCGATCACCTCACCGATCACTTTGCCCTGCTCATATTTTTCCAGCACCAGGCTACGGGCACGGTCTGCCATTTCCTGGGCGGCCTGCTTGTTCTCCAGGCACCATTTTACGGCACGCTCGTAGTCTTCCGGCTTGCGCACAGGCAGGTAGTGCTCATTGGGGCGGGCCTCTATACCTTTAATGCCATAGGAGGTTGTGATGATCACCTTGCCGGCAGCCATAGCCTCCAGTATCTTCACCCTGATACCTCCGCCGGTTGTCAGCGGCACGATCAATATCTTTTTGTCTGAGATGAATTCATTGGCGTCCTGCACCTCGTTCATACAATGCACCCCGGGAATATTGAGTTGCATAAAGTCCTCCGGCATCTTGCGCCCGGCAAAGTAGAACTCGAAATCGGGAACACTGCGATGGATGCGGGGCCATGCACGCTGCAGGAACCACCGGATACTATCGCGGTTGGGGATCCAGTCCATAGCACCAATGTGATACCCTACCCACTTCTCATTTGCACCCGGTAATATCTTCGCGGCATCAATGCTGAAGGGGGCCACTATCATGTCATTGACCTCCTCCAGCCGCTCAACGAGGTAGGCATCCTTCTCGGTTATCGGGAGCAGCAGATCGTATTTTTGCCAGGCGGCACGCTCAAAGTTCCTGATACGTTCCGTGAGGCTGTTGAAGTAGAATTGCTTTAACCTGTTGGTGTGCTTCTTGGCCAATCCCTGCCATATCTGGTACTCCACATTATGCAGGCGAAGCACAGTGACGGCATTGCAACACTCCTTCACATCTTCCAGGTAGGTGGACAGATAGACACTCTCCACCTGTACCACATCCGGCTTAAAAGACTGTAATACGTCTCTCAGCTTCCGGCGAAATTCTTCGGTATAAAAACGTTTTGCGTGCTCCGGCTCCCTGCTGAAGAGGTAATTCTTCAGTACATCCATCCACCGGATATCGTTATTGATATCTATCCAGTCGAACCTGAAGAGGTGTGTGAACAGGGAACGTAATGTGTCGTGCGAAACATGGTGGCGTGTAGTATTCATAGACAAGAGATATACCTGCCAGCCAGCCTGATGATATCCCTCTATCATCGCCTGCATGGCCAGGTTGCCACCGTCTTTCAAAGGATAAGGAACCCTGTTGGTAACGATCAGAATCTTACGCCGCTCCATTTCGGGGTGCAAAATAGAATAAGTTTTTGGAACTCATACGATAACATAGTTGCTGCAGCCAAATACTGAACAATTGACTACATTTGATGATCCAAATGCAAACGACGGCACACAAAAGCATCATATTCCTTGGCTCAAAACCTATTGGTTATGAATGTCTTGCATACCTTATCTCACAAAAAGAAGCACTTAATATATCTATAACCGGACTGCTGACGCAGCAGCGTAAGGAGTTCGGAACCGGGCATGATCTTTCGGCACTTGCCACTGAGCATGGCATACCCGTACTCAACAACCTTGATGAACTGCCTGAATGTGACATCTTATATTCGGTACAGTATCACCAGATCATCAAACAGCAACATATAGATAAGGCAAGGCAAGTAGCTGTAAACCTGCATATGGCTCCCCTGCCTGAATACAGGGGCAGTAACCAGTTCTCATTTGCCATTATAGATCAGAAGGAAGAATTCGGGGTGACGATCCATAAAATTGACACCAGAATTGACCACGGCGACATATTGTTTCAGAAGCGGTTCCCGATACCGGAGAACTGCTGGGTAAATGACCTGTACCAGATCACATACAAGGCCTCACTGAACTTATTCAAACAGACACTCGCTCATATAGTGAACGGCAATTATACACCTGTGCCACAGGAACTACTCATTCCCAAGTATGGCACCAGCCTGCATTTCCGTAATGAGATGGCAGATCTGAAAGTGATAGACCCTGCCTGGGATAAGGAAAAGACAGACCGCTATGTACGCGCCACGGCAATGCCGGGGTTTGAGCCACCTTACTATTTAAAGGACGGCGAGAAAGTGTACCTGGCCAAAATGTAAAAGCCACCGCAGATGCGATGGCTTTCTTTCTTCTTTTTAAAATAGTTAGCGCCTTCTCATACCGCCACCGTTATTGCTATTATTGTTGTTACTGCTGTTATTATTGTTGTTGTTATTATCATCTTTCCTGTCGTGCATAGATGGCCTTGACTGTGTCTGCTGGATCTGAGGTTGCGGCCTCTGTTGCTGCATTTGCTGCTGCTGCATACGTTGCTGACGCTGCATATCATCATTGCGTTGCTGCATCTGCTGGCGTTGCTGGTCCTGCATGCGTTGCTGACGCTGTGCATCATCATTGCGTTGCAGCATCTGCTGGCGTTGCTGGTCCTGCATACGTTGCTGACGCTGTGCATCATCATTGCGTTGCTGCATTTGCTGGCGTTGCTGATCCTGCATGCGCTGCTGACGCTGTGCATCATCGTTGCGTTGCTGCATCTGCTGGCGCTGTGCATCATCGTTGCGCTGCTGCATCTGTTGGCGGCTGTTGTCGAAACGCTGTGACTCCTGGGTCCTCTGCTGGTTCTCCATACGCTGGCGGTTCGGGTCGTCGAGACGCTGTTGCCTGTCCGGCATCTCGCGCTGCTGACGATTGTTGTCGAAACGCTGTGGCTCCGGCCTTGATTGCTCCCTTGACCTTACTCCCTGGTCGCCACCACGCCTGTTGTTCTGATAGATATCATCCTGCGGACGATTATCGTAACGGCTATCCCTGCGTGACTGTTCGTAACGGCCGGAAGGATTACTACCTCTTGAAGGCATTGTTTGCCTGAACTCCGGCTGCCTGTTCAGTTCATAACGGCTGAAACTCTGCGGGCGGCCAACAGGTTGTGGCGCTCTCACTACCTGTGAAGGGCGAGCTGTGTTAAAAGACGATCTGTTCACAGCAGGGCGATATATCTGAACCGTATTGCCGGAAATGTTGGTTTGTCTTGGCGCGCTTGTCCTGGAAACATTGTAAACCTGCACCGGACGGTGACATTCGCGCTCTATTACCTCACGGCGAGGGCCATAGTAATAAGTGATCCGCGTTGAGTTGTCGATATATGTTTCGTTAATGATAGTGGTCTGCGTAATATACCTGCGCACGTGACGAGGCTGATAGTAACTGTACACATTGGGCTGATACAAGTAATCGGGGCCTACAAATACCCAGTAATTGTCGGGGTAATCATAAGACATACCGACACTGATGCCGGGAGTCATTGGCGCCCAGCCATAGTAACCACCACCTGAACGCCAGCTTACCCATGCCGGAGCCCATTCGTAACCCGGCACCCATACCCAGCCGTAGTAAGGATTATATGTCCAGCGGCCGTAGTGATAGCATGCCCATCCCCAGGGCACATCAGACACCCACATGTTACCATATTCTGTCATAGCCCAGTGGCCACGTGACGCATAGGGGCGATAACCGGCCTCCTCATTGGGCACCCAAACATTACCATATTCCGGATCATCGGACATCTAATATGTCAGCTCGTCGTAAAAGAAACGGGCGTGGCAAATATGTTTCAGCGCATGCAACGGGACGTACATTAAAGAAAATGGAAAATAAGGCCTGCCAAACGAACCGGGATACTTTTCATATAGTATTGTTTGAAGTAGTGTATAACAAATTTAATTCCCAAAACCGTTCCTGCTGATTGTGAAAAGCATAAGTATTGTTAAATACAACAATTTCTCAGTTTTTGCTATCAATTACCACGACGGCAAATGCTTATCATCTTCAATGCAGTAAGTGCAGCCTCCTCTCCCTTATGTCCGTGAACACCACCGAGACGCTCCCAGGCCTGCGCTTCATTATCCAATGTCAGCACACCAAATATGACTGGCACAGGCAGTAAAAGGTTTAATTGCAGCACGCCATCAGTAACTGCACGGCACACATAATCGAAATGCGGCGTGCCTCCGCGGATGACCGCACCGAATGCAATGATAGCCTCGGGGCGCGTTGCCTTGTCCTTATGTTGCTCCCACAACTGCCGGCAACCAAAAGGGAGCTCGAAACTGCCGGGAACCACGATCCTTTCTGAGATACCGGCACCAAACCTATGCAAGATGCTTTCGCAACCATTTAGCTGCTCCCTAACTATCCTGTCATTCCATTCGGTACATACAATACCTACCCTGGCGCTCTTTAACTGCTCCAGGGAGGTTGTGTCCAGCAATGACGAACTGTTCTGTGATAATGCCATAAAAAAAATCCCCTTTTCGCCGTAAAGGTAAAAAGGGGAATGATATAAAAAATTAAAAACCTCTTAGTTCACCTCGCCAAGACGAGCCAGTTCCTTATCCATATCACGTGCCTGGATGCTCTTCGGATATTCATCGCGAATGCGCTTGAATGTCTCCTTTGCTTCGTTTGTCTTGCCGGAAGTGGCATAAGCCAACCCCATGTGATACAGGTACATAGGCGTCACCAGGTTATCATCTTTATCGGCAGTAGCTTTCTTAAAGCTTTCGATAGCCTTAGCCGCGTCGCCACTCTCCATGTATGCCTGACCAAGAACGCCTGCTGCCATTGCCTCGAGTAATGTACCCTTGCCATTGAATTCTTTCAAAGACTTGATAGCACTGGCCGGATCGCCCATCTTCAGAAAGCAAACACCTTCATAGTAGTGTGCCAGGTTGCCGGCACCAGTGCCGCCGTACTTCTTCGATATCTTGGTGAAGCCCAGGTTCTTACCATCGCCGTTCATAGCGAGATTCAAAGAGTCAACCTCGAAGTAGCGCTGTGCCATAGATAACGCAGTTGCCGCTTTTTCTTCTGAAGGTTTTTTGTATAAATAAGTATAACCATAATAACCACCAATAACTAC
This sequence comes from Flavipsychrobacter sp., assembly GCA_044225795.1. Taxonomy (GTDB): domain Bacteria; phylum Bacteroidota; class Bacteroidia; order Chitinophagales; family Chitinophagaceae; genus Nemorincola. Next base: position 327,355 of record JBGAIF010000004.1, read on the forward strand.
CAGCAAGGCGATAGTGATATTGTTGATCATTTTCTTGTTCGTTTCATAGAAACCTTCAACCTTATCGAGGGTCAGCGGGTTGATATCCTCATCCTTTAACTTTGGTTCAGATACCTGTGGACGTGTTGAGTTTGCCATAATTATTTAAAAAATTGTCGCTTTTACTTTATTATTATGATTTAATTTTTAATCTGTAATGAACGGATAATTCTGATCTGCGTAAATATCTTTGTACAGTTCATTATCATCGGGCCATGGGCTTTCTTCAGCAAATTTTACTGACTCTTCCACTTCCTGTTTCACCTTTTCATTGATCTGCTCTATCTGCTCTTCTGTAGCCCACTTATTATCCATAATGGTCTTGAGTACCTGGTTGATGGGATCTTTGTCCTTATACTCTTCCAGCTCTTCTTTAGAGCGGTATTTTGCGGGGTCGCTCATAGAGTGTCCGCGATAACGATAAGTCTTGATCTCAAGGAAAGTAGGCCCGCCACCCTCACGGGCACGGCGAATAGCCCTTTCCAATCCTTTATGCACCTCTTCGCAGCTCATGCCGTCCACGCTGTCGCCGGGCATATCGTATGCATCGGCCAACGGGTAGATATCCATTACTTTAGAAGTACGTTCAAGGGAAGTACCCATTGCATAGTAGTTGTTCTCGCAAATGAACACCACAGGCAACTGCCAGAGCACAGCCATATTGAATGTTTCGTGAAGCAGGCCCTGCCTTGCAGCGCCATCACCAAACATACACACGGTAACGCGGTCGGAACCGTTGTATTGCTCGGCAAACGCGATACCCGCGCCGAGGCCTATCTGGCCGCCCACGATACCGTGGCCGCCAAAAAATCGCTTTTCTTTTGAGAAAAAGTGCATGCTGCCCCCTTTTCCCTTGGTGCAACCGGTAGCCTTGCCATAAAGCTCTGCCATACATTCGTTAGCGGAAATACCCTTGGCTATGGCCAATCCATGATCGCGATAGGCGGTGATCATGTTATCATCATCGCGCATAGCGGTCATGGCACCTGCAGCTACTGCCTCCTGCCCGATATAGAGATGACAAAAACCACGAATTTTCTGCATACCATATAACTGACCTGCCTTTTCTTCAAAACGGCGGAGCAGTAACATGATCTCGTACCAATACAAATATGTTTCTTTCCCGAAAGGAGTCTGCACTATTTTTTAAATTTGTGCGAATTTATAAAAACTTTTGGTACCAATTACTCTTTGAACACTATTAATAAAATAACGCTGGTACAGTACCGCAACTATTCTTCAGCCCGATATGCGTTCCCTACCCTTGTGACCTGTATCACCGGCCCGAACGGTAGCGGGAAGACCAACCTGCTGGATGCCGTTTACTACCTGTGCTACACCAAGAGCTATTTTACCTCTTACCAGCAGAATACAGTGCAGAACGGCATGGATGGTTTCCGGGTGGCCGGGACCTTCCGGCGCAACGACACAGATGAAGAAATTATATGTAAATGGAGGGGCGGTAAAAAAGAAATATATAAAAACGAAGTAGAATACGAGAAGATCACCGATCATATAGGCGTTTATTCTGCTGTGATGATAGCGCCCGACGATACCGAACTGATAAACGGCAGCAGTGAACAACGAAGAAAATGGATAGACAGCATACTGGGGCAGGTGGACAAGACCTACCTGGAAAAACTGATGCATTACCAGCGGGTACTGCTGCAACGTAACGCCTGGCTGAAGAACTATGCAATAAAACCGAACGAAAGCACTGCGGAACTGGAATTTTACAACAGCCAGCTCTCAGGCAATGCCGCCTATATCTACAAAGAACGGACGGCCTTCATCAAAGTGTTTTTGCCACTACTTGACAAATACTACCATATGCTCTCTGAAGGCAGGGAGCCAATACAGGTGACCTATAATAGCGACCTATCTCAAAAGCCTTTACAAGACTGGCTGGATAAAGACCTGCAGCATGACCTGCGCTACCAGCGCACGCTACGCGGCATACATAAGGACGACTGGGACTTTCAGCTAAGTGGTATGCAGTTGAAACAATTCGGATCGCAGGGACAAAAGAAGAGTTTCCTCTTTGCGCTAAAGCTGGCCCAATATGCCTACCTGAGCGACAAGCTGGGGCATAAACCCATATTGCTGCTGGACGACATCTTTGAAAAGCTGGATCAGAACCGGATGGAAGCACTGCTGCGCATTATTCGCAGCGCCGACTTCGGGCAGGTGATACTTACGGATACACATCCCGAACGCATCAGGCAGGCTTTTGGTGCAGGGGCAGATATCGGGTTCATAGAGTTGGGGGCTTGATGCAGAATACTGGATGCTGGATGCTGGATACTCGATACTTGATTTTGAGATTTGGGCATAGAGATGGATACTGGATGCTTCTTAATAAAAGTAAAAGGGAAGAGAAATAAAGCCTTGCTCAGGGGCCCTATAATCTCCTCCCTAAATCCCCGACATTAACCACACAAATATGCAGGGGAATATCTTTGAAAACAGCCTTAAGGATCAATGAAAAACTACATGCCTGACATGCGGGGACGGGCGGCAATAATGCCACCGCAAACCACCAACTAACAGTTAGGCGGCGGAGATAATATCTCGGTAATGTGGGCGGGCGGATAAACTACCCGGTAACACACGGGAACGGACTGTGCCTCTGCAACAACAGGGGCTGCAGCCGTGTATTCAAAGGAATAACTGTGATCGAAAAGCACGTCGTTGTAATCGGCAGCCTTTACGATAGCATCGTCGGCGGACGCATCATCCTGCTGCACATCTTCGGTAGCCTGGCACTTATGTAACATGCGGGCGATACCCTTCACAGGAATGACCTGGAAGGAAAAGATGAACAGGAATATGAGCGCTAAGAACCGACGCATGTGTGCAAAATACAATAAAAATGAAACAAGTTGGTAGCGCACCGCCTAAAAATTTGTTAAGGGTTTGGAAACATGAAATGGGGCGGTATTGTTACTATCACCTAAATTTGTGGCGCGTATCTATTGTGTCCATGATATTTTCTTCAAAACTTATTGAAGACGCCGTACAGGAGTTTTCGAGATTGCCCGGAATAGGGAAAAAAACTGCTCTTCGGATGGTGCTGCACTTGCTGCGAACAGATGTGACGGAAGTGGATGAATTTGCCGGAGCGATATCCCGGATGCGCCATGGCATACATTTCTGCAAGCAATGCCACAATGTATCGGACAGTGATGTATGCTCGATATGTGTGAACCCCGGCCGCAACAGGAGCCAGATATGCGTGGTAGAGAACATACGTGATGTAATGGCCATAGAAAGCACCCAACAATATAGCGGCCTGTATCATGTGCTGGGGGGCATACTGTCTCCGCTGGATGGCGTGGGCCCTGAGCAACTGAACATTGCCACCCTGCATGACCGGGTAAAGGAATCGGGGGCTACTGAGCTGATCATGGCGCTGAGCCCGACGATAGAAGGCGACACAACAGTCTATTATATAGCCCGGCAGATAAAGGACCTACCGGTAACGATCACCACCATAGCCCGGGGTATAGCCTTTGGCGGTGAGCTGGAATATGCTGATGAGATGACATTGGCCCGTTCTATAGCCAAGCGATTGCCGATTGAGAATTATGTGGCGTTGAAGAGTTAGAGAAACGGCTCACCACCTCTATACATTTATCTCTCCTTTAAAAACAAAAACCGCAGGCCCAGTAAGCACTACATCTTTTGCAGAATGCTCGGAGTCTTTGGTGAAAGATACCGTTAATTGTCCGCCGGGGGTTTCTATTGCTGTTTTGAAGGCACCTGTTTCTGAACAGGTGGCTGCAATGGCTGCAGCGGTGACACCGGTACCACAACTATAGGTTTCGTCTTCTACTCCACGCTCATAAGTACGCACCACCAGCTTACCCTGTGCTATCTCTACAAAGTTGACATTGATGCCGCCGGGATTGAACTCAGGCAGATTGCGCACTCTCCTACCCTCTGATACTACGGCCTCCATCCGGGCATCCTTCACCCAACGAACATAATGCGGTGACCCTGTGTTGAGTATCGTATATCCTTCGTGTATGTACATGCTGTCCACATCGTTCATGTGCAGGCTGATGAGCCCGTTATCATCTATATGAGCCGTGTGTGGACCGTCTATGGCCACAAAATCGGCGATGGTGGCAATGATGCCGAGGTCGCGGGCAAAGGCTGTGATGCAACGTCCGCCGTTACCACACATAGTGCTCTCCCCGCCATCAGAATTGTAATAGACCATACGAAAGTCGTAACCGGCCTCACGCTGCAGCAGCATCAGTCCATCGGCACCGATGCCGAAACGGCGATGACAAAGATGCGCGATCTGCTCCTTTGTTAAGGAGACAAGGCTTTCCCTGTTGTCTATCAAGATAAAATCGTTGCCGGTACCGTGGTATTTGTAAAAGATCATTGTAACATTAGTAGTCGTACCATGCAAAAGTAAATCTTTGAAAAGGAATTCACTATTTGATTATATCATCAATTTCGAGATCATATCTTCCCGATATATCCTAAGAGGCAGTGCAACCTTTGTAAAATGAGCCTGTCACTTACCAGGTCATTGCTTCAAATAGCCATTTTATCACATTTATTTTCTAAATTTAACTATATGATACTACGATTCCTCCCAACGATCACATTGTTGATGATCGGCCTTACCGCAAATGCTCAAAGTACGCTCAGTACCATTTCACCAGCATCTGCCACAGAACGATACGCGACATACAACGGCCTGATGGAGCGGGACGTAGCCTGGAAAAAGAAAGTGTTCCGGGATGCAGACCTGAGCGATAACAATAACAGACCATTGTTCATGAACGGAAACGGCGATGACCACTGCGCACTGGCAGGCATACTTGCGGATGGTGTGAGGAACGGGAAGATAAAAGCCTATAGCCCGAAGACCGAGAACTTCAACTATACCCTGACGGCAGATGAAGTAAATGATATTCTGAAAAACGCCACAGAAGCAGGAAACCCGGTATCTGCCGACAAAATATCCCGGTTCAGAATAAAGGAGGACTGGCTGTTTGTGGACAAGGATAAGCCCGGGCATATGGAGGTGAGAATACTGGGATTAGCCCCTTGCGCAAGTACGGTAGCTGCTGATGGCACAGCAACAATAAAGCCACTCTTCTGGATCTATTATCCGGATGCGAAAGCCTACCTGGCGGCACACCAAATGGCAACTGCAAGTAAGGATGTACAGCCCGTGAGCTGGGACGACATGATCACGGGACGTAAATTTTCGAGCAAGATAATAAGCGTAGGAAATGCCAGTGAACGCCGGGCAGTGCCACCAGATGCGGACAAACTAATAAAATAAATGGCAAAGGCATCAAAAGAGCGAAGCTCCGTACCACAGGAGAAACTGGATCTGTATGATCGTCTGATCGGCACTATGACAGGTGTAGAAAGAAAGGGAGCCGCAGTTCCCTACACCTCGCACAATGGGCATATGTTCTCCCTGATGGATGAGCAGGGAACGCTGGGCCTGAGGCTACCAAAGGATGGCATCGGGACATTCCTTAAGAAATACAAGTCCACCCTCCGGGAGGCTTACGGTATCGTTCAAAAGGAGTATGTTGTCGTTCCCGATGCATTGCTCAGGAAAACGAAAGACCTGCAACCGTGGTTCAGGATGAGCTTCGAATACGTGAGCGCCCTGACGCCAAAACCATCTAAAAAGAAATAGCGCTGTCGAATAGGCAACAGCGCTACTCCAAAATCGGTCAGCGTAATTAATGCACTACCTGAAACTTCCTGACAATAACACCATCACCGGTCTGAAGGCGCAGCAAATATATTCCTGAGGGTAAGGATGATAGTGGGTATGAGATCGTGTTGGCTCCCTCATTCACTGTTTGCTTTATATCATCTCCTACCAATCTTCCCGACATATCGGTAACAGCTACTGATACCTCCTGCCTGTTTGGTGAAGCGTAAGAAATGTTCACCCTATCGCGTACAGGATTCGGATATATCCTGACATCGCCAACAGGCAGCACCTCTTTTACAGAAGACGGCACCAGGGCGGGTTTAGTATAATAAGAGACAAACTCTATTGATGTACTTACAGATGTATCATACCCCATGATAAGCAGGGGGTTATGAAATCCCGGTGTCCACCACATATAGATATCATTACGCGCATGGGTAACAACGGCAGGCGTAACACTGATATCACTGTCATCGTTCATCGCAATAAGGTGAACACGTAAAACATTGTTGTACGTTCCGGAAGGCAATATGAGTGTTCCGTAGCCATCGCCTATCATAGTATCTGCCTGGTAGTCGTAATAGGCATAGGCGGGGGTATAGGAAAAATAAGTGTCTATCGCCACCGTATCGATACTCATGGGATACTTCAGCAAAGCGAGCGGGTCTGTATAATAGGTAAGGACATATGAATCACCCTCTCCTACTTCGGCAAACTGGCCTGCATCACCTACATAGTACTCATAATATCCATAATTATCATGAGTGGACAGGTTGCTACCTGAAAAGGAATCGCAATATAAAGTGCCGAGGCAAGGATCGTAAGTCATGGAATCGATCCCCAATTCAGATAGTGAGGCAAAATTCCATGTTACTCCGTGTCCGGCAGCACCTTCAGAAACACCGGTATAGTCGCAGTAATGCTGGTAGAACTTATCTCCGGGAACAGGATTGCAAGCAGAACCGGTCAGGTTAGGTTGCGCATAAAGGCGTGCGGAGAGCAAAAGACAGATGGTCAGAAACAGGTTTCTCATGTTCGGTATGTTTTGGTTACAATAACGGAATGGTTTTAGCAATAGTATAGACAAGTGAAAAACAGGTTAGTTGGAGCAATAATGAAAATTTAAATTTATAATGCGTTCTGTCGTTTTCATTTTAATATAAATGCATCAATGGGTGAACAGGTTGCCCGGACCATGAAGAATATTATCAAAAGGCAGCCTGAGCGGTGGTTTCTGCACCCAAAAAACTGCCGCCTATTGACTATCTTGCAGGCTGTTTTGAACGAGACACAACGAATGGAACATAAACGATACTTAGTGACGGCAGCGCTGCCCTATGCCAATGGCCCTGTGCATATAGGCCACCTGGCCGGTTGCTACCTGCCGTCCGATATATATGTGCGATACCAGAGAGCAAGGAAGAAGGATGTATTATTTATATGCGGTACCGATGAGCACGGAGTGCCTATCACCATACGTGCCATGAAAGAAGGCATCACACCGCAGGATGTTGTAGATAAGTACCATGCTATCATCAAGGAGAGCTTTGCCGACATGGGCATCTCCTTTGATATTTTCTCGCGCACATCAAACAAAGTGCACCACGAAACCTCTCAGGCATTCTTTAAGAACCTGTATGATAAAGGGGTATTTGACGAACGGGAAAGCGAGCAGTATTACGACGAATCGAAAGACATATTCCTGGCAGACCGTTATATAGTTGGTACATGCCCGGTTTGCGGCAACGAAAATGCCTATGGCGACCAGTGTGAACGTTGCGGCAGTACGTTATCACCGGAGCAACTCATTAACCCGCGCAGCGCCCTGAGCAGCGCGGTGCCGGTAAAGAAAAAAACAAAACACTGGTATTTCCCGCTCGATAAATACGAAGATTGGCTGAAAGAATGGATAGTAGATAGTAAGAAAGACGAGTGGAAAGCCAATGTTTACGGACAATGCAAAAGCTGGATAGACAGCGGCCTTCAACCCCGCGCCATGACACGCGACAGTAACTGGGGGGTGCCTGTACCTTTGGAAGACGCGAAAGGCAAAGTACTGTACGTATGGTTTGATGCACCGATAGGTTACATAAGCGCGACAAAGGAACTAACGCCACAGTGGAGCGACTACTGGTGCAACGAAGACTCCAAGCTGGTACACTTTATCGGCAAAGACAATATCGTTTTCCACTGTATCATATTCCCATCTATGCTAAAGGCGCATGGCGGATTTGTGCTACCTGATAATGTGCCTGCCAATGAGTTCCTGAACATAGAAGGAGATAAAGTATCCACCTCCCGAAACTGGGCGGTGTGGGTAAATGAATATGTCAAGGACTTCCCCGGACAGCAGGACATGCTACGCTACGTGCTGTGCGCCAATGCCCCGGAGAACAAAGACAATGACTTTACCTGGAAAGACTTCCAGGACAGGGTAAACAATGAGCTGGTGAACATCTTCGGCAACTTCGTGAACCGCGCTTTTGTGCTGATGCACAAACTATGTGGCGGCAAAGTGCCCAGGTTGCATACCGTGCTGATGGATGATGCGGACAGGGCAATGTTCCAGGAAATACTTGACGCTAAATTCAGGGTGCAGAACTGCCTGGAGCATTATAAATTCAGAGATGGCCTCTTTGAGGTAATGGACCTTGCCCGCAAAGGCAACAAATATATGCAGGACAAACAGCCATGGATCGTTGCCAAAACACTGGAGCAAAATCCGGGCGACCAGGCCCTGATAGATAACTGCCTGCACATATGCCTGCAGCTCACCGCAAACCTTGCCATACTCGCAAACCCGTTCCTGCCCTTCACCGCGCAAAAGATGTGCTATATGATGAAGGTGGTGGACCGCATGCTGGACTGGGAGAATGCCGGTAAGACCAACCTGCTGAATGCAGGTTACCCGCTTCGCGCCCCCGAACTGCTCTTCCGAAAGATCGAAGACGCGGAAGTGGCGGCACAGGTGGAAAAACTGAAGAACAACCTGAACAAACCTGCTACAACAAAAATGGAGAATAAACCAACAGAAGCTGCGCCGGCACAGGAAGCAGCAGCCGGCAAACCGGAAATAACCATTGACGACTTTGCAAAAATAGACCTTCGCGTGGGCACCATCATGAAGGCAGAGAAAGTAGAGAAAGCCGATAAGCTGCTGAAGCTGGAACTGGACATGGGTGGTGGCGAAATGCGGACCGTACTGTCGGGTATAGCCATGCACTTTAAGCCGGAAGAAATAGTAGGCAAGCAAGTGACCGTGGTCGCCAACCTGGCACCGCGCAAAATGAAAGGAATTGAAAGTAAGGGAATGATATTGATGGCTCAGAACCCTGATGGCAAGCTGATATTTGTATCGCCACTGGAAATGGCCGCTGCGGGCAGCGAAGGAAGATAAGGTTAGTAGGAGGATTGCATATATTTACAAAGTAATTAGCATTTCGCATGAAATCAAAAACAATCTGGTGGATCGTTATCATTTGCGTTGCACTTATCGTAGTGCTGGTAGTTGTGAATAAGAACAACGGCAGCGACGAGATAAAGGTAGCCGTAGAAAGCGCAGCCCGCCACACCATCACCGAGACAGTAACAGCCAGTGGTAAGATATACCCGGAGACACAGGTAAAGATAGCCCCTGAAGTGAGCGGGGAGATCATAGTGCTTAATGTGGAAGAGGGAGACAGCGTAAAAAAGGGAGACGTGCTTGTAAAGATCAACCCGGCTATCTACAACTCCATGGTGAACCAGGCCGAGGCATCGGTGGAGCAATCCAGGGCATCTGCCACCAACTCAAGGGAGATGATGGCACAGGCACAATCGCAATATGACCTGGCGATGGCTACCTACAACAGGAATAAGAAACTCTATGAGCAGAAAGTGATATCCCAACTCGAATTCGAGCAAGGCGAGGCTTCATTCAAATCGGCAAAGGCTACATTTGATGCTGCCCGGGCCAGCAGTACAGGCGGCACCTATGGCATTAAAGGCGCCCAGGCCAACTTATCGCAGGCACAACAGAACCTGCTGAAAACAACAGTTGTAGCCCCTACTTCAGGCGTCATATCCGAACTGCTTGTAAAAAAGGGTGAACGCGTTGTAGGAACTGCTCAGTATGCCGGTACAGAGATGCTGACCATCGCCGACATGAGCCGCATAGAAGTAAGGGTGGACGTAAGCGAAACAGACATCTCTAAAGTAAAGATAGGTGACACAACGATCATTGACGCGGATGCCTACCGAAACAGGAAATTCAAAGGAATAGTGTCGAAGATAGCGGTGAGCAGCTCAAAGGCCGCCGGCACCAGCACAGACCAGGTAACAAACTATACTGTACATATCCTGATACTCCCATCCAGCTACGACGACCTGGTCGCGAAAATGCCTAAGGGGAAGTTCCCATTCAAACCGGGCATGTCCTCATCAGTAGAGATACAGACAAACAGGCAGGATAATATCCTCTCTGTACCTGTGAACGCGGTAACTACACGTGACTGGCCGGATAGCACAAAGAATAAGAATGAAACAGCCTTTGCCAACGACAATATCAGGCAGGTTGTATTTGTCTATGACAGTAAGGCAAATACCGTAGCCCTACGTGATGTAAAGACAGGGTTACAAGACAATAAATACCTGGAGATAACTGACGGCCTGAAAGAAGGAGACCAGGTAGTAACTGCACCATATGGCGCTATTGCCCGAACCCTAAAGGACAAAGCGAAAGTGAAGATAACAGACAAGAATAAACTGTTTGAGACCAAAAAAGACTGATAGCAGGAAGAAATGCAGAACGGAAAACCGGGACAAATAGGGATCATAGGTAATGGTAGCTGGGGAACCGCCCTGGCCAAGATACTGACCGACAACGGTCATACCATACACTGGTGGGTACGGAATGAGGAAGCCATTAACTACCTGCGCACCCGGCAGCACAATCCGCATTACCTGACTTCTGTACGTTTCTTACCGGACAGCATTCTGCCTACCAACGACCTAAACGGCATGCTGGCGGCCTGCGACACTGTGATAGTAGCTGTACCATCGGCATATGTGCAGCAGGTGATAGAACAGGTGGACAGATCCGTATGGCAGCAAAAGAATATCATTTCAGCCATCAAGGGTATTCTGCCGGATGCCAATCTGCTGCTCAATGACTTCATGGTTTCCCGTTTCGAATACCCTCTTGAAAAATACATTTCCATTACCGGCCCATGCCATGCAGAGGAAATAGCTGACGAACGCCTCTCCTACCTCACTTTCTCCGGACTGGATGACAGCCTGACCAATGCAGTTGCCGCAACCTTCCGCAACCAATACCTGAATACGACTGTTAATCACGACATATGGGGTGCGCAATTTGCCGCTGTACTCAAGAACATTTATGCCATTGGTGCCGGCATAGCACACTCCCTTGACTATGGTGATAACTTCCTGAGTGTTTACATCACCAACTGCTACCGGGAGATGTACCACTTTTTGCAGGACCACTTTGAGAAAGTGCATCCTTCTAACGAGCACCCGGATTTCCATACAAGCGCCTACCTTGGCGACCTGCTGGTGACCTGCTACTCGCTCCACAGCCGAAACCGCACATTCGGAGCCATGATCGGGAAGGGTTATTCAGTAAAAGCAACCATGCTGGAAATGAACATGGTGGCTGAAGGCTACTTCGCCTCACGCGGTATGCAATCTGTAAGCAAGGAGTTTTCTATTTCCATACCTATCGCATCATTCATATACAAGATGCTGTGGGAAAACCTCAATCCCACTGAAGGATTCAGAGAGTTGGAGAAGATGTTTTCTTAGTCATCAACTACGGGTTTAACTTATTGCAACATGCGCCAGGCTGCGGACCTTTTCCGCAAATTATTGTTTTACATTACCAATTACGTCTGGTCAGGGATATCCGATTCCCTGATATCTACGGCGGCGACTTGCACGTTCCAAAACGGGAACCTTTCCGGAAAGGCACACTATTCCAGCTACCCGGTTTAAACTTATGTTACGGTTTCAGATACTTGCAGGAAACGAGGTGGTTCTTAATAACCAGTGTATCGTTCTTATGATAAAGTGTATCAATTTTGGTATTATTCTTCTGATAGTTCTTAATAGATCCATCAGTATAATCGCAGACAACATTGCTATCCACGCTGGCACCTGCAGCCAGCTTCGGGATATTTGAGTATACAGAGTCTGTCATGTAGCAAGTATAACAGTTCTGATCCTGTGCATTAGTAGCATTCTTAACACAAGCAGCCAGCAGGCAACATGCAGCGAGAACAATTATGGCGTATTTCATGATACCAAGATTGATTTTTACAAAAATACCAATTCCAGATATTAAATGGTCAGTTGCCGGTTATTTTGTTTATATTAACTGTATATGTATCTCTATCCCCTTACAGATTCGTAAATTGCAGTATGAGCCGCTCGTATGCCGATATGCCGCTACACTATGGCCAGGTGCCTCCCTGGCTGTATGAGCGCATGAGCAGGCTGGGTGTGGAGATAGTGGAAGCTATTGTGATGGAATATGGCAGAGCGGCAGTACTGCAACGCCTCAGCGACCCTTTCTGGTTCCAGGCACTCGGTTGCGTATTGGGCATGGACTGGCACTCCTCGGGCATCACCACTTCGGTAATGGGTGCGTTAAAGAGATCGGTGAACCAGCGCTCAAAAGAACTGGGCATCTACATCTGCGGTGGCAAGGGGAGATTCTCGAAAGAAACCCCTACCGAGTTGCTGCGCATAGCCGAACAAACGGGACTGAACGGAGACCTGCTTGTGCGCAGCAGCAAACTATCAGCCAAAGTAGATAATACTGCCATACAGGATGGCTACCAGCTATATATACACTCCTTTATCCTGAGCAGCGAAGGCGACTGGACCGTGATCCAGCAAGGAATGAACGACAGCAATGGTATGGCCCGGCGCTATCATTGGCATTCACCAACGCTGACATCGTTTGTAGAAACTCCACACACATTTATTTACGGTGCCGGGCAGGGACCCATCATCAATGTAACAGATAAAGACGCTGACAGCACCCGCAAAGGCGTATTGCAACTGGCGCAGCAAGGACCCGACAGGTTGCAGCCGGAGGTGCGAAAACTGCTGATGCCCTCACACCATGATGTAAGAGCAAAGGATGTGGACATAAAAAGGCTCGGAAGTGTTCTTGCGGTAGCTTTTGAAAAAGAAGGGCTGGATATGGAATCACTATTGCTGCTGGAGGGGCTGGGACCACGTACATTGCAATCCCTCGTGCTGGTGAGTGAAGTGATACACGGCACCCCATCCCGCTTTGAGGACCCTGCAAGATTCTCCTTTGCACATGGCGGCAAAGACGGGCACCCCTTCCCTGTACCAACCCATGTGTATGATGAAGCCATACGCACGCTGGACACTGCCATACGGCGTGCAAAGATGGGCATTAACGATAAGAATGAAGCAATAAAGAAACTCTCTGTGGCCGCTGAACGACTGGAAAAGGATTTTCAGCCCAATAACAATTTTGAACAATTGATAGAACGTGAACGCAAAGATTCGTGGAAATACGGAGGCAGAACTGTATTTGGCAGATCTGTGCCGCCTAAACAAAAACCGGGCAGCAACCAACTAAGCCTGTTTTAATTTATCTATATGGAGGAGCAAATAGTGTACAACACCATAGGTACCGGTTATAACACAACCCGAAAAGCAGATCCTTACATAGTGTCCAGGCTGTACGAACTGTTGCAACCGGCCAATAACAAAACATACCTGGACATAGGGTGCGGTACAGGTAACTATACAATAAAGCTATACGAAGAAGGACTTAACATGACCGGTGTTGACCCGTCTGATGTGATGCTGGCTGAAGCAAAAGGTAAGAATAGCAATATCCGTTGGGCCAAGGGCACGGCAGAAGACATCCCGCTTAGTACATGCAGCATAGATGGTTGTATCGCCACACTAACCGTGCACCACTGGAAAGACCATCGACGCGGGTTCAGAGAACTGGCACGTGTTATGAAGCCCGGCGCCCGCATGGTCATCTTTACTTTTACTCCGGAACAAGAAGCGTCATATTGGTTCAACCATTTCTTTCCACAAATGATGCAGCGGGGAATGGCAAGGTCTCTGCGTTTGGATACACTGTCAGGTTATGCGCAGGAAGCGGGACTGAAACTACTGCAAACAGAAAAGTATTTTGTTCATGAAAGGTTGCAGGACCTTTTCGGGTATTCCGGAAAACATGATCCGGAGCGGTATTTCGATCCGGCCATTATCAATGGCATCTCTTACTTTTCACTGTATGCAGATAAAGAAGAACTGGAGAACGGATTTGCAGCCTTGAGAACCAGCATTGACAATGGTACTTTTAAGGACATCAAACAACAATACGAAAACGATAAGGGAGACTACCTGTTTGTGGTGCTGGAGAAGGAATGATCAGAACAGTTCGGCCTGCGTGCTCCTTCCGCAGTTTCTTGCCTCATGATCGAGGAGCCATTTCTTTCTCTGTAATCCACCGCCATAACCTGTGAGGCTACCATCCTCGCCTATTACCCGGTGACAGGGAACAATAATAGCTATACCGTTGTCGCCATTGGCGCTGGCCACCGCCCTGATGGCCTTTTCATTTCCAAGAAAAACAGACTGCTGCTTGTACGACCTTGTCTCGCCGTAGGGTATCTTCAGCAAACCCTCCCAAACACTCTTCTGGAAGGGCGTTCCGATGAGGTGCAGCGGCACATCAAATACCTTGCGCGTGCCGGCAAAATATTCACCCATCTGATCTTCCAATACCCCGAAGAACGGGCTGTCTCCATCCTTGAACTTGTCATTTGATAGTGTCTCAATGCGGTCCATGATACCCTCTATGCTTCTGCGATATTGAAAATCGAACAGGCATATCCCTTTGTTGGTGGCACCGAGGCGCATAACGCCAAGCGGAGTGTTGATACGTTTCAGGCTGATCATGGAAAGGCTAAGTTAGTAAGTCCTGTGGGATTATTTCAGCGCGGCGGCAATGACGCTGCCCACCTCGGCTGCATGTGTATAGACAATAAGATGTGTACCTCCTTTTACCCAATGATCCGGATGAACATTTGCAGGAAGAATGAGATTGTCCTTTGTACCATGTACCTGGAAAATATTTCCCGGAGCATTATGGTTATGCCACCCGATAACACATTTAAGGGCCAGCCTGATAAAATCCGGAGGAGCATCCAATATCATGCTGTCAAGCAATTTGTGCTCATCAGGAGTTCTGGCGCCTATGAACCAATTGGTGATACGGCTGGTGGTCTTGTATAGAAAGCCCGGTGTACCATCAAGCAATGCAGCACCGAATGGCAATTTACTGATACGGGGAAGCTGGGAAGAATCGCGCGCGCTGGACACCAGTATTATCTTTTCAACGGGCCGCAGCTTGCCTACCTCTACCGCCACCATTCCACCGAAGGACATGCCCAGTATCAGTGGCGAATCTCCGGGTATCTTGTCAGACATTTTCTTCGCATAAGAAGCAAGTGTGTCTTTGGGCAACAACGGAGCCCATGGCACATATACAAGTTCGTAGCCATCAACAGACAGCCTGCTGAAAATGCGCTCATCTGCACCCATACCCGCTATGCAATAGATACGTTTACAGGAAGCCATAACCGGAGAATATGTTATGCTACCGCAGGCTTGAAGCGCTGCTTGAAAGTACCGGTAAGGTCGGAGCTGATCATACGGGCTGCCACATCTATCATATTGCGGAAGGCAAATGCGTGCGCAATGCCATGGCTGATGATAACAGGGCTGTTGACACCAAGCACAGGGGTGCCGCCGTATATCTCAAAATTGAAGTTATCGAGGAACGGATCAGAGATACCTTTCTGACCTTTGAAAATGTCGTAAATGGATTCAGCCATCTTGATGGCAACATTGCCCACAAAGCCCTCACAAACGATCACATCGGCCTTATTGAGGAAGATGTCCCTGCCCTCTATGTTGCCTACGAAGTTGATGCCGGGCAGTTCCTTCAGCAATGGATAGGTGGCCTGGCAAAGCAGATTGCCCTTGCCTTCTTCCTCACCTATATTCAGGAGGCCGACACGGGGATTTTCTTCACCAAGGATATAGTGCGCGTAAAGCGAACCCAATTGCGCAAACTGCACCAGGTGCTCCGGTTTACAATCGGCGTTGATGCCCGCATCAAGCAGGCAATTGAACTTACCGTCGATACGCGGTATAGGCGTAGCGATAGTAGGGCGAAGAATACCCTCAATAGCCTTGACAGAATACATGGCACCCACCATCATGGCACCGGTATTGCCGGCACTGATGAATGAGTCTGTTTTGCCTTTAAGTAAAAGCCCAAATCCAATAGCAATACTGGAATTGGGCTTTTCTTTAAGTGCTTTTGTGGGATGCTCGTGCATACCGATCACCTCTGGCGCCTCAATGAAAGTGAAGCGATGACGGTAGGCATCTAATAATGACATATAAGGGGCTGAGGCAATGGCATCGCCAATGAGCACCATGTGAACCGGAGAATCCGGCTCCTGCTCAAAAAACAAACGCACACCTTTAACAGCCTCAGCGGGAGCGAAATCGCCGCCCATGATGTCAAGCCCTATCTTCATTAAATGAAAATAATATGGTTATTGGTTCGTTTCTCCCTCTGCAGCAGCAGGCGCTTTGTCAACTACAACACGGCCACGGTAGTACAGTTTCCCTTCTACCCAGTGAGCGCGGTGACGCAGGTGGCTCTCACCTGTTACCTTGTCAACGCTCCATGTTTCAGCGGTCGCCTTGTAATGCGTACGACGCTTTGCGCCTCTTTGTTGTGAGTGTCGTCTTTTAGGATTAGGCATCTTACTTTATTTATTGGTTACTAATTAATTTTTAAAACTTACAATTCAGAATCTACTACTGTTCCTTCGACCTCTTCGGCTTCTTGTCTTTTTCGATCTTTATACCTTCCAGCCCTTTCCAAAGCGGGTTGGTATGCGGTTCTTCAGGGTGATCTGCCAACTGATCGAGCAACTTCAGCGCCTGCTGGTTACAGCCCGATGAGCCATCAGCCCCGTCAGGGTGTATGCGCTGCAAAGGAATGCTCAACATCACATACTCATACAGCCAGTTGCTGATGTCTATTACTGTTTCGCTGCGCGGAATGAACACCACATCGTCCTCATCCTCTATCTCGTCTGTAGGTTCTCCTGTCAGTTTAATGATCAGGTCGAACTCATCCCACAGCGCCAGTTTAAAATCATCTCCGCACCTGTCGCACGGCACCGAAACACTACCACCTATATCAAAGTGCAGCATGAAGAAATTCTCATGCTTATCAAATCTCAAGGTCACCCTTGCTGCCCAATTGCTGAAACTGCCGTCGGCCTCATGCTCCTGCATGAACTTGTCGTCTATATCATACACATAGACATGAGGTCCGGGTTTTAACCCCTGCCAGGCAATCTCAAACTCCCGGGTATGCTTCATCTCAAAAAACTATTTTGCAGTCTCCATTCCGCCGAAAAACATCTTCCAAATCACTGGTTATCAATCAAATAAACAAATATCCGACCTTACACCCCAACTCCGGCACTAACTGCAAGCCCACTTTTTCTGCAAACGGGATGCAAAGTTAGGAAAAAATACTGATGATTACATCAACTTGTTCCGCTTAATTATAAAAGCATGCAATACCTCATCAACAGGCTTCGACAGGTCAACTGCAACCCTATCTACCTGGTACTGGTGGCAGCGGCTTTCAACGAGCTGTTGAAAATCGCGCATTTTACTAATATATTGTTCTTTTATTTGTTGTGGCTGCAACTTGATACGGTCTCCGCTTTCCATGTCCACAAATTCGTAAGGACGGTTCTCAAATTCAAAATCAAGCTCATGCGACCCGTCCACAATATGAAATAATATCACCTCGTGTTTGTTATACCGGAGATGCTGAATAGCAGAAAACAGATCTTCGATGTGCTCCGCACCATCCATCATATCACTAAATACAACTATAAGTGACCGCTTATGCATTTGCTCGGCCACCAGGTGCAAAGCCTTAGCGGCATTGGTCACTTTGCCTTCCGTATCAAGACCGAGCGTTTGCTGCAACTCATTAGTGAGCATGCGGTAATGACTATGTGCAGAACGGCAGTCGGAAAAATAATTGATCTGTTCGTCAAAGAGCACAAGTGACGCGGCATCTAACTGGCGCCTGAGCAACTGAAGCAGACTGGCTGCCGCCACACAGGAGAACTGCAGTTTATTCAGCTTTTTCTCGTCTTTGGGAAACTGCATGGACGATGAGGTATCCACCACCAGGCAACAACGAAGATTTGTCTCCTCCTCAAATCGTTTCACAAACAATTTATCGGTACGGCCAAATACGCGCCAGTCAATATGACGGAGCGGATCTCCCTGGTTGTAGAGCCTGTGCTCGGCAAACTCTACGGAGAACCCATGAAACGGGCTTTTATGGAGGCCCAGTATAAAACCCTCCACCACCTGCCGTGCCAGCAACTCCAGGTTATCAATAAGTGGTTGTTCGAGGATCATGCACACAAATATAGCCAACAGCCGGAAGCGGTAGTTATATTTTTCGTTAAATCATGCTCATGTTTCGCGGCTACTGTCTTTATAAAATCTTTATACAGCGAGTAGTACATTTTATAATTTACTTATAACTCCCGAAGTACCTTTGCAAAAGAAGATCAATGATATGCAAGGATTGCTGATGAGCAGGATAAGAAAGCCAATGCAACTTATGCTGCCTTGTTCCGGTTGTAACTACCGTATTAGTGTCAGGTCACCTTTGAGCAGGCGCTTGCGGCCATCTATCACGTAGATGATCTCATACATGTAGGTGTTCATATCCTGGGGTACACCCCTGAAAAGGCCATCCCAGCCGTCATAAACGCTGTGTGTCTCAAAAATGCGCTCTCCCCAGCGGTTGTAGATATTGAACGTGAACTCCTTTACCTTGCTCAGCGATCCCATCACCCGGGCCACATCGTTATGGTTATCGGCATTAGGCGTGAAGGCATTGGGCAGCCATATCTCGCAGGGATCTATATCCACTTTTACAGAGTCTCTCACCTTGCCGCAGGTATTGGAGACCGTGACCGCATAGATGCCTGCCTGCTGTATATCTATGCTGCTTGTCCTTACCCCTGTTGACCATAACACCGCATTCTTCCCGGCATCTACCGACAGCTTGTACACATCATCGGCACAAATGACCGTATCAGGGCCGAGGTGAACAGGATCAGGCGGCGCCAGTTTTGTGATGGACACCGTATCTGCGGCCAGGCAGATACCATTCCTGACAGACAGCCAATACTTACCCTCGTCCGTAATGGTCACTGACGATGAATTACTGCCGGTGCTCCACAGTACCAGGTACCCGGCAGGCTGTTTGGTGGCCAGTTTCACAGTATCGCCGGGACATATACCTGTATCTGCACCCAGCGACACCATAGGTGTCGTTACCATATTGAGCCGGAATGTATCGGTTTGCAGATCGCACCCTCTGATGGCGCGAACCCAGTAAGTACCCTTTGCGGCTACTGATAAAGAAGTGGCTGTACTTCCTGTGCTCCACAACACATCGGGATAGCCGGAGGGGGCATAGAGTATCACATTGCCCGCATCGGAGCAGGCAGCGGTATCGGTGGCCCTGGCAGTAAGCACATATGGCGAGAAGGTGACCCTGAATGTATCTATGACCGTAGAGCAGCCTGTGACCGCATATACCCACAGCACACCACCCGATGAAACAGTAACAGAAGCTGAAGTGCTGCCATTGCTCCAGAGGTAGGAAGTGGCCGCAGGAGCATTGAGTGTCACTGACGGCACCGATATGCATACGGTAGTATCCTTTCGGTTGTATGTAGTATCCGGCAAGGACACATAATAGGTCTTGTGCAGTACCGGTTCGCCACATGCCAGTGCATACACATCATATTTCCCTGCTGCTGTTACCGTACGGGTAGCGGCGGTAGTGCCATTGTCCCAATAGTAGTTGGCATAGCCCGGCGGGGCTACCAGGGTAATGCCCCCGGCTATGATATCGGCCCGCCGGCAGATGAATGTATCTGCCGCATTGGTGGTATCCGGAGTCATTTTGGAAGTATTGGCATATTTGGCCAGGAATATATATTCGCCGGAAGCTGTCTCCTTCAGCGTGTCGGGGCCTACTATAATTCCGGGGTTAAAGAAATCGCCGCAGAAATAGACATTTCCGAAAGGATCGGCAGAGATACACAGCTCGTCATCGCCACCTGCAGGAAGGGCGGCCTTGCCGATCACCGCTCCACCGAGATCGAAACCGGCTATAAATGCGGGATCGGAACCGGCAGCAGGCTTTATAGTATCTCCCGGCGCCAGCAATACAGGACCTGTGCTACCCGACCCTACCCATATCTGTCCGCAGCCGGCATAAGCAATACTGAACGGCCACACGCCACCGCCATTGTTCTCCAGTATATGGCTCCATGCAATGGCATGTGCCGCATTATATTTCAGCAGGAACTGTGCCGGTTGCGATGCGCTGGGGTAAACACGGGAGAGCGTGGTGGATCCGAAAGTAATGGTAGGGTCTCTGAAGCCGCCTGTAAAATAGATACCTCCGAACTTATCCGCCTCCACACCTATGGCATAAGTGCCCTTGGAATCGCCGCAGTCCTGTGCCCACAGAGGTGTGCCCGTAGCGGATAATTCTACGATACACCCTTTGGAGTTGAAGTAAGGACAGCCAATGACTGATGAGCCAACGGTAATGGCAGGTGAATAGAATGTGCCGGAAATATATACCTCGCCGGTAGCCGCTACGGCAATATCGGTAGCATAGTCTTGCTTGGTGCCGCCTATGGCAGTGGCCCATTGCAACACGCCCGACGGATCATACTTGGCCACAAACATATCGTAAGTAGAACCGCTGGGGTCTGCATTGGTGAGCGTGTAGCTGCCGAATGCGGCCGAAGGCTCGCTGAATGATGATGTGATATAAATATTGCCTGCCGCGTCAGTGGTCACATTTCCTGCGCCCTCTACAGCCGCGGAAACCAGCAACAAATAATAGGACGGGAAAACACTGCCGTCATTGATAGCCCATAACACCGTACCTGACGGACTGATCTTGGCAAGAAAATATTGAGAATAAAAGCTACCCGGGTTGGTAAGCGTGAAGGACCCGATCTGAATAGTGCCTCCGAAAGATCCATAGATGATAAGATTGCCCGACTGGTCTGTGGCGAGATTGATAAGACTGGCATTGCCCGATACCAGGCTGCCTGTCCACAGTACATTGCCATTTTTATCGTACTTGGCCCATACAGGGGTATTGGTAGTAGGCACCGGTATACCACTGAAAGTAAGCGTCCCGGTAGGATATACCCGCCACCCGGCACAGAAGGAATTACCTGCATTATCGGCGGCTGTGGCCCAACCTTCCACCTCTACGGCAGAGCCGTGGCGCGCCCATTGCCAGCCCTGCCCATGTACTGTATTGATGAACGGGCTAAAGAAAAGAAATATAAAAGATAGACAGGTTAATAGGTTCCTCACATTCATCCTTTTAGCACCGTGAAAATACGACATAGTTTGCGTATGTGCTGCAAAACTACCCTGTTTATGGAGAAGAAAGAGCGGGGAATTTTCGGTTTATTTACTGAGGATTAATAAACTATGCAGTTGCCAATACTACCAGCTCTTACCATCACGCGGGTTGTTGGTGAAGAACACCGACAACGGCGAAATATGATTCTCTCGGAAACGAAGTAGAAAGCAAAGTCCTTAATGCCAATGGAACCATAAACTCCACGTTCACTAATAAGTACAGGGGGAAAGACAACTTTGGAAACTGGCTGGAAAAATTTGAGTATTTAAACGACACACCAATTAATAAAACCGAAAGAAAAATTGAATATTGGAATTGACGGCGCTCAGTTGTGGATCAAAGTTTAAAAAAGCACATTCGGTAGATATGACTTTCCGGACTGCAGAACCCAGAATCAATGTGGTTTTCTAAAAGTTGTAAACCTTAATACTATCGACAAAATATTCAACAACAATAATATGAAAAAAGTACCTACTACGAACTGTTTATCCAAGGTCCAAAAATCTGGCCCTATGATTTCATCACCCATAAGAATACTACGAGTAAAGAGGAAGCCAATTATTAACACAGGAAGTGAAATAACCGATAATATTATTTGACCCGTTCTATAAATTTTATTTCTCTTAAAGATCACACACAATAGAATTAATATAATAAACAACATTGACAATATAGTCTGAAGGATAAGGCCAATTACTACAATGTAAATTAAGTAACCTATATCTATTGTTTGCATCATAAAGAAGTTGTCTATTACATTTTATACAAATTAGATGAGCAGTATAAATATACAGCAAAATTTCTCCTTCTAACCGAGTCTCGGTTTTCTGGAACTCAGCGACAATAGTATTAGCATAGTCACATTACAAAGCGTTGCCATCCTATAGATTTTTAAAAATCACGATTCTTTTTGTTGATACCTTCCTTGTAACTCGTACTCTGGCATAGTAGTTGCGGTATTTATTATCTCCTAAACTATGTAAGCATCCAGCTTGCGATCAATTGTGATTATTTGGCATCATCTCTAAGAGGCGAACCTAAAAAGTAATAGTAACAGGCACCTCATAGGCTATTTATACCTAACGCAAATTAAGTAATTATCTGCATCATATAGTACAAGAAAATACCTGTTCCCACCGCTCCATTTTACAAAGTCTGGCATTGTTATTGCGGCATATTAGTTCCCGCCAAGGTGCAGTTTGTCAACCACATTCAGGATCAACTGAGCAATTTTTCAGCAGCAGTGAGCAACTTTTGAGCAAAAAGTGAGCAAGAATTGAGCAACTTTCTTGCTCACAATATCGATCAAGTAGTTGATTATCAATACCAAGTTGAGCAATAACCGTTGTGCAATAAAAAAATGGCACAAATATTACATTGTCCGTATCATGGTCATGTTTGTTAGCATATAGCACGGCTATCTTTGCCCCCAGAAAAGAAACATATGCCCGGAAAGAAAGGAATCATACTGATGAATCTCGGCTCGCCCGACTCTGTAGCTGTAAAAGATGTAAAGGCTTACTTAGATGAATTCCTGATGGATGGCCGGGTTATAGACAGTCCCTACCTGTGGCGCAGTGTGTTGGTAAAGGGGATCATCACGCCGTTCCGTGCGCCTAAGTCGGCAGAGGCCTATGCATCTATATGGGGTGAAGATGGTTCTCCGCTGGTGGCCATCACCTACGAGCAGCAAAAGGCACTGCAGCAGCTTACAGATGCGCCTGTAGAGGTGGCTATGCGCTATGGCAACCCGACCATGAAAAGCGCTTACGACCGTATGCTGTCTCTGCACCCGGAGGTAAAGGAGGTCATTCTGGTGCCACTATACCCGCACTATGCCATGTCCAGCTAC
>JBGAIF010000014.1:0-46042 GCA_044225795.1 Flavipsychrobacter sp.
GACCTGGGCCCTGACACATCGATATGCCTGGGCAGCCATTCGATCATGCTTGGCGACAACAACATCATGAACGCGAGCAATCCGAAGGCGAGATACGTGTGGAATACTAATGAGACGAGCCCGAGCATAGTGGTGACGAAGCCGGGCATGTACTATGCTAAGCTGACGATCAACGGATGTCCTGTAAGTGATACGGTGACGGTACTGAACGACTGCTATATAGAAGTGCCGAACGCGTTCACGCCGAACGGGGATGGCCAGAACGACTATTTCTTCCCTAGGGAGTACCTGACGAAGGGCCTGACGGGCTTCAAGATGGATATCTTCAACCGGTGGGGCCAGTTGCTGTTCTCTACGAACAGCCTGACAGGGCTGGGCTGGGATGGCAAGTTCAACGATGTGCCACAACCGGAAGGGGTGTACATCTTCAGGATAGACGCTACGTTCAAGGACGGGCAGATAGAGCATCATACCGGCAACCTGACATTGCTACGATAAACGAAAGATCAGATAAATATTCTATCGGGCTCACACTGTGAGCCCGATCGTTTTTAGGGGTACATTTGTTCATCATTCTTTATGCCTGTAATTACAATATCCGGTCTGGCTGATATTTCCTGGAGAAACGAAGAACCTGAACTTTTCGTTGGTAAGCAAATATGCATATACCTGGTCGCAGTGTCTGACTTTCTTGATATTACCGGTCGCCTCATGAACTTACTTTCTTCACGCGAAAAGGAGCATGCCGGAAGATTTTCCGGAAGCAGAGAGAGAAACGGTTTTATAGTCCGTAGGTCATTACTTAAAATTATTATGGCAAAACATTGCGGGACCAGTGCATCAGAGATTGTTATTGAAGATAAAGGGGGAACCAAACCATTTATCAAAGCTTTTGAGCAAATAGACTATAGCATATCTCATTCCGGAAATTATATATTGATAGCGATAAGCAAAGAACCCATAGGCATTGATATAGAAGAGTTGCTTCCCCACTTTGATAGGAATGATCTGCTTGATGAACAGTTTAGCGAAGATGAAAAAAACAAGGTGGGCAATGCGGCAAACGGTACAATGGAATTCTTTAAATACTGGACAAGGAAAGAAGCATTGGTCAAAGGAACAGGTAAAGGAATTGATGATGATCTCGCGTCAATCCCTTGTATCGATGGCATGAATCATATAGATAGTAGGTTCATCGGGTCAGAAAAAGACTGGAGTGTACTGAGTTTCTGCCCGGCTGATGACTACTATGCTTCCATTGCCTATAGTGGCCATGTCGATATTTTTTACTTTTACAGAGTTAATAGGGCATTTATGGAGACTTACCTGTAGGGCGTATCGGCTATTGTCTCTGCATGATATCTTTCTTCAGATATGGTAGGGATAAAAAAGAATGGCTATGAATTCATAGCCATTCAGAAATATAGCCTGGTAAAGTTTACAACTGGCCATTGTACCATTCTTTAAGAAAATCTTTCCCATTGTTATACATGATATCCCGCAGTTTTGCAGCAATAGCTGCACTATCATATATTCCATCCTTATCAGCAGGAAGGATATTTTTGGGATATTTATACCGGTGGTAGTGCAGGTAGGATGTTTCGGCATCCTGTATGATAGGCAATAGCCTGGCCTCAACATCTTCAAGGTGTTCGCAACTGATGGAGTAATTGATTGGGTCTATCAGTCCGTCATAATCAGATCCTATCATGATATGCTTCCATGGGTCTGTATTTGTTTTGTTGATGCCGACTGCTACAATATGTAAGATGGTTAGTGCAATGTTAGCGATCTCTCTCAGCTCGTCTTTTTGTTTGTCGTTCAGAGTGCCTTTCTTATCTACTATCACATCTACATCTGCATTCCTCGCCTTTTCTTTTACTATAGCATTCTTATCATATGCACCGGGCATATCGGGCATGTGCTCAGTAAAGAAGTATCTGTACTCATCTGCCGACATGTACTCCCTGTTATCAAGTACAGCATCTATATTGTCCTGTACGCCGTTGCCTTTTGTATTGTTCTCATACCCCAGTATTCTCCTGTCTAGACTGATACCTATCATGCCGTTGGTGTTCAGGATATGAATAATATCCTCGTCCATCAGGTTGATGCTCCAGGGGTTAAAATGATAATTTGTGGCACCTTGTTCATCGTTCGAGTTTTCCATCGCTACAGTTGTTACCTTGCTTTTTATTTCGACAGGTTGCTCGTTTGTAGCTGATGTGGCTGTTGTCTGGTTGATCCATTCTGATATAGTGTAGCCTGTAACACCCATATGAGTCGCAATAACAGGTACGGTATAATTCTTTTCTGCATGATACCGGTACATATCCAGCCTGGATTTGAGACTCATGTGTTTTAAGTCTATAAGCACCGGAGTTGATTTTCCGTCGGCGGTCATTTTATAAGCCGCGTCGATCACCTCTTTGCCTGCCTTTGTGATACCAAAACCTGAAGGATAGAAATTCTTGTGTTTCAGCATCTTCATCCCGAAGGCATGTGATGCCAGTGGCAACTCTTCTATATAAGTGAGGTGGGTAAGCGTCAGGTAGAAGAGGTCCATGTCTTCTTTCCACATGGCTGCAAACAGTTTCTGCAGGCTTTCTGCCGGACTAAGCACTGTATTCGCATTGTCAAAAAAATCTTTGTACACGTTGTCGTGGTTACCGGGGGCGGGTTTATCAAGGTTGGCAGCTTGTGATGGGTCTTTGGTAATGAGGCTGCGATTGAGGTTGTGGCCTCCTTCTATCGCTATAGCAAATGTGGGTGTACTGATATTATCCAGGTTAACGTTATTGTTCTTCCTGGTCAGTATAGTCGCTAATGCTGCTCCTGCTTTTTTTGATGATCCTGTATTGGCAAGGATGCTGTACAGGTTCAGCTCTTTCATGAACAATCTGAAATAAGACGTATTTCCGTTGATCACATTGTCAAAATACTTCGGATCAAGAGGCGCAGACAGTTCACTTCGTAGTAGTTTCCCGGCAAGGCTTTTTCCTGATGCAATACCGTGCTCTAATGACACGATGCTGGCAATGCCCAGGAAATTGGAACCTTTTTTGATCTGGTCCACACTGCATTGACTGGCCAGTATATGCAGTGCTGTCTCATCAAATACCTGCATGACCACGTGAGATGGTTTGATGTCAGAGGTCAGATCCTTTGCTTCTCTTTTACTCGGGTAGTCTTCTTCATAGTGAGAAATGAACTGCTTGAACATTGGGTGAAAATGAAAGTCAAAATAGTTTGCCATAAGTATTGTTTTATAATGGTGAATAATTGGAACTACTAAGTTGTAATATATTTTCTCATTATGAAAATATTTAAGCTGATTTTTTGCATTTTAAATAAATATGTGATATTGATTATCAGTTTATTACGATCAATTTAATAATTTATCTGTAAAAAATATTTGCGCAAGTAAAAGCTTGCATATAAATTTGCAAGCAAATACTTGCATATTATGGAGTACAGGCGCGATGTTTTTCAGGCAATTGCTGATCCGACGAGGAGGCAGATAATCGGGATGGTTGCTCAGGAGCCTCTTAATGTGAATACAATTGCTGAAAAGTTTGACGTCACCAGGCAGGCCGTTTCGCTGCATGTGAAGATATTGATAGAGTGCGGGCTGATAGAGATAAGGAAAGAGGGGAGAGAACGCTACTGTGAAGCAAAATTGCAAAAACTAAGTGAGGTGTCGGAATGGGTGGAACAGTACAAACAATTTTGGAATGAGCGTTTCGACTCTCTCGACAGATACCTGGCGAAACTACAGGATAACAAGGCATCAAAAAATAAAAACGATAAAAAATGAGCAACAAACAACCCGGATTTAAAATTGTGCGCACATTCAATGCACCAAAGGAGATGGTGTTCGGTGCTTTTTCTACTGCAGATGCTATGGCAGAATGGTGGGGTCCTGTGGGTATGCCGGTTACGGTAAAGGAACTGGATTTCAGGGCCGGCGGCAAATTTCATTACAGGATGGAAGGCAACGGCCAGGTGATGTGGGGTATCATGCGCTACCAAAAGATCCAGCCGCACGACCTGCTGGAGTTCATCACATCTTTCTCAGATGAGGCAGGTAATATTGCTAAGTCCCCGTTTCCCATCGATTTCCCGCTGGAGGTATATAATGTGCTGACTTTCGAAGAGAATAATGGTAGCACAACGCTTACGCTTTCGGGTGGTCCGGTGAATGCTACTAAGGAGCAGGAAGAAGTGTACACTTCAATGTTTGGCAGCATGCAGCAAGGCTTCAAGGGCACTTTCGATCAGTTGGAACAGTACATTGAAGCCCGGTTCAGGTTAAGAGACCAACTAAAAACAAATAAAATGGCCAGAGTAAGCACTTACCTCAATTTTCCCGGCAATACCGAGGAAGCAATGAATTTTTACAAGACTGTATTCCGTTCTGAGTTCACCGGCGGAGGTATTCAGCGTTTTGGAGATATACCGGCGGGCACCGGTCAGCCGCCTGTAGCTGACAATTTAAAGAAGATGGTACTTCATGTTGAGCTGCCTATTCTTGGCGGACATGTATTAATGGCAACTGATGCTCCGAAAGAAATGGGATTTACGCTTACGCCGGGCAACAACATGCACATCTCTCTGGAGCCCGAAACAAGGGAAGAAACAAAAAGGCTATTTGATGAGATATCTGCGGGAGGCAATATAACCATGCCCCTGGCTGACATGTTCTGGGGCGCATATTTTGGAAGTTGTACGGATAGATATGGGATCAACTGGATGTTTAACTGTACCGAAAAGAAATGAAATGAAGAGAGATAATATTATTTATTGGGTAGTTACCGGACTGTTCTCCGCATTTATGTTGTTCTCATCTATCCCGGATATAATGGTTACGGAAGAGGCAAGGACATTTATGAGGCACTTAGGATACCCGGATTATTTCACACACTTCATTGGTGTTATGAAGCTGTTGGGTGTAGTGGCAATTTTGATCCCGGGTTACCCCCGTATCAAGGAGTGGGCATATGCCGGCCTGTTCTTTGATCTGATAGGCGCCGTTTTTTCACTGATGATGGTAGATAAGTTTCAGCCGCCTATGCTGATCATGTTATTACCGGTTTCGTTTTTATGGATTTCCTATCTCTATCATCATAAAAGATGGAAGCATAAATATGCGGCAGTATGATAGAAGTATTCAGGACAAATGTGGCGACAAAGCGAGTGGCAGGCAGAATAAGTAGAGAACTGATGCTCTTGTACCCATCTGCACGCATTGATTTTGATCTTGGCGATGACGACCGCGTCTTGAGAGTTGAATATTCCGGTGCAGTGCTTCCGGAAGATGTGGTGAGCGTTTTGTCCGGCGCAGGATATATATGTACAGTAATGGATTGAGCCTTTTGTCGGCTAAAGGAGTGGGCGCCCCACTCCTTTAGTTCGATCCGGTAGCCTGGTGTTCCTTCCAGTTCTTGTCATATCGTACAAAGAATGCGATCCACAACGATCTTGATAG
The DNA here is from genome assembly GCA_044225795.1 of Flavipsychrobacter sp. GTDB lineage: Bacteria > Bacteroidota > Bacteroidia > Chitinophagales > Chitinophagaceae > Nemorincola. The sequence continues at coordinate 5,489 of JBGAIF010000014.1, forward strand.
CCGCTGCACCAGCGGTTGCAACAGCAGCAATATTGCTATTGCAGTGCCCAGGCAGTAGAATACGCTATTGTCCCTGAATGACAGGCCGAACAATACAGCCCACGCTACAAATATTGTGGTAAGGAGCGCTACAGACAATGCGTAGCTCACATATCCTGTGCCAAAGTAAAACCCGGTCTGTAGTTCATATTTCTGGCCACACACCGGGCAGTGCTCCGGCATATCCATCGCGTGTCCGAAACTGTATGGATTTGAGTTAAGGAATAATTTCCCGGTCCTGCACCTCGGGCATTTATTGTTGATGATACTCGCCAGTACATTTGGTGATCCGTTTGTTCTTTCTGCACACATGATTACTTATGAATTTATGGAAGTTCTTCTGAATTCTTCCGGTGTGATGTTTGTGTATTTTTTGAAAAACTTGGTGAAGTGAGAATTATCGGAAAAGCCTGTTCTGAATGCGATCTCCGATATGTTCAGTTTGGCGTTTACCAGTAGCCTCTTCGCTTCCAGCAGTATTCTTTCCCTGATCACTTCTCCTGATGGTTTGCCAAGAAGGTCATTACATAGCGCATTGAGGTAGTTTGGTGTTATGTAGAGCATCTCTGCATATTCCTTCGGCAGGTGCTTTTCGTGGTAGTAGGTGTTCACCAGTTTCCGGAAGTTGTGCAACATGAGCTGCCCTTGCAGTGGCCGTATGGTAGTTGTGGCGTTCGGTATGCTTCGTTGAATAGTGATAAATAATGCTGCAAGTAAAGAGCAGATCATATCCTGTGTGAACGATTGTTGCATGTGTACCTCCGATAGGATACACTCAAATATTTGACGGACAGCGGGAAACGTTTTGTTATCTGTTTGAATGACACAATCAGGCGCATTGCTTCGGAGGAAGGAGAACTGCTCCATATATTGCTCGTTGGCAAGCATCTGTTGCAGGAACTTCTCATCGAAGTTGATGATGTATCCGTCAGTAGCGCCTGTAAAGTTCCAGCTATGCACCTGCCCGGGACTCATAAAATATATCTGCCCCGGCCTTACCTCAAACTTTTCAAAGTCGATGGTATAATATCCCTTCCCCTTTGTGAAGAGCAGCATATGGTAAAAAGTGTGTCCGTGAGGCGCTTGCAGGTTGGGATGTCGTTTCAGGTAGGCTGCAAAGGGCTCTGCAATGATCTGGTTGTTTATATGATTATGACCATTCAGGGAGCATATATCATATACCGGAATGGTATTTTTTACCTTTTTCATTGCATTACAAAGGTACAACCTTGAATGATAGGTGATTTGTACAATTTCTGTTTTGATTTGTACTTTTTACTTATCTGCATCTTGGAATTGGTGACCCAGTACATGGTATCATATTGTTGTGTGGCAGATAATGCAGATACAGTAGTTCATTAGCGGTCTTTTGAATAAGTGTTAATCGAGCAGTTGTAGCTGTGTTACGGCATCTGGAGCCGGGTGGTCAATGTTCTTAAGGTATATCCGGAATGTAGTGCCTTTGCCGGGTTGGCTACTTACTTCTATTTTTCCACCCATGGCCTCAACCTGGTTCTTGGTAATGAACAGGCCCACGCCACGTGAGTCCTCATTGCCGTGAAAAGTTTTGTAAAGCCCGAATAATTTGGCGCCATACTTGTCAAGGTCTATGCCCCGTCCGTTATCTTCAATATGCAGCACAACAAATTCATTTTCTTTGACAGTGCTCAGTTTAAGATATGCGGGTCGTCCTTCTGATCTGTATTTTATGCCATTGGTAATGAAATTCAGCAATATGCTGTCTATATAGGCAGGTAAGCCTGCAACACAGACAGCTTTGTCCACTTCATTGGTAATGGTGACCTGTGCATCTTTTGCCAGTTGAAATACGCTGAATATTGTTGATTCTATTTTCTGGTAAAGATTTACCTCTGTAAGCTTTCCTACTGTAGAAAGGTTCACCATAGCGATCTCGTTGAGGTCCGTTATCGTTTCCTTAAGGTTATCGGAGGCCTTACCCAGCAGATCTACATATTCGCTTTCTGCCACTTCCGGAGATGATTCGCTGTATAGCCTGATGAGCATCTCTATATTGGCAGAGTGAGACCTCAGGTTATGCGATACTATGCGTGCGAAATTCTTCAGGCGTTCATTTTGTTCTGTAGATATTTCAAGTAATGCCTTGGTTTCCTTTTCCGCCTCCTTTAGTTCGCTGATATCTGTCGCAACACCGAGGTACCCGGTAATGTTACCATCTTTATCTTTCATAGCAGTCACTACCAACTGGACAGGAAAGTGAGTGCCGTTTTTCTTTTTGTAGGTCCACTGTCTCGATTCATATTTCTCGGTTTTCACCGTCTCTATGAAGATGTCAAATCCGGTCACAGGGTGGCCTGTTTGTTTGGTGAGTTCTTCTCCACGGCTGGTAATCTCGCTGATCTCATGAATGAGCATCGGAGTGTGGATGCCGATCATTTCTTTTGCCGAATATCCGAGTAGCCTTTCCGCGCCGTGATTAAAATGAGTGATGATGCCATTGATGTCAGTTCCGATAATGGATACATGTCCGGAGTTCAGTACGGCCTCAAGTTCCTCATTTAGTTGGTAAAGCCTTGCCTTCGATTCCTTTACCCTCGTTATGTCCTGGAAGATACCATACCTGCGGATACACACGCCATTTTTGAATTCAGCTTCTCCTATGATGCGTATCCACCTGTTGTTGCCTTTCGGGGTGATGATCTCGGCTTCAAGGTCATATGGGGTGCCGTTCTCTGTCAGTTCCTTGATGGCAGCCAATAGCCTGTTCAGGTGCTCTCCTTTTCTGTAAAATTTCAGCACATCAGTGTACGCCGGCGCTGGGCCGGGAGGAAGTTCAAATATCTCGTTGGCTATCGGGTTCCAGGTTGTCTCGCTGGTAGCTACATTTATTTCCCAGGTAGCAATTCGGGCCACCTGGTTGCTCTTCTCGAGAATCTGTTGTGTCTTTCTCCGTTCGGCATCACGTTCTTTGATGGGAGTGATGTCGGCAGTGTACATGAGTAGCCCGCCTATTGTGTCACCAGACTCATACCATGGGCGTACGTCCCATGTGATCCATTGCACCGATCCATCGGCACGTTCAAACATAGCTTCATCGCATTGGTTTATAGCACCCTTCAGGCATTCCCTGTGTATCTTTTTCCAGTCTTCGCCGATCTCGGGAAAGATATCGTAATGTGATTTGCCAATTATCTCTTTATCCTGCAGGCGGTAGTCGGAGACCCATTTACCCGACGCCGACAGATACCTCATATCTTTATCAAACATGGCAATGGCATGTGGCGCCTGCTGAACAAATATCCGGTTACGTTCATTGCTTTTACTTGCGGCTATGTCAGCCAGATGTTGCTGCGTGATATCCGCTACATGTACAAAAAATCCCCTTACTTCAATTCCGGAAATATCGGGGAAGTAATTGGCAATGGTATAGCGCACCTCCCCCGATCGTGTGTGTATTTCCCGCTCAAATTGCTGCTGCTGCCCAAGCAGTACCTGCTCGATGCATGACAGGTTCTTTTCAAAGAATGTATCTCCCAGCAGTTCTCTCATGGTCATCTTGTTCACTACCTCATCCCTTGTCTTGCCATATAGGCTGGCATATGCGTTGTTGGCAAACCGGCAAACCAGGTCTTTATCCCAATACCCGAGCATGGCATCCACATGGTCTGCAACAAACAATCCCCATCCGTCTGTATTGATTGGCAACATATTAAGTAAACACCATCTGTCTGGTGGTGCTGATGCCGCAAGTTAATCATAATGATATTTTAAAATGCTGCTTTTGGTCAGTTCTTCCGAGTGCATATCTGCACGTAAGCTGACCAAGGTCAATACGGGACATGACCGGAGATACCTTTATTCAATGTGCATAATGGTATTTTCGGAAAGGTAGCATAGGTAATAATCGAAAAAAGTAATGGACATATAATGTTTTGGTCTTACCATTATTTAGCGAACTTATTACTTTGCTATACACAAATGTTGCGGAGGCCGGTATTGACCTCTGATAGTTGGGATGTCATTTTGTAACTTTTAAAAACTATTGATAATGGAAAGCAATAAGAAAGAAGGTGCTTCGGAAGGCAAATGTCCGTTCACGGGCGGACAGCCAAAACAAACAGCGGGCGCCGGTACACGCAACCGTGATTGGTGGCCCGATCAGTTGCCTTTGAATATTCTCCGGCAGCATTCTTCTCTATCTAACCCAATGGGCGAAACATTCAATTATGCTGAAGCGTTCAGAAGTCTTGACCTCGATGTTCTTAAGAAGGATATTGAGCAGGTAATGACCACATCACAGGATTGGTGGCCTGCAGATTACGGACATTATGGCCCTTTTTTCATACGTATGGCCTGGCATAGTGCCGGTACATACCGTATATCTGATGGCCGTGGTGGGGCAGGGTCGGGTACGCAGCGTTTTGCTCCGTTGAACAGTTGGCCGGATAACGCGAACCTAGATAAGGCAAGGCTGTTGCTTTGGCCCATAAAGAAGAAATATGGCCGCAGGATATCATGGGCCGATTTGATGATATTGGCTGGTAATTGTGCGCTTGAGTCAATGGGCTTTAAGACGTTTGGTTTTGCCGGAGGCCGTGAAGATGTTTGGGAGCCTGAGGAGGATGTGTATTGGGGATCTGAGAGTAAATGGTTGGATGACAAACGCTACTCCGGTGAGCGCGATCTCGAGAATCCGCTGGCAGCAGTGCAGATGGGTCTTATCTATGTGAACCCTGAAGGTCCCAACGGAAACCCTGATCCGCTGGCAGCAGCAAAAGATATACGGGAGACATTCCGTCGTATGGCCATGAACGATGAAGAAACAGTAGCCCTCATAGCAGGCGGGCACACATTTGGTAAAACGCACGGCGCCGCGGATCCGGGCAAATATGTGGGCAGAGAGCCTGCCGCGGCAGGAATAGAGGAGCAGGGCCTGGGCTGGAAGAATACGTTTGGCGCTGGTAATGCGGGAGATACAATAACCAGCGGGCTTGAAGGCGCGTGGACAACAACACCCACAAAGTGGAGTAATAACTTTTTTGAGAATCTTTTTGGTTATGAGTGGGAATTGACGAAGAGCCCCGCAGGTGCTCAGCAATGGCGTCCTAAGAATAACGCGGGAGAAGGTGCAATGCCTGATGCGCACGATCCGGCCAAACGTCATGCACCGTTCATGCTGACCACCGATCTCTCGTTGAGAATGGATCCGGCTTATGAAAGGATATCACGTCGCTTTTATGAACATCCCGATGAATTTGCGGACGCATTTGCCCGTGCGTGGTTCAAGCTGACACACCGTGATATGGGGCCGCTGGCAAGATATATAGGCGCAGATGTGCCCAAAGAGGTGCTCATCTGGCAAGACCCTCTTCCTGCAGCTACTGGCAAACCAATAGATGCTGCTGATGTTGCTGCTTTAAAAGCTAAGATACTGGCATCCGGTTTGTCGGTGTCACAGCTCGTTTCTACCGCATGGGCATCAGCGGCAACGTTCCGCGGTTCCGACAAACGAGGCGGAGCTAATGGTGCACGTGTTCGGCTCGCTCCGCAGAAGGACTGGGCTGTGAATGATCCGAAGCAACTGGCCTCCGTACTCAGTGTACTGGAAGGTATTCAAAGTGAGTTCAACAAAGATCAGTCGGGTGGAAAGGTGGTGTCTGTTGCAGACATAATAGTGCTCGCAGGCTGTGCCGCTGTTGAGCAGGCCGCAAAGAACGCCGGCTATGATGTTAGTGTGCCGTTCTCGCCGGGCCGTACAGATGCGACAAAGGAACAGACTGATGTAGAATCATTCTCCGTATTGGAGCCATATGCCGATGGTTTCCGTAATTATAAGAGCTCCGCCTTCAAAGTTTCGGCAGAGGAGATGCTGATAGACCGCGCCCAGCTACTTACACTCACGGCTCCGCAAATGACAGTATTGCTGGGAGGAATGAGAGTGTTGGATACCAACTTCGATCATTCTAAACATGGCGTTTTCACATCACGCCCCGGGCAACTGACCAACGACTTCTTTGTGAACCTGCTGGATTTAGGTATCAGGTGGCACGCTACTTCCGATGCAGGTGATCTGTTCGAAGGCCGGGACCGAAGGTCCGGAACTGTAAAATGGACAGCTACACGTGCCGATCTGATATTCGGCTCTAACTCAGAGCTTCGTGCTATTGCAGAGGTATATGCCTGCGACGATGGACGCGAAAAGTTTGTTCATGACTTTGTAGCGGCCTGGGTGAAGGTGATGAACCTTGATCGCTTCGATCTGGTGTAATTTTTTTGGGAGTATAGATCTGATAGCAGCTAACTAATGTTGGCTGCTATTTTTTGTTGTATAGATCGCATATGTCGTGCCCCCTGTACAATAAATTTTCCTTTTTATGGTTATAGTGCTGTAAAACAAGTCTGCATGATTGGCAAAATGAGATATGTGATATTGCTGTGCGTGGCTATCACCGGCACAAACAAAGCTATGGCCTTTCGCCCCGCGCTCTCACTTTTGGTTGACCGTACCATAACTAAAAACGAGTCAGATGCTCGTTCCGGTATATTTGACATTTATAACAGGAGGGTCAATCTTGGTTTTGAGCTATCCAATAAATTTTATGTGGTCAATGATTATTTTATCAGGGCGGGATTCCGGTACAATAGTTTCAAGACCTATGTTGGTGCACGCAACCAGGTGCCCTCCTTTTTGGAACAGTCAGGCCTGCTGTACTGGGTCAGGGGATACGAGAGTTTTACCATGCCGGTGCAGTTGGGTAAGGATTTCAGTACAGGACGGGGCAATAAGGGCGATATTTTTGCGGGTGTATCAGCAGGTTTGTATAACACATCTTCAGAGATGGTTGGTGTGTCATCCGGTACGCCCCGAAACTTTGCGGTTAATGACGCAATACGTGCCGAGGTATCAGATGCAGGGCCGTCGCAATCAGCTATGTTATATACCGCCGATGCGGGAGTGAACTACCAGCCTTTTCATAATGCTCCGCGATTGACAATAGGTCTGTACTGCTCCGTGCAACTCAATAAGACATTCGCTTCATCATATCACGGAGTAGTGACCAATGAGACGACTGGGAAAGAATATCGTTATGATCTCAGCAACTCGCAGAGCCACATCAATACTGCATGCTCCATCAGTTACACCTTTGGCAAAGAAAGGCAAAAGAAAGAACATGGCAACAAGCTGGACTGCCCAAAGTAGAAAATGATTCCCTGCAATCTTAGAACTTTGCTACAACCTCAGACAGCACATTCTTCACATGGCGGAATACTTTATCACACCGGTCCTTATCCATATCTTCACTTTGCACACATTCCAGTAACTCAAGGTCTTCGGCAAGAGACTGGATACCAAAACTGTGCACCGATGGCTTTATCTTATGGGCGGTGGCAGCAAGTGCCTGCCAGTCTTTGGCTTTCAGCGCCGCTTCCATTTCTGCTACACTTACCGGTATTTCTTCCTTGAAGATGTCCTGCATACGCCGCACAAAAATTTCATCGCCGCGGCATATGGCACGAAGCTTCGTCAGGTCATATAGTTCCTTGTTTATAGCAGTTATCGGCGCGGGTGCACCGGATGCTATTGTGGCCTCGTTTCCCAGCCATTGTGCCATTAACTGTATCAGATCATCCTCGTCAAATGGCTTGGACATATAGTCATTCATTCCGCTGGCAAGACATTGTTCTTCTTCCTTCTTCAGCGCGTTGGCGGTAAGGGCGATGATCGGTGTGCTCTTGTCAAGATGCGTTCTGATGTATTCTGTTGTTTCAATGCCGTTCTTCACTGGCATCTGCAGGTCCATCAGTATCAGGTCGAATTTGTTGTCTGTTACCTTCTCAATAGCTACAGAACCGTCCTCCGCGTTAGTTACCTCTGCTCCATACTGTTCAAGTATGGTATTTGCCAGCACACGGTTCATATGGTTATCCTCTACAAGCAGTATTTTCTTTCCTTTCAGTGCCTGCGTGTCGGTGTTAGTGTTCCATGTGCCGGGCAGATCTTCTTTTGTGCCAATGGCGAATGGAATGGTGAAAGAAATTGCTGTGCCCACATTTTTCTCGCTTGAAACCTCAATAGTTCCGCCCATAAGCTCTATGAGCTGCTTGCTAATGCTCATGCCAAGACCTGTGCCGCCAAACTTACGTGTGATGCTTTCGTCTTCCTGGGTGAATTTTTCAAAAAGATGTTCAAGAAATTCAGGCCCCATGCCAATGCCGGTGTCTGAGACCTGGAATAGAATGGTCTGTTGGTGATCGTCGCCGCTTTTCAGGGAGCAACTGACTTTTATTTCGCCCTGTTCTGTAAATTTTATCGAATTACCCAGTAGGTTTATCAATACCTGGTTCAGGCGGTGCGGGTCACCAATGAGCACTTCGGTTAAGCCCTGCCCGTAATCGGCATTCATTAACAGGTTCTTTTCTTCTGCTCGGTGGGCCAGCATGCTCATGGTATTGCCGATCAGTGTTGGAAGGTTAAAGCCAATGCGCTCCAGCACCATTTTCCCCGAGTCGATCTTTGAAAAGTCGAGCAGGTCATTGATGATGATCAGCAGGTTGTTCGATGCGCTTTGTATCAGGTCGAGGTAATATTTCTGCTGCTCTTCAAGGCTTGTCTTCGCCAGCAGGCGCCCTATGCCTATTATGGCATTCATAGGTGTGCGTATCTCATGGCTCATATTCGCGAGGAATATCTCCTTCGAGCGCGCCGAGTGTTCGGCTTCAGCCTTTGCATGGCGCAGTTCCATTTCCATTTTCTTCTGCCGGGTGATGTCCAGATTTACACCTATTGTTCCCTGGAAAACGCCCATATTGTCTATCAGTGGCGCGCCGCTTACCATCCACCACATGGTCTCTCCGTTCTTATTCTTGAGTTCTATTTCATAGGCGTCAGATTGTCCGCTCTTTCTGCGGTCGTTAGCCGTCCGCACTATATCACCATTCTTATCATTCAGCAGCAGCGATACAGATCGTCTTCCTGTTATTTCGTCCAGGCTGTAGCCACTCATCTTGCAGAATGTCTCATTGGCATATACTATCTGGTCTTCTTTGTTCACCTGTATCATGCCCAGGTTCATGTTCTCAATGATGCCTCTGTACTTTTCTTCACTCTTCTTTAGCGCCTTTTCAGCGTCTATACGGGCTGTAATATCCTGGGAGAAGCTGATGACGTAGGGCGTTTCATTGACGTGCGATACAAGGAAGTTCTGGTACAGCAGATATACATCACGGCCACTCTTGCTTTTCGCGATCATGATACCTTCAGCCTTGCCATGTTCCTTTATGGCCGCCATGTATGCAGCATCAAATTCCTGTCTTCGTTCAGGAGGCAGCAGTTGCGCTATTGGTGTGCCGGCGAGCGCGCTCAATGGATACCCGAGTGTTATTTCAGCAGCTTTGTTTACTTCCAGTAGTTTACCGTCCATGTCGTGCGTACAGATAACAGCAAGGCTATTGTCAAATATGCTCCTGTAGCGCGCTTCGCTTTGTCTTACTTTCTCCTCATTTTTCTTGCTCTCTGTTATGTCAGCTCCGTACCCTATCACCATCTGCAGTTCGCCCTGATCGTTAAATACCGGGTACATTTTTCTCAGGTGGTATTCAGTTTGCCCGTTCCTGTTCTTAAGTTGTTCTACCCACGATTTCTGTTGCTTCGAACCTACTACCGAGTTAAACAGGGCTCTTCTGCCTTCAGCTACAGCCAGTGGTTTATTCCGGTAAATGCAGAATTCCTCGTCAGACTTTCCGATCATCCATTTTCTCAGTTCATCGTCCTTTATGGCTATCGGGTTGAGAAACATATATCTGTGGTCTTTGTCAAAGACCGCAATGTCAGCGGGCATCTCATTGAGTATCTGCTCATAAAATTTCTTCTGCTCATTCAGCCTGTTCTCTGTTTCTGTCCTTATTGCTATTTGCTCCTTCAGGTGAGAAGCGATACTCAGCAACTCATCTTCATCATTACCGGATTCCATCACACCACTGCCTATTTCAGCTACTGCCGTGCGCAACTTGTGGATAGACTGTTTCTTGAGTTCTATCTCATTGTTGAGCTTACCATACAGTTCATGGTATTCTTCTTCCGTGATCCTGAATGCGCGCTCCGACAGTTCTATGTCACGCTCAAACGCGTCATAAGAATCACTGATCGCGCTGATGAATTCCAGCAGTTCAGGCTTGCTCCTGTGGTCTTCCGGCAGCAACTTCTTTATTTGTCTTTCCAGCAGCTTATTCATGTTCACTAAAGGTTGTAATGGTCATTGTTTGATTGTGTAGCTGGCAGGCGCCTCCTGTTACCAGCGGCGATAGCTCGCCGTAGGAGTAAAATCCTGCGATCAACGTTTTGTGATGGAATACATCTGCAACAGCCTCTACTTCTTCTTCCACGCGCGATTGCAGTATCAGTTTCCTGCCCACACAGCTGATAAGTAAGGCGAATTCAGGATCACGTGTGTCATCAAGGGCCTCATTTGCGGCAATGGATGCCGCATTGGTGATCTTGTCAAAATTTGCCCTCATGAATCTCACCTTCGATCCTTCAGGAATATCACCGGCAAAGGTCATGTTGCCGGTCGCGTTATCTATTGATAAGATGGTACGCACTACTTGCTCGTCTGTTCCGGGCAGGGTCACAAAAAGCGGGAACAACAAAGCGCTTGCCGGCAACTTTTCTGCATCAGCCGCTCCAAGGTATCTTTTGTATATGTCCAGGGCATTTGTGTGCTCTATTTCATATACTATGTTGGCGCTGGCGCGGGTCACAGTTTTTTCCAGTCCGAATTGCTCCCAGCCGCCCTGCGATCCATGCCCAATTTTTATGTTACTCCCATAGAAGCCTATACCCAATATCACGCCTTCTGATGGTTGTGCATTCAGCCCTACCAGTGTCGATGCAAAGTTTGCGCTGTCGCCGGCCAACCCTCCTGTGATGATGATCTTTCTTTGAACGGCATCATTCATCCCTCGTACCAGTTCACTCCCGTTTACCAGGCTGCCGTCTGAAAGAACGAGTACATAGGTCAGCCCTTCTTTTTCAAACTTCGATAATAACGCTGTTCCCGCATCATAGCTGTTACCATAATTCCTTATGTTTATTGATTCCGTGCGAATCTCTGTGCCGGAGAATTGCAAAGCGGCCAGTGATAGTGATCCGTCTTGCACCTTCGTGCAGCATATCTCTCCCGCCGTAGAGCATAACGCTATTTGTGCAGATGGGAAGTGATTGCGCACATGCTCATAGACAGTCTTATCTTCAAGCAGGTCTTTTGCGCCAAAACCCAGGACCAGGTCTGCCGTTGTAGCATCAAAATCATTGCTGCTTTCAGTTGCTGTGAAGGTGCCTTTGTTATAATTGAATACGCATGCCCGCATATGTCAGATATTTTTGTTGGTGTTTGTATTGTTTTCCTGCATCATCCTGTATATGGTTGACTTGCCAATATCTAGTTTTTCAGCCACCCGCAGCACATTGTTGTCGTATTTTTTCAGGAAGGCTTCCACTATTTCAAGGTCATACTCCCTCAGTGTCTTTTCCTCGGCCAGCAGTTGTTTATTCGATGGTGCCACCTGGCTGAAAGTGATGTCCTGGGGTAGTATTGTATTGTCGTTGCACATTACTGCGGCCAGTTCTATTGCGGCTTTCAGTTCCCTTACATTGCCGGGATAATTATAGGCCATTAATTTGTCCTTGGCTTTTTCACTGATGGTGATGGCCGGTATTTTATCGCGTTTGCAGAAATTGTCCAGGAAGCATTTTGCCAGTAGCAGTATGTCATTCCCGCGTTCGCGCAATGGCGGCAGGTGTATCGGTAACCCCATCAGCCGGTAGTAGAGATCTTCCCTGAATGTGCCCTTTCTTACTTCTTCGGCCAGGTCTTTGTGGGTAGCGGTAACGAGCCTGAAATTGAGTTTTATCTTTTCATTCCCGCCTACGCGCACTATCTCTCTTTCCTGTAGTGCTCTCAATATTTTACTTTGCAGGTTCAGGTTCAGTTCTGCGATCTCGTCCAGGAACAGGGTGCCATTATCGGCCTCTTCAAATTTGCCGGCCTTTCTTCCCGATGCCCCCGTGAATGCCCCTTTCTCATGTCCGAACAGTTCGCTTTCGGCGAGTTCGGCAGGAATGGCCGCCATATTCACAGCAATAAAAGGGGCTTTTTTATCGCCTGCGCTTACATGTATCGCTTTGGCTACTACCTCCTTGCCGGTTCCGGTCTCTCCGGTCACAGATATGTTGATGCTCGATCTTGCAGCCTTGTTGATTAGGGTGATGATGTGCTTCATGGCCGCACTGTTTCCCTTCACAATGCCCGATAGGTCTGTACTTTGGCCCAGTTCTGCCTTTAGTTCCTGTACCTCTTTTTTTAATGACTGTATCTCCCTGATGCGCAATACCGAATTGCGTAGCAGGTCCTTGGTGTTATCGTCTTTTACCAGGTAGTCACTCGCCCCCGACTTCAATAGTTCTATTGCTGTAGAGATGTCCCTTTGCCCGCTGATGATAATGACAGGGATGTTCGCGTTGAATTGATGTATTGTCTGCAATACCTCGCTGCCTCTTTCGTCGGGCAGGGAATAGTCCAGGGTTATCAGGTCCGGGTTTAGGTTGAGATTGGCGATACACTCTTTCGCAGAACCAAACCGGTGTATCTCATAGTCTTCGTTTATGGACAGGTAGTACTTCAGCATTTCGCCGTAGGTACGGTCGTCTTCAACAATAAATATCCTGTATTTGCTCATGCCCAAAAGATGATTACTGATGCTTATTTCTAAGCAAAAGTACTATTTTGGGATTATTTTCTCGTTTTTTAGATATTATTCCCAATTTGGGAATTTTATTGAGTGGATAGTTTAATATTATCAGGGCTTACTTCCTCAGTATTTTCTCCATACTCTTCCCTTTGGCCAGTTCATCAATCAGCTTATCCATATAGCGTATCTTCTGCATCAGCTTATCCTCTATATTTTCCACCCGGTAACCGCAGATCACTCCCGTTATTTTTGAAACATTGGGATTCAGTTCCGGCGCCTGGGCAAAGAACGTCTCGAAGTCAACCTTGGTGTCTATTTGTTGTTGCAGCGTTTCTGCATTGTATCCCGTCAGCCAGCAGATGACAGTGTCCAGTTCCTCCTTTGTGCGCCCCTTGCTCTCCACCTTTTTAATGTACAACGGATATACACCCGCAAAAGCCATCTTAAATACCCTGGTGTTATTCATACTGAGGTTTTTACCAAAGTTAGTCATCTGTCAGTTATAATAATAGCAGGCAACGAAGTATTGGCATCTGATATGTTCCTGAACTTTATAATTACTGATCATTTATGATAGTCACCAAGAGCTACGATGATGCTATAATGCTCATTTGTTGTTATCCAGTCGTTTACTGAGACAATAGTAATCGAAACCAAACGGAAAATTCTCGAGAACAAAAACGATCCCATAACCCTGTTTTTTATAGAAATCAGGTGCCTGGAAATCATAGCTTCTCAACAGTATTGAGTGTGCATTATGTTGTATCGCTTCATTCTCCACCATGTTCAGAAGGGCCTTCCCAACTCCCTTTGACCGGTAGGCATCATCCACCCACAAGTAGGTTATCTCACATACCGATGCCCATACCCAACCTGTTATCCCGGCAATGATCTCCCCCGATCCATTGTGCGCCACAAAACTGATAGACTCGCCATCAGACTTTCCTGTTGATCGCGAATTGTGTTCATAGATCTTTTGGTCCAGGAAATGATATATATCAGCATGATTCTCTGACTTTACTATGGTGAGGTCCATTTTGCTCAGGTCTTTTGTCGGGACATATGAAGTATAGGGAATGGGTTGCCGTATTCATCTGTTTCGGATCGGCCGACGACCGTGAATCCGAACCGTTCGTAGAATTCACGTGCATGGTCATTTTGTTCATTTACATCAACCTTCGTGACACCTGACACATTGATGGCATGCAGCATCAATGCGCTCCCGGCCCCTGATCTGAATACCCCGGGTGATATGAAAAGCATATCCAGTGTTTCACCAGAGGTTCCCGCAAATCCTTCTACATCTCCCGAATCATTCCGTACGCAGATAAGATCAGAATGAAGGAATAGTTCTTTTTCAACGATGAGCTGTTTTAGCTCCCCGATCTTTTCTTCGTTCACAAAATCATGAGTTGCTCTTACAGAGGCTTCCCATACCTGTAGTAACCTCGGTATATCAGACTTCTGCGGACGATCTATGTCATATGATCTCATCTTGCCCTATAGTTTTTTTCTGAGCATGATCATGTGCTTTGTACAAATGCCATGCTCGTATAGTGGTTCCGGATAGTTCTCGGTAAAAAAATTTAACCTCGTGGAATAGATGTCATATCCGATTCTCTGGTACAGGTATAATTGCCAAATACTGGAGTTGCCGGTGCCTATGATCATTTCTTCGAATCCCATTTCTTTTGCCCTGATTTCGGCATCGGCTATTAGCTTCTTGCCCAACCCTTTTTGTTGAAATTCTTCAAGTACCGCAATGTTTTTTATCTCTGCGGCAGGTCGGCTGTGGGCACATAGAACATAGATGCCTACGGTCATACCTTCCCATTCCAGAACATAGATCTTCGAATTGGGAAGGTAGCTATCTACCATACGTTTTGATGGGTCTGCATCAAGCAGCAGTTTGTACGGAATATCTTCATTCTGGCGTAGCTCACGTATTATTGAGTCTTTCATTGTTTCATGCGCAGTTCTTCAAGCAGTGATTTTATTGAAGCCCGCTGTTTATAATCTTTATTGAAATGAACATAGCTGATCTTTCCATCCTTTCCTATAATATAGGTGGCCGGCACAGGCAGGTCGTGGTCATGATTATTACTGTTCATTTCAAGGTCTATGCCGTATTGCTTCAGCGCAGACACTGTTTTATCTTCTGCAGTGTACAGTACATCATAATCCTTCATGATCCTGTTGCCGGCGTCTTCTATTATAGAGAATGATGCATGCGTTTTATCAATGGTTTTCGCTATGTTCTCTTTGTTCTCAGGAGTTACCGCCACCACATACGCGCCGGCATTGGTGAGCATCTGAATGGAGTCTTGTATATGCATCAGGTATTTGTTGCAGTAAGGACACCATTGGCCCCTGTAAAAAAGCAATACTACGGCTTTGTGTGTATCCAATACCTTTCTTAGGGAAATGTCTTTTCCGCTATGGTCAGTTCTTGTGAACAATGGTGCTGCTACGCCCTTCATCAGTCCGTTCTGCGCTCTTGAAGCAGTGCATGCGGCAAGCAGCGCGATCAGGATTATGGTACGGGAAATAAGTGTTCGCTTCATTTTTTTTTTGAAGCAAAGTTCCATCCGCTGTCGCTCCCCGGGAATAGAAATATTTCCCGAACAATGGTAATTATTGCTGTGTCGGGTGGTTCAATTGCTTGTAGTCGCTCAGAGAGTAGGCAGTATGTCTCTTAAAGAACTTACTGAAGTAGGCGGTATCATCAAATCCAAGGTGATAGGCTATTTCTTTGCCGGATTTGTTCGTATATAGAAGTAATCTTTTTGCCTCTGATATTATCCGCTCATGAATGACAGCAATGGGGGACTTGCTGTTATAGATCGCGAAATGGTTGGCCAGCGTCTTTGGAGACTTGTGTAGTTTATCGGCATAGAACTGTACCTGGTGTTGTTCTTTGTAATGCTGTTCCACAAGAATGTTGAATTGCCTCACAATGTCCATTTTTTCATCGGTCCATTTCGGAGAGGTGGCATACCTGTCCTTGACAAGGCGTGTCAGGATGATGATGAGTCGTTTTAATAACATTTGCAGCATATCCTTCTGTATATTGTCCACAGTGTTGAACTCATCAACAAATACCTGCGTCAGCAGCTTTATTTTCTTCCGGTGTGTTTCGTCAAGAGGAGTCAGCATAGGACCGGCAGAGCCATAGAAAAGTATGCCCAGGCACCCTACTTCCTTGTCATGGTCGGCAATACAATAAAATTCCCTGTTGAACTGCCATGCTATGATCTGTTCCGGCTTTTCGAAACGGAAAGAGTCGTTTATCATCAGTGATAGCATATTGTTCGCGGGGAATAGATAGGTCACCTCATCAATAGTTACTTTCTGATCGTCAGCAGGGTTCCAGGCAATGGTGTATAGCTTGGCTCGGGAATTTTTTGATGCGTTTCTCTTGAGATCAGGCTCATTCGTCACCAGTTTAAATTCAGCTCGTGTCTTGGGATCTTTGTAACTAAGGGTCATAACTGGCCGGCAAGTTAGGTCAATTGCAGGAATTGAAGGGTTGATTAAGTAACGCTTTAAGTTCTTCTTACAGTAAGATATATCTGCCTTTTTCCCGGATTTCTTTTTTTGGCAATATGTTTTTCGTAAATTTATGTGTCTGGTATTTCATGTATAAGGCGCCCTAAAAACTATTCTATGTATAAGTACGTTCTGTTTGTCCTTTTCTTCTCTCTTACTGGTCATGCGCAGATAATCACTACAGTAGCCGGCGGAGGCACTGGCGATATAGGTGATGGTGGGCCCGCCACTGCGGCCAATATCTTTTTCCCGTCTGGGGTCAGGTTTGATACCAATGGCAACCTCTACATTTCCGAAATGAACAGGGGGCGTGTTAGGAAGGTAGATACCTCAGGTATCATTACAACCGTTGCGGGTGTTTCAGCATTTGGTCACTACGGAGATGGCGGGCCGGCTACGGCGGCATATATTCTGTCTCCATGGAGCCTGGCGTTAGATAGGTTCGGTAATATTTTCATTGCAGAATCTGCAATGGCAGGAGATTTTTCCCTTGGCCCCTGGGTCAGGAAGGTAAGTAGTTCAGGGATCATTACATCATATGCCGGAAGTACCACCGGATATAGCGGCGACGGCGGACCTGCTACCGCTGCAGCTTTTAAGGACATAACCGATCTGGCAGTTGATAAAGCGGGCAATGTATTTGTGCTGGATGGCGGTAACAGGCGCATCAGGAAGATCGGTCTCGATGGTATCGTAACAACCATCGCCGGAAATGGTGCCAATGGTGATGCAGGCGATGGCGGGCCGGCTACCGCCGCTTCGTGTGGTAATATGTCGGGCATCGCCATCGACAAGGACGATAATATTTTTATTGCCGGGGCTTATGTGCGAAAGGTAGATGCCGTTACCGGTATCATTACATCTGTTGCAGGAACGGGCTCCTGGGGCTTCTCCGGAGATGGCGGAGCTGCTTTGGATGCCACATTAGGCAGGGGCACAATAGCGGTTGATGACTCCGGTATCATTTACCTTGCGGAGCAGAGTAACAACCGCGTGCGAAAGATCGACCGCTCTGGTATCATTACCACAATTGCCGGCAACGGCACTTTGGGCTTTACCGGCGACGGAGGTCCCGCTGTTGATGCTACTGTTTATACACTGTTCAGTGTCTGTACAAATGCGCATGGCGATGTTTTTATTGCAGATGCCATCGCTAAAAGTGTCCGGAAGATATGTATGAAATGCGGCGGGCTCGGTGTTGCTCACTTATCCGCAACAGATGAGATAGGCTTGTTTCCCGATCCTGCATCGTCAGTGATAAACCTCGTCGCGCCAACAGAAATAACACGGCTCAGCATCTTTGATGCTTCAGGTAGGTTGATAGAAAGCAAACAGCATCACGCGAAAAATATCTCCGTAGATATCTCACACCTGGTTCCGGGCAGCTACTACATGCAGATCAATGGCACCATCACTAAGCAGTTTCTTAAAGATTGATCCTGATAGGCGGGTTGATATTGCGCTGCCCATAAAGCACACGCCTCTGTTTTATTATTTTCTGCAGCGTACCGGGATATGTACTTTCCCATTCGGATAACAGGCTCAGAATTACTAAGCCCCCTTCCTCACATATCCCTTACCATTGCAGCGCTTACAGTAATCTACAATGTTCGCCACCTTAGTGCCGTTTACCTTACGCTTCTCTACAAAAGCGTTGGTACTGGAGGTGTGCCATTCATCATCAGCCACCACACCCTTGTGCGAGCTCACGAAATGCCCGTGACAGGCAGGGCACATCTCAAAAGGCCCGCGCTCTTTGCGCAGCCATTCCGGTTGGCTGGGATTGCGCACCGTATTGTTGGGGCCCACAGCCAGGAACGTATGTGTAGCACATTCAATGTCGTAGAGGTAGAACTCACCTATTCGCCCGCGCGGGTATATCACATCCCCTACCTTGAACTGGGCATCGTATAGCGTTGCTTGCCTCACCCATCTGTCGCAGTCCTCCTGTTCTTTGGCAGGGTCTTTCGCTGCCGGTGCCGCGTTGGCTACCTTTCCGCCCCATGGCTCTCCTGCCGCCGGCAGCCCGGCCGGATAATTCGGGTCCTTGGTGTCATACCTTTCGCTTTGGTACCACTTTCTGAACTTAGCCAGCCCCTCCTGCTGGTCCTGTGCCAGCCCATCGCGCATTTTCTGGTCCAGCTCGGTGCAGCGGGGTATATTGTACAAGACAAAACCAACCGCCGGGAAGTCTATATCCATCATCTCCTTCACCACCTCGTAAGAGCGGTCTATACGCTCCTCGCGCGTAGCCGAAGATCTTACATATGCCAGCATGGCCTTTGTACGGGCCTCAGACGGATTTGGCGCACTGTTGGCCGCCACAAGCGCCGCCTCAAATGCTTTCTTATCCGCAGATTGCGCCATAGCGGCAGCACAGGATAACATGATGCAAACAGTGAGTAAAACGCAAAGAGTATTACGTAGCATGGTTCTGTGTTTAGTGATAACAAATATAAGAAATATACCGGCTGAATAGGAGGTGCACCCGATATAAACGCAGGCATAGTACCTGCATTTATATTAGCTCCCCGCTTCTCACACCCACACTCTTAGTAATAGACTGGGCTGGGGAATGGCGAACTTAATCTTTGAAGATTTGATAAAAATTTGTCAAGTAGCAAAGAAGCCAAACCATAATGCTCATAAACTGGTTAGAAATCTATCATACTTTTATTTTTCTTGCGGACAATCACGATAGTCTTATTTCACATTTGTAACACTAATCCGGTAGTTTTGGAGTAATATTATATTTCAGTAAAAAGTATCAAGATGAACTCTGAAAATATTGATTCTTTACTGCCACCGGAAATGGCTGTTCAAGCAGAACAAGTTGGGGTTTCAAAAGTAAACATGCCCGCAATCAAGACGTTGGTTCTCTCAGTACTTGCAGGGGCTTTTATTGCATTTGGTGCGTTGTTTTATACAACTGTTACAGCCGGATCAAATATGTCTTACGGGGTAACAAGACTGATTGGCGGACTGGCATTTAGCCTGGGTTTGATTCTCGTTATCGTAGGAGGTGCTGAACTATTTACAGGCAACAATCTGATCATAATGGCATGGGCAAATAGAAAAATTTCCACTATTCAGGTAATAAGAAACTGGATATTGGTCTATGCAGGCAATATGATTGGCGCCACTTTTACCACAGTATTGATGTTACTTTCACGTCAATATTCCTTTGGCTCAGGAGCGGTTGGAATAAACATTCTTAATATAGCTAGGTCTAAATGTAATTTAGGTTTCGTCCAGGCTATTGCATTAGGCATTCTGTGTAACATTTTGGTGTGCCTGGCGGTGTGGTTATGCTATAGCGCAAGATCATCGTCAATCAAAATATTATGTATTGTATTCCCGATTAGCGCTTTTGTCACCGCTGGGTTTGAACATAGCATTGCAAACATGTATTTTATCCCAATGGGAATTTTGTTGCTCAAATATGGGGATACAGAGTTTTTACGCGCGATACATGATTCTAGGCAGGACTATGCATCTGTTTCGTGGAGCAACTTCTTCGAGTATAACCTCTTGCCTGTTACAATTGGCAATATTATTGGCGGTGCGGGATTAGTGGGATTAGTATATTGGTTCGTGTTTCTAAAGAAAAGAAATTGAAACTCCCCGAAGATTAAATTGAAAACATTTTTATCTCCTTGTCTTCTTGTTGAATATGAGCAGGGGTCTTTAGCTCGCTTTCAATCTTTACCCGCAGTACATCTACCTTCAGCGCCAAACGATTCTAATACTACTTTCCATGTTTATTTATTGCGCTCATTTTCAAAACTCTTTTTTAGTAGTTCCGGTAATTGTTTCTTCATTTTTACCTCTCCGATAAGAAAACCATATGCTTCAAGTCCGGGGATATTGTCACAGATAATCTTAATAATTCCGAGCAACGGAATTGCAAGAATCATTCCCGGTATTCCCCATATAATATCGCCTACTATCAGCGCGATAATGGTGAACAGCGGATTAATACTGACCTTAGCCCCTACTATTAACGGTTCAAGCAAATATGTTTGAGTAAATTGTACGATGCCATATACTGCGAGTATCCATAATGCCATGCTGCTTCCGCCTTGAGTAAATGCCATAACTGCTGTTAGCGCAGAGCCTGTAATGTTACCAACATAGGGTATTATTTCGAGTATGCCACATAGAATTGCAAAGAACAGAGCATGTCTGACCCCTACAATTGAAAAGCTTATTCCGTACATAACCCCAAGCACCAAGACCATCCGCGCAATTCCAGAGATATATTTTTGAGCAACTAGTCCACCGGAAGTGATAATAGATTTGGTATGTTCTTTTTGATCTTCCGGAACAAGCTTTAGTACAAAATCTCTAAGGTGGTTCCGATAGAATATAAATAAAAAGACATAGACGATCACCAATAACGATTTACCGAACGTTGAAGCAAGTGATCCAATTACTGTCGCAATTCTTTCACTGACTTTTGATGAGATTATCTGCTGTTGTGTGCCTACGGAAATTCCCAAAGTCCGATCGATATAATCCTGTAGCATACCCGGCACTTTATTTATTTGATTTGAAACCTGGTTGGCGTCATCTACGACCCCGGCAACTTGCCAGGATAATAGCGTTATTATGGCCGATAGCAGAATCACAAACAGAAGTACTGACAACAATGCCGATACCGCCTTTCCAACACCCCGGCGCTCCAACAAATTGCATAACGGGGTTAAAAGCATCGCCAGCATAGATCCAAGAGTAATAGGCACAAGAAAACTTCTTGCAAAATACACGCCTGCAAATGTGAGGTACATAAGTGCTAAAACGCGTATTAGCTTAATTGATGGTTTCACAGGATGTAAGATGATTTACTGTTGTATAAAATTTCAAGATGCATATTGATGCGAATTTTAGCATTTAAAATTGCGATATAACTTTAAGCACAAGAATAGGTTCATAATGGCTGTGAATAATTGACCAACGTATGCTGTTGAGCTGATATATATCATCTATTTAATAAATTCAGATATTTACTATTGTATCTCTATGTATAAAGGAATCACTTCGGCTGAAGCGGCTGAGAAGCTAATAAAAACCGGATATAATGAGCTGCCTTCAGCAAAGCCCAAGAACCTAATGGGGATTGGAAAGGAGGTGATGAAAGAACCGATGTTTTCTCTGCTTATTGGGTGTGGATTTTTATATATGATTCTCGGTGATTACCGGGAAGGTGCAGTTTTGATGTCAACGATATTGCTTATCATTTCAATTACTTTCTATCAGTATAGAAAGACTGAGAAAGCATTAGAAGCATTAAAGCAACTTTCCTCGCCAAGAGCAATAGCTATCCGGGACGGAAAGGAAATGCGGATACCGGGACGTGAAGTTGTGCCTGGAGACATTTTAATTCTAAACGAAGGAGATCGAATCCCTGCGGATGCCTGCTTAATCGAAACTGCAAATTTCCTGGTTGATGAGGCTTTATTAACAGGAGAATCTTTGCCAGTTTCAAAATTTTCTGAAGGAAAGCACAATGAACTGTATGCCGGCACATTAGCAGTGCAGGGCAGATGTATAGCTAAAGTCACACAAACAGGATTGCAATCACAACTTGGAAAGATTGCAACCAGCCTGAATGCTACGAATGATAGTTTAACCCGTTTGCAAAAAGAAATGAAGGTGTTGATCCGGCGTTTTGCCATTATCGGTGCAATTGTTAGCGTGGGTGTGGTTGTCGTTTTTTATCTGACAAGAGGGAATTTTCTTAGATCTGTTCTCATTGGGCTTGCGTCTGCTATGTCCATTTTGCCTGAAGAATTCCCGGTTGTTATGACTGTGTTTCTTGCGCTGGGAGCATGGCGGTTGTCGAAAAAGAATGTGCTTACTAGAAAACCTTCTGCCATAGAGACTTTAGGGTCAACAACTGTGCTTTGCAGCGATAAAACTGGAACAATAACCCAGAATAAAATGGCAGTAGTAGCAGTTTCCACTGCGGAGGGGTACTTTACTGAGAGTTCGCTGACAAACGAGGCAACTCATAAGCCGATAAAAATTGCTCAACTTGCTTCGGAAGTTAAGACTATAGACCCGATGGATACAGCAATAAACCAGTTTGCAGCAACTTTGTTTACTAAGGAAAACAGTTTGCAGCTCGTTAAAGAATATCCCTTAAGCACGAAGCTGCTCGCCGTAACCAGAATATACCAGGAAAGCGATACTCAATATATGGCTGCTGCCAAAGGGGCACCAGAGGCCATATTTAAGTTATGTAGATTGAGCGATTCTGAGACAATGCAGCATAGGATAAACCTTGAAAGGATGGCGCGGGATGGATTCAGAGTGCTAGGTGTTGCTGAATCAATGGATAATTTGAACGTTTTGCCACTGGACCAATTTAATATAGCTTTTAAATTTGTAGGGTTGATCGCTTTCGAAGATCCTATTAGACCAGAAGTGCCGGAGGCAATCAAAAATTGCTATGGTGCGGGTATTAAGGTAATAATGATTACCGGAGATCATCCGATAACGGCTAAGACAATCGCTCACAAGGCGGGGATGCAAAATGACACAATAATAACCGGTCAAGAGCTGTCACTGATGACCGATCAACAATTAAGAGAACGAATTGAAAGTACCGCCATATTTGCAAGGATAGTGCCTGGGCATAAGCTTAGAATAGTCAAAGCATTAAAAGACAACGGTGAGATAGTAGCCATGACAGGAGACGGCGTAAATGATGCACCTGCACTTAAAGCGGCTGACATAGGAATCGCTATGGGATTAAAGGGCACCGACGTAGCCCGTGAGGCCTCCTCACTCGTTTTATTAGATGACAACTTTGCCTCCATTGTAACTGGAGTCCGCTTGGGAAGACGAATTTTCGACAATATGCAGAAGGCGATGTCATACATTCTTGCGATACATATCCCAATTATAGGCCTTACACTCTTACCTGCATTTTTTCCGACGTTACCGTTATTGCTTCTGCCATTGCATATTGTATTTCTGGAGTTGATAGTTGACCCGGTATGCTCAGTTGCATTTGAATCGGAACAAGAAGAACTAGGCATCATGCATCGCCCTCCCCGGGCCATTAACAAGAAGTTCTTCGGCATCAAGCGAATGACGTATAGTTTATTTCAAGGACTATTGTTACTAGGAGTTGTGCTAGCTGTGTATTTCATATCTATAAAAGAAGGGCATTCTGAAGGAGAAATTCGTGCTATTGCTTTTTCATCGTTGATCGTAGGCAACGTCTTTCTTATCTTAACGAATCTGTCCAGTACCAGAATATTTACCTCTGTTTTTTCAGAAGGTAATTTAGCTGCTGTATTGATGTTATCTATCGCGATCATACTGTTGTTCGCAATCATATCAATACCCCAATTACGGCATTTGTTTAGCTTCGGCTATCCTGGGTATAGCCATTTTATACTGTCTTTGCTTGGTGCGTCTGGCTTATTGCTTGTGCTAGAGCTAGTAAAACTCAACAGAAGGAAGCGTCTTCGCAAATATTGAACAAACTGTTAACACAGATTAAGAATCCATGAATTGGAGATGGGTAACCATAGGTATCAAGTACACCATCATAAGATGAATTTATAGGTTGGTTAAGATTTGTATTCCTCGTTCGAGAGTTCTACTTTCTTTAATATTTCACGGATCAAAGGCCTTCCCTGGAAGGAGTGCAAACATTTCCCTGTCCGTAAAAGCCAAAAAGTGATATGTTTTCTAAATTTATCAGCCTGTTAATGAATCACTGGCGATCTTCCCATTGTTCAATTTCATCAGAAGCAGCAATCGGGTATGAAAAAATTATATGGATGTATGTAACTTGCCGTAAAAATATTCATGGCAATTACTTCCCAACGGGTTTTGTTGATCGTGTTTTTTTGTTTCGGGTTTTTTGAATCATCGGGCCAGCGAGACCCAAAGACGGCTCCCAGGAAACCTGCAACAAATAAAATTTTTGAATCCAAGGGCGTATGGAAGAGTATAGACGTTCCCGCAGAGATAGAGAAAGCTCATAGTTTTTTTTACCAGGATGATGAAGCAAACATTTATCTGTTTAGTCAGGATAATGACTCACATTCGGACTACTTCCATAAGTGGAATGGTTCAACTTGGACATCCATACCCGCCCCCAATGGGCGCGTCACCGGACTCGCGGTCGGTCACAATGGTGTGCTCTACGCATGGTACAACAGCGGCGCATATGGTGGGCCGGTGTATAAATGGAACGGGAAAACGTGGGATATTATTGGATCGTTTGACAAATCTGTACATGCAGTTGCAGAAAGCGCAGACGGCAAAGTTTACGTAGGCGGCGAGTTTAGGAATGCAAAAGATAAATGCTATGTCGCCTGTTACGACGCTGGCAAATGGGTCGAGTTGGGCAATGAACGCAGCCACCTGGATGCCAATGCATACATCAGGACAATATGTACTACACCTGGCGGAATATTTGTAGCGGGGGCTTTTTCTGATAATAACAAACGAACATATGTAGCGCATTGGAACGGGCAACAATGGGAAATGGTCGGCGATAACAATAGTTGTGCGGTTTTTGCCGGAGGAATAAATCATATTCTTGCCGACGCAAAAGGAATTCTTTTTGCAACAGGCTATGGCTCGGGTACTTCAGGCAAATCGTTGGCTAGGTATCAAAGCGGGAAATGGGCTGAGATCTTGCCAGATAGTATCATGCTCACCTCATCTGCGGAAGAAATGATAGCCGATAAGAAGGGCGACCTGTACGTTGCTGGTTCATTTCACAACAAGAATAGTAATACTAACTTTAGTGTTGCTGGGTGGAATGGCTCCAGGTGGGACAATATGGCCGCTGAGGATCAGCAAAGCTTATTTGGTTCAAGTGTCCGGACTCTCGCGGTTGACAATGCAGGCAATCTCTTGGCCGCGGGTTACCTCACTAACGAGTTTGGAAAAAACTTTATTGCAAAATGGGATGTCAACGAGACCCGTATTGTTGGCAGATCAAAATCCGGACACTATCCGATTCCTGTTGCAAACACAGTTAACCTTAGCCCAGGCGCATCAGCCAAACTGAAAAACATGGAAATCTTTGAAGTTGATCATAAGCAAGGGGTTAGAACCATTACAGGAACAGTGCTCATAAATCCTGTTTTCAAGTGTATCTCTTTAGTGGGTGCTCCCGACTTCGAAAAAAACTATGAACGACCTTATGCATTCCGACTTGAAAACTATTCAGTGAACCTTGTTGAATTCGATAATTTTGAGGACGGTCTTCACTCCTACAAGGAAAAATACGAAAAATGTAGCTTCTGTGACGGCAAAGGTAAGTTCGAGGAAAAACATGTGCTCTCCTACACTCCTGAGGAAAGCAAAACCGAAACTCATTCAACGAAGGAATATACGTCATGGGGTGATACAAGAATAAAAACGACAACCACCACCAGAAAAACTCCCGAAAAAACAGAATACCACACTACAACAAAGATATGTGACCACTGTAAAGGTTCAGGTAAAATAAAGAAATTATTGCTTTATGTGTGGGACCCGAAAAATAAAGAATACATAGACAGGTGGTACTAACTACCCCCATAGCACCAAGGGTGTTCCTCGGTCCTAGGCGACTCTCCTTTTTAAGGGACTCGCCGCCATCTGGGAACTATAGCTGAATGAGCCGATAAAAGGTTAAAACGAAAAAGCGGAGTAACAAAAGCGCTCTCCGCTCTGGTTCTCCGCTCTCACCTTAGTAGTCCTTTCTGTTTTATTATCGAACCCTTTGAAGAAAAGGCTCAAGTAGATTTATGAATTCACCAAAGAGATTGCATTGAGATCTTCAGGTTAATGGATCTGCCCTTTGGCTTTTAACCCCACAATTCCCATCTTAAAATATGCTTATTGAGTTTTCCATCTTGCTAATCGTTTCATTCCTCTTGTAAACAGCCAGGAAAAAAATTTGGAGTGTCCGCCTTCCATCATTTTTTGTTTGCAATATTCTTGAAAGTCATGCACATTATTTCCTTTGTAAATGAACTCACCTTTGTCAAAGCAGTAGGAACAATACATTGAACTTTTGCTTCCGTCAGCATTTGTGCCTCCACCTTTTTCGTCACGCTTCAAAGGCATTCCACAAGATTGGCACTTTTTGTAAGTGGATGTCATGTTGTTTTATTTTATTAAGTCAAATTTAGTATAGTTATTTCTTTCTCAGTCCTAAAGGGCATGTCTCCTTTTTCAGGGGCTCGCCGCCATCTGGGAACTATACTTGAATGAGCCGATAAAAGGTTAAAACGAAAAAGCGGAGTAACAAAAGCGCTCTCCGCTCCGTTTCTCCGCTCTCACCTTAGTAGTCGCGACAGGAATCGAACCTGTATCAAAAGTTTAGGAAACTTCTATTCTATCCATTGAACTACGCAACCGGGGAGCGCAAAAGTAAGAACATCTGCACAGCTAAGCAATACATTTTTATTATTATGCCTGGTGGTCTTATTTTTTGTCACCGCGCCTGAAGTTGGCATTGGGGGTGCTGCCCGAAGCGGGTAGTGTAGATAGCTCCATGCCCTTCTTTTGGTCGTCGTGCGGGTTATCGGTCGGCTCATTCCCGTTCTTCCACCGCAGGGTGTACATCATATAGATGATATCGCGCTGCAGGAAGTCGGTGGCGGGGCGCAGCGAGTCAGCATTGGGGGTAGTGTCGAAATAGAGTGAACCACGCAAAAAATGCTTTACTGAGTCTGTAGCAAAGAACTGGTACCGGGAGGCAGAGTTGCCGCCTATCTCATAGATCACACCATAGATGCCGCCGGGCGTTTTGAACGGATGCTGGTCTATATAGTCGGCTTTTTTATTATGAAAGTTCGAAAGTTCATCGGCATCTGAGAGCAGTGCCTGGAGTGTACGCTCTTTAGATATTTCTATATATGTGATATTGATCACGCCCCGGAACGAGGGGAACACAACATTGATCCAGTAGGGATTGCCCAGCTTCTCTTTCTGAGACAGGGTATCCTTTTCCACATGCCCGAAGGTGGGATACTCAAACTTGTACGGATAGCCCTGCTCGTCAAATACCCGGTAGGTATGGCGGGCAGGCGTGTCCATCTTGTAATACCCGGTAGGCTTGGGGCTGAAGGTAGCCGGCGTGCACGATGCCACAAACACCAATAGTATCAATTCGCTCAGATAACGAAACATAGTGGTCAAAAATAGGCTAAATGTCTGTATATCTTCATCCTGCATCTTTGTCCAAATTAAACTAATTTTACAGCTTATTTTATAAAACACCTCATATGACAGACCAACAGGCTCCTGAACAACAGCTCAACATTGAACTTACCGAAGAAATGGCGGATGGTGAATATGCCAACCTGGCCATCATTACCCATTCATTTGCCGAATTTGTGATAGATTTCGTGAATGTGATGCCCAATGTGCCGAAAGCAAAAGTGAAATCCCGCATAGTGATGACCCCGCAACATGCCAAGAGGCTGATGCGCGCCCTCATTGACAATGTAAAGCGTTTTGAGACACAGTACGGCAATATCAAGGACCAGGAAACACCTGCCATGCCGTTCAACTTTGGCACACCTACCGCACAGGCATAATAGCCGGGTGGCCTTAATATTAATAAAATACCCGCCAGGGGTACAAGGTTCAGATGACTAACAAGATACTTATACTCGATTTCGGATCCCAGTACACACAGTTGATAGCCAGGAACATTCGTGAGCTGAATGTGTATTGCGAGATACAACCATGCACCAAACCCGTTACTTATGATAGCTCCCTGAAGGGCGTGATATTTTCCGGCAGCCCGTTCTCGGTGAACGATCCGCAGGCGCCTGCACCCGATATAGCCGCCATAGCCAACAATCTTCCGGTGCTGGCAGTTTGTTACGGTGCACAGTTGCTGGCCAAACAAGCCGGTGGCGAAGTAGGTAAGTCCACGCACCGCGAATATGGCCGTGCACACCTGCAGGACATTTCCGGCGACCCGCTTTTCTCTACAATATCCAATGGGTCGCAGGTATGGATGAGCCACAGCGATACCATCAAGAAGCTGCCCGAAGGTTTTCAACTGATAGCCCGTACAGACAGTATTCCGGTAGCCGCGTTCAAGGCGTCGGCCACGTTTGCGAAGAACGCTGTATATGCCATCCAGTTTCACCCCGAGGTGACGCATAGCACAGACGGCCGCCAGTTGCTGAAGAACTTCATAGTAGATGTATGCGGTTGTGAGCAGGACTGGACCCCGGCAGCTTTCATACACGAGACCGTAGAAAAGATCAGGCAGGATGCCGGTGACAAGAAGGTAGTGATGGCGCTTAGCGGCGGAGTTGACTCTACCGTAGCAGCCATGCTGATACACCGTGCCATTGGCGATAAGCTGTACTGCATATTTGTAGATAACGGCCTGCTGCGCAAAGACGAGTTTCAACAGGTGTTGGATGGTTATAAGCATCTTGGTTTGAATGTTAAAGGTGTTGACGCCCGCAAGCGTTTCTATACCGAACTGGACGGTGTTACCGATCCTGAACAAAAGAGAAAGATCATAGGCCGCCTGTTCATAGATGTATTTCATGATGAGGCTACACAACTGAAGGATGTGAGCTTCCTGGGCCAGGGTACTATCTATCCCGATGTCATTGAATCTATGTCAGTGCACGGACCATCTGCCACTATCAAGTCGCACCACAATGTGGGCGGCCTTCCCGATATCATGCACCTGTCGCTGATAGAGCCGCTGCGCTCCCTTTTCAAAGACGAAGTGCGCAAGGTGGGCCGTGAGCTGGGTATCGATGAGATATTCATCGGCCGCCATCCGTTCCCCGGTCCGGGCCTGGGCATACGCATACTCGGCGCCGTATCTGAAGACAAAGTGAAAATGCTGCAGGAGGCCGATGCCATCTACATACAACACCTCCGAGACAGCGGTATGTATCACCAGGTGTGGCAGGCCGGCGCAATACTGCTGCCTGTGCAGAGCGTAGGTGTTATGGGCGATGAGCGTACCTATGAGTACACCTGCGCGTTGCGTGCCGTTACTTCTGTAGATGGTATGACCGCAGACTGGGCTCACCTGCCTTATGATCTGCTGGCGCGCATCTCCAACGATATCATCAACAGGGTGAGGGGTATCAACCGCGTGGTGTATGACATCAGCTCCAAACCACCTGCAACCATAGAATGGGAATAATATGAAGCACAACTTTGCTATCGCATTACTGGTCACATTATTCTTATCGGGCACCATAGGCGCGTATGCGCAAACCGATGAGCCCGGATATGGCAGCCGTAAGGAACGCAAGCGCCATGACCGTGAAGAACGCCGCAGGCGCACGGGCCGCTACCGCTACTACGATGATGCTGACCAGGAGGCTCTGCCCAAGGTGAAGAAATTCACGGTGGATTATCCCCAGAGCGTGGTAAAGAACCGTTACCGTGTAGAGGTGCTGGTGCCGCTGTATCTTGACGAACTCTCGAAGGGCGAGTCTGCCAGGAAGGCCGGCAATATACCCGACATGGAATCTGGGCTATACTTCTACGAGGGCGTAAAAATAGCCGCCGACAGCCTGAGGAAGAATGGCGTGAAGATGGATCTGTACATCCACGACATCGTTTCTGCGGGTGAAAGCACTGAGCAATTGCTGGCAAAGAACAAGCTGGACTCTGCCGATCTTATCATAGGCGCTGTTACTGCCCGCGATCTGCCCTCACTTGCTGCACTGGCCAATAACAAGCAGATCAACTTTGTCTCCGTTACATCCACATCAGATGCAGGCGTACGTGGTAATCCGTACTTTACCATGTTGCAGCCATCGCTCAAAAGCCACTGTGAATGGATAGTGAACGATGTGGCGCAAAAATATGCCGGCCAGCGCGTGCTGCTGCTGCACCGCAGATCAGTGGAGGCTGACTCAGCGGCATGGCGCTACATTATAAAGAGCACTAATGCCGACAGGATAGACCTGAAGAAGCAATCGTGCGCGGAATTGCCTTCGCGTGAAAAACTGTTGCGCGTTATTGATACGACAAGGCCGAATGTGATCATTCTCTCTGTACTGGATAACGCTTATGCCGATACGGTACTGAAGTTAGTATCGGGTTACTTCCCCGGCACGCACTTCGAAGTATATGGCATGCCCTCATGGAAGGGTATGCCGGCACTTACGAAGAAGAAGGCCTATCCGAACATGACCATCAATGTGACGAGCGCTTTCAATTTCGATCCTGCGTCTCCATCCGGCAAATACCTGGGCCGTGTCTATAAGAAAGACTATGGCGCAAAGCCTTCAGAGATGGTGTACCGCGGGTATGAGACCATGTTCTGGTATGCCAGCCTGCTGAAGCAATACGGAACAGTGTTCAACCCGAACTACAATGATAATGCCGCCGCGCCTTTCAACAAGTTAGAGGTGAAGCCTCAATGGGATAAGGATGGTAATATCATGTATCACGAGAACACGCACGCTGTGCAAACGGTATACGAGGGCGGTGTCTCCAGTGTGAAGAACTAAGCGCTCCCCATTCTACCCCGATCGCCTTGCCAGTACTGTCTCCAGGTATGACTTGATGATATCTAATCCTGTGCCATAGCCGCTGTTATTAGCGATAATAATGTCCGCGCTTGACCGGTATGCCTCACGGTTTGCCTCGTATGCGGGCATGATGTGGTTTGTCCAGCGGTAGTTGACATCCTGCTCATCGAGGCCGCGCTCCTTGAGGTCGCGCTGAATGCGCCGGTTGTAACAAATAACCGGGTCGGCATCAATATATAGCTTCAGGTCCAGCAGATCTTTTATAGAGTCGGAGTGAAAAGAAAAAATACCTTCGAGGACTATGAGCGGTGCCGGGCTTATTGTCAGCATCTTCGGCTCTACGCCCGGGTTGTAGTAAGTATATTCCCGCTTTTCAACCGGAATGCCTGACCTGAGGCTGCTGATATGCTTCACTAATTCCGCATGGTCAAATGCAGCAGGTGTATCAAAATTCTGTATGCCATTAGCGTCCACCGGTACAAGGTCCTTTGGCAGATAATAGTTGTCCTCACACAGGATCATAAGGTCTGCCGGAAAAAGTGCTCCGAGATCTCTTGAGAATGACGACTTGCCCGATGCACTGCCGCCCGTGATGCCAATAATAAATGGTGATGCCATACTGATCTTCTTTCCTGTATTGTGTGCAAATATATTTTTCACCGGCAATGTGTGCAATTTTGTGATCAGAATACTGATAATCAATAACAAAGTGTGCAATCTGTATTACACAGTGAGCAAAAGGGTGCGCAATATATCTTAAGACACAAAGGGCGCAGTAAAATCACAATGAGCCCTGGTTGTGCAATTTCCTTTTTTACACTCAAAGTGTGCAAGTCCGGGTTTAAACCGTTGACAATCAAAAGGATTGTGTGCAATCTGAATTGCACAGTGAGCAAAAGGGTGCGCAATATATCTTAAGACACAAAGGACGCAGTAAAATCACAATGAGCCCTGGTTGCGCAATTTCTTTTTTACACTCAAAGTGTGCAAGCCTGTGTTTAAACCGTTGACAATCAAAATGATTGTGTGCAATCTGAATTGCACAGTGAGCAAAATGCGCAAAAGCGATCTTACTTGCCTGAACACCATCCTGTCATTATGAACCTTACCGAAAAAGCCACCAAACCGGGACAGATATACCACAATAATAGTGCCAGCCTTTAAACAGGAGGCCACTTTCTGTATTTTTGAACAAACTTTATTTATGTCATCAGGCCGAACCTTTTTTGCACCACAATTGTATGTGCCATGCGGTACTATGGATATAAGCTTTTACTCAAAAGCATTTGGCGCGCGCGAGCTTATGCGGTTCAGTAATGAGGATGGTAGTGTTCACGTGGCAGAACTAGAGATAGGGGGCGCGATATTGCATATTCATGAGGCTAACCGTGAGGGGCAATATCCCCCGATATCCCAAAACGGAACTTCGGTACTCATAGGGCTTTTTGTACCCGACGTAGATGAGGTAATGGAACAGGCGAAGGCAGCAGGCGCTATTGAAACATCGCCAGCACAAAGCTACGACTATGGCTACCGGCAAGGGGAACTTCGTGATCCGTTTGGGCATATGTGGATGATCGAAAAGAAGATATAGCACAGATGTTTGCCCAAAGATGTGGCAGGTCACTGCGCTAATTTTTTCCTGCGAAGTATGGAAATGCCCAATAAAAGCAGCGTGGCCGCTACGGTGTTGCAAAGCAGTGTAGTAACAGGCCCTATATCCTGCATAGCAAAGGTTATGGCAATCACAGTAACATTGAGCGCAAGTATGATACTCACCGCTTTTGCATGACCGAAACCTGCATCGAGCAGGTAGTAGTGCAGGTGTGTACGGTCGGCACGAAGGGGAGAAATACCTTTTGACATACGGATGACGAATACTCTCAGCGCGTCATACACGGGGAGGAATAGCAGAGAAATAACTATGGATATAGCTGACAACTGACTGTGAATGAACGGGACTATTTGTGAGCTATCTGTGCCATAGAGCGTAACGAAGTAGGTGGCCAGTATGAAAATGGTGAAGCCGAGGAACATGGAGCCTGTATCGCCCATGTATATCCTGGCTGGGGCCCAGTTGTAAAAAAGCAAACCAAGCGTGGCACCCAATATGCCGAGGCATATGCAAACCAGTCCGGGCACGTGCATGATGGCAAAGAGTGCCGCGAGGATGCCTATGTAGAGAATGGTCAGAGAGCAGGCCAGGCCATCTATGCCATCTATAAAATTGAACGCGTTGATGAACAGCGTGCAGCAAAAAACGGTAAGACCGATACTTACCCAATAGGGCAGATCGTGAATGCCGGCAATGCCATACAGAGAGGTGATGCGGATATCGGCAAAGTAGATGGTGATGGATGAAGCAATGAGCTGCACGAGCAGCTTTTTTGACGGCACCATATTCATGAGGTCGTCATAAATGCCAGTGAAAAACAAGAGTGTAGAAGATGCAATGATATAATAACCCGCCCGGATACCGAAATACATAAAGAAGGCCGTTACCACTATGTAGCCTATGA
Source organism: Flavipsychrobacter sp. (assembly GCA_044225795.1). Classification (GTDB taxonomy): domain Bacteria; phylum Bacteroidota; class Bacteroidia; order Chitinophagales; family Chitinophagaceae; genus Nemorincola. Next base: position 38,823 of record JBGAIF010000014.1, read on the forward strand.
AGATGCCGATACCCCCAAGCGTAGGGATGCGCCCTGCATGCAGCTTACGGGTATTGTCGGGTACGTCGAACAGTTCACGGCTGGTCATTATAAAAATGACCTTGTTCACCGCATACAGGCTGATAGCAGCAGAAGCAACAAACGAAATGATATATAAGACGTAGTGAGGTAAGTTCAAGAGTTAATATTCAATAGTTTTAAGTGGCCTTAGTTCTTAACGCAAATCGGTGTGTTTTATTTTTTTATGTACTTGTCGGCAAACACATAAAGATTAAAATGGTCGTGTGTCATAGCTTCCGCCAGTTCCTGCCTCAATTTCCCGTGATCAATATCTTTCATGCGCTGCGCCTGGATGAGTTGCCAGCATTTCTCTGCCATCAGATGCAGCCTTTTGCCGGGCAGTTCATTCCGGGTATCAAGGAAAGCTGAAATCTTGTCTGCCAGGTCAGCCACTCCTTCGCCGGTTGTGGCAATGGTCTTTACCACAGGGATCTCATCATCTCCGTTAGCCTTCTCATGCGCCAGTATCCTGAGGTTGCGGTACAGGCCTTCGGCGCCATCCCGTTCGGCCTTATTGACAACAAAAATATTGGCGATCTCCATAATACCCGCCTTGAGTGTCTGCACCTCATCGCCCGCCTCCGGCACCAGAGTGACGATGGTACAATCTGCAAGGCCCGCTATCTCTATCTCGCTTTGCCCGACACCTACGGTCTCTACCAAAATGATATCAAACGGCGCATCTTTTACGAGGTCTGTGATCTCGATGATCTTCGAGTTAAGGCCGCCGAGGGCACCCCTGGTAGCGAGTGAGCGTATAAAAATATCGGGGTGCGTATAAAATTCGCTCATACGAATGCGGTCGCCGAGTAAAGCCCCGTAATTGAAAGGAGACGAGGGATCGACGGCCAGCACCGCGATCTTTTTATTTTTTGTGAGCCAGTGCCTGAGCAGCGCATTGACCAGCGTGCTCTTTCCGGCGCCGGGAGGACCTGTGATGCCCACCACGCGGGCATGCCTGTTCTCCTGCAGGTTGAGCAACAAGTCGCGATAACCCTCCAGTTCGTTCTCAACGATAGTAATGCCCCTGGCCAGGGCGCGAAAATCGCCTGCTTTTACCTGTTCGTGAAGTTGTGTAATATTGCCCTGCACTAAAAGAGTGTTTTGCCCGTTATATAGAACCAGTGACCAATCTTGTGAGCAAAAGTAGTTTTCTAAATAATAAGATGTTACAGAAATCAAATATCGCATTAATATGCATATTTGGTATGTTCGTCGGGTTTCTTGTATCAAGGGTGGCATTATCCATTTCCATGTTCCTGCTGGGTGTAAATGCAATCAGGGATATACCACCAAGGCAGTGGTTCAGGAACAAATGGTGGCTGCTGGGTGTATTGTGGGTGCTGACCTATGTGATCACCTATTTCTGGAGCGAGGACAAGCATAACTGGGATATCAGGTGGCAAACAAAGCTTCCTTTCCTGCTACTGCCCCTGGCGTATGCCTATATGCCTAAATTCACCCCGAGACAACTCCAATTCATTACTATATCAACCGGTGCCGCACTGATGTGCAGCGCGATTTACAGTTTATCATTCTTAATCACCGAACCGGCCACCTATATAGCCGGGTATAAGATATCCGTCGTTCTTCCCACGCTTCCTAAAGAAGACCATGTGCGTGCCAGCCTGTCTATAGCGCTATACCTGATCTGGTGTGTATATCTATGGCCAAGGATAGAGACGAGGAGTGCGCGGATGGTGACCGGTTCATTTATGTTGTTCCTTGCGGTATTTCTCCATGTGCTGGCCGCTAAGAACGGACTGATATCGTTGTATTTCTTCCTGGCTATGTATGGTATATACCTGACAGTGGCAAAACGAAAGCTGGCGGGACTTATCATTATTGTTGCTATTCCGGCGATCATATTGCTTGGTATAAAATTTGTCCCGACATTCCGCGAGCGCGCTAATTACATTGATTATACCATTTTTATGTTCCGGCATGGTGACAACTCGGGTAATTTCGGAGATATCAACCGGCTTTATTCTTATAGGGTTGCCATGGAGATCATCAAGGAGCATCCCATTACAGGGGTGGGGACAGGAGACATGCTGACCATGATGGATAAGGTATATGCACGTATGTATCCGAATGTGCCTGATGGGAAGGTGTTGTTGCCGCACAACCAGTTTCTTGTCGTAGCCCTTGGTTGCGGTATCCCGGCGATGATATTGTTCATCATATGGATCCTGATGCCGCTGGCCCAGGTGAAACGGAACAGGGAAAGCTTCTTTTTTGTGGTCGTATGGCTGGTCCTGCTGCTGCAATTGATGATAGAGCCCGTACTTGAAGTGCAGATAGGTGTATTTGTGTTTCTTTACTTCCTGTTGCTTCAGCGACATGAGATGCTGAAAAGAGACGAGCCCTATGCCCCCGCACTTACTTCCTGAGGATTTTTTTATGGTAACTTGCGTACCAAAAGCCGGTCCGGATGAAAAAACTCTTTTTACTGATCTGTATCTGTACTATGGTATCGACAGTGCAGGCACAAAACATTGATAAGTGCAGTATTGAGGAAGTGATACGCCGTACATCAGGCAATGATACCTTGTACATCGTAAATTTCTGGGCTACCTGGTGTGCACCGTGCGTAGCTGAGCTGCCTGAATTCAATGCCTTGCAGAAGGACTTTGCCGGCATGCCTGTGAAAATATTGCTTGTGAGCCTTGACTTCAAAGAAGACTATTTCAAACTGCCCCGGTTCATTGAGCTGAAAAAATTAAAGCCACAAGTAGTTTGGCTGACCGATACAGACCCGAATGAATTCATACCTAAGGTGGATGGTTCCTGGCAGGGGTCTATACCTGCCACGATGATGGTACATCCGGGCAAATCATTCAGGCACTTCATAGAAGGGAGTATCACCGAGAAGCAGATCGTTAACCTGGCAGACCGGGTATTGCGTTAATGTCTTATCTCTCCTCATATAAGAAGCTCTCCAGGCTGATACAGGACGAAAGTTTTGAGCCCCTGATCAGTTGGGGTTTTCGTATGGCTTTGTCCGGTACGCTGCCGGTAGTATGGGGACTGGCCACCGACAGGGTAAATGACGCGATATGGATTACGCTGACCGCTGAAGCCATATCGTGGGTGGAAATGAAGGGGGCATTTGCCTGGAGGGTGAGAACTTTGTTGTCGGGTGCCATGCTGGCGATCTTTTTTGCAGTATTGGGTACCCTGACCGCGACCAATGTATGGCTGAGTGTAGTGAGTATGTTCTTTGCGGGGTATATAGCTACCGTGCTAAAGGATATCGGCGACCGCGCGAGTGGCCTGGCCATCTGTGTTTACCTCTCATTCATATTGTGTAATGCGTATCCTGTCCCAGATGTAAAAGCTTTGGAGCACAGACTGATACTGATCTCCATAGGCGCCGCATGGCCTGTACTGGTGGGTGTTTTTGTATCGTTGTTCCGACCTGAAAAGGAGCCTTTCAGAAGGCAGATAGCGCTTATCTGGCGTACGATATCTGAACTGGTGGATGCTGTGTCCCGTAACCGGGGTGATAGCAAGAGTATGGAACAGGTATATCAGAAAGAAAATGATGTAAGGACCGTTATCAATAAGTCGTATGAGTTCTATGGGCGCATGGCGCACCAGGTGGATAACAAGGACGCGCAACAGTATCAATTGACCCTGCTGCGTAAAACAGCAGGACTGGTGAGTGTGAATGTGATAGCCATGGGCGAGGAGATGCTGCATATATCTGTACCTGATCTTGATGAGACATTGCGGGTAAAGGCCGCTACATTATACAGTGCATTGAAAGAATCGGTTGGCAGAATAGCTATTTATGTCATTTCGCTGAAGAGCGAGGAAAAGGCCCTTGCCGTATCGCACATAAACAGGATAAAGAAACTCACCGCGCTGATACGAGGTGCACAGATGCCTGCAGATGAGCGGCAGGTGGCGGCCATCATGCGCATATTACAACTTACAGACCGCACGGTGCGACTGCTGGAACACGCCATACTGCGCATAGACCAGATGGGGGATGATAAAACTGTTTTCAGATCTTATTCGTTCACAAAGACACTGTTCATTCTGAAGCCGCAGTATTTTTTCGGGAGCCTCAGGGTGCTGGTGAACTTCAATTCATTCACTACCCGGTATGCATTGCGGTCTGCAATTGCTGCTACTGTTGCCCTGTTCTTGTTCAAGTGGTTTCATATAGATCATGGGTACTGGATGCCCTTCAGTGTGATGATCATCATACAACCCTTTTTTGCGGCAACCTTCAAGCGCGCCATGGACAGGGTGGTAGGAACATTGCTGGGGGGAATAGCCGGCGGGTTGCTGCTACATGTGCCGGCAGGTTTGCACTTTAAGGAACTGGTGCTGTTCCTGACCTTCATCTTCATGGTGTACTATGTGAGAAAGAAGTACTCTATTGCCGCATTTGTCATTACGCTGAACCTTGTGCTGCTTTTCAACCTGGATGAGTCATATAACAATATGCTGATGGTGACCCGGGCACTGTGCACCATAGGAGGCGCACTGCTGGCGATCGTTGCGGGGTTTGCGCTGTTGCCGACGTGGGATAAGAACCTGTTACCGGCCAACCTTGCTGCCGCGGTGCAGAGCAATTATGATTACTTTATGATGACTTTCTTCGGCGGGGATAAGCAGGCGAACTGGCTCAGGTATAAAAGAACAGCGGAGTCCAGGAACAGTAATGTGTTTGATTCATTCAAGCGATATATGAATGATCCGGGCCGGGAGAAAACGGAGATATATTATGATCTTATTACCAACAATGTGCGCATCACGCGGAACCTTAATAACATACATGCGGAGCAGGACGAACGCGGAGGAGATGTAAGGAGCATGCCGGAAGCGCAACAGATAAAGATACGTGAGTGCTATATGTTGTTCCACTCTGTACTAAAACGCATCGGGCCATCAGGACAAATGACACAGGAAGACGCGCCACAGGTAGTGATCGCAGGCCTGAATGATGCACAGGCGATATACCTGGAGAAGCTGGCAATAGAACTCAAGACCATGCATGAGGACCTTGGGAAAATGCCAGCGGAAACGAATGTGTAAATGCTGTTGATAACAGTAATCCCGGTATAGCCAAAGACCTGTAAATGGCGTATTTTCGGGGCCATGAATTACCTGGGGCATGCATTTCTCTCATATGGTGACAGCGGTATTCTTACAGGAAACATGATCGGCGATCATGTAAAGGGTAAAATAGCGCTGGAAAAATTTCCCCCGGCGATAAAAAAAGGCATTGAACTACACCGGAAAATAGATATGCGTGCCGACCAGCACCCGGCAACCTCGCGAGCCAAGCTGCTATTCAAAGAAGATTACGGGTTATATGCGGGCGCTATCATGGACACGCTTTATGATCATTTCCTGGCCAATGACCCGAAATATTTTCCCGGTGAACATGCATTGATGTCGTTTACGGAGACAGTGTATGCCTCGCTTGATGGTAACCGGGAATATTTTCCGGAAAAATTTGCTGCTTACTATCCCAACATGAAACAATATAACTGGCTGTATAACTACCGGCATATGAAGGGAATGGAGCGGTCGCTGGGCGGGCTCTTCCGCAGGGCTGCTCATATGCCGCCTCCTGAAAAGGCATACCAGACATTTGTGGCACACTATTATGTGTTGAATCAATGTTATTACGAGCTGATAGAAGACCTGACAGGATATGTTAAAATTGAGATAAGCCAATAATCAAGAAACTTTCAAAATTAAATTTGCCAACATACCGAATACAATGCGATCGACCACTTTCTATATCATCACAACTGTTTTAGCCATTCTTTTTATCGCGTGCAATCCGCAGCCACAACCGGTGACGGCGCGCACGAATAACTCCCGGTTTCATGAAGCGCCAATCCGGGCTTTCTCTCAACCTATGGTCTATGATACCAGTAATGCTGAGGTGATCGCGCAACTGGATAACTATTACCGCTCGCAGGTGCGTGCGGGGTTTAACGGTGGTGTACTGGTGGCCCAGGGCGGTAAGGTTGTGTATGAGCGTTATTTCGGGTGGGGTAGCAGGGAGAATCTTGCGCCATTCAATGCTAATTCGTCCAGCCAGCTTGCATCAGTAAGCAAGACGTTCACGGGTGCCGCGATACTGTACCTGTATGACCATAAATACATCAATCTTGATGACCATGTGACACAGTATATCAAGGAGTTCCCTTATGCGAATGTGACCATTCGTATGTTACTTGACCATCGTTCAGGGTTGCCGGATTATACCAAGTGGGTGCCGCTGCATAACCATGATACCAAAACGCCGATCGATAACGAGAAGATGCTGAAGATGATGGTTGCCTACCATCCGAGGCAGGAGTTCAGGCCGAATACGAGGTTCAAATACTGTAATACCAACTACGCTGTGCTGGCTCTTATTGTGGAGCGCGTAACTGAGATGAGTTATGCTGATTTTATGTCGAGGTATATCTTTCAGCCGCTGGGGATGCAACACACCTTTGTGTACGATCCATTGAGGGGATTGCCACAAGGGGCTGCCATGAACTACAAGCGCAACTGGGTACGCGAACCTGATATGTTTGCAGATGGCGTATATGGAGATAAGGGCATTTACAGCACGCCGCAGGATATGCTCCGCTGGGATCAGTCGTTTTACCAGAACAGGCTGCTGAACAACCAGACGATAGAGCTGGCCTATGGCCCATGTTCTTTCGAGAAGCCGGGTATCAAGAACTACGGATTAGGGTGGCGCATGCTTTGCTATGCCAATGGCAACAAGGTGATCTATCACAATGGCTGGTGGCACGGCAACAATACCTCTTTCTACCGGTTCATACGGGAGAATATGACCATCGTTATCCTGGGGAATAAATTCAATAACGCCATTTATCACCAGGCTCCGGTCATTTATAGCACGATTAAGGGTGTGCCCGTGGAGAATGGATTTGATACAGAGGAATAGTAGGCTCTCACAGCCATAAAAAAGCTGCCGGGCGAAACCGGCAGCTTCTGGAACATTAATAAAATATCTGTACTCGCTCAGGGGTATCTTGTCAACGTTCCGCTCAAAAACAAAACGTCTTAAATTTCTTTATACTTAGCGGTTATTTTCTTTTTAAAGGCCGGAGCAACTGTCTCAAAAACAAGGTAGAGAAACAGTTGCCCGGATATGATCAGTTATTTGA
>JBGAIF010000015.1:0-45385 GCA_044225795.1 Flavipsychrobacter sp.
GTTGTTTTCGCAATTTCACGCAATTTGACATGCTGTTCGCGCAATATGACATTGATTAACCATTATTAACATACTTCATTGCGCTGCAGCACGTTATTTTACAAATGTTTTTCCCTTTTCATTTTCATTAGAGAATAGAAGGTTTATTTTTGTTTCGCTAAAAAGCACTTTATGCAATTTGACGTTAAGAAACTCAGGATAGACATTTTCGCGATCATAGGGTTCATTCTTATATCCCTAGCGTATTGCTATCCTCAACTTGAAGGTAAGAAGTTGAGTCGTCACGATAATCTTTCGTGGCAGGGAATGGCGCGCGAGGCAATGGCCTATCACGATTCAACAGGGAAAGATGTATTATGGTCAAATAGTATATTTAGCGGTATGCCGACGTATACAACTTATATAGGGGCAACAAATGCTAATTATTCCAGTTACATACAAACAATGTTGAATAAGGTGGGGGATCCTGCTTCATTCTTTTTCATTTCAATGCTTTGTTTTTACATCCTGATGCGTGTGCTCGGGGTGAACACATGGCTGAGTATAGTTGGGGCCATAGCGTACGCTTTCTCTTCTTATAACGGTATCATCATAGCCGTAGGGCACAATACCAAGATGATGACCATTGCTTACCTCCCTGCGGCTATGGCCGGGCTCTACCTGGTATTCAAAGAAAAATGGTTGGGTGGAGGGGCTCTGCTTGGCGTGAGTATAGCGCTCATTTTTACCAACAATCACTTCCAGGCCATTTATTATGCCTTTATCATGTTCGCGTGTTTTGGTATTGGCATGTTGTTTGTCGCTATCAAAGAAGGCCGTTTGAAACAGTATTTTATCTCTTGTGGCGTAGCTGCATTGTCTGTTGGCCTGGGTGTTGGCCCCAGCATGCCATCCATCCTTACAACTGCTGAGTATGCTAAAGAAACAATGAGGGGTGGCACCAGTGAATTGTCCGGCCATGATAAAAAGACCAATGGCGGTCTTGATAAAGATTATGCTTTCAGATGGAGTAATAGTATAGGGGAAACTTTCTGTATTTTGATACCCTACCTTTATGGTGGTTCTTCGGGAGAATCTGCAGATAAGGCTCCAAAGACCATGGAGGCTATAGGTGGTAGTGCAGAGCAACTGCCATTATATTGGGGGCCACAACCTTTCATTAGCGGCCCTGTTTATTTCGGAGCTATCGTTTGTTTTCTGTTTGTGCTGGGTGTAATGGTGATTCGTTCTCCGCATAAATGGTGGATAGTTGCCGCCAGTGCATTGTGCATTGTTATGTCATGGGGTAAGAATTTTGAGGCGTTCAATTACTTCCTGTTCGATCATCTGCCTTATCTGAACAAGTTCCGTACGCCGTCCATGTCGCTCATTATTCCCCAGTTCCTCTTTCCTATGCTTGGCATATGGGCTGTGCAGGAAATAATTGATCGTAAAGATGATCCGGAAGTATGGAAGCAGGTGAAACTTGCTGCGGGCATTACTGCAGGGCTTTGTTTACTGCTTGGGGTAGGAGGTAGTATGTTCTTTGATTTTACAGGAGCTACAGACGCGCAGATACAGCCGGAACTGGTAAAACTGCTAAAGGAAGACCGCATTTCTCTTGCAATGACCAGTGGCATTAAGAGCGCGGTTTATATCTTACTTTCTGCAGCCTTGCTGTGGGCATTTCTGAAGAATAAGATAAATACGGTCATGCTTACCGCCGGTATGGGTTTATTGGTGGCCATTGACCTGCTGCCGGTATCGCTGGATTACCTGAATGAAAAGAATTATGTGGACGCGGCTGAATATGAGACATCTTTTGAGCCTCGCCCTGTGGATAAACAGATACTTCGCGATCCGGACCCTTACTACCGTGTGCTCGATCTGAGCCGGGATACCTATAACGATGCTGTACAGGCGTACTTTCACAAATGCGTAGGCGGCTATCATCCGGCTAAGTTGGAAATATACCAGGACCTTATCGAACGCCACATGAGCCGTAATTATAATGCGCAGGTGCTGAATATGCTGAATACGAAGTATATTATTGTAGGTGGAAAGAAGGGGCAGCAAAATGTGATTCCAAATCGTGAAGCATGCGGTAATGCCTGGTTCGTGGATGAAGTGAAGTGGGCAAATACTGCGGACGAGGAAATGGACGATATGAAGGCTAATGATCTCGGTGATACTGCTGAGGTGCCCAATGCGTTCAATCCGCGAAAGACAGCAATTATGCGTGTGACGTTCAAAGATACCTTTGGTAATTATGCATTTGGAAAGGACAGCACATCTTATGTAAAGCTGGCAAGGTATGGCCTCGATGACATATCATTTACGTCTTCTAATACAAAGGACGGCCTGGCTGTTTTTTCCGATATCTATTATTCTAAAGGATGGAAGGCATTTGTTGATGGCAAGGAGACACCCATAATGAGGGTGAACTATGTGCTACGTGCCATCAAAGTGCCTTCCGGCAATCACAATATAGAGTTCCATTTCCATCCCGATAGCTTCTACAATGGTCAGAAGGTGGCAATGGTGTGTAGCATATTGCTCATGTTGCTGGTGGCTGGTTCGTTCTATCCGTTGCTAAAAAAATAACCGGGTAAACTCATTTTATGGGAATAAAGCGTTTGTTAGGGATGAGAGAAGATATGAGCTTTGGCTACTATTTTCGCGATTTCCTGTTCAGGCGCATATTGAGGCAGAATGTTGGTGTCGGCTGGGCAGTACATCATACCAGTACCATACATAATCCTCAGAATCTGAAAGCAGGCAAGGGTGTTTATCCCGGGGACTCACCCGGAATGTACATCAACGCCAGGAACGGGATCATTGTGGGGGATTGGAGTAACCTGGGGCCTAATTGTGGCATCATATCAGCCAATCACGATCTTATTGATAATACCAAACACATTTCGGGGGAGCCCATTGTCATTGGCCGGTTTTGCTGGGTGGGTATGGGTGTCATCATCCTTCCGGAGGTAAAACTGGGTGATTTTACGATAGTGGCTGCCGGCGCGGTGGTCACTAAAAGTTTCCCGGATGGTTATTGCGTCATAGGAGGTAACCCCGCCAAGGTCCTAAAACAGTTAAATAAGGAGGAATGTGATGCTTTTGCAAAAACTAAAGAGTAATTCCTTTTTTAATAATACGCTGTTCATATTCATCATCAGGTTCTTTCCTTCACTGGCTACCCTGGCGATCGTTTTGTATTACTCCCGCAATCTCGATAAACCTACTTATGGTGCCTACAACAACTTCTGGCTCCAGCTTTATTTTATTTACCCTATCGCTTGTTTTGGTATTCATACGCTCATTACCACTTATGCGCCTGCTTCCGTGCTTAAACTCGCCAGGAGTATCACACGTGGCCAGTCCATAGCCTATTTACTGTGGGTTGTTCTCCTTGCAGTGGTCTTTGGCATCATGCAGGCATCCTTTCTGCACATTGGCTTTTGGATACCGTTCCTTTTCATGCTTTCTTTTTCTGGCGCCATTATACTTGAGTCATTTCTTATCGTATTGAGATCACTTAAAAGCCTGGCGCTGATAAACCTTTTTTATGCCGCCGGTTTTGTTTTTGTACACAAGCTGGTATTGGAGACGGGTTTTTCTTTCGGGAGGATATTTCTTTACCTCCTGTTGCTTACCGCGGCAAAAATGGTATTATATGTTGGCCTTGCCGGTGCGTTTGTAAAGGCGAAGGATCATGATGACAATGTCGTGGTAAAACCGGTAAAGGAAGTTCGTAAACTCTGGATCGATCTTGGGTTGTATGATATTCTGCAGAATGTGGAATCTTATGTAGATAAGTTCGCGATATCGTTAGTGGTTATCCCGTCATTATCTGCCGTGTACTCCAACGGCGCGCAGAACATTCCTTTTCTTCCCGTGGTAATGAGTGCGGCAGGAAGCGCGGTACTCATGCAGATGCACAAAGTTCCTGATGCCGATGAGAATGCATCATTGCTCCGTTTGATGAACTATTCGACACGAATGTTGTCCAACATTGTTTTTCCATTGTTCTTCTTCCTGGTTTTCTTCAGGTACGAATTGTTCGGTGTGCTTTTCCCCGCCTATAGCGCGTCGGTTCCCGTTTTTCTTATTTGTTCTTTTTATGTTCCGTTGCGTGCTTATAATTTCACCATTGTTTTCCAGAAGAAGCATAAGGGCCATTATAGCAATATAGGTGGCATTATTGATATTGTACTGGCCTGTATCTTTATTTACCCACTGTATAAATGGATGGGGCTACCCGGAGTGGCATTAGCGTTCGTTCTCTCGTGTTATTTGCAAGGGGTATATTATGTATATCATATCAGCAGGTTGCTGAATGCGAGCCCGTATAAGTTGGTGCCACTGGGAAATCTCTTTACAAAACTTATTGTTTTTGGTTTTCTGTTCATAGGTATTCATTATATCTGCGCACCTCTTTTCCCTCAGTTTATTACCTTAATTTTAGGTGCAGTATCCTTGGTGGCTGTTATTGGCATGTCACTATTCATGGAGCTGAGAAATAACAGGAAATATGGCAATGTCTAATCACAGACGGCTCCGCGACATAGATAATACAGGTTACGGCCCTAACAGTAATGTAGAAGGTGGCAGGATAGTTAATACCAACGGATCTAATAATCTCAGGAAAAGAGGGATCCCGGTCTGGGAACGTACAAGTATCTATCATACGTTGCTTCGTATGAAAGCTACCCACTTTCTGCTGGTGATCATGGTGTTTTACACAATGATCAACCTGGTGTTTGCGCTTATTTACTTTCTTACAGGTGTGGAGCACCTGGTGGGTGTAGATGGCGGCACAAGTTCTGGGCAGCGTTTTATGGAGGCTTTCTTCTTTAGCTCGCAGACGCTCACCACGGTGGGGTATGGGCACGTTGCGCCCACAGGGATGGCCACCAATGCTATTGCATCAACCGAATCTCTGATCGGGATATTGTCGTTTGCATTAGTTACCGGGCTTATCTACGGACGTTTTGCACGTCCCCGCGCCTATATTTTGTTTAGCCCCAGTATTCTTGTTGCGCCTTTCCGGGAGGGTAGGGCACTAATGTTCAGGTTAGCCACCTATAAGAACAATCATCTTACTGATGTGGAGGCCAATGTGACATTAGCCATGCATGTCAACGAAAATGGTCGCACAGTAACGAAATTCTATACATTGCCTCTTCAGTTCTCCCGTATCAATTCCCTGGCCCTTAGCTGGACAGTTGTACACCCGATAGATGAAGAAAGCCCGCTCTATAATATGAGCGAGGAAGATATGACAGCTGCTAAAGTGGAAATAATTCCCAATATCAAGGCGTTTGACGACCACTTTTCCAACATCGTTCAGCAGCGTACCTCATATACCCATAAGCAGGTGGTCCATGGCGCTAAATTTCTTCCGATGTTTGAGCGTTCTGTAAATGGGGACTATACGCTACTGGAGCTGGACAAGATAAATGCACACGAACGGGTGCCACTGCCCGAGCCGGTAACTGTTTAGTGAAAAATGGCATATAGCGGCAATTCCGTAACTTTGTACCATGCAGGCAATTCATACTATGACATCACGAACGCAATACTACCTGGAGAAAGAGGAAATGTATGGGGCACATAATTACCATCCTATTCCCGTGGTTTTGACCAGGGGTAGGGGAGTTTATGTGTGGGACGTGGATGACCGCCGCTATTACGATTTTTTGTCAGGTTACTCAGCCATCAATCATGGGCACTGTCATCCCCGCATCATGGAAGTCTTCATGGAGCAGGCTCAAAAACTTACCCTGACATCAAGAGCTTTTCATAATGATGCATTGGGAGAGTATGCGGAGTTTATCACGAAATTCTTTGGGTATGATAAGGTGCTGCCCATGAATACTGGTGTTGAGGCGGTGGAGACCGGGCTTAAGCTGGCCCGCCGCTGGGGGTATGAGGTAAAGGGTGTTGCCCCGAATAAAGCAAAGATCATTACCTGCCAGCAAAATTTCCATGGCCGTACCATAAACGTAATTTCCTTCAGCAGCGACGAAAGCTCAAGAAGGGATTTTGGCCCATTCACTCCGGGTTATGTTTCCATTCCGTACAATGATATTCCGGCTTTGCAGGTCGCCTTGCAGGATAGCGACGTAGTGGCGTTCCTGGTTGAACCGATACAGGGTGAGGCCGGGGTTGTGGTGCCTGATGAAGGATACCTGTCGCGTGCATATGCTATATGCCATGAGGCCAATGTATTGTTCATTGCCGACGAGATACAGACCGGGCTGGCACGCACGGGTAAAATGCTGGCTTGCGATCACGAAGGAGTTCGCCCCGACATACTGTTGTTAGGTAAAGCATTATCAGGTGGTACGATGCCAGTATCTGCCGTATTGGCCGATGATGAGATCATGCTGACCATTAGGCCCGGTGATCACGGTTCCACCTATGGAGGCAATCCGCTGGCGTGCAAAGTTGCTATTGCGGCATTACAGGTGTTGGTAGATGAGAAAATGGCGGAGAATTCTGAGATACAGGGTGCTCATCTCCGCAAGGAACTATTGGCAATGAACAATGAGCATATATCCATTGTCAGGGGTAAGGGTCTGTTCAATGCCATTGTTATCGACCATCCGCAGAAAGATGCGGCATGGGATATATGCATGGAAATGAAAGAGAACGGATTATTGGCAAAACCTACACATGGAGACAGGATCCGTTTTGCCCCGCCACTGATCATTGATCGTCAGCAGCTTGACGATTGTATAGCAATCATAAGGAAGAGCATAGAAAAGTTCTGATCATTTAGCCTTTGACGACGGTTGCTTGAATAAGCTTTCGTCAACAGGTACATTGATTTCTATCTTCTTATATTCGATCAGGCCACTGGCGTTTTCCTCTGCCATAGGATATACGATTCCTTCCGGCAACTTTTTATGATCGTAATAGTCTGAAAAGTCTTCTTCATCTTTTCCCTGCACTTTTATCTTCTCAGTGGTGATGATGTGATAATAGTTTGCTGAGTTGATGAACATTGTCTCTTCCTTGCCTCCGGGGTACGTGACCTTAAGTTTAAAGCAGTCAAGCTTGTCCACTTTTTCTTTGCCAATGTAAGCTACTTTGATTCCTTTTGTCTTATAGTCAAGCAGCGGCCCGGCTATATCTAATTGGTCCTGCGATTCCTTCAGTACATCAGCGGGCATGATGTCGGTCTTCCTGGTTTCGGGATTGTATGCCCAGCCATTCGTAGGTGTTACCACCTCAATACCTGTTTTGCCATCTACCGTGAATTCAATACGCTGGCCCTTCCCGGCAAGTGTGGTAATGACCATAGGTATTTGCTGACTGTCTGCGCTTAGTGTGCCGGTAATGCGTATCGAAGTTATTTTTCTCCAGTTTTCCGCTCCGCCAATGGCATTGATGTGTTTTTGAACGATCTCATCTGCTGTTTGCGCCTTTACAGAAATAGTTGAGGTAAGTGCTGCTGCAAATAAGAAAAAAGAATATATCTGTTTTGTCATTATTAATTATGGATTTCAGGCACAATATAGATGCCTTTGATTTGTGTAACTTAAATAATTATCCACATGGATCATCCTCTCAGTTCCAACAGCGCTACATTCTCTATATGATGGGTATGCGGGAACATATCCACCGGCTGAAGTTTTGTTATGCGGTATGCCTCGTTCAGTAGTTGCAGGTCTCTTGCCTGTGTGGCCGGGTTACAACTTACATAGACGACTTTCGGTGCCTGCATCTTCAGTATCTGGCGGATCAGTTTTTCGGTCATACCGGCACGGGGAGGATCTGTGATGATCACATCCGGCTTGCCGTGCTGAGTAAAGAAATCATCTGTACATATCTTCTCAACATCGCCGGCATAGAACTGGCAATGCGTGATATTATTCATTTTCGCATTTTCATAGGCGTCCTTTATCGCATCCTCAACTACCTCTATACCTATCACTTTCTTAGCCTGCCCTGAGCAGAATATACCTATACTGCCGGTACCGCAATAAAGGTCATAGAGTGTTTCATTTCCGGTGAGACCCGCAAAGTCCCTTGTGACCCGATAGAGTGTTTCTGCTTGTAATGTATTGGTCTGAAAAAAGGATTTCGGAGATATTTTGAAACGAAAACCTTCCAGCTTTTCCTCAATATATGGTTTGCCATGGTAGCACACTACATCCTGGTCATGAATGCTGTCATTCATTTTGCCATTCAGGGTATAGTTCAAAGACGTAATGCCCGGAACATTATTTTTTATGTGCTCCAGCAGGTCTATCCTTTTTTCTTTGTCCTCATGGTGCATCACCAGGTTTATCAGTACTTCTCCTGTGGTAGCCACACGAATAACGACATTACGCAACCAGCCATATTGAACCTTATAGTCGTAATAGTGAAGCTTATGTTCTTGAGTATAGGCCCGGAGTACGGTCAGTAATTGATTGGTAGGTTCGTGTTGCAGATAGCATTGATGTATCTCCACTACCTTATCGAAGAGTCCCGGAGCGTGAAAGCCAAGAGCAGGCTCCTGTGTGATGGTCTCATCTCGTTCAGATATCTCTTCGAAGGTAAGGTACCGGCGGGTAGAGAATGTGAACTCCAACTTGTTCCGGTAATATCTTTCGTTAGCGCTGCCCAGAATGGGCATGATCTCCGGCAGTTCTACATGACCTATGCGCTGCAATTGATCAGCCACCTGCTGCTGTTTATAAGCCAGTTGCAGCGAATAAGGGAGCATTTGCCATTTACAACCACCGCATATGCCAAAGTGGCTGCAAAATGGCGCAACACGGTCGGGTGAAGGTGAAACAAGCCTTTGTGCTTTGGCCTGGGCCCAGCTTTTCTTGTCTTTGATGATAACAGCGTCTATCATGTCTCCGGGCACTACACCCTCCACGAATAGTACCTTGCCATCTTCCAGCTTTGCTATGCTTTTCCCCTCGGCAGCATATGATTCAATTTTTACATTTAGGATCGGAGCCTGCTTTTTGTTCTTTCTTGACAAAATTTTGTTATAGTTTTTATAATAAGATGCAAATTTACTGGTATAGCAGTACGCTGCACCGATTTTATGATTTATTTTTAGCTCATCGAACAACCATAACCACATTATTGACTGTCTAAAGTCAGCAAAACCACAAACATTAGTTGCATATGAAGAAAATTACACTCGTTATTACCCTGTTGCTTCTGGGTTTGGCTCAGATGTCCTTTGGTGCAAAAGCATACCACATTAAGGTGAAGATCCCCGATGCGGATGACACTATGATCTATTTATTGCATTACTACGGCAAGGGGCGTCCTACCATCTTTAAGCTCGACTCAGCTAGGATGGACAAGCAGGGAAATGCAGAATTTAAAAGTGACGATTCTGCTTTCGTTGGCGGTATTTATGTGATGTTATTATCAAAAAGAACCGCTGATTTCGAGTTCATTCTCAATAGGGGAGATGATATGACCATAACAGCTACCAAATCGAAGTTGCCGGACGGCATCAAGTTCAAGAATTCACCGGAGAACGACCGATTCCTGGAGTACATTGGTTTCTTAAAGGAATATGGTGCAGGTCAGGAAAAGCTGAAGAAGGAACTGGAAAAGGCCAGGAGTTCCAGCGATACTGATGATATTCGCAAACGCTCAGTTGCCCAGGCCAGGAAGCTGACCAATTACAGGAGGGATTATGTAAAGAACAATCCGGGTTCTCTTCTTGCAAAGATATTCGGCGCTATGGAAGTGCCGGAGATCCCTGAGGGAACTCACTACTTAGAAGATGGTAAAACAAAGGATTCTACATTTGCCTACCGTTATTACAAATCTCATTTCTGGGATGGTTTTGATTTCCAGGACGATCGTATGATATATACGCCATTGTATGATCAGAAACTGGAAGAGTACTTCAACAAGCTTGTTGTGCCTGTGCCGGACAGCGTCGAGCATGAAGCCGATATGATATTACACAGGGCAAAAGGAACCAAGGATGTTTTCCACTATTCACTGTGGTGGATCACCCGGTATGTGGAGAACAGCAAGATCATGGGTATGGATGAATCGTTTGTATATCTTGTTGAGAATTATTACATGAAGGGTGATGCATTCTGGTTGAAATCTGATGAGCTGGAGAAGTATATAAAGCGTGCTAAAGACATTGCCCCAAATGTTATCGGGAACCTTGCTCCTGAAGTTAAAGTGCAGAATTTGTATACAAAGAGCGACGAGAGTCTGCATGCTTTTAAGGCGAAGTATACGCTGATCATTTTCTATTCACCTACTTGCGGTCATTGCCAGCATGAGTTGCCGGCTATGGATACTGTGTACCGTGAAAATCTGAAACAACGTGGGGTAAGGATATTCACGGTGGCTACAGAGGGAGATGAAAAGCAGATCAAAGAGTTTATTGAAAAGAATAAGCTGCAGGATTGGACAAATTGCTGGAATCCTGATCATACCAGTGACTACCACAGCAAATATGATGTATACAGCACACCTACAATTTATCTGCTTGATGAAAAGAAGATCATTAAGGGCAAACGTCTGGACCATAGCAATATAGAAGGTTTGCTGGACATGATCGAAAAGAAGAAAACAGATAAGAAAACCTCAAAGAAATAATCAATAAGATATTGTAGATCACATAGATAGCCATAGGGTCATTCCCTGTGGCTTTTTCTTTTTTATACAGCAAGGAGAGTAACGGAAATTTACTATATTTACAATATCATTTCCCTTAATATGAAACCTAAACTGTTATTCTTTCTCTGCCTTATTATTGCATGCCATTGTGATGCTCAAACTGCATCCGGATACCTTGAAAACGCAACGATGGGGACTTTTACAGACATCTCCGGTATGACAGGTGTGAATGTGGTGTCTCTTGCCTGCGATGACTGTAATGCTACTGGTATTTCCATAGGCTTTACTATTAACTATTGTGGAGTCAATTACACCTCTCTTTCTGCATCATCCAATGGTTTTCTATGCCTCAATAACTCAGCTTCCGCACCAGGTCTCAATTCTGCCGGAAATATTACCGGACCAGGTATGATCATGCCTTTTTGGGACGATCTTACTGGAATAGCAAAGGTTGGTAGCACCACTACTCCTTCTGCATACTATATCACTACCGGTACTGCGCCGAACAGGGTGTTTATTTTTGAATGGAAAGAGTTTAACAATAAACGAACATGCACTTCTTGTGTTTCCAGCTTTGAGGTGAAGTTATATGAAAAAACCTGGGCCATAGAATTTGTTTACGGTTTATGTGCGTTCAGTGCCATGGATGGCACTATCGGCATTGCCAATAGCACCACAGACTGGCAGACACTTGATGGGTACGGTTCGTTGCCCATGCCGTCTTCCACCGTATTTACAAGTACACTGCTATCTGCCCCGGTAAGTGGGCAGGTATATCGCTGGTTCCCTCCGTGTTCGGGTACTCCTCTTGGTGGTTCGGTAGTTCCTTCATTGGCTTCTGGTTGCGATACTTTCAATTCATTGCTAACGCTTACCGGCGCTTCAGCCCTTGGCGGTATCATACTGGAATGGCAATCATCGCCCGATGGCACGTCATGGACGGTAATGCCAAGCCTCTATACAGATACTACTACGGTTCATGTAGAGAAACCGATCTATTACCGTTGTAAGGTAAATTGCAGCTACAGTGGCATTAGTTCTTACAGCACCTCGTTGCAATTGGGAAATGAAATCATATCTGATATAACCGGCGCAGATTCGGTTTGTGACAACCGGACGATCACTCTTGCAAATGCTACGTCCGGAGGTGTTTGGAGCACAGATAATACCAGCCTGGCAACGGTCAGCGGATCCGGGTTGGTTTCCGGGGCTTCTTCAGGAGCGGTTAATGTAAATTATACTGTTGGTACCTGTGTTGCTTCTAAACAGGTTTATGTGAAACCATGTAAATTATCTGTTTCAGGATCAAATGAAGCTGCTGCACACCTTGATATGTACCCCAATCCTAACAGTGGTACTTTCTCAGTAAATATATCAGGCATTGGTGATGAGCCGGTATCTATCAGTATAGTTGATGCAATGGGTAGACAGGTGAAGCAGTTGTATACCAAAATGAATAAGACCATAGAATGTAGCGACAGATTCCCTCCCGGGTTATATATGATCACAGCAATCACTTCACAAGGCAAAGTAGCATCACGGTTTGTTATTGAGTAGTGGGCATTTAGGTTATTACATTAGTATAGTTAGGTTATAGCAGCACTTGGTATTTTTTTAATATTTAATAAGTTCTGGTATGTTGCAAATGGATGTGGCTATATTTGATAATAATAACCATTACTGAAATCGTGGTTGCTAATCAGGTGGACAAATAAATATATTACTTTCGTAATTATCTTATTTTTACTATAATCAACCAATCATACATGCCATGAAGGAGGGTAGCTTTCTGGACAGGATTTCCGAGACGATCGAGATACTGTGGTTATATATAGCGGGTGTTATTGCGGTAGGGACCATGTACTTCCTGCTAACCGGGATAGAGCAGGGTATAGACGTGGTCATATTGGCTGGTGAATACATATGGCAGGCCGTGTTTTCAATTGTTGCTATTGCGTTATGGGCTTATGTATTGTGGTATAGTGGTCGCCTGCTGAGCTATAAGAAGCAGGTAGCAGCACCTGATATTTCTTCTCACTTATTACAGTTATTACCCCGTTTACTTGCATATAACTGCTTTGTATGTCTGCAGGTGGCTATTTTCAGTTTGCCTACCATGATGCACTTTATGTTGGGGCAGATATTGTTGTTCATTGCCGGACATAATTTATACTACTACTTTCTCGATAGATGGTTAGGGCGTAAGGAGAGGTTTGCGGCTGCCGTATGTGCCATGCTGGCAATGGTTATGTTGGGAAGTTACATATGGCTGATGTTGCTGCATGCCGATAAGCGCAATGGTCCGGAGCGTCATATGTTTTGGTTGCCGGTTATCGGTGCTGTCGTTTTTGTCAAGCAGACAGCCCTGGTCTATTATTTCATAAAAAGGCGCTGCAAGATCGATAAACTGGTTGCTATGAATGCTACGGGAGTAGCAACCAGAAATCGGCGGATGCTACTTAAACTCAATGTCAAATTCGCGCAGTCGGAAAGATATTATGTTCGATTGTTTACTGTCGTTTCGCTGGTAATGATAATGATCTATTTTTCCGGGGTCTTCAATTACAATGTTGCCTCCGAAATAGGGCCACTGGCTTTTGTGATATTGGCTATGGCTGTAGTGGTTGGCTTCTCCAATCTCATCAGCTATCTCAGCATAAAGGTTCGTTTCAATTTGTTCCTGTTTATAATATTGCTGGCAGTTGTTATTGGCAAGTGGGGCGATCCGTATGAAATAAGACGGGTAGAGCCTGTCGGAAAGTCTTTTTATGAGTCCCGCCCTGGAATTAAGACTTACCTGTACAGGTGGGTAAAGAAACGGGAACATATTCTTGCACGATACGATTCGGTCAATAGGTTCCCTGTTTACGTTGTTTTATCTGATGGCGGTGCGTCACGTGCAGGGAACTGGGTATGTAGCACACTTAGCAGCTTGCAGGACTCAAGCCTGCGTAAGGATCCTTCGGATGCTTTCAGCGACCATTTGCTGGCTATATCCGGAGCCTCGGGAGGCTCGGTAGGAAATGCAGCTTTCTACAGCCTTTTGCGGGCCCGTCAGCAAGGGATCTTTGAAGATGGTTTCAGCCGTCATGCGGCGATGTTTTTTGATGGTGATTTCCTTACGTTTACGATTGCCAGGCTATTCGGCCCCGACTTTTTCAGGCATCTTGCCCCCGTAAATCTGATGATGGATCGCGGCGCAGCGTTGGAAACGGTGCTGGCACATGGTTCTGCCGATCCTGTCATCGATACGCAGCTTGGCAGGCCAATGAGCTATGTGTTGGATACAGGCGGTACTTTGCCGATCATTTTTATAACCACTACACGGGTGCAGGATGGTATGCCCTGCATTATTGGCTCCACACAATTGCCGGTCAATAGTCAGCGAAAAGATGTTACGTCACTTTTCGGAAACACGGATATTCGTTTTGCCACGGCTGCCATACTCAGCTCTCGTTTTCCGTATGTTTCGCCTGCCGGCAATATCAACAACAACTATTTCGTGGATGGCGGATATGTAGATAATGCGGGATCAGGTATTATGCTTGATTTTTTGAACGACCTGGTAAACATGGCCGGCGAAAAGCCTGATAGTACAAACGATACGCTGAGGCTTTTCGAGCAATACAGGCACAGAATATCATTTCATGTTATTCATATTTTCAACTCACCTGTGCATGAGACTAAATTTGCCCGTATAAATCCGCTCACAAATGATCTGTTCACTCCTGTGCTTACCCTCGCTGGTATGCAAGGCTCCTCAACACTCATTTATACCGAAAGCCTGAAGCAATATTTTAAAGTGTTTAACAATGATACACGCAATGCCATTATTGATTACAGCTTGTATGTAAACGGGGAACAGGAAGAGGATTACCCTATGAGCTGGGTCACTTCTGATTACCAGTTAGACCGTATGCATAAGCGCCTGGTCAATGCCAATGTAGAGAATAAGGATAAGTTCTGGTTTTTGAAATGATGTCAGTTATAGTTTAAGAGATCACATAGTACCTTGTTTTTATATTTAAATGAAATACATCTTACAAATATTTTGTAAAAAAAATTTCCGCCTCTAATTGGGATATTTCCTTTGAAATTTCGTCAAACTGCCATATATTTGCAGTCCGAAAAAAAATTTATTGTCTAACCCAAAATAATTTCTATTATTTATGTCGGTAAAAATCCGCCTCCAGAGGAACGGCTCCAAGAAGCGCCCATTCTACTTCATCGTTGTAGCAAACACCACTGCTCCGCGTGATGGTAAATTCATTGAAAAATTAGGTACGTATAACCCATTGACCGTTCCGGCTACAGTTCGCCTGAGCCGTGAGCGCTCCCTGCATTGGTTGGAAAAAGGCGCACAGCCTACTAACACTTGCCGCAGGATACTGTCATTCAAAGGTGTTCTGTTCATGAAACACCTCATGCGTGGTGTTAGCCTTGGCCTGTTCGATGAGAAGACGGCTATGGAAAAGTTTGAAAAGTGGAATGGTGAGCATGAGATCCTCGTTGCTAACCGTGAAGAAGCGCATCGTAAGCACAAGGCTGAAAAGCGTCACGAGATCATGAAGGAGTCTGTGCGTAAGATCGAAGAGAAGAACAGTATCAGGGCTGCTCAGATAGCTGAAGCTGAAGCTGACGCCGCAGAAGGTGAAGCTGAAGCTACAGAAGCTCCTGCAGAAGCATAATAACGTTTAGGTTTATAAGGTTGAAGAGCAACGATCTATGGTCGTTGCTCTTTGTTTTTTAACTGGCTTTTACTTTGGAAAATCTGCTGCCAGTATGTATTTTTACCGTTCTTAGTTTTACTCATATCGTATTAATATATTCGTTTAGATGAATCGTACGCTCACTAATGCCATCAGGTATGTATTGGATGAACTATTGCCCCCTGTTTTAAGAGACTCAAGATGGTTTATGTATCCCTTCTTTTATGTTTGGTACAAGGGCAATACGAAAAAGATTCCCATCTATATGGATTTTAAGGACTTGGCATACAATATGACTGAGGAAGAATTTATTGAGGTGTACAGAACCCTTGACTGTATGGCCCGTGACAGGCCAACCGATCTGAACACCCCTTGCATCAAATATATGTTGGAGAACCTGGATCCTACGGCTGAAACACTCATGGATGTAGGTTGCGGTAATGGTTACTGGTTGAACTGTGTAGGTGATTATAACAAAGAACTGAAACTTACAGGTTGCGACCTGTACGACAGTGTACCCACTTTGAAGAGTGCAGACTACGTAAGGGGCAGCATTTACAAACTGCCGTTTGAAGACAATGCATTCGATATTGTTACCTGTCATCATACTATAGAGCACTTGCGTGAGTTGCCGGATGCTATCAGTGAATTGAAACGTGTGGCACGCAAACAACTCATCATTGTGACACCGCGCCAGCGTTACTACTTCTATACAATGGACATGCACCTCAATTTCTATCCTATAGCCTCTTATTTGCAGAAAGAGATACAGATCAAGGATAATGTTTGCCAGTCTATACAGGGAGACTGGGTGTATTTAGGCAGATTAAATAAATAATATTCCGGACACTAATGAAGAAAGGCCAGCATCATTCAAACCCGCAGCAAACTACACCTGCAGCAGAGCAAGTCAATAAGAACTTCCTGTTGTCGCTGGTCATTCCTTGCTATAATGAATCTAAACGCACAGATCTGTTGCTCGCGGGGCTCGCAGATTTTGATGAAAAGTGGAAAGGCGCCTATGAAGTAATAATTGTTGATGATGGTAGCAAGGACGATACAGCAGAAAAGATAAAAGAAGCTGTCAACAGTAAGTATGACTTTTTAAGGGATAAGGTGCATATTGAGAAGATGCCGGCAAATGGTGGTAAGGGTAGTGCTTTGAAGAAAGGTGTAAGTCTGGCTAAAGGAGACTATATATTGACCTTGGATGCGGATATGTCCACAAAGCCATCGGAGTTATTGAATTGGCAGAAGAGGGTGAAGGAATTGTTTATTACCACAGACACTGTATATATTGGTTCGCGGAGGCATGAGGAAGGTAAAGTAGAAGCACTTCAAAGTCGTAAGTTGATAGGAGGTGTATTTAATGGTATTGTCCAGTTATTCACTACACTTCACCTCAAGGATACTCAATGTGGATTTAAACTGTATCCCCGTACAGCCGCGCATTTGCTGTTTGGTAATATGCAGAGTAAGGGATGGTCGCATGATGTAGAACTCCTCTACCAGGCAGACCTTAATGACTATAACATTGTAGAAATGCCCATAAGCTGGGTGAACCAGCCAGAGAGTAAGGTAAATGTGGGGTTGGATTCTATCAAAATGTTTTTTGGTGTATTGACCATAGCATTGAGGATATGGTTTTATAATACATTCCTTTTGCCGTTCCGTATGCCGGAAGACGTAACCCCGGAGCAGAAGAAGCATATAATATATCGTTCGGTCTTCAATATACTGGCACTGATATTGGTCATTGCAATGCCGCTCATGAGCTTTTCATATGCAGTAACAGGCGATGAGCACTGGCACTTTGACTATGGGAATAGCATCTATAATTATTTCTTCGGCAATGACACTTCTGCCCAAACCGGAATTGCTATGGGAGCGCCTGAGGGTACAAAGCCATCAGGTATTCAGTACTATGGAGGTTTATTCGATTTTATTACGGCATTCTGCTACAATGTCTTTCATCTTTGGGATCATTACACCACTATGCATTTTATTAATGCATTTGTTGGGGCCATAGGTATCATATATGCAGGTAAGCTGGCAAGAGTACTTGGGGGTTGGAACGCAGGGATACTGGCCATGATTTTCCTTATCTTATCACCAAGCTGGTTTGGTCATAACTTCGCTAATCCGAAGGATATTCCGTTCTCAGTTGGGTATACTGCTGGTATATACTTTATGCTGCTTTTTTTGCAGTCTTTGCCAAATCCAAGTTTTAAACACCTGTTCGGACTGGTAGCCAGTATTGGTTGGGCAATGGGTGTCCGTATCGGTGGTCTTTTACTGATAGCTTACCTCGTACTGTTCATTGCCGTTTATGCTCTTGCAACAGGGCAACTGAAG
This sequence comes from Flavipsychrobacter sp., assembly GCA_044225795.1. GTDB lineage: Bacteria > Bacteroidota > Bacteroidia > Chitinophagales > Chitinophagaceae > Nemorincola. Next base: position 17,658 of record JBGAIF010000015.1, read on the forward strand.
TCAGCTATTAATGGTAAGGTGATCAGGCAGGTGGTTATTGTTGCCGCTCTTGGTTATCTCATCGCTATATTGTGCTGGCCATTTGCACATCAGGGTATCATCAGCAAACCACTCGAGGCCTTGAAGATCATGTCTAACTTCTTTATCAACATCGGGCTTCTGTATGATGGCCAGAAGATACTCAGTAACCAGGTACCGTGGTTCTATATTCCCAAATATATCTTATACACAGCACCGGTAATTGTTCTTGTTGGTATAGCTATAGGAGTGTTTGGTATACCTGTCATTTTCAAGAAGAGCAGGAAACTGATATTGTTTAGCTCATTTGTATTATTCTCAGCGGTGTTTCCTTTGGCATATGCCATATACAAGCATTCATCATTGTATGATGGTTGGCGCCACTTCCTTTTCATCTATCCTCCGCTGGTAGTATTAGCTGCTACCGGTTGGATATGGGTGATGAACAGGCAAAAGGCTGTAGGTTATGCCGTGATCGGACTGATTGTTCTGGGGCTTATATCACCTGTGCGTTTTGCAATGGCTAACCATACCTTTGAATCGCTCTACTACAATGAAATTGCGGGAGGCCTAAAGGGTATCTATGGTAAATATGAGACCGACTACTATATGCTTGGTGTAAAACCTGCTACGGAATGGTTGATAGAGCATGAACATCTCGGTGATAAAAAAGTTGTGATTGCTACAAACTGTACTTTCCCGATGGTTTATTACATGTACAAGGCTCACTATAAGAACTTGCCGGCCAGGTATGAAAAATTGTATGAACGCACGGCTGAATTTGCACGTGGTGGTCCTGAATATGAATTACTTTGTAAGCAATTTCCGGATTTTGCAGACAACTACCCGGTCTATAATGCGTATATCCGGTATTACGAACGTTATGCTAAAGACTGGGATTATTGTATACTTTTTTCCCGATTTGTGGATGTAAGTCAGCTTACTACGGGTAATTGGCCTTCTGCAGATGTGATACATATGATCACAGTAGACGGTGTTCCCGTTGCCGCTGTACTTAAAAGAAAGACGAAGAAGGACTTTGCTGCTTTCGAGTTGCTAAAGCAAAAGAGGGTAGAGGATGCTAAAGCGATGTTCGAGGCATCGCTGATAGAGTTTCCTAAGAATGATCTGGTCTGGGAGAAGATGGCTGAAATATATGAGGCTATGGAAAAACCGGATTCTGCCATATACGCTGCCAATAAGGCGCTGGAAACCTATCCGGGTGATGTCAACATGTTCCAGCTAATCGGTGCGCAGTACATGAAAATGAAACAGCCCGAGAAAGCAATGGCCGCATATCAGAGCCTTGGTAAATACAACCCTGGCTTTAGCCACTTCCTTATGGCGTATACTTATGCTGTAGCCGGCAATGCACAGCAGGCATTCGCTGAGGTAGATAATTCTTTGAAGGCCGATCCATACAATCAACAAACATACCAGTTAGGTATCAAACTGGCGCAGCAGGTCAGGGATCAGGGCAAGGCAGATGAGTATATGGATAAGTATAAGAAAGCATTTCCCGAAACCGAAGGGCAGGAGTAAGTGTTTTGCAGCATGATCTTGCAAGAATATGGCAAAGGGCAGAACGGTCGTTCTGCCCTTTGCAGGTTTAATACCATTGTTATTTATAAGCAATGCAGGCGCTCGATGGACCTGCAAGAGGCAACAGCACCGTCTTGCGGAAGCCTGCCTTTGTAGCCCACCCATTGAAATCGGAGTAGGTATAGTCAAAGCCATACCCGGTCTCTATGAGCATATTCAGGCTCATCATCAGTCCGAAAGCATTTTTAATTCGGTTATCATCTATCACATTCTCAATTGCTACAAATGCGCCATTCTCTGGCAAGGCATCATAGGCCTTTTTCATCAGGATGATCTTCTTCTCCTCATTCCAGTCGTGAAGGATATTGCCCATCACTACGATATCTGCCCCTGGTATTTCATTCTCGAAGAAGTTGCCGCTAACTGCTGATACACGGCCTGATAAACCAAAGTGGTCAATATTACCTTTCGCTATAGGTTCCACAGGCGGCAGATCGAATGAGGTACACGACATTTGAGCCTGGTGCTTCGCTACCATAATGGACAGCATGGCCCCCGCACCGCCAACATCGGTAAGTGTTTTATAAGCTGAGAAGTCGAATTTCTGTGCGAACGTCATAAAGTTACCCATCTGTATGCCTGTCATGGCATTCACAAATTCTTTCAGCCTGGCAGGCTCCTTGTATAATTCCGCAAATGGATTATCAGCACCGTTCTTTATCTCATTTTGCGGTAGCCCGGTCTGTAATCCTGTTTCAAGATCTCCCCAGAACTTATAGAGACGGTTATTCGCCATTTCCATGATGCCACCGAGGTACGATGGCTTTTTCTTATCAAGAAAGAAGTCGGTGTCGGCTCCGTTCGAATAGACAGATGTCTCCATGATACCTTCACGCTGTAGGAAGCCGAAGGTGGTCAGCGTATCCATAAAGTCGTAGAAATGCCGGTCAGTGCAATTAAGTGCCAGTTGTGCCTTAATATCCTTTCCACTCATTTTGCCTTTTCCGGCCAGCAATGTGAACAGTTCGAAATTTACCGCTGCCAGCAGTGTCTTGGATGCCCAGAAGCCCATGCCTATCTGCATGATGCGCTCAGGTGTCGGATGTGTTGAGTTTGTGTGTTCCATTTTATTAGTTTTATGGAACAAAGCTGCGAAATACAATCCACAATGCACTTAACCATGGTTAAGAAAAGTCTTCAGGAACGTTCCCACACCCTCTTACGCAGGCGGCTTAACGACTGAGGTTCGATGTTCAGGTATGAGGCAATGTACTGTAAAGGAACTCTTTTAAAGATGTCCGGATGTTTATTGATCATATCCAGGTACCGTTTTTCTATTGAGCCAGCTTTACTGTCCATTAACCGGTCTATAGTAGCAAAGTGTGTCTTTTGTATCTTGCCCTGAAACCATGTGTTCAGTTGCTGTACCGATTCAGCCAGTTTAAAAAAGTCTGCCTTGGAGATACACAATAGCTCCAGGTCTTCAATAGCCTGTATGTATTGTTTGCAGGGTCTTCCTGTGAGGAAACTTTCGATATCACCAAGCCACCAATCTTCAAAAGAGAAATACATGGTCTTTTCCTTACCATCTTCGTCTATTATGAAGTTTCGTGTGCAACCTTTTACAACATATGCTTTGAGCTTATTGCTGTCACCTTCTCTCAAATAATAATTCTTCTTAGGGACAAACTCCCGGTGGAAATGGGCGCAAAATGATCTGTACTGGTCTTCATTAAGACTTAGTTCATGACGGAATAACTGGACAAATTTTTCAGGGAATACCATTTCCTCTATTGTTGCACAATATAAAGATAGTACTGAAAAGCGAAAACCGCCTGTCAGGCGGTTTCGGTCATGGTTCGGATCGCTGTCTGATTCCGGATCATTTTACCAAAGTCACTCTTGACCATCCTTCCCCAAAGTCGGTTAAACTGAATGGTTTCTTACCATATAGTTCTTTCCACTTTTGTGTACTTACAAAGCGCTGTATGCCATTCTTTTGGTTGAAGTGGGTTGCTGCAAACTTCATCACGGGTTCGCCCTTGGTTTCCGGGGTGTAATAAATAGACTTGATAGTCTTTGCAGGGTCTCCGGAAACTATCACTGTTACATAGCCGTCATTGTCCTCAATTTTTACTTTTGCCACTTCAGGGTTTTGAGCTACTGTATGACCCGACGGGAGTATGAAGTATTCATGATGGCTAGTGAAAGTAGCTTCTTTACCACCTTTGAACATAATGCCGAAACTGGTAACTGTACTTTCTCCATTTACCAGCACTCTCGAATCTTCTTTCATTTCAAAGCTGCCGCCTTTTACATCTATTTTCGAATCGGTTAGCGTAATTCCCGTTCCCAGAAGGGAGAAAAGCACATTGCTTTGGATCTCAATACCTGTATGCAGTGGGTTGTCAATTATTAGTGACAGAGATGTGTTCACCACCTCATAACTAAGATCACCCTTGTACTCAAATTCATTGAACTTAATAACCTGGCCTTGTTCCATTAACTGAACTTCGGTCGTCTCCAGCAATACAGATAGCGGGACATTGTCATCCTTTTTGGTGTTATTGATACCGATCACAATGCTTTTGAAGCCGGTTGACTTATGCCATTTTTTCCGTTTGCCATGGTAGGTTATGCCTCCTAATCTCAGTGAAGTACTATATGTGTTCGCCGATACTTCCTTGATCACCAGGTCATAATCCAGTTCAAGGCCATCATCAGTCTTCTTATGTTGTCCACTGATTACAATCGCTTTGCTGTCATTGATAGATGCGTATGTCGCTTCAGACGGGACGGTAGTTATGGTAGTTGTCTTTTTACAGGCTGCTAAAGTGAGAGCTGCGAGGAATGTGAAGAGTACTTTTTTCATAAATGTTTGATTGTGGCCCAAAAGTATCTTGATAGTTATGGTTCAGAACTCGCCATTTCATGAACGGTAGTTTTCAATACACGAACCGTAAAAACAAAGAAGGCTGCCTGATGGCAGCCTTCTTTGAATATGTGCATCAGACTTAGTTGAAAGTCTGAATAGTAGTTGTAGCTTTTGCTGCAGGGGCTTCTATTTTAGCCTGGGGAGCAGCAGTATGCATTTCTACCTTGTGCTGTACACTGGTGATCGTCGGGGCAATTACCAATGCCACAATAGACATCAGCTTGATGAGGATGTTCATAGATGGGCCGGAAGTATCCTTGAACGGATCACCAACTGTGTCACCTGTTACAGATGCCTTGTGCGGCTCTGATTTCTTATAGTAGATCTCCCCGTTGATCTCAACACCTTTCTCGAAAGACTTTTTAGCGTTGTCCCATGCACCACCTGCGTTGTTCTGGAACATACCCATCAGTACACCACTTACGGTAGCACCTGCCAGGAAGCCTCCAAGCGCCTCTGCACCGAGGCCCGGCATAAAGCCGATAACCAGCGGAGAGATGATAGCGATAGCACCCGGAGCGATCATCTTACGAATTGATGCCTGTGTAGAGATAGCTACGCACTTGTCGTACTCAGGTTTACCTGTACCTTCCATGATACCCGGAATAGTGCGGAACTGGCGGCGAACTTCTTCTACCATGCTCATTGCAGCCTCACCCACCGCACGAATGGCAAGGGATGAGAAGATGAACGGGATCATACCACCTACGAAGAGGCAGGCCAGAACGTTTGCTTTATAGATGTCAATACCGGAGATGCCGGCCACACCTACGAATGCAGCGAAAAGTGCAAGCGCTGTAAGTGCTGCCGATGCGATAGCAAAGCCCTTGCCTGTAGCGGCTGTAGTGTTACCCACTGCATCGAGTATGTCAGTTTTCTCACGTACTTCCTTAGGCAGCTCGCTCATTTCGGCGATACCACCCGCGTTATCCGCGATCGGACCGAACGCGTCGATAGCGAGCTGCATAGCAGTTGTAGCCATCATACCTGCGGCAGCAATAGCAACACCATAAAGACCTGCGCACAGGAAAGAACCCCAGATACCACCTGCCAGTACAATGATAGGCAGGGTAGTAGATTCCATACCTATAGCCAGCCCGCCGATGATGTTGGTTGCATGGCCGGTAGATGACTGGCGGATGATGCTCAGCACTGGGCGCTTGCCCATAGCAGTATAGTACTCCGTGATCATACTCATCAGGGTACCTACTACAAGGCCCACCATGATAGCGCCAAATACTCCGTTCCTTGTGAAATCATGACCGCGTAGGTTCATGTTCTCAGGAAGAATATAGTTAACAAGGAAGTAGCAAGCTATAGCAGTGATCACAATAGAGCCCCAGTTGCCGAGGTTCAGCGCCTTCTGCACTGCGGATGTGCTGTTGCCCACACTGTCAGAGATACGAACGAAGAGCGTGCCAATAATAGAGAATACGATGCCGCAACCCGCGATGAGCATAGGCAGCAATATCGGAGCCAGGCCACCGAACTGGTCACCTGCTGAAGTTGTTTCACGGCCCAGTACCATTGTTGCCAGTACTGTAGCTACGTAAGAACCGAAAAGGTCGGCACCCATACCTGCTACGTCACCTACGTTATCACCAACGTTATCGGCAATAGTGGCCGGGTTGCGCGGGTCATCCTCAGGGATGCCTGCTTCTACCTTGCCTACGAGGTCGGCACCTACGTCGGCAGCCTTAGTGTAGATACCACCACCCACACGGGCAAACAATGCGATACTTTCCGCACCCAAAGAGAAGCCAGTAAGTACTTCAATCACTTTTTCCATCTCATGAGGAGTGCCCGAAGGGGCAAACATCATCTTAAATATGATAAAGAGACTGCCGAGACCGAGCACCGCCAGGCCGGCAACACCCATGCCCATCACTGAGCCGCCACCAAAGGATACATTCAATGCTTTGGAAAGGCTTGTTTTTGCAGCATTCGCTGTACGCACATTGGCCTTGGTAGCGATACGCATACCAATAAATCCGGCCAGCGCACTGAACACCGCGCCTATCACAAACGCCAGCGCGATCACCGGGCTGGAATTAGGGTTGCTGTAACCCATGAAAGCCAGCAGTAATCCGGCTATGATCACAAAGTAGGTAAGTATCTTGTACTCAGCTTTCAGGAACGCCATGGCACCCTCTGCTATGTACTGCGATATTTCCTTCATGCGGTCGTTGCCGGCATCTTGTTTGCCTACCCAGGCACTCTTGACAAACGTGTACAACAACGCCAGAACGCCGAATGCCGGTACGAGGTAAAAAAGTGAAGTCATAAATAATATTAGTTAATAAATTTAAGTGTGCAAATATAGTTCATCAGCCCCATAAATCATAAAGGAACTGTTAAGCTTTTTATCCCCAAAGCCCATAGCGAAGATATTGTTTGTATATTTAATAATGGCTGTGAATCAGCTATCTTGCACCCGGTATATAACTGCATATGTTTGGCCGCATCCTTAAATATTCGCTGCTGACAATACTGGTATCACTCATAGCAGTAGTGACCGCTGTCAATTATTGGGTGGATCACTCTACCCGCGGGCAGCTATATTCAGATATAGTTGCCATTCCTAAAAACAAGGTAGGGCTGCTGCTGGGCACCGCCAAGTATAATGACAAAGGGAAACGCATCATAAATACTTTCTATCAAAACAGGATAGATGCGACGGTTGCATTGTACATGGCGGGTAAGATAGATTATATTATTGTTAGTGGTGATAAGAGCTCTGTGAATTATGACGAACCGGCCATTATGAGAGATGATCTTGTGTCCAGAGGGGTGCCCGCAAAAAAGATATACCTCGACAATGCCGGGTTCCGTACGCTCGATAGCATCTTACGCTGCCGGGACATCTTCGGGCAGGACCATATAACTGTTATTTCGCAGGAGTTTCATAACCAGAGGGCCCTTTTCATTGCCAACCATAAGAAGGTGCGGGCTATTGCTTTCAATGCGAAAGAAGGCGATTCCTTTATGGATACGCACATCAGGGAGCGCCTGGCCAGGGTGAAAATGGGTATTGACCTGTTGATGAATACGCAGGCAAAATACTATGGCGACAGGGTGGAGATAAATTAGTGAATAGTGAACAGTGAACAGTGGTTTCCGTTTATTCATAGCGTTCGGCTTTTGCTCAGCTTTTCCATCGTTGTTACGAGGTTCTTCGAGGGGCACAGAATGACAAAGGGGAGGGTATTCTGTAAGCCTCCGGCATAATTGTTTGGTTAGACGAAAAGCTCACCACGACAGTTAGATGCCGGATATCATCTGATAATCGGGTGGCGTTTGAATTCCTTTGTACGGTCGAACAGGTAGCGGTAGGTGCTGAGTATACGGCTACGGTGTGTGCCAAGGTTCTCGGCAATGTTGATCATCTTGGGGTTGAAGTCGCCGATCCACTGCATCTCGTAGTCTTCGTACTTATGAGCCGGCTGTATCACTTTTGCACCTTCAATGATCATGTAGGCATCCACACCCTTTCCCTGAAACTCGGGTATGATACCAAACACGAGGCCCACAAAACGGGTACACTTGCCAAACTTTTGCTGCAGGAAGAACCTTACTTTTTGCAACAGCCCGAACTGGCCGTCCATGTGCTTGAAGTATTGGTTCAGGTCGGGAAGGTTTACCCACATGGCAATAGGTTCATCCTTGTGATACACAAACCAGGTAAGGTGCTCATCCATCACCGGTTTCATGGTCAGGAACATCTTCTGCACCTGCCGTTCTTCCAGCGACTTGCCGCCACCGTGCCCGGCCCATGCTTTGTTGTATATATAGGTAAAGTCTTTGGCGTATTTGGAGAGGTTACTTTTACGGATCATTTCTGCACGGTAATTAGGGTCTTTGGCTATAATGTCGTGGCGGGTGTAAAATTTGTCATCGAGCCTGTCCTTTACCTTCAGGCCAAAGCAAACCTGGTTGAAGTATAATTGAAAGCCGTATTGCTCCAATAAGGTCTTGTAATAAGGCGGGTTGTAGTTCATGCCATAGAGCGGGGAGTAGTAGCCCTCAGTGACCAGTCCCCACCATTTGTCGCGCTCGCCGAAGTTGATAGGGCCGTCCATGGCTTCCATGCCACGATCCTGCAGCCACTTTTTGCAATGGTCGAGCATGAAATTTGCAGCGGCCTGGTCGTTGATACATTCAAAAAAGCCGATACCTCCGGTAGGTTGTTCCTGTTTGTATTGCCTGTTCACAAATGCGGCTATGCGGCCTATGTACTTCCCGTTGTCATCGGCAAGCAGCCAGCGGTCACATTCACCACGCTTGAAGAACTTATTCTTATTAGGGTCAAATACCTCTTCTATATCCTTGTCCAGCGGACGGATCCAGTTCACATCATTCTTATACAGATCTACTGCCAGTTTTATGAACGCTTTCTTATCGGCCTCAGACCTTACTTCATGCATCCTCATCATATTCCCTGCATTTGAGACGGCTAAGATACATGATTGATGATAAAAGAACGGATGCGGCGATTTTGGTGGCTAAGAGGGGTTTAGGTAATTTTGCGCCGTGATGGTGTGCGCGAAGAGAAATGAAAATAAGATAACATGAATCTGCTTTTACAACAAATCATAGACAATCCGGCCCAGTCATTACTTATCATCGGCAACCTGATACTTATTGAAAGCCTGCTATCTGTTGACAATGCGGCGGTATTGGCCACTATGGTCATGGACCTGCCGGAGCACCAGCGGAAGAGGGCGCTGAAATATGGCATATTCGGTGCATACCTGTTCAGGGGCATATGCCTGCTACTTGCTACCTACCTTGTAAAGATATGGTGGCTGAAGGCTGTAGGTGGCGCCTACCTGGTGTACCTGTTCATAGGATGGCTGCAGAAGAGGAATAAGCAGGAAGAAAAGGCGGAGAAGAATAAGGAGGATAGTAAGCTGTATAGCAAAACAGTAGGCCGGTTAGGCAATTTCTGGGCCACTATCATTTCTGTGGAACTGATGGACCTTGCCTTCTCATTAGACAATGTGTTTGCGGCAGTTGCTTATTCCAGTAACATACTCATCATCATGTGTGGCGTGTTCATAGGTATATTGGCTATGCGTTTTGTAGCGCAGGGCTTTATCACTCTTATGGAAAAATTTCCTTTTCCTTGAGGGAGCGCCTATCTCGTCATCGGAATATTGGGTGTGAAGCTGGTATTGTCGTTATACGAGCACTTTTACCCGGAATCAGACCTCACCAAGGTGCTTGAAAGCGAGAAAACAGATGGAATAATATCGGCTTTGACAATTGCTGTGTTTTTTATTCCTGTATTAACAAGTCTTTTACTTGGCTATCCGAAAAGGCGTAAACCGTAAGGGGCAAGCAGTATGATTTTCAGTATTATATGATAATTGTTGCATCTATAAGAATGTAAAAAATAGGTTGTTGGAATAAACAAGTTAAAGGCTACATTTGAGTAAGAGTTTTACTTTACTGGATTAGACTATGCGAACAATTTTGGTGGCCGGCGCTGGTAAGTCGTCGGTATATCTGATCAATTATCTACTAACCCATGCTTATAGTAATAAATGGAAGGTTGTTGTTGCGGACGGAGATGCCGCTTCTATTGCCCAAAAGTTAAAGAACAGCCCCTACGGTGAATCTGCCATAATAGATATTACTAACGCAAACGAGCGGGAACCACTCGTTAAGAATGCTGACCTTGTGGTGTCACTGATGCCGCCGCAACTGCACATTCACCTTGCAAAAGACTGCCTGAAACATAAAAAGAATCTCATCACTTCCTCTTATATATCTGATGAGATGAAGGAGATGGACCAGGCGGTAAAAGAGGCCGGCCTGATGTTCATGTGCGAGATGGGACTGGATCCCGGCATAGACCATATGACCGCCAGCAAAATCATGCACAGCATACAACGCGTATCGGGGCAGATCACCAGTTTCAAATCATATTGCGGTGGGCTTATAGCACCTGAAAGTGATAATAATCCGTGGCACTATAAGTTTACATGGAATCCTAAGAATGTAGTGACCGCCGGTTTCGGAGGCGCTAAATACCTGAATATGGGAAAACATGTGGATGTACCCTACGAACACATGTTTGAGCAGAATAAGAAGATAAAGGTGGGAGAGGCAGGATCGCTGGCCTATTATCCTAACCGTGATTCTCTTAAATACCTGGATCTGTATGAAGTGCCCAATATCAAGACCCTGATGAGGGCCACGCTTCGCCACCCGGATTTTTGCAAGGGCTGGGGCGCAATAATCGCATTGGGGCTTACAGATCAGCAGGATATGTTTGAGACAGCGGGCGAGACCTATATGTCGTGGATAAAAAGGAAATCAGGATTCAATGGTTCCGGAGATGTTGTGGCTCATGTGGCTAAACTGGCGGGTGCAGATGATAAGGTAGTTTCAATGTTACGTTGGTTGGGCATCTTCGACCAGTTGCCATTGAAGCAGGGAAGGTATTGCTCGGCCGATATATTGCTGGATCTGTTACAGGATCGCTGGGGGATGGGGCCGGACGATAAGGATATGGTGGTCATGCAGCACGAATTTGAATACCTGCACCGTGGGAAGAAGATAAAAATGAACAGCAGCATGGTTCTGAAAGGTGAAAGCAGGGATATGTCTGCGATGGCGAAGACCGTTGGATTGCCGATGGCTGTGCTTGCCAAGCTGGTGCTGAATAAGAAGATCAATCTGCCAACGGGCGTGTTGTTACCCAATATGCCTACAGTATATCGTCCTATACTCACCGAACTGGCGCATTACGGTATAGTCTTTAACGAGGAAGTAGAATAACCTGTACCCCTATACGTGTAGATACACGGGCTATTTGATGTAGCGCTTCATTTCACGCTCCACATCTCTTGACTTGATACTTTCGCGCTTGTCGTGTACCTTTTTGCCCTTGCCAAGGCCTATTTCAACTTTTGCATAGCCTTTATCATTGATAAATACACTTAGCGGAACAATGGTATATCCTTTTTCCTTCACCTTAGCCTGCCACTTGGCCAGTTCCTTTTTAGTAAGCAGCAGCTTCCTGTCGTGAACCGGGATATGGCCGGCATACCCTGCATTGGCATATTCGGCAATATGAAGGCTTTTTATCCAAAGCTCTCCATTGGTGAAAATACAATAACTGTCATTGAAGCTGACCTTGCCATTGCGGACCGACTTTATCTCTGACCCTGTAAGCACAATGCCAGCCTTGATCCTGTCTTCAATGGCGTATTCAAAAGTTGCGGAGCGGTTCCTGATATTGATCTGGTCGGACACTATTGCGTATCTATGAACTATGGATTAGTTCCTGTTTTTCATGAACCATTGCAGTGTCGTTGCTAACTTCTGCTTCAGTACTTTACGGTCAACTATAAAATCAAGGAAGCCATGCTCGAGCAGGAACTCCGAGCGCTGGAAACCTGCAGGAAGGTCCTTCTTGATCGTCTCCTTAATTACACGGGGACCTGCAAAGCAGATGAGCGCATTTGGCTCTGCTATATTGATGTCGCCAAGCATGGCGTATGATGCTGTTACACCGCCTGTGGTCGGATCGGTCATTAAAGAGATGTAAGGAAGCCGGGCTTTGGACAATAGGGTGAGTTTGGCGGCTGTCTTGGGCATCTGCATCAGCGAGAACGCGCTTTCCATCATACGGGCACCGCCGGATTTGGAAATGATCATTAAAGGCAGCTTATGCTGAATACAATAGTCAATAGCCCTGCTGATCTTTTCCCCTACCACGGAGCCCATAGAGCCACCGATGAAGTTGAAATTCATACAAGCCACAACAAAACCCATCCCGTTCAGTTTGCCCACGCCTACAGACATGGCGTCTTTCAGCTCCGTACTTTTCTGTGCTTCCTCGAGGCGGGCACCATAGGGTTTCATGTCAACAAAGCCTAATGAGTCCTTGGGTATGATGTTCTCGAAAAGGAGCGAATAGTCATTATCGTCGAAGAGTATCTCGAAATATTCTTTGGCATTGATGCGGTTGTGATAGCTGCATTTGCTGCATACGTACAGGTTGTCATGCAGTTCTTTCACAGTGCTGGTGGTCTTACATTGCGGACACTTGTGCCAGAGTCCATCGGGGGTCTCCTTTTTTTCTTCGGTAGAAGTAAGAATTCCCTTTTTACTGCGACGAAACCAGGTTGAAGACATAGTAAAAACTATTTTTGAGAGAGGGCAAAGATAAGGTAAAAATTATGGTCTTTTACCTACACGTAAAGTATTGTTCTATATGAGGCGGGGCGCCTGCATTGTGTTGTAAATGTACGTACTTACAATGATGAGCATGTAAGATAAGATCAGTGCGCAGATACTGCAACAGCAACGGCCAATGCCACACTCAGTAGTATACCTGTGCCGATGCCGTAACCCTCTGCAACACGTATCCTTTTTATTCTTCCTGCCTGGTGTGTATAACCATCTCTGTAATCGCTTTTGTTCATGAGGTCTGCAGAAGGGAAATTCAGATTCTGATATTTAGGCGGTGTACAGAACATAACAGTTGACGCAATGAACCCGTAATTGAATAATACACCTGACACTATCGCCCAATTCATGGCAGGTTTATAACCGGTATAATATTTTTTTGCATCATCTATGCCTCTTCGATAGTAAGATAGACCAGTACCGGACGAAGAACCTGAAAATATATCTTTAGTGCCATTCTCATAGATGATGGACGCGATGTCATTCTTATCCATGCTGTGAGAAGGGACATCGAGATAGGACCATAGCTTGTAGGTAACCTCATCAGGATCCACTTTCAGCACCTTTGCTTGTACTGTATCGCCGGAGGTACGGATTATCTTATCCTGGCCATACACGGCAGAGAAAGTAAGTAGTAATACGGTGAAAAGTGCAAAGGTCTGCTTCATGTGGAGTGAATTTGACAGAGTATATGAATTAATATCAACAAATATACCACTATTGCAGCAAGAATTATGCCAAATAGTTAAGGATCAATTATTTCTGACCTCCGAATCCAGTAAGGCCGCACGCAGATCATTGGTCATCAGTTCGGCCATCTCGGGGCGACCATGAAAAGCCGCAGGGGTATTCTGAAACAATGCTATTTGCCAGGAATCACCTTGTTTTGTCGCTACCATAGATTGCACGGCATTTACCGCAGGATTGATATCACTCTGACCCTCGGCTATCATGCCTACCACTGCCCGAATCATGCCGGATGTATCAGACATCAGACGCACTTCCTGAACGATGGTTATATATGCAGCGGTAGGGAAGTGTGTGAATATCTCATTCAATACATTGTATATCTCTTTACGCCCATTAAGCTGGCTGCCATCAAAGCCAATAAGGGTAGAGGTTTCGGCAAATAATCCGGCCATTGCTGAAGCATTTCGTTTATTCCATGCTTCGATCAACTGAACGTATAAAGACAGGATGTTATTTTCTTCTGTATTGTATTGTGCCATCCTGCAAAATTGCGCCAATATGGTTATAAAACCATTGCATGGGGGAATTATTTCATGGTTGCTTTATCCTGCACATATTATTCCTCAGAATGGAGTGCCAGCTTGTTTCCTTCACTGTCGAGGAATAAGGCCCAATAACCTCTGCCCGGGGCAATAAATGTCTTAGGCATCACTATCTTGCCACCCGCTGCCGATATTTTGCTGATGGTCTCATCCAGGTCCTTAGCTAGTTCCATATATACAATCGGCCCGTCTGCCGAAGGGTTGAATCCCGGTAACTGAAAAAGGTGGCCAACATTGTTATTGTCCCTGTCAGTAAAATAGGCCATCGGGAAAGGAACATTCGTGTTCCTGTAAATGAGTCCGTCAGTGATGTGTACATAGAAATCAAATGCACGTTCGAAATTGGTGCATGGGATCGCTATGTAACTAAATGTTTTGATCATAGGCGGTTTATAATGTTCAGGGTTGTTTGGCTATACTTATGTTATTTCTGTTCAATGATAAGGTGGAATGTTCTTGGCTTGTCGGCAGTGCGTATGGTCAGCAAGTACATGCCATTGGCAAGCGTTTTTTCAAGAGTCAACTGCCTGTTTATATGTCCATGTAACTGTGATAGTGTACCGGTATAAACAGTCTGGCCTAATACATCTGTGATCTGCATATCAATATCCTGATCTTCGGGTCCGGGTACAGATCCCTTTATATTGAAGGACCCCGTGTTAGGGTTAGGGAATATGACGAGGTTGTCCGTACCGTCCGGCTGCTGTACTCCGAGTTCATGCACGGAAATATATACCCAGTTGAATGTAGTCAGGTTACAGAGGCCGCTGGATGTTACCATGCAGGTAACCGAATCTTCGGTGGGGTAACTGAACTTATCGCTGATATATATCGCTGTAGTTGCGCCGGATATGGGATGGCCATTGAGATACCACTGGTATTGGGGAGCATCGCCAGCATTCTCTGTGAACGCGGTAAGTGTATCCGGTGTACCCTTTAACACGCTAGTGCCGGGATTGGCAAGAATTGTGACGTGAGGTAAAGCAGGGGAGTCCGCATAAATTTTCATGCTATTGCTGGCTACTGTTCCTGTAACAAGGCATGGATAGTTACTGGTCATTTTACAATAAACAATATCATTGTTAACAGGTACATATGTGAACACAGGTCCGGTGCCTGTAGCGTGTGTATTGACGTACCACACATATGTCGGGCTGCTGCCTCCAAATACCGGATTAGCAGTTAATGTGATCGGGGTGCCCTCACACACTGTATCACCGGGACTCGCTGTCAAAGTTGCAGCAGGCGTTTCGGGTAAAACTACAGTCATGGTAACAGATGCACTCGTATCTTTTGGCGACGCGCACAGAGAGTCGCTTGTGAGCCGACAAGTAACAAGGTCGCCATTAGCAGGAATAAAGGAATAATAAGGAAGTGTGCTAACGGCTGTACCATTGACATACCACTTGTACAATGGCCCGCTACCACCTCCGGATATTGCTGTTGTGAGTTTTACAGTGCCGCCGGAACAAACAGTATCTCCCGGACTTGTTGATATAACAATAGTTGGCGTCGCCTTTGGTATAGCATTTACTATTGCGCTGCCGGACATAAAGACGCTACACCCCGTAATTGTGTTTACGGCAAGGATCGTATATTTCCCGCTTACAGTTTGTGGCGGGAAATGGAACGCGCTGCCTGTACCCGCCAGTGGCCCGGTAGCAACAACGCCACCCTTATACAGGAAATAATTTGTGCCTACAACGGAACCCGTGAGGCCAATGATGACCCCGGTGTCGCCTGCGCAGAATGAACCGCCTCCGGTGACACTAAAGATAGTGGGCAACGGAACTACAGTGGCTGTAAGCGATGTGTTACACCCTCCTCCCATATCATACACAATCGTAGTTACACCCAGGGTGATGCCGGTTGCAGTTCCGGTAGTGGAACCTATTGTTGCTATAGATGGGTTGGTGCTCCACCAGGTGCCGCCGGCAATGGCATCTGAGAAGGTAACAGGTGTTCCCATGCACAGATAGGTACTGCCGATTATTGGTGTGGGTTCCGGAGTTACTGTTACAACAACCGAGGAAGAGCAGCCTGTGCTCGTCAGCATGTAAACAATGTTCGCTGTTCCCGGGCTTACGCCTGTGACATTTCCGGCAGGATCGACAAGCGCGTTGACTTTAGTAGTATTGATCCATGTGCCGCCGGGCGTTGCGTCGGAAAGTGTGGTTGTAAACCCAACACAAACCTGTGCAATTCCGGTAACAGGTGCAGGCAACGGATCAACCGTTACCATAATTGATGCCGAACACCCTGTTGATAATTTATAAGATATAACTGCTGTGCCCGGATTGATACCGGTAACGAGACCGAAGGATGTTCCGGTGGTTGCCACAGCGGGGGAGGAACTGCTCCACGTACCCCCTGATGGTGAGCTGCTCAGCGATACCGAACTTCCGACACAAACATCAGATGGGCCGGATATAGCAGCAGGAACCGGATTGACAGTAGCAACCGCAGATGCAAAACAACTGGTTGCGACGGTATACGTTATGGTGGATGTTCCTGCCGAAACACCGGTCAGTATTCCTGTTGCAGGGTTCACAGTAGCTGCAGCAGTATTTGTACTTGTCCATAATCCTCCTGCAGAAGTATTAGAAAGTGAGGTTGTATTACCTGCACATACGCTTAGCGAGCCCATGATAGTTGACGGGAGTGCATGAACAGTGACGATCGTATTAACGAAACATCCCGTTGTAGTGAGCTTGTATATAATATTAGAGGTTCCCGGTAGCAAACCATTTACTATGCCCGAGGAAGGGCCAACAATCGCCACAGTTGGCATGCCACTGCTCCATGTGCCCCCACCTGAGCCTATAAGCGTAACAGATGACAGGACGCACACATCTGTAGGTCCCGATATTGGTGCCGGATTAGGATTGACAGTGACTGTAACAAAGGCAGGGCATCCTCCGGTAGAATAGTAGATCACAGAGGTGCCTGGAACAGTACCTGTCACAACTCCTGTAGACGGGTCGACATTGGCTACCGATGTATTGCTGCTTGTCCAGGTGCCACCGATGGCAGTATTGAATAGTGGTAACAACTGTCCCACACATAACGGCTTGTTTCCTTTTATGGCAGGTGGGGCAGGGTCTACTGTGAGCGAATGAGTGGCCACACAACCCATTGAAGTTATGTAACTGATGGTCACCACACCGCTCACGATACCAGTTACCGATCCCGAACTGACATTGACCGTAGCAATGGACGTATTTGAGCTTGTCCATGTGCCTCCAAGTGTTGTGTCTTTAAGAATTATTGACTGGCCCGGGCAAACATTCGGGCTACCTAATACCGGTGAGATCGGGTTAACAACGAGCAGCGCAGCAACGGCACATCCAGATCCGAGGGAATAGGAGATCAGTAATGTGCCGGATGTGATGGCATTGGCGAAACCGGTTGTGGATCCGATCGTTGCCTCTGCTGTGTTAGTACTGGTCCAAATGCCACCTGCAACACCGTTGCTGAAAGTAGCAGATTGTCCTTCACAGAGCATTGAAGGCCCAATAATAGCTGTCGGGTTGGGGACTACGGTAACAGTAGTGGCAGCCGTACATCCGGATACATTGTAAACAACAGAGAAAATACCGGGTATAATAGCGGACACAATACCTGTCGTACTATCAATGGTGGCAATTGTAGTTGGTGACCCGGACCATTTACCACCGCCTGTGCCGCTGAATAAAGTCGTGGTTTGTCCTACGCAAAGCGTGCCGCCTCCGATAACAGGTAGCGGGACTGGATTGACCGTTATCGTTTTTGTCGCTGCACATCCACCGGGCAATGTGTATGAAATGATAGTAGTTCCAGAAGATAAACCTGATATGACACCTGAAAGAGATCCGGCGCCGGCAGTAGCAGTATTGCTGCTTGTCCATACGCCCCCAGATACGCTGTTGCTCAGTGTTATTAACGATCCGGCGCAGATAGCTGATGAGCCTGAGATGACACCCGGAGAAGGGTTAATGGTCACTATAGTTGTGACCAGGCACCCTGAGCCGAGTGAGTACGTGATAATGGAGGTGCCGGGTTTTACTCCGGAAACCGATCCTGTTGCCGGAACTACTGTAGCAACTGATGTATTGCTACTGATCCATGAACCCCCGATAGCGCTATTGCTTAATGTGCTTGTCTGTCCTGCACAGATATTAAGGATGCCGGTAATTGGTCCGGGAATAGAATTGACAGTAATGGTCAGTGATGAGATACATCCTGCCGGTGTTGTATATATTATTGACACGCCGGTTCCGGGAGTGATGCCGGTAACAACGCCAAATGCGTCGACAGTTGCAATTGATGTATTACTGCTCGACCATGTGCCGCCGGGAACCGCATTACTTAATGTCGTTGTCATGCCGCTACATAGTCCGGCACTGCCCGTGATAGCGGCAACCGGGTTCACGGATATGATCTGCGTAGCGACGCAGCTACTGCCAAGTGAATAAGTTATCATGGATGTTCCGCCCAACAGGCCATTAATAACCCCCGAGCTGCTGCCAATTACAGCAACAGTGGTATTGCTACTTATCCAGGTTCCACCTGTTACAGAATTACTGAAGGTAACTGTCAACCCCTGGCATACAGACAATGGCCCGGAAATAGCAGCAGGGGTAGGGTTGACCGTAAATGTGATAATGGCGATGCAGCCCTGATCGTAGGTAATTGTTGCTGTACCGGCGCCGACACCTGTAACCAGCCCCGACGAAACCCCAATAGTCGCAACACCGGTATTACTGCTAGTCCATGTGCCGCCGCCCGGAGTGCTGCTAAGCAAGCTCGATGCGCCAACGCAAACGGAAGTTATTCCGGATATCGGAGCCGGTCCGGCCCCAACTGATATGGTCGCAGTCGTTGTACAACCTATTCCTAAAGAGTAGGTTACTGTAGCTGTACCCGGTGTAATGCCGGTAACAGTACCTGATGTGAAACCCACTGTAGCAATAGCTGTATTGCTACTTGTCCATGTGCCACCACTAATCCCGTTTGATAGCGATGAGGTAGTACCTACACATAAGTTGGTTGATCCGCTGATGAGCGTAGGTGCCGGAGTTACTGTTATCGTTGTCGTTGTGTAACACCCAGTCGGTAAAGTATAAGTGACAACCGTAGTGCCTAATGCCAGTGAGGTGAGGACCCCGGTAGACGGAGCGATGGTAGCAACGGCAGTAGCGCTTCTGGTCCATGTGCCACCTGTGGATGATGAGGATAACGTAATGCTTGACCCCACGCAAAGGGCGGTGCCGCCTGAAATTGCCGATGGGAATGGGTTGACTGTAACAGTGGCAGTGATACTGCAACCAGACGGAGGTGTGTAGGTCACTGTAGTGGTGCCGGCTGATACTCCGGTAATGATGCCCGAGGATGAGCCGATGGCAACAATTGCTGTACTGCCACTGGCCCATGTGCCACCGGTCACAGAATTGCTCAATGTTGTTGTTGAACCGATACAGGTAGCCATTGTGCCTGTAATAGCGGGTGGCGGTGGCATGACAGTGACAATGCCGGTAACCGTACACCCGGTGCCTGAAAGCTTGAATGTGATCGTTGAAGTACCCGCAATCTTTCCCGTTACGATACCTGAGGATGAGCCTATGGTAGCAACTATCGTATTGCTGCTGGTCCATGTGCCGGAACCTGATGAATTACTAAGAACAGATGTACCGCCAATGCAGACATTCATACTGCCTGATATAGTTGCAGGCGAAGGGTTCACGGTTACTGTTGTAACAACATTACAACCCGTGCTAAACATTACATAGCTGATCGTTGCTATGCCCGCAGACATCCCTGTCACAATACCTGTAGAGACCCCAACCGTAGCAACAGATGTGTTGCTGCTGGTCCAGGTGCCGCCCCCGCTTCCACTAAGAGAAGTAGTGGTGCCTATACACATGAACGGGGTGCCGGTTATCGCAGATGGAGGCGGATAAACAGTCACTGTCTTAGTTGAGTAACATGAACCGCCGAGCGAATAGGTGACCGTAGCCGTACCCATAGACACACCGGTGGCAATGCCGGTCGTGTACCCGATAGTTGATATTGAAGTATTGCTGCTTATCCATGTACCACCGCTTACAGAATTGCTCAAAGCAGATGATGTTCCGACACACATGGTGGCTATACCG
The DNA here is from genome assembly GCA_044225795.1 of Flavipsychrobacter sp. Taxonomy (GTDB): domain Bacteria; phylum Bacteroidota; class Bacteroidia; order Chitinophagales; family Chitinophagaceae; genus Nemorincola. Next base: position 37,781 of record JBGAIF010000015.1, read on the forward strand.
GATATAGGGCCCGGAGATGAACTAACGGTAATGGTTGTTGTAACAAAACACCCCGTCGAGAATACAGCATACGTAATTGTAGCAGTGCCACTGGAAATTCCAGTGACCACTCCACCTGTCACCACTGTAGCTACAGTGGTATTGCTACTGGACCAGATGCCGCCAACAGTTGCATCGGTTATAGATATTGTAGCGCTTACACAGACGGCAGTTGGCCCGGTGATGGGAGCAGGAAGATTGTTTACCGTAACTGTGGTAGTGGCAAAGCAGCCGGTACCCAGTTGATATGTGATAGTGGCAGTGCCCGGTGCTATACCCGTCACAATTCCAGAAGACGTACCGACGGTGGCTACAGATGTATTTGCACTACTCCATGAACCTCCGGTTATGGAATTGCTCAAAACTGTTGAACTTCCTACACATACTTTGGCAATTCCGGTAATTGCCGCAGGATTAGGATTGATCGTTACGGTGACAATCGCATAACACCCGACAGGCACTTTATAAGTTATAGTTGCTGTTCCCGGAGCTATCCCGAGCATAACGCCGGTTGTGACATTTATGTTTGCTACTCCCGGGTTGCTGCTGGACCATGTGCCGCTGATACCAGTATTACTGAGCGTTGTTGAACTGCCCACGCAGATGGCAAAAGTACCTGTTATGGCAGGCGGGTTGGCTATCACTGTCACAGTCGTGGATGTTGCACATCCCGTTGGTAGGGTATATGTAATTGCTGAAGTACCGGGGGTTATCGCCGAAACGACACCGGTGGTTGAGCCGACAGTCGCAACTGCGGTATTACTACTGATCCATGTACCACCACCGGGAGACAACAATGTCGCCGTCTGACCAGCACAAATGATGGTGAGACCGGTAATAGCCGAAGGTACAGGATTTACGGTAACTACTATCGTTGTGGCACATCCCGATGAAAGTGTGTAGGATATCAACGTTGTTCCCGGCAGTAGCCCGGAAACAACTCCCGTAGATGACCCTATTGTTGCCACAGTTGTAATACTACTACTCCACGTGCCCCCGGGAGTAGAACTGGACAAAGAGGTAGTCTTACCTATACAAACCGATGTTATTCCGGAAATGCCGGTAGGTGTCAGGTTCACGGTAACTGTAGCAAATACGGAACACACAGCTCCTGATCCTTTAGAATAAGTTATCGTCGCTGTTCCAGGTGCAATAGCATTGACCAGGCCGGAGCCAAGGCCTATTGTTGCCACTGTGGTATTTCCTGAAGTCCATGTGCCACCGGTAAGGCTGTTTGATAGCGTCGTTGCAGATCCGGAACAAAGAGTCAGCGTGCCACTGATCGCACCGGGCATAGGATTTATAGTTGCCGTTATGACAGAGTAGCAGCCGGTAGGCAAGACATAGGAAATGGTGGAGGTACCCCCCGAAATTCCTGTGATAATACCTGATGTACCTATTGTAGCTACCGAAGTATTACTGCTGCTCCATATGCCGCCAGTTGTTGCATCACTGAGTGTAGCTGTGTTTCCGGCGCAAATAAGAACCGGACCACCGGTTATACCGGTTGGTGGTGTATTGATCTGTAGCTTTAATCCGGCGGTAGTATCAAAAAGCCCGGAATTATTACATTTTAATATGCACCTGTAATAAATGGTGGATGATACAGATGCCGCATAGGTATCTACTGTAGCACCCGATACATTGCTCCAACTCAGGCTATCTGTAGATGACTGCCATTGGTAGCTGATGCCCGCACCCTTTGAAGAGCTGCAATCAAGTGAAAGTATCGAAGAGAAAGTGGTGCAGGAATTGTACTTCGTAGCATATACAGGTCCGGCATTAGGAGCACCTGTGCATTGATATGACCAGCGGTATACCTGGTCTGTTGCCGGAAGAGAAGAAATGTTCCTGGTGTCAACGGTTGAGCTGGGGGTAGGTGATGAACTTGCATTGTTCAATGACCAGAAAGGTTGTGCACCGGTTACAGGGTAGGGCCCTGAGCCGCCTGTTATGCCTATCCCCTCAAGTCCTGTATTGGAGCTGCCGGATGAAATGAATTTGTAATGAAAGTCAACAATATTGGAGGTTTCGTACAATATCAGTTCCACGCAAATGTGGGCAGGATAAGAACCGGTGAAATTATAAAATCCGCAGTTTGTCCATTCAATCACGAACTTCCTGTTTGGGGATGTGCCCAAAGTAGCGTATCGGACGTTAGGAGCGCTTGTTACTACATCTATCCATAAGGGAGCCAGAATCGGCCGTGGCAAATTGAAGGGCGCATAAGCTCCTGTTGACGCTGTACCGGAAAGGTCGGCATCAAATGTATTATCCATCAGTGAAGGCGAGAAAGGTAATGTTTGGCCAAGGGTGACCCAGCAGTTAGCAGAGGCAGAAAGTGATGTATATGTAGTCCCGCAATAGTTGAAGTTAAAACCGATCGGTATCCCGTTGTAATAACAATCGTCATAGGGGCCGCCACCACCTATCGTAGTACCTCCCGACGGTGTGATAAAGGATGTAGTCAGGGAGTCATAAGGGCAGAAAAATGCATCGAAGCTATAAGAACTTAGTGACTGAGCACTAACCGGATTCTTCAGCAATATGATCAGCAGGAGTAGAAAATATTTCCTCATGTTCGTCAACTTGTGGGTTATAGTAAAAAAGTGGCGGTGTATTGTTAAAAAATAATTATAAATCCTATCCCAAATATAACATTAATATAGGGAAGTCGGGATGAAGGATGTTAAATAAATGTGATTGGTACCCGGTGGTATTTATACCTAGACCGGTCACATAAACAATGATTGAGAAAAAGCGATGAGCGTATATTGTTATCTCAACCCCGCATTTATACTTTTTAATTTTTCAGATCCGGGACAAAGTACGTCCTTAGCCAGTTTATTCAATGGTGTGTCGGAAGTGTTGATAATCTGATGCAGGTCTTTGGTATTCTGATTGATATATAATAAGCCTGTCAATATCTCATTTCTTTCGGCAGCATTTTTCACCGCGTTCATGGCAGAGATCCTGTCCTCTGGGTCCCAGTCCAGGGCCAGTTTGTGTAACTGAAGCACAGAACCATCGTGCATTTTTATCCCTTGTATGGTACCTTCGGAATATTCTGTCGTTATTTCCTTCATCTTAGGAATGAAATCTACAGTTCCGGTCGCTTCCACGTGTTCGCGCACATAATCGTAAGACTTTGTAGAGCCGACATTATTATTGAAAGTGACACAAGGAGAGACCACATTGATGAAGGCAAAGCCGGGATGAGCCATGGCCGCGGTGATAAGCGGGATCAATTGTTGTTTATCTCCGGAGAAGCTTTGTGCCACAAAGGATGCGCCAAGCTCTATGGCCAGGCTGGCGAGGTCTATCGAGTTGAAGAGGTTCACATTCCCCGATTTGTTCTTTGATCCGGCATCTGCGGTGGCGGAGTCCTGGCCCTTGGTGAGACCATAGCAGCCATTGTTCATGACAATATAGGTCATGTTCAGGTTGCGGCGAATGGCGTGAACGAACTGTCCCATGCCGATGGACGCGGTATCACCATCTCCTGATACGCCAAAATAAGTAAGGTCTTTATTGGCGAGGTATGCACCTGTAGCCACAGACGGCATTCGTCCGTGAACGGAATTGAAACCGTGCGAGTTGCTCAGGAAGTATGTCGGTGTCTTTGATGAACATCCTATACCGGAAAGTTTTGCCAGTTTATGCGGTTCAATATTCAGGTCATAACAAGCCTGCACAATGGCCGCGCTGATAGAGTCGTGACCACAGCCTGCGCACAAAGTAGAAAGTGAGCCCTCGTAGTAGCTTATTGTATAACCGAGTTTGTTCTTTGGCAGATCGGGGTGACGGAATTTCGGCTTTGTATATGACATAAGTTATGCTTTATCTGAATGAGTTGATAATGTCTTTGTTATTTGTTTGATGATATTATCTGCAGTGATCGGCATCCCGTCATAATTGAGTACGGGTATAAGCCTGTCAGGTGCAATATTGAGTTCTATCATCAGCAGGCTTCTCATCTGCGCGTCCCTGTTTTGTTCTATCACAAATATCTTTTCATATGAGTTGATGAAGTCATTGACAGCATGATGGAACGGGAAAGCTTTTATTCTCAGGGTATCAATAAAAATGCCTTCATGTTTCAGCAGTTCGCTGGCTTCTTTAGCAGCGTAAAGGGACGTGCCGAAATAAATGATGCCATACTCCGATCTCACTTTATCGAGCGACAGTTCGGGAGCGGGTATCATGTGTTTTGCGGTTTCCCATTTTTTTATCAGGCGGTCCATGTTACGTTTGTAAGCGTCACCATCTTCGGTATAAACCGCATATTCATCTCTTGAAGTGCCGCGCGTGAAGAACGAACCCTTTGTAGGATGAGTACCGGGATAAGTACGGTATGGAATACCATCTCCGTCCACATCAAGGTACCGCCCGAATCGCTGAATGTTCTCGAGGTCGCTGGCGGTAAGAACTTTTCCTCTTTTATAGACCCTGTTGTCATCCCATTCAAAGGGAGGAGACACGTGATCGTTCATACCCAGGTCGAGGTCGGTCATCAGGATGACCGGCGTCTGCAATTGTTCTGCCAGGTCAAAGGCTTCGGAGACGCGTAGGCTGCCTCCATTATGTCTGATTGTTGTGTACGGGTAGGCATACCGGTGGAAGGCCCCGTACGTTGCACGTCAATGAGCACAGCCGGTATCTCTGCAAAATAACCAAGCCCCAGGAATTCATTCATCAGGGACAGCCCGGGTCCGCTGGTGGCAGTAAATGACCGCGCACCATTCCATCCACCACCGATCACTACGCCGATCGCGGCCAGCTCGTCTTCCGCCTGAACAATGGCCACATTCCTTTTTCCTGTCGCTTCATCCACCCGGTATTCATTACTGTAGTCTGCAAAAGCATCCATTACAGATGTGGACGGGGTAATGGGGTACCATGCGGCCACTGTAGCGCCACCATATACGGCGCCAAGCCCGCAGGCGGAATTGCCATCCACCATTATTGAATCGCCGAGAAGATCACGGCGTTCTACTCTGAGGTCGAGGGGATAGCTGAAGTTATTGTGTACATACTCAACACCCATTTTGAGGGCCTGTATGTTTGGTGGTATCAGTTTTTCCTTGCCGGGAAATTGCTCAGCGATCAACTGTTCAAGTACCGGAAATTCTATATTGAATAAGGCAGACAAAGCGCCAACATAAATGATGTTCTTGAACAGTTGTCTTTGTCGGGCATCTGTATAAGCTTTGTTGCACATCTCCATCAATGGTATGCCCAGGTAGGTAATGTCCTGCCTAATGGAGGCATTGTGCAATACCTTGCTGCTATCGTACAGGAAATATCCGCCGGGTTTCACCGATGCAATATCATTAGCCATACTTTGCGGGTTCATGGCTACCAGGAAGTCTATTCCTTCGCGACGCCCGAGGTATCCCTTTTCACTGATGCGGACCTCGTACCATGTGGGCAGCCCCTGAATATTTGATGGGAATATATTCTTCGGCGTCACCGGGATACCCATCCTGAAAATGGACTTGGTGAACAGGAAGTTGGCACTGGCCGATCCGGTGCCGTTTACGTTTGCAAATCTTATTACGAAGTCGTTTACCTTGCTTATGCTTGCTGACATGCGTGTTCGGCTTTAGTTACTTTATATAAAAAACGTTGCATATCCCATGCTGATGTGGGGCACCGCTCTGCACATAACCCGCAATGCAGGCACATATCTTCATCCTTCACCATGACCTTTGTGGTGGCTAACGGTTCGGAGACGTACAGATCTTGTGTTGCGTTATTTGCAGGTGCTTTCAGTCGTGTTCGCAGGTCAGCTTCTTCTCCATTACCCGTAAACGTGATGCAAGAAGTAGGGCATATGTCCATGCAGGCATCGCACTCAATGCATTTGGATCCGATGAAGACCGTCTGTATATCACAGTTCAGGCATCGCTCGGCCTCTTTGAAACCTGTGGGCATATCAAAGCCCAGCTCAACCTCTTTCTTACGGTTGGTCAGTGTTTGTTTCTTGTCGGCATGGGGTACCGCATATCTTTTGTCGGTGACCACTTCATTGTCATAGCTCCACTCATGTATGCCCATCTTCTGGCTCACAAGGTTCACAAACGGAGAAGGCCGTTTTGTGATATCTTCTCCCTGGCAGAACAGGTGAATAGAGATGGCCGCCTGGTGACCATGTGCCACCGCAGTGATCACATTTTTGGGTCCGAAAGCGGCATCTCCGCCAAAGAATACTTTTTTGTTTGTTGACGAGAAGGTCACTTCGTTCACAACGGGCATATCCCATTTGTCGAAATCTATGCCCAGGTCACGCTCTATCCATGGGAAGCTATTCTCCTGCCCAATAGCTACGAGCACATCATCTGCTTCATAAAAGACATCCGGTTCCCCGGTAGCAACCAATTTTCTCTTACCATTCTCATACACGGCATGTACCTTTTCAAAGGTCATTCCCTTCAGCTTACCATTCTCCATTACAAACGATTTCGGGACATGATTATCAATGATAGGTATGTCTTCGTGCAGGGCATCTTCCTTCTCCCAGGGAGATGCCTTCATTTCCGAGAAAGGGCTTCGAACGATCACTTTTACTTCTTCTCCGCCAAGCCTTCGTGCCGTGCGACAGCAGTCCATTGCGGTATTACCACCTCCCAGCACGATCACCTTTTTCCCTATCTTATTAATATGCTCGAAGGCGACATTCGCAAGCCAGTTGATACCTATGTGGATATTGGCACCGGCTTCCTGTCTGCCGGGAGTGTCGGGCAGGTCTCTGCCACGTGGCGCTCCCGAGCCAACAAAGACAGCGTCATAACCATCTGCCAGCAGCTCCTTCAGGCTGGATACATAATGCTGAAAATGCCGGTGTATGCCTAGGTCAAGGATATGGTTCACCTCTTCTTCGAGTACAGATTCCGGCAGGCGAAAAGAGGGTATCTGGCTGCGCATGAAACCTCCGCCGGCTTTTTGCTCATCATACAAGTGGATCTCGTAGCCAAGCGGCGCGAGGTCTCTTGCTACCGTCAGCGATGCAGGGCCACCGCCTACCAGCGCTATCCTTTTTCCGTTTGATGTGAATGGCCCTTTGGGCATGTACTGTTTCACATCCCCTTTATTATCGGCAGCTACACGTTTCAGCCTGCATATAGCAACCGGCTCTTCTTCCACGCGGCCACGCCTGCAGGCAGGTTCGCACGGGCGGTCACATGTTCGCCCAAGGATACCGGGAAAAACATTTGATTCCCAGTTGACCATGTAGGCCTCTGTATATCTTTCCTGCGCGATCAGTCTTATATACTCCGGAACGGGTGTATGGGCGGGACAAGCGTACTGACAATCCACTACTTTGTGAAAGTATTCGGGATCTTTGATGTCCGTTGGTTTCATGAAAAGCCTTTTATTCGATGAACAATAACTTTACCTCATGTATTGCAACAACAACCAGTCTGTTATTCTATTACCAATAACAAGTTATATAAATTATTTTGAAAAGAAAGAGATTTTATAAAAATCAGAACGCCACATCAGAACAAAGCATTTAACTTTATCTCATAAACTCACGACATGACCAAAGCCGAAGAATTATTT
>JBGAIF010000005.1:0-309012 GCA_044225795.1 Flavipsychrobacter sp.
CGGGGATTTGAACCCCATCCGCGGCCTTTAACCGCTACACCTGCTACTTTACTTTTTAAAGAACTTTTTGTTACTTTTCGGTTACCCGTTTTCCCGTTAGGGAGCGCAAAGGTAGAAACTTATTTTCGAACCGCAAAATTTATTCCCGAAAATAAGTTTTTATAATGCTTTCCCGTAACCCCATTACCAATCCAAAGAACCTTTTTACTCCCTCCCTTATCGCTAAGGGGACGCAAAGATAGAGAAGGTTTTTTACTCGTCAAAATCTTTCTGCAATTTCTTTTCAGAAAACCCGCAAATGCGCTACTGATGCGCCTCATATTTGTTCATAACCCAGCAGATACTTAATATTGAAGCGGAAAACCACGTATGAAAAAGACTATAGTATTAGTGATAGCATGCGCTGCAATAGCGCTCTTCAGCCAATGTTCGAAGAAGACGTCGACCGCTGGCTCAAAGAAAACAAAAACAGAAACTGTAAAGAAAACAGACAAGAATGCTACTACCCCCCAAGAAGCACAAGAGGTAGCTAACCTGAAAAACAGCATGCCTGCCACACAAATATCGAAGGGCGAACAAATATTCAGAAACAATTGTGCCAAGTGCCACGAACTAAAGCAGCCGGGTACACTAACTGTACATAAATGGAACAAAGTGCTGCCTGAAATGATGGGTAAGGCGCAGCTAAACAACAGCGATGCGGCAACGCTGAAAACGTGGGTATTAACCAACGCTAAAGAAGGATAAGCATCAATGTGCGCCAGATGCGCTCCATACCATCTGTTCCAGCTCTTTCCTGGTGATGATACTGGCACGGTATTGCTGTGGCAGTAACATCCATTTGGCATCGGGCTCCTTAAATCGTTCATTGACTGCAGACCAAAGTATTTTCTTTTCCCTGCTCACAATAAATATTTTGCCGAACTGGCTGCTCATACAAACGAAGAATGAGTGGTCCGGCATTTCTATAACATTACCTCCTGATGTGGCGTGAGTGTTTGTAACTCCTTCCGGCAACAACGCCATGTTCTTTTCGGCGCGCATTTTTTGTTCACGTTCAAACATCTTTGCTCTTCTGTTCTTCATTTGCATCTCGAATGTAGTATCAAGGCCAGACAAAGAACATTCATATTCCCAAACTTTTTTCAACCCATTTGCCGGATCCACAGGCTCTTTCAGCAACAGAACCTCCGGCAGCTCGCTCCTTTCATTACATGAGTTGTTATTAAACAGATAAATAAAGCCATCCTCGGTTGACTTGCAAGCATGCTGATCGCAGTACAGACCATTGCCAGCCTCGGTAACACCTTGCCGGAATACTTCTCCGTAAGACGCCAAAACCTCCCCTGAGGGATACCTGATCTTAAGTATACGGCTGATGTTCTTAAAGCTAAGGTAGACAACACTATTCTTACGATCGAAATAAAAAGAGTTCTCATGAACGTCTATGGCATGCATACGTATCGGAGGAGTAAAATATCTCAGATCGGAAGACATAAAGTAGTCTGAGGACTTCCAGGACCATACTATACTGTCTTTTTCATCATACTCGATAATTGTTCCGAACTGCGTCTTAGCGTGCTCAGCAAGGCTATCCTGGCGGGCACGCTTTACGGGATCTTTGACCCGAGTACTGTCGGCGAGGAACTTTGGCTTATCCTTCCAGTAAATATGCTCATCGCCTAAAACCATATGATGCCCGTTGGGCAACTTTACCAGCTCGTGATGAAAATGTTCAGAAGAATCGCCGCTCACCCGACCTTTCTGAGGCCCTCTCCAAATGACCTCTCCGGCATAATTCACTTCGTAAGCTTCCTCATTAATTAGTAGTGTAATAGTGCCCTGAGGTGTGAGACGCAGATCCCTGACCACCTGATTTTCCCTGAAAGCGGGCAGGTACCATACAGGCTTACCCTTCATATCGTAGAGCGTATGTGTGGCATCAGAGAAGACGAAACAATCCTTAAACTTGATAGCACTATCGATGACCCTGAGCCTGTACCTGGAAGAATCAACCAGGACAGCACTCTTGGTGCGAAAATGATAAAGCCTCGGACCTGCAAGCTTTTCAGCGGCATTTACCATGCGCCATGTGTAGTATTGTCCAAATTGGGGCAGTGTAACCATTATTTTTCCGGCAGCCCCTTTCGTGGTAGCGACAATATGCTTTTTGAAAGAATCTTCCCGATTATACCAACCCATTGCAACCTCTATTCTGCAGTTAACCGCTTTTTCCAGCGAAGCAGCACGAAAACCTACAATCCTGTAATTAAGACTATCGCCTTCTACGGGAAAAACCTGGGCAGACAGATGACCAAAACAGAATAGAAAAATGATCAGCGACAAATTTCTGCTGAAACACACCTGAGGAAGAATTCTTACCATGCTGGTAAATATAGGACGAATCCTCAAATCGGTGCTTTATAAGGATTTTATTTAATTAAAAGTTACTATTTCGACTCTGTTTTTTACTGAGCGTAGCACATCAAAAAAAAGCAGCATAATTCCAGTTTTATTTTGTATTTTTGGCTGAGGTGTTTCTGAATAAAAATCGGAAACAGTTATTATATATTATTTATCCGACCGAACCTGTCGGTTTTCAAAGTGACGACAATGAAAAAAATGTACAACTTCCTTAAACTGGTCCCTATTATTTTGCTTGGCGCTAATCTCAATGCCAGTGCGCAAGTGACCACTTTTAACTACACCGGTAGTATACAGACGTATACCGTTCCGAATGGCGTATCTTATGTTACTATTGACGCCAAAGGTGCAGCAGGCGGCGATTATGTATTTGGTGGCGGCTCGGTTGGGCAAGGCGCCGAGGTAACGGGACAACTGACTGTAACGCCAGGGCAAATCATCTACGTTTATGTAGGTGGTGCCGGCTCTTCATCATTCTACTATGGCGGATCTCCCGGCGGATGGAACGGAGGCGGTAACACAACCGGTAACGGCGGTAGTGGCGGCGGTGCCAGCGATATACGTATGGGTGGTATAGCACTCGCTAACCGACTGGTAGTAGCCGGCGGCGGCGGCGGAACAGGTAATGCGTGTTATTATTCCGGTTTTGAACGCGGAGGACACGGTGGCGGACTGACCGGAGAAGATGGTTATGATAATTTTGCACCATATCCCGCTGCTCCTGGCGGTGACCAGGCAGGAGGCGGCAGTGGCTTTCTTGGAGTAGGCGGCGACGGCCTTATTTTTACTGATGCTGGTGGTGGTGGTGGTGGTTATTACGGTGGCGCAGGTGGCGCAGCCAGTCTTTGCGTACCGTATTATTACTATGGCACTCCAGGGGCATCCGGCGCTGGTGGAGGATCGTCTTACACTGACCCGGCTGTGACTTCTGTTGTGCATACACGTGGTGTCAATTCAGGAAATGGCGTTGTAACAATTTGTGCTCCTGCAGTTGCCGGCACAATCATAACAGATAGCGTGTGCGTAGGTGCCAACACTACTTTCACCGATCCAACAGGCACATCAACCGGTGTAGCATGGTCGAGCAGTAATACAAGCATTGCGACTGTAAACGCAACTACAGGTGTTGTTACAGGTGTTAACCCCGGAACGGTAGTGATCACACGTGCTTGTTCTACGCCATGTGGCGCCGCGTCTACAAACGTGACGATAATTGTACACCCGCAACCTGCTACAATCGCCGGTACGTTTATTTTGTGCCAGGGCGACATGACCACACTTTCTGACTCAGACCCTGGAGGTACCTGGAACAGCTCCAACACGTCAGTTGCAACAATAACTTCCGGAGGCGTAGTATCAACACTGGTGCCCGGTACGAGTTTGATATCTTATACATTGAGCACGGGTTGCAAAACAACTTCTCCTTTGTTTGTGAACCCGGCACCACCTGCGATCACAGGCTCCGCTTCGACTTGCGTGGGCAGTGGCACTGCTTTTTCTGATGGTATTCTTGGTGGCGTATGGAGTGTGACGACCCCTGCGGTGGGCACTATCGACGCTTCTACAGGAGTTTATACAGGAATTATGGCAGGATATGATACAATCGTATATACTCTTGCCGGCTGTTCGGCTCTTTTACCAATAACAACTTTTGATCCTCCATTGCCGATATTCGGAACTGATACCATCTGTACCGGCCAATCAACGACATTGTTTGAGATCATGTCCGGTGGTACGTGGAGCGCAACAGTACCTTCTGTGGCCACTGTCGATCCTTTTGGAAATGTAAATTCGGTTTCCGGCGGGTATGATACCATCCTGTATACAATCACAGGCTGTCCTCCTGCACAGTTCCCAATGGTGATCGAGGCAATAGGGCCGATCACAGGCATCACCAGTGCTTGTATTGGCATGGCGATCACGCTCACTGATACCACAACAGGTGGTATGTGGGTGAGTGCGGATACTACGGTGGCGAAAGTATCGCCGACCGGCATAGTAACAGCTACATCATACATTATCGGAGCAAGTACGACAATCAGTTACACATTGCCCTCAGGTTGTTTGTCTACGCATCCTATTGTTGTGAATGCCGCGCCCGGACCAATAATAGGCGCAGACAGCGTTTGTACCGGCGCATCAACGACAATGTCTGATACGACCCTGGGAGGTACATGGAGTAGTACAGATCTCGCTATTGCACAAATAGGTGACATCACCGGTATTGCAAAGGGTATATCGACAGGGTACGTCAACCTTTCCTACACGCTACCAAGTGGCTGCTTTGCTGCTAAATCGTTTTATGTAGAACCTCCATTGCCTGGCAACATAGGGCTGACAAGAAACCCACCTAATGATACATTGTGCCTTGGCACAATGGTAACATTCAGGGCACATCCGGTTAACGGAGGTACTTCGCCGTGGTATCGCTGGACAAAATTCGGGGTGCCGATGACAACTTCTACATTGGATACATTTGTATACAGCCCGATACATGGTGACGTAATCACAGTGACCATGTTCATTACCGGAGGCGTATGTGCTGCGGCAGATTCGGTAAGAGATTCGGTAACTTATGATATTGATTCGAACAAGTCTCCGACCATCTGGATCACTAAATCTATAGCTCCGGATACCCTACAGTACCTGGGCCAGGTGATTACGTTCTACTCATTCGTTGCCTATGGCGGCACAGCACCTACTTACCAATGGTATAAAGACAATGTACTAATACCCGGAGCCACTGATGACCACTATGTAGCCCATGTATATGGACAGGAGACCTACCATTGCGTAGTGACCGGTAACCCGCCATGTGGCACAAGTCCGCATAATGCAACAAGTAATAAGATCACCATAATAGACAGGCTGGCTGTAGGTACTATTACCAACAAGGCTAATACTATTTCCTTGTTCCCTAACCCGAACAATGGTACACTGGTATTGAGCGGGAAAGTATCTTCTGATGATGTTTCCATAGAAGTAACAGATATGCTTGGCCAGATCGTTTACCGTAGCAAGGTAACTCCTCAGAACGGTACGCTTAACGAGCAGATAAACCTCGGCCACAACATAGCTAACGGCTCTTACCTGCTTCGTGTCAACTCAGGCAATGAAAATGAAGTGTTCCGCTTTGTGATCAATAAATAATCTAATCGACAATAAAAAAAGAGGCGGCCAATGGCCGCCTCTTTTTTTATTGCTTATTCTTATAGAAAACCCGGCTATAATGCCGGGTTTTCTATAAAATGCTGTATCTATTGACCGGCATGGGCCATTTGTTTCTTTTCTTTCTGACGCTTAACCTGGTTGACCAACGAGTCAAAAGCAAGATTGAACGACTCTTCGAAATTTTTGCTTTGGTGTTTTACAAAATAAGAATGACCGGGAACGAAGACCTTTATCTCCGCAACCTTGTCCTTGATCTGGTGCGATACGTTGTCGAGCTTCAGGTACACATCTGCACTAATAATCTTATCGTGGAAGGTTCGCAGCTTTTCTATTTTAGCATTTACATGATCAATCAGTTTGTTGTCGGCATCAAAATGCACTGTCTGAATCTGCACGTTCATAATTGAGTTGTTTTATGGTTAAAAAATGATCATCCTCGCGGGTGATTCTGTTTATGAATCTGTTTTAGCTTATCTATATTGTTGTGTGTATATACCTGCGTGGCAGCAAGGCTACTGTGCCCCAAGAGGTCTTTGATTGCCTGTATATTAGCGCCATTATTGAGCAGGTGCGTAGCAAATGTGTGCCTTAGTACGTGAGGGCTTCTTTTCTTAAGCGTTGTGGATTGCCCCAGGTAGGTAGTAACAATGCGATATATATAGCCAGGATAGACCGGCTTACCGTTCTCCAGGTTGAGGAGGAAGTTATCGTCATGGACCTCCAAATTCCGTTTCTCCTGTATGTAATCCCTCAAAATATCGAGCTGTGCAGTACTAACGGGCACAAGGCGTTCTTTATTGCCCTTTCCCAGTATCCGTATCTGACTCAAACTCCATTCAATATCCTTCTCTTTTAATTGAACCAGTTCTGCACGACGCATACCTGTGGCATACAGCAATTCGCAGATGAGGCGATCAGTAAATCCTTTAAAACCTTCGTCGAACTGCAACTCCTCGAGCAGTACTTGCGTCTCTGATTCTTTGGCATAGACGGGCAATCGCTCAGGAAGACGCTGCGCGTGTAATTTCTTTACCGGGTTGGTATCGGTAATTCCCTGTTTCTGTAAATACCTGTAGTATGAACTGAGGCTAGATAGCTTCCGGTTGAGTGTCCTGGCCAGATTGTCGTCGCTTTTCATGGCAGCGAGCCAGCCACGGATATGAAAATGGGAAATGCTTTTAAGTGGCAGTGGACCAAATTCCTTATTTAGAAAATCGTTGAACTGGAGAAGGTCGGACTGGTATGATTCTATCGTATGGGTAGCGAAACGCTTCTCAAATCTTATGTACTGTAGATAATCTGTCAACTTTTCGTCAAACATAAAAATCCGCTATTGTAAATTTACGACATTACAATAGCGGACACAAATATGTTTTTACATAACACGTATAATGTTATGTTAATAAACTACTAAGCGTCGAACTCTCCGTTGTTCATCTGCTGCTTGTAAACAGCTTTCAGAATCTCGGTACGGCGGCGTACAGATGGCTTTGTGAAAGACTGACGGTCACGAAGCTGGTTGAGAACACGAGATTTCTCATATTTCTTCTTGTACTTCTTGAGCGCTTTGTCGATGTTTTCGCAATCTTTAGAATCAATTATCAGCATATTAATACCCCCTTTATGGTTTTTGGGGAGTGCAAAGGTATACAATAATATGATTTTAGCAAATTTTTATTGTCTAATCTTTACAGGAATCCTATCATAATGCCGAGACGAATGAATGAAATAAAGATGTATTTGCTTTGCTTGCCAGAAGCTGATCCCGAAGGTTATTTATTTGTTTTTCGAGGACAATTCCCCGGTTCGAGATGTTCATTTTCAAGTATGTCAATGATTGGTATTCCTTCCTGATCAGGTGTTCCAACTGCAGCTTTATTCTTTTTACTTCATCACCCACTTTTTCTTTGCCTTCAGCTATTTTATAACCAACAGGTATATAGACAAAACCGGCAGATACCTGACGGCACCAGCTATGCAGCGCCTCGGTATTCTTTGGACCGATACCCGGCACTTTTATTGTTTGCAATTTCTGTATGTCGGCAGCAGTTCTGATACCATGATTGCCTAACGCGGTCTTCTTTGCAAGACCTAACAGTGGAATGTTATGTTCCTCAATACGAAAAGCGTAAAGAAAGTCGCTCAATTGCTCGTTATAGAGTTGTTCCTCCATAAATTTCAAGCGGCGCTCTATTTCTTCGGGTAAGCGTCTGAAATCGTTGATAAGTTTTTCGAGGTGTTCCACCCCCTTTTTATAGTTTGCGATGTCTGCAGAACTGTTGAATTCTGTGACAAATACTTCTAATTTTTGAGAAATTAATCGCTGCTCTGCTTTCATTCTTTCCAGTTCCGCACGAAGCTTTATTGTCCATGGCGAGAATCTGTAAATAACGAAAGGGAAGAAAAAAGCAAGGGATAGAACACCTACCCTATGAGGATCGAGCAGGTATAATATCACAAAGAACAGGAAACAGGTAACCATGCTCCATCTCCTTGCATTCCTGTATCTTCGAAAAATACCGGCAACAGGTGAGGGGGGTATAACTGTATCTTGTAAATGTGCATCCTTTTCCCACCTTCGCAGTTCCATCTGCTTCATATCGAACCCATTGACAAAACTGTCCATATCGTTCAATACGGCATTTGCTTTTAGGTAACTATCATCGAGGAAGTAAAGAATACCACTTTCTTTACGAAATGCACACCAGGGACAATGTCCCAAGGTGACCGGATAAACATGCAGGGCCGACTCGGGGCAGGTGATCATATCTGCCAGAAATGTATCAAGGGCCTTGATCCACGCGGCAGGCTCCGGCCTTATATCTTCTTCAAAAGCATTGTGAAACAGGTCAACCAGTTCATCACTAAGATTGTGAATGCTGAAGCTGTCTTTAGGCGGGTGTAATTTCTTTCGTTTGTTTTTGAGCGAATAGGCGAACTCGTGTTTGCGTATAGCGGTCTCTTCATCAAAATCTGATGCAATTCTATTCTTTCCGGCGAAAGGGTGCCTCCCAAGAAACAATAGCTGAAACAACAATACCGCCATAGAAAAACTATCTGTATTGGTAGTCCGGATCACCTTTTCAAAAGTGCTTTCCTTTAGAAGTTCCGGGGGCGTATACCTTGGAACACCTACTTCACAAAGGAAGTACCTGTTATCTCCCTTTACCTGGAAGGAATCACAATCTATGAACGCAACCATACCCGACGAACTGATCAGAATGTTCCCTTCGTTTACGTCACCTACCACCAGACCCGCTTCATGAATTTTATGAAATGCTGTGGCAAGATTGCGTGCCACGTGGACGAGAAAATTGTATCCTTTATCAGGAAATAACTTTTTCCTATCCATAGGGCTGAAGATAGTGTGTAGCGGGACATAGCCGATAAGCTTCCTCATAACAAACCCGCAGCTTGTACCAGATTCATCTGCAATTATATCCAAAGGCCATGCGGCATAAGCCTGAATAGCCGGGCTGCGCATAGACACCATTTGCATCAACTTATCCAAACGATCTCCCGGTAAGGGATCTGAATAATATTTCAATACAATGCCTGTATGATCCTGAATATCATAAACAATACCTTCTCCTCCCCGACCGATCTCACGGCCTGTAGTATAAACGGTATTGCTTATGCCTCTGAACTTCATGACAGCCTGGTTGCAAGAAATAATGTTTTATCGTCGTCAGTACGTTCGTTGATCTGCTTGCTGTTTAGATATTCTTCCAGTTTTTTATTCAGCATGCTTACCCGGCCAGCGTCATCGGCAGATCGTAAGAAACGGAAAAGATCATTGAAAAAGGGCTGATGCGCTGTCTTGGATTCATGAGCAAGCGCCAGCATCTGCAATCCATCAGAAAAAATAGCAATCTCGTTCACAGGCTCCTGCAAAACTTTTATGCTAAGCTTGCCAAACCCCGGATCATCAACAAGAAATGATGTGAAATTCTGGTACTCTCCGTTATCGGGCCACCAAATGGGTGTGAAGAACCCTAAATCGTTGCCGGCTACTATCGCACCATCACCCACCTGAAAAAATACAGCACCATGGGCGGACACACAACAACCAAGCAATGTACAGGAATACTCATTTAACGGAGTGACCTGCCGACCTGCCTCAACCTCAAGACCATCATAAATATCTTCTGCGAGCGCGATCACATCTGCCTCAGTGAGGCGCTCACCTGTAGCTGCAGCCATACACAAC
This sequence comes from Flavipsychrobacter sp., assembly GCA_044225795.1. GTDB lineage: Bacteria > Bacteroidota > Bacteroidia > Chitinophagales > Chitinophagaceae > Nemorincola. Next base: position 9,806 of record JBGAIF010000005.1, read on the forward strand.
CCCTCGGACATTACTCTGACCGCAAAAGAAGACGCATATGCCGCATACCTGGAACTACCTGCGCCATCGCTTACGCAACAGACCAATACTTCGTTACCATTAATATCTTTAAAGGTTCTGAAATCAATAGCATCCTCGCAAGGCTTATTTCTTGCAATATGGGAGGTTCCTGCAACACTACAGCCAATAGCTTTCCACGTCATAGTTCAGACCATCCACTGGGAGGTAAAAGATTAATTGCAGTGCCGGGGTTCTTACTCGACACCATTTTCATTGATGCTGACAACCACATGAAAAACTCCCGGAACATCAGGCCCCTTAGCTTCAGCGGATCTCGAACGGATATTTGTTTCAGTATCTCGATGCTTGCTCCCTCCACTGCTATGGCAAAAAAAGCGAACTTTTTGCCCGCCTCTCCTTCTCTCACCATTGCCGCCGCATGAGCCCATTCATCAGTAGGAGCGCCGTCTGTGATAAGAATGATCCAGGGTTTGTAGTAGGAGACACCATGTTCTTTGTATTCCTTCTTCCTGTTGTTGACCATCTCTATGCCGAGGCTGATAGCGGCGCCCATAGGAGTATCTCCGTCTGCAGATAATTCACGCGGATTAAAATTGGGCACAGTATGAAAATCAGACTCAACATTGACCGGTCCGAATGTTACAACGGCTATTTCTACCCGTTTTGTTGCTAAAGGGTCCTGCAAAAGCTCCTGCTTCAAGGTGCGCACACCATCATTAAGTTGCGCTATGGGCATGCCGCCCATAGACCCGGAAGTATCGAGCAGGAGCACGCATGGACACCTTGGTTCGGGATTGTCGGCGAAATTGTCGCTGCCAAACGGGATCTGTTCGAAGGAAATGTACTCATCCATATACTAAAGGTAGAATTTTCATGGATGGCTGCCAAAAAGACTACCGGCAGAGCAGCAACTCAGTTTCTTTACGCAGCTTCTCTTTTTTGATCGAGACCACACCTACCTCTTCGCAAACCAGACCACCCGCCAGGTTAGATATTTCTGCCATGAGCGCCACGTCTTTTGTGATGGCATAAATAAGCGCGGCAGTAGCAATGACCGTATCTCCTGCACCGGAAACATCGGCTACCTGGCGAATGTGGGAAGGAATAATGGCTGAAGTGAATCCATTATTGTAAAACACGCCTTTCTCTGACAAAGTGATAAAAGTGATATCGTGATGCAGGGTAGCATTTAATTTGTTGTGCGCCTCATTCAATTCTTTTTCCGAAACTCCCTCTATAGGAAGATGAAGGCCTTCTCTCACCTCTTTCAGGTTGGGCTTGAATACAGTAACATTCTTGTAGGCAAGGAAATTTTTCTTCTTTGGGTCCACCGCTGTCACTATTCCTATCTCGTTGCAATGTGCCGTGATACGCTGGATGACATTTTCTTTGAGCAGACCTTTATTGTAATCTTCGAACACCAGCACTTGTGGCTTTACACGCTGTAAATAGCGGAGCACCATATCAATGAACGGATGTTCCTCCTCGGGGTGCAATTCGTCGGTCACTTCATCATCAATGCGCACTACTTGCTGATTCCGGCTGATGACACGCGTCTTGGTTGTAGTGGGCCGCCTCCAGCTTTTAGCAACAAGCCCGGTATCAATACCTGCATCATTTGCCAGTTTCAGCAGCACCTCTCCCTCACTGTCGTCACCAATGATACTGGCCAGTGTGACCTTAGCACCCAGAGCATGGCAATTGAGCGCGACGTTAGCAGCGCCACCCAGTCGGCTTTCGCGCTTGTTCAGCGCAACTACCGGAACGGGAGCCTCTGGAGATACACGATCTATATTGCCCCACCAGTAGTTGTCGAGCATTACATCGCCCACTACCACCACATGGAGGCCGTTCATATCATCGAATATCTTTTGCAGCTCTTCCCTATTCATTGATCTCATTTCTTTTTTGCAGAAAATAATATATCGGAATACCAGCCAGGACGATGATGAGGCCCGGCCAAGTATAAGTTGGCTTATAGACCAGCAATACAACACATATCACCGCGGCAAGCAGTATATATATCATGGGAATGAACGGGTATCCGAATGCCTTATATGGCCTTGGCATATCGGGATGTGTACTGCGTAGCTTGAATATACCGGCAATGGTGAGGATATAGAACAGCAGGACCGTGAATATGATAAAATCCAGCAGGTCGCCGTATTTACCGCTCAGGCATAGTAATGATGCCCATATAAATTGCATCCAGAGTGCATTGCCGGGTACGCCCTTATCATTCAGCTTAGCGGCAGACTTAAAGAACAGGCCATCATGAGCCATAGTGTAGTACACACGTGAACCCGACAGGATCAATCCGTTGTTACACCCGAACGTGGAGACCATGATCATGAGGGCTATGAATGTGGTGCCTGTAGCTCCGAATATTTTCAGTGCGGCTGCCAGGGCCACCCTGTCAGACGGTGCAGCAGCGATCTCTGAAACACTCATTACGTTCAGGTACATCAGGTTCATAGAAATGTAGATGACCGTAACGACCAGCGTGCCAATGAACAGGCTGAGCCCGATATTTCTTTCCGGTCTCTTGATCTCCCCGGCGATGAAAGTCACATTGTTCCATGCGTCGCTGGAAAAGAGCGCACCTACCATCGCCGCACATAGCGGGCCAATGATCTCAAGTCCTGACAAGCTGGAGTGCGTAATGACGCCCCCGGCAGACTTTGAAATACTCCTGGCCATCCATGCGTCAGTCCAGTTGCTGTGCCAGACACTGTGATCACTAAAATACGTGAAACCAAACAGTATCAACGCGCCCATTGCTGCCAGCTTGGCAAAAGTGAATACAAATTGTATCCACTTACCGCTTTTGATACCAAGTGTATTCAGGAACGTAAGGAGAAAAATAATAGCGATGCCGAATAGCTGGGCCGCAGAAATATTAAAGCCCCCGGGGTTCCCGATGAGGATATTTGTATCGCCCAGAGAAGGGAGCAGGTAGCCGGCAAATTTGGCAAAGCCTACACCTACGGCCGCAATGGTCCCGGTCTGAATAACCGCAAAGAATGACCAACCGTATAGAAAGCCATATAGTTTTCCGAACGCTTCCCGAAGATATACATACTGTCCTCCGGCTTTGGGGAACATGCCACTAAGCTCTCCGTAGCTGAGTGCAGCAGTCAGCGTAATGAAGCCTGACAACAGCCAAACTGCAATAAGCCATCCGGCACTGCCAAGTTGCCGGGAAATATCTGCACTGACAATGAATATACCAGACCCGATCATAGACCCGATGACCAGTAAAGCACCATCGAGCAGGCTAAGTGAACGGATGAAGCCCCCCTGGCCGTTGTTTGCAGATGTATTTTCCAAATGAGTTATTTTCAGAAAAATAGCACTTATTTCTTACTTTCTTCACTTTTCGATCCGGCATTCATGCCATCTACGATCTCTTTGGTAATATCCATTTGTTTGTTGGCATAAAGAATCGAGCCGCTGGCCGAATAAGAAAGGATATAGTCGTAGTGATGCGTTTTATTGTACTCCTCAAGGAAGGCATCCAACCGGGTCTTCAGGTCTTTATTAAAGGACTCCTGGTCTTTGAGCAACTGCTCTGTGAGCGCCTGTTTTCTTGTCTCGAGGCTTTGCCGCATCTGCATCAACCTTTTCTGGGCGGCTTCTCCTTCAGCCTGGGTCAACTGTCCGGCCTCCGCTTTTTTCTGGAGTTCAGCAGCATCACTTTGCATTTGCTGGTAAGAATGTTCCAATTCGCCCTCCATCTGTTCCTGTTTCGACTTGAACTGCTCTCTCTTAGTCTTCAGAAACTCGTACCTGGCCTCGAGTGTATCTATATTTACATAGGCGATCTTACCTGAAGCGCCCGAGGATGACTCTGTCGGAGCAGCAGGTACAGCAGGCTTATTTGATGAATTGCAGGAGCTAACTGATACCATAGTGTTCAATAAAAGCGCTGCCGATACAAAGGAGATATATTTCATTTGAGATTAGTTTTAGATGTTAGCCTCAAAAATAGTATCTAAAAGATAATTTAATGCCTTGGCCCAATCATAAAGTTCTCATAAATCAACTGTAGGTAGAATATTACCATTCGGACTTGACAGGATCGTCCGCAAATATGAAAAAAGCGGATTTGAGGGTCGGAATGTATATTTTTGTACCATGCGCCTGCTTCACTACTGTATCATCTTGCTTTTTGTTGCCCTGTCGGCAAATGGCCAGCAAGATACTCAGCTAAACGAGCAATTAAGGGCGATTCAGAAGATCACCACCGATACTGTGCGCATAGATTCACTATGCCACACCGGCTTCCAAAATCTTTATGACCGTCCGCATGCGGTATTGGTAATGGGCAAGAATGCACTCAAGGATGCCCAGGAACATAATTACAAGAATGGTATAGCTAATGCCAGCAGGCTGGTTGCTGAATCATATGAACTAATATCGGATTACTCACAAAGCATAAAATACTACCTCGATGCGCTGCATACCCAGCAGGAGCTGGGCATGTTCGGAGCCCAGTTGAGGACACTATTGGGCATATCGCGTTGTTACGATCAGCTTAATGACCTGGATGGCCAGAAAAAATTCGTACTCGACGCACTGAAACTCTGCGAGGAACACAAAAATGATGACCGGATAAAGCAAAAACGCCCTGAAGTGCTTGACTACCTGGCAACCCTCTATAAAAAAGAGGGGAAGTATGACAGTTCTATAAAACTATATGCGGAAGCGATAGACCAAGCCAAGAAATATAATGATAACAGCGGGGTGATGTCTTCCATGTGTAACATGGCTATCGCTTTAAAGAGCAATAAGAATTATACAGCCTCTCTGAGTGCGTACTGGTGCGCATTAAGGATGGCTGACTCGCTTCATGACGATTATGCAGTAGCGGTGATATCTGATAACATGGCGATCCTGTTCTATGAGCAGGGTGACATGGACCGCAGCGAACAATATGCATTATATGCTATAAGATCCCTTAAAAATGTCCATGTGTTCGGGGTGCTGAAAGATGCCTATGAAACACTGAAGAATATCTATATCAAGGAAAAAAGATATCCCGAGGCAATCGAATATTTTTCCAGGCTAAGTAATATCAAGGATAGCCTATACAGTAATGAACGCCTGAAGCTGGTGAAGGAGATGCAGGCAAAATATGACCTCGACTCAAAAGACAAACAGATAGCAGCACAGGATTCGAAGATACGTGAGAACAGGAGAGCCAATGTATTTATGGCGCTTATCTCCATGCTGGTACTCATTATCTGTATTTTGTTCATCCTGAACCAAAGAAAGAAGAAACACCTTGATGAGCAGCGCAACCTGCAAATGAAAAGGTTGCTGGATGTAAAGGAGCGGGATAACGAAATATACAGGCTGAGGAATGTAGAGCTAAAGGCCAGCCATGATGAAATATTGCTGCGGAAAGAACAAGCAGAAGAAGAAAAAAAGAAATCGGAAGCTTTGCTGTTGAACATCTTGCCGGCAGAAACAGCATATGAATTGATATCCAAGGGATATGCGAGCAGCCATAAGTATGACATGGTGACGGTGATGTTCGTTGACTTTGTCGGGTTTACTCATGTAGCCGAACGCTTCACTGCCGAAGAGCTTGTGGAACGTATAGACCACTATTTCGGCGCATTCGACAACATCATACTTAATCATGGCCTGGAGAAGATAAAAACAATAGGCGACGCCTACATGTGTGCAGGTGGCCTCCCTGTTGTAAATACCACTAATCCTGTTGATGTGCTGAATGCGGCATTCGACATCATGGACTTTGTGAAAAGCAGCGAGAGCAGGAATTTCTTCAATGTCCGTATTGGCCTTCATTGTGGCCCGCTGGTGGCAGGTGTCGTTGGCACACACAAATTTCAGTACGATATATGGGGCGATACGGTGAATATTGCAGCGCGGGCGGAGGAGAGCTCAGAGCCAGGCAGGATCAATATATCCGGGGTAATGTATGAATATGTGAAGCACCGGTTTGCATGCGAACACCGAGGCAAAATAAAATCGAAGAACAAGGGCGAGATGGATATGTATTTTGTTAACAGCAAGCTCTGAATGCCTTACAGCATATCTGGCGGCACATCACCATTCTCCTTATCTTTCTCTTCTTCCCTGATATCAAACTCAATTCCGGGGTCAATGTTCTGAGCCTCAATGATCTGTTGTTTTTCTATGAGGTCATCATGGTGCGACTTCAGATAGGCTAGTTCCTTTTTGCTATAAGCAAAACGGGAAATGATCACGAATAATACGGGAACAATAAATATGGCAATTGATGTGGCGGCAAGCATACCTCCAAGTACGGTAAAGCCGATGGTTTGCCGCGCAACGGCGCCTGCCCCGTCAGCCAATACAAGCGGCATAACACCAAGTATGAATGCCAGTGATGTCATAATGATAGGACGCAGGCGCAGGCGCACTGCTTCGAGCGTTGCCTTTATAAGGTCTTCACCCTGATCTACACGCTCTTTTGCAAACTCCACTATCAGGATAGCATTCTTGGCAGCCAGTCCGATAAGTGTTATTAAACCTATCTGAGCATAAATATTGTTCGACAAGTTCTTAGTGAATGTCAGCATCAGGATGGCACCAAATGCACCGATGGGCACTGCAAGTATAACGGACAGCGGTATGGACCAGCTTTCGTAAAGGGCGGCAAGGAATAGGAACACAAATACAATGGACAGAATGAATATCTGCACCGTTTTCGAGCCAGCCTGGATCTCTTCATAACTTAACCCGGAGAACTCGTAATCATAACCCTCTGGTAAAACTTTCTGTGCAATGTCTTTCAATGCCTGCAAAGCTTCCCCGCTGCTATGCCCCGTCTTGGGACTGCCCCCAACCTCAGCCGATCGTGAAATGTTGAAATGCGATATGAGTGGTGCTGTCTCTACAGGCTTATAAGTGATGAGCGTACTCAGCGGCAGCATTTGCCCCGACTGATTCCTGACATAGTACTTGTCCATGTCTGAGATCATCGTTCGGTAGTTGGTGTCTGCCTGTACCATCACGTGAAAATTTCGATTGTACAACGAAATATCATTTACATAAAAGCTACCCATGTAGCTCTGTATGGTAGAGAACACCTCAGACAGTGACACCCCCATCTTTTTACACTTTTCCCGGTCCACGGTGACCACGTATCCCGGAGTATGCGCACCGTAATAGGTGACTGCTTTCTGTATAACAGGATGTTTTGAAGCTTCAGTAACAAACTTATTGACGACTCTTTCAAAAGCCTGAACATCATCAGAGGTTTGCTTCTGTTCCAGTTGTATCGTAAAACCGGCTGTCTGTCCAATGCCGGGTATGGGCGGCGGAGGCACTACCACATACTTGGCCTGTTTCACACCTTCCGCAGCAATATTTCGCTCCAGCACTTTAATGATACCCGGCACCTGTTCTTCGGGGTTGGTGCGCTCATCCCAGGGTTTGAGCTGGCAGAAGATGGTGCCTGTATTCGACTTGGTGGCAAAGTTGGATACATTCAAACCTCCGAGAGCTGCAAAATGGCCAACTCCCGGCGTTTTATGCACTGCTGCCATTATCTTGTTCAGCACCTCGATGGAACGGACTGTTGAAGATGCTTCTGGTAGCTCGTAGGTGATGTACATACGCCCGTCATCCTCCTGTGGTATAAATCCGGTTGGCTTTTGGGAGAACAGATAGACAGTGGCAACGCCAATGCAAACAAGCAATACCACTATATAGCGTGATGCCTTGATACTTCTCCTTACGCCATTGGTATAACCATTTGTAACCCTTTCGAACCATGCATTGAAACGGAAGAAGAACCTGTTGAGCCCTTTTGCATCTTTATTGATCTTCGATGGTCTCAGAAGCATGGTGCATAGCGCCGGAGTAAGAGAAAGTGCTACGAATGCAGACAGCACCACAGAGATAGCAATGGTAATGGCAAACTGCTGATACAGGCGGCCAACTATTCCCGGCACAAACCCAACGGGTACAAACACCGATGCCAATATCAGCGCAATCGCTACCACCGGCCCCGAGATATCTTTCATCGCGTGGTAGGTAGCATCCTTCGGCGACATTTTCTTCTCGTCTATATAATGCTGCACAGCCTCTACGACCACTATGGCATCGTCCACCACTATGCCAATCGCCAGAACAAATCCGAACATGGTGAGGATATTGATCGTAAAACCAAACGGAACAAAAAAGATGAACGTGCCTACAACAGAGACCGGGATAGCGAGCAACGGGATAAGCGTTGCTCTAAGATTTTGCAGGAAGAGGAAAACCACAATAGCCACCAGGCCCAGCGCTTCAAGAAGTGTCATCAGCACCTCGTGCATAGAAACCTTAACAACAGTCACAGATTCAAATGGCACAGTATAATCAATGTCAGACGGGAACGTCTTCTTCAGCTCGTTCATCCGCTTGATCACAGCATTATATGTAGCTACCGCATTGCTGCCCGGCGCAGGGTAGAGTATAAGATAGGATGCCCGTTTGCCATCAACGAATGAATTACTGGCATAAGAGAACTTACCCAACTGAATGCGGGCAATATCTTTCAGGTAAACAATAGTTCCTGTAGCAGGTATTGTTTTTACAATAATGTTCTCAAAATCCTCCACTTTTGTCAGCCGTCCGTTTACCTGCAAGCTGTATTCAAATACTTGTTCAGATTGTTGTGGCGGTGTGCCTACAGCCCCTGCGGCTACCTGTACATTCTGTTCAGCCAGCGCGTTGTTGATATCTGTTGCTGTCAGATTGTATGCGGCAAGCTTGTCGGGTTTCAGCCACACACGCATACTGAAGTCGTCGGTACGGGTATTGATATCACCTACACCATCTACGCGAAGCAGCACATCTTTAACAAAGATGTTCGTATAGTTATCTACGAATGTTACATTGTGCGTTCCTTTTGGTGAATACAAGGCAACAAGCATCAATAATGTAGGGTTACGTTTCTTTACGGTAAGGCCAAGTCGCTTTACCACATCCGGTAGTTGGGGAGTGGCAATGCTCACACGGTTTTGAACATCGAGCGTAGCAATATTGATGTTGGTACCAATGTTGAACGTTGCATTAATGGTCATGGCACCATTCGAGGTGCTGTTACTTTGCAGGTACATCAGGCCCGGTGAACCATTTATCTGCGACTCCACAGGTGTTGCCATGGTTTGTTCCACAGTTTGTGCATCGGCGCCTGTATATTGGCCGGTAACCTGCACTATGGGAGGGATAATATCCGGGTATTGGCCAACGGACAGATTCATGATACAAATAGTACCCACCAACACCAGCACAATAGAGATCACTATTGCGGTTACCGGTCTTTTGATAAATGTATTTGCTATCATGTTCTTTACTGTGTCTTAATGTCCTGAATTCTTCTGAGATCCTTTTTCTATCGCCAGCATCATGCCGTCATGTAACTTCTGTACACCGTCCACCACTATTCTTTCTCCCTCTTCAAGTCCGGAAAGAACGATCACTTTATCTTTTATGGTCTGTCCGATAAATATCTTTTTCTGAGCTGCCTTCAGAATGGAGCCACCCGCAGAATCCCTGGCTACAAAAACAGAATATTCGCCCATTTGCTCAGTTACCGCCTTTAGTGGTATCAGTATCTGCATATTGCTATCGTCATTCTTCACCAGGACCGTACAACTCATGCCTGCTTTGAGCATCGATTCTCTGTTAGGAAATGACAGCCTGATGGTAATACTACCTGTTTGCGGGTTCACGCCCCTGTCTATCATTGATATTTGCCCGGGATAGGGATAAACAGAGTTGTCCGGCATTAAAAGGGTGAATACAGAATCCTTAGTCGGGTCTTTCTTCTGTTGCAATTTTACAAATCTTGGTATTTGTTTTTCGTTTACTACAAAATCTACAAATACCGGCCCGTCTGAGGAGATCGTGTTCAACACTGTTTGTCCCGGAGTCACGGTGTTTCCCAGCTTTACCTGCGATATGCCTATTGTTCCGTCAAAAGGGGCCTTGATCACCGAGAAATTGAGGTCGGTTTGGGTCTTTATGAGATCCTGCCTTGCTGCGGCCAGTTGGTTTTTAGCATTTTGCAATGTCGTCATTGCCCTGTCCAGTGTCTGTTTTGCGACAGCATCATGCTCATTCAGGTAGATATATCTTTCAGCATCTTTTTGTGCAAGGTCCAGGTTCGACTGGGCAACCTGTACATTGGCCTGAACCTGGTTATAACTGGCCTGGTATTTTCTATCGTCAATGGTGTAGAGCTTCTCTCCCTTACTCACATGTCCGCCCTCTTTGAAGAATATACCGGTAACATAGCCTTCTACTACTGAGCGTACATCTACCTGGTTTTGTGCAACGACCGTGGCCGGGAAGCGCTCGTGATAAATGGCCTGTTCTTTATGTACATCTGCCAGGTTCACCGGCACAGGTATGCTTGCCGGATCAGGGGCTTTCTGTTTTTGTTCGCCGCAAGCGCCAGCCATGACAGCCATCACTATCACTGCGCCTGTTTTCCATAACGACTTGCTCATGGCCACGTATTCATTTTATATATCGGTGGGAATATCCCCCATTGCCCGCTCCAGGTCTATCTTGCTGGACAGTAACTGGAAAAGAGCATTCAAGTAATTTATTTCAGATGTCTGTAGATCTGCCTCTGCTATGATAACATCAAGATAGGTTTTCACCCCTTCCGAATATTGCAGCTTCACGGTAGCATACACTTCTTGTGCCAGCCTCGTGTTCTCTCCCTGCGACAGCAGATAATACAAGTTGCTTTTATAGTTTGCCAGCGCCTGGGTGTATTGTGCATATATGCCCAGTTTAAGGTTTATCTCGTCCCAGTCAATGCGCTGCTCCTGTAAGTGGGCTTTTCTGATATTCTGGTTCCTTTTAAACCCTGTAAAGACCGGGATATTGAGCTGCAGCCCAAACAACGAATAGGGATAAGCTTTCTTATACAGATCCGCGAACTGGTTGCTCTCGAATTCGTAATTGTAATTATAAAACGCCGATAGCGAAGGCAAAAATCCCATCCGGTAGTACAGTGTATTTTGCTGCTGTATCTTCTTTGCCACTAATAGCTGCTGATACTCTATACGTTTGTCGAACTGAAGCTGCGCTGCCGTATCAGCATATACATCCTGCATCATTGCAGCAGTATCAAATGCCACCTCGAATTTTTTATCGGCCGGAAAGCCCATCATCATCTTTAGGGTAGCATACCGGGCAGCTACCTGTTCGTTGGCATTCTTCAATCTTGCCCGCGAATTATTCAACGAGATGGATGCCTGTTTGTAATCGACTTTGTCCGCTACACCGCTTTTATACCTGTTATAGGCATCAGACAGGTTTTTCGACAGCCTTGCGGTATCCTCGCGATATACACCGGTCTGTTCTATAGAAAGCAAAAGATCGTAAAACGCCTTGCTCACATTCGTTACCAGGTCTATTTTCTTCGAAATGGTATTTTTACCGGCGGCCTCCTTGTATAGCTTAGCGGTCTTTGACACCAGCAGCAGATCAGTGGTGAAAATAGTCTGGGTAGCAGTAACAGATGGTATGGAGATATCGGTAGCGCCGCTTTGCACGGGAAGTGGCGCGCCTGATGCCCTTGAAAATGTAGTTGGTAGCTGGAAATAGTGTTGGTAATTAGCTGCTCCGGACACTTGGGGCAACCATGCGGCGTATGCTATGGCATTATTGGCGGCGGTTATTTCTTCGTCTATATAAGCCTGGTTGAGCGCCGGTTGGTTCCTGATGGCATATTTAATGCAGTCTGTCAGCGAGAACCGCTCACCTGCTAAAGTGGCATTGGCATTATTCTGAGCGTAAAGCGAGTAATGGGTCAGGAGTAGTAACAGGAAGATTGGTCGATACAACATACAGGTCTTACAGCTATCGCTTTATTGACAACAAGATTAAAACTGACCGCAAAGTTATTTATTCGACCTTGTACTGGTTGGTTACTTTTATTGTTTTTATTGATTGGCGGTTAGTTTTTAAAACTTATATTTTCCGATAACTGTATAAAAAGCGGGAAATCAATATAACGTACAGTTCCACTTCTCTCCAACCACTACCGTATCATAACCGGAACATTTCTCCTTAGCTGTATTCTTGTATTCTACGCCCAGGTCTTTGGTGAAAACAACCTGATTATTGTAAGTGCAACCGCAATGATATTCTTTTTTGCAAGACATGTAAGACAGCGTACATAAAAGAATAATGATAACGGTAAGAGCCTTTCTCATTTTGGGCGTTCTTTGGATAAAGAGCGAATTTAGTTTAATTATCTTTGAACGAAGAAACATTAATTATTTTTTTATTTAGCCGGTCGTTTTATTCATTAGGCAGTCACAAGATAATAAAAAATGGAAAAGTTGGTTATAAAAACAGCATCTGTTACAGAAATACCATTGATCAGGCAATTGGCTGAGGAAATATGGCCCGGCACATACATTCCCATCATTGGCGAAGCTCAGGTTTGCTATATGCTGGACCGGTTTTATTCTTCCGCTGCTCTGGATGAACAGATGCGCGACGGACACAAGTTCATCATTGGTTATGTTGATTCCTTTCCGGTCGGGTTTGCGGCATGGTCGCTCATAGAACACAACGTTTATAAATTACATAAGCTGTATATACTTCAGTCGGTTCAGGGAAATGGCTATGGAAAAGCGATGATCGGGTACATTAAGGACGATATAAGAACATTGGGAGCCAATGCCCTCCGGCTGAATGTGAACCGATATAACCAGGCTGCCATATCGTTTTATGAAAAGACGGGGTTCACCCTTTACAAGACAGAAGACATTGATATCGGCAACGGCTTTTTTATGAATGACTATATTCTGACGATGCCCATATAAAAAAGGGCGCAAAAGCGCCCCGATTATATGATGCCGATGTCCTCTATTTAGAGATCATTATCTGCTCACGGTAAACCTGCTCACCAGAGGTCATTTTAATAATGTAGTTACCGGCAGCGAAGTTGCTGAGATCAATAGATAATGATTGAGCAGTGCCACCAACTGTTTTGGAGATGACTACCCTGCCCATCATATCTATAACCGATATGGCAACTCCGCTGGTAGTTGCAGGAATTTCGACGTTGATCGAAGTGCTTGCCGGATTAGGGTAAACTTTCAGACTTTGTACACCATTTATCTGATTTACGCCATTAATAATAGACGAAGGGCCAACGAGCCTGATTACATTATTCCTCTGATCGGCAATATACAAAAGACCGTTGCCATCTATGTTGATACCTGACGGGCCATTCAAAAGCGCGTTTACAGCCAGGTGGTAGTCGCCCGAATATCCTGCCGCATGGTTGCCGGCAACAGTAGAGATGGTACCTGCAGAGCCTACTTTCCGTATGTTATTATTACCCTGGTCTGCAATGAACACGTTCCCCGGTCCATCTGTTGCTACAGCAGCAGGAAACCAAAGCATGGCAGCAGTGGCATTGCCCCCATCGCCGGAGAACCCAGCTACACCAGTTCCTGCATAAGTTGAAATGACACCCGTTGCATTCACTTTGCGTATCACATTATTGCTTGCGTCAGCAATGTAAACATTGCCATATGCATCTGCAGCCACACCTTCAGGGTAATTGAGCCTTGCTGCAGTAGCCGCACCTCCGTCGCCGGAATATCCGCCATGACCAATACCAAGGCCTGCTCCGTAACCATTGCCGGCGAACGTGGTGATCGTACCGTCTGTAGCCACTTTCCTGATCACATTGTTAGCGGCATCGCCTATATACAGATTACCATATGGATCAAGTGACAAAGAAGATGGATGGTTCAGTTTCGCCATATTTGCAGGACCGCCATCACCACTATAACCTGCTGTGTCTACCCCGGCATAGATGCTCATGATACCGGAATTTGTGATCTTGTAAACAACATTATTCTCCTGGTCCGATACATAAACCGTATTCAGTGCATCTACAGCCAGACCATACGGCGCACCCATCTTCACGGTAGTTGCGGCAAGCGTATCCGTGTACGTAAAACCAGCTATGCCTGTGCCGGCATACGTGGAGATATTTCCCATATCGTCTACCCTGCGCACCACATGATTGGCCATATCAGCTATGTACACATTCACATATCCGTATGTAGCCACACCTGCCGGACTGCTCAGCTTGGCAGCATAAGCCTGTCCGCCATCACCGGCATAACCACCGGATCCGGTTGCAGCCCCGTAACCATTACCTGCATAAGTTGTAATGTACTGTGCCTGAGACATGAACGAAGAAAAAACCAGAGCAACAGACAAAAGCGTATACTTTGACTTCATAAGTAGCATTGTGTAGTAAACAAAATATTCAGAAATATATAAAATTTCTATGAAAGCAAATGTAACAAAAAGAATCCAACGAACCTATCTGCCCAGATATGGGGCTTAAATAAAGACAGCCCCGCAACGGGGCTGTCTTTATGAGTATTTATAAGGGATCACCAGATCTCGATCTTTTGCCTGAAAATAGCATCCCCTGCACTTACTTTCACCATGTAGCTACCTCTTGCTACGTCAGACAGATCAAATAGGATCTTCTGGGCATGGTTATCGGTAGCTGTTTTTTGTACGATCACTTTTCCTAACATATCCATTATGGTAACGACAGCTACTGATGCCGTAGATGGTATCTCCACCACAAACTGGCCGACTGAAGGATTTGGATATACCTTAAATGCATCCGGGTTTGTTACAGAACCAACAAGTGTCTTACAAACTGACACCGGGTTGACCCTAATTGTGCGATGCGCATTTGCAGGTCCGCACGGCGTGGTTATTGTGAAGCTTACAATAGCGGTACCCGGTGCTACACCTGTTACAACGCCTGCTGCGGAAATGGTTGCCACTCCCGGATCACTGCTACTCCATGTGCCACCGGTTGCGGTATCAACCAGGGTGATGGTATAACCTACACAAACACTGTCAATGCCTGTTATCGCGCTTACTGCTGGCAATCCGAGAATCATCTCGTCAATAGTCTTAGTATCTGTACCACAAATGTTGGTAACGCTGTATGAGATAGTAGAAGTACCTGCAGACACCCCGGATATAGCACCCGTGCTTGCATCAATTGTTGCCACCGATGGGCTGCCACTTGCCCAACTACCACCTGAAACTGAACTGGACATTGCCTCGGAAGCACCCACACACACAAATGACGGTCCGCTGAGGGCACCTGCAAAAGGTAGTGGATTTACCGTGATCGGTTTTGTCACCTTACATCCGGTGGACAAAGCATAAGTTATCGTGGCAGAACCTGCCGCTATCCCTGACACAAGGCCGCTGGAAGAACCAATTGTAGCTGTTGGTGTGCTGCTGCTGACCCAGGTCCCACCCACAGGGCTATCGGACAATAAGGTTGTCGTGCCAACACATACGCCTGATGCACCGGATATCGCAGCAGGCATCGGATTAACGGTTACCGTCACTGAAGCCGAACACCCGGTTGACAACACATATGCAATGCTTGAAGTGCCTGCTGTTACACCACTCACCACTCCTGAAGATGTACCAACGGTTGCAATTGAAGTTGCGCTGCTACTCCACGAACCACCTGTAGTAATATCGCTAAGATTTGTAGTAAAGCCAGCGCATACCTGGTTAGTTCCGGTAATAACAGCGGGCAACGGATTAACAGTCACCAAGGCAGTTGCGTAACAGCCTGTAGATAATGTATAGCTGATAGCAACGCTGCCATTGGATACTCCGGAAACAAGACCGGATGTAGAACCGACAGTGGCAACAGAAGTAGCGCCGGAACTCCAGTCGCCACCGGAAGTGGCATCACTGAGCGTAAGCGACGCACCTACACATATGGCACCGGCGCCGGTTACAACCGCAGGGCTGTTATTCACAGTAATAGTCTTATAGGCCTCGCACCCCGTAGAAAGCTTGTATGTAACAATAGCCGTACCGCCGGAAACACCGTTCACAATACCCGAGCCTGCACCAACAGTAGCTACAACAGTATTGCCGCTTGCCCATGTGCCAACTCCGGCGTCGCTCAATGTTATTGAAGCAGAACTACATACTGAGGATGGTCCGGAAATGATACCCGGAAGCGGATTGACGGTGACTACCGCGGTCACTTTACAACCTGTACCCAATGTGTATGCGATGGTAGATGTTCCGGGGATCAGTCCGGAAACCAGTCCGGAACCATCTATAGATGCCACGCTGGTATTGCTGCTGCTCCAGGTGCCGCCGGTTGTTGCATTACTTAACTGAGTCGATCCCGTTGAACATGCCGACTTTGTACCGGTTATAGTTCCCGGTAGCGGATCTACTGTGAACAATAAATATGATTCGCAACCTGAAGTTAACCGGTAAGTGATCATTGTAGTGCCGGCAGACAAGCCGGAAACAAGAGCGGAAACAGACCCGATTGTAGCCACAGTCGTTGTGCTGCTGCTCCACTTACCTCCCGATGTCGGGTCACTGAGTGATGTAGACGACAGTTCACATACCGCAGTCGATCCTGTGATGGCTGCAGGAGATGTGTTCACAGTAACTGATTTAGTGGTGCTGCACCCGGTAGGTAAATAATATGTAATTATGGCCGTACCTGCGCTCAAACCGGTAACATCACCCGTTACAGTAACAGCCACGATCGTATTAGCGCTGCTCCAGGTACCTCCACCCGAATTAGTGTACGTTGTCATTATTCCGGTGCAAATAGCGGCAGGGCCGGAAATAGCTGATGGTAAAGGATCTACGGTAGCTGTTACTACAGTAGCGCAACCCGTTACGGGCAATGTGTACGTTATCAATGATGTTCCCGAACCTACACCGGTCAATAAACCCGACGAGCTGCTCACTGTGGCAACGCTCGTATTGCTGCTTAACCACGTTCCACCTCCTCCGTCAGAGAGTGCGGATGAGGCACTGACACAAACCTCCAGGGACCCGGATACGGAACCCGGCGAAGGATTGACGGTGATCGTTTTTATGGCACTGCAGCCTGTAGAAAGAGAGTATGATACAATAGCTGTACCAGCAGTAAGCGCGTTGACAATTCCGGATGAAGAACCGATCGTGATGTTGCCACTCGGAGAGTTCCACGTACCTGTTCCGGTAGCATCGCTCAGCGTTATTGAACCGGCCTCACAAACAACAGACGCTCCTGAAATGGCCGCTGGAGAAGGATATACGGTCACTGCGGTAGTAACAGAACAACCACTACCTAAAGAATACGTGATGGTAGCAGAACCCAAAACAACTCCGGTGACCAACCCACTTGTTAAACCTACAGTTGCGATGGAGGTATTGCTACTTATCCATGTACCGCCTCCGGCATCACTGAGGGCCGTCTGCGATCCGGTGCAGGCATTGGTACTACCCGTGATAGCCGACGGTGCTGATACTACAGACATGATCACAGATGCCACACATCCTGTGGGCATAGTGTAGTCTATGACGCTCGTACCCGCTACAAAAGTGTTCACAAATCCCGAAGTCGACCCAATGGTAGCAACGGCTGTATTACTACTGCTCCACTTACCACCATTGGTCGCATCAGACAATGTAGTGGTAAGTCCCGCGCAGAGTGAAGTCGTTCCTGTAATAGGAGACAAGGCGTTCACAGTTACGGCCTGCGTGGCTTTACAGCCAGAAGCAAGTGTATATGTTATCGTAGCAGATCCGGTAGATACGCCTGTTACCACACCGCTGGACAATCCAACCGTTGCGATGGCCGTGTTGCCACTATTCCAGGTACCACCACCCGCGTCTGACAGAGTCAATGTGAGTCCCTTACACAATAGACCTGCACCCGTGATAGCACCGGCGGCAGGACTCACTGTGACCACCTTTGTGGCAGCACAGCCTGTGCCAATCGTATAAGATATGGTAGATGTACCTGTAGTTCCGCCGGAAACGATCCCCGAACTTGGCCCTACCGTTGCCACTGTTGTGTTTGTGCTGGTCCATGTTCCGCCGCCAGATGCATCAGACAGATTCGTTGTAGACCCTCCGCATACCGAAAGTGTACCAGTAATGGTAGCAGGCAATGGATTAACTGTAACGAGTGTCGTAGCCCGGCAACCTGAGACCGTATAAGTAACGGTAGCGGTTCCCGAAAGATTTCCGGTTACTATTCCGGACGTACCTACAGACACCACAACTGTAGAACTGGTTGACCAAACCCCACCGGGTGTGGCATCGGTAAGTGCCGTAGTAGAGCCTGAACAAACCACATTTGTCCCCGATATGGATGCCGGTGCGGGGTTAACCGTTGCCACCTTAAGTGCAGTGCACCCGGTTGAGGTCACGGTATACGTCACCGTTGTGGTGCCTGATGACACTCCGCTCAGCACTCCTGAAGAATTTATTGTAGCTACTGACGTGTTAGAAACAGACCACGTGCCTCCGCCGGTAATATCCGACAGTCCCGTTGTTGCTCCCTCACAAACACTTGCTGTTCCATTTATAGCTCCTGGCAACAGATTTACCGTCACTGAAGCAGTGGTTTTACACGCCGTAACAGGCAATGTATACGTAATATTCACAATGCCGAAAGTACCCACACCGCTAACAATTCCAGAAGTAGCCCCTACTGTTGCCACCGTAGTATTACTACTCGACCATGTACCACCTCCAGCGTCTGTAAGTGCCGTTGTCTGACCGGAACAAACATTAAAAGCTCCGGTGATCGACGATGGTAATGGATTTACAGTATACACGGTTGTATTGATACATCCTGAATTTAATGTGTAGGTAATAGTAGATGTCCCTGCTAATACAGCATTTACAAACCCTCCGGGCGTGATCGTAGCAATACTTGTATTGCTGCTTAACCACGTACCCGAGGGAGTTGCATCACTCAGGGAACTTACTCCGCCCTGGCATACTGATGTAATACCCGATATGCTTGCCGGCAGAGGATTGACCGTAACAGTAGAGAAAGAGATACATCCCGTGGATGGAAGCGTGTACGTCACAAATGTTGTTCCGGCAACAATACCCGAAACATCACCCGTACTATTCACCGTTGCAATGGTGGTATTGCCACTGCTCCAGTTACCACCGCCGGTGGAGTGGCTCAGCGATGTCACAAGGCCCTCACATACCGTCCGCGTACCTGTTATAGATGGAGGAACTGCATATACTGACATCAGGAATGTAGAACTACACCCTGTTGATAATTTATAACTGATTGTAGCCGTGCCACCAGAAACACCCGTCACTACCCCGCTCGATGAACCAACAACGGCTATTGACGTGGAGCTACTGCTCCAGTTTCCTGTTCCGGTGGCGTCACTCAATGTTGTTGTGAGATTCGGACAAACTATATTATTACCGGTAATAGCTGCCGGCAATGGGTTTACCGTGACCACAACAGATGTCAGGCATCCGGTACCCAGCGTATAGGTGATACCTGCAGTGCCTGCAGACACGCCACTCACTATGCCGCTACCTGACCCTACTGTTGCTACAGCAGTATTGCTGCTCTGCCATGTGCCACCTCCTCCATCGCTTAACGCAGTAGTACCTGAAACACAGACGTTGAGCGTACCTACAATATTAGGAGGAAGAGGGTTGACAGTGACAGGGGCAGACACCTTGCATCCTGTAGACGAAAGCGTAAAAGTAATAGAGGATGTACCGGATGAAACCCCGCTGACAACTCCTGTGCCACTACCGATGGTAGCAATAGTTGTTGCACTGCTGGTCCATGTTCCCGAACCACTTGAATTGCTTAATGTAGTTGTTAGTCCCTGGCATACCGCCGATGTTCCCGATATAGATGCCGGCCCGGGAGTCACAGTCACTGTTGTGGTCAGAGTTCCGGCGCAATAGACGTAGCTGATCGTAGATGTTCCAACGGCAACGCCTGTTACCACACCCGAAGTACCCACAGTGGCAACACCGGTTGAAGAACTAGACCATGTACCGCCACCGGCAGATGTGCTCAAACTTGTAGTGGCGCCGGGGCATACCGTTGTTGTACCGGAAATAGACCCGCCGCCACTCTCGCTGATCACCAGGCTCTGCAAATTCCAGAGGTCGCCTGCGTCTGCGCTGAAGCTATAGTTAGTAAGGTTCACAGCCGTGTATATAGTCACACTGCCGGTGCCAGACGAAGGTGCCACCCACGTGATATCCTGCACATAGGTAGAGCCTGAACCACCCGAACCTGTTGTAGGGCTGAGGTAATTGCTGGGCTCCACGCACGTAACACCACTATAGGTGCCCACATGTGAGCCACTTGGTGCCGTAAATGAGCCCTTGCTTGTCGTCCCCCCGGTACCTACCGCTGAAAGTTGGTATCCCCATTTAGAAAGTGTTGTTGACCCTGTATTCGTTGCAGTGATCCTGATCGTGTAGGTATTGCCTCCTACATACACACACGTAGGCGACCCTGACGACAGTAATTGAAGTGTTATTGTGGTGCTGCTGGTGGCAGAGGTACCGTGACATCCACTGCCCCCACAACCTGAGGACCCACTGGCACCCGTACGGTCACCATATCCACTGAACCCAATACCGTTGAACCAACTGGAAAGCGTCAGGAACAGGAAAACACCTGATAGTGTGAATAGTATAAGTTTCTTTTTCATGTTAAACTGTTTTATTTCAAAGAGTCTCAAATATAGGTGTATATACTTCTACATACAAAACACGCATTTCTCGAATTAAATATCCGATCAAATTAGTGATCGGCAAACTACATACTGACGGATAAGTAATCTATACAGACAAATAAGGATTACCACACGACAAGCCGGAGCCGGGCAATTTTATTAACTGAAAGTTTAGATAGTGGCAGGAATAGTGTAAAAGAAGATCCGGATGCTCATGCACATAACATATAAGACATCCGGATCTGAGAATTTCCCTATAATATAAGGTCTATAGGGGCTGGTTAACTTTTACTTTTTGCTGGTTTACAGATAAGATATTGCCTGGGTCAAATAAACGTACGCTTTAGAAATCAAGAGTTTATAGGGGCTGGTCTATGAATATTCTTCAGGATTCCGGTCGATAGGGCCTATGCTCGTCTTGGGTCTACAGAATTAATTTTTCTTTCGGGTCTTTTCGGTAAACAGAATTCTAAAAAGGGTTTAAAGCAGAAGGGTTAATGGTATCTGAATTTCTTATGTAAAAGTACTATCGCTAGTAACGAGATGTAATAGTATAAATACCCTTTTCCCAATTAAGCATAAATACCTAATTTTAGTAGTGCCCTTTCGCTAATATTACATTAATAACTGTTCCGTATGTTTCGGGCAATAAGATCAGACCGGCTCCGCATTTTGTTAATGACCTGCATCCTGGTGCTTTCGTACCAGGTGCGAAGCATTGCGCAGGGGATATTTGATACTAAGCTAAAACTGGACACTGTCGGGATGAGCCAGTTATTGTACAGAGCCCGCATAGCAGACGCCGACAGTGCAATAAGAATATATAAACTCGTACTCCAGAAATGTATTGAAGCCAAGTATCCCGATGGTGCCGGCAATGCACTTATGGATATCGGGCAGAAGTACCTGGACAAAGGAAAATTCCAGGATGGCCTCAACTACTTTCGCCAGGCATTCCATTGGTGCCTCAGTTCAAGCAATAAGGAAGACATCGCTACTTGTTATAACTGTATTGGCCTGGCGTATTTCTATCTCGGCAATTATGTGCAGGCCACAGATAACTATTACACCGCCATCTGGGAACTAAACAAGGCAAATAAGAAAGTATCACTTACGGGAGTTGATATTTACAGCAACCTTGCTGTAATTAATCTGCGGCTAAAACAAAATGCGCAGGCACTCAACTACTTTAATGAAGCCGAAAAGATAGCTCGTAATGGTAATTATAATTATCAGTTGGCTATGGTGCTTATCAATAAAGGAGAGTACTATCTCGATCAGAAGATGACAGACAGTGCGCGCGCCAACTTTTTTGAAGCATTGGATATATCTAAAAGAATGAACAAGATATATCTGCAGGCATATGCCAATGAACAGATCGGTAAGACTTTCCTTAGTTCCGAAAAATACAAAGAAGCGCTTCCTTACCTGCAATTATCCATAGAACTTGCAGAGAACAGGTTCAACTATGTTGTGATCGATGCTTCTCTCGCATTGGGTGAGGCGTTATTGCGCCTGGGCAATTATAATGATGCGGAACGAATCCTGGTTGAAAACCTAAGAAACGCGGCTGCCGCTAATCTGAAGGACAATACCATTAACGGATATATGACACTTAGTGAGGTATACAAGGCGAAAGGTGATTACAAGAATGCTATGGCTTCCCTGGAGACTGCGTCAACACTAAAAGACTCCCTGACAAGCATAGAAAAGACCAAGGCCATCAACCAGATGGAGATCAAGTATCAGAGCTCGGAAAAAGACAAACAATTAGTACAAAACCAACTTCTTATCGCACAGCAAAAGAACAAGATAGCCAAAAAGAATCTATGGATCGCGGTGATCGCCGGCAGCATTGTCCTGCTGATACTCATACTACTGGGCATTTACAGAAACACAAGGCACAAGCAACGCCTGCAGACAGAACAGATCAGGTCGCTGCAACAAGAGAACAGGATCGGCATACTGAAAGCTATTGTGCATGGTGAGGACAATGAACGGCAAAGAATAGCCCGCGAACTTCATGACGGCATTGGTGGCATGATATCCGCTGTAATGATGAGGTTTATGACGCTAAGGCATAACAACCGGGATCTGACACGTGACCCGGCATATCACGAGGTCATTGATATGCTCGAAGAAATGGCTCACGAAGTAAGGCAGACCGCGCATAACCTGATGCCTGAGGTATTATTGAAACAAAGCTTACCGGATGCGTTGAGGTCTTACTGCAACCATGTTCAGGATGGAAGCTCCTTAACAATAGACCTTCAATGCTACGGTTCATTCCATAATATTTCACAGGACTTTAAGCTGAATATCTATCGTATATTACAGGAGTTGATAAAGAACATACTCCAGCATGCCCGGGCCAGCCACGCGCTCGTGCAGTTACAACTTTACGAACAGATGCTGACCATCACCGTTGAAGATAACGGCATCGGTTTCAACACCGGCCAGATACAGCACGGATTGGGACTGCACAATCTACAGACCCGTATCAGGAGCCTGGACGGAAACTATACATTTGAATCGGAGCCCGGGAAGGGAACATCGGTATACATGGAATTTGACATGAAAAGCGTAGCCTTAAACGAAACAGTATGAAAATAAGAATTGCGATCGCAGACGATCATCCGCTTGTAATAAACGGCCTTCATCACATCTTAAGCAACTGTGACGATATGGAAGTCATCGGCAGCTATGCCGATGGGAAAGAACTGTTGGCGGGTATCGTAAAGAACCAACCCGATGTATTACTGCTGGATATACATATGCCCGGTCAAACAGGGGATGAAGTTGCTGAGGTGATCAGTGAGAAATATCCGAAGATAAAAATGCTGGCATTGACCAACCTCGACAATGTCTATTATATCAAGAACATGCTGCGAAAGGGCGTGCATGGATATATTCTTAAGACCACAAGGGAGGAGATCCTGCTTGATGCTATTCGTACGGTATACCGAGGAGAACAGTACCTGGAGCCTGTACTTAAAGAGAAAGTGATACAGGACGCATTGCTGGCCAAAAGACAAACTGCAGCTACACCTGTCTTGTCGAGAAGAGAGAAGGAGGTACTGCAATACATTGCGTCAAATCTCACCAGTCAGCAAATAGCGGATAAATTGTTTGTCAGTAAACGTACAATAGACAATCACCGGCTTAGTTTGCTCATGAAACTTGACGCCAGGAACGTGGCCGCATTAGTAAAAAAGGGTATTCAGCTTGGACTGATCGAATGATCACGGCAACTCCCCCCCCAGCCATAGCTTGAAGTCCGCTGCCCTTTCAGAACTGACAACAGGAGCGTCCTTTACCGGCGGGTTCAATGTAACAATGACACGAGCCTTGCTATATGTCTTCATTTCATCTATTGCCTTCAGATTGATCAGAAACTGGCGATTGATGCGAAAAAATTGTTGCGGATCAAGCATTTTTTCCAATGCATCGAGGTTGTGGTCCATCGGAAATTTTGATCCATCGAATGTACGGGCATATGTATTCTTGTTCTCACTGATGCAATAAGAAATATCTTCTGCCGCAAGTGTCTTAATGTGTTCCCCAAATCTGATGATGAATCTTTTTTTGAGCACAGCCTGTGCGGGAACAACATTCTGTATTGCCGCGATCTCCTGGGGACCAAGTACCTGCCTGAAATCGTTCAACTTCTTAAACGCGGCAACCAGGTCTTCTTTTTTTATAGGTTTCAACAGATAATCAATGCTATTTGTCTTGAAAGCATCAAGTGCATATTTTCTATACGCAGTTGTGAAAATGATCGGGCAATTGATATTCGAAACCTTCAGAAGGTCAAATGCAGTTCCGTCTGCAAGTTGCACGTCAAGAAAAACAAGATCAGGAACCTTGTTCAGAGAAAACCATTTAGCGGCTCCGTCAACACTGTCGTGCTGGGCAACGATCATCGCACCGGGGAAAACTTCTCTTATCAACTCAGCCAGCCTGTCTCTTGCCGGCTGTTCATCTTCTATGATCACTATTTTCATAACAAAGGCAATATAACGATATACTCATTTCCTTTTAGTCCGTAACTCACAGTTTTCGTAGTAAGCAGGTCATATCTCCTTTTTATGTTGACCAGGCCCATTCCCTCTCCCTTCTCTTTGCTGATCTTGAGATGTACAATATTACGAATTGTGATCTCATTTTCGGTTGCCATGATGTTAATCACCAGGGGTGAAGACGCGGAAACTACATTATGTTTTATGGCATTCTCGATCAGCATTTGCAGGGCCAGTGGCACTATTTTCTTGGTCTGCATGATCTTTTCGGGAATATCGATATTCACTTTCAACGCGTCTCCGAACCTGCCCTTTTGAATAGAAATATAGTTATTAAGTATCCTGAATTCTTCAGAAAGTTGTACAAAATCATTGTCGTAATGGGTAAGAATATTGTGGTACAATTCCGATAGGTGTTCAGTATAACTTAATGCCTTTTTCTGATCTTTTTCTATAAGGCTGGTCAAAGTATTAAAACTGTTAAACAGGAAGTGTGGATTGACCTGGCTCTTCAGGTGATTGAATTCGAACAAGATCCGCATACGTTCTAATCGTTCTTTGTTCTTTAGATTTCTTTCCCGTTGTTTTACAATAAGGTATAGTACCACAAACAACACTATAATGGAAAGCCCGAAAAACCAGTTCTCCTGCCAGAAAGCCTTTCTGATCACAAATTGAAAGTTGCGTTCCACAGCATGATCAAAATCCGGGTACATCGACGCCTGTATCCTGAAATTGTAATTACCCGGAGGCAGCCTGGGATAGGTGACCGATCCGTCCGGTGTTTCGATCCAGTCATTATAATAACCTTCGAGCATATAGCGGTACATTACCCCCCGGGGGTTCACAAGGTTGATGAAGTGGTAGTGAAACCCGAAATAATTCTCATCGTCTTTAAAATCATGCTTATTGCCATGCGGCGGATCAAGGTACAAATATGTATTCCTGGCTTGCCGACCGGAATCAAACAACTCTCTAAGCTTTCCGGCCTTATCGATCTCTGAGAGATTTTCGAGGTATACAACCTTTCCGATACTGGCGGCCTTACCCGCCCTGTAGAAGTCAAGCATACTCCTGACACCCGCCATAGCACAATTGGTAATGTTTGTGTCTTTTTCTAACAGTATATGCTTGATCCAGCCTTCTAAAAAGAGACACAACAGATCTCTGTTGATACCATTGAATTTCAACGAGTACTCCGGCAGGCTGATATCAATATCGGGGTTTCGTTCGAGCCAGTGCAGCACAAAAATATTTACCTGCGCCCGCTCATGGGTATGCTGCCCTAATGGTGTCTGCTGCAACCAGTCTACACATGGCACAATATACTTTGTGTATTTGTCCATGTCCTCGTGCATATCAAACTTAAAATCCTTCGGCAACGGACCTTCCTGCGCCATTACGCGCAAACCGGTCAGTACAAACATCAACAGCAACAACTTCCGCATAATGGCCTACCCTATCTTGTTTCTGAAAAATTGTTTTACAATGGCCCACGCCTCCCCTGCTGCGGCTGGATGGAAAGCCGCACGCTCATCACAAAAGAAACCGTGATCGCCATACGATATCTCTATATTGATATATTCTTTGTGATGGCCTTTAAGTGACTCAATAACTGCGCCAATATGCTCGGGTTTTATGTGTTTATCCTTGCCTCCCCAGAAAAGAAGTTGCGGCGCGCTTAGGCTTGCAGCCATCTCTCTGACCGTGTGCATACCACCACCGTAAAACGAAACACTGGCCTTCAAAGGGAGTAATGCATTAGCAATGAAACTGGTCTTACCACCAAGACAGAAGCCAATACAGCCAATATGATCATCTATCACCATGCCGCTTTGCTGCAACCATGCGAATGCAGCCTTCGCGTCCTCTGCCAATCCCTCTGTTGTGATCGCCTGCATGTGTGCCTGCACTAAGGAAAAATCGCTATATCCCGACTCGAAACCTGCGGGCGCACTACGGTGAAAAAGCTCGGGAGCGATGGCCACATATCCTTCTGCTGCTATCCTGTCAGTGACGTTTCTGATGTGATTGTTAACACCAAATGCTTCCTGGAAAACGATTACTCCCGGATACTTACCTTCTCCAACCGGCCTTGCAACATATGCCTGCATAGAGCCACCACCTACATTCAATTTTATAAGGTCTCCCATATTGATGTTTATATGAAAATAAGATAATCACCCACAACCGCAAAATATGCGGCTTTACATTATTGCGATAAATACTTATCTTGTTACAATAATCACATAGTATGTCAGACAGAAGGAGGTTTCTGCGTTTCTCAATTTTATCATCTGTTGCCATGTTCGCTGGGCGGCGTTTATTTGCATCAGAAAACAAACCGCTATTACCGGTAAGTACAAAGGGAAATGCCATTGTTATCTCAACATGGGATTTCGGGAAGGAGGCCAATGCTGCTGCATGGAATATTCTGAATGCCGGAGGACGGGCGCTTGACGCGGTTGAAAATGGTGTGAAAGTACCTGAAGCAGACCCTGCAAATCAGTCTGTGGGATTAGGCGGCAGGCCGGACAGGGATGGCCATGTGACACTCGACGCCTGCATCATGGATGAGAACAGCAGGTGTGGGTCGGTAGCATTCCTGGAACACATCGTGCATCCGATATCCGTAGCAAGGATGGTGATGGAAAAAACGCCGCATGTGATGCTGGTTGGCGAAGGCGCGCTGCAATTTGCCCTGGCCAATGGTTTTACCAAAGAGAATCTGCTTACTGAAAAAAGCGAGTTGGAATGGCGGGAGTGGTTAAAAGAAAATAAATATCGCCCCGTAAACAATATCGAGAATGTACGGCCGGGTGGCAAAGACAATCACGATACAATAGGGATGGTAGCGATGGACACTAATGGCGACCTGAGCGGCGCATGTACTACAAGCGGAATGGCGTTCAAAATGCGCGGTCGTGTCGGGGACTCCCCCATCATCGGCGCCGGACTGTATGTTGATAACGAGGTAGGTGCAGCAACCAGTACGGGTGTGGGTGAAGAAGTGATCAGGATAGTCGGATCGCACCTAGTGGTGGAGCTCATGCGACAAGGACTTGACCCGGCTACTGCATGCAAAAAAGCAGTAGAACGAATAGCGGCAAAGAACCCTAAGGCTGCAAAAGATATACAGGTCGGTTTCCTTGCGCTTAATAAAAAAGGGGAATATGGCGCCTTCGCACTACAGAAAGGATTCAGCTATGCCGTACGAAACGGAAAGGAAAACAATGTTTATCAGTCCGATTATCTTTTCCACTAAAACATTTACAAATGATACTTGAGGTTTGCGCCTTCAACATCCAATCGTGCCTGATAGCCGAACAGGCCGGCGCCGGGCGTATAGAGCTGTGCGCTGACCAGGGTGCCGGCGGCATAACACCTAGTTACGGACTGATAGAATATGCGCTAAGAACACTGAGTATTCCTGTATTCCCGATGATTCGCCCGAGGGGAGGAAATTTTCTTTACGATGAGCACGAAATAGCCATCATTAAGAAAGACGTTCTTATATGCCGGGAACTTGGGTGCCCCGGCATTGCTACCGGCGCCCACCTTCCGGATGGAAAAATTGATATTGAACTTATGAAACGGATCGTAGAGTGGGCGCACCCCATGGCCGTTACATGCCACAAAGTATTCGACCGGACACCCGACGCATTTCAGGCTCTTGAAGATGTGATATCGTCAGGATGTGCAAGAGTGCTTACGTCAGGGTTGCAAAAAACCGCAACAGAGGGCGCATCGACATTGTTGCAGTTAGTGTCTGCGGCAAAAGGACGTATTATCATTATGCCGGGGGGCGGCGTGCGTTCTTCAAATATCCTCGATCTGGTTAAGAGCACAGGCGCTAATGAGTTCCACAGTTCTGCACTTACGTTCAGGAGCTCATCCGACATCGCAGACAAACAGGAAATACAAGCATTGGTATCTGTTCTGGAAGAAAACAGGTGATCGTCACAATTTACTGAGGTCCTGTTTTCTTAAAAAGTATTTTCCCAGCACGTCAAATTCCACATTCACATTATCTCCCGCCTTCAGGGTGTTAAAATTAGTGTGTTCATACGTGTATGGAATGATCGTTACGGTACACTCATTCATGGAAACATCAAAGACTGTAAGGCTTACTCCGTTTATACAGATAGATCCCTTCTCTATCACCAGTGCTGCAAACTCTTCGGGAAAACTGAATCGGTATAACCAGCTACCTTCAAGTGTTCGCTTCTCCGTGCATAGTGCGGCTGTATCAACATGCCCCTGCACAAAATGGCCATCCAACCTGTCTCCAACCTTGAGCGAACGCTCAAGGTTGATTCTATCTCCCCGCTGCCAGGCTCCAAGAGTTGTTTTAGCAATAGTTTCGGCCACAGCAGTGACCGTATATATGTCGTTGTTTACCGAGACAACTGTCAGACACACACCATTGTGGGCAACACTTTGATCAACCCTTAATTCGTGGGTTATAGCACTCTGAATGTCATAATGAACATTTGTGCCATCTTTTCTTATCTCCCTGATAGTGGCGAGTGTTTCTACTATTCCTGTAAACATTTTTGGGATATTATTTTCTTCTCGCTGTGCCTATACGAACAGTTGTACCAGTATCGCTCACAATCTTGAGGTCAATATGTAACAAGGTAGTGTCAACCCGGTCGCGCGAAATAACACCACTGATGGTATCCAGCGAGCGGCACAACATTTGTCCGTGGTTCAGGGTCGTACTATCGCCCACAAGCGTATCAATAACAGCAGAATAAGTAGGTCCTGCAGTCATATATATTCTCACCCCTGTATTGCATAAACCTTCTACAGCGATCTTGGAATTGCTGTATTTATATATGTGAATGATCAGCGAGTCTGCGGTAATATACAATCCCGACTCTGCCAGGTAAACAGAGTCTTTCATCTCGTATACCCCCTCAAAAATATCAGAAGGATAAAAGCACACCGTATTGTCCGGCTTACCGGGAAATCCAAGGTTGTAGTTTACAGCGCTGGGATCATTGCAGTAGGGATTTGTCAATCTCGGATCAGAGACCGATGCCGGATCTTTCCATTTTTTGCAGGAATACCCAAGACACACAGATACAAATAATAAAAAAAACGCAACCTTGCTCCTGGTCATATATACCTTATAAACGCTATTTCCACAAAAATA
The DNA here is from genome assembly GCA_044225795.1 of Flavipsychrobacter sp. Taxonomy (GTDB): domain Bacteria; phylum Bacteroidota; class Bacteroidia; order Chitinophagales; family Chitinophagaceae; genus Nemorincola. Next base: position 39,586 of record JBGAIF010000005.1, read on the forward strand.
TTGAATTTAAACAGCCCAAAAGCAAAGATTTATTGGTAAAACAAAATTTTGACGCCAAATATCAGGATCCCAGTTAAAGAAATATTATTTTTAATCATATATCGGACTGAAATATACTTTTCCTATTGTTTTTTGCATTAAAATAAATTATTTTTAAACCCTGTATCTAAGTTGATTTTGCTTTGAATTAAAGCAAATGGGCATTTTATTCGATCAATCAAGAAATAAAAAAGAAATAAACCTTCATAAACGGATTTTTGATGAAACGTATTTTACGGTTTGCATACTTACTTATTTTAACCTTTTACTCTGGAACAGTACAAGCCCAGACCCTGATCTCTACTATTGCCGGAACAGGTACTGTTCCCGGCTTCGCAGGGGATGGCGGACAAGCAACCGGTGCAAAAATGAATAACCCAAGTGGCGTATTCGTTGATGCTGCAGGTGTGAAATATATTGCTGACTATGCCAATCATGTTATCAGGAAGATCGACGCAACAGGCGTCATTAAAACCATAGCCGGAACTCCCGGAAGCCCCGGATATGGCGGCGATGGAGGCCCTGCAACTGGTGCTCTGCTTAAGAACCCGGCAGGGATATATGTTGATGGGTCCGGCAACATCTACTTTACAGAATATAACAACCATATTGTCCGCAAGATCAACACATCAGGCAATATAAGCACTTTCGCTGGCAACGGCGGTTCGTCTGGCTTTGGTGGCGATGGCTCCCTTGCTACTTCTACTGCAACAAAACTGAGCTTTCCTGTAGGTATCACCGGTGATGCGTCCGGCAACATCTTCGTTGCTGATGCCAATAATCACCGTATCCGCAAGATCGCTGCAGTAAGTAATATCATTACTACTATAGCTGGTAAGTCAGGCGGGCCCGGTTTTAGCGGAGATAACGGGCCTGCTACTAATGCTTTGTTGAGCAATCCGTTTGACGTAGCTGTGGATGCAGCGGGAAATTTTTATATCTCTGACCAGACAAACTACTGTATCAGAAAGATAAACACTACGGGAACGATCACTACCATAGCCGGAACAGCAACATCTTCCGGCTTCTCAGGGGATGGTGGGCCTGCCACATCGGCAAAATTCAACGCGCCGTGCGACATCTGGGTCAACTCTGCCGGCACTACATTACTTATTGCCGACAGGTTCAACAACTGCGTAAGACAGATATCTTCAGGTGTCATCACAACTATAGCAGGCCAGGGTACTGTTCCCGGATATTCCGGAGACGGCGGCCCTGCCACATCGGCTACATTACATGAAACTCCATTCTTATACCCCGATGCTTCCGGCAATCTTTATATCTCTGATTTTGGCAACCATGTCATCCGCATGGTAGCTCCTTGCTCTCCTCCGCTTGTGGATGTAATTACTGGACCAACGAGATTGTGCACGGGAGCAACAGATACACTAAAGAATGACTCCACAGGCGGAACATGGACCGCGAGCAACGGTAGCCTGGTCATAGATCCTGTTACGGGAATTATCACAGGTATCAGCGCCGGAATTGATACTATTTCTTACGCTATTACCAACGCATGCGGAACAACAACTGTAACTTTCATAGATACAGTTGCTGCTGCTCCAAGCGCAATTAGCGGCACATTGTTTGTTTGCGTTGGTTCATCCACAATTCTTACATCATTGCCTTCAGGTGGCGTATGGAGCAGCAGTAATACTTCTGTAGCAACTGTCGCAACAGGCACTGTATCCGGTGTAGCTCAAGGTACTACTACCATAACTTATGCAATGAACCGATGTCCCGTTTTTGCAACAGTTACGGTAAATCCGGCACCGGCTGCTATACAACCTCCGGGTTCCGTAGTTATTTGTACGGGTAAGGCGTTTGCTCTAAGCGACGCCACGTCAGGAGGCACATGGAGCAGTACCAATACTTCTGTAGCCACAATAGGCACTGGTGGCGGCGTAACTGGGGTAACTACAGGCACTGCTACTATCTCCTATACCAACTCATTCAGTTGTGCGGCTACAAAGAATGTTACGGTGGTCACCAGCCCGGCTGCTATTTCGCCATCTACAGCTACTATATGTTCCGGGCATGGGGTTGCTATGTCCGATGCCACAAGTGGCGGCACGTGGAGCAGTAGCAACACTTCTATTGCCACCGTAGGTACATCGGGAGCTGTAACAGGTGTATCGGGTGGTTCCGCAACCATCACTTATACGCTGGGAACCTGCTTCTCCACTGCTACCGTTACTGTAAATCCGTCACCTGCTGACATCACGCCTTCCGGTGCGGTCAGTGTGTGTGTCGGCAATACAGCAACATTATCGTCCTCTGCAGGCGGTACATGGAGCAGCGCCAATACCCTGGTAGCTACTATCGGCACTTCGGGGGTGGTCACAGGTATGGCAACAGGCAGCTCAACGATCTCCTACTCTACTTCATTCGGCTGTTTCAAAACAAAGACAGTTACTGTGATATCAGGTGTTGGGGCTATTTCACCTTCAGCTCCTGTAGTTTGCGCCGGAAGCACACTTACACTTTCAGATGCAACCGGCGGTGGTGTTTGGAGCAGTACGGCTACTTCCGTCGCTACAATCGGCACGGGCGGTGTAGTGACCGGAGTTGCCGCAGGCACAACAACGATCTCCTACACGGTTGGTTCGTGTTTCGCAATAACTACTTTAACGGTCAACCCAAGTCCTTCCGCCATCAATCCCCCCGGCCCTGTCACGCTATGTGTAGGTAATACCTTTACGCTTTCTGATGCTACCGGTGGCGCCACCTGGAGCAGTAGCAATACTTCATTCGCTACTGTAAGCTCCGGAGGCCTTGTGACTGCCGTTGGCACTGGTGTGGTAGTTATCTCTTATACCAACTCATCAGCCTGTTCTGCGCTAAAAACAGTAACGGTGACTGTAGCCGTTGGTACTATATCACCTTCGTCGCCTACTGTATGTGCCGGCAGCACGATAGCCCTGTCCGACGCAACGAGCGGTGGTGTATGGAGTAGCACGGCAACTTCTGTTGCTACTGTTGGTACTAGCGGTATCGTCACCGGTGTTGCTGCGGGAACATCTACTATTTCCTATACCATCGGTAGCTGCAACACTACGACCACATTAACAGTTAACCTGGCGCCGGCCGCCATTACGGGTTTCTCTTCTGTTTGCGAGGGCCTGACCGACGCTTTCAGTGATGCAACCGGCGGCGGCACATGGACCAGCAGTAATACAGCCGTCATCAACATATCTCCTACCCTGGGGTCTTATGCCGCGAACAATGCGGGCACTGCTACTGTTACCTATACGGTGTCAGGAGGATGTTTTGTAACTAAATCGGTAACCGTCAATCCGCTTGTTCCTTTGCCAGCGCCATTTGCAATGTGCCAGGGTACTTCTACTACGCTAACAGGCGTATCCGGAAGCACATGGACCAGTTCAAATACGTCTGTAGCCACCGTGAATTCATCAGGAGTGTTAACAGCAGTAAGTGCAGGCACATCCAGCATCATGTACACCACATCGGCAGGATGCGCTTCTGTGACTACGGTCTCTGTAAATGCACTGCCGGCAGCTATCTCCGGACCAACGGGAGTTTGTACCGGTTCTTCCATCTCTCTTTCTGACGCTACTGGAGGAGGTACTTGGGCCAGCAGTAATACCGCTGTTGCTACCATCACATCGGGTGGTTCCGTAAGCGGTGTCAGCACAGGCACTACAGTCATTTCCTACACCGGTGCATCGGGATGCCTGGTGACCACTACGGTAACTGTTTCTGCTACTCCTGCGGCTATATCCCCTTCCTCAACTTCAATTTGCCCCGGATCAACAATCGGCATGTCTGATGCAACAGGAGGCGGTACATGGAGCAGCGGTAATACCTCTGTAGCTACAGTATCATCCGGGGGGTTAGTGACTGGTGTAGCCACAGGCGGTGTCAATATCTCGTATTCTACAGGTGGCTGTTTTGTAACAGCCCCGGTACTGGTGAACCCAACGCCTTCTGCTATTGGCCCGGCGGGATCTGTTAGTGTCTGCATCGGCGGCACAACAACTCTATCTGATGCCACACCTGCGGGCACCTGGAGCAGTAGTAATACCTCCGTAGCTACAATAAACAGCGGAGGTCTGGTTACGGGTATGGGCGTAGGCAGTGTCAATATCTCTTATACAAATACTTTTGGCTGTTCGGTTACAAAACCGGTAACAGTCAATACAACGCCTTCTGCCATTGTGCCGTCTTCTCCGCAGGTTTGCGTTGGATCAACAATAGGCCTATCTGATGCCGTGACCGGCGGTGCATGGGCCAGCAACAATACAGCCATCGCCACCATCAGTTCAGGCGGAGTGGCCACAGGTGTTGCCGGAGGAACCACCACCATCACATACAGCATCGGCACGTGTACCACCGGCACTACGCTTTTGGTCAATCCGTTACCTTCAGCTATTACGCCTGCTGGGGCGGTTACCGTTTGCGTAGGCACTACAGCATCCCTATCCTCAACAACCGGAGGTGGTGTATGGAGCAGTGGTAATACATCCGTCGCTACGGTGAACAGCAGCGGCGTTGTCACCGGGGCTTCAGCGGGCAATGTGAACATTTTCTACACATCCGTATCCGGATGTACTGTCTCTAAATCTGTTACTGTGAATGTGACCCCTGTTGCCATCAGTCCTATCGCGACAACTGTTTGCCCGGGCAGCACTGTCGCACTGTCTGATGCCGTATCAGGCGGTTCATGGGCCAGCAGCAATACATCATTAGCGACTGTCGGCTCCACCGGTATTGTCACTGGTGTTGCACAAGGCAGCCTCACGATCACTTATGCGATCGGATCATGTCAGACGACTTCAACGGTAACTGTCAACCCTGCGCCAAACGCGGGTACCATAACCGGAGCCGGGGCCATGTGTGTCGGATCTTCACTTACTGTATCTGATGCGGTAGCGGGCGGGGTATGGAGTAGCAGCAACACAAGTGTGGCGACTGTCAACTCCTCCGGTCTTGTCAGCGGGCTTTCCGGTGGTACAGTAACTATCACCTATGCTGTTACCAATGTATGCGGCACAGCACGCGCCCTTGCCACTGTTTCCGTGAATACCGCGCCGACATCAGGAACCATCTTAGGTCCTTCGTCTATATGCGCGGGTACAACACTTACATTATCCAATGCGACGACCGGCGGTTCATACACAGCCAGCAGCACACACTTATCTGTAACTTCTGGCGGACTGCTTACCGGTATTTCCGTTGGCACCGGCACAGTAACCTATACAGTGACCACGCCATGTGGCACAGCATCTACAACAAAAACAATAACAGTTGGCGCTTTCCTTACTGCCGGCACAATATCCGGAGGCACAGTGATATGTGCAGGGTCTTCTCTTGCACTGAGCGATCCTGCCGCAGGTGGTGTATGGAGCAGCAGTAATACTTCTGTTGCTGTCGTTGGCACTTCAGGAGTAGTAACAGGGGTTGGTGCAGGGGTTGATACGATATCCTATACGGTTACCGCTTCCTGTGGCTCAGCCATAGCTACGCATACACTTACTGTGAACCCCCTACCTAATGCAGGCAGCATCATCGGCACATCATTGCTGTGCGCGGGCCTCACATTCACTTATTCCGATGCGGCGCCCGGCGGCGTATGGAGTACCACAAATCCAAAGGCTACAATTACAGGCACCGGATTACTGACCGGTATTACTCCCGGCACCGATACGATCCTGTATTCAGTTACAAATAGTTGCGGGACTGCAGTTGCCTCCAAAGTACTGACCATCGGCACTTACCTCAGCTCCGGAACGATCTCGGGCCCGGCAAGTGTATGTGTTGCATCGTCAATAACGCTGTCTGATGCTGTACCGGGTGGCATATGGAGCAGCAGCAATACATCGGTTGCTACCGTTGGAACATCAGGTATCGTTACCGGCATGTCCGCCGCGTTAGATACTATCTCCTACACAGTTACTTCAAGTTGTGGTTCGGCCACATCTACTTATACGGTTCTGGTCAATCCACTTCCTAACCCGGGAAGTATTTCTGGTCCGTCTGCTGTTTGTCTCGGCGCACCGGTGACTTTAAGCAATTCCGTATCGGGAGGCGCGTGGAGCAGCAGCAGCACAGCCAATGCCACAGTTAGCGGCACTGGTGTAGTTACTGCGGTCAGCCCCGGAGTAGCAACAATAAGCTATACGGTCAGCAATATGTGTGGTACCGCGTCTGCTACAAAACTCGTAAATGTCGGCAGCACGCTTACAGCAGGCTCGGTATCAGGACCTTCTTCTGTGTGTGAAGGCTCATCCATAACATTATCCGATGCCGCTACAGGCGGCATTTGGAGCAGCACAAATACTTCGGTTGCAGTTGTCGGCTCTACCGGCATCGTTACCGGCATCAGCGGCGGCACTGCAAGTATTGTTTATACTTTCTCTAACGTGTGTGGTTCTGTTGCAGCCAGCCAGGGAGTGACCGTAAATCCATTACCGGATCCGGGAGTCATTTCCGGCCCGGCATCTGTATGTATCGGTTCTTCGATCACCCTGAGCAATTCTGTTAGCGGTGGCACCTGGAGCACCGGCAACACAAATGCAACGATCACAAGCGGTGGTGTGGTTACGCCGGTAGCCATCGGCTCAGTGACCGTAAGCTATAGCGTCACGAACGGATGCGGTACACTCGCGGCTACTAAGGTCATCAGCATTGGTACTACCCCGGCTGTTGGCAGCATATCCGGCCCTTCAGGTATTTGTCTCGGCTCATCCGTTACTTTATCAGATGCAATACCCGGTGGTATATGGGCCAGCAGCAATACGGCTGTTGCTACCGTTGGCACATCTGGCATTACAACCGGTGTCGGTCTTGGCACGGCTACAATAACATATATTGCGGGTAATGCATGCGGCGTAGCTATGGCAACAACAACTGTTGCTATCAGCAATCCGCCTAATGCTGGTTCTATACTCGGACCGTCCGGCTTGTGCGCGGGCACATTCACAGTATATCTCGATTTCTCACCGGGTGGTGTCTGGAGCGTGACCAATACAAATGCTACCATCACCGGCGCGGGCGTACTCAACGCGGTTACTCCATTCTCGGTTGACACCGTGCTTTATACAGTAACTAATGGTTGCGGAACAGCAATAGCTTCGAAAGTGGTGAACATTGGTATGTTCTTTACACCCGGCACTATTACCGGGCCAACAGTTGTTTGTACAGGCACTTCCATAGCGCTGAGCGATGCGGTACCCGGCGGCATATGGAGCAGCAGCAATACAGCATTAGCAACAATAGGAACGACAGGAGTTGTGACAGGTATTGCTTCCGGCACCGCCACTATCTCTTACTCAGTGACAGCCAGTTGCGGCACTGCCACAGCAACTCAAACCATCACGATCAACAACTCACCTAATGCCGGCGTTATTTCCGGTCCGTCAAGTGTGTGTGTAGGCTCACTTATTGCGCTTACAGATGCTGTTGCAGGTGGTGCATGGGGTGCCAGCAATGGAAATGCAACGGTATCTATAACAGGAGTTGTGACAGGTGTATTTGCCGGTCTGGATACGATCAGCTACAGCGTCACCAATTCATGCGGAACAATTGCTGCTACAAGGGTGATCACCGTCAATTCACTTCCGGCCACAGGCACCATCACAGGCGCTTCTGCAGTTTGCGCAGGCGCTTCTGTAGCACTCACCAATGCGGTATCAGGCGGCATATGGAGCAGCAGCAACACTTCCGTAGCTGTTGTTGGTACAAGTGGCATTGTCACCGGCGCTAACAGTGGCAACGTGACAATCAGCTATACGCTAACGAATATGTGTGGCAGTGCAAGCACCACTAAGACGATCACTGTTAATCCGCTTCCCGTTACAGGAACTATCTCTGGCCCTGACACCGTATGCGTTGGTTCTTCGATCACCCTTACAGATGCGATAACAGGTGGTGTCTGGAGTGCAGGCAACAGTAACGCAACAGTATCCGGAGGCATAGTAACCGGAGTTTCAGCGGGTAATGTTCCGATATCGTATTCAGTGACCAACGGGTGCGGCACATTATCAGCCGTAAAGGTCATCAATGTAAATACCGCTCCCTATCCGGGCGTGATCAGCGGGCCATCTGCTGTGTGCGTAGGCACCGGCATAGCGCTTACCGACCCTGTCGCCGGTGGCATCTGGGTGGTTAGTAACAGCAATGCTATTGTTGCAGGTCCGGGCATAATAGACGGTGTGCTTGTGGGTGTGGACACTGTATTCTACTCTGTGACAAATGCCTGCGGTACAAACGTCGCGAACAAGATCATTACTATCAATCCGGTTCCTGTACCGGCACCCATCACTGGTATATCCGGCGAGTGTGCGGGCACAACCATTACTTTATCAAACACTATTGCAGGAGGTATATGGACAAGCAGCAATACAGCAGTGGCCAGTATTGGCCTTTCCTCAGGTATCCTGAATGCTTTGACCGCGGGAACAACAACAATCACTTACACCATAACTAATGTATATGGTTGTCCGGCGTCTTCAACATTTGCCGATACGGTCATTACTGTACCCGGTCTTTCCGCTATTACAGGCAGCTTGTCTGTCTGTGAAGGTGCAGCTACCCTGCTTAGCCACGCAGACCCCGGTGGAACATGGACCAGCAGTAACACATCTATTGCAGTCATTGACCCGTCAACAGGATTGCTGACAGGTGTTGCTGCAGGTACGACTGTTATCAGCTACAGTGTTATGAACATCTGTGGCAGCGCAACGACAACCAGGGTAGAAACCATAAATGCATTACCATCTGTAGCTGCCATTTCCGGCTCTGCAAATGTGTGTACCGGCTCCGGATTGTTCTTATCTGATGCCACACCGGGCGGTGTATGGAGCAGCAGTAATACGGCAATAGCATCCATCGGCACATCAGGATTTGTGATCGGTCTGTCTCCCGGCACTACTACAATTATATATGCATATACTAACATCACAGGGTGCACCGGTTATGCATCGATGACTGAAACTGTGCATGCGCTTCCGGTTATCTCGTCGGTTACAGGCATTACGCACGAGTGTATCGGCGCAACGACCATACTGTCAAGTGCCACCCCCGGCGGCAACTGGACAAGCGCTAATACATCAGTAGCTGTAGCAGGTGCTATAAGCGGTGCAGTAACCGGTATATCAACAGGCACTGCTACCATCATCTACACAGTAACTGATGTGGTTGGTTGTACATCATCCGTATCTGTTACAGACACAGTGAACGGAACATCATCTATTTCTCCGATAACCGGCCCTTCTGTGGTTTGTGTCGGTTCTTCCATTACACTATCTGATGCTACCCCGGGCGGTGCATGGAGCGCTACTAATTCATCAGCAACAGTTGCGGGAGGCGTGGTCTCCGGAATGATGAACGGCGTGGACACTATCATGTACACCGTTACAGATGCATGCGGCATTTCTGTGGCAAGTATGCCGGTAAATATCTTATCTGCACCCGTTGCAGGCACGATCACGGGAGCTACCGGTGTTTGTACAGGGGCTACAATAACCATGTCCAGCTCCGTAGCCGGCGGTTTGTGGTCAACCTCAGACCTCTCTGTTTCCGTAGGATCAACAAGCGGCAACGTTACAGGTATTGCGGCAGGATCAGCTTCCATCAGCTATACTGTTACCAATGTTTGCGGTTCCGCAACAACAACAACTGCTATCTCCATTCTCACATTGCCTGATCCCGGCATCATCACCGGATCATCAAGCGTATGTCTGGGCGGCACATTGATGCTCACTGATGCAACAGGTGGTGGCACCTGGAGCGCAACAAATGGCAGTGCAACTGTGGCCGGGGGATTAGTGACCGGTATCGCCACAGGTACTGACACCATAATGTATAGCGTGTCTAATGTATGCGGTACATCTGTTGCATCAAGATCCATCAATATTGTTACGGTACCGGGCACAGGCACCATTACCGGGCCATCTGTTGTGTGCATGGGCTCCTTCATCAATCTCTCTGACGCTACCCCGGGTGGCGTGTGGAGCAGCAGTAATCCATTAGTGGCCAGTGTGAACCCGGCCGGCTTGGTAACTCCGAAGTCTCCGGGCATGGCGAACATCCAGTACAACCAGACCAATGCCTGTGGCACCGCGTTCGCGATACACCCGGTAACTGTATTGTCGCTGGCAGATTGCAACGGAGGTACCCTGGCCGCTGAAACCGAGTCTTTGACAATAAGTGAACTGAGGGTGTACCCTAACCCGACCTCGGGAGTATTCACAATGAACCTCATTTCAGGCATTACCGAAGATGTCCATGTGACGGTCACTGATGTGGTTGGCCGGAAAATCACTGAACTAAATACAAACACTAACCGGGAGACTCAAATAAAGCTCGATCAGCCGGGCGGTATATATATATTATATGCTGTAGCCGGCGACAGGACTTATATTCAGAAAATTACAGTTAAGTAACCTTCATTAATATCGTACCGGAACAGGGTTGATGCTTCATCAACCCTGTTTTTTTGTACAAATAATCCTGTTTCCTGCATCTGAACCGGTCAAAAACTGCTCTATAAGTCGCAAATAATTGTACTTTTGCTGCCTACTTTTCATTTACCATATTATTATAATGTTGCGGGAGGAGCCAATAGGCGAAAAGAGGCAAATGGTAGCGTTGGAACGATTCAGGGACTATAACCAGCTCCTGAAACCCAACCTGAGTGGCATGGTGGTATTCAGTAGTGTCATCGGGTACCTGATGGCGCCTGGTGTGGTATTTTCCTGGCTCGATTTTTCCCTCTGGCAACGAGTGATCACGCTGTTTATAGGCGGTATGATGGTAACAGGCAGCGCCAATACCATCAACCAGATACTGGAACGCGACAGTGACCGGCTGATGAACCGTACCCGTCTACGCCCCTTGCCGGATGGCCGTATGGGCGATACAGAGGCATGGATATTTGCCGTTGTTTTAGGGTTGCTGGGCACGGCATTGCTATCCTATTACTTTAACCTTCTGGCGGGGATACTGAGCCTTATTTCATTGTTGCTATATGCATTTGCCTATACTCCCATGAAGAAGATCCACCCTGTTGCTGTGCTGATCGGGGCGGTGCCCGGTGCTCTGCCGCCACTTATAGGCTGGGTAGCCGGTACCGGAGCACTAACGGTAGGTGGCTGGATACTGTTCACCTTGCAGTTCTTCTGGCAGTTCCCGCACTTCTGGGCTATTGCCTGGGTCGCATTCGACGACTATAACAAGGCAGGAATACGCATGCTGCCTACCCGGGAAAAAGAAACAAGGTTCACCGGTGTTCAATGCATGCTGTATAGCCTGGTGCTGATACCAATGGCCACTTTACCCCACCTGGTAGGCCTCATCGGTAATGCGGGCATGTGGGTATGCCTGCTGGCCGGCATCATGTACTTTGCCGCATCAGTAGCCTTTTATGTTAAGAACGACCACAAATCTGCACGCAGAGTCATGTTTGCATCTTTCATCTACCTCCCAACCATTTTACTTGCGTTAGTTTTTGATAAAATATAAAACAAAGGAAAAATGAGCTCGATAGCGCAACCGGAGCAACAACGTAGAAAGATACACCCTCAGAAGTTCATGCTGTGGGTAGCTATAGGCAGTATGAGTATGGCTTTTGCCGGACTCACCAGCGCCTATGTAGTAAGGCAGGCCGAAGGCAATTGGCGATATTTCAACCTGCCATTGGTTTTCTGGTTCTCCACAGTGGCCATCCTTATCAGCAGCGGCACCATGATGATGGGCGTAAAGGCCTTTAAGAACAGGCAAATGGCTAAATTCCGTGCCCTGATATCTGTGACCTTGTTATTAGGTATCATTTTCGGGGTGCTGCAATATGCAGGTTTTTATCAATTGTACCACCAGGTACAGCAGATCCGCATAAACGGCCAGGTACTGAATGAGGCCAGTACGGTAAGGCTTGATGGCAACCCCAGCGAGTCATTCCTGTTCACAATTGCCGGGCTGCACCTGGCGCACCTTTTAGGTGGTATCATAGCCCTGCTTATTGTATTCTTCAGGGCATTCAGGTCGCGGGTGAAAACCTACAGTGCTACCGGGCTGGAAATTGTTTCCGGTTACTGGCATTTTGTAGATGTATTGTGGTTATATTTATTTATCTTTTTTCTGGCAAATCAGTAAAAATATTTAGAAATTCGCACGCGGAATTGTTCCGTTAAGTACACTTTAACAATATCTATGTCACAAACAACAGTAGTTACAGCAGCAAAAGAACCAAGCTTATGGGCCGGTGGTCGCTCGCCATACAATGTGAGCTATGGAAAAATGATGACCTGGTTCTTCTTATTGTCAGATGCCCTCACATTCGGAGCTTTCCTTATTGCCTATGGTACCACCCGTTTCTTCAGCGCTGTATGGCCTGACGCGAACGCGGTGTTCAAGTCGTTCCCTTTTATGGGAGAGCACAATCTGCCACTGCTGTTCGTGAGCTTGATGACCTTTATCCTCATCATGAGCTCGGTGACCATGGTACTGGCGGTACACGCGGGCCACTATAATGACAAAAAGAATGTTGCCAAATGGCTTCTCTGGACCATCATAGGTGGTATCTGCTTCCTTGCCTGCCAGGCCTGGGAATGGACACACCTGCATGGTGAGTGCGGTGCCCTGTGGGGTGCTTTCACTGACCCTAACACTCCTGTACACGAGTTCAGCCATTTCTTCGGACATAAGGCAGCCGCGTTTGTTGATGCCAACCCAGCTATGGCTATGCAATCTGCACACAGCTTCTTCAACTACTTCTTCACGATCACCGGTTTCCATGGAGGCCACGTAACTTCAGGTGTTGTTTTCAACATACTGATACTTGTGAACACTGTGAACGGTGTTTATGAGCGCAGGGGCCACTATGAAATGGTAGAAAAGATAGGCCTTTACTGGCACTTCGTAGATCTGGTGTGGGTATTCGTATTCACCTGCTTCTACCTCCTCTAACCGAACAGTGAAAAAATAGAAATCTAAACGCGTCTCAACCAAAATATTCAAAATGTCAGGTCATCATAACAGCAATAGCATACAGCACTTATACGAAGGAGATCAGTCAAAACTGTACTCCGGTGTCATGTCTCATCACGACGATATCAACTCAACAGAGAGCAAGGCACAGGTCAAGAAGATATGGAAAGTATTCTGGATACTGCTTGTTATCACTGTGGTAGAAGTAGTGATGGGTATGTTCTTCAGCCACAGCATGCCTAAGGGCCTTGTCAACTTCTTCTTCCTGGCGCTTACTGTACTGAAAGCGGGGTATATCGTTTCTATCTTCATGCACCTCGGAGATGAGTTCAAGGGCTTTATTGCCACTGTTCTTATCCCGTTGGTACTGTTCGTATGGTTCATTATCGCTTTCCTTGCTGACGGCGGCTTCTGGCTGAAAATGAACACCAGCTCACCTGCACGCCAGGCTGTGGAACAAGTAGCTACTCATGAGCACTAAGAGATCGAACAAAAAGTTCTTTTTAGGGATAGCGGTAGCGGTTTTGCTGCCGCTTTCTTTTTACCTGGTCACGGATGCCTTGTCTAAAGGCAAGGTGAAAATGCCGGGATACTATGGCATTGAACGAATAGACTCCCTGCAGGGTAAACGGGATACCATATACCATCATACCCCTGACCTTGTGCTCACCAACCAGTTCGGGCAACAGGTGTCGCTGAACAATACCTATAAGGGACGTATCCTTGTGCTTGATTTTCTCTTTACGAATTGCTCGAGCTCCTGCCCCAAGCTGACGGAACACATGAGGCTCCTGCAAAAAAGCTTCAGGAAAGACCCGAAGAAAGAGGCTTCGCTGGACACGATAGTGCAGTTCATCTCCATTACCCTGAACCCCGAGCGGGATTCGTTTCCCGCGCTCAGGGCGTATGCTGACCGGTATAATGTGAACCATGATAACTGGAGCTTTCTTACCGGGGATAAACAAGCGATATACAACTTTGCCCGTAATGAGCTGGGGCTGGCCACCGGCCCGGGTGACGGCGGCGCTGAAGATTTTATTCATAGTGATAAGTTCATATTAATTGACAGGGACCGCTACGTGCGTGGCTACTATATAGGCACGACAGATACTGATGCCCGCAGATGCGCTGATGACATAGTGCTCATCAATATGCAGAAGAAACATAAAAAATAATGTGGCAATTCGGTAATGTGGCAATGTGCTTGCCGGGTGAGAAGTGATTTTGTAATTCCCCAATGTGACAATTGTTTGTCAGGGGGATGTAAGATCGGGCGTTGAGTGGTTTTGTACGGTTTATAAATCATAGTTTTGCGTTTTTAATTTTTATGTTGACTCCGGCGCTTAAGAAGAATGACAAACAGGCAGCGATCATTATCTGGATCGTATCAATTGTGATATTTGGTGCTGTGGCTTTTCTTAATAATATCAAATTTCTCACGGGCCTTGATCTTGGTTTTAATGTTCATGTACTGGCGCTTATCAATGCCATTATCAATGGCACAGTATCTGTGCTGCTGGTATGGGCATTTATAGCTGTTAAGAACAGAAAACTGCTGTTGCATAAGCGAATCATGCTGACAGCTATGTCCCTATCTATCCTCTTCCTGCTTTCGTATATAGGGCACCACCTGCTAGCCAATGAGACCAAGTATGGTGGCGCACATAATGCGATGTACTTCATTTACCTGTTCATCCTCATCACTCATATTTTCCTGGCGACGGTGATACTGCCGTTCATCTTGTTCACTGCTTACCGCTCGCTGACGGGTGAATATGAAAAGCACCGTAAGCTGGCAAAATATACCTGGCCGCTGTGGTTGTACGTAAGCGTGACAGGTGTACTTGTGTACCTGATGATCAGCCCGTACTACGTGCCGAGCCTTTAGGGAGTGAACAGTGAATAACGAATAGTGAACAATTCCGTTCGTTTCTTCAATCTCAGTTTCCCTGTTTGTGCAAATTCGAAGACTTCCGAATTGCTTCCGGAAAGTTCGGTTTCCCTATTTCCCCGCAGAAGTTCAAATTCCCTACTCAGTGACTGATAATCAACGAACTATCGAATTGAAATTCCACATTTGCTTCCTGTATGGGTAATTTCTGATCAGTTGCGAGTACTTCCGGTTTGCTTCGGGAAATTTCCGGTTGTGTGATGGGGGCGGAAATTCAGATCAATGGAACGATAAAGCCGGCTATTATATGCAGCAATAAGTATGCCAAACTTAAATAAAAAAAGCTGCCTGTTATCAGACAACTTTTAAGTTCTTTAGCACAATACTCTATTGTGGTTTAAATATTTTTTCATCCACCGGTTTGTTGATCTCAGCAGATTTGAAAACTATATCGCCCTGAGGAGTACCAAATGTCATTGGGATAGTAACGCCTTCTTGCGTTTTTGTAAAATTGCTATAGTTTGATGTTTCCTTTGATTCCTCATCTCCAATTTTACCAGTTCTTTCAGTGCGCACAACGTTGAATTTTTCAACATCAATGAAAAGAGTTCTCTCATTTCCTAACTTATTCGTTATTCTTACTTTGTGGCAGGTCATTTTATTTGCAGTGTCTTTACCTAAATACTCAGATTTTACAATAAATGACTTATCTGCGAAAAACTGTGCGCTAATATTCAAATCTTCCTGAGAATCCTTTAACTGATCTGCCTGAAGGGGTGTAGGCTTATTTATTCCTTGTGCCGGCATATACATCCACCCCTCAGTAGGTGTGGCAATGGTATAGCCCGAAGTACCCATAATAGTCATGTCCAAGCGTGTACCCTTGTTCTTTAGCGTAGTTGTAGTCATACCTAATTCCATTCCCTGAACAGTCATGCTTCCAATCATTTTCAAGGTATTTACCTTTCCCCAGTTTGCTTCGCCCCCCGTGGCGTCTATGTGTTTCTGAATAATCTCATCTCCGGTCTGTGCAAATGCACCGACAGATAACGACAAGGAAATAGCTGTTGCAAGTAAATATCTAGTTGATCTCATTGTTTTAGTTTTTGATAATGATAATAAAAATTATAAAATAAAGATATAAAATAGAATATAAAACCCAAATGAAATGTGATTTATTAATGCTCAAATAATTTAATTATTATTATTGTGTCATTAATGTCATTTTATATAAAAATAATCTGGTGGGTAAATCAAATGAGAAAACTGTACATCATCACTTTATTTATTCTTCTTTTAGCGGCTACTAATACCTCCGCTCAAAAAGAAAGAAAAATAAATACAGACCCCGCAATGAGTATTGATACATTGCTTCATCTGATCTCTGTAGCCAAAGAGGACACAAATAAAGTAAGGCTACTATTTATTTTATCTCTGAAGTATGTCGGAGTTGATGCTAATAAAGGTGTGAAATATGGGGAGCAGTCTGCCGAATTGGGCTTAAAACTAAATTGGGACAAAGGGGTGGAATATGCCTACCAAATGATCGGGAATAATTATGCTAGCAGCTTAAGCTTTAAAAAAGCTCTCAGCTATTTTAAAAAATCTCTTTCGATAGCTGAGAAAGCGCACGACATGGATGTTGTCACACCAATGACGATGAATATAGGCAGTGCCTACCTTAGAATGGGAGATAATGTCAAGGCGGAAGAATATCTTCTAAAAACAATTAAACTCAGCAAAGAGTATTGCATAAAATTGAACCTAGCTTCTACTTTCTTCAATCTAGGTGTTATTCAGACCTCAAAATTGGACTATTCAAGAGCTTTGGATTTATATATATATGCCACAAGAATTATCGAAGAGACAGGGAATATGGTCATTGTAGAGAACGACACTTTTCATTTTATACAATTGGATCCAAGAATTGCACAATATTATGCATCTCAGGAAAAAAGCATCCTGTCCAGTATTAATACTAATATAGGTACTAGCTATTTGCAACAAGGCAATTATCCAAGGGCAATTGAATATTCATTTAAAGCACTAAAAGCAAGTGAATCATTGGGTGATAAAGAACGAACGCTTCAAATTATCGTTAATATCGCAAACTTATACTCTAAAAATAGTGAGTTGGAAAAAGCGTTTGACTACATGCAAAAGTCACTGAAATTAGCGCAGGAACTCCAAGATAGAAAGACTGAAGCAACAGCCTGGTTAAATATAGGCTACTTTTATGCTCAGCAAGGCAATCAACAATCTGCGTTGGAAAACTATCAAAAGTGTTTAAAAATTGCTGAGGATATTTCAAACACTATTCAAATAGGTCACGCCTGCACCAACATAGGAGGGGCGTACACTGACATGAAAAATTACCCTAAAGCTTTTGAATACAACTTCAAGGCACTCAAAACAGGCGAAGATATCAATGATAACCTGGGAATTGCTGAAGCGGCAATCAATATAGCGGTTATTTATCTGAGATTAAGCGAAGACACTACTATTGTGCTAAGTAAAGAAGATGAAGCTCTGTCTGAAAAATATCTATCGGGTGGACAAAAGATATTACCGAACGAAAAAAAAGCACGATTGCAGTTGGCTATAGACTACTTTCAAAAGGGACTTCAACTAACAACTAAATTGCAATTAAGAGACCGAGTATCGGAGTGTTACAAATATTTATCCAAGGCGTATCAACTAAATGGAGATAGCTATCGTGCACTCGAGTATTATCAGAATTACACTACTATTAAAGATTCCCTTTTCTCTAATGAGAACAATAAAAAAATCATGCAGCAACAGTTCAAGTATGACTATGGCAAAAGAGAGGACTCGATAAAGCTGGAAAACGAAAAGAAGAAATTGGCTATGCAAAGGGAGATGGAAGTGGCAGCCGTTCGTTATGAATTTGAGAAAAAACAAGCGAAAGCCAAGAGTGAAAAAGAAAGGCAGCAACTGAAATATGAACAACAATTGAAGGAACAACAGATAGAATATGAATATAACCAGAAGATAGCAAGGGCGGAGGCGGAGCAAAAACAGAAAGAAACAGAGAGGAAACAGAGAGAAGCCATAGCGAAAGTGGAACAGGAAAAGAAAGATGCACTGACCAAAGAACAATTACTGAGGGAGCGCAACATACGGTATGCCTCAATAACTGGCATATTGGCATTGGCTGTGTTCTCGTTCTTCATCTTTAAAGAACGTAAGAAATCTGATGCGCTATTACTAAACATATTACCATCATCTGTGGCAAAGGAGCTGAAAGCAAAGGGTAGTGCGGATGCGAAACTGTTTGATGATGTAACTGTATTGTTTACCGACTTTGTGAGTTTTACCAAGGTATCTGAAAAGCTGACTCCACAGGAACTGGTGAATGAGCTGCATAACTGCTTTAGGGAGTTTGATAACATTACTCATAAGTATGGAATAGAAAAAATTAAGACCGTAGGTGATGCCTACCTAGCTGTATGCGGCTTACCGAAGGCGAACCCACAACATGCTCAAAATGTGGTGAAAGCTGCGATAGAAATCAGGGACTTTATGGCTAAGCGAAAGGAGCAATTAGGAGACCGAACATTTGGAATAAGACTGGGAGTGCACAGCGGCAATGTGGTAGCGGGTATAGTGGGCATCAAGAAGTTTGCCTATGACATATGGGGTGATACAGTGAATACGGCGGCACGAATGGAACAAAATAGTATTGGCGGGAGAATCAACATATCGGGTAGTACTTACGAACTGGTGAAAAATGATTTTGAGTGTGAGTACAGGGGTGAGATAGAAGCAAAAAACAAGGGGGCTCTGAAAATGTATTTTGTAAACCCCCAGCCCCTAAAGGGGAGCAGTTAAGAGAGCATAGTGTAGTAATACTATGAAGCTATACCATTTTGGGAAATGATCCTTATATTTAGTATTCAATAGTCATGATATGAAAGGTTTCGTTTTATTTATCGGGTTATGCGCGTCGCTTTACGCGCCATCGTATGGTCAGACGACCACGACAAATTCTCAGTATACTGAGTTGGCGACCAAGTACAATGAACAGATCAGTAAGGCTGAAACATTTTACAATGCGAAGAAATACCAGGAATCGGCAGATGCGTATACTGCTGCTTTTGGCGTACTGGGAGGACAGGGGTATATGAAAGACCGCTATAATGCGGCGCGCTCATGGTCGCTGGTGAAGAATAAGGATAGTGCATTCTTCTGCCTGGAACGTATAGCAGACAAGGTCTACTTTGATGATGTTGATAAAACAATGAAGGAGGAAGATTTCACTTATCTACACAATGATGCCCGCTGGGAGCCTCTGCTTGCGACCATCAAACAAAACAAGGAAAATAAACTTCCGGAGGGCTGGTTCAGAGCAGGCAGCAAGCCGAACAGCTATTCTATGCGGGTAGATAAGGGTGCAGGCAAGGATAAGAATGATGTGCTGACGATAAAGTCTACCGATAAACTGATCAACGGATTCGGGACGATCATGCAGAATTTCCTGCTGGAAAAATACCTTGGTAAAAGGGTGCGCATGACGGGTTATATGAAGACAAAGGATGTGGATGAATGGGCGGGGTTCTGGCTGCGCATAGACGGCAAGAATAAATATAAGTCCCTGGCATTTGACAACATGAAAGACGGAAAAACAGACCGATCTGTAACCGGAACAACAGGCTGGAAGAAGTATGAAATAGTGCTGGACATCTCAGAAAAAGCAAACAATATAGCGTTTGGCGCATTGTTGTCGGGAACCGGCCAAATATGGTTTGATAAAATAGACTTTGAGGTAGTGACCCATAAAACTGAAACTACAGGTATGGACAAGGAAGACAACGAACCGAGGAATCTGCAGTTGAGCAACTAAGAGGCCCCCGACCCGAAAGATGAGTAAAATCATCGGTAGAAGGGGTTCGACGACGTTTTTGGCTATGTGCGGGACAGATAGTAATTTTACATTATGAAACGAGTGGTAGCAGGCGGTTTATTGCTGATGGTGCTGGCGGGTAATGCTTACGGGCAGGGGTGCTCGGTATGTACCAAGACGGCACAGAGCCTTGATGCAAAAAGTGCGCGCGGCCTGAACGGGGGTATTGTTTACCTGGCGTTTCTGCCGCTGGCTATTATGGGTACAGTAGGGGCCATATGGTGGCGCAACGGCAAGGTAAAAAGATAATGTTCGCACAGGGCTCCTGTCACGGTTCCTTCCTCATTAATTATCTCTCAAATATTCAAAAATGAAAAGAATCTTACTGATCGCTATTATCGGTCTGGGGTGTATCGTTTCTTCGTGTAAACTGAAGGTGCTCAGGGGCGAAGGGCCAAAGGGTTCTATCACTCCTGAAACAGCGACATTCACCGGTGTAGATATAGACCTGCCAATGGACGCGACCATCACGGTGCAGGAAGGGACACAAACGACCATAAGATTCAACGGGTATGAGAACATACTGAAGCACCTGAAAACCAAGGTAGAAAACAATACACTTGTGATCACGTCGGACCTGGACGATACCTGGCGCATAGACCTGGAAGGCATAGATGTGATCATCACCACACCTTCTCTCAATAGCCTCAGCCTGTCGGGGGCATCTGATGCCGACCTGCACGGAAACATTGCAGGCAAGGAATTCAAGCTGGAGATGTCGGGAGCATGTAAGGTAACGATAGACAACATAAATGTGGATGACTTCTCTACGGAGGCATCGGGAGCATCGTCTATAGAGGTGAAAGGAGGTGTGGTGAAACATGCCAGCTATGAAATAAGCGGAGCAGGTAAGCTAAAGGCTTTCGCGCTACAGACGAATGAAACCAGCGCCTCTATTTCGGGTGCGGGAAAAGGTGAGGTAAATGTGACGGATAAACTGACCGCCGATATCAGCGGGGCCGGCACTATACACTACAAAGGCCACCCCACTGTGACAAAGGACATATCCGGCGCGGGATCGGTGAGCGAAGCCAACTGACCCCGGCAGGGATTTTGTAGTATCTTTAATTAAAGCCTTTTTATGCCCGGAAAACAGACCATCAATATCCTCTTGCTGCTGGTGCTATCCTTCATCATCACTGAGCGAACACTTGCGCAGGACCTCCTGGAGAAATGCCTCTGGTATAATACGCCCAAAACAGCCAAGCTACAGATCTATAAGGCGGCAGACGGTAAATTCTACGGCAAGATAGCCTGGCTGCTGGAGCCCAACGAGCAGGGCAAACCCAAGGTGGACAAGAACAACCCGGATAAGGCGAGAAGAAATGATCCGCTGATGGGGCTTGTGCTGCTTAAAGGATTTACGAAAACAGAAGAGGGCCTGTATGAGGATGGTACGATCTATGACCCTAAAAACGGTAAGACCTATAGCTGCAAGATGACCTATAAAAATGATAAACTGGAAGTAAGAGGATTCATCGGTTTCTCCCTGCTGGGACGAACAGAAGTATGGACAAAAGCCAACTGACCCGCTACATACCCCGCCACCAGCATGATGGCCCTATCTTGAAAGACACTCCGCCATTGAACAGCCCTTTGTAACCAAATCCCAATTCGGCAAAGGCGCCTATGCGACCGCCCAGCCTGATACCGATAGGTGTGTACTGCAGCCTGAGACCATCACTCTTAGTAGTGACCACAGAACCGGCAACATAGGGTGTAGGATTATTAGTGGTAGTAATAGTGGTAAATGCCGGACCTATACCAAAGACAGTGTATGCCTCGATATACTTTTTGAACACATAGACATAGTATGCCTCTACTGCCACTGTGGTGATACTCTTAACAAAAGTGTTCTTCACAAAAGACTTGTTGAACGCATCGGTCTCATTGCCTTTCTCAGAGATAGTGCCGGCGGTGAAGCCAATGCCCATGACCCGATAGAGAAAATACCTGCCGGAAACGAATGTGGCACCGGAAATGTAAGTGGTGGTCTTATAATTCTCCTGCACACCAAGATTAACCTGGTCGGGGCTGCCAACGCCATAGCTTGCTGAAATGTCGAGCTGCCCCCTGTTGCTTGGGCACTGAGCCGATAACGAAACAGCAAGTAAACAGAGCCATAAGGATAGCAGGTATCTCACACCATTAAAAGTACTGAATAATATGCAACGGCCTATGAACAATTTGTGCAACCGGGCATTGATGGTGAAGCGGAAAATCTTTAAGTTTACTGAAGGATGAAAAAGAATACGCCGGCACTGCCCGATATTGATGTAGCAGCAGAAATGACCTTCGAGCCGCTATCAAAGAAAAACTGGAACAGCTTTGTGCAACTGTTCGGGGAGCGGGGCGCTTGTGGCAATTGCTGGTGCATGTACTTCAGGTTAAAGAAAGAAGAATTCACTGAAGGCAAACAAAATGACGGCAACAAACAAAAGATGAAGAACCTGGTGTGGCAGAATGAGCCGACCGGCGTGCTGGGTTTTTATGACGGACAACCCATTGCCTGGTGTGCATTTGCGCCGAGGGAGGAATACCTGAAACTTTCTAACTCACGCGTGCATAAACCTATAGACGATAAACCGGTATGGTCCATCACGTGCTTCTTTGTAGATAAACAATTCCGGAGAATGGGCGTGTCCGTTGCTTTATTGAAGGGCGTAATAGCCATAGCCCGCCGGCAAAGAATCAAGATCATAGAGGCCTACCCTACTATTCCCACGCAACCAACACTGCCGGATTCCTTTGCCTGGATAGGATTGTACAAGTCATTTGAGCGGGCCGGTTTTGAGATAGCAGACCGGACATCAAAAAGCAGGCCAATGGTGAGGTATTATCTATGATGCGGCTTTAGTAACTGCCCCCTTCGTAGGGATTAGTGCTCTTGCGGAAGTCTCCTCTCTTCCATGCCTCAAAGAACTGGCCCCAGGCAATAGGGTTGAGAATATTCATAGGCTGGCGCTGGCCATAGTAAACTGCCTCGCGGGCCTGTTGCTGCAACAGACGTGATTGAGACTCGTGCCCATCGCGCGGTAGCGTATAGGCTATAGCCCTGAGAATGTACGCATCTGTATTGCGGCGGGCTATCTCGTACTTATCGTTGGGTATGTTCCAGTGCGTAAACGCAAAATCGAAGGCTTCCTTTGTAGGTAGCGCACGAATGATGGTCTCGGGAAGGTAGAAGGTATCCTGCACCATGAGCTGAATGAGCGAGAAGTACTGGCCGGGGAGGTCTTTAGACACGATATACTCCTTGGGGCGGAACCCTATACAGGAGAACTGCAGTGTATCGCCCTTAAAACATACGATAGAGAACACACCTGTATATTCCGATTCCACACCCCGGTTCTTATTCCTGATCTGGATGGTGACATTAGGAACCGCTCTGAGAGAATCTGCCGTCATTGTGACCCCATCTATCTGTACCAGGTTCTCGAGGTTCACCTGTGCCATAGCGCGGCCGGAGGCAAGAACCAGGAGCAAAACCCAACCAAATATGACGAGAAGACGCCTCATGTATCAAAATTACAGTTTAATTCATTTATCTCTATCTGTATCAGCAAAATCAATAGCCACTTACAGAAGCACATCTACAAAGTAAGCGGGTTTGACGTACTTTTGCTATCGCCATCAAGGCACTTTAACAAAGGTTTATATGATAACAAAAGAAGCTGTATTGGAGGCTCTGAGCCAGGTTCAGGAACCTGACCTGGGTAAGGACCTGGTGACCCTGAACATGGTAAAGGACATAGAGATCGATGGTAAGCAAGTCTCTTTCACTGTTGTGCTTACCACCCCTGCCTGTCCGCTGAAGGAGATGATAGAAAAGGCCTGTGTGAATGCCATCAGAATAATGGTAGATAAGGAAGCCGTGGTGAAGGTGCATATGACCGCCAATGTGAACAGTAACCGTAAAGACAACAAAGCCGTATTGCCGGGCGTAAAGAACATCATACTTGTAGCATCGGGTAAGGGCGGCGTTGGTAAATCATCGGTTGCAGTGAACCTGGCCATAGGGCTTGCCAATGAGGGCGCCTCTGTGGGCCTGCTGGATGCCGATATTTACGGTCCATCCATACCGATGATGCTGGGCATACGCGACGAGCGCCCTAAGATGTCGGACGTGAACGGGAAGGGCATGATCATGCCGATAGAGCGTTATGGAATCAAAGCCATGTCGATAGGCCTGCTGGTAGATGAGAAGCAAGCAATAGTATGGCGCGGCCCGATGGCGAGCTCGGCATTGAAACAATTCATCACCGACGTTTATTGGGAAGAGCTGGATTACCTGGTGATAGATATGCCCCCGGGGACCGGCGATGTGCACCTGACCATTGTGCAGACAGTACCGGTGACCGGCGCGGTGATCGTATCTACCCCCCAGGCTGTAGCCGCCGCAGACGCCCGTAAGGCGATAATGATGCTGAAACAACCTCAAATCAACGTGCCGATACTCGGAATTGTTGAAAATATGGCTTATTTTACACCGCAGGAACTACCCGAAAACAAATATTATATTTTTGGTGAGGGTGGCGCCCGGCAAATGGCAGAGCAGTTTGAACTGCCGTTCCTGGGTGAAATCCCGATAGTGCAAGGCATACGTGAAGGTGGCGACAAGGGATTGCCGGCCGTGATGGCCGACGAACCGGTAGCCAAGAACGCTTTTACAAAGCTTGCCCGTATCGTGGCACAAAACATTGCCCTCCGCAATGCAAATATGCCGCCTACGAAAGTGGTAGAAATGATGAACTAATACGCAAACTAAAACAGATACCTTATGAAATGTATTTTGTCCTCTGTGCTGATGTTGTGTTTCCTGCAGCCCGTTATGGCTCAAAGGAAGTACGAGAAAACAGGGAATGCCCCTTTGCAGGTAGATATGGTAAAGGTGGCCGGAGGCAGTTTTGACCTGGGCAGCGATGACGAAGCTACAGACAGAAGGCCCGCACATACGGTAAAACTCAAAGACTTTTCAATAGGCAGGTACGAAGTGACCCAGGAGCAGTGGAAACTGGTGATGGGCAGCAATCCATCGAACTACATATGTGAAGAATGCCCGGTAACGAATGTCACTTTCCAGGATGCACAATCCTTTATACAGAAACTGAACTCGATGACCGGCAAGACCTACCGCCTGCCTACGGAGGCAGAGTGGGAATACGCATCACGCGGAGGCAGCAGCGAACGCCTCATCAAAACATCAACCCATGTGGCACGTGGCGGTGTGAATGAACTTGGCATCAGCCAGAAGGGAATGCGCACACCGGATAAAGAACTTACCGGGAAGAAATATGCCGGAAAGAATTCGCCACAGGAAGTAGCCTGGTTCAACCGCAACTCAAGGGACCACATACACCCGATAGGACGTAAAGACGCGAACGAGATAGGCATATATGATATGAGCGGAAACGTGGAAGAATGGTGCTCTGACTTTTATGCCAAAGATTACGGCAGCAAAAGGGATGTGGAGAACCCGACAGGACCTGCAGGTGGCAACTCTCATGTTGTGCGCGGCGGCTCCTGGAACAGCAGCACATCCGAGATCGTTGTGACACGCCGCGCCGCCTATATGCCTAATACCAAGACCAATGCACTTGGTTTCAGAGTGGCCATGGACAACTAAGCGGTACGCAATGCAAAATTGCCGGGAGGTCTTTTCCTGCAAGCAGCACACATAATGATATTAATTTATACAATCTAAATTTTAGAGAATCCTTGACGTTTAGGTTATTAATTTTGGGTTGTTAAGGGAATTGTGCGCTAAATTTCGGTGAATGAGATCAAAACAGCTACTCTATTTATTTATTGTCTTAACCGGTATTGCAGCTTGCAGCAGCGATAACCGTAAATTCAATATAATAGGCAATATAGCCGCAATGCCGCCTCAAACGGTAGTGCTGGAGCAGTTGAATTCGACCGATGTCATCTCTATCATTGACTCCCAGAAATCTGACAAGAACGGCGCATTTGAACTTTCAGGGATATCTCCGGAGCCCGGCCTTTACCGCCTGCATTTTAAGGACAACAAGTACGTATTGCTTTCCATAGACAAAGGAACCATAAAGGTAACCGGCGACTGGGAACACCTGGAGTCCTATACCGTTGGCGGATCTGCCGCGTCTGAGAACCTTCGCAATTTCATTGCTGCCATACGCGAGCATCTCTGCGACTTCAATACCATGTCTGTGGTGCTGGACACGCTACAGAAAAGGGGCAATGACAGTATTGTTTCCGTAGCGAGAAAAGATTTCTCTGATATGCGCCTGCAGTTCACACAGTTTGTGGAACGCTACGCAGACACCACTCCCTATGAGGCAAACGCTGTATTTGCTGCACGTATCCTGAACCCTGCCACCGAGGTAAACTACCTCTCCGCTTTCAGCCAGAGCCTGAACCGGAGATTTCCGAATACTAAACTGACCAGGGATTTTACAGAATTATATGCCAAAGCCAAGATAAGGCCGCAGGCAGTAAAACATTCTTCATCACTCGAAGCCGGTTCAATTGCACCTGAGGTAAACCTGTCAACGCCTGATGGAAAAGTGATCGCACTTTCCTCTCTTAAAGGAAAGTATGTGCTACTTGATTTCTGGGCATCGTGGTGCGGGCCATGCCGCGCAGAAAACCCTAATGTGGTTGCGGCCTATGAGCAATTCAAGGATAAGAACTTCACGATCTTCGCAGTATCTCTGGACAATAAGAAAGAAGCATGGGAAAAAGCCATAAAAGATGATGGCCTTACCTGGACACAGGTAAGCGACCTGAAAGGCTGGTCGTCTGAAGCCGCTGCAACCTATGGCGTGCAATCTATCCCGTCTAATTTCCTGATAGACCCTAATGGCAAGATCATAGCCAATAACCTGCGTGGCGAGGAACTGATACAGACGCTCAGCCAGACACTTAAATAAGTTTCCACTTAGTATTACAGCAATTCGCCCAGGCTTCTTTGTGCGGCATCAATGGTGTATTCGATGTCGGCCGATGATACGGCTGCGCTGATGAACCACGTTTCATAAGCCGATGGCGGCAAGTACACACCTTTATCCAACATCGCATGAAAGAACCTGTTAAAGAAGGCATTGTCTGCTGACGCGGCTGATGCGAAATCCTTTACAGGCTGTTCGCTGAAATGCACACTTATCATTGAGCCGAGGCGATTTATCACATATGGCTTGCCTGATGCGTTCAATACTTTATCGAGCCCGGCATGGAGAAGGGCTGTATTCTGGTCGAGCTGGTCATATATGTCGCTATTCTCCTTTAGTGTTCTCAGCATGGTGAATCCCGCGATCATGGCTATCGGGTTGCCACTCAAAGTACCTGCCTGGTAAACACTGCCCAAAGGAGCGATATGCTGCATGATCTCTTTCTTTCCTCCAAAAGCACCTACCGGCATTCCTCCACCAATCACTTTACCATAGGTAACAAGATCGGCATTGATACCTAGTCTTTGCTGGGCACCTCCCGCTGAAAGACGGAAGCCGGTCATCACCTCGTCAAATATAAATACGATACCCTCTTTGTCGCAAATGGCACGTAGCCCTTCGAGGAAACCCTGCCCAGGGATAATGCAACCCATATTGCCTGCCACAGGCTCAATGATAATTGCCGCGATCTCGCCTTTATGCTCATCAACCAGCCTCTGAACAGCAGCAATGTCGTTGTATGGCGCGGTGAGCGTATCCATAGACACACCAGCGGTAACGCCCGGAACGGTCTGTATATTAAACGTAGCCACTCCGCTGCCGGCCTTTACCAGGAAGGCATCTGCATGACCGTGATAGCAACCTTCAAATTTGATGAACTTGTTTCTTCCTGTATAACCACGCGCCAAACGCAATGCGCTCATGCAAGCCTCGGTGCCGCTACTTACCATCCGCACAAGGTCCACATTGGGTACCATGCTGATAATCAGCTCCGCCATCTCTATCTCCAGCTCCGTTGGCGCACCAAACGATGTGGATTGAGCGGCTTTCTCCCGGATGGCCTCAACAACCGGCTCAAAGGCGTGGCCTAATATCATTGGCCCCCAGGAGTTAATGTAATCTATGTACCGGTTGCCATCAGCATCGAACATATATGCTCCTTTGGCGCGCTCCATAAACAACGGAGTGCCGCCTACGCTTTTGAATGCCCGCACGGGGGAATTCACGCCCCCGGGTATGCTTTTCTGCGCTCTCTCAAAAAGTTCTTTACTCCTGTTGGTAGTATTGCTCATTTCCATGGTATCAGCTTATAAGTTTTACGGCATCTTTAGCAAAATAAGTAGCGATAAGGTCTGCTCCTGCGCGTTTGATACTTGTGAGTGATTCCAGTATAGCCTTGTTCTCATCCAGCCAGCCCATACCGGCAGCAGCTTTTATCATTGCGTATTCACCGCTTACGTGATAGGCACTCACCGGTACATTGACACTATCCTTTACTTCCCTGATGATATCGAGATAGGCCATAGCCGGCTTCACCATTACGATGTCCGCACCTTCTTCCACATCCATCAGTGTTTCCCTGACCGCTTCCCTGCGATTGGCATAATCCATCTGGTAGGTCTTCTTATCTCCAAAGCCCGGCGCACTATCCAATGCATCTCGGAAGGGGCCATAAAAACAGGATGCATACTTGGCGCTATAGCTCATAATGCCTGTGCGGGTGAAACCTTCAGCTTCCAATGCTTCACGGATAGCCAGTATGCGTCCGTCCATCATATCGCTTGGCGCTACTATATCGGCACCTGCGCGGGCATGACTTACACTCATCTCTGCCAGCACCTCTACTGTAGCATCATTGACAATCTCTCCATTTTCCACAATACCATCATGACCATATGAAGAGAAAGGGTCAAGTGCAATATCTGTCATCACTACCATTCCCGGGCACGCATCCTTCACAGCTTTGATGCTGCGCTGCATCAGGCCATCCGGATTGAGCGCTTCTGTTCCTTTGTTATCTTTCCATTCATCCCTACACTTGATAAACAGCAGCACGCTGCGAATACCAAGGTTCCACAGCTCCTTTACCTCCTGTACGGTATTGTCGATACTCATCCGAAAATACCCTTGCATTGAAGATATCTCTTCCCTGACACCTGTGCCCTCAGTAATAAAGAGCGGCGCTATGAAATCCGCAGGTGTTAAAATAGTTTCCGCCACCATGGCACGAATAGCCGGTGACTGACGCAGTATCCTGTTTCTCCTGATCAAATGCATTGCTGTAGTTTTAAACCCACTCCCGTGGCTGATAATATTTAATCATTACGGCCTCCCTGCTGCCCTCTTGCGGCTTGTAATCATAATACCACCGTGCCCGGGGCGGAAGGCTCATCAATATACTTTCTGTTCTGCCATTTGTCTTTAATCCAAATAAAGTGCCCCTGTCATGAATGAGATTGAACTCCACATAACGACCCCTTCTTACCTCCTGCCACTCTACCTCACTTTCTCCATAAGCTATGTCTTTCCTTTTCTCTACAATAGGTAAGTAAGCCGAAAGGAACGCATCACCATTCGCTACCTGAAACCTTAACAACCTTTCGCTATCAGTTGCATCTGCGGGACGGAGGTAATCATAAAAAACACCACCGATGCCACGCATTTCATTACCCCGGTGCTTATTGGCAAAATATTCGTCGCACTGCTTCTTGTATTTCGGGTATATGTCGCTTCCGAATGGCTCGATAGCGTTCTTTAGTGTGCTGTGAAAATGCCGAGCGTCTTCTTCAAAGATGTAATACGGCGTCAGATCTGCGCCACCACCAAACCAACTATCCAGCCTGTTGCCCGACTTATCGTACAATTCGAAATAGCGCCAGTTGGCATGTACTGTGGGAACAAACGGGTTCAATGGGTGAATGACCAATGACAGCCCACACGCGTAAAAATCGCTTTCCGGAACACCGAATGACTGTTGCATAGCCGGAGGTAACGACCCATACACCACGGACGTATTAACACCTCCTTTTTCAAATACATTCCCACCAGCTATCACCCTTGTCTTTCCACCACCTCCATCTGCCCGTACCCATTTATCTTCCATGAACTTTGCTTTGCCATCAATATCCTCCAATCCTCTACAGATCGTATCCTGCAGGCTATGGATATAAGAGGTAAACTGTTCTTTAATATTCACGGGCGCGCTCATCCTATATGTAATTATCTATTGCTGCTGTATTCCTTTACAGCTTCCACAAATGCTTTTGCATGATCTACCGGCACATTGGGCAATATGCCATGCCCCAGGTTGGCAATATACCTATGTGTGCCAAAAGCGTCTATCATTTCTTTTACCTCTTTCTTTATTTGTGCCACAGGTGCCAGTAACTTCGACGGATCGAAATTTCCCTGCAGGGTGATGCCATCACCGGCCATTTGCCTCGCCATTGCCGGTGTGATGCTCCAATCTACCCCAAGGCCGGCAGCAGCACTCTTTGCCAGATCGGGAAAGGCATACCAACTACCCTTAGGGAAAAGAATAACAGGAGCGAGCCCGCTTACTGCCTCCGCGATCTGCACCAGGTAGGGCTGTGCAAACACCTTAAAGTCGGCAGGGCTCAGCATACCGCTCCAGCTATCAAAAATCTGTACCGTATCTGCACCCGCAGATATCTGCGCCTTCAGGTATTTAATGGTCACATCCGTGATCTTCTGCAACAATGTATGCGCCAGTTCAGGCATGGTGAAACAGAACTGTTTTGCCTTGTCAAATGTCTTACTACCCTTACCTTCCACCATATAACACAGCAATGTCCAGGGGGCGCCGGCGAAACCGATGAGCGGAACGCGACCGTTGAGCTCCTTTTTTGTGAGCCTCAAGGCATCCATCACGTAGCCCAGGCGATGCTCTGTATCTTCTGTGATCAGCGCCTCTATGTCCGCAGCAGTTTTGATGACATCGGGCAATAATGGCCCCTTACCTTCTTCCAGCAAAACGGTCATACCCATGGCCTGCGGTATCACCAGGATATCTGAAAAAATGATGGCAGCATCCACACCTACCTGATCAACAGGTTGTAAAGTGATCTCACATGCCAGATCAGGGGTCTGAACACGTGTAAAGAAGTCGTACTTCTCCCGGAGCTTTATGTAATCGGGCAAGTACCGGCCGGCCTGCCTCATCATCCAAACAGGAGGACGAGAAACCTGCTCACCCCTTAATGCCTTCAGCAATAAATCGTTCTTCAATTCGCTCATTATCTATTTATTGTCACGCTACAGCGTGTGTATTAAAATATTCAACAGCCTCCATCAATAGATGCTCCTTCGATGGAGAAGACCCTACAATGACGCGGGCAGTTGTAAACTTCTGAATTGCAGTGGCGGTCGTAGTGCCGATCGCGAACAGTACTACATCTTTCTCTACTACATTCCCGCTAAAGAAACTTTCGACTGCACTAGGGCTGAAGAACAAAATTCCATCGTAACTATCCGTAACCAACAGGGGTGTTTCCAGTGTTGTATAAACCACCTCTTCGTACACCAAAATATCATGCTCTGCCAGCAAAGACGGCAAGGTGTCCAACCTTTTGTCTCCACAGAAGAAAAGCACTTCCGAAACATTGTCGTTAATGATAAGACCTGCCAATTCTCCGGCATTGTCTGCCACGCCAACCACAGACTCTCCCAACAATTTTTCAACTGCATTCAAGGTAGCATTACCAATACAATAGACCTCCCACGACGGCTTTTGCCCGGCCAATATATCACCTATGGCAGCAACCGCATTTGAGCTGGTGAACACCACAGTAACAGGCAACGCACACATTTCTCTTATTTCCGCCGCCAACTCCTCATCAACCCTACGCTCTGTGCGAATAAAAGGAACACACGAAACATCCACACCCTGCGCGGCCGCGCCGGCTACTGCGGCATCGCCCAAGATGGCTGTACTCAATATGGAAGTTCTACGCGTCATTCCTGATACTATCTAAAATCGATTGGCCACCATTTTGTAATAATTCCGCAGCGGCACGACCACCTAATGATGCGGCATCTGCAACCTTCACTTCCTTTCTTATATCTGCCTTCTGTTTCCCGTCCTTCGACAATATATTGCCACTGAATATTACCATATCATTTTCAACAGTTGCCAGAGCACTTATAGGCGTAGAGCAACCACCAAGTAACGCCCGCAAAAAATCACGTTCTATTGCTGTGCATAATGCCGTATGCTCATCATGAAAATGCTGACATGCAGCATAAGAAGCTTCATCCTCACCCCGACAAACAACCACAATAGCACCCTGGGCCGGAGCAGGCAACATCCAGTCAAGCTCGACGGCATTTCCCGGCCTCAGGCCGATCCTTTCGAGGCCTGCCACCGCAAAAATGGCACCATCCCAGCTATTATCCTTCACCTTCTGTAAACGCGTATTCACGTTGCCACGCAGATTCTCAATAGTATCTGACGGGTACCTGTTGAGCCATTGCGCCTTTCTCCTGATACTGCTTGTAGCAATAACCGCAGGCATTCCTGAACCAATGAAAGATGCGTCGTGGCGCGGCACTAAAATGTCTTTATACGAAGCGCGGGGTAATACCGCCGCCTGCATGATACCCTTTGCCATCATGGTAGGCACATCTTTCATAGAGTGCACTGCAATGTCTATATCCCCGTTCAGCAATGCGATATCCAACGCCCTAGTGAATATGCCCTGGACACCTATCTCGTACAAAGGCGTCTTCAGGTCGGTATCACCTTCACTCTTAATGAAGACCAACTCAGACGCATAACCACTTTTTGATAAAAGGCTCTTTACGAGGTCAGCCTGCCAAACAGCCAATTGGCTTTCCCGTGTACCTATCCGGATAACCCGACTCATCTTATGCAATGAAATTATTAATAGCTTCTATGTAGTTGCAACCCATAGTGTTGCTGTGACGCATCTTTGATGCGAGTGAGTTGATCACCTTTTGTATCTTATCATCGGGCCGCATATCGTATTCCTCGTCGGCACATCCCATGGGCATCAACACACTGGAATGTATGGTCTTCAACTTGCTCTTTACCTCTTTCAGCACGGGCACATTTTTCCTCATCTCGTACCATTCTATGAATTCAGCAATATGGGCTGCAATTATCTCTAAAGCCCTGGGCACCTCTGCTTTTCTTTTCTGCAATGTTTCATCCTTGATCTTCGACAGCAAGTCCACATCGGCGAACAACACATTGGATAACTGCTGCGCCTCTTTATGGACATTGCACGGAACTGAAAGATCGATCACCACTTTGTTACCCTTACCTTCGAGATGTCTTTTACAGATCAGCGGTTCGGGGGCCGATGTAGATATGACCAGCACATCCGCGCCTGCCACCTGCTCATCCATATCGCAATACGGTGCAGCACTTATCTTTATCTCCTTCGCCAATTCAACGGCTGTTTCATCTGTGCGGTTGAGAATAGTGATATTACGTGTTCCGAGGTAATCCACAAGGTTTCGACAAGCAATGGTGCCTATCTTTCCCGCGCCTATCAACACTATTTTTTTATCTGCGATATCAGAGACGTACTCCTTGATATACTGAACTGCAGCAAAAGACACGGAAACAGTACCGCTACTTAACTCCGTATTCGTCTTAACTGCCTTTGAAGATTGCAGTACAGAATTAATGAGCCGTTCCAGAAAAGAACCAATGAAGCCTTTCTCTTTTGCATGCTTTACAGCCTTCTTTATCTGGCCGAGTATCTCATAATCACCAAGTATCTGGGAGTCGAGGCCGGCTGCTACACTGTACAGATGCTCAATGGCGCTGTACCCGCTTTTTTCGTAACAAAGCTCTTTGAATATTACAGGATCGCCTCCACCCGCTTCACAAACCAGCGAGGATAATACCTCAGTACTCTCCGCAAAACCATATATCTCTGTGCGGTTACATGTAGAAACAACGAAAATATCTTTCAACCCTATCACTTCTGCCGCAGCCAGCAACCTGTCGTATTGTTCATTGCTGATGGCGAACAATCCCCTGATAGAAGCATCGGTTTTTTTATAGTTGACACCTACTACTCTGAAATCCCTGATATTTTGCCTGCCTTCCTGGTGCATTATCTGTCTGAAATACTATGCAGCAAAGGTATCTCATGGGGCTGCAGCAGCGTAATTTTCGTGTCATAAGTCCGTCATTTTAGACAATGATCTTAGTCATGTGACCGGCACAAACACTTGTCAATCAGCAACAATAAATTTCTGCACATATGAAACACCATTAGTGGTTGCCGAGAGGCAATACAATCCGTGCGGCACCCTGATGTCCATCTCCGCAGGGTGATTGGTCCTGGCCATCATACTGCTGACCATTCTGCCAGACATATCGGTTATTGTTATGCGGACATCCTCATCAACAACTGAAGCAATACTGACGAGCAGCTTATCTTTACAAGGGTTGGGGCTGAATCTGATGCCGTACTTTCCGGCTACGGACGAGACAGATGTAGTATGAGTAATGTACCGGATCCTGTTGTTGGTATAATCGGCTATGTACATATTTCCCGAATTGTCGAGAGCAATACCATATGGATCGGCGAACTCTGCCGCGCCGGCAAAACCACCATCACCACTGAATCCTTTTGAACCCTTGCCCGCAATGGTTGTGATCTTACCTGATGTATTTACCTGGCGGATTCGTTCGTTCCAGCCATCTGCTACATACAGGTTTCCTGCGGCGTCGACCGCCACACCTATAGGCTCCGACAACTGTGCTGCTGTTGCCGGGCCAAAATCCCCGCTGTAGCCACTTGTGCCATTTCCGGCGATTGTAGTAATGATTCCCGATGAGCCGATACGACGTATGCGTTCATTATCCACATCACAGACGTAAGTATTCCCTAAGCCATCTGTCGCCAATCCGTACGGGCCATTGAACTGAGCTGCAGTTGATGGGCCGCCGTCTCCGCTATACCCAATGGTGCCTGTTCCCGCCAAAACAGTCATCAGACCCGATGCGTCTATTATGAGCACCCTATTATTCCCCTGGTCAGTTATCAGCAGATCTCCGGCACTGTTAACAGCTACTCCACGAGGATTATTCAGCATTAAAGTAGTGGCCGGACCAGCAACACCATTGTTGCCCGCAGTACCTGTGCCTGCGTATGTAGAGATGATACCGGTGTTACTCACTTTTCTTACCCGCTGATTGCCAAGATCCGCTATATACAGGTTGCCGCCAGCATCTACTGCCACACTTACCGGAGAAGATAATGATGCCGCCGTAGCCGGGCCACCATCTCCACTATAGCCGGCAGCAGAGGTGCCTGCTACCGTTGAAATGATGCCTGAGCTAGTGATCTTCCTTATCCTGCTGTTGCCCC
Organism: Flavipsychrobacter sp.; assembly: GCA_044225795.1. Classification (GTDB taxonomy): domain Bacteria; phylum Bacteroidota; class Bacteroidia; order Chitinophagales; family Chitinophagaceae; genus Nemorincola. The sequence goes on from JBGAIF010000005.1 coordinate 74,689, forward strand.
TGTCTGCGACAAACACATTACCCGCACCATCAACAGCAACACCGATCGGATGATCGAGCTGGCAAGCTGCTGCTGCCGCACCATCACCGCCTGACCCGGCGGTGCCATTGCCGGCAATGGTATTGATAGTCTGCGCATTGCAAACAGACATGATAAGGAAGCTGATGACCGAGAATACAGGCGTGCGTTTTTTCATGCATTACAAACGTGAGAACATGGCAAATATTATACGACTACTTCTTCCCTTCTATATATGCCATAGGTACGGTAAGTGTAAAACCTCCCTTCTCGGCCGCTAACACATCAAGGTTGTGTTGTACTGTATTGAAGATAAGCTCCAGGTCATTATCATCAACTATTGCTATCCATGAGGACAGCCATCCCAGCTTTACGAAATGATGATCGAGAAACGAACCGCCGTCGGTAAACTTCATCTCAAAACTTTCCGTCACCGCCTTAGACACCTGAAATCCGGCCTGAGAAAACAAGGAGGATATACTGTCTTCGGTTCCGCGATGCCGACAGTGCGCTACAAGCCTATCGGCGGCTTCATTTTTATTGAGCGCCCTCAACGCCTGTTCAAAAACGTCGTAAAACTCCTGCCAATGACCATCAAGGTTGGTAGTGATGGACAGCTTACCTCCCGGCTTTAATATCCTATAACATTCGGCAAATACCGCGGGAGGATCGTCAAAATTATTGATACCGAGATTGGACACCACCAGGTCAACACTACTATCCTGTAACTGTATCTTGTCTGCCGATGCCTCAATGATCTCTACATTGGTAAGCCCGTAATCCTGTATCTTCTGCCTGGCCCGGGTATTTGCATTGTGCCAGGGATCCACCCCGTAACATGTGCATGTGGCACCGAAGCGGGATGCTATCTCCATTAACGGGAAGCCTGCACCCGAGCCCACGTCAACTATTGTCAATCCAGGCCTGTACTCCAGATTCTTTAAGAGCAGTAATCCAAAAGAAGCACTCCATAAAGGAAGCTCGTCGAACGTATTGATGAACCCGGGAGTATCAATAAACTTATAGGAGAGATATGATGACATAGCCAATGATCCTGTTCACCAAATATATGCACCAACATCAAGAAAACGGGCGACCCCTACTTCTTTTTAACGGCTTTCTTTTTTGCCTTTTCCCGGTCTTCGGCGGCCCTGAACTTCGTTATCTTCCGCACAAGTGTTTTCGGGATAGCCTTATCCATAGGAAACTGTATGGCTCCTTTTGAGGTCTTGTAACCGGCCAGCTCCTGCCCGAACACTTTTACAGGCGCGGCGGTAGGATAGAACCCTATATGCTCTTTATTGGCCGCATAATATACTAGTACGCCATTCTGCCTCACAGCCGGCATATTATAACTGATCACCTCCTGCGCATCCGGCACAGCGGCAACAATTATTTGCCTTATCTCCTCCAGCTTCTCCTGAACAGAAGGCGGAAAGGAGGCAATATAATCATCGACGGAGGTGTATTTCTTTGAACTGCTGTCCATGTGCTGAAAGATTATTCATAAAGATAGCAACTACCCGTATCCCCTGAGGGGGAAATAATGCCAAATATAGGGGCAGTATAGCGACATTTTCCTGCCCAACGCGAATATCAATACAACTGTACTTAACATTTCCTATTTTTCACCGGACAATACCTGTTCTCATGGCTGTACAAAATACGAACGACGACATCATGGCATATCATGGATCACTGAATGACAGTGACCGGGAAATATGCGATACGTTGTATAAAGAGATCTGCAACAACCTGCCAAAGGCTGAGCATAAGATATGGCACCGCCACCCGGTATGGTTCATAGATGGTAACCCTGTTGCCGGTTACAGCAAACTAAAAGACTGCATCAGGCTATTGTTCTGGAGCGGGCAATCATTTGACGAGCCCAGATTACAACCCGAGGGCAGCTTTAAAGCAGCAGAAGCCAGGTACAGATCGGCAGACGAAATAAACATAAAGGACCTGAAGCGGTGGCTCGGGAAATCGAAAAAGATACAATGGGACTATAAGAATATCGTAAAAAGGAAAGGGGTACTTGAGCGGCTGAAATAGGGTACTTCAAAAACATATAGGTTAGCGATCCGGCATGTGCTAAAAGAAAAAGGAGGCTGATAGCCTCCTTTTTCTTTCCCGTTCGTGATCTCGTTGGGACTCGAACCCAAGACCCATACATTAAAAGTGTATTGCTCTACCAACTGAGCTACGAAATCATTATTAAAGAACTATGACCGGGGGTTTATTCCCAATCGGAGCGCAAAGATAAGCATATTGTTTTTTCGACAAAATCTTTTTAGGAGAAAAATACAACAATCTATCGAAGCCCCCTGCCGGCAAGGGTTTCCACAGATAAAAACTATCCTTATCTAAAAATTAAACAGGAGTTTCACGTTCAGCAGGCGCGATGTGAGCCTGTTGGGTACTGCAAAGGTTTTAGTACTGGTCCAGTCCTGTATCCATGAGTAGGAAAGGGTATTCTGGATGCTGAGCAAGTTGAACACTTCAAAGCTGCCCCAGATGCTTTTTATGTTATTGAAAAAGCTATGTGCGGGGCGGTTCCTGCGAGACGCATCGAGCAGCAGCGCTGAGAAACCGATGTCCACACGCTTATAGTCGGGAAGGCGCAAAACAGCCTGGTACAGATGACCCGTAGGCGGACCAACAGGCAGCCCTGCAGCATACATGGCATTGATATGTACCTTAAAATTCTTGTTGCGCGGCAGATAATCCTCGAAATACATACCCAATGTAAACCGCTGATCGGAAGGAAGCGGGAAATAGCCATTATACCCGGCAATGCCCGGGCTATCCGTTATCTTCTGTTCGGCTTTCATCAGCCCTACACTAATGAAGGAGGTGGCATCCTTTACCAGATCGCCATACAGGCGAACCTCTCCCCCATAAACATAACCAACAGCATCGTTCTTTCCGGTGTACCTGATACGAACATTATCGTAAATATAAGGGTCAAGATCCCAAAGGTTCTTGTAATATCCTTCTGCCTTTACTTTGAACGGGCGATCGTACATCTTGAAGTTATAGTCCACACCCAGTACAGCATGAGCCGATTTCTGTGCTTTCAGGCTTGTATTTAAGCCACCACTCAGATCACGCATTTCCCTGTAGAAAGGAGGTTGGGCATACATACCTGCCGACATTGAAAAGATGATGTCCTTAATGCCGGCCGGCTTGTATGCCATCTGCAAGCGTGGGCTTACGAGGAATTCACCATTCAGCGCACTGTAATTGAATCTTGCACCTGCGGTAGCGGTAAACCTGTCTGCCGCATCAAAATGTATATTGTCCTGGATGAACCCGCTGAACCTCATATAGCTTAACGAGGACGATGTGTTATAAAAATAGGAAAGGAACAGCTTATCGGGGTCATACGGCTGTGTGAAAGCCGCGGAGTCTCTTCGCTCCCATTCATGCAGATCATCGCTGATGGTGGTCATAGTGGCATTAGCTCCAAACTGTATGAAATTCCTGTGCGCATCATATGAGCCGCGCATACCAATATCACCTACACTTACATCTAGATAATTCCTCGCAAAATCGTGTATGCCACCCGTGCCCAGGTAGGTCTTTATCTGCCCAAAGTCTTTCTTACTCTGATCTGTCTGCAGCTCGCCAAAGAGGTACTGGCCATCAATATCATAAGTCTCGTACTCATGAGTCTGAAAACCGGACGCCAGGAATTTTATCTTGAACCGGGATGAGTCGGGATGATACGTAGTGGAGATGCCGGCAAAACGTGAGTCGAACTGATCGAATTCGCTGCCATCATAGAACACATCAAGTTGATAGGCCTGGTTCAACACGCCAAAGCTGGCTACCTGTGATTGCGGAAAAAAGGTAAACCTGTTGCGCGCATAGTTACCAATAGCTTCCAGCTCCCACTTACTGTTGATACGGTAATTTATCAAAGCCTGCAGGTCGGTAAAAGAGGGATTGTACACGCCCTTTGTAGGCTGTGATTGCAGCAGATACTGGTTGCTCTTCTGGCGCGCGCCAACAAGGTAAGTAAGCTTCTGATTCTTTGATGCCCCCTCCAGGTGCATGGATGCGCCGAGCAAGCTGGTACTTACAGATCCGCTAAAGTGAGTGGGGCGCTTATAAGACACGTCCAGCACGCTGCTCATTTTGTCTCCGTATTTTGCCTGGAAACCGCCGACCGAAAAGTTGATATTGGAAACAAGATCTGAGTTCACAAAACTCAGGCCCTCCTGCTGACCTGTACGCACGAGGAACGGCCTGTAAATCTCAAAGTCATTCACATAGACAAGGTTCTCATCATAATTACCACCGCGTACGCTGTATTGTGAGGACAGCTCATTATGTGAGCCGACGGCCAACTTGATGAGCCCCTCCACGCCACCAATGGTGCTTGGCATGTAGTCCACCTTACTCAGATCGAGATAAACGCTGCCCGCTTCTGTTCGTTTACGTTCGCTTGTTTTGGTGAACTCCTTTAATTCATTGGCATTCTCCCTGAGCACAATATCAATGGTGCGCACCTCCCCGGCTGTAAGTGATATGCGCTTGCGTTGCTCCTGGTAGCCTGTAAAGCCAAACACTATAGATAAACTCCTGCCGGCGGGGACTTCGAGCATGTAATAGCCTTTGACATTAGTATTTGTCCCTATGCCGGTCTCTGCATCAGCTACAATGGCCTGCTCCATCGGTTTGCCCTTATCGTCACGTATGACGCCGCTTATCGTAGCCTTCTGCGCGAAAACGCTGACAAAGGACAGTAGAAGCATTGCAATAAGGACGGATCTTTTCAGCATACTGAGTGTAAACGTAGTGGTTGGTATTTTATTTTCCTGATCGTTTCAGTTTTTTTATTGTGTCTTTCGGATCCGGAGACGAGAAAACCGTATTACCGGCGACCAGTACATCGGCACCGCAGGCGATGATGTGCCCCGCATTTTCCAGGGTCACTCCACCATCTATCTCTATGAGTGTGGCAGCGCCCTTCTCTGCGATCAGAGCCCTTGCTTCTCTTATCTTTCCGTCTGTGAGCGGAAGATACTTCTGCCCACCGAAACCCGGATTAATACTCATGATCAGCAACAGGTCTATCTCATGAATGATATCCTTCACCATAGATACCGGCGTATGAGGATTGAGAGACAACCCGGCTTTCATACCCAGTGCTTTTATGCCGGTAAGTGTACGATGCAGGTGATAGCCTGTTTCGTAATGCACCGTAAGATAATCGGCCCCGGCCTTTTTAAAGTCCTCAAGATAGCGCTCCGGCTGTTCTATCATCAGGTGCACATCAAAGGTCTTTTTAGCGCGCTTTTTCATTTGCGCAATGATGGGCATACCATAACTGATATTCGGAACAAACTGTCCATCCATCACATCAAGATGAAACCAATCTGCTTCGCTCTCATTGATCATATCTATTTCCGCTCCCAGGTTCAGGAAATCAGCGGACAACATAGATGGCGCTATTATAGGCATATTATTGAAGTTAGACGTTAATATTCGAAATATAAGAAGTATTTATTGTTTCCCCGCTTTCAGGCGCCTGAGCGCTTCTTTAGGGCTGCTATAAGATGTATCCATTGCTATGGCCATCCGATAGTCAGCAACGGCATTTTTAATGCTATCCATCATCTCGCTGCACAACCCCCGATTGTAATAACCGGTCGGATTCATCGGATCTATCTTAGTAACCAGGTTATACTGGCGCCATGCCTTTTGCACTGAATCTTCCTGCATTAAGATATACCCCATATTGAAATACGCATCGGCAAAGCGGGTATTGCGCAGGATACATTTCCGGTATTCTTCCTTAGCAGCCGCATAGTTCTTATTCTCCTGGTAATACGCGCCTTTTGCATATATAGGGAATACGTCCGAGGTGTCCAGTTTAAAAGCGTTGTCAAGATAACGTAAACCAATAGAGTCTTTTCTGCTGCATTCCAACAAACCAAGCTGTATCATAGCATCACGATAATCCGGCGCTTCCTGGATAGCTGTAAGGAAATTGGAGATCGCTTTAGCTGTATCTTTTATGTCTTTATACACCATGCCTTTCAGAAAGTATCCCTCAGGGTCATGCACGTCTTTTCTCAGTACCACATTTATTTCCTTGAAAGCCTCGGGGTAGTTCTTCATGTAGAGGCACATCTTTGCTATTTTAAGATGGGCGCGCCTATCCTCGGGATTTAATCTGATCGCTTTCTTTATCCACTCCAGGGAACCCGCCAGATCCTTTGTCTCAAACAAGAGATCGCCGATGGCACTATAATATTGCGACTTACCGGAATCTAAAGAAATTGCAGCCTTATAATCATTGAGCGCCAGGGTATCCTTCCCCATGCGGCGAAGCATATTTGCACGATCAAAGAACAACTCGGCATCAGTGGGCGTTCTTTTGATCTGCTCTGTGATATTTCTTAAAGCGGGCTCGGTCTGGAAGACGGGATCATCCGCCAAGGCTGGTGCCTTTTTCCCTCCACTCTTACAACTGTAACCAGATACAGTCAAAATAAATAGAACGAAATATAATATCCTATTGGATTTCATGCCACAAACTTATTAAAACTGAGGCAAAAAGCCGGAATATAGTATTAACATCAGAATGCCCGGTATTGCGCCTATTACCTATAAAAAGAAAACCCTTGCCAGGTGACAAGGGTTCCCCGATATTGAGTCGTTTAAAATTATCCCTGTAAAGCCGCAGCACCGCTCACGATCTCGGTAAGCTCGGTAGTGATGGCTGCCTGACGCGCACGGTTGTAGCTGATCTTGAGCGATTTCAGCAACTCATTCGCGTTCTCACTGGCTTTGTCCATCGCGGTCATACGCGCACCATGCTCCGAAGCGTTGGCATCGAGCACTGCCTTGTACACCTGTGTATTCAGTATCTTCGGCATCAACTCCTGCAACAGCACCGTCATTGACGGTTCGAATATAAAATCTGTGGACTTATCACCCTTCTTCTTTTCTGTCTTAGGTATCGGCAGATATGGCTCAACGGTATATACCTGTGTAGCAGCATTCCTGAACTGGCTATATACCAGCTCTACGCGGTCATATTCCTTGTTAAGAAACGCCTTTTGAGCATATATCGCAGCCTGGCGCACATTATCAAAAGAAAGATCGGAGAAGATGGTCCAATAGGTATCAACCAGCTTGTAATTGTTTCTCTGGAAAAATTCGTACGCTTTCTTACCGATAGGGAGGATGGTCACATTTTTTTTAGCATGCTGTGCCGCATACTTTGTATTGATGATCTCACGGGTCAGCTTAATGATATTGGAGTTATAACCTCCGCACAGGCCACGGTCGCTGGTGATCGGTATCAGCAACACCCTTTCCACCGGGCGCTCATCGGCCAATGGCATACTGGCTTCAGACGACGAACCGCTAACGATATTGCTCAACATCTCCTGCAACTTCTGCGAATAGGGGCGCATCTGGATGATAGCATCCTGTGCACGACGCAATTTGGCAGCACTCACCATTTTCATGGCTTTTGTGATCTGCTGGGTAGATGTTACTGATTTTATTCGGTTACGAACCTCTTTAAGCTGTCCTGACATATTTGATTAAAACTAAAAATGATATAATCGGCGCAAAAGTACCACATTTTGACGGAAGTAAAAAAAAGACTTAGCAGCAAACGGGCAACAAAAGATGGGGACAAATAGAAGTAAATATTATTCTTAAATAGCTATTGTTCCTTTAATTCCTTGAGCAAAACTACCGTCTGCGCCCATAGCTCCGATTGCTTATTGATGAACTCTCCGGAATTGACAGGCATGTCAATATCGTCCTGGTTGATCCACTTGATGAGTCCGTTCTTTTTGAAATAATAGCGGCTGGTCAGCAGCCTGGTCTTCTTGTCGTCATACCATATGGAATCTCCTGCAGCCTTCGCCACCTCCTCGGTGTATTTAACAGATCTGTTGTACACAAAATTCTGCTCTATAGCCATAATGAGCATACCATCATCGAAATAGTATTCCGAGAAGACCCTGTTGGTATCTGAAAAGTGCTGAGCGGTAACTTTTTTCACTTCATCGTCGCGGTAATAGCCGGTAATAGACCCACCGCCCGGATTTGTAATGTCGTCCACCTCTTTGCGGGTATAGCCCTTCAGCTTATCGTTTATTTCAGCGTAATGCTTCTTAATACCCGCCATTACATCTTCCTGCTTTTGCTTACATGCAGCAGCAAACAATATCAATAAACCGAGAATTGCAGAAACCCTTTTCATAAACACTGCCCGAAATTAGTACAAATTACCGAGTAGATGCAATAAGCCTGCGCGTGTATTCGTGAGCAGGAGCATCGAAAACTGCATCCGCAGGACCTTCCTCCACTATCTTTCCTTCGTGCATGACCATGACCCTGTCGCTGAAATAATGAACGACAGACAGATCGTGGGAAATAAATAAATAGGTCAGATCAAACTCCTGCTGCAGATCCTTTAATAGATTCAGAACTTGCGCCTGAATACTTACATCCAATGCAGATACACTCTCATCGCATATGAGCAACTGCGGCCTGAGCGCTAACGCGCGCGCAATACCTATTCGCTGCCTCTGTCCGCCGGAAAACTGATGCGGATAACGGTAAGCTGCCTCTGACGGTAATTGAACAAGATCGAGTAATCTGTGTGTTTCCTTATTTACGCCAGCACGGGACACTATTTCATGGGTAATGAGCGGTTCAGCCAACATATCTCCTATAGTCATTCTCGGATTGAGTGAAGCATACGGATCCTGGAAGATCATTTGTATCTGCCTCCGCAACGTACGCCACTCCCTCGCGGTCTTGCCGGACAACTCTTCACCATTGAACTGCATACTTCCGCTGTTTACCGGAACAAGCCCCATCAATGCGCGACATACTGTACTCTTACCGCAGCCGCTCTCCCCTACCAGGCCCAATACTTCACCTTTTTTCAATTGAAATGACACCCCATCAACGGCCTTAAAATGAGCCTGCGTTTTACCAAAGAGTGTCTTATGCTCAGGAAACCATACCCTGATATCTGATACCGACAACAATGTATCTTCTGACCAATGCCGGACTATATCCTTTTGCGGAATATACTCTTTATCATCGGTCAGAAAATCACTGATAACCGGCAACCTATACCCCTTCTTGCCGGGTGCTGGCCTGCAGGCCAGCAAGGCCTTTGTATAAGCGTGGGCAGGATGATCAATGACTTGTGATGCAGGTCCGTATTCAATAGCTTCCCCCTTCCACATAACCAGCACATCGTCTGCTATCCTCGCGGCAAGAGATAAGTCATGAGTGATGAATATCATAGCGGCGCCATGCTCTTGCTGAAGATAACCCATCAGCCCGATGATCTCGTGTTGTACCGTTACATCCAGGGCTGTTGTAGGTTCGTCGGCAAGAAGCAATGAAGGGTGATTGCACATTGCCATCGCGATCATTACCCGCTGCTTCTGCCCGCCGGATAACTGGTGCGGATAGCGTGCATATATATTCCCCGGAGCAGGCAACTGAACCCGGCCCAACCAGTCTATTGCCAATTCTTTCGCATCCGCTTTCGACAATGACTGATGGATCATTATCGCTTCCTGCAACTGCTTCCCGATAGACATTACAGGGTTTAAGGAGCTCATAGGCTCCTGGAATACCATCCCTATCTCCTTACCCTTTATTTGTTGCCTGTCAACAGCATTGAGGCTTATATCCTTAGTTCCGGGATGCAATATCAATTTACCTTCATGAACAGCCTGAGGTGGGAGCAGGCCCATCAGGGCAAGGGCTGTCAGTGATTTACCGGAACCACTCTCGCCAACTATAGCGAGTGTTCTGCCTTTACCAAGCGTAAATGAGATATTGTTTACGGCAACAAAATTCCCGTTACCCGGAAATGAAACACGCAGGTCACTGACCGAGAGTATAGTATCTGCCCGCTGCATTAGAACCTTAGGTGCCTTACGGTGAGACCGTCATTAATGAGTTGCTTCAATGAGTCGATCCCTATCTGCAAGTGAGTATCGACAAACTGGCGAGTGACCGCAGTATCACTTTCTGCTGTCTTTACACCTTCCGGCACCATGGGCTGGTCGGACACTAACAACAATGCCCCCGTAGGGATCCGGTTACTGAACCCGGTGATGAATATGGTAGCCGTCTCCATATCAATGGCCATTGCCCTTATCTTTCTCAGGTATGCTTTGAACTCTTCATCATGTTCCCATACCCGTCTGTTTGTTGTATAGACTGTCCCGGTCCAATAGTCGAGTGAATAATCTCTTATAGTAGTGGATATTGCCTTCTGCAAGGCAAATGAGGGTAATGCAGGAACCTCCGGCGGAAAGTAATCATTGCTGGTACCATCACCTCTTATCGCTGCAATAGGCAGTATCAGGTCGCCGACGTTATTTATCTTCTTGAGGCCGCCGCACTTACCCAAGAACAATACAGCCTTCGGGCTGATGGCCGATAAGAGGTCCATCATAGTAGCTGCGGTAGGGCTACCCATGCCGAAGTTGATAATGGTTATATCTTCAGCAGTAGCACACTGCATTGGCTTGTCCATGCCAACGACCGGCACATCATGCATTTGCGCAAAGCGGGTGACATAGTTGCTGAAATTACAAAGCAGGATGTAGTGCCCGAAATCATTGAGTGTTTGCCCGGTGTACCTGGGAAGCCAGTTCTCTACAATATCCTGCTTTGTTTTCATACTCTAAAGTTAATACTTTTGAAGGGAATGATCGACATAGACACTTCAAAGATCACCTTACGGCTGCAGCGGGAAGATGACAAGACAAAAGTGTTTGACCCCGTGCGCAAAAAATGGCTCGTACTCACTCCGGAGGAGCATGTACGGCAGGTTATTTTACAACACCTTATGACAACGGAGAATTATCCCGCGGCACTGATAGCAGTAGAAAAAAGCATCCTTGTAGGAACAATGAACAAGCGATTTGACATTGTTGTTTATGACCGCTCACATCGGCCTTGGATGCTTGCAGAATGTAAAGCGCCTGAAGTACCGATAACTGAAAAAACCCTGCATCAATTGCTCAACTACCAGCGCACGATACGATGCCGCTACTGGTTGCTCACTAACGGACATCAAACGTTTTGCGCAGATGCAAATGATCCGTCAGAAATAAGATGGCTAGGGTCACTTCCCGCTTATGATCTTTAAGTACTGGTCGCTGTTGAGAATATTCAACGCTTTATTGACAGCATCATCGTCCTTCACACTTACCGCATAGTATCCGTTGTCGCGAAACAGGAACCTTGCCAGTTGCGCCTTGATCTGCAGATCGAGGTGATCTGCATTATAGGGTTTCTCAAGTGCGTGTAAGACCTTTCTGCGCAAAACAGGGTCAAGCATAGCAATGTAGTTATCTGTCACCTTCCTTTGCGCATTGAACGAGTGTATAAAATCGGATATACCGCTGAACTTAAGCTTTGCCCTGTTCTGAATGAAGTAATCCCAAATCGCGGCCTTCAGCTCCTGGCTATATATCATAGACAGCAACGCGGCGGAGATATGCGCAGTATCATACGGAACATACACATCCGGCTTGATACCGCCTCCGCCATACACCACCCGGTGTTTCCCGGTATAATACCGTGTGGTATCTGTATTGGTAGCCGTGTCTGCGCCTGTCAGCTCACCGTTCTCAAATCGCTTTTCGTAATCTTCCTGGTAAGCATCACGCCCACGCGCAAATGAGCGCTGTATGCTCCGGCCGGACGGCGTATAGTAGCGGGCCACTGTAAGCCGTAATGCAGACCCATCGGTCATCTCGTATTGTTTCTGCACCAACCCCTTGCCATAAGAGCGGCGCCCTATCACTATACCCCGGTCCCAATCCTGCACAGCCCCTGCCAAAATCTCACTTGCAGATGCCGACCCTTCATCGATCAATACCACTATCCTGCCTTGCTCGAAAAGACCTTTGGCCTTAGCCTTATACTCTGCCCTGTGTGTACTTCTGCCTTCGGTGTAAACAATAAGCTTATTATCGTCGAGGAAATTATCTGCGATAGATGTAGCAGCATCAAGGTACCCGCCCGGATTGCCGCGCAGGTCGAGGATGAGTTGTGTTGCCCCCTGGTCAATGAGTTTCTTCAATGCAGGCACAAACTCATCGTAAGTAGTTGCGCTGAACATGTTTATCTTGATATAGCCGGTGCGGTCATCCACCATTACGTTGGCCTCCACACTACTTATGGGAACAGCATCGCGGGTGATGGTCGCGTTCCGTAACGTACCTTTCGCTGTGTTCCGAACGGCTACTGCAATATTGCTGCGCGCCTTGCCCCGGAGCATTGCAATGATGCGTTCTGATGTGATATTGCGTCCCGCCACTAAGCTATCGCCTACTTTGATCAACTGATCTCCAACTTCGAGGCCGGCGTGAGCTGCGGGCCCGTTGTCTATTACATTGGTTACCTGTACCGTATCGTGAACAATTGAGAATTCGACGCCAATACCGGAAAAACTGCCTTCAAGGTCTTCGTTCACTCCCTGCAGTTCGTCTGTAGGTATATAAACAGTGTGAGGGTCAAGCGATTTAAGTATGCCATTGATAGCATCATTATACAGCACATTGTTGTTCAGTGTGTCCACATACCTGTCCTTGATCAGGTCTATAATATCTTCCAGCCGGTCATTTCGTTGAATAACTGTACTGATATAGCGTTTGTTGCGCAAAGAGTCGCGCAGGTTGAAACCCAATATCATGCCGGCAATAAGTACGAGCGAAAAAAGCACCGGCGTCCAAACCTTCCATCTATCCCTTCTTGCGTCCATCATCAGGAAACTACACTCCAAAGTTATGGGAACGCTCCCGTATAGAAAAACTAATTATATCCTAAGATACGAAGATCAGTAATCGAGCGCCAGGCGGAACCCGATATTCCATTGACGGCTATCCGGTGTAAAGCGGCTGCGGTATGTGGTACGGCAGGTAATGTCATCGTCGAAATAGGAGCCTCCTCGTGCCACGCGCTTAGTGCCTGTCTTTGGCCCCTTAGGGTCTATCTCGTCCACTGTCTTTGAATAGTAATCTTCTCCATACCAGTCAGAGCACCACTCGGTAACATTACCGGACATATCATAGATGCCCAGTTCGTTTGGCTTCTTCTCACCTACAGGGTGCGTGGAGCCTTTTTCATGCCCGTTCCAGGACACCTCGTTAATGCGGTTACTACCTGCATACAAATAGGTCTTGGAGTATTTTCCGCCACGTGCGGCATATTCCCATTCGGTCTCAGTAGGCAGGCGGTAGTGCTTATTGGGGAATTTCTCATTCAGCTTCCTGATGAACTCGTGGGCATCATCCCAACTAATCTTCACCACCGGGCACTCATCGCAATATTTGTTATCATAATCAACGCCGGTATAAGCAGGTGGATACATGCCCATGATCTTACGCCATTGGCCATTGGTCACCTCGTATTTAGCTATATAATAGCTGCCAATGCTTACCCGGTGCACGGGACGTTCATTGTCATATTCCTTATCCTGGAAGTGCGGGTCATCACTTCCCATAAAAAAGCTGGCCCCTTTTACAAATATCATCTGCATACCCATATCGGTCTGCGAGAAGCCCCTGGCTCCCATGATCAAAGCGGCGATCAGTAATACTGTCTTTCTCATAATCTGCAACTGTAGTTTTTAGACTCCTGAATAAAAAACACCAGCGAATGTACTAATTATCAGCTTCAAAAAGAATGGAACACCCACTATGACAAAAGAGGCGGAGCATTTGCTCCGCCTTTTTCACTCACAGGCTTATTTTCCCGTAAAAGCCCCACCCAAACTTTACTGTTTTACAATCCTTTTTATAAACCCACTGTTTTTTACATTATCCGTAACCTCCACAAAATAAACACCATAAGGCAGCTCACTCATATTCATTTTTGCAGATACCTGTGTGTTTAACTTTTGCAATATTCCGCCTCGCAGATCATATAATACCACTGTATAATCCCCGTTCTCTTTGAGATCTATGTTGAGGTCTGTTACAACCGGAACCGGGTATATGCCCACATTGGCGTCTATCGCAGCAACCTCGGCTACTGCCAGGGTTGCCGGGTCGAACTTGGTAGCGCCGGTAGGTACAGTGGCCTTACCGCCCGTAGGACCTGTATTAGACATTGTGACCACTCCATAATATGTCGGACCTACAAAATATGGGTAAACAGGCTTGTTACTTGCATCAACAGTGGTAAAATACGCATAGGTACCTGATGGATATTCAGGGGTTACGCAAAAGCGCCCGTTATGGTCGTCCAGATCGCCGGAACCCGCTGTATATTGCCAATCTTCAATAAAACAACCTATCGGGTATGACGGATCGACTGCCGGACCGCTGGTACGCGTAGTGTAAGATTTGGTACTGTAGCTGGTCTGCATGCGGGCAATACCGCCTGTTCCATCTGGATTTTTATAGCCATACGGACCATATACCGGGTAACCGTCCCATGCATAACCAACTATCGGGGAGTGCTTTGTGGCATCCCATCCGTGCAGCTTCAGGTTATCGAAGTGGTGGTGATACATGTTGTCGGGTGTGCTATGGCCGTTTGCCGCGTCCATATCCATTCCTTCGAAGTAATAGGCAAGGCGATTCCATATGCCCGCGCTCAGGTAGGATTGAGCATCGCCGGGGTGAAAAAAAACAGACCCGTCGGCCATTAAGCCGGTCTGCCCGCCAATAACACCTGTCGGAGAGGTTGCTTTCACCGGGCTACGTGGTATCTGCCAGGTAGCGGCAAGATCCTTGGCATTATTATGGGTCACCCCGTCGGCATAGTAATTAGGCACACCGCTTGTCTTCACATATACATTGGAACTGGTATAATAAACAGACTCTACGTCTGTAAGAATGCCTTTGTACTTATTCCCCGTTGTATTGAACCACCAGTTGGTGATCATCGGGTCTGAAACCTGCGCATTGGCAACATTTGCCATAGCCAGCAGTGCCGCAAATAATAGGTTCTTCGTGTTCATATACTTAAATTTTGAGTGAGTTGATATAGATAAGACGCCGGCATGTCTATTATCCTTCGCATCGCAAGCAGTTATTTTCCCGGATAGCCGAAACGAGGGTCTTTCAGGAATTCCTTATCGGACAAGGTCAAGAGAAACGCTACTAAATCTGCTTTCTGACCGGAGGTAAGGAAAATGCCTTTTTTGAGCACAGGATTCAGCGTGGGGCTTTGTTCTATGCCCATGATGTAGTTATTCAGCACCATGTTCAGCGTTTTGAACCGCCCGTCATGCATATAGGGATAGGTATATTCGATGTTGCGCAATGTGGGCACCTTGAACTTCAGGGAGTCTCCGCTGTTGTGTGTTATTTTCATCCTGCCCATATCCCGCAGGGAATCATCCACCATCAATCCATTGTTCTCAAAACCGCCGTTTGTGAACAACGGCTCGGTATGACATACAGAACAGTTCTTTCTGAACAACGCATAACCCCTTTCTTCAGGCTCGTTGAATTTCTCCTCGCCACGCTGAACACGGTCGTACTTTGCATTGGCGCTTACCATGGTGAGCAAGAACTGGGATAAGGCCCCGGCTACATCGCCCGACGTGATGCCGGAGTCGCCATATGCATCGTAAGCCATGGCCCTGTACTTCGGGCTTCTTTGTAGCTTTTGCACCACGTGGTCCATGGTCTCATCCATCTCCAGGGGATTGGTAATGGGCTTGAAAGCCTGTACATCAACATTATCAGCACTGCCATCCCACATCAGCAGGTTGCTCCATGCAAGGTTCACAAGACCCGGGGCATTCCTGTTTCCCATTTTACCGAGCACTCCATGACTTAACTGGTGGTCCACATGGGTAAAGGAGGTAGCTTGCAAATGGCAACTGGTACAGGATATTGTACTATCTGCTGACAATATAGGGTCGTAAAACAATGCTCTTCCGAGCGCAATCTTCCCTGCTCTTAGCGGATGCTTCCTGAAATTATATACAGGATCGGGCCACCCTTCGGGCTTGTGAAAAAAGGCATACCTCCCCGACCTGAACGACATCAGCGCGACGAGGCACAGCAGACCGCATATGACAACATGCTTTTTCATCCGGATACAATATTCCGCTCTTTAGACGACAAACTGTGCTTTTTCCCTTGGGTGAGACGATGAGGCATAGCGAAAAAAGACGGCAGTTGCTTATCTTTCTGTCAAATATACAGCCCGTGCACAAGCCAAGCCTATTATCCTTGTTCTTACTTCTTTCTGTGGTCTGCTATGGACAAATAAAGCATACAAGACCATCCCGGCAACAGAGGGATAGCCTTAGTAACGAGTTGGAAGCCCTGCTTGTCAGCGACCAGAAATATAGATGGATGCTGATGTATGGCGAACTTGATGAAAAAAAGCTGGCAGCATACCGGCAAATGGATGATGCTGCAAAATTTCGGAGAATGTCGGACGTGAGAAGCGGTAAGTCCGGCATATCCCAGTTACAAAAGGATTCATTGTGGAGACTGCAAGCTGTAATAGACTCCTCTAACTTCGTAAAATTGATGGGGATCATTGACCGGTTTGGGTTTCCCAATAAGTATATTGAACCCTACAAGGTCTCAACAATTTTGCTGCATGCGTCACCTTCGGTAAAAACGGACACATTCTTCAGGTTCCTGATGGCCGAGGTAGCTGACGGAAATTTGCCAGGAATAGAATATGCCCGCATCTATGATAATTACCGGTACGGACAACACCTTGCACCACTCTATTACGCAGATGAGGTAGTTGGCAAAGATGGGAAACCGGCGGATCCGCAAAACATGGAAGAGACAAATAAAGCCAGAAAAGCAATAGGTCTGAAACCACTATAACCGACCTAAAGCATTGATAATAAAGGAAAAAGGATCGCTGAATTATCAACAATCCTTTCAAAATCCTGCCATTTCTGGCGTAGGTGCGGCAAAGGAGATTCGAACTCCCACGCCCGTTACAGGCGCTACCACCTCAAAGTAGTGCGTCTACCAATTTCGCCATCGCCGCATCCTTCTCATTTGAGGGACGGCAAAGATAGTCAAAAAGTCAAAAGGACAATTGTTCCGGCGGTAAAATTTTAGACAGCTACTCTATCGCCTGAGTATGATGCGGAAAGTAGTGCCCTTGCCCACTTCCGAATGTTTCACAAAAATGGAACCATGATGATATTTTTCAATTATACGGCGTGATAAGGAAAGGCCAAGCCCCCAGCCCCTTTTTTTAGTGGTAAATCCGGGCGTGAACACCTTTTTGACCTGGTATCCGGGAATACCCTTGCCATTGTCCTGAACATCTATATATACATGCTGCTGGTGGTTAGAGACAGTGATATCTATCTTTCCCTGTCCGGCCATTGCATCCAGGGCATTCCTGATGAGATTTTCCATCACCCAGTCCAGCAGTGGCGCACTGATATTGGCCAATATCTCATTTTCTTTATGGTGCAGCTTTATCACGATCTTTTGTGGCGCCCGTTTTTGCATGTATTCTACAATGCTCTGCAGCCGCGTCACCAGGTTCTCCTCCTCCAACTGAGGCTCACTGCCCACTTTGCTAAACCTGTCTGCCACCAGCTTCAGGCGATCGAGGTCCTTTTGCATTTCCACCACTGCATCAGTATTGGAGTTATCGTCCCGCAACAGTTCCAGCCATGCCTCTATAGAACTTAAGGGAGTCCCCAACTGGTGCGCCGTTTCCTTTGACAGGCCTACCCATACCTGGTTCTGCAGGCTACGGTGTGCCGACGTGACTGCTATGAGCACCACAAGGAGGAACAGAATGATAATAGCAAGCTGCACATATGGGAAATACCTCAACTGTATCAACAGCTCCGATTCTCCGTAATAAACGAAGTTTCGGCCGGTACCATAGTCGGCAATGATAGGTGCATGCAGCTTTTTGAACTCAGCCAGCCTGCTCTCAACAGTTTTGATATGCGGAGTCAGTGCTTTTACAGTGTCAATATTCTTGAAATCCAGTATTTTACCTTTCTCATCAGTGACGATAAGCGGTATCGTATAGTTCTGTTCAATAATATTACTGGCAAAAGCGTTTTCCTGGCTGTTGGTGTTTGTTGGGCTGCTAAGTGTCTTAAGGGCACTGGCCAGCTCCTCCACCTTTTTCCTCTCCTCATTGGCCAGCTTACCGGCAAGCTGGTTTGTATAGTAGAGTGAGGCACTTACAATGAGCAGCGCTATCAGTGATAGATATGTTTTCCAATTAAAATATTGCCTCATACACTCCCCGGCAAGATAACGCAGGATGGGTAAAAATATTATGATTTTGAAAGAATTACTACTATTTTTGCCAACGAAATTTATCAAAGTATCATGAGCACGCAACATAACAACCTCGACATAGAGCTGGATAACGAGAATGATATTGAATTAAATAAACCTTCAAAATCACGTTTTCTTTTCTTACTGAGCTTCTTTGGCTTTTTCATTTTTGCGTGGTCCGGTTGTTATAACCTTTACGAGCACAAGTTCCAGAAGCCTGATACTACTCCGGTGCCGGGTAATACCCTTTACGAACCTACCTACAAATAATCAATAGCACTAAATCCGCTATGATCGTATGCCATAAGGATACTGCCGTTGTAATACTCAGCTACAATGGTACAAAATGGCATGAGTTGTTTTTGCCCAAGATCGTTGAAGAAGCAAAGACAGGCTATGAGGTCATTGTCGTTGACAATGCTTCTACCGACGACACACTGCAATATGTTCAGCAGAACTTTCCTACGGTACAAACTCTGCAGATCGCTGTTAATCATGGCTTCGCCAATGGCTATTACGAAGCGCTGAAGCAAATACAAGCCAAATATTACATCCTGCTTAGCGCCGATTTCGAGGTAACAGAGGGGTGGTTCCCGCCACTTCACCAGGCCATGGAAAGAGATGAGCTGCTGAGTGCGTGTCAGCCCAAGATACGCTACTGGAGAGATCGCGAACTATTTGAGTATGCAGGTGCCGGCGGTGGATTCATGGACAAATACGGATACCTGTTCTGCAGGGGAAGGATATTCTTTGACATTGAGAAAGATAACAGCCAGTACGAAGACAATATTGAGGTATTCTGGGCATCGGGCGGATGCCTGATGGTTCGCGCCGACCTGTATCATAAGGTAGGTGGGCTGGATAACGACTTTTACGCCCATATGGAAGAAGTTGACCTCTGCTGGAGGCTGAAGAATGCCGGATATAAGATAGGATACGTGGCCCGGTCGCTTGTCTATCATGTTGGTGGCAGCGTTATCAGCTATGGCAGTCCCCAGAAACTTTACTACAACTTCAGAAACAACATCATACTGCTTATAAAAAATGAGCGCGGAAGCAAGATGCTGTGGTTGTTCCCGTTCCGGCTGGTGCTTGACGGTGTAGCAGGCCTAAGACTGCTGCTTACCGGTAAAGTGAAGGAGATGCTCATTATTGTAAAGGCACACTACCATGTGTACCGGGAGCTTGGGAAATGGCTGAAAAAGCGCCGCGAAAACAAGGTGATGCAAACCAAACGCAACACAGAAGGTATCTATCCGCGCAGCATAGTTTTCGACTACTTCCTGCTGAGAAAGAAGAAATTCACAGATCTCTCCTGGAAACCAAAGAAACTTGGCTGACCACGACCCGCTGCCATAAGGTACATTTCACCACAAAACTATTTTGGATCTCTTTTCAGCGTATGCGCATTAATTAATACCACGTGACATTGTTAAAGAATAGCGGTTGTGGGGAGTTTTAATTATTTTCAGGCTGTATAAAAATCATACAATATGAATATAAGCAGATCGTCGTTGCTTATTGGCTGCATGTTATACTCAGGAAGTATTCTTGCACAAGAAGCCAACAAATACCAGTGGGAAGAAAAGAAGTCGGGGGACTACAAGTATAAGTATGTCACTAACGATCCGATGAAAGCCAGGTTCTATACGTTGAGTAACGGGCTTACCGTGATACTCAGCGCCACACACAAAGAACCACGCATGCATTTTTATATTGCCACTAAGGCGGGCAGCAAGACCGACCCGGCAGACCATACAGGCCTTGCCCACTACCTGGAACACATGATGTTCAAAGGCACCCAGAATTTCGGCTCTATGAACTGGTTAAAAGAAGAGCCGCTCATTACCCAGATCAACTTCCTTTATGAAGAGTATAACCATACAAAGGATGAGGATAAACGAAAAATGATCTACAAGCGCATTGACTCAGTATCCGGTGTAGCCGCCAAATATGCTATTGCCAATGAGTATGACAAAATGATGTCTGCCATGGGTGCACAGGGCACTAATGCATTCACATCGTTTGAGCAGACTGTTTACACAGAAGATATTCCGGCCAATGCTGTTGACAAATTTCTGAAGGTTCAGGCCGAACGATTTAAAGACCCTGTATTCCGCATATTCCATACTGAACTGGAAGCCGTTTACGAAGAAAAGAACAGGACCCTGGACAATGATAACCGTAAGGTATCTGAACTGATGCTGTCCAATCTTTTCCAAAATCATAACTACGGCAAACAAACAACCATAGGTACTGTAGAACATCTGAAGAACCCATCTCTGCAGGAAATCAGAAAGTACTATAATACCTACTACGTGCCCAACAACATGGGTATCATTATCTCAGGCGACTTCAATCCTGACGATATGATAAAAAAGGTTGACCAGTACTTCTCTTATATGGAGAACAAACCGGTACCCAAGTACACTTTCAAACCGGAACAACCTATAACAGCTCCGATAGAAAAAGAAGTAATGGGGCCGGATGCAGAGTTTGTGGCCATTGGCTATCGTTACCCCGGCGTGCACTCTAAGGACATGTTGCTTGCAGACCTTGTTGGCCAGATCCTGACCAATGGTAAAGCAGGCCTTATTGACCTTGATCTTGTGAAGAAACAGAAACTTTTACGTGCTTCCGCCAGTGCCAATATACTCATTGACTATGGTTACCTGCACTTACAGGGCAACCCAACTATGGGACAAAGCCTCGAGGATGTAAAAAGCCTGATGCTGGGTGAAATCGAGAAGCTGAAGAAAGGAGATTTCGACGACAACCTGCTCACATCTATTGTCAACAATCAGAAGAAGACAATGATGCAGGTGTCTGAGAAATACGGCTCACGCGCATACTACCTGATGAGCGCATTTACAGGTGAAGAAGATTGGGCCAATGACGTGGCATACCCCGAGCAATTGTCAAAGCTGACGAAGAAAGATATCGTGGAGTTTGCCAACAAGTACTTTACCAACAACTATGTGGTGATTTATAAACGTAAAGGCGAAGACAAAAGCATAGTAAAGGTAGATAAGCCCCCCATCACCCCTGTGGAAACAAACCGCGAAGCACAATCACCATTTGTAAAGACTGTGAACAGTATGCCTGTAAGCCCGCTGCAACCGGTGTGGCTGAACTACGACAAAGATATAAAAAGGACATTCCTGGGCCCTGCAGAAATATTATATGTGCACAATGATGACAATGGACTTTTCCGGCTTTCTTACCGCTACAAGATCGGGAACTGGTCCAATAAACGCATAAGTGTAGCAGCTCAGTATTTGCAATTCCTTGGCACAGATAAAATGTCATCTGAAGATTTCTCAAAAGAATTCTACAAACTGGCATGCAGCTTTAACGTACGGACTGACAATGAATTTACGACCATCAACCTCGAAGGCCTCCAGGACAACTTTGATAAAGCGGTGGCATTGCTGGAAGACCTCCTGGCAAACTGCAAGGCAGATGAAGAAGCGTTGACGGCGCTAAAAGCAAGACTGGCAAAAAGCAGGGCTGATGCCAAGAACAACAAAGGCGCTATCATGAATGGCCTTGTTAACTATGCCCGGTACGGCGCTGAAAACCCATTCAATAATGTACTGAGCAATGAAGAGTTAAAGAATATCTCGTCAGAAGACCTGATAGTGCAGATACATCATTTATCCGGTTTCAGCCATCGTATTATTTACTATGGTCCTTCCTCTATGTCTGCTCTGACAGCCTCTCTTAAGTGCGTACATAAATTACCCGACATGTTTAACGCAACGCCACCAAATAAAGTATTCACGCCAACTGTGCAAGCTAAGAATGAAGTCTTGTTTGCCGACTATGACATGGTACAGAGTGAAGTGCGTTGGGTGAGGAACGTAGCTGGCTTTGATCCTGCAAAACAGCCGGTGATAGATATCTTCAACAGTTACTTTGGTGGTGGTATGGGCTCACTGGTCTTCCAGACAATACGCGAAAGTAAAGCACTCGCTTATTCTACCTACTCTTATATAGCTACTCCTGATAAGAAAGAAGACCCCTATGTGATCTCTGCATATGTTGGATGCCAGGCCGATAAATTCAACGAGTCGGTAACTGCAATGAATGAGCTGCTTAACGACCTGCCTTCTGTACAAAACAACCTGCAGGCAGCAAAGGCCGAGGTAAAGAAGAACATCGAAACTGAACGCATTACAGAGGACGGTATCGTCTATAATTTCCTGGCCGCAGAACGTAAAGGACTTACTGATGATATACGCAAACGCATCTATGATAACACAGACAAGATATCCTACGCAGATCTGAAGAAATATCACTCCGAGAACATGGCCGGACAACCCTTTACCTACTGCATCGTAGCTTCTGAAAAGAAGCTTAAAGCCGACGATGTACAAAAAATAGGCCCGGTAAAAAAGCTGACACTTGAAGAGATATTTGGCTACTAGCCTTTTCATGGCTATTTCAAAAAATGGGTATTCCGATGGAATACCCATTTTTGTTTGGCATGTTAAAAAAATCCAACAGGCAAAAAGGTGATTAAACGAATGACATATGCGGCTGTCAAACAGAAAATAAAACACACTATATGAGACAGCTATTGTTACTTACGGCTATATGCCTGCTTACTACGAGCACATTTGCAGAAAATCCGAGCTATTGTGAGGCAGTTGTTTACAGGCCCTGGTTCAAACGGTTTGTAGTTGAGGTCTCTTACGGCAATGCCAATACCTCAAAGCATAAGCTTGTCAGGAAGGAGACAGGTAAACCAATGAAATTTGATAGCGAAGCCGGCATTCTGAATTATATGGCTAAGGATGGATGGAAGCTGGTATCCGTATATCATACGCGTGGTGGAGACTCACATTTCTTTCTGAAAAAAGAAGATTAGGTATCCAACATATTCGCAAGCATAAAACGAAAATGCCCCGCGTTGCGGGGCATTTATTATATAGTTAGTTTGTATCAGTTAGTGCGATTCCTCTCCCGGTCTCAAAGGAGTAGTTTGAGGAATGAAGTCGTTACCATGACCATCATCCTTATAATCGTAAGGCCAACGATGAACCTCAGGTATCTCACCAGGCCAGTTACCATGACCGGGATTGATCGGAGTGGTCCATTCAAGGGTTGTAGAACCCCATGGATTAGGATTAGTGAGCTTGCGGCCACGGAACATGCTTACGCAGAAGTTGATCACAAATAAAAGCTGCGCAAAGAACACGATCACCACAACGATACTGATGAAACCATTCAGGCTCTGGAACTGTTTGAATGACTCCCATGCAGAGTAGTCATAATAACGGCGTGGCATACCGGCAATACCCTCATAGTGCATAGGCCAGAAGATAAGGTAAGCACCGGCAAATGTTATGAAGAAGTGTACATAGCCGAGTGTGTTATTCATGAAGCGGCCAAACATCTTAGGGAACCAGTGATAGATACCTGCGAACATGCCAAAGAACGCGGACACACCCATTACAATGTGGAAGTGAGCTACAACGAAGTAAGTATCGTGCAGGTGAATATCAAGAGCGGAGTTGCCCAGGAAGATACCTGTAAGACCACCGGAAATGAACAGGGATACAAACCCAAGCGCAAACAGCATAGGTGGATTGAAACGCAGGTTACCACGCCATATAGTGGTGATCCAGTTGAATACCTTCACCGCTGAAGGTACAGCGATAAGAAGAGTTAAGAGTACAAATATAGACCCGAGGAACGGACTCATACCTGTTACGAACATGTGGTGCGCCCATACTACGAATGCCAGCAAGGTGATACCTACCATAGATATGATCATGGCGAAGTAACCAAATATAGGCTTACGGCTGTGCGTTGACAATACCTCGGATGCCATACCCATGCCCGGAAGCATGATGATGTACACCTCAGGGTGACCCAGGAACCAGAACAAGTGCTGGTAAAGGATGGCAGAACCACCAATGTGTGGCAATGCCTTGCCGCCAATGAATATCTCAGAAAGATAGAAGCTGGTACCGAGGTTACGGTCAAATATCAGCAACACAACGCCTGAGAACAGCACGGGGAACGAAAGTACACCCAGTACGGCGGTAAAGAACAACGCCCATACGGTAAGTGGCAGACGCGTCATAGACATACCCTTTGTACGCATGTTGAGTACGGTAGAGATATAGTTCAGACCACCAAGCAGTGATGAGATAACGAAGAATGACATACCCAGCAGCCACAGATCCATACCAATACCCGAACCAAGGGACGCTTCTTTCAGTGCACTGAGTGGCGGGTAAGTTGTCCATCCACCGGATGCGGGGCCTGTTTCCACGAACAAAGAAATAAGCATCAGCACACTTGCCAGGAAGAAGAACCAATAAGAAAGCATGTTCATGAACGGCGACGCCATATCGCGGGCTCCTACCTGGAAAGGTATCAGCAGGTTAGCGAATGTTCCGCTCAAACCGGCTGTAAGTACAAAGAACACAAGAATTGTTCCGTGCATCGTTACCAAAGCGTAATAGAACTCCGGAGACAATTTGCCACCCTTAGCCCATTCGCCGAGGAATTTCTCCATCACCGGGAATGTAGAATCAGGGAAGCCAAGCTGTAAGCGGAAAAATACTGAGAACAAAGCACCAATAACAGCCCAAATGATACCTGTGATCAGGAACTGCTTTGATATCATCTTGTGATCCTGGCTGAATATATACTTCCAGATAAAATGCTGCTCATGATGCTCATGGCCATGATGGTCCGAACCTGAACCAGCGCCATGTGCTACATTATGTCCTTCAATGATAATTTCTTGGTTATTCATTTTTTCACTTTTATGGCTAATCCTAGCCGATTATTTCATCGTTACTGCTTTTACACTATCGTTTTTTGCTTCAGGCTTTGCCTCACCCTGGGCTGGCGCCGCAGGGGCGGCCGCCGGGTTGTTCATAGAATAATAGGATGCCTGGCTGGCCATCCACTTATCGTATTCTGCCTGAGTTTCTACTATCACCGTACCGCGCATAGAGTAGTGACCTTTACCACACAACTGATCGCACGCAATTTCGTACACAAAATCAGGATTGTGTGTCATGGTCTTCATTTCCGCAGTAGTGATCGTAGGCGTAAATGACAAAGTAGTAGTAATGCCGGGAACAGCATCCATCTTGATCCGGAAGTGAGGCAGACCTACGTCGTGTATCACGTCACGTGAGTTGATGAGCAACTTCACCGGCTTGTTAACTACAAGATGCAGCTCACCACTGGGAGAAATGATGTCATCGGTATTATGGGGATCGCTCCAGTCAAGACCGAGAATGTTATTGGCATCGTTGATCTTACGGAAGTCTCTTTTACCTAATTCGTTGTCTTTGCCGGGGTAGCGGATGATCCAGTTAAATTGTTTTCCGACAACCTCAACTATTGTGGCATTTGCAGGTGCAGGTGCAGTTACATCAAACCAGTTACGCAAGCCGATAGCAACGAGTATAGCCATGGCAATAGCAGGAATAGTTGTCCAGATGATCTCCAGTTTATTGTTATGCGCAAAGAAGAATGAAGAACGTTTTTCAGTAGATTGATATTTGAATGCGAACCAGAAAAGGACTGTTTGTGTGATGAAGAATACAACACCGGTAACGAGAATGGTCACATTGAACATTGAGTCATAGTTCTCACCTGTCTTACAGGCAGCCTTAGGCAGCATCTTGTCCTTCAGCAGCTCATGACACTCCCAGATACCCCACATGCCCAGTACGAACATGACCACGAGCAACCATGCGATAACACGGTTGGTCTGCGCGTTCACTTTTTCCTGTCCACGCAATACAGATGCGTATTCGCTCGCCTTACTGATCTGGTAGATGATGATAAATACCAGGACTATCAAAGTTATTATTAAAAATACCGACATGGTCGTTAAGCTTGTATTTACTAGTTAATCTTTTTAATTACGCTTTATTCAGTTTCGTTCGTTAGCTCAGGTGTATCACTGTTTCTTTCAACAGGATGTTATTATGGGGCACGAGCGAAGATTTTGCAAGTGTACGGGACACGCTGAATATCAACAATCCGACAAATCCCATGAAAATACCGATCTCATACCAGTTAATATGCCAGTTCTCTTTCAGGATACCCGGCATTATCATCTGGTAATAGTCCAACCAGTGGCCGAAGATGATCATCATCGCCATGAATGTAATGGTAAAGTAGTTGCGCTTGCTGGGACGAGCCATCAGTATGAGGATCGGCATACAGAAGTTGATGATGAAGTTGGCATAGAATATGATGCTGTAAGGACCCTGCTGACGCAATTTGAAGTACATAGTCTCATCAGGGATGTTTGCGTACCATATCAGCATATACTGTGCAAACCACAGATATGTCCAGAAGATACTGAAAGCAAACATGAACTTACCAAGGTCGTGCATGTGCTCGATGGTCACCAGTTGCAGATTGCCCTGGTTCTTGAGATAAACAACCCACAGAAGTATCAGTGACATACCGCTTACGAATGCGCTTGCAAAAGTGTACCAGCTAAACAACGTAGAATACCAGTGTGGCTGAACGCTCATGATCCAGTACCATGGGCTGGTGCTCATCTGAGACAGCGCATAGACAAACAGGAACACACCAGACAACCTGAATACTTTCCAATATATCTTAGTATCGTTCTTAGGTGCGCTTTCCTGTGCAATGGACATTGCACGGAACTTGCGGCCAAAGAAAGACCAAAGCCCTACAGTAACCAAAGTAAAGCCAACGAACATACCGGGGTTCAGGAAAGCCTTCTTACCCAGCAGTATCGAATCATTGCCGGGTGTTACCCATTGATAAATGGTATTGATACCATGTGCATCTCTGAATGTGAACACGATCAGCAGCATAACCACCGTAGCAATGCCTCCGAAAAGCCATACATTAGCACCGATAGCCTCCGGAACCCTGCGATAAGCAACTATCCATGAACCCTGTGCCAACGACACCGCAGCCTGGATAAATACGCTTACTGTTGTGATCAACAGGAAGAAAACACTGTCATGCAAAAGCACTGCCCAGAAACGAGCCCTGTCTATATCCGTGCTGTGCCCCATAAGTAAACTTGCTATACCTCCTATCAAGGCTAAAACGCCTACCGCGATAAGGGCAAGACTAGTATTCCTTAATCGTGCTGGTATCTCAAAACGGTCATTCATTGTCTGCAACTTTTATTAAAATTCGTTTTATAAATTTCTTACTTACTTCTTTTTTGCATCAGCTTCCATACTTGGCTTGGCGCCAGTTGTAGGTTTAGCTTCCGCCTTTGCAATCATTGGTTCTGCTATCTTCGCTGAGTCTGCTTTTGCAGCAGGTGCAGTAGCAGTCGTTCCGAAGGCAAACGCGTCACCGCCATTCTCAGACTGAACTTTCTTGATATATGCGATGACCATCCAGCGCTGAGTGATATCAAGCTGGCTACCGTACGCGCCCATCATATTCTTACCATATTTTACAGCGGCATACATCTGCCCAACAGGCATATGCAGGTATTTACCATCCTTGAAATTAGCCGGCATTGACGCGAACTTTCCGCTGGCAAACAATGGCCCCTGTCCGTCAAGGTTGGTGCCATGACAGATACCGCAATAAATATTGAACAGGCGCTTGCCTTCCTTCATCTGGTCTTCATCGAAACGCATACTGGTCGTAAACGTCTTATAAGCAGTAGTATCTCCTTCTTTAAGATGATCAGGCAACTGATGGCCACGAGCTACCGTACCTGCAACAGGCGGACGGCTGGTGAGGCTATCAGAAAAGTTCGGGTTGCCTGTATAAGCATCATATGCACGCGAGTAGGTCATATCCGGCGCATATACGTGACCGGGTGTACGACGCATATTACCAGAGTCGCATGACACAAGGCCGATCGTTATGCCGAGGCTTGCTACTAGTATGCTTTTTATCTTGTTCATATTAAAATCAAAAATAAACTAAATGATCACTCTAAATTTTTAATCTCTTACGCCTGTTGCAATTCGTATGCTTCTTTCTTGTCCCAGCGCCCGTACCACCAGCCATCTTCAGCAACCTGGATATTTGTCTCCTTGGCTCCTGTCGCTTTCAGGAAATTCAGTACTTCCGCTTCCGGAGTATGATCGTTCAATTCAATAGCCATTACAAACAGGTCGTCACTCTGACGCGGGTGGAACACATGTTTCTTAACGCCCGGCATGATCTGGTTGAGGTAGCAGAAAGTAAGTGTCATACCTACTGCCGCAAACAACACGGTCAATTCGAAAGTGATCGGTATCCATGCCGGCAAAGCGAAGTGTGGTTTGCCACCATAAACGATCGGCCAGTCTGAAGTGAATATCCATGAAATGAAACCTACCGCTGTGCTGGTACCGCACAAGCCATAAATAAAGCCGGCGATATGCAGGTCTGTGGTCTTAAGGCCCATTGCCTCATCAAGACCGTGAACAGCAAAAGGCGTATAGATATCATGTAACTTATAACCGCTATGGCGAACTTTCTTAACCGCAGGAAACAATACTTCCTCGTCATCGTAAGCTGCTACCGCAAATTTCTTTATAGCCATTTTGTATTAAATTCTATAGTCAATATTAAAACTCTTCTTCCCGCTCTTAGTGGTGAGCAACCTCTGCATGATGCTCTTCTTCATGATGAGCATGCACTGCATGTATGAACTCTTCTGCATCCTGGGTATCGATACGCTCCATACCTCTCTTATAGTTATCACCGGATGTTTTCAGTACAAACTTGATCTCATGTACCGCAACAACAGGGAAGTACTTAGCGAACAGGAAGTAGCAGGTAAAGAACAATCCGAATGTACCAAGGTAGAAACCTACTTCAGGCCATGTAGGGCTGTAGTATGCCCAGCTTCCCGGGATCCAGTCGCGGTAAGTAGAGGTAACGATGATCACAAAACGTTCGAACCACATACCAATGTTCACCACGATAGACATTACGAAAGTGAACGGAATATTTCTGCGGAGTTTCTTCACCCAGAAAAGCTGTGGAGAAACCACGTTACAGGTCATCATCGCCCAGTAGCTCCACCAGTATGGACCCATGATACGCCACTGGAATGCAGCCATTTCACCCCATGACTGGCTGTACCATGCTATGAAAAGCTCCGTCAGGTAAGCCACACCAACTATAGAACCGGTCAATACGATGATCTTGTTCATCGCCTCAAGGTGGCCGATAGTGATGTACTCTTCGAGGTGAAGTATCTTACGTGTCAGCACCAGCAGGGTGTTCACCATCGCGAAACCTGAGAATACCGCACCGGCAACGAAGTATGGAGGGAAGATGGTAGTGTGCCATCCCGGAATTACGGATGTAGCAAAGTCAAAAGATACGATCGTGTGTACAGAAAGTACGAGTGGTGTAGAAAGACCTGCGAGTACAAGCCAGAGAGATTCTGCACGCTGCCAGTTCTTAGCTGTACCTGTCCAGCCGAAAGAAGCCAAACCGTAAAGCATCTTGCGCAACTTAGTCTTCGCCCTATCG
Organism: Flavipsychrobacter sp.; assembly: GCA_044225795.1. GTDB lineage: Bacteria > Bacteroidota > Bacteroidia > Chitinophagales > Chitinophagaceae > Nemorincola. Next base: position 104,451 of record JBGAIF010000005.1, read on the forward strand.
CGGATAAGCGCAAAGTCAGGTACAAGGCCGGAATACCAGAATAACAAAGAAACAGTGAAGTACGTAGAGATCGCAAACACGTCCCAAAGAAGCGGAGAGTCAAAGTTTGGCCAAAGCGGACCACGAGAGTTTGGCAGAGGTAATACCCAGAAGCCATCCCATACACGGCCCATGTGCCATATCGGGAACTGGCCCGCGCACATTACCGCGAATATCGTCATCGCTTCCGCAGCACGGTTCACACCTGTTCTCCATCCCTGGCGGAACAACAGGAGGATCGCCGAGATCAGGGTTCCGGCATGACCGATACCGATCCACCATACGAAGTTGGTGATATCCCAACCCCAACCGATGGTGCGGTTAACACCCCAGGTACCGAGGCCCCAATAAACTGCCCAGGTCACAGAGAATATACCGTAGCAAAGCAGGATGATGGAGAATACAAAACCAACATACCACATGCGGCCCGGCTTGCGCTCGATAGGGCCTATGATATCCTCAGACACCTGGTGATAATCCTTATTACCATCTACAAGTGGCTCTCTTACAAACGATTCGTACTTAATATGCATAGCACGTAATTAGTAATTTTTTAATTCTTTTTCCTGTTTCTTCAGCGTGTTACCGCTTCATCTTTTTTCTTCCGTTCAGCTTAGATGTGATACTTCATGAGATCATCCTTAGATTCATCGCCTGAGTGTATCTCTTCTGTATTTCTGATCTTAGCAAGGTAGTTGATATTAGGCAGCACATGGATATGCTCCAGTACGTAGAACAAGCGCTCTGCCTGGTCCTTATCACGCAGCCTGTGTATCTCACTTTCCTTATCGTTTACGTTACCGAAGGAGATAGCGTTTGTAGGACATGCTGTCTGGCATGCTGTACGCGCTTCTCCATCCCTGAGCGGGCGGCCCGCTTTCTTCGCGCTCAGCTTGGCATCCTGGAGGCGTTGTACACAGAAGGTACATTTCTCCATTACACCACGGCTACGCACGGTTACATCAGGATTCAGCACCATACGGGTCAGGTCATCATTAATGTCGTCACGACGGCCATCTTCATAAATGTTGTCTGCGAAAGCATCAGCGCCGTTCCAGTCCATCCAGTTGAAGTGACGTACTTTGTACGGACAGTTGTTCGCGCAATACTTGGTACCGATGCAACGGTTGTAAGCCATCTGGTTCAAACCTTCAGTGCTGTGGTTAGTTGCAGACACAGGGCACACATTCTCACATGGCGCATTGTCGCAATGCTGGCACAGCATGGGCTGGAACACAGTTTGTATGGTATCAGGATCGTCGGCAATACCGCTGAAGTAACGGTCGATACGGATCCAGTGCATTTCATGATTCTTCAGTACGTGGTCTTTACCAACAACCGAAACGTTATTTTCCGCAACGCAACCCACTACGCATGCGCCGCAACCGGTACATGAGTTAAGGTCTATGGACATGCCCCACTTAACACCCTCATACGGATGGTTAGGATAGAGCGTACCGTTCTTGCGGTAGTTCTCCTGCATTTCTGCATCAGCCAGCTCCTCTTTTCCTTCCTTACCTTCTTCTATCCATGGCAATGCAGTGTATTCACCTATCTCCTTTCCGCGCTCTTTCATGAGCACCTGCGGATCTTTCTTGAACTCGTCTAATGTGAACTCGTGGATCACCGGGCGTCCTTCATAGCTGAGGTGCGTCTGTGTGATAGCGATATCATAAGTTTCGTTTGTAGAAGCGATCGTTACATCGTGATGAGATTCAAAGGTCTGACCATTGAACATCACAAACGGGAACGCGTTCTTTCCGCCCTTGGTCGCATCGCTGGCAGCAGCACGGCCTACCTTAGCATCACGGCCATAGCCAACAGCAACGGCAACAACATCGTTATGCATGCCGGGCACTACTACTATTGGTAAATTAACTGTATAACCATTTGCGCCTTTCACAGCAACAACAGGCTTCTTGCTTTCTACTTCACTAAAGCCGGTCAGTTCTGCCTTCAGCGCTTTTGCACGCTTTGGAGAAACACACAGGTAGTTATCCCATGTAGCCTTTGTGATCGGATCTGGCATCTCCTGCAGCCATGGGTTATTGCTCCATGCGCCGCCGTAGCCAATACCTACCTTCTGGTAAACTACCAGTTCCACCCCGCTGGACACCTGCCGTCCGTCTATTTTTGTAATAGCATCAGCGATGTTGCCGTTATATGCACCACCGCTATTTGCCATAGCTCCGGTAGGTTCTACAACACCGTCCTGCAATGCTTTATCAAATGCTTCCTGGCTACCAAGCTTCTTGGCCCAGAAGTCTTTCCAGTAATCTCCGTAAGACTGTGTAGCACCGGCCCATGTCATCAGTGAATCCTGGAATGCACGTGTCTTGAACAAAGGCGCGATACCCGGCTGCTGCAGGCTGAAGTAATTAGGCTTCGGCTCAGCATCACCCCAGCTTTCCAGGAAGTTATGATCAGGAACTATATACTTGCATTTCTGAGCGGTCTCATCCATACGCTCAGCGAAAGAAACTGTCAAAGGAACTTTCGCAAGTGCCTCTCCGAATTTCTTACCGTCGAAGTAATCGTAAACGGGGTTAACACCGTGCAGCAATACAGAACCAACTTGTCCTGCATCGATAGCCGCTACCATGTCAACAAAATCTTTATCAATACCTTGCTTGTTATTGCTGGTAACAGCCCAGTTGATGGTGTTACCATTTGCGCCGATCTTGTCATTGATCGCATTGATAACAGTCTGTATCACAACATCGTTGCAGCTACATACTACAAGGCCGTTTCCTTTCTTAAGATCTGCGGCAGCGCTGGCAACCAGTTTATTCAGTGCAGGGCTGCTCAGGTTTGGCTGAGCGCCATCTACAACTGCTTTATAAAGCGCTACAGCGATCTTTCCTTTTTCAGTTGGTCGGCATGTAGCACGGTGGTCGGCAGATGCACCGGTGATAGTTTGCGTAGGCTCTATCTGGTAGTGCTTGGATAGCCTGATCTCTTTTGCATTCACCTTACGGCCCTTGGAATAAGCTTTGGAAAACTCAACCGGAGAAAGCCATGTACCTAAGAAATCCGCGCCGAGGCTCACAATGGTCTGCGCCTTATCAAAATGAAAAGTAGGCAATGTACGCTTGCCATAGCAAGCTTCATTCGCCAGCAACATACCGGAGTATGAAATAGAATCATACACGATATGCTTAACATTAGGATACTTAGTAGTGAACTGAGTGATGATATCTTTTGTTGTTGGGCTGAGGATAGAACCGGTAACGAGATAACCTGCCTTATTGCCGATACCCTCTTTTACCATTCTGTCAATAGCCTCAAATGTAGCTTCTTTGCCATCTGCATACGGAAAGCGAAGACGTGCTTTATCATACAGGTTCAGTACAGAGGCCTGCACCCTTGCAGATGTACCACCCTGTGTGATAGAAGACAGTTCGTTACCCTCTATCTTGATAGGGCGGCCATCCCTAGTTTTGATAACGATAGCGCAATAGTCGCCACCATCAGCAAAAGTTGATGCGTAGTAGTTTGGAACGCCCGGTGTTATATCTTCAGGCTTTATAGCATAAGGAATAGCTTTACGCACCGGCATTTCGCAGCTTGCTACAAGTGTAGCGGCAACTGTACTGAAGCCTAAGAACTTCAGGAAATCGCGGCGGGGAGTGGTTGCGTTGAATACGCCATCGCTTAAGTCGAACGGCAATTCTTCCTTAAATTCATTCTCAGCCACTTCAACGTTGGCATTGATGTTTTTAAGATGTTCCAGGTCCGTCCAATATTGTTTTTGACTCATAAAGCAAATTCAAAAATTCAAAATTCAAAAAAATTCAAAAACTCGGTCTAAACCACTATTAGTAGTGGCACTTCTGACATTCTGTTCCGCCCAGTTCCGCTTCTGTTACACCACTACGTTTACCAGCCTTGATCTCAGCATGATATCTTTCGAAGATGCTGTAATAATTATTGTTGGCAAACTGCACTTCGGTCTGGCGGTGGCAATTGATACACCAGCCCATTGACAGTGCAGAGAACTGGTAAACCTCATCCATATCCTGGATTGGACCGTGACAACTCTGACACTGTACCTTGCCCACCTTCACGTGCTGTGAGTGGTTGAAGTAAACGTGGTCAGGCAGGTTATGGATCTTCACCCATTGAATAGGGGTAGCAAGAATGTTACCATTAGCATCGCGGTTGTAATCCTTCTTATTAGGATCCCAGCCGGCATAGCGGTACAACATTTGTATCTGCTCAGTACCATTGATCTTCTTTCCTTCTGCAGTAACCAGCGGATGCTCTGCTTCACCGGTATAGCTGTTGATCTGCTTGTGGCAGTTCATACATATATTAGATGAAGGGATCATTGCCTGGCGGCTCTTCTCAGCACCTGCGTGGCAATAAAGACAGTTGATCTGGTTGATACCGGCATGCACTTTGTGCGAGTAGTAGATTGGCTGCAAAGGTTTGTAGTTCTGCTGGCGGCCTTCATTGATCGCACCGTTCACGATCCAGTAACCTGCCATGATAAAGCCAACGATAGCAACAATTGCAATAACCAGTTTGCTTCTGTAAAGTGGGATCTCCTTCTCATTAGCGATACCCTCTTTTTCATTAGCGGCACGACGCAGTGTGTTGTTCGCGCGCCACAGGATCACTACAAGCACTACAAGCGACAGTGTGATCACGGTGTACAACCAACCATTGCTCTCTGCACCTTCAGATGAAGCTGCAGCGGCACCGGCAGCAGGAGCTGCGGCAGGGGCTTTGTACTCATCAACATATTTCAGGATGGCATCGATCTCCTCAGTAGAAAGCTGTGGAAACGGCGTCATCGCAGTTTTGTTAAACTTGTTGAAGATCGCAAGGGCGTCTTTATCGCCTGCGGCGATCAGTTTTGCTGAATTATGGATCCAGTCATACCCCCACTGCTTGCTTGGAAATGATTTGTCAATGTCCTTCAATGCAGGGCCGGTCGCGTCTTTCAGCGGGTTGTGGCACGATGCACAGTTTGACATGAATAAAGCCTTTCCATCAGGCGCTGCGGTTGCAGAAAAATTGCATAAAAGCAAGAAAAAAATGAAGGCGAATGCGCCACGCGAGCATATTCTATACAGTTGCATCATTGAATCTGGCACAGAAATATATTTGAAAAATTTAACTTTCCTTTACATTAGGCGTGGGCAAAACTACAACACAATCCCGAAAATATACACACATTTAGCAAAAAATTTTTCTCAATACTGGCGCGGGTTTCAGGCGTTTTTTTGTTATAATTTTATTTATAATGTCATTTTAATGTCACGCCCGGAAGCATACTAAAAAAAACATTTTTTCGCTTTCCTGAAACCGAATTTCCTGATTGTAAAAACATTAGTAATAGCGCTTAGAGACCTTTGTTCTGCAAAATTTTGGCAGGAAATTTCTGATTTACTTAAGCACCCTTAAAAACGAGGGCAAACTGTGCTCTTGAAGGCTCCGGGATTTTTCGGATAGTTGCCCGTTAACGTCAATGTCGTTTCAATACCACCTTGCATGTTACTAGCTGGGCTTAATGTCGAGTAATTTACATCATAGCTAACGCCTAATGATAAAGTTTTATATTTTAACTTGATCAACGGAACAACTGCATCATTGTACCTATATATAACTCCAGCATATATTTCCAGGTTGGGGGTTCCATTATCGGTGAAGGTATGCCAGCTAAGCATAACCGCTCCCATTGCTTCCATATATGACCCTTGACTAGAGTAATTTCCGTGAATATGTAGGTTAAAACTCTCCCCTATTTCTCTTATTATCGCAGCATTCACATTTAAACGGGTATTTTGAGACAACGTGGGGTTATGGTAATACGAGAAATTGGGTCTGGAAAAATGATATCCCGAGACGCCAATAACGTAGGTAGCATTTCCTGCCCTTTCGGGGCTGATATTAAAATTGACCCCTGCACCCACGTCAAAAACGGACATCTTAGCATTAGGAATATTTTCAAAAGACGGATTTGAAGAGCTGTACGCGCCATTGAAAAATTGATTATTAAACGTAGCCCTTGACGGATCAAAACTGTATTGAATCTGTCCTCCGATAAATCCCACTGACAAATAAGAGCTATTGTTGGAACTTAAAGATTTATTGTAGTTCAACGCAGGATACACTCCTGTTATTTTCTGATGCAGTTCTCCCGCTCTGTCAGTATATCCCAATAACCCAAAACTTAAGTGGTCGTCTGAACTTTTTTTTATGGTCAGTCTATATTGAAGATCAAGCAAGAATGTTTCGTAAGGGTCAGTGATACTACTCCATTGATTTCGGTAAAATGCGGCGATCTTATAGTTATCAGAAAATACACCCGTCAATGCAGGATTTCTCAACAATGACGATTCATAAAATTGTGAAAAATGAATGTCTGCCTGTGCGAGCGATTGGCATCCGAACAATAGTCCCCCACATACACACAAGCATGAGATCAATAATTTTGTTTTGTTCATAGTCTAGCGAATTATTGTAACGCTGCCTTTTTTGTCTACTATTTTACCACCGCAATTAGCCTGTACAGTCCATACAAAAACATCAGGAAGAGACCGATCGCCCCTGTATGTGCCATCCCAGGCATTAGACGCGTCATTAGGTGCAATGCCCTTTCGTTCAAATAATAACTCGCCCCATCGGTCATATACTCTGAACGATTCGATCTTATCTATTGCACCATTGCTTCTAGGGTAAAAGACATCGTCCTGCCCATCTCCATTGGGAGTGAACGCGTTTGGAATAAATAGGGACTTAAGGCAGTCGCAGTTCTTACCCAGTATAAAAGTATCTACTGGTGATGAAACGCAACTGTCAAAACCATAAACCCATAAAACACCTGTATCTACAAAATTGTGCGTGGCCCCTACATGCCCATCGCTCCAGATGTAATTAGAATATCCGGGCTTTGCCTTGATAACATCCTGACCATCCTGGCATATATTAGCAATGCTACCCGCTGCAACTTCTGATGAGCTCTTCAAAAACGGAGCTTTGGCGACATATAGGCACTCTGCTGCAGTATCATCTTTTGGTAAGGTATCCGACCCGGCTATCAGTTCAACATGACTTTGGTAGTCGCTACACAGGAACAAATTACCCATACGATCGCACGCAATGCCATTCTGATCGTCTCCCCCACTCTGCAATGCCGCACTGCCAACGTAAGACCCATCATAGGTATGATAACCGGCGACGAAAATAGGATCCGGACTATTAACCGGCACCTTTAGGATATTGTCTTCAATGGTCACTGAGTCTTGCATCGCACCGCTGACCCATATAACACCACATTGGGATAAAGCAATACAATACCCCCAAACGCCACTATAGAAACCGGGAATGGTATCACTAATACTTCCCGCATAGATTGTTCTACTCCAATCCACGCCATTTGCCGGATTAAATTTAGCCAGGTACAAAACTGGGCGCCGGGGAGTAGGGCTGGAAACAGTAGTTCCCGACAATGTAATATTATTGCCCAGAAAGCCTCCGGTCATGTAGACATTGTTATTGATATCAGAAGCCAGACCAATCCCGAATGCGCTGCTAACACTCCCACTGCCCGAAGCCCAAACAGGGGTTCCGGAACCATCGTATCTTGCTATAAATGCGTATTCGGTACTCACAGTACTATTCGTCAAGACCGACGAACCAAAAGAAAATGATGGCGACCTGTAAACACCGGAAATGTATACATCTCCTATAGGAGTGACGGTGATACCATAACCATAATCAAAGTCTGTGCCGCCTGTACTCTTAGCCCAAACAACATTACCCGACGGGTCATACTTAACCGTGAAAATATCAGAACTGTTACCTGTAGCATCTGCATTTGTTAGTGTATTGCCACCGATGATCACCGACTGCTTTCTGTAAGCGCAGGTAACATATACATTGTTGGCAAGGTCTGTTGCAATACCTCCTGTGCTAAGGACCGTTGCAAATCCGCCTGCTGTACGGTACATGTTATCAACTTCACATCCTGTTTTCACCCAGGTAACATTTCCGGAAGCATCAAATTTTATGATAAAGTATGTTGGCGATCCCGCATTAGGATTAGTAATAGTGACTCCATCGATTTGAAAAGATGCACTGAATGTAGATAAGAACACATACACGTTTCCAAGCTGATCTGCAGCTATGTTCATGACGTACACATTTCCCTTTTCTGTTGATTTGGCCCACAATAAGTTGCCTAGAGCATCATATTTGACGACGACACCTGCATAAATGCCCATGGAGGAGCCGTTCTTCAAAACCGTTGATCCGAATATGGGGTCGCCCCAAGATATCCCGGCCACAAAAACATTTCCTGAAGGGTCGGTGGCAACCGGCCATCCATCCATACCGCCTCCGGTATTACCGCGAGCCCATTGCCATGCCTGCGCATAAGAAAATATTGGGATCAGGCATCCCAACAAAAGGATATAGATAGTTTTCATTTTCACAGGTTTGACTTAAAGACAGATAAAAATAAAAAAAGGATGGGATTATTGCAAATCAGATACTCCCCGTTCTCCCACCATCTACAGGTATAGAAGTACCATTTACATACGCAGCAGCGGGCGTTGCCAGGAAGGCAACTACTGCGGCTATCTCTTCGGGCTTGCCAAAGCGGCGGGCAGGCACCTCGTCCATCATCTCTTTTTCAACTTCTTCCCGGGTTTTACCCGTCTTTGCAGATTTGTTATTCAGAATGGTATCAAGGCGCTCCGTGGAAGTTGCTCCGGGCAATACATTGTTTACTGTAATGCCAAACTGCCCCAGCTCATTGGCCATGGTTTTGGCCCAAGAGGCTACAGATCCACGGATGGTATTGGAAACACCAAGGTCTTTAAGCGGTATTTTTACAGATGTAGATATAATATTAATAATGCGTCCATAGCCTGCCTGTTTCATCCCTTCCATTACCTGCGTGGTAATAATATGGTTACAGATCAGGTGCTGGTTAAACGCATTCAAAAACTCTTGTGGCTGCGCCTTGGCTATCGGGCCACCCGCCGGCCCCCCGCTATTGTTGACAAGGATATGCACTATGTTATTCTTAACAAATTCTGCAACCACGCTCCCCACTTGTTCAGGATTTGCATAATCGGCTACGAGGTAGCCATGCTGCTGTCCAGCATTAGCAGGCAATGTTCCTATTGCTGCTTTCAGCTTCTCCTCATTTCGCGATATCAATATACAACGCGCACCCATCTCTGCCATTGCCTGTGCCGACGCCAATCCTATTCCTTGTGTACTGCCTCCTATGAGCGCTGTCTTTCCTGTAAGGTCCTGTGATAACATTTGTCAAAAGTAAAAATTTGCCGCAAATACCGCCTTGGTCATCCACTACTACCGGCAGTATATTAATGCATATCTAAACCATATCCTCGCGCGACCGGGAACATCCGGAAATATTTACATTTTTCATCACATTTACTCCTGGCTCTATCGGGGCAATTCCCCTAATAAGTTTATCTTTGCAAATCTTTTTTTCTTAAAAAAATACATAGCTATATGAATTTATTTTCCATTCAGAACGAAGAATTTATCGGACGGCATCTTGGCCCTAATGAAGCGGATACTAAGGAAATGTTGCGCACCATTGGTGTGGCCAGCATGGACGAACTGATCTCCCGCACAGTTCCTGCATCTATCCGCATGGATCATAAACTTCGTATCCCGGAGAGCATGAGCGAAGCTGCTTACCTGCAGCATCTGAAGGAAATATCTTTAAAGAACAAGGTTTATAAAAGCTGCATAGGACAAGGTTATTACGATACGCATACGCCTAGTGTTATCCTCCGCAATATTTTTGAGAATCCGGGATGGTACACACAATACACTCCTTACCAGGCTGAAATAAGCCAGGGACGCCTCGAGAGCCTGCTCAATTACCAGACCATGGTGTGCGATCTTACAGGGCTGGAGATAGCAAATGCCTCGCTGCTGGATGAAGCAACTGCTGCAGCCGAAGCAATGACAATGTTTTTCCACACACTTAACAAGGATGCAAAACATGCTGCACGCCCAAGGTTCTTTGTCGATCATGACGTTTTTGCACAAACAAAGGATGTGATCATTACCCGCGCTACTCCTTTGAATATTGAAGTGGTATTCGGAGACTATAGAGTCGCAGACCTCGATCAGACATACTTTGGCGCATTGGTGCAATATCCGAACAGCAAGGGCAGCGTAGAAGATTATCGTGGTTTCATTGCTGCTATGCATGAAGCAGGTGGTTATGTGGCTATGGCTACTGACCTGCTGGCGCTTACATTACTTACCTCTCCCGGAGAACTTGGAGCAGACTGCGCTGTTGGTTCTGCCCAGCGTTTTGGTGTACCCATGGGATATGGTGGCCCTCACGCGGCTTTCTTTTCTACTAAAGATGATTTCAAAAGGCAGATACCCGGACGTATCATAGGTGTGAGCATCGATGCCAACGGCAATCGTGCACTGCGTATGGCCCTGGGCACTCGCGAGCAGCATATTAAAAGAGAAAAAGCGACATCCAATATTTGCACCGCGCAGGCACTACTCGCCAATATGGCTGCAATGTATGCCATCTACCATGGCCCTGACGGACTGAAACTTATCGCAAAGCGCACTGCAGCACTGACACTGGCATTGAGCAATGCGCTTTCTGACGCAGGAGTTGCAGTACAGAATAAGTCCTTCTTTGACACTATCTCTGTATCAGTGAACGATGCTGCTGCTATTCGCAGCAAAGCAGAGGCCCGCGGCATCAACTTTCACTACGGAGCAAATAATATTGTCGGTATCTCTCTCGATGAGACAACTACTCCGGGCGATGTGCTTAATATCATCAGCGTATTCACTGATGAGAACAGCGCTTCTTCTTTCTCTATTGATGAACACGCGACATTAAGCAATATTCCTACCTCTCTTACACGTACCAGCCCGCTTCTGCCTCAGCAGGTTTTCAACAGCCATCACAGCGAATCTCAGATGATGCGCTACATCAAGATGCTCGAGAATAAAGACCTGAGCCTGAATACCAGCATGATATCCCTTGGTTCTTGCACTATGAAGCTCAATGCCGCTTCTGAAATGATGCCGCTGAGCTGGCCACACTTCAGCAAAATGCATCCGTTCGCCCCGGTGAACCAATGCGAAGGATACTTCCAGGTGGTAAAAGAACTTTCTGACTACCTCTGCGAGATCACAGCATTTGATGCATGCAGCCTTCAACCCAACAGCGGAGCACAAGGTGAGTATGCCGGGCTGCTGGCTATACGCGGGTATCACGAAAGCCGCGGCGACAATCATCGCGATGTAATATTGATCCCTATATCTGCTCACGGTACAAACCCGGCGAGCGCGGTAATGGTAGGTTATAAAGTAGTGGTGGTAAAGGCATTGGAGAACGGATATATTGATGTTGCCGACCTGAAAGAAAAGGCTGCACTTCACGCCAAACATCTTGCCGGTATCATGATCACCTATCCTTCTACATATGGTGTGTATGAAGAGTCAGTGAAAGAGATCACACAGATCGTTCACGATCATGGCGGACAGGTATATATGGATGGTGCCAACATGAACGCTCAGGTGGGGCTTACCGCTCCCGGGCTTATTGGCGCAGACGTTTGTCACCTGAATCTGCATAAGACATTTGCTATACCTCACGGTGGCGGCGGACCAGGCATGGGGCCTATCTGCGTGAAGCAACACCTCGCTCCCTTCCTGCCTTCGCATGTAGCGCTGCAAAATAACGATGAGGCTGGTCACGCTGTTTCTGCTGCCCCCTATGGTTCAGCGAGCATCCTGCTTATCTCATACGGTTATATCCGTATGCTGGGCTCTGTCGGTGTTCGTAAAGCTACCGAGTATGCTATACTGAATGCTAACTACATGCGCGCTCGTCTCAAGAACGAATTTGAGATCCTGTACACCGGCAGCGGCGGTACTTGCGCACACGAGTTCATCGTAGATCTTCGTCCTTTCAAAAAGAGCGCGGAAATAGAAGCGGAAGATGTGGCAAAACGTCTTATAGATTATGGATTCCATGCGCCTACTCTTAGCTTCCCGGTAGCAGGCACGCTGATGATAGAGCCAACGGAAAGTGAAGACAAGGCCGAACTGGATCGTTTCTGCGAAGCCCTTCTGGGAATACGCGCTGAGATTCGCGCTATAGAAGACGGCAAGACCGATAAACATGATAATATGCTGAAGCATGCCCCGCATACTCAGTTTGTGATCACCGCTGATGAATGGCATCATAAATATACACGCCAGCATGCCGCATTCCCGTTACCATATGTGAAGGGCAATAAGTTCTGGCCGAGCGTTTCCCGTGTCAACAACACCTATGGCGACCGTAATCTCGTATGTACCTGCGAGCCTACTGAATCATATGCCGAAGCATAATTCATCGAAATAGTTATACTAAATGAAACAGCACCTTTTCAGGTGCTGTTTCATTTTTATCACATAACATTAAACCTGGCTATCAACTCCTTAAGAAGTGCACAGAATTGATCATGCTCCAGAACCCGGATACGGATCATCATCACTTTTACCGTAGCGAAGATTATTCTCCTTCTGGATCACTTCTTTTACCACATTGTCCAGTTTTTGGGTAACAACCCCTAAACCGTCAATTACTTCCTTATTTACAGGATCTGCCGGGTCATCATAATTAAACAACTGCACAAGGCCCAGTATTGTGGACACAGGCCCGCGAACATGGTGCGCCTGTATATGAGCAATATCACTCAGTACATTACTTTGTGCCTCTATGTGAGCAAGGTGTCCCTTCTTCTCTTTAGACAACAGCTCATTATACTTTTTCTGAGTCTCATAGTTCCTATAGATGAAGAATGCCAGTAATCCTACCAATACTAATCCTCCAAGACTGGTATAGGTAAGCGTTTTCTGCCGGCCTATTGTTCTGTCATATACATATTGCTGATTAAGACTGTCTATTCTGCGCTTGGCACTGAACTCCATCTCGAGACTGCGCTTAATAAATTCATTTTCTTTCTGGATATTATGAATACTATCTCGGATAGTGATAAAATTCACATAGGCTTCAAGTGCTTCCTTCGGCTGTCCATTCAGTTTGTACGCACTGGATAAAGACAACCAGGAATCCTTTTCATCCTCCAGTACGTTATTTTTTTGTGATATTCCTAATGCCTTTTGAAGAGATGGAATAGCCAGCTCGAAGTTATTTTGTTTGATATAGATGTTACCAAGTGTAATATACAACTTAGGCAACAGGTCTGCATAATTCTGGTCTTCGGCAAGCATCAGCGCAGTATCGGCATAAAGCAACGCTTTAGGGTACACATACATATCCATGTACGTACCTGCGAGTTCATTAAGAATACGCACCTCTCCCTTGAACTCATTTATTTCTCTGGTTTTTCCTAAGGCTATCTGGTAAAAATCTATTGACTTCAGGTAATTATTCTTTAAAGAAAATGTTTTACCGATCCCGGTGAGCGCTGCTATCTGAAAATAGGTATCCTTGATTACGTTACTGACATCAAGCACCTTGTTATAGTACATATAGGCATTGTCAGGTTGCGATGTAGCCAGGTATATATCTCCGATATTTAAGTGAAGACCGGCGGTCTGCAACGTATCCATCAGGTCCCGCGCATTCCTGGCCCCGGCTACCGAATCCAATAACTTCAACGAATTTTTATAGGATATTAATGCATGTGAGTAATCACCAATGATACTATATACAACTCCCATATCGGCCATCACACCCATCGTCATGTCTGCATTGGATGTTGTACTTAAAACTTTGTTATAGTATTCAAGAGCCTTCTGGTACTGCGATATCTTCTGGTATGCCTTCGCTATCGTTTCAATTGCTTTTGCCTCATTTAAGGTATCCTTGTTTTTATGCGCATATGTTACATTGTCTTCAAATGCCTGAAAAGCTTTATCATAATTCCTGGAACAGCTAAAGTATATTTCAGCAAGCTTACGATTCGAATAATAAATCCCGTCAGACCATTTGATCTCTTCTGCAAGCTTCTTTGCCTCTCCGGCTATGAGCAGCTTATTAGTTGAGTCCTCGCAATACATACCGGACGCAGTATTGATGTATGTTTTTACCTTATCTGTATCAGAGGAGAGTTTCTTAACGATGGCTTTAATAGAATCTACATTGAACTTCTCGGGCTGCCCTATACTACGACTTGATATAATAGATAAGAAGCACAGCCCGACTATAGCAGTACAATGTCTATAAAAATTCTTCATAGCCGTGCCCTATCAAAAACTTTAAAAACCGTTAAGAAAAAATTAAAGATTTGACCTTTCTCTATTGCTAATATACAAAACTTCACGAAATACATACTCTATTTCTTACCAGTTATTATTTACATTTTTTATTATCAAATACGATTATAGGTAGTTATTTTTACCTATTGACCACGGTAGGTAGTTTTAACAACATATATATATTTACATATTGACAGTCTCCTTGTATGCAGTAAATAGTTTTTTTATTATGTTAATATTTATTTCCTATTTGCCTGCCCAAAAGGAAATTTTGTTAAACCGATCTTTTTATTTCAAATATTAATATTGTCTGATTTTCTTTTTTTTCAAAAAATTCATCTTATCTTTATCCTTGTCATTTAATTTCATTGTACTAAATACCCTGTTTATGACATCTCTACTTTCTAAAACAACGACAATTCTCGACAAAATGAGAACATTTAGGTTTTGTGCAATTGCATTGCTTGTTTTGTTACCTGCGTTAACAAATGCTGCGTCGGTTTCGTTCGGTGTGACGTTTGGAACTCCGCAACCAAACGGTGGAGCATGTGTTGGTAAAGGCGTATGCAAGGAATCGTATACTGGAGATTTTGCTTCATCAGACGCTGTCAATGTGACGTTCTTAGTTACGCCTTCTAATCCCGAAGTTCTGGTGATGCGTTTTAACATGAGCGATTTGATGAGAAAGCAACCAGACAAGGTCGCTTCATTTAATGACCCAAGTGGTTATTCATTTGATGCGATATATTCACTTACCGGTCCACAGTTTGCTTCGTTGAGCCTCCTGCCAAATGCACGCGTGATGCCTAACATGAAATATACCGTTCAGGTTACGGAAGACGTTGTGTCAGTATATATACCATATGCACATGATCCAGCCAACTAACTATAATTAATTACCTTATTAATAGTAAATAAAAAGAGAGGACCAATGGTCCTCTCTTTTTATTTATCTTATCAAAGATTTATCTAACCGACACCTGAACACGTGATAGCTCTCTGACAGCATCAGCGATCGCCCTGGCATCATAACCACACTCACGATGCAACTCCTCGGGTTTACCATGTTCTACGATCCTGTCCGGGATACCTAATATCTTTACTTCCGGCGTATAGCCATTTGCAGCCATGAACTCAAGCACTGCGCTACCGAACCCGCCCACTACTGTCCCATCTTCCACTGTAACGATCTTATTGAATTTACGGGCCACTTCATGAAGCATAGCTTCATCCAGCGGCTTGACAAAGCGCATATCATAGTGCGCCGGGTAAACATCTTCTGTGGTCAAAGACTTGCATGCGGCTACAGCGAAATTACCCGGGTGGCCTATGGTAAGGATTGCTACATCCTGTCCGTCACATATCTTTCTGCCGGTACCCGTTTGTATCTTCTCAAATGGGGTTCTCCATTGCGGCATTACACCTTGTCCGCGCGGATACCTGATGGAATAAGGAAGATCATTCTCCGGAAGCTGTGCTGTGTACATCATATTACGCAGTTCTTCTTCATTCATCGGTGCGGCGACAATCAGATTAGGTACACACCTCATATAGGCAATGTCATACGCGCCATGATGCGTAGGGCCATCATCTCCTACCACACCCGCTCTGTCCAGGCAAAATATCACCGGTAGTTTCTGAATAGCAACATCATGTATCACCATGTCGTATGCCCGCTGCATGAATGAACTGTAGATGTTACAGAACACTTTCATTCCTTGCGTCGCAAGTCCCGCGCTAAGCGTTACTGCGTGTTGCTCTGCTATCCCAACGTCTATTGCTCTGTCGGGCATGGCCTCCATCATGAATTTCATTGAGCTGCCTGATGGCATGGCCGGTGTGATACCCATGATGAGTGGATTCTTCTCCGCCAGCTCAACTATTGTATGACCAAAAACATCCTGGTACTTAGGAGGTTCTGGTACTGTAACTATTTTCTTATTGATCTTGCCGGTCATTTTATCAAAAGTACCGGGCGCATGCCATAGGGTCTGATCCTGCTCGGCAAGTTCGTAGCCTTTTCCTTTTACTGTTTTTATATGCAATAGCTTAGGACCGGGAATATCATGAAGCCCTTTAAGCGTCTCTGCAAGTTTTATGACATTGTGGCCGTCTATCGGCCCGAAATAACGCAGCCCAAGCGCCTCAAAGAGATTGCTGCTCTTGGATACAACGCCCTTCAGCCCCGCCTCTATTTTAGATGCCAGCTTCTGGAAATCCTTGGTAGGCAGCATCCCCAGCATCTTCCACACATCATCTCTGAACTTATTATAGGTATGTGATGTGGTGATATCTGTAAGGTATTCTTTCAACGCACCCACATTAGGATCAATGGACATGTTGTTATCATTCAGGATGATCAACACATCAGCTCCGCTCACACCGGCATGATTGAGTGCCTCAAATGGTAAACCAGCGGTCATTGCACCATCCCCTATTACTGCTATATGCTTACGCTGAAGCTCTCCTTTGTATTTTGAGGCAATAGCCATTCCCAGCGCTGCTGAGATAGACGTCGACGAGTGGCCCACACCAAACGAATCATATACACTCTCGCTTCTCTTAGGAAAGCCGCTGAGGCCGCCATACTTGCGGTTGGTATGAAATACTTTCCTTCTGCCGGTAAGTATCTTATGCCCGTATGCCTGGTGGCCTACATCCCATACCAATTGATCGTCAGGCGTATTATAAATGTAGTGGAGTGCTACTGTAAGCTCTACTACGCCAAGACTGGCTCCAAAGTGCCCGCCATGCACACTGACACAGTCAATGATGAACTGGCGTAACTCGTCGCATACTTGTATGAGCTGGTTCTTATTCAGCTTCTTCAGATCATCCGGCGTATTGATCTGGCTAAGTAACGGTCCTGCTGCTATTTCTTCCATGCACTTATTGAGAACGAAGTTGCAAAAATACTTAAAAATTAATAATGATACCTTAATATACGTATTAAATCACGTGTACGGTCTGACATAGTATCGCAATAATTAAGCCATTGTTTTTGTATCTGTTACCTTTGCCGTTAATTTTGGTTAAAAGATGAGATATTTCCGCTACTACCCATGGTTTTTGCAGACTTTCCTGTTCCTGCTAATGGTCATTACACTGTATAGCTTCTCATCTGCCCTGCTGATCTATTTTTTGCCCAAGGTCACACCATTCACCGCCAACCAGGTCCTTTCTGTTAATGAGAACAGCCCCCGCTACCTGTTAAATGTGATGATAGTGGTGCAGGGCATTTTCAGTGCGGCAACCTTCCTTGGTGCTTCGCTGCTGTTTTCCTATCTCTCGCACCCTGACCCTGCAAAATACCTCGGTCTAAGACGACCCGGCAAACCTATCCATATACTCCTCGCTATCGGCATAATGCTTGGTGCGGCACCTGTGCTCCAGGCAATAGAGATACCTGTCAGCCACATCAATTTTGGCCCTGCACTCAAAGCTGCACAGGAAAAAAATGAAGCGCTCACAAGGTCATTTCTGACCATTCCCGACTTTACCACCTTTCTCCGTGTATTTATTGTCATGGCTGTCACTCCGGCCATCGGCGAAGAACTTTTCTTCCGGGGTGTGCTCATGCGGCTGGTTAGCCAGAAAAGTCGCAATATGTTTCTTCCGGTCATATTCACAGCAGGCGTTTTTGCGTTTACTCATGCCAATGTATATGGGTTCCTGTCGATATTTATCGCCGGCATATTACTGGCAGTGATATACAACCTTACCGGATCAATATGGTGCGGCATTGCAGGACACCTCTTCTTTAACGGCGTGCAGATCATTGCAGCCTGGGTAATGCATGGCGACCCGGATTTCACAAAAAACATTGAGAACAGCACCGTTTCATGGCCCCTTGTCATCACTGGTCTTGTAGTTTTCGCAACATGCCTCTACCTGATGATCAGGAATAAAACCCCTTTACCTGAAAACTGGTCAGATAACTTTGCCGACGAGAGAATTTCGGGCGAAGTAAACTAAATTCGCAGCATATGGCGCTTAACTTACCCACATTTTACAAACGCACAGCCAGTGCCATTGTATTTGCTGCGATCATGCTGGTGGGATTGTTCTGGAATATATGGACATTCTATATACTCATCTGCGTGATCAACGTGCTGTGTATGGGCGACTATTTTCGGCTATTACAGAAGATAGAACCGGAACAATACTGGCCGGCTTGGCTAAAGATTGGCATCCAAATAGCGGGCCTGTTGCTGATTACTATTGCTGCATGCGAAGAATATATACCGTTGGCTTTAGTTCCTTTACTTTTAGTTATTCCGTCGTCAATATTATTAGGCAGCGCATTGTCCCGGACCCATTCCCTTCTGTCGGGATTGCTGGCACTTGGTGGTTTGTTTTATATCACAATCCCTTTCTTTCTTTTAGCGAGGATGGAACTTCACGATTTTGTTTTCCCTGCTGCCGTGATATTTATGATATGGACCAATGATACCATGGCCTATCTGGTGGGCTCATTCATCGGAAAAAATTCTTTCTCGCCCATATCACCAAAGAAAACGTGGGAAGGTGTTATCGGTGGTATCATATTGACAATTGCCGGAGCAGTTATATACGCATCATTTGCTCATTCATATTCATTGTTAAGCTGGGGCGGGTTGGCATTAGTTGTCTCAGTGACCGGCACACTCGGCGATCTGCTGGAATCGAAACTGAAACGCCTCGCCGATGTCAAAGATTCCGGCACACTGATGCCCGGCCATGGTGGTGCGCTCGACAGGTTTGATTCACTTCTTGTAGCCGCGCCGTTTGCTTTTGTTTATGTCTATTATTTCATGCATTAATTACTGCTTCGTTATTAAGCGCTACATTTGCACAATAAATACGGCTACATGAAAATTCACCGCGAAGGATACAAATACATCATTATCGCCACCATACTCTGGCTGGGGCTTGGATGGATGGCTGGTCATTTTATTCCTTTTGCCTGGTTATCAGGCCTTATCACATTCATCCTGTTCCTGCTGTGGTTCTGGGTAGTAGCATTCTTCCGCCTGCCTACACGAAATATGGTTCATGGCGAGGAAAAGATCATTTGTCCTGCCGACGGCAAGGTGGTGGTCATTGAAGAGACTTACGAACCGGAATATTTTAAAGACAAGCGCCTGCAGGTTTCCATTTTCATGTCACCGATCAACGTGCATGTGAACCGCAACCCTGTGAGCGGGATAGTAAGATATATGAAGTACCACCCCGGCAAATACCTGGTCGCATGGCACCCCAAATCCTCAACAGAGAACGAAAGAACAACGATCGTTCTTGGAAACGACCGTGGCGACATACTTATGCGGCAGATAGCCGGCGCACTGGCCCGCCGTATTTGTTTTTATGTAGGAGAAGGTGATGAAGTGAAGCAAAACGATGAATTTGGCTTTATCCGGTTCGGCTCACGTGTCGATGTGTTTTTGCCCATAGGCACCCGCGTTGATGTAAAGATCGGCGATGTAGTTAAGGGCGGGGTGACTGTTTTGGCACATTATTAACAGAAATCATCTGTGAAAATGTCCTTCATCAGTCGGTTTTTGATCAAAATCCCCTATTTTTGTTATCCTAAAAAATTGCATACAATGAAAAAACTCACTTTATTCGTAGTAGCTGCCATGATGATAGCTGGCGGTGCGTTTGCAGAAGGTAAGTCTTGCTGCAAGAAAGGCGCAAAATGCACTAAGGAATCAGCTTGCTGCAAAGACAAGAAGAACTGCAAACACGAGTGCTCTAAGGACAAGGAAGCTAACAAGCCTACAACTGAAGCTCCTAAGAAAACTTCGTAAGCAACATATTTGCTATGAGAAGCCCGGCTATATGCCGGGTTTTTTTATTAAAAAAGCCCCCCGGTTGACACGTTTCGGGGGGCGAGCTGTAACAGATACAGCTTCATTTGCTATGGTCAGGAGGGAATTATCTTTATGCGCCCTGTCCGGCACGTTGCTTTTCATCTTCTGCTCCTCCGCTATGCTTCATTACAGGCGGCACTGTCCTTTTACCAAAGCGGTAGGTGAATGATATGCTGGCCTGCCTGGTGTCCCTGACGGCAACAAACGACTCCACATAGTCAGCGTAGTATGATGTGGCCGCCGGGTACCCGTGCCGGAAGATATCGGTCACATTGAGCTTCAGCGTTGCTTTTTTATTGAATAGGTTCTTCTGCACCCCGGCATTAAGCATCCATGTAGGACGAAGGACCATATACCCATATACCTGTGGGGCCTGGTAGTTGAAACTGAGTTCCCCCGACCAGTTCATTGGTAGCAGGAAGGTATTGGTGGTATTGATATCAAATGTCGTATTCCCCTTGTTGAGATAGGTGCCCGCAATATTGCCTGTATAATTAGCATAGTAAACGTTCCCGTTGGTGATATTGTTCCACCACTTGGTCAGCTTTAGTTGGTAAGAACCCGATAGCCCGTACCACGACATGCTGGTAAGGTTCTTGTTCGTTTGCACTGTCACTTTTGCTTCTGTTTCACTCGGTTGTATCACCTCGGTTATAGGGTTAGTGGTATAGACGTAGCTTAATGTTGTGATCAGGCGTTGTTTATACACATGGGAGAGTTCAAACGAATATGCGAGCGCGGGTTGCAGGTATGGAAAACCTTCCGTGTAAGTGGTCGGGTCCAGGTAATATTTGAACGGGTTGAGCTGCTGGTAACTCGGGCGGGTGACGCGTCTGCTCAGGGTCAGCCCCAGATCATTGTTGGCATCAATATGCCGCTGAACAGCGCCACTCGGAAACAGGTTGATATAATTCCTGTTGAATGAAGTGTCTGCTGTCTTATTGGTGCCCCTGGCAACGGTCTGCTCGGCACGTAATCCCAACTGTGTGCTCCATTTACTCCGGTCCAGGTTATAGTTCACATACCCCGCGTTGATATGCTCCTCGTAGATAAAGTGGTCTGTCTTGGAGGCATCCGGCAGATATACGCCTCCGATAACATTGTAAAATCTCGGGTTGTTGTCCGCGATTACATAACTGGCTTTTATTCCGGTCTCAAACCTTGCATTGTTTTTCAGTGGGTGTAAATAATCTGCCTTCACAGAAGATATTTGTGTGATGCCAGATTTCTCTCCATGCAGCACATCCGGTGAATGTAATGTAGCGCCGGTCATATCTGTGTATATGGTGGTGTAGTCCTGGTGGCCCCAATTTGTGTATCCTGCATGATCCACATCCACAGATATTGACTTGCCCGTGCTATCAAATGTGTGCCGCATATTCAGATTCACCGCGCCATTATTAAAGTGATTGGGAGCATCGCTTTTCGTGTTGAAATGAGAAACGGTTTTCTGGCTTGCGGAGTCTATGACATCTGCCTTGTTATTCCCGGTGGCATACCAGGTAAAGTAGCTGCCCGTAAGCACCGCGCCGATGGTCGTCTTCTTTGAGAGCGTGTAGTCCACGCCCACATTACCGGTTCCGTTCACAAACCTGTTGATGAAATAATTATCCTGCACATAAGCACCCGAGAACACACCGCCGGAATAGAACCTCCGGTCCAGCATCAATCGGTTAAATCCGGTTCTTGAAGATTCATTGAACCCCGCAAATACATTGACGCGTTTATTGCGGTAGTTCATACTGAATCCCCCGCTACCCTTGCCATACACACCCTGGGCATAGGTTCCGTTCACACTGCCATTGAGCCCCGTCTTCTTATCCTTCTTCATCTTGATGTCTATTATGCCCGCAGTGCCCGCCGCATCATATTTCGCGGACGGATTGGAGATGAGCTCTATGGTCTCCACACTGTTTGATGGCATACTTTTCAGCAGCGCGGCAAGATCGGCACCGGTCATTGGTTGTATCTTTCCGTTGATCATCACATTGACTCCCTGCTTACCTTTCAGGCTGATATTGTCACTCTGATCCACGTTAACTCCGGGCGAATGCGACAGTACGTCCATTACAGACCCTCCTGCACTTACAATGCTGTTCTCTACATTCACAACGATCTTATCTGCACGTACTTCTACAAACTGTTTTTGTCCGCGCACGGCCACTTCTTTCAGCGTATTATCTGCCTGCGCCAGGACAATATCCGGCATCGTCACCTGCGCATCTCCGATTAAGAAATTATCTGTCCGTTCCTGTTTGTACCCCATCAGCATCGTTTTTATGAAGTAGGTTCCCGAACCAACCGGGGTGAGATCATACTCACCCTTTTCATTGGTCAGCTCGCTCTTCATGAGCGCAGAATCGGAGGATCTTACCAACAGCACACTGGCAAATGGCACAGGCATTCCGGCATCAGACAATATTCTTCCCGACACGCTGCCCGTGCGGGCTGCAGCCATTTGTGAAACACCAAAAAGGATCAGGAATAAAGTGCCGAAAGCATGTCTGGTCATTACAGGAGGTTTGATAGGGTAAATGTATCAGTGACAGGTACGTCTGCTTTCACCCGTGATGGGTGATTTACAAAACCCTAACATAAAATCATACTTACTGCTGCATGAATAGTCGGATATAGGTTAATTTCACAGTGCAATGAGGCTCCGGTTATATATAGCAGATCATTTCCTGGCAGGCATCCTTTCGGGTTTTGCATTATGCATGTTGCCCATGCTGTCCTTTAGCCAGCGTGTACCGTTTCATAACCTGAGTGTGGATGACGGGCTTATACAGTCGCAGGCCAAATGCCTGGCACAGGACAGAACGGGCAACCTGTGGATCGGAACACTTGGCGGCCTCTCCCGCTACGACGGCAAAACATTCACCAACTATACGGTCAGAAATGGCTTGCTCAATAATATCGTGAACGCTATAGCTGTTGACGCTCAGAATAATATCTGGATCAGTGGTCCGTCGGGGGTTTCGCAGTTCAATGGCCGATCATTCTCACATTATACGGTGCAGCAACAAACAGTACGCACTGTATTCACGGCACAGCAACTGACAGTAGTTCATGATACAGTATGGTGGCGTAATAAGGGCGAAGTATATTATATCTCCGGTGGCAAGATCAAATACTTCAAAACTCCGGGGAAAGCCGCCTCGGCATCTGCGATCCTGGTTGATAAAAGCGATCTTTGGGTGGCAAAAGATGATACATTGTATCACTGCCATAACAACAAGTGGGATACGATCACATTTTCGGCAAGTACCACAGACAGGAACCCGGGCATCCTGAATATCTATAAAGAACATAACGGCACCCTGTGGGCCGGTACAAACCGAGGTCTCTACAAGGTGGTCGGTGGTCATCTTATGGAGCATCATATAGGAGATGCGGAGAATGGCTTCTACCCTGCCATATTCTGTATCACACAGGACCCTTCCGGTGCGCTGTGGCTGGGCATAGGAAATGGCGCGCTGAAGCTATCCGCTACGGGTGTGCAGATATACAACAAACGAAACGGGCTGAGCGACAATTTTGTGAATGACATGCTCACCGATGCAGAAGGTAATATATGGATGGCAACAGATGGGCAGGGAATTTACAGGCACTCGGGGACCCGGTTCACGGTTCTTGACGAGACCATGGGCTTGCCGAGCGCTCAGGTGATGAGCATTGCCACCAACCGAAGGGACTCACTTTTCCTCGGCACACTGGATGCCGGGTTGTTTGTCTTTAAAGATGGAAAGGTTAGTCCGCTATCCTTTCCCGAAGGGCCGGCCCCGTCTGTTTATTCTTTGTGCTATGCGCACGATTCCAGGTTGTGGATCGGCACACGGAACCTTGGCCTGTGGTGTTATGCCGGCAATACCTTTAGACAGTTCACAGCCCCGGACCGGGGATTTCCATCAAACAACATTACCAGCCTTTATGAGGATAGGGAACATCGGTTGTGGATAGGGTTCATCAACGGCGCCATGCTCTATCAGCACGACAGCTTTAAAGTACTGCCAATAAAGGACACTACAGTACTATCATTCCTTACCATTGGCAATGACAGCACGCTCATCGTTACTGAAAACAGCCTGTTGTTATGTGTGGATGGTTTTGTTTCGCCATTCCGCACTAACCCGCAGGTAGATAGCTCTGCAATTAAATGTATTGCCCGCCAGGGACAATATCTGTGGCTGGGCAGCAGTGACAATGGCGTCATACGTTATGATATGTCGTCCCGGAAAAGTGTGATGATCAACAAAAGCAATGGCCTTCGTTCAGATTTCATCTACAACATTGTTATAGACAACGATGGTGATGTATGGGTCGGCACAGGGTTCGGTATTCATCGCATCCATATGAACGACAAAGATGAACCCCATGTCTCGTTCTATGGCAGGCAGCAGGGTATTACCGGCATGGAGAGCAATATCAACTCTGTACTGAAGCTCCCAGATGGTGGCATCTGGTTTGGCACCACAAATGGCGCCATCCACTACTTGCCGCACAGCACAGTCATCACTTCAGCTCCTCGTAGCATCATACTGCAGTCCGTGAAGCTAACGGGCGAAAGTACCATTGAAAAGAAATGGTACGACAGCACCGACAACTGGTACGGCATACCGTACCACCTGCGCCTCCCTTATCAGAAAAATAATATCTCATTCACATTCCAGGCGGTAACGCTTAACGGCACGCAACAAGTACTGTATCGTTATCACCTCGATGGACTGGAAACACCCTGGTCAGACTGGTCGGTCAACAACGCTGTTGCCTATTCCGCGCTTCCGCCCGGTAAGTACATTTTCAGGATACAATGCAAAAGCGCGGAAGGTGCCTCAGCTCCTGAACTGACCTACCCTTTTGAGATCATCACGCCATACCACAAAACGAAGTGGTTTAGGTATTCGATCCTTATCGCTTGCCTGCTCACCGGCATTCTGCTTCAGTACCTATTCAACAACAGGAAGCAGCGCAGGCTGGAACTGCTCGAAAAACTGCGCCGGGAAGAGCAGGCTAAGATACGTTTGCGTACGGCAGAAGATTTTCATGACGAGATAGGGAATAAACTTACCCGTATCAATGTACTGACCAATGTGCTGAAGACCAAGATACCTCCCACTCCTGATACACTGCGCATACTCGGGCAAATAGAGGAGAATACCTCCCAGCTTTATGGTGGCACCCGCGATATCCTCTGGTCTCTGAAACCCGCCAATGACAACCTCTACGAGATATTGCATCGCATCCGCGATTTTGGAAATGATCTCTTCCAGGACACCGATGTCAGGTTCTCCTTCTCAGGCACAGAAGAGAAATGGAGAAATTTTCGCCTGCCTATGGATATGAGCCGCAACCTGATCATGATATTCAAAGAGGCGCTGAACAATACCCTGAAATATGCAAAGGCCACTGAGGTATCTCTGGAGGTGAACATCAAAAACCGGAACCAGCTCAGTATCGTATTGAAAGACAATGGTTCTGGTTTCGACATCCAGACCATTAAAAAGGGAAATGGCCTCAACAATATGCAGGTAAGGGCTGCGCGACTGAACGGAAAACTGTATGTTGATTCACGTACCGGTAAGGGAACGATCATTACCCTGAACTTCAAAATACCCCAAAACAAGTGATATTCTGTGCTGTAAATTCAGGAACTTTACTATAAATGGCGATATATGAAACGCGACCTGGATATACGTGTAGCTATCATTGAAGATGATGAGACCATTCGGGAAGGATATGCCTTTCTCATTGGCAATACCTCTGGTTATAAGATCGTAGGAACCTACCCGTCCTGCGAAGAAGCATTGAAAAAGATCGCCAATGACGATCCCGATGTTATTCTGCTCGATGTGGAGCTTCCCGGTATATCCGGTGTGGAAGCGCTGCCTAAGTTCAAGAAACTGCTGCCGGAGACACACATACTCATTCTTACCGTTTATGAACAGGAAATGCTCATCTTCAGGGCCCTCGGCAACGGTGCTTCAGGATATCTTACAAAAAATACACCTCCCGAGAAGATAGTGGCCGCGATACATGAGGTAATGGAAGGTGGCGGGCCTATGAGCGCCAACATTGCGCGTATGGTCATCTCTTCCTTTAAGCGCAACGAATCTACCCCGCTCACTCGCAGAGAAACAGAGATCCTCGAACAGATTGCTACCGGCAAGAGCCGCAAGCGGATTGCCGAAGAACTGTTCATTGACTTAGAAACGGTCAAATCTCACATCAAGAATATCTACCACAAACTGGATGTGCACTCCAAGGCCGATGCCATAAAAACTGCCAAAGACAACAAGTTCATATAAAAGGGAAGGAGGAATATTATTCCTCCTTCCCTTTTACTTTCTCATTCTTTTTTCTTCCTGCTTTCTTTAGCGCCGCGTCTATGATCCATTCTATCTGCCCGTTCACACTACGAAACTCGTCCGCAGACCACTTTTCCAGGGCCTTATAGACATCTTCATCCAGTCTCAGAACAAATGTTTTCTTTGCTGCCGCCACTTCTTCTTTATTGATATAATGAGCCGGTATTCAGTACGGGTTGCGCCGCTTTCTCTCCACATAATACAACCATCAGGTTACTGACCATGGTTGCTTTCTTCTCCTCGTCCAGTTGCACTATTTCCTTCTTGCTCAGTTGTTCCAGGGCCAGCTCCACCATGCCCACTGCGCCTTCTACTATTTTGAAACGGGCGGCCACTATTGCCGATGCCTGCTGTCTTTGCAGCATTGCGCCGGCTATCTCTTGCGCGTATGCCAGGTGGCTGATCCTCGCTTCCTTGGTAACAATACCCGCTGTCTCCAGGCGCTCATTAAGTTCCTCACGCAATATTTCATTGATCTTCGCGCCTCCATCACGCAGTGTCAGCGTCGCTGTTTCGTCTTCAATATTGTCATACGCAAACCCCATGGTCAGTGCACGCAGTGCAGCCTCGCTCTGGTTCCGCACAAAAGCGTTATAGTCGGCCACTTCGTAAGCAGCTTTGTAGGTGTTCTCTATCTGCCACACTACTACCGCGGCTATCTCTACGGGATTACCCATTTTATCATTCACCTTCAGTGTCGGTATCGACATATTCTGCACTCGCTGTGTCAGCTTATTCGCCGTGTAGAAAGGATTTACAAAGAATAATCCGTTGTCCTTGATCGTGCCTACATACTTGCCAAAGAGGTTCAGCACGCGGGCGTTGTTAGGCTGGTTGATCAGCAGCCCCTTCCAGATAAAAAAACAAACAACAAGACACAGTAGCGCGGGGATCACGAATATCGGGGCCTGGTTATTGGCCACATACACGATGGAGAAGATGGTTCCTGAAAAGATGAGCAGCGATAATACCAGTGCGGCATAGCCGTTAGTCGGTTTAATTACTTTTTCCATTTTGGTGAAAATTGTTTGATATCAATTTGATATCAAAAATATATTAACTGCCGGACATGGCAAAATTTTTCCTTTCCACAGGATCGGTTTAACAATTCCTTAGATATAGCCTTTAGCTGGTCTGGTGGCGGTATAGTTTCGCATAGCGGCCGTTGAGGGCCATTAGCTCGTCGTGGGTGCCTTGTTCGGCAATACCACCATTGTCAAGAATGATGATCTTATCAAATACCCAACTGGTGAATATTCGGTGTGTGATGACAAATGTTGTCTTATCGGCAAGGTAATGTTGCAGGTTGGCAAGGATGGTCTTCTCGGTTTGGGTATCAACCGCGGAGAGGCATTCATCAAGAATAAGCAGTTTGCTGTTCTTCAGTATGGCCCTGGCGAGCACCATGCGCTGCTTCTGCCCCCCGGATAGCATCACACCCCGCTCACCTATCATAGTTTCATATCCCCGTGCAAAGGAGGATATATCCTTATCCAGGTCAGCCATGCGCGCGGCCTCTTTCACATCAGTGTCGGTCGCGTCGTCCCTGCCAAACTTAATGTTGTTATAGATGGTATCTGAGAACAAGTAGGCTTCCTGTGGAGCGTAGGATATCTGGCGTCTCAGATCATCAAGATCAAGGGCCGTGATGCTCTTCCCGTCCAGCAGTACCTCTCCCGATGTGGTATCATACATACGCAGTAGCATATGCGCCAGCGTACTCTTTCCCGATCCCGTTTTGCCTATTATGGCCACTTTCTCCCCTGGCCTCACATCCAGCGAAAAATGATTGAGCGCACTGATACCCGTATGTTGATAGGTAAAGGATACGTCCCTGAATGATACAGCACCTTGTAATGGCTCCTTTACAGCTCCCGCTGGTGTAGTGATATCGGGCTTTGTCTGTAGGAACTCATCTATACGCTTCTGCGATGCACCTGCACGCTGTGTCATGCTCGCTACCATGCCTATGCTGGATATCGGGAACATGAGGATATTGATGTAGATGACAAATTGGGCGATGTTGCCCACAGTTATCTGTCCGTTTATGGCAAAGTAACCACCGATCAGTACCGTGCAGAGCATACTGATACCGATGAACAGGTTCATGAATGGAAAATATACTGCTTCTGTCAGCGACAGATTAATGGCGCTGTTCTTATATTCTTCCGACCCTGCGTCAAAGAAGTGCATCATATTCTTCTCTTGTACAAAAGACTTGATGACCCTGATGCCGGAGTAAGATTCCTGCGCAGTGGTAGTGAGCAAAGAAAGCTGTGCCTGTATCTTGCTGCTCTTCTTAAAAATGATCTTGTTGACCATGTATATGGAGAATGCGAGTATCGGCAGCGGGGCTATCACACACAGGCTGAGCCAGGCATTCACCCGGAACATATCCCAGATACAGAATATCGCAAGAAATACAACAGACGTGAAATACATTATTGACGGCCCTGTGTACATCCTCACCCTCGACACATCTTCCGATATGCGGTTCATCAGGTCGCCGGTGAAGTTTGCTTTGTAAAAGCTGCTGGTCAGTTGTTGGTAGTGGCTGTATATCTCGTTTTTCTGGTCGTACTCTATATGCCTCGACATAACAATGATGGTCTGCCGCATCATGAACATGAAAAAACCTCTCAGCAGTGCCAACCCAAGCAAAGTGACCCCACCGATGATCACTTTAGACAGGACTTCCGCTCTTGGCACATGAGCCGCCATCATTTGCTGCACCTGGTCCAGCAGCTCCTTCACAACACTTCCCGGCATCACGGCAAACTTGCTGGAAATGGCCACAAACAATAAACCCAGCAACAACCGCCATTTATATTTGACGAAATATTTGTTCAGCGAGGCCAGGTTCTTCATCGCTGCAAATGTCGTGAATTCTGCAACAAAAATTCTTTCCTTACATTTGCACCTCGAATTTAAACATATATGAAAGTAGCATTAGTCGGCGCTACAGGCCTTGTGGGCAGCACCATGCTCAGAATACTGGAAGAACGTAATTTCCCGGTAACAGAACTCATCCCTGTTGCTTCTGCAAAGTCCGTAGGCAATAAGGTTTCTTTTAAAGGAAAGGAATACACCGTTGTATCAGCCGACACTGCGATCAGTATGAAACCTGCCCTCGCATTATTCTCTGCAGGTGGCAGCACCTCTCTGGAACTGGCGCCTAAATTTGCGGAAGCCGGTTGCCGCGTCGTTGACAATTCTTCTGCCTGGCGCATGAAGGAGAACATCAAGCTTATTGTTCCCGAGGTGAACGGCCATGTGCTCACTAAAGATGACTATATCATTGCCAACCCTAACTGTTCCACCATACAAATGGTGATGGTACTCGACCCTATTCATAAAAAATATGGCATCAGGCGTGTAGTGGTCAGCACCTACCAGTCTGTGACCGGCACGGGACAGAAAGCTATTAAAGAGCTGCTGGACCAGCGCGCGGGCAGCAATGAACACAATGTTTACCCGCACAGGATAGACCTGAACATACTTCCGCACATTGATGTATTCCTCGATAATGGTTATACAAAGGAGGAAATGAAGATGACCATGGAAACCTGCAAGATCATGGGCGATGACAACATCAAGGTAACTGCGACTACCGTGCGTGTACCGGTGGTTGGCGGGCACAGCGAAAGCGTGAACATGGAACTCAACAATGACTTTTACGAGTCTGACGTTCGTGAGCTGCTGTCTAATCAGCCGGGGGTAGTGGTTATAGATAACCCGGCTATGAATGCCTACCCTATGCCGCTGGATGCCGAAGGTAAGGACGAGGTTTTTGTAGGCCGTATCCGCCGCGACTATTCTCAGCCAAACACACTCAACTGCTGGATCGTATCAGACAACCTGCGTAAAGGTGCTGCCACCAATGCTGTGCAGATCGCCAAGTACCTGCACAACCAGGGTTGGATCTAGTACTTGTAAAACTTATAGTCTTCATGAAACGAGCCACAATATTTATCTTATTATCTATTGTAGCTACCCATGTTTTCATTGGCATTGTTTTTGCTGACTGGTATTTGATTCCAACAAGCCTACGAACTCTTGACAAGATTGCCTTTCCATTTGTCGTAGCGATACTAATTTGTCTGGCTGTTTCGCTATTCGAGAAAGAAAACCTAACAATAATTGCTGGTATCATTTGTGTTCTCATAGCCTCATTGATATCATATTCATCAGTGAAGCCTTTAGATAGCGATTGGGACCCGATTGAAACTATTGTTCTAAGCAAAGTAGATGACCACCATCAAATAGTTGTGCTCTCGACATTTAATCCTAAACACAATACGACAAAATTAGACACCGTACTTGTCGAAGACTTCTTCATCTTCAGAAAAGAAATACATATTCCCGATATAGCGAACTGATTAAATGCGAGTGCTTGTTACTTGTTTTTGTCCTGCTCCATTTTCTTAGCCACAGCTTCCAGCGTGCCGTAGAACTCTTCACCATACTTGCGTATCAAAGAGTCTTTCAGGAAAACGTACACAGGCACTTTTAGCTGACGGCCTTGTTTGCAGGCAGGTTTGCAGAGCGTTTCGCGTGGTTCGTAGTTCACCATCTCATACCCTTCCGATTGCGTGATACGTATCGGGAAAAGATGGCAGGATATGGGTTTACGGAAATCCACTTTCCCTTCTTTCCATGCTTTCTCTATACCGCACTTCACTATGCCCAGTTCATCTGTGATACCATATACGCAGATACCGCCATTCACCGTAGGGGTCACATAACCATACTCAGGGTCTGTGGTGTGCGTGCCCTGCTTTTCTATCTCAGCAATGTATTCAGGGGTCAGGTACGACTTGATCGTCGGGTATATCTTTTTGATGATCTTAGTTTCATCCTTGGTCAGTGGCGCGCCGCAGTCCCCGTCCACACAGCAGCCGCCCTTGCACTTCTGCAGGTCACACACAAACTGTTCTTCCACTACCTCATCGCTCAGCAGTACATTATCTATGGCTATCATCAAAGTAAAAGTAAGGATTGAAAAATTAAAGGTACGAACGGGGAAAGGAATAACAAGAGCAGCCTGTTGTCCCTACATATTGATGTAGTTCATCAGCAGGTTGTACTTGGTCTCTATGTCTTCATTGTTATTCTGCTCACCATACACTTCTTTCACATTATACCCATGACGCTCAAAAGAAGAAACAACCGGCTCCAGTACAGATTTATTGAGTTTCAGCGACACCTCCAGCATACCCGCCGCTGTAGTGCGCGACTGCATGTTAAGGACCATCACATCTTCATTCTCACAGATGCGGGCCAATTCAAACAGGGAGTAACTTCTCGGAGCCACCTCCAGAACTATGATACCCCCGGGATGCTCCACACTGCTCGACTGCGCCATATACACCATCAAGGATTCAGGCGTAACAGACCCGACATATTTCTGGTCCTGGTCCACCACAGGCAATACCGACAGGCTCATCTGGTACATCACGCGCAGCGCCTCAAACGGGTGCGATGATACCGGTATGGCGGGTTTGAAATTCAGTACATCTTCATCTCCCACCTTTGTCTCCGTATCCGCCCATTCCAGCAGGTCACTTTCACGCACAAGTCCCATATAATGTTCGTCATGTACTATCGGCAACTCTGAAAGGTGACTGTCTTCCATCAAAGCGAGCGCTTTGTCTCCGGTATCTTCAGTAGAAAGGATAGGGACTGACGGGGATAAAATCTGGTCAACGTTCATTTTCTTAGCTCTGTTTATCTCTGGTAACTTATATACTGCAAAACGTGTACCAAACCTTTTTTAGTACAGTTATGGCCTGAAAATGGCATTTATATTACAATACAGATCTACTTCTTATGCTTTGCCAGGAACCCTGACAGGATATCATTGAACTCGCCCGGCACCTCCATCATTGGTGCATGTCCGCATTTGTCTATCCAGTGCAGTTCTGATGTCGGGAGCAGTTTCTGAAACTCATGCGCCACCATTGGCGGCGTGATGGTATCGTTGTTACCCCATATCAGGCAAACCGGTACTTTTATTTCCTGCAGCTCATCGCCCAGGTTGTGCTTAATCGCAGACCTTGCCAGCGCTATTATCTTAAGTGCTTTCAGCCTGTTGTTGATGATGCTGAATACCTCATCCACGAGCTCCTTAGTTGCTACCTTCGGATCGTAGAATGTCAGTTCGGTCTTCTTCTGAACGTAGTTATAATCGCCACGCTTGGGGTATGTTTCGCCCATGCCGTTCTCAAACAAACCGGAGCTGCCCGTGAGCGTTATGGTGCGTATAAGATCCTGATGCTTAAGTGTATATACCAGCCCGATATGGCCTCCAAGAGAATTGCCCAACAAGTGAAAATCTTTCAACTTCTGGTTCTCAATGAATTTCGTGAAATACTTTGCCAGCCCGGCCACACTTGTTTCAATCAAGGTAAGATCGTACAATGGCAAAAGCGGAATGATGACCTTGTGGGTATGTTTGAAATGTTCCACTAAGTCCCTGAAATTGCTTAGCGCACCGAAAAGACCGTGTAATAATACCAACGGTTCCCCTTCTCCTTCTTCTACGTATTTAAATTTACCAGAATGTTTTATTTCGTATTCCATCTACCAGATTGTAGTAATTACTGCTAAAATACTATTGTTTGTCTTAAAAAAGCAAAGTTACACAACTTTACACCCCATTAATGCCGTTTCCATAACGAGATAATCACATGTAACCCACATTGTGCCTGATACATTTATACAGGGTCCACGTCAAATAATATCTGCACATTCGCGTTGCCCCTGGCGGCAAGTACCTGCTGCCGTTCTGTCTTCAGGAATGTCTTGATATCATTCAGCACACGGTTATCCTTCGGGCATTTGATCCATATTTCCTGTATATACTGGTTGCGCACCCTTGATATTATGGCCGGCCCCGGCCCCTGAACAGTTATTCCCTCAAAGTTCTTTAATGCCCCTGCCAGCATATTGGCTGCACTTATTGCTTTCGCCTCGTCCTGGTGCCTGAAGGTAACTTTTATCATACGGGTAAACGGCGGGTATCCGAAGTATTCCCTGTACCTGATCTCCTGCTTATAGAATGCGGCCACGTCATGGTCTTTTACCCACTGCAGCACCGGGTGGGCAATGTTGTATGCCTGTATCAGCACCCGGCCGGCACCGTCCACCCGGCCGGCACGGCCGCTCACCTGCTCCATAAGCTGAAATGCCCGCTCATTTACCCGGAAGTCGGGATAGCTCAATAAACTATCGGCACTTAGTATGCCCACAAGGGATACCGACGCGAAATCCAGCCCCTTCACTACCATCTGCGTCCCCACCAGTATATCCACCTTGCGTTTTTCCAGTTGATCCAGCAGCTCGGCCATGCTGTGCTTGCCGCGCATGCTGTCCACGTCCATCCTTGCCACACGGGCCTCCGGAAATATCATCTGCACCTCTTCTTCTATTTTTTCCGTGCCGAAACTCTTACTCACCAGGTGCTGGCTGCCGCAGGACGGGCAAGTTTGTGTCACCGCCGATTTCAGCCCGCAGTAATGGCAGTGCATCCTGTCTGTACTTTTATGATAAGTGAGCGATACCGAGCAGTTCTTACACTGGGGCACCCACCCGCATATGGTACATAGCTGGAACGGCGCATAACCCCGCCGGTTCTGGAACAGGATCACCTGCTTCTTGTGCTGCAGGGCCTGCAGCATGGCATCGCGCAATTCCGGTGTGATCAGCTTTATTCCCTGCATCTTCAACATTTCCAGCGACTTAGCATTGACCACCTCTATCGCCGGCATCTTCACACCCATGTACCGCTCCTTCAGCGCCACGTAGGCATACTTATTATGATGCACATTGTACAGGCTTTCTACTGACGGTGTCGCCGAGCCCAGTATCACTTTTGCATCGAACAGTGACGACATGTATATCGCAGCATCACGTGCATGAAACCGGGGCGACGGATCTTTTTGTTTATAGGAGCCGTCATGTTCTTCATCCGCAATGATCAACCCTATATCGCTATATGGCAGCCACAATGCCGACCTGGGCCCTACTACCAGCCGATGATCGCCCTTCCTGACCTTCTCCCATATCTCCACTCTTTCATTATTGCTGAAGTGGGAATGATAGACCCCCATCTGATCGCCGAAGTAAGCGTGCAACCGGCGTACCAGTTGTGTCGTCAGCCCTATTTCCGGCAGCAGGAATATAGCCTGCTTACCTTCTGCCAGGCACTCCTTTATCTTATGTATATAGAGCAGCGTCTTTCCGCTACCGGTAACACCATGCAGCAGCGCTACCTGTTTTTCTTCCAGCCCCACGTTCAGTTCATCATAAGCTTTTTGTTGTGCTTCGGTGAACTGAACCTCTTTAGCCTCCTTTATCGCCTCGTAAGTGATACGATCCACATTTACCTCCTCCAGTTGGAATATTCCCTTGTCCACCAGCGACCTTACCTGCGCTGCAGTCGCATCGGCCCGGGATAACAGGTCTTCCTGTTTCACCACGCCATTCTTTACTGAGAGCTCCGTATATGCCATTATTAACTTCAACTGCTTCGGAGCCCGCGCCAACTGATCGAAAAGTGCAATGAGCTCTTTCTCTTCTTTGTATTGAGGTGCCAGCCTCACTACCTTTTCCCTGCGCGGCTTGTAGGTAGCTTCCAGCGTTTCGTTGATGCGCACAGCATCCTGCTCCAGCAGTTCATTGATCACCGCGGCAAAATGCCGCACTCCTACTATGTCCCGAAGCTCACTAATGGTCAGTTCCTTTCTTATCTGCAACATTTCCGCGGCACGGTGCGCATCAGCACTCCACTCATATAGCACATCCTCTTCACCGGTCCATTCCAGGCGGGTCTCACCCATCAGCTTCAGGTGTGCCGGCAACGCCGCCTGCATCACCTCGCCGGGCGTGGCCATATAGTATTGCATCACCCATCTCCAGAACTGTAGCTGCTTTTCATTCACTACCGGCTCATCATCTATTATGCCCTTCACCGGCTTCACCACATATGCTTCGGGCTTCTCATAGTGCAGCCGCTCTATGATCCCGGCATATTGTTTATTCTTGCCCAGCGATACCTCCACACGCATACCCGGGCGCAGAAATTCCTGCAACTCATGCGGCACCCCGTAGGTGAGCACCTGCGGCAGGCTGAGCGGTATGATAATATCGGCGTACATAAAAACGTGCAAGATAGCTTAGTAGAAAGTATTTAGTAGAAAGTAGAAAGACAACCAGGTTCCGGTTGTGTGAAAAACACTTCCGGAATGCTTCCATTCACTTCCGTTTTGCTTCCGGAAACTTCTGTTTCCCTTGTGGAAATAAAGCTTCAGAATCCCTAAATTACAATTGATAATCAATTTGTTGTCTTATTGAGATTCCCCATTTGTTTCCTGTTTGCGGAAATTGATATGTGAGTGGGCCCCGTGGATCACAGCGGCAATATAATGCCGCAACTTCTGTGCCAAAGTGCCCTTAGTACCGAATAAATATTATTGTCATAGTTTAATTACCTTGACAATGCATTCCCCCTTGCGCGTAGGTTTTGTGTGTAGCCGAAGGGCTACACGCAAGGGGGAATACCAGCATATCCTGCAACCGGAAAACCTTTTACCTTTGTTTCATGCCGCAGTTATTTACGCCTTTACAGATACGAAGCATCACACTGAAGAACCGCATAGTGGTATCGCCCATGTGCATGTATTCCAGCGAAGATGGATTTGCTAACGACTGGCATTTTGTGCACCTGGGTACGAGGGCGGTGGGTGGAGCAGGCCTCGTATTTACTGAAGCAACAGCAGTGACCCCCGAAGGCCGCATTTCTCCTCACGACCTGGGTATCTGGAAAGACGAACATATACCGCAGTTAAGAAGGATCACCGCCTTTATTGAAGCTCACGGCAGTGTACCGGGTATGCAACTGGCTCATGCCGGGCGCAAGGCCAGCACTTCAGAACCATGGAACGGAGATGAGTACATACCGGAAGATAAGGGTGGCTGGCAGCCTCTTGCGCCCAGCGCCATCCCGTTTCATGAAGGTGGCCATGCCCCAAAGGAACTGAGCATTACAGAAATAAAAGATATTGTCACCGCTTTTGGCAACGCTGCAGCGCGTGCGCTGAAAGCGGGTTTTAAAATATTAGAGATACATGGTGCGCATGGCTACCTGATCAACGAGTTCACATCGCCACTCAGCAATGCCCGCACCGATGAGTATGGCGGCAGCTTTGAGCGCCGTATCCGCTTCCTGCTGGAGATCATTGATGCCGTCCGCGCAGAGTGGCCTGCAGAACTGCCTCTGTTCCTCCGCATTTCCTCTACCGACTGGGCCGAAGGAGGCTGGACGATCGAGGATTCCGTCAGACTGGCGGAAATAGTAAAACTCCGTGGGGTAGATCTGATGGACTGCTCATCGGGCGGAGTAGTATCTTATGTGAAGATACCGGCGAAGCCTGACTACCAGGTGCCTTTTGCCGAAGCGGTGCGCAAGGCGGGCATCCTTACCGGAGCCGTAGGCATTATTGTAACCCCTGAACAGGCAGAGACCATACTCAGAAACGGACAAGCTGACCTGATATTTATGGCACGCGAGCTGCTCCGTGATCCTTACTTCCCCCTCAGGGCAGCAAAAGAACTCGGCTACGACGATATGCCATGGCCGGTGCAATATGAACGTGCGAAAAGAAAGAAGTAATTAACGGTAAGCCAGTTGGTAGTTGGCCTCAATACGGTCCAGCACACTTAGTACCTTCTGCTCCCACTCTTCGGGAACCTCGGAGTAGCCGGCATGGCTCAGCGCCTTCACCCAGAGACGGCAGTTGTCATTGTCCTTCAGCTTAGGATAAAAGCGCTTACGGGTCACCAGCTTGCAGAAGTCAACATAAGAAGCATATTCATTGCCATACTGCTTGTAACGGCTTTTGTGACCATTCCTGTTCACGATATTGTTCTTACCCACTATCCCAAAGTGATTGTTCAGCACCTTGGCAGCAGGGCCTTCACCGCCGGACGACTCGATAGCCGCTACTGAAAGTATGACAGGAGCAGGGATGCCATAATACTGGGAAAGAAGGTTAGCGACAAACCTGTGATCGGCAATATAACCCGCATTCTGCGCGCATGCCAACGTCACCGGAGCCATAAAGCCCAGGATCAGTAACAGTCTTTTTATGTTTTTAGATACTTTCGTCATAACCACAACATTGTGACGCCGTGTAGAAAAAACTAATACGGGGAGGCAAATGTACAACTTTTTTTAATGGGTTTGTACACCAGCCTGTTAAAATTTTATAAATTAATATAATATTCATTAATTATCAGTGTCATTTAGCGGGTTAACTTTGCCGTGAATGGCAACAAATAACAATTCTCCTGCAACTGTGTCGGCCGGTATATACCTGCACATACCCTTTTGCAGGCAGGCCTGTGTTTACTGCAATTTTCATTTCTCCACCTCCCTGAAGCATAAAGATGACCTACTGGCCGCCATGAAGCAGGAGATAGCTTTGCGCCGCGATTACCTGAATGGGGTTCCGGTGGAGACCATTTATTTTGGCGGAGGAACCCCTTCGCTACTCACCGCAGATGAGATCAACGAGCTGTTTGACACCATATGCCGCTACCACCCGGTAACGCAACTGAAGGAGGTGACCCTGGAAGCCAATCCCGATGACCTTGACAACAAGTACATCAGGTCGCTCCGCAGCACACCGGTTGACCGTTTCAGCATAGGCGTTCAGTCATTCAGGGATGAAGACCTGCGGTACATGAAAAGAGCCCACAATGCCACACAGGCCGACTACGCTATAAAGGCGGCCCAGGACGCGGGGTTCACCAACCTTAGCATAGACCTGATCTATGGCACCCCCGGCCTCAGTGACAATGCCTGGAAGGCCAACCTGCAGCAGGTGTACGATCTGCGCGTCCCGCATTTTTCGGCTTACGCGCTTACCGTGGAGGAGCGAACCGCGCTACATCATAATATACACACCAAAAAGACGGCCCCGGTGGACCCCGAACAGGCTGCGGCACAGTTCGAGATACTCATGGAGCAGGTTGCCGCTATGGGCTATGACCATTATGAGATATCCAACCTGGCAATACCGGGCCACTATGCCATTCATAACACCAATTACTGGAAAGGAATGAACTACCTGGGTATAGGCCCTTCCGCTCATTCATTCAATGGCCGATCACGTAGCTGGAACGTTGCCAATAATGCCTTGTATGCAACAAGCCTGCTACGGGATAACAAAACCAATACCGAAGAAGAAGTACTGACGCCCACTGAACACCTGAATGAATATATTATGACTTCACTACGTACCATGTGGGGTTGCGATCTCGATAAGATAGAGCGCGAATGGGACAGTAACTGCGCCAAACAGGTAGAGAATGCCAGCCACTTGTTCCGGGAGAAGAAGTGGCTGACACAAGAAGAACGCATACTGAAACTCACCAATGCCGGAAAGCTGTTTGCAGACCGTATCGCAGCAGAGTTATTCGTCACCGGTATAGAATAGCCATACCCCGCATTCGACAATGCAGGGTATGTTCAAACACCACCATCATGCGCCGGTACATGCCATTACCGGCTGCTATCATATACGCACATTATCTCCGTCCGGATTCCTTATTGTAATTGTTAAATATTTCTTTTGCGCTTATATGCAGGCAATAAAATGCTCAGGGAAGTTGTTACTTTTGGCGGACTTATATAACACACATGTCATTTTCAAAAAATAAACCGGAAGACAGCGCTGCCGGCGGCAAAGTGATCAGTAAGAAAAAGAAACCCGTGTGGCGGGAGTGGCTCGATGCCGCGGTTTTTGCTGTGGTTGCGGCTACGCTCATCCGTACATTCTTCTTCGAAGCATATACGATACCCACCGGCTCCATGGAGGGCACCATGCTGATAAACGACTACCTGTTTGTCAGTAAGCTTTCTTACGGCCCCCGTATCCCTATGACACCGCTCGCCGTACCATTGGTGCACAACACCATGCCGGTTACCGGTGGCAAGTCATATACGGAAGCCGTGCAGTGGGGCTATCACCGCATCCCCGGCTTCGGGCATGTGGAGCGCAACGATGTGGTCGTATTCAACTACCCTTGCGGCGATACCGTGATGACCGAGCAGCCGGAAAGTGATTATTACCAGGCCTGCCGTATTGCGGGCCGCGACAGGATCATGAACCAATTCACGATCATCACCCGCCCGATAGACAAGAAGGAGAACTATATCAAGCGCTGTATCGGTATTCCGGGCGATGTGGTAGAAATAAAAGAGGGCCGTGTATATATCAACGGCGCACCTAACAAATTATACCCTCACTCTAAACTCAACTACCTGGTAAAGACCACCGGCGGGTTGCCTGCCATTGATGATGAACTGGAACAGGCAGACAATACACCCACTCCGCCTCCGGGATATCTTGTTTACAACCTCGCCAACGATGAGGTGGATATCATGAAGAAGGCAAAGAACGTGACATCTGTTGAGCTGTGGCAGCAACACAAAGCCGGTGTAGCGCCCTCCGAGCCCTGGGAATGGGTATTCCCGCTCGATACTACCAACTTCAAATGGAACCGTGATAACTTCGGTCCGCTCACTATTCCGAAACAAGGTGTGAGCGTAGCCATCACCCCTCAGAACATTGCCCTGTATCGCCGTATCATTCGCAACTACGAGGGCAATACCCTTGATGAGAAGGATGGCAAGATATTCATCAACGGAAAGGAGTCAAGTTCCTATACCTTTAAGATGGACTACTACTGGATGATGGGCGATAACCGCCATAACTCACTCGATTCAAGATACTGGGGTTTTGTGCCGGTAGATCATATTGTGGGCAAGGCATGGTTCGTCTGGTTCAGCTACGGCCCCAAGGGCATACGCTGGAGAAGAATGCTGCATGGCATTCATTCTCTTGAAGAGTAGCGGTCAACAAAGCTTATTCGTGAGGGCATGCTTTGATGAGAAGCATGCCCTTTATTGATAGAAACAATGGAAAAACCCAGGCTCGATAAATATCTGTGGGCTATACGCATCTTCAAGACGCGCACCCAGGCCACGGACGCCATAGACAGCGGCAAGGTGAAACTCAATGGAAATACTGTTAAGCCTTCTCACTCCGTATCC
Source organism: Flavipsychrobacter sp. (assembly GCA_044225795.1). GTDB lineage: Bacteria > Bacteroidota > Bacteroidia > Chitinophagales > Chitinophagaceae > Nemorincola. The sequence goes on from JBGAIF010000005.1 coordinate 145,076, forward strand.
TTAGGCGAACAGTATGCGATAAAGACCGCTGCACGAAAATGGACGATAAAAGTAACTGGCCTGCTCGACAAGCGTGTGGCTTATGAAGAATCTCTCAAACACTATATCGACATCACATCGGAAGAAGACAAGCAACTGAATCAACAGACAGCATCGAGTTTCTACACGGGAAAGCGACTAAGTAAAACAGGTCACCCCACTAAGAAACAGCGGCGTGACCTGGAAAATTTTCTTGACGGACTTGACGACTAGTAGATAGCTACATAGTTACCGGGAATAGTTTGCACCCAGTTGATACCATCATCCACACTCTGGAAAATACCTTTGTTTGTGGCTATATATACAAATCTTTTCTTCGTCTTGTTCTTGTAATAGTTCTCTTTCCATGTTATGCTCCTTACGATCAGGTCGCTGGTAAGACCCGCATTATTCGGCTGGAACGATTGTGTATTCGGATTGTAGATATACAAACCTCTTCCCAGGGTACCTATCAGGCAGACCTGCTCAAACGGAGAACCTACGCACAGCAGCGGCGTACCAACGGGTAGCCCTGCATATTTCTTCCAAGACCGGCCTGTATCATCGCTATAGAAGGCTCCGTTGTGGCAGGTCTGGTCAATGGCAATGAGCCTGTCATTGAAATGTCCGAGACTAAAGAATCCTGTATCCGGGTAGGTCGTGTATGGCGGCAGTGGTGTAGAACTCGTTGTCTTGAGGGCGCCGTATTGGTCCCTATCTGTTGTTTCCATCCATTTGCAATCATCCGTACCGCAAGTTTTATAAAAGCACCTGAAGTTTGTCGTATCCAATATAGATGAAGTTGGCTGTACTACATGACTGACAGCAAGTCCGCAAAGCACACCATTGGTGAGGCGTGTATATGAAATCATTCTTACCGGCAGTACCCCTACCCGGCCATTGGTATCATATGTAGCCTCGGTTGCCCACGAACCGGGAACACCATGGTTGTTGCTATATTCTACCCCAAGGTAATTAAGGTGATCGCTACCCGGATCATGTACCATGTTTGTAGCAGTATATACCCTGTTCCAGTCAGGAATGTCAATGATCATCGACTGGTTAAGGTTCAGCGCCATGGCATTACCAAGATTAACTGTAGAGGCGCAAAGAGGTACCCTTATCCACTGCAGGGAATCAAAAGCGCGGTTAAAGTTTCTGCCATTATCGCTGCTGTAGGTCAGGACACTTTTAGCCATCAAAATATTCTTCTCTGAGGTGCATATAGCCCGGGCAGGATATCCATCTGACTGAAATACAACGCTTCTTGCCATTCCATCATTGGTCTTATAAAGAACTCCCGCGGTATCGGCAAAGAAAACAGTGTATGGGGTCTCTATCACAGTATCATTGCTGATATTGTTCTCCCTACGGCAACTGTATATACCCAGCGAAAAGGCAACCAGTAAGATTACTGTATAGTATAGGCTTGATCTGCGCATCAGAATATTTTTTACTAAATTATTAAAAAACAAAGAAACAAATATAATTTTTATAACGCAAGCTACTGTTTATAGGCTTTATCTGCGTCGCTCATCTTCATACCATAGTCCATCAGCTCTATGATGCTGTTCTCATCAGGGTTCATAAAATTAACATCCATATGATACTCAAATGCATTGTTGACGAATGCGCCGCCCGTAAGTGAGCAGTTATTCAGCAATTTCTTGCTTTCGGCTATCATGGCAGAATCATGGGCAGAATGGCTGATCGTATTGTCAACATTCTTAAATAACTGTTGTATGTCCACATACATGGAAACGGGATGGCCCATTATGGTCTTTGCGATCTCAGGGCGCATCTTTGTTGCCTTAAAGTCTCCTGAAAGGAAGCCTGTAGCATGTTTGTAATTGTTGGCCGCGATAACATACTGGTCATTCATCATGATATATACCGAATCCTTCAGGCTTATGGGTATCACAAAACCATTTCCCATTGGCTGCAGGCCATTTTCCCGCGCCAGCTTCACCAGTTTCTGAAACTCATCCTTCTTGTTGATCTTGATCACATAGCTCATGTTCAGGCTCGGCTTCTGGTTGTAGTGCAGCACTGCCTGGCCCATTAAGCTGTCTGTGGCGGCTTCTGACTTCAGGCTGAAATCATTCATGATAACAGCCATATCTCCCGTGAACGCGTCCAGGACATTGTCCACCGACATATTCTGCGTGGTGAGGCTTACATTGGCCAGTCCCAGGTAGCCGGTTTTTTCCAGCATTTGTTTAATGCCCTTCGGAGAGATATGGAACGCCATCAGGATGTCCATATTATCTGAAGGGAGGCGCTCCATCATATCTTTATCTACATTGGTGCCGCCCAGTTCTGCGCCTATATCTTTAAGATCCGGCGACATGAAATAACGCAGGTCCCCGGTTATCTTGCCTTTCTTAAAGTCGAAACCGGCAGAGAAAGCCGCATCCTTCCACAAGGCACCGGAAAGCGACATGCCTACTTTTTCGGCCACATTACTGTTGTACTGGGTCATGAGCTGATCATAGTTCAGCCAGAAGGTGATGTCGTGGCCGGACATCTCCATGCTCGAAAAATGCTTGTTTGTCGTTACGCTGTTGTCTGACGACAAAGTGTAGGCAGCTTCCATCTCAGCGGCTACGGCAGCCCAGTCGGCCTCGGGAGCCTTATCGGGGTCACCCATTACAGTGTCCATCATTTCACGGTCGCTGTCCTTAATGATCACATTCATGATCATCAGCAGGTTCTTGTTCCAGCTTACATACATGCCGGTACCCAGGCTGGCTTCCTTGTGCTCGCCCTTCTGTACGATCTTAACATCGGGGAATACCTGCCTGATGTATGACTCCCATTGCGCGGCATCAGAAAGGGGTACAAGGCCTGTAACGCGGTTACCACCACTGAACCTGGCATCGGTCTTTACATAGACATAGAATACGTTGAGCGCGTCTATACCCGCTTTCTCTATGCCCAGCATGGCATCTTTGGCATTCTTCTCCGGTATGCGTTTCTGCATCTCCTTAAAGAGCTTGCTGCCGGTTATCATGTTCCACGCTATCTTCTTGCTCAGTGATCTCAGGTTCACACTGATCACCGCCACGGCATCCTTAGGGATATAGCGGGCATGATCGGGGATCTTGTTACAAGCCCCGGTCATCAATGCCACCGAAAGGCATGCCAGCAGGGCGAAGCGCGTAATGCGATGCATAAAAACCTTGTTGTTCATTCAGTCTGTTAAAATGGAAGGTCGTCTATGGTCTCCGGCGATGGATTATAGTTTGGCGCGGCATTGTAGTTGCCGCCGCCATTGTTATTATTGTTGTAGTTATTGTTGTATGCCGGGGCACCCTGTCCGCCGCCATTGCCCTGCTGCATGCCCGCAGGCTCTACACGCCATGCGTCCAGGTTAGAGATATACTTGGTGCTGCCGTCTTTCTTGTCAACGTAAGAGCGGCCACGTATGTTGAAGCTTACCTTCACCATATCGCCGATGTTGAACTTGTCTATCACTTCGCATTTTGCCTGCACCAACTGCATCTTTGCATAGTTGGTATAGGTATTACCGTTGATCTCCTCTGCCAGTTCCAACACAAATTCGCGTGTTTTGAACTTCTTTTCGCCAAACTCCTGTGGTTCGTACTTTACATGCAATTTTCCTGTTACTTCCAAACTCATATGATTAGTATTTAATTACGAAAACAATGAAGACAAAGATACTGATTGGGGATGGAAAGTAATAAAAAAAGTGTCCACATAAAGGGGACACTTTTCAGATATTGAAGGGAGGCTGAAGGGGATCGAACCCTCGACCCTCAGAACCACAATCTGATGCTCTAACCGACTGAGCTACAGCCTCCGTATTCAAAAGGGACGGCAAAGGTAGTATTTTTTTTGTTTTCCGTAGTTTCTGCGGCAAATATTGAAAAACGGGATATTTCACCGTTGTTGGCCCCTTCAACAACAAGAAGAGTTAAGGTCTTTATCGGTGTTTTATTAAGATACGTTCGTGTGTTGCTTTAAAGGAGGGCGCTATTACAGAAAGCACATACACACCCTGCTGATACTCCCGTAGGTCCACAACTACCTCCCGGTTCGTCCGCTCATCCATACTGGCCACTATGCGGCCCTGAAAATCGCTCACGGTAATGGATGCGGTCTCTTCAGTGGGAGTGCGGATATTCATGAAAAATTTCCCATCATTTGAGTTCGGATATACGGATAGCCCCGGCTGTCTCGTTTCGTTCAGTTCGGTAAAGACAGTGCTCTTTATATACCTTACCCTGTTGTTGCCCCAGTCTGCAATAAAAAGGCTTCCCGCGGCATCTGTTTTTAAACAAGCAGGAGAGGATAGCTTTGCAGCAGTTGCAGCTATATTATCACCATTATAGCCACTAACACCATCTCCAGCATATGTAGAAATAATTCCATTGGGATCAACTCTTCGAACAAGATCGTTATCTGATATGTAGACATTTCCATTTTTATCTACGGCAACAGAGTATGGCAAATATAACAATGCGGCTGTCGCTGCTCCTCCATCTCCTGCATACCCCATTGTACCAGTACCAGCAATAGTTGTGATCATACCATGCGTATCTACCTTTCTTACTGTATTTCCACTATGCTCAGCAAAATAAATACTGCCATTTACATCGATAGCTAACCCGCACGGCTGCTCTAATCCTGCGTCAGTGGCCATGCCTCCGTCACCAGTATGTGCGCCAACTCCTTTACCCGCCACAACTGTCAGCGTTCCCACATTGTTTATTTTAAATATTCTCGCATTGTTCTCATCAGTAAAATAAATATTGCCACTACCATCAATATCAATACCGATGCAGGCACCTATTTGTGCAGATGTTGCAGGTATATTGCTTCCTGTGAAACCGGAAGTGCCGGTACCCGCTATAGTAGTGATAACACCTGATGCATCGATCTTTCTTATGCGGTAATTATGGTCGTCGGTAAAAAAGATGTTGCCACTAACATCCACTGCTATACTCGATGGGTAGCTAATTTGCGCATCCGTTGCTGCAATATTATCGCCATTGTAGCCCGCGGTTCCGGTGCCTGCTACAGTGGATATAATGCCGCTTGTATTTACTTTTCTTATGCGGTTATTTAAGCCATCACAGATGTACAAGTTACCTCCGGCATCAATAGCGATATCAGACGGGTTTTTCAATTGCGCAGCCGCTGCTGCAATACCATCTCCATTATATCCGCCTGTGCCAGTTCCTGCAATAGTAGTAATGATCTGGGCATATGCACCAAACACAAAGAAGACATTCAGTATCGCTAAACATAGGATATATCTCTTCATAGCGTTATTGATTTATTACAAGCTGTGATTCAATTGACGTTACATAATTAGGAAACCTTTGGTACGGAAAGAAGAAAAACACGATAAAATATTATCAATTTAATAAAACTAAGGGAGATGGCACAATTGTGAAGTTATTTAGTCTGTAGTCTTTATTCTGTTCATTCTGCAGTTGTTGGTGTTCTTCACCAACAACTAGGGTGATGGGAGTGCTACTCCCGCATACAATAGATGACATCATATTTCCATCTGAAAGCAACGCTTAGTGGAATAATATGCGAATAGAAGCAGATGCGTTTGTACATAATCAAATGCAGCAAGACGCATGGAATATGATTGAGCCTTGCCATCATATCAGTTGTTGGTGAAGAACACCAACAACGGCGGACTATCTATAAATAAGAATTCTCGTTCGCAATTCTTTAAATTGCTTGGATTCCGCTATAATGCTATACATACCGCTCGGTCTATCGAGGCTTATGGAAATATCTTCATTAGTTGGTACTGGTAGTTTTTTCACGACTTGACCAATGGCATCTGTAATTTGAACATCGAATATGGCCTTAGGCTCTGACGAAATGCGTAGAATGAACCTTCCATCTGACGAAGGACAGGGGTAAATGGCTATTTTCTCATTTGAAATAATTGCACTACCCAAGCCAACTGCATTTCTAACATACCTTAATCGCTCGTTTCCGTAGTCAGTAATATATAAACTCCCATATTTATCAACTGAGATCCCAAGAGGCTGCTTCATTTCCGCATCTATTGCCAGTCCTCCGTCGCCTGCGAATCCTGTAGTTCCTTTTCCTGCTACGGTACTAATAACACCCGCTTTATCAATTTTTCTTACTCTTACATTCAAAACATCTGCGACATAGACATTCCCACTTCCATCTAATGCGATCCCAAACGGATTATGAAGTTGAGCGGTACTTGCAGAGATATTGTCTCCGTTATAGCCAAAAGAAGTTGTCCCTGCAATTATATTCAGCATGCCCGTAGAATTAATATGGCATACTCTATTAGCGTACGGCGATGTAAAGAAAACACTTCCCGATTCGTCCGTAACAACATCAAACGGTTGGCTTATTGCAGTGGCCGTAGCAATACCATTGGATAATACACCAGAAGAACCTGTACCAGCGCATGTGGAGATTATTCCTGATGGACTAATCTTGCGAATGCGTTCATTCAGTACGTCGCAAACATAGATATTACCTGTTTTATCAATGGCTATACCATGAGGAGAGTATAACTCAGCCGACGTGGCGGATATACCGTCTCCATTATAACCTGGTGATCCTGTTCCTGCAATTGTTGTTATTTTTCCTGAAGCATCGATTCTTCTAATACGTTGGTTGGCATTATCACTAATAAATAAATTTCCATAGTTATCTATTGCCACGCCCAATGGGTCATTCAATTGAGCATCCGTAGCAAGTATATTATCGCCATTATAACCTGCAACTCCGGTACCAGCAACTGTGATTATTTTACCATCGTTATTTATTTTTCTGATTCGATTATTTCCTGCGTCAGCTACATAAATGCTTCCATCCAAACTCAATGCAGTAAAATAGGGTTGAAACAACTCACAATCAATCGCAGCCCCTCCATCTCCCAACCCTGCTGTTCCACCGCCCGCAATAGTTGTGATCATTTGCGCATTTGTAATACACACAAAGAAGACATTCAGTATCGCTAAACATAGGATATATCTCTTCATAGCGTTATTGATTTATCGTTGGTTGTCTTTCAATAGACGTTTTGTACCTGGAAAAATCAGAGTTAGTTTCTTTATCAGTGTTTTATTAAGATACGTTCGTGTGTTGCTTTTAAAGAGGGCGCCATTACAGAAAGCACATACACCCCTTCCGGATACTCCCGTAGGTTCACAGCTACCTCCCGGTTCGTCCGCTCATTCATTTTGGTCACTATACGGCCCAGAAGATCACTCACAGTAATAGATGCGGTCTCTTCAGTGCCAGTGCGGATATTCATGAAAAATCTCCCATCATTTGGGTTAGGATATACGGATAGAACTCCCGTTATAGGGAATTTTCGCTCCACAGTAAGTGTATTTTTAATAAAACGTATTCTATCATTACCAAAGTCTGAAATGTATATACTGCCATATTTATCACATGTCACTCCAACAGGTGATTTCATTTCAGCATCTGTGGCCGGGCCTCCGTCACCACTATATCCGTTCACACCTTTTCCAGCAACAGTTGTAATAATACCCTGATCATTAACTCTACGAATCCGGCTGTTCACAACATCCGCAATATAAATGTTGCCCTTCTTGTCTAATGACACGTTGAAGGGGCCATTTAACTTCGCAGTTGTCGCCGCAATATTGTCGCCGTTATACCCAAAACTTCCCGTTCCGGCAACCGTAGAAATAATACCAGATAAATTGACTTTGTAAACTCTGTGAGCAGATTGGGCTGCAAAAAAGATATTCCCACTTTCATCTATTGTGACACCAAAGGGCTGACCAATTGCCGAAGTAGTAGCCAATGCACCTTCTATAAATATACCCGGAGCCCCGGTTCCTGCTACCGTATTAATTATGCCGGATGCATCTACCTTGCGAAGCCGCTCATTAAGCACGTCACAGATATAAATGTTACCAAAATTATCCACAGCAATACCATGAGGAGAATATAAAGATGTTGCTGTTGCCGCTAAACCATCACCACCAAAACCAGTCGATCCATTACCAGCTACAGTCGTAATCACTCCTGATGGATCTACTTTACGTATTCTATGGTTGGCATTATCACTAAAAAACAAGTTGCCATGGGCATCTGTCGCCAGACCAAGTGGTTCATTTATTTTCGCGTTAGTTGCGGCAAAACCATCCCCATCAAATCCGGCAATTCCTGTACCTGCTACCGTTGTAATAACTCCGGATGAATTTATCTTACGCACCCGATTATTGCCCTGATCAGCTATATACAAATTACCGCTCAGATCGAATGCAGTAAAATATGGTTGAAACAACTCACAATCAATCGCAGCCCCTCCATCTCCCAACCCTGCTGTTCCACCGCCCGCAATAGTTGTGATCATTTGCGCATTTGTAATACACACAAAGAAGACATTCAGTATCATCAAACATAGGATATATCTCTTCATAGCATTATTGATTTATCGTTGGTTGTCTTTCAATAGACGTTTTGTACCTGGAAAAATCAGAGTTAGTTTCTTTATCAGTGTTTTATTAAGATACGTTCGTGTGTTGCTTTTAAAGAGGGCGCCACTACCGTTAGCACATACACCCCTTCCGGATACTCCCGTAGGTTCACAGCTACCTCCCGGTTCGTCCGCTCATCCATACTGGCCACTATGCGGCCCTGAAAATCGCTCACGGTAATGGATACGGTCTCTTCAGTGGGAGTGCGGATATTCATGAAAAATTTCCCATCATTTGAGTTCGGATATACGGATAGCCCCGGCTGTCTCGTTTCGTTCAGTTCGGTAAAGACAGTGTTCTTTATATACCTTACCCTGTTGTTGCCCCAGTCGGCAATGTATAGGCTTCCGGCGGCATCTGTTTTTACGCATCCGGGTGAAGAGATCATTGCTGCCGTTGCAGCAATATTATCCCCATTATAGCCACCAGATCCCGTACCGGCAACAGTTATGATAATACCTGATGCATGGTCTATCCTTCTTATTGCAGAATTTTGATCCGGGAAAAATATATTGCCGTCTTTATCTACGGTGACTGAAAACGGGAAATGTAGCAATGCTGCAGTAGCAGGACCGCCATCTCCGGCATATCCCGAGGTTCCGGTACCGGCTATAGTACTTATCATACCGTGAGTATCTATCTTTCTTATGGTATTTCCGCCATGTTCTGCAAAATAAATATTGCCTGCAGCGTCACGTGCCAAACCGGAAGGATAAGCTAGTCCAGCCGCAGTAGCAGGTCCACCATCTCCCGTATGTACGCCGAATGTTTGACCTGCAAGTACCGTTAGCATTCCGGAATTATCTACTTTACACACCTTTTGATTGCCGATATCATCATAATACAAATTACCGGTTTGATCGACAGCTATTCCAAAACAAGCACCTATCTGAGCGGAGCTGGCTGCAACATTACTACCTTTGAAACCTGAGGTGCCAGTTCCTGCTATTGTAGTTATGATACCTGAAGTATTGATCTTACGTATACGGTAATTATGGTCGTCTGTAAAAAAAATATTTCCTGCAGCATCTATAGCAATGCTTGACGGGTAGCTGATCTGTGCATTTGTAGCATCTATATCATCTCCATTGTACCCCCCTGTAGATGTTCCTGCTATTGTAGAGATGATACCGGCTGAATTTACTTTTCGAATTCGGTCATTGTCGGCATCACATATGTACATATTGCCCGCAATATCAAAAGCAATATCCTGCGGATGATTAAATTGAGCAGATACCGCAGCAATACCGTCTCCGTTATATCCGTTAGTGCCTGTACCTGCAATAGTGGTAATGGTCTGCGCCTGCGCGCTATACGCAAAAAAGATACTCAGCATCGCTAAACATAGGATATATCTCTTCATAGCGTTATTGATTTATTACAAGCTGTGATTCAATTGACGTTACATAATTAGGAAACCTTTGGTACGGAAAGAAGAAAAATATTAGTTTTTTTAAAAATACCGTTAAACAACCGTGGAACGATACAAATTTTATTTATTCTACAGTCATGCGCCCACTCTTTGGCACGCCATTTGCTGCATTATATGGCTGGTTGTTTCGTTGTGCTTATCAGGTGGTTTTGCACAAAAAATTGCACACTGTGTAACTTCGGGTTGCGCACTCCGGTATTGAGGATCAATACATTAAGCCCGGAATTGCGCACTTTGCACATGAAAAAAGAATTTGCGCACTTTATACTTGAGGAGATCCCGGGAGCAGCGAGGAACCCGCTGACACTGGTATGGCCCCCGTTGGGTTGATCGCACATAAGTGTTGCGCCAATTTGCGCCAGACTACATCAGTTGATCCGCTACTCGCTCTTATCAACAGAATACATGCCCGCGCCTATGAACAGCAGCCCGAAGAATGTGCAGGCCAGTTCCACGGCATGGCCGGCGCCTTTGATACCATCACCGGTAGCAAAATGGTCGGCAGCGGCCACTACAAAGTTGATGACCATGAGCAGGCAAACCAGCCGGAACCAAAGGCCAAGAACACAGAAAAGTCCGCCGATGGTCTCAGTGACGGCGCACATAAAACCCCAGAAAACAGGCCAGAAATTAACATGAACATAGACCATAGAATGACCCAGCGATTCCCACTCCTTAGGCCCGCCTGTGAGTTTTGGCAGCCCGTGTATCATCATCATTACACCAAGGCCGGCGCGCATCACCAGCAGCCCGAAGTTCCTGTACTCGCCAAGTTTGGAAAGAAATGCCATATCAGTTCATTAACCGGCATTAAAGGTACTCAAAACGTCTCTATCGCCATAGATACCTTCATGCGTTTGAATATCTTGTTAAAAAAGAAGGGCACGGCCACCATATCGGCCTTATTGGCTAACTTACAGACCTGTTATCAGACTATGATCAGAAGAATACTTTTAGTGCCTGTAGTGTGTTTGCTGCAGGTTGTGTTTGCGGGCAATGCGTGGGCCGGCAGGATACTGATACCCATGGATGCCGATGGGCAGGCCAATCACCTGAAAGCCTACGGTGTAGCCTATGCCGCCCTGAAAGCCGGCATGACCGTGGACTGGCTCCTCAACTATAAGTCGGGCAGCTTTGTACTGGATCAGTCAGATGCTATCAGCCGCATGTGCAAGCTGCGCGGTGTGTCCTTTGAGATCATCAGCGACGCCCAGTACCTGGGTATCGTCAATGAAATTGCCAATCCCGACTTCAACGGCGACATCATAAAACTGGAGAAATGCCCGAAAGTGGCGGTTTATACGCCGGGCAACAAAGACCCCTGGGATGATGCCGTAACGATGGCTCTGACCTATGCCGAGATACCATTTGACAAAGTGTATGACGATGAGCTGCTGGCAGACGACCTGGCCAAGTATGACTGGCTGCACCTGCACCACGAAGATTTCACCGGGCAGTACGGAAAATTCTGGGCGCAATACCGCAATGCGGAGTGGTACCAGAACGACCAGAAAAAGGCGGAGGCCATGGCTGCCAGGCACGGATTTAAGAAGGTGTCGCAACTGCAACTGGCAGTGGCAAAGAAGATACGGGACTTTGTGGCCGGTGGTGGCTACCTGTTTGCCATGTGCTCTGCTACCGACAGCTACGATATAGCATTGGCGGCAGAAGGTGTGGACATCTGCGACATCCCTTTTGACGGCGACCCCATGGACCCTGCCGCACAAAGCAAGCTCGACTTTACGAGGTGCTTTGCCTTTAAGGATTTTACGCTATCTACCAGCCCCTACGAATATGAATACTCTAACATAGACAATACCAATTTTCGCCGCGTGCCCATGCAGGCAGATTATTTCACTCTGTTCACATTCTCTGCCAAGTTCGATCCCGTACCGAGTATGCTCTGCCAGAACCACACCACCACTATTAAAGGCTTTATGGGGCAGACCACTTCATTCCGCAAAGAAGTGCTGAAATCCAATGTGCTGGTAATGGGCGATATGAAGCCCGCCAATGAAGCGCGATATATACACGGAGAATATGGCAAGGGCACCTGGACATTCTACGGCGGCCACGATCCCGAAGACTACGAACACCACATCGGCGATCCGCCCACAGAGCTAAGCCTCCACCCCAACTCTCCCGGCTACCGCCTGATCCTGAACAATGTCCTGTTTCCCGCGGCAAAAAAGAAACCAAGAAAAACTTAGTGTCCGAATTTGAATAACTTTGCGCCATGGCATCTGAAAAACCAATGCTAGTTCCCGCCCTGCTGGGCATGAAATGTCCCAGTTGCAGAAAAAGCTTTGTATTCGTCAACAAGAGCATCTTTCCGCTGAATAAATGCCTCGCATTGAATGATGAGTGTGAAGTGTGTGGTGAGCGGATGAAATCTGAAAGCAACAATGGCGGCGGCATCAACTATGCGCTTACTGTCATTGTCTTCTTCCTGAACCTGGCCTGGTACTGGCCTATCTTCGGCCTGTCGTACAAAGACAATAGTGTGTTCTGGTATCTTGGTGTCAGCACCACGGTTGTTATCATCATGCAGCCCTGGCTTATGCGGTGGTCGCGCATGATATACCTGTATCTCTACGTTTCCTTCGGCCACTCCCGCCGGGTACGCACAGACGTATAAGGGCATTAACGTTATTGCTATATTATTGTTAAAACAGGCGCCCGCTGAAATTCGTTACAGCCCTGCATACTAACTTAGGTATGCATTACGTTCAGAGCAGGTAAGATGTGATCACATTCTTTGAAAAGATACCCACACGATCATTGAAATAGTGCCATTCACCTACGCTTGTCCACCGCTCACCGAAAAACGGTAGGCCGCGCATTGAGGGCACAATACTTTTACATCAAAATCCAATCGAGGAGTATGAAACAGAATGGCGCTATCAACAACCGGGTATTCATCAATGCCCTTTTAGGCTCACTGCTTTTTGTTCTTGCATTTAGTTTTATCATCACCAATTTCGCTAACATCGCTTTATTTCACTTTCCATACACCCTGGTATCGGCACTGCTGGTCAGTTCATCTGTATCGCTGCTGTACCGGGCCATAAAAGATGACAGGGCCGGCTGGAGCAAGCTCCCCGACATGGGAGAATAGATCGCCATTATCTGCCGCATCTGTTATACCTTGCGTGTATCATGGCAGGGCAGCAAACATCAGCTATCATCATAGGCGCAGGGCCGGCAGGCGCAGGCACGTCTTTCTTCCTGAGCAAGTATGGTATCCCTCATGTTGTCATTGATAAGGCTGCTTTCCCCCGCGACAAAGTGTGTGGTGATGCATGCAGCGGAAAGACGGCACTGGTCATCAACCGCGCGAATGGCGAATGGCTGAGAGAGATACAAAGTGACGAGCAGAGATTCCTGCCATCATGGGGTATTACGTTCGTTGCGCCCAATGGCAAGGCCCTGGATATCCCGTTTGACCCGAACCGCACAGAAGCCACAAAGGCCCCCGGTTTTACTGTACCCCGAATGGTGCTCGACGACTTCCTGTTCCGGAAGATGCAATCACCTTTCTGCACGGTGTATGAGCAGGCGGCAATAGAAGACATTCAAAGAACAGCAGATGGCGTTACCGTTTCTTTTCTTAAGAATGGCACCAGGCACACCATCTCCGCTCCTGTCATAGTGGGTGCAGACGGCGATAAGAGTGCCGTGCGTAAAAAATTTCTGAATGAGCAGACATCCGCTAAAGCTTATGCTGTAGGGCTTCGCGGATATTACAAAGGCATAACAGGCCTGAGTGAAGAGAACTATATAGAGCTGCACTTCCTGCCTGAGATGCTGCCCGGCTATCTCTGGATATTTCCGCTGCCGGGTGGTATGGCGAATGTAGGTGTGGGCATTCTCTCTGATGTGGTACGAACGCGAAAGATAAATCTGAGGGAGCAAATGCTACATGCCATAAAGACCAATCCGAGCATTGCCCCGAGGTTCGCAAATGCGGAGCTTACAGATAAGATACAGGGATGGGGATTACCTATGTGTATAGAGCAGTTGCCGGTATCGGGAGACAACTTTCTGCTGACGGGTGATGCCGCCTGCCTCATAGACCCTTTCAGCGGCGAGGGGATAGGCAACGCCCTGTATAGCGGCATGCTGGCAGCCGAGGCCATACGGATAGCAGGAGAAAGCAAGGACCATTCAGCAACCTGCCTGCAGAATGCGTATGACAGGGTGCTCTATAAGCGCCTTGGCGATGAGTTCAGGATCAGCAGCACACTACAGCGTCTGTGCCGGTATCCATGGCTGTTCAACTTTGTTGTGAATAAGGCGCACAAGAGCCCATCTCTCAGAAATACGATCAGTTGCATGTTCACAGATATGAACCTCCGGGAACAACTCAGCAAACCGTCGTTCTACCTGAAGATACTGATGAATAAGTAGCTTCTGCCGGAGTTTGGTTTTGCTTACCTTTGCAATAACCACACAAATATGTCAAAGTACAGCAATGCGCGTGCGATGCGCGCTATGATAAAAGCCAGCCTTCAGGCTATTATCAAGAGTCCGTCAGCGGTGATATTCACAATTGCATTTCCATTAGTTTTCATCATGGTCTTCGGATTGCTGAAAGGCGGCAATAACTTCAGTATAAAAGTAGCAGCGGCACCCGGCAGCGATACCACCTCACCACTCTATAGTATGCTGCACCTGCCACCCGTATTGAAGTGGGTATCTAAAGACAGCGCGGCCATCAACAAGATGCTGAAACAGGGCGACATTACCGCCACCATTGACATCAGGAAACAACCGGCCGGTGTAAAACCCGAGTACAAGATATTTCTGAACGCCGCATCGACCGATGCAGAAAAAGCGCAACAACTCAGAAACATCATCACCGGACTGGTGCAGGCACAAGACCCCGCAATAAGAATGCGGCAGGAAGAGCTTGTGGCCGTGGATATGCATATGTCTGCGGTGCGCAAGTACCAGACCATTGATTTCATACTGCCCGGGCAACTTGGTTTTTCTTTACTGGCATCCGGGGTATTCGGCACGGCCTTTGTATTCTTCAACCTCCGCCAGACACTCGTGCTGAAGCGGTTCTTCGCGACACCTGTACGCAGGGAGGTCATTGTGATCAGCGAGGGCATCTCGAGGATGCTGTTTCAGTTGATAGGTTCCGTGGTGATCATCTCCATCGGGCATTTTGTCTTCGGGTTCACGTTGAGCAACGGCTGGATAACCTTTGTGCAAATGCTCGCTTTATGCGCATTGGCATTACTCATTTTCATGGGTTTCGGTTTCATCATCAGCAGTATTGCCAAGAATGAGTCTTCGATACCGCCATTCTCCAACCTGATCACCATGCCTCAGTTCCTGCTTGCCGGCACTTTCTTCTCCATCGAGAACTTTCCTAAATGGCTGCAGTATTTCTGTAAGATACTACCACTCACCTACCTGAATGACGCGCTGAGAAAGATATCATTTGACGGCGCCAATCTATGGGATGTGCGCTCCGATGTTTTGATCCTGCTCATATGGGGTGTCATCATTTACGCGATCGCAGGAAAAACCTTCAAGTGGGAGTAAACCCCGCAAGTCTTCACTACTTTTGACCTTTCTTATTTCCATTGTCTCATTTGACCATATATACAGATGGCGCCGCACGCGGCAATCCCGGAAACGGCGGGTATGGCGCCGTACTGCACTGGGGAAGCACTACCAAGGAGATATCGCAGGGATACCGGCATACCACCAACAACCGTATGGAGCTGATGGGCGTGATCGCTGCACTGCAAATGCTGAAGCGCGATGGCCTTGATATCACCATTTATACCGACTCCTCATACATAGTGAATGCGATCGAGAAGAAATGGCTGTTCGGTTGGGTAAAGACGGGATTCAAAGGCAAGAAGAACGTTGATCTCTGGATGAAGTTCCTGGATCTTTACAAACGGCACAAAATAAAGTTTGTGTGGGTGAAGGGCCATGCCAATAACAGATGGAATAATCGTTGCGATGAATTAGCTACGGCTGCGGCTGATGGCGGGAACTTACTGGAAGATCATGGTTACATACCGGAATAATCTGACAATTCGACAATGACCTGTATCCGGTAATGTTGCTATTCTATCAGATCGGTTGCACACCTGTTAGTGCATAAAACGAATCACGCTGTTTGCTATAAGGCCTTTGCTCCTGACGGAGCAGTGATGTCAGGACGGTAAACTATATTAGTTGACACCGGGATCTTTCTTTTCTTCGGCGGCTTTCTTCTCCTGTTCGGCTTTATCTTTTGCCTCCTGATCTGCCTTTTCTTTTTCCTGGCGTTCTTTTTCCTTCTGCTCTTCGCGCTCCTTCTTCTCCCTGGCCTTTCTTGCCTTCTTGCTCTCCTTCTCTTCGGCCTTTGCCTGATCCTTGCTTTCTTCTACTTTCTTCTCCTCTGCGGCCTTCTCGTCTGCAGCTTTTTGCTCAGCAGCTTTACGCTCCTGATCAGCTTTCTCCTTCGCGTCACGTTCAGCCTTGTCTTTGGCATCCTGCTCTGCCTTTTCTTTATCCTTGCGTTCTTTTTCCTCTTGCTTCTTCTTTGCCTTCAGTTCTTTCTTACTCAACTGTTCTTCAGGAGCAGGTGCCGGCGGAGGCGCGGCCCCGTCTGCGGCCGGTGGCGGCGGCACTGCCTCGCCGTCAGGCGGAGGCGGCGGAGCCACAACACCATTTGCCTCGGCCTCTTTCTGCTTAGCGGCTTCTTTTTCCTTTTTCAACCGAGCCTTTCGCTCCTTCTTTGTTTCCTTATGGTCGTCTGCCGGCACTTCCGGTCTTGCTGTACTATCGGGGATAGCGAGTGTATCTTTCAACACGCCGAGGCTTGCATTGACACTATCGTCAAATGCCTTACGGGCGAGGCTATCCTGCATCTCCACCTGCGCAATGCTATCGAGCACTGCCTGGTGTGCCATACTATCCAGCCGTACCACCTCTGCAATACTATCGGCCTTGAGACGTTCTACCTCTTCCTTGAATTTAGCCTGCTTATCGAGTATAGAGTTAAATTCAGGCACTTCAAATTCCTTTTCCTCTTCTCCATTTTCTCTCTTCTCATCTTCTATTGCCTTCATATCCATACTATCCCTGTCTCTGCGATCCTGGTAGAATGGTATGATGGTAATTATCTTCTTCTCCTTATGGAACAAAGGGTTGTACCTGTTGCTGGGAAAAGTAAAACCTATGCCCCCGAAAAACTCAAGTGTTGCCAGGTTCTGCTTCGCCGTACCGGCATACAATGGCAGATTGGTGTACATGGCGTAGTCATACTTTGCCTCAGCTTCGACATAGAAATACCTTTTCACAGTTACACGCAGCGCTGCAGAACCAGCCGCACCGGCGCCATAAAAGCGAAACTGGGGAGCATCGAACTGATTACCAGGCAATGCAGAAACAAACCTTGGCATACACGGGCCAACGCCAACTTTTGCTATCGCGTCCACACCTACATTATTTGAATAGGGCCTATATACGGTAAACCTTCTTACAAAGTTTACAAGAAGGAAGTTGCCCCCGCTCAGTGAATACTTGTATCCAACAGCAGATGAATAATTCAGGGAGGTGCTGACAGAAGAACCACTAACCATACCCGTCACGTTAATATTCTGGTTGTCGGCTATATGGTAATTTACCGGGTCATAAGCTATTTCAATACCACAGGTTTGCGGGTAGTTGTAATAATAGCCGATTCTGTAATTAATATTCAGCGGCGAGAATGAGCTGAAGCTGAATGTATTAGCCCCCTTTACATTTGAAAATTGATAATTATTGTTCAGCGATGGTTGGCTGATGCTGATCTTTGAGTTGAAGAATTGAGACTTATTGATCCCTGCAGTAAGGTAATAGGACTTATGTTTTACTTCACTATGCTTTCGCAACTGTGCGGAAACTTTAGTTGAGGATAATGCAAATATTAAAAAAACCGTAACCGATAAACTCCAAGCCAGTTTTTTTGATCGCATACTTCTACAATTACGACCAAAAATAATAATTTATTTATTAACAACAGTATAACCGATTAGAACAAAACATAATGAAATCCTATCTTTTATCAGAAGGGTCAAAAATTGCCGGCATTCATTAGGAAATACGATGCGTTTAGTGCTGATAAACAATTAGATACACCGAAATTGTCTTTGCAAGGCAGCTTGTTATATGCAGCAAACAGAGATTATTATTGTAAAAATAATACCTGCACCAAGGTTATTCATACCGCAACGCAACTATAGGATCGAGCTTTGAAGCTTTAATTGCCGGGTAGATCCCGGAGATAACTCCGACAAGTGCACACAGGCTAAAACCGAGAATGATCCATAACCAGGGAACGACAAAGCCAATTTTGAAGAAAAAGCCAACGGTGTTGCCAATTACCATCCCCAGTATGACACCTACCAGGCCACCCATGAGGCTTATCATCACCGATTCGGTAAGGAACTGCCTTTTGATGACCGAGGACCTTGCACCTAATGCTTTACTCACCCCTATCTCACGCGTCCTTTCTGAAACAGAAACGAGCATGATATTCATCAATCCGATCACCGAACCAAGCAATGTAATAATGCCAATTACAACCGCAGCGAGGCGGATATATTTTATACTGTCCATTACCACATCAACCAGCTCATTGTTGGCAATGATAGAAAAATCATTCTGTGACCCCAGCGGAACTCGCCTGATGACCCTAAACAGGCCTTCCGCCTCTTCTGCGGCCATTGCGATGGAGTTCACATCGGGCACCATTACGCCTATGGTGTAGGAGTGCTCGCCTCCGTATAAAACGCGGGCCGTATTAAGCGGAATCTGCACTGAGTTGTCGGCATCCATCATCATACTGCCGCCTTTGTGCTCCATGATGCCTATTACACGGCATTTCACATCACCAACCGATATCACCTGGTTGATGGCATTTTCGGGTTTGTTCCGGAATAATTTATTGGCGGTACCCAAGCCAAGTACGCACACATAGGCACCTGAGTGTATCTCATAGGTTGAGAAATTCCGGCCGTGCTCTATCTTGGTATCGGACACGATCATATTGTATTCATCCACACCACTGACACGTACGTTCGGATTGGTCTTTTCAGAACGATAGTGGACGGTAGCGGTTCCTGTTCCGCTCATAGAAATGGATACTGTGGACGGAAACTGAAAACGATCCCTAAAAAGACGGGCTTCATCATAAGTAATACTTTTCCCGTCAGAGATATTAATGTTCATACCTCCGCCTTTGTGCTTCTTTTTCTTGATCACATCGCTTGTCACGCGAAAGGAATTAACCCCCATACTGCTGAAGTTGGTGTACACACTTGCCTTCATTACTTCGATAGCCGTAAGGATGCCTACAAGCGCCATGATACCGATGCCAATAATGGCAATAGTCAATGCCGAACGTAATTTGTTCGTTTTAAGCGTCCGGAATGCAAGGGTAAGATTGAATAGCGATCTCATAAAAGCCTCATCAAAGTTAGGCTCAATCCTGTTCTAAAAAAATTAATTGATCAGCGGAACATCAGGGCGGTAAGACGGATACCATAAGTCTCAAAGCCGGCGGTAGAATTGCCAAAAGCACTTACGTTGTCATAAGCATAGGAAGCAAATGGCCCAATGAGATAGACCCTTGATGGCGTTGTATAGCTGATGCCTGCGCTGAAAAGAGGCTGAACAAGTGACCCCTTGAAACTGCCAGTCCTGTCCCTTGCAGCTTCGGTAGCGGTCCCATTCACCTGCGATATCATCACCCGTTGATCAACAGACGCGCCGATCTGGAAATACCAATTCACATCATTGTTATGACCCTCATGATGCTTTGTATTGACATATTGCAACATCAAGGGCACACCGGCATAGACAAAATGAAGATCATCATGTAGTATGCCGTTTTTATTATCGACGTAGGTGAATCGACTGCGCATTGACTTTATCTCCAAGCCCGCAGAAATGAACAATCGCCTGTAATCGGCCTTTGTCCTGAACTGGTAGGCAAGCTGGCCACTAAAAGAAATGACAGGACCATGAGCATTTTCGAAACCTCCCGACAAGTAATTTATTTCAAGGTCGTTTGTTCCAATATCGAGGAAGAGGAATGTCTTTAGTCCTCCTTTCTGACCGTAAACTTCTTTATTATCCGATTCCTTGGGCGCTTCTGCCTGCTGCTGAGCTACTTCAACCTTTGGTTTTTCCTGTTCATCATCGTCATCATCGCGTGTGATGTTGAGAAATGTATGAGCAGATGGGTCCGATTGTGCATGTACACAAACAGAGCCGAATATTGTCAGGACAATAAACAGGATGTATTTAAGCCGCATTTCTTTACGGACAAAATGCCTCATATCTCAATTACTCAAACTGCTACCAATGGGGCAATAAACACTAGTGCAGCATTATGCAGCCCATGGAGCAAATTATTTTTTCCGGTATAATGATACAATTTACTTGTAACATTAGGTAGTGCATCAATGAAGATAATTTTAAATAATGCAAGCAATTTACCATTCACTAAAAAAATTTAACATATGTTTACCGCTTTCAATAACTTATTATCCATGGCCATCGCCAGAGATTCCGTTTTGGGTAAACAGGGCTTTGTTTTTCAGTCTTTTATGCGCATATTTACTTAAACGCAAAAACTGATGTATGTATGTTTGAAGATATGTGATTAATTTTTTCTCTTTCATATTCATTAATTTTTGAGTTAAAAAAAACACTAACTTCACGATACTATATTTACCCACCAAAACCCAGATCGATTGTTATGCCCGGAAATAGAACAAGATTATTACTAACCCTGCTATTTTGTCTCTGCTCACGGCTTGTTTTCGGTCAGGTGACAGCGAGTTTCGTGGCCGATGACACCTCGGGATGTGTACCGATGATCGTGCATTTTACGAATACCTCTACCGGTGCAACGAGTTACTCCTGGAATCTTGGCAACAGCACCACCTCTACCTCTACGAATGCATCTGCCAGCTATACATCGGCCGGCACCTATACGGTAACACTTACGGCATATAACGGGGCATCGAGCAGTACGTACAGCTTGCTCATCCATGTGTATGCTCCCCCCACAGTATCTTTTACGTACACTGACACTGCTGTTTGTCCGTATGCTCCCGTTACATTTACCAGCACATCGATATCAAACTCGTGGGGTACTCCAATTTATTCGTGGAATTTCGGAGATGGTGGTACCACTGCGGGAAGCCCGACTACCTACACTTATGCAACACCAGGGTACTATAACGTCACATTGTTCGTTACCAATGGTGCAGGATGTACAAATTCGCTCACCAAGACTGCCCTGATACACGTCTTCAACCACTCATCTGTTGCTTTTTCAGCTACGCCTACTTCTTTCTGTAAAACCCCTTCCCTTGTCAACTTCACCAATGGAACAACGGGGAAGTCTCCATTATCCTATAAGTGGTCATTTGGAGACGGCGGAACGTCTACTCTTACTAACCCGGCTCACAGTTATACGTCCACCGGGAGTTACAATGTGACACTAAAAGTCACTGACGGTAAGGGATGTATAGACAGCGTTGTCAATTCCTCAATGATCAATGCCGGCAGTACGATCTCGGCATTTACCATGCCACCTGCGGTTTGTGCCACCTCTCCGGTTAACTATACAAACATGAGCACATCTCATATTACCAGCCAATGGTTCTTTGGCGACGGAGGGACGTCTACGGATGAGAATCCAACTTACAGCTATTCAGTTCCCGGCGTATATCCGGTAAAGCTTGTCGTATTTGACGGAGCCTGCTATGATACCAGCACCAAGAGCATCGTTGTCAATCCACTTCCTACCGGATCATTTACGAGCTCACCATCGAAACCATGCCCGCCTCCTGTTTCTGTGACCTATACAGCCAGCGTAGGCGGAGGTACTTCAGTAGCCTGGAAATTCGGAGATGGCACAACAGGGGCCGGAACTACAAAGATCAAGAATTACCCAACTGCTGTGATTGATTATGTGGATATGATATTGACCAATACTGCAGGTTGTACGAGCACAGTCCGCCGGATCGATACGATATACAACCTGTATTTGAACCCTACATCTTCGTCATCTGACGGATGTGCTCCTTTAACCACCACCTTTAACCTATATGCTTATTCTATCGTGTTTGACAACTTTAACATGACCTTCGATTTCTTTTCATACCCATATGCCATAAGTACCTACTCCTGGAATTTTGGTGACGGCTCACCCACGGGCTCAGGCCCTTCGCCGGCACATACCTATACTTTGCCAGGCATTTATACTGCCACAGTGAACGTTACTACGGTAAATGGTTGTACAGCCTCCGGTACAGTTTCAATTAGTGTCGGTTCACCTCAAACCGCCTCCTTTACTTCTAAGCCAACACATATCTGCGCCGGACAAACAATCTCTTACAAAAGCACTTCAACAGGTTCTATAGACTGGTATGATTGGTCCTTTGCGGATGGTGGCGGAGAAAGCGGGCCTACAAAGACCGCCCCGACGCACACATTCACTGTTCCCGGCATATTTGATGTATCTCTTGTTGTGAAGAATTCCGGCTGTCCGAGCTTGCCCTTCTATCTTAAAGACACTGTCGATTCTCCAAATGCAGTCATTGGTCTTACCTACGCATGTAACCCGAATGATCAGATATTGTTCAAAGACCTTTCTCTTGGCGATGATTCACATCTCTGGAGTTTCGGAGATGCAAGTACATCGACAGTAACTAATCCGATACATACCTACTCTGCTATTGCTGCTTATCCCGTAATGCTAACCACCTATAACGCCAAAAGCGGATGTCGGGATACTGCTTACACTTTTGTTGACCTGAGAAGCGCAAGTTTGTCTATTATTCCTACCAAGAGACAATTATGCCGCGATGTACTGGATTCATTTATGGGTAATGGCAGTGGATTCAACACGCCAATATCAAAGTACAAATGGTACATAGATGGAACATTCAAAGATTCTATTCACTTTCAATACATAACATCCTTCAAAACAATAGGAACACATACCATCACGCTCCTTGGACTAGACAAGCGATCTTGTTATGACACCTTATCCACAACAGTACTTGTTGCGAAACCAACTGCTAATTTCAATTTCACGCCTACCAGCGGATGCGGTCCGATGACGGTTAATTTTACCGATGCCAGTACAGATGTAACAGGTGCTTCCATTGTTAAATATTACTGGACCTATGGAGATCTAATTACCTCAACCCTAACAACAACATCGCCCACTAATAGTTATACCTACAATATTGCCGGGTCGTTCAGTGTAAAAGAAATTGTGACCGATAATATCGGGTGTATGGATACCGTTACCAATCCTACAAAGGTGACCGTGCACAGGCCAATTGCTTCGTTCACTGCCAGCACTTCCAATGTATGCCGCAATGTAAACGTACATTTTACCAACTCTTCTGTCGGGCATACGAGTTCGCTATGGATATTCGGGGATGGTAGCACTAGCACCGCGGTTTCGCCTGATCATGCCTATACTGCTGCAGGAACCTACTCGATCAAACTGGTAGTATATGATGCATTCGGGTGTACCGACACACTTTCAAAGCCATCTTCGCTGCTAGTCAATACAAGCCCAACATCTTCGTTTACAATGGATGATTCATTCGCTGTTTGTCCGCCATTGAATGTTCACTTCACCAATACAACAACCGGCAGCCCGGTTTCGTACCTGTGGGCATTTGGTGACGGTTCTTTTTCAACAGTTACTTCTCCAGCGGAACCATACATTGCGTCCGGCCTTTATACAGTCCTGCTCGTTTCAAAGAACGCTTTGGGCTGTACAGATACTGCCACGGGACATGTAAATATCTTTGGCTACAAAGGTGCATTCAAGTACACCCCGCTCAAATCGTGCTCACCCGCTTTTGTTCACTTCAATGCTGCCTTGGGTGTGATCGCCAGTACGGTTTGGGATTTCGGAGATGGTAATACTTCAGGTATAACCATGATGGATACCATATCACATTATTATGTGTCTCCGGGCGGATATGTACCTAAGCTGATCCTCACGGACACATCAGGGTGCACCGCTTTCAGCATTGGCGCTGACACCATCAAAGTTGATACGCTTATACCTAACTTCACCTTTACTCCTTCCTCTGCGTGTCAGAATACCAGCGTTATGTTCCGGGATGCCTCGAGCAGTCTCTATTCATCAAGCGCGAAGTGGTTCTGGACATTCGGAACCGGGGCAACGAGCACTTTTGGAACAACCACATATACTTATTCTGTAGCCGGCACCTACCCGGTAACACTAACTGTATGGGATAGTATAGGATGTACCGGCACTGCGACCAAGAATATTACCATCAATCCATCACCGAATGCTATTACCGGCACTAAAAATGTTTGTGTAGGGGCTACTACGACATTGAGCACCACCAGTGGATCACCTGTATGGAGCAGCGGTAACACAGCGATAGCAGCTATTGATCCTACCGGCATTTGCACAGGTATTTCGGCAGGAACGACCACCATTACATGCACTATCCCTACAGGATGCTATACAACCACTACGGTAACTGTGATGCCATTACCTAATCCTATTGCAGGGGCGACCGGTATTTGTATGGGGCTATCCACCACCTTAAGCGGATCTCCGTCACCCGGCACCTGGACAAGCAGCAATACATCAGTTGCTACAATACACCCCTCAACAGGGTTTGTGAGTAGTGTTTCCATCGGCACAGCTACCATCAGTTATAAAATATCTACCGGTTGCATTACCACAACCACGCTGGCTGTGACCACCTCTCCAAGTGCCATTACGGGCACAATGACAGCATGCCTGGGACAGACCTCCGCTCTTAGCAATACTGTAACCGGCGGGTTGTGGACCAGTGGCAACACCACCATCGCCATTATCGGATCATCATCCGGAATAGTGATGGGAACCGGACTTGGAACTGCCGCTATCACCTACTCTCTAGGTACGGGGTGCACTGTGAACACTAAGGTAAATGTATTGCCGGTTCCCAACCCGATCACCGGGGCCAACGCTGCTTGTTCCGGTACTACATTCCCGCTCAGTGACGCTACTCCAAGCGGAAAATGGAGTAGCGCAAACACATCTATTGCAATTGTGGGTTCAACCGGTATTGTATCCGGCGTATCCGGGGGAGCAGACACCATCTTCTACACACTATCTACGGGCTGTTATGCCATGAAACAGGTAACGATCAATGCGGCACCGCCAATAACCGGCAATGTGAATATATGCATGGGCAATACCTCATCCTTGAGTAATAGTATTACCGGCGGGCTATGGGTAAGTCTTAACACATCCATTGCGACGGTGGGCTCTACATCAGGAATTGTCACCTCAAAATCTGTTGGATCTACGACCATAAAATATACGCTTCCGGGGTCTGGGTGCGTGGTAACAACTACCGTTAATATCATTTCCACTCCGGCACCAATCACCGGGCCACCGACGGTGTGCGTGGGCTCGGTAGTTTCGCTGACCAGTGCCACATCAGGAGGCATATGGACATCAGACAATACCGCGATTGCGATCATAGGTTCATCGTCTGGTATAACAGGAGGAGTGAACTCAGGAACAACATTGATCTATTATTCCATAGGCTCGGGTTGTAAAGTTTTTACAACACTCGTTGTAAACCCAATATCGCCCGTTGCCGGACCTTCTCTGCTATGTGCAGGGCAATCATCCATATATACTGACACCACTCTTGGTGGTGTATGGAGCAGCAGTAATACTTCGGTTGCGGTGATAGGCTCCGGCACCGGCCGGTTAACGGCCATGTATGCCGGCACTTCTGCGATCACCTATACTTTAAAAACGGGTTGCCTATCTGCCTTGACCCTCACTGTGAACGCGTTACCCCTGCCCATTACGGGCAGCCGTTTTGACGTATGTGCGGGCAAAAGTATTCTGCTATCCGACCCAACCCCGGGGGGGACATGGGCCAGCGGAAATACAATGATCGCCACTATTGATCCTGCGCTTGGAATTGTGAACGGACTGTATGCCGGTACCACACCTATTACCTACACAGTAGGCGGATGCAGCATAATGTCTACAGTAACAGTAGATCCGCTACCGGCAGCCATATCGGGAAGTACGATCGCCTGCCTGGGACAAACAATGACACTCAGCGATGCCAGCCCGGGAGGAATCTGGTCCAGCAGCATTACAACAACCGCGTCTATCGGCTCTGTGTCGGGATTGGTTTCGGGACTGGCAGTGGGTACAACCACCATTACCTATACATTATCTACGGGGTGTCTCATATCGCGAGTTCAATCTGTGAACCCACTCCCAACGGCAATAAAAGGCATAGCCTATGTGTGCCAAGGCTTCTCAACCACCCTTACCGACGCAACACCGGGAGGAACGTGGAGTAGCAATAACACCTCTATTGCGACAATCGATATCAATTCGGGCCTCGCATCAGGAATCACAGGAGGAACGACGACGATCACTTACACATCGGCGGGATGTGACGCAATGATAACCTTTACAGTAAACCCAACACCGGATACTATAGCCGGCCCCGGAGCGGTATGTGAGCAATCGATGATCACATTAAGCGATGGTAGTGCCGGCGGCACCTGGAGCAGCAGCAATACTTATGTCGCAACGATCGGGAGAACATCCGGGCTACTCTCGGGACTAAATGCAGGTATCATTAGTGTCGTCTATAAGCTCCCTACGGGGTGCCAGATAAGCAGGACAATAGCAGTAAATCCGCTGCCGGTTGCTATCACCGGAACAAATTATTTGTGTACCACTCAGTATACCAGCTTATCTGACGGCACTCCCGGTGGTACCTGGACCAGTACAAACACAAGTATCGTAACGATCGATCCTATATCCGGACTTATGAGTGGCATTGCGGCAGGCACAGCGATCATTACTTACCAGCTTACTTCTACAGGATGTGCTGTAAGCACAACTGCAACCGTATACCAATATCCTGACCCAATCGTGAGTACGCCAAATATATGCCTGCTGACACCCACTACATTTACCGATGCAGTACCTGGCGGCACGTGGAGCAGCGATAACCTATCCATCGCCACGGTCGGATCAACAAGTGGCGTTGTGACTGCGGTTGCATTAGGCACTGCTAATATCTATTACACAATAGGATCGAGCTGCTCCGTATCTGTTGCCGTGTCCGTGATGCCGCTTCCTACGGCATATATGATCACAGGTGGTGGCACAGTATGTATCGGAGATACAGGGGTTCACATAGGCCTCAGTGGTTCCGCCAAGGGTACGAACTATTTCCTGTACCTGGGTAGTACCAAGGCTACGGGGCCGTTAGCGGGAAGCAATAGTTCATTAGATTTTGGCTTACAGACAGTAGGAGGATCTTATAAGGTAATAGCTGTAGATGCAAGTACAAATTGTACCAACACTATGACGGGCTTTGCAGTTGTGAACGCCCTACCAAAACTGAAGCCCACAGTTAGTGTCACAGCACCATTTGGAGACACCATCTGTTCGGGTATCTCCACGAAATTTACCGCTGCAATCACAAATGGCGGCACGACGCCAATATATGAATGGTATGTAAACAGTACAAAAGTGTCCATATCTACATCCACATATACCTTCATACCAGCAGACAAAGATGTGGTGATATGCAAGCTTACCAGTAACCTTACGTGCGCTACACCGACGACGGCCACAGACATTGACACTATATCCGTTATTACGCCTGTGCTGCCTTCAGTAACATTGGCGACCGACCCCGGTGACACGATATGCGGAGGTGAGAAAATAACACTTACAGCATTACCTGTTTATGGCGGATATACACCCTCATATGATTGGTTTGTGAACAAAGTACCAACCGGAACCGGCACTGCATTCACATATGTCCCCGTTGATAAAGACATCGTATACTGTAAGATGACCAGTACCTTCCCTTGTAAGACTGCTACAGTTGTGCCCAGCAACAATGTTGTAGTAACAGTTGATTCCCCTATTATTCCGCATATAACTATCTCAGGAAACATAAATGTGGCCAAAGATGATTATGATACGCTGAAAGCTGAGGTAACGGATGCCGGAGATGCTCCATCTTACCAGTGGTTTGTCAATCACAGACCAGTAATAGGCGCAACGACCAATACATTCATCAGTAATAGTTTCAGTTATCCTGATAAGGATTCGGTTACTTGTATGGTAACCAGCAGCGGGCTCTGCACCACCACCACTTATGCATGGGTGTATATATCCGTTCACCCGGTGGGCATATCTCAGTTGACTGCTGGCAATGGGAACATGAGTATCATCCCCAACCCGACAACCGGGGACTTTGAGATAAAGGGAACCACCGGCCGAACAAATGACGAAGATATTTCTATAGAGATCACAGACCTGCTGGGACAAGTAGTTTATAAAGGAATGACAACAACACATCATGGCGTTGTTGATACGCGGGTGGCTCTGAGCAATGACCTAGCAAATGCTATGTACCTAGTCAGCCTGCGTTCAGGAGGTGAGACAAGCGTATTCCATCTTGTTCTGAAGCGCTAAACCTGCTTCTAATTATTTTCACGAAGGGGGCGGCTTTGCTGCCCCTTTCACATTCAGGAATATTTTTTACCGATATCTGTTTGGCTTATATAAGCGCCTATCAATGCGTACCTTTGCGGGCTCATGCAGCGCCCGTATTCGATAGCCTTGGTGGGAAATCCCAATAGCGGGAAAAGCTCCCTGTTTAACGCACTGACGGGCCTGAACCAGAAAGTAGGCAACTTCCCCGGAGTAACTGTAGATAAAAAGACCGGAGCAGCTAAGATATCTGATAGCCTGAACGCTCATATCATCGACCTTCCGGGCACATATAGTTTGTACCCCAAGAGCGCAGATGAACAGGTAACCTACGAGGTGCTGCTGAACCAGAAGAATAAAGACAAGCCCGACCTCATAGTAGTGATAGCAGACGCGTCCAACCTGAAGCGCAACCTGCTGTTCTGCTCCCAGATCATGGACCTGAAGACACCTGTGGTGATCGCATTGACCATGATGGACATTGCCAAGCAGAAAGGGATAAAAATAGATACGGACAAGCTCCAGGCTATGCTGGGCGTACCCGTTATCCCTATCAACCCGAGGAAGAACAAAGGAATTGCAACGCTTAAGAAGGCGATAGATCATGCTTATAGCAACCGCCCCGAGACACTGCCCGATTTTGTTGATGTGATCCCCATTGCAGGTAACTGGCTGGAGGAAGTAAAGCCACTTTGCGCCCTTGAAAGCAATTATGGCGCACTGCATGTGGTCTGCAACTACGGCGAGCTGCGCTATATTAACGCTGCACAAAGAATCAGGATAGCGGCCCTCGCCGGAGAAAATAAATTCCATAAATCAAGGGTGCAGGCAGAAGAGATCATGCAGCGCTATGGAAAGATAGATACCATCATTGCCGCATGTGTGACCACAGCAAGCCCTGAGCTGAAAATGGTGATGAGTGACAAGATAGATAAGACACTACTGCACCCGCTGTGGGGTAATATCATCCTCCTCGCCGTGCTCTTCATCTTGTTCCAGAGCATCTTCTGGCTGGCGAGCTACCCTATGGCCTGGATCGAGAATGGTTTTGCCCTGCTGGGAAGCCAACTGACACAAGCTATGCCCCCCGGTATCCTTCGCGATCTTATCGTAAATGGAATACTGGCTGGAATCAGCGGCATCGCGGTGTTTGTACCACAGATCATGATACTCTTCGGCCTTATCACCATACTGGAAGACAGTGGATATATGGCCCGCATCAGTTTTCTAACCGACCGTATCATGCGCAGCGCAGGGCTAAACGGACGTTCGGTAATGCCGCTCATCAGTGGTATGGCCTGCGCTGTGCCCGCCATCATGGCCACACGTACCATACAAAACCGCAAGGAAAGGCTGATCACTATAATGGTCACACCGCTGATGAGCTGTTCCGCGCGGCTGCCGGTATATACGATGCTGATTGCCCTTGTGATACCCGACAAGAAACTGATGGGCATACTTAGCCTGCAGGGGCTAGTGCTGATGGGATTATACCTGCTGGGCTTCTTTATGGCGCTTATTGTTGCCAAGGTGATGAACTTCATTGTGAAAACAAAAGAACGTGCTTTCTTCCTGATGGAACTTCCCGTGTACAGAGCACCGAGATGGAAGAATGTGGGCATCACTATGATAGAAAAGGGAAAGATATTCATCAGGGATGTAGGCAAGGTGATCATAGTGCTGGCGCTGATACTCTGGGGGCTTGCCGCTTTTGGCCCGTCGGCTAAGATGAAAGAAATAGACGACCACTATGCCATGGCAGAACAGCAACATCCTGAGCAAAGAACCATGTTGGCACATGAACATGCAACAGAAAAACTGGAACATTCTTATGCCGGTATCATGGGCCATGCTATAGAGCCGGCCATTCGCCCGCTGGGATATGACTGGAAGATAGGTATTGCTCTGATTACGTCATTTGCAGCACGCGAGGTATTTGTAGGAACAATGGCTACATTATACAGCGTTGGTGATGACGATGCGGGGAAGACCACACTCCACGACAAAATGCAGGAGGCAAAACGCGAAGATGGCACGCCGGTATATACATTTGCCGCAGGGCTCTCCCTGCTAATCTTTTATGTCTTTGCCATGCAGTGTATGAGCACACTGGCCATAGTGAAAAGAGAAACGAGAAGCTGGAAGTACCCGGTAATCCAGTTCGTTTATATGTTCGGCATAGCTTACCTCTGCTCTTTGGCGGTTTACCAACTGCTGAAATAACAACCATAAAAAAAGCCACTCTTTATGAGTGGCTTCTGTATATAGTATTGCAATGACTATGCTATTTTTTCTACCTGCATGTAGTTGAGCTCTACCGGAGTAGCACGGCCGAAGATCTTTACAACCACCTTCAGCTTCTTCTTCTCCTGGTTCACTTCTTCTACGGTACCATTGAAATCGTTGAACGGTCCGTCAACTATCTTCACGGTCTCACCAACGATATATGGCTCCGCGTAGCTGATACCCTGCTCGCTCACTTCGTCCATCTTACCGAACATCTTGTTCACCTCTGATTTGCGAAGAGCAGTAGGATGATCTTTCCCGAGGAAGTGTATCACGCCTGTAACATTCTTGATGGTATGAATGATATCATCACTCAACTTGCCATCGTTAGCTTCGAGCAATATGTAGCCGGGGAACAAGGTTTTCTCGCGAAGCACCTTCTTACCGTTCTGCACCTTGAATACCTTCTCTACAGGGCATAATACCTGCACCACGGAATTGGTCCAGTTATTGATCTTCACCTCTTTGTCGAGGTATTCCTTTACCTTTTTCTCTTTACCACTGATAACGCGTATCACGTACCACTTGGTTTCCTGAGCAGGCTTTGCATCCTGTATTGGAGCAGTTTCGATCGTGTCCATCTTTATTTGCCCAAAATTTTATAAATAAATGTCAGGATGTTCTCCGATGCGAAGTCCATTCCGAATACCACCGCGGTTACCAGCGCCAGCGCCACCAGTACAATGATAGTAGTTTGTTGCAGTTCTTCCCATGAAGGCCAGCTTACTTTGTGTAAGAGCTCGTCATAAGCTTCCTGGATATAGTTACCTACTTTACTCATAATGTTCTTTTTACGGGTTCCTGCTTAAACGGCAACCGGTTGAGCATAACACTCAACCTGTTAACCGGTCAATCATTCAACCAATTAACTTAATCAGCACGGGCACGCGGATTCGAACCACGATCAAAGGTTTTGGAGACCTCTATTCTACCGTTGAACTATGCCCGTATTATAGTTCCAAAAGTATCCGTCTTGCGAGCGGCCACTTTTTTAAAATCAAAAAGTCAAAAGGGTTGCTTTTGACTTTTTGAAACCGGATGACAAAGGTAAGCAAAATTTTGGATTATTCTCTGACTTTTAAGCCAGCAGCACTCAGATAAATCATTTAAATATTTATTCCAAAACTAACTTAGTGCTATAAACCTGCTCGTTGCCCGTAATAGTTATAAGGTACATCCCCTTTGGCTGCATGGAGAGATCGACCGTATGGCGGTTATCTCCCCTATGCGCTTCATTAACTTCAGCCAGGACAGTTTGCCCAATAATATTTTGCACTTTAATTATATATTTCCCGCCATGTAAAGAATTAAAAGTAATAGCTATTATGCCATCTGAAGGGTTGGGATAAGCTGATATGTTACTCATGTCACCTATCTCCAGTTCAGTAACACCTACTTTGTTGCAGGTTTTAAGCTGTTTTGACAACGAGGGGTTGCCATTGGTGACAATTTCCACAGTATAAGTTCCTTCCGGAAGGTCTTCAGGCAATGAAAAATACGTTGTGTCTTTTTGTGCACCTCTCATTACACCTGTACTGTTCCAGTTGTAACTGCGCGCATAGTAAACATTGATGCCCTTTGTTAATCTGACGATGGGGTAATTTGTAGACATCTGCCAGTCATCACCATAGTATGAACCCTGCGTAATACCATTGAACAGCATGCCTGTTGCCATCAGGGTGTCGCAGGTCAGTTTGATCACCGAATCCAGGGTTGGCTTACCGACCGCTAAAGGCTTACCGGGAGGTGTGTACAGGTAGTATTGTTTCGAGTTGTATAGGGAAAGTAAAATATTACCATCCGGAAGATTCAGCATGTGCGTGAAGAAACAAGGGCCTGAAACAGTATCCAATCCATTAGGTCCATTGATCTGCTTAAAGGAATTGGACGTGTAATTGTATTCGTAAAACGACATAGGATCAGGAAACCACATGGGTGCAAAAGGTGCTTGCGATGTAGCGCAAAGTACCGTTCCGTCGGTGGCCACTGACGCGGTGGCATCAGGCGCACCCTGACCATCAGGTAATGCAGGACCTAACCTCCATTTACCCGGACTCGTAGTACCGGATGGTGTATACAATACTGATTTGCCATTCCCCCCTACCTGGAAAACATTACCATTGGGTAGTAGCACGGCAGGGCCGATCTCGTAAATGAAGCTATCATAAATATTTACGGGGACATTTCCGTCTTTTATCCAATTGTTCATCGATGGTATATAGCGCTCAGAAACTGTATCGGCATCATCAATAAATAGTATGCTGTTGTCTGCCAGCTTAACCCAGGATACTTCACCGTGCCCGCCAAGTGTATTTGGTCCATAAGTAAATATATTGGTTGCAGGATCATAGATAAGGTTTGCATTATGCCAGCTATATACGGCATCAAAACCAATAGCCTGCAACACTCTGCCATCCGGCAGCATTTCAGATGTTTTATCGTAGATGGTATCACCCGCCGGAATAGGCCCCGTATACTTCCACCTATCACTTAACGGGTCATATACTTCTGCCGTGGTTCGGCCGGTACCATACTCACCACCTGCTACATAAACACGTCCATCCATTAACACCTGTGACGAGAAATACAGCCGCGAATCGTGCATATAAGCCGCTTCTTTCCACGTAGCATTGAGGTAGCTACCATGAGCATCAGGAGTAAGGATGCTCCAGCCACTCCCGTACATATCTGCAGAGCCGGCGATATTTTTTACAAACACGGTACCATCTGTGAGCAAAAGCATTACGCCACCGTTATACTCAGGAGCCAGCGTTTTGAGAGACGTCCATGTTCCCTGAGCCAGTGAGTATGAACTTAAAACAACAATTACCGCAATAAGCGATGATACATAACATACCACTTTACCGAAAAGACGACACAGAAGCATAAACATATTTATAGGTATCTATTGAAAATAAAGATACTGAATAATAGCCACTGACATGCTATAGACAGAACCATTTTATGACCCATAAAATGACCTAACGCAATCAACAAAGGCCTTGACGTCGTCTTCAGTATTATAAAAATGCGTGCTGACACGCAACATGCCATTCCTTTGGGTGACGACAATATTATTTTGTTTAATAAAATCTCCAAGCCCATTCTCATCAAACATAAAGGTGATGGCAGATCGGTTCTTCAGTGAGTGGTCGCCAAGTATCTTTGCCGGAGTGCTGCTGATGCCATTTAATAACAGTTCCGTGAGGTGGCTATTGTGTCGCTCTATGTTAGCCATTCCTAACCTGTTCTTATGCTCAATGGCTGCTGCCAGCACATTCAGTCCGAACATATTAGGATGCCCCGGTTCGTAGCTATTTACAGAAGGCACATAGATCCACATATCTTCCACCATCTTGTAGCTATTGTGCCCGCCTACTACCGGTGGATATTTTTCAAGAAAGGAGTCAGATACATAAAGTATGCCGGTGCCGAACCCTGCGTTCATCCATTTATAATTGCTGGCGGCAAAGACATCTACATGCAGTTTAGCAATATCAATATTGCAGCAGCCCAACGACTGTGTTGCATCAACAATAAAAGTAACACCATATTCCTTGCATAAGTTACCTATCTCCGCAAGGTCGAGCTTATATCCGCTGCTCCATTGCACATGGCTCAATGCTACGATATCTACCGAGCGGGTTTTGATGGCTGAGGTTATGGCATCCATATCCATATTAAAGCCGTCGGCAGCAGCAACCCAGGAAACGGGAAACCTGTTTATGCGAAATGGTTCGAGGAATGATGGATAATCGCCGGTATATAGAAGTACCCGTTCTGTACCTGTCAATGACTGCACAATACCATTCATAGCCCAGGAAAAGTTGGGGACCATGGCCACATTCTTTAACGGAGCACCTATGAACGAAGCGATCACCTGCCGTACACTACCCTCTTCATGAGTACGCCACTCCTCGGACCTGGCACTACTATTATCTGCAAATGATGCATATAAAGCCACACCTGCCGCGGCAGACTCCGGAGCAACGAGACCACAGGAAGCGGTATTGAGATATATCTTGTCTTGTGATAACACGCTGGTTATTTTTTAAACAAATATCTTCTTTTTCAGGGTAGCATCAATAAAAAACCGTCCCGGTTGATACCGGGACGGTTTGTATTAAGATAGAATATCAATATTACTTGATGATCTCAGTTACCTGGCCAGCGCCAACTGTACGGCCACCTTCGCGGATCGCGAATTTCAGACCCTTGTCCATCGCGATAGGAGCGATGAGCTTTACAGTAAGGCTTACGTTATCACCAGGCATTACCATTTCAACACCAGCAGGCAGAGAGCACTCACCTGTTACGTCAGTAGTACGGAAGTAGAACTGAGGACGGTATTTGTTGAAGAATGGTGTGTGACGGCCACCCTCGTCTTTGCTCAGAACGTAAACTTCGCCCTTGAACTCAGTGTGAGGAGTGATGCTCTTAGGAGCAGTGATAACCATACCACGACGGATATCTTTCTTTTCAATACCACGGAGGAGGATACCGGCGTTGTCACCAGCCTCACCACGGTCGAGAAGTTTCTTAAACATTTCCACACCAGTACATGTAGAAGAAAGTGGCGCGTCGTTAAAACCAACGATCTCAACGTTGTCACCTACCTTGATCACACCACGCTCGATACGGCCTGTAGCCACAGTACCACGACCAGTGATAGTGAACACGTCTTCCACAGACATCAGGAATGGCTGATCGATAGGGCGTGGAGGCAGTGGAATATAGTCATCCACAGCAGCCATCAGATCTTCTACAGCCTTAACCCACTTAGCTTCGCCAGCAAGTGCGCCGGTAGCAGAACCCTTGATGATCGGAGTGTTGTCACCGTCGTAGCCGTTCTTAGTCAGCAGGTCGCGGATCTCCATTTCAACCAGTTCCAGGATCTCTTCGTCTTCAACAAGGTCAACCTTGTTCATGAATATAACCATACGAGGAACACCTACCTGGCGAGCCAGAAGGATGTGCTCTCTTGTTTGAGGCATAGGTCCATCAGTAGCAGCAACCACGAGGATAGCACCGTCCATCTGTGCAGCACCTGTGATCATGTTCTTTACATAGTCAGCGTGACCAGGGCAGTCAACGTGCGCATAGTGACGATTAGCTGTCGCATATTCCACGTGTGCAGTGTTGATCGTGATACCACGCTCTTTTTCTTCAGGAGCTGCGTCAATTTCATCATATCCTTTCTTTTCAGCCAATCCTTTTGAAGACAGAATAGTAGTTATCGCTGCAGTCAAAGTTGTTTTACCATGGTCAACGTGGCCGATGGTACCAATGTTTACGTGGGGTTTTTCCCGCTTAAAGGTCTCTTTTGCCATTGTTATTTTGTTTTAAACTGTTTTAAATTATTGTTTTGTTGTTTATTATTTACGCTATCGCGCTTTTTACTTTTTTTGTGCATCAATCTGCACCTCCTCGCTGCACATTTCAAAAATGAGCTGTTGAGCAGGATTGAACTGCCGACCTCTTCCTTACCAAGGAAGTGCTCTACCGCTGAGCTACAACAGCTTATTAGCCGTTAAAGCTAATGTAGTTAGTCATCTTCTTAAAGAACTACACACTCCGGTTTCCTGGCCAATATTACTTAACCATTCAACCTGTGAGCGGGAGACGAGGCTCGAACCCGCGACCTACAGCTTGGAAGGCTGTCGCTCTACCAACTGAGCTACTCCCGCTTGTTAAAAAACTTCAAATTGACAGTTTTCAGCCGCTTTTGGTCAACTGAAAACTGCCAATACTACGTGGGCACAGGAGGATTCGAACCTCCGAAGTCGTAAGACGGCAGATTTACAGTCTGCTCACGTTGGCCACTTGTGGAATGTGCCCGCCCCGTAAAAAGAAAATTCACACCCGCAAGGATATGAATCTTTTTAACTTGTGAGCCACTTGCCGGAATCGAACCAGCGACCTACTGATTACAAATCAGTTGCTCTACCAGCTGAGCTAAAGTGGCTTGTTTTTAAAAGAACTTCATTTCCATTTTGTAAATGGGACTGCAAAAGTAGAGAACAAAATTTGCTTTTACAAATTATTTTCAAATTTCTGCAGAATGTTTGGAATGTTTTCCCACGACCATGCGCGGAGTGCATTACTACCAATGATCCCGGAGGTTACGAAGACTCCAAAACGCTCGGGTTCCTTATTAATAATTGTGCTTGATCATCTGCAGCAATACCGTATCAACCTGCCAGTTGGTACTCTTATTCTTATGCCGTGTGATATACTGGGCATTGATGGTATCCTTTGTCTTATTAAGGGTACCACTTCCGGACAGTATGCGGTAGCTCTGATAGATCATCTGGAACGGAGATATAGAATCTATCGTAAAGTGATATGAATTCGTGCTGTCCAGCGAACAGATCACTACATCGTAATATGCATTGTTGTTGAAGTTGGAAAAGAAGAAGGTAGTAGGCGTAGAAGTAGCTGCCAGACGGGCAATATAGGTTGTGTCGAGTAATGCTGTGTCAATTGTCGCCAATGAGTCACTACCTATGATCTTTGCGTAAACGCCCCAGTTACTGAGATATTTTGCCACTGTAGCTGTACCACACACAGAATCCTCAAAACCAACCGGGCACACACATACCGAAGTGTCGTTGCAATGTCCACCATTCCTGCACACTACATTCTTGCAGATAGTCATGTCTTTATGGGGTTTATGACAAGACATATACACAACCATAAAGAATGAAAAAACAGCCATCATGGTTGCAACAACTATATTACTTTTCCTACTTACCATGGGATAAATTTAATACTTTTTTCGATTTGGGAAGCGCAAGATACTCGCTTCTGCCATCATTTAAGGTGTCAAATTTCAATTTTTTATCTGTCAGTTAGTATTTTCGGCTATCCGGAAAGCCTATCAGACCTGTTTCAGTTCACTTACCAGGTCCTGTAGTACCTTTTTGGCATCACCGAAGAGCATGGATGTTTTAGGCCTGAAGAACAACTCATTCTCAATACCGGCATACCCCGGCTTCATGCTTCGCTTGTTCACGATCACGTGTTCTGACTTTTCCACTTCCAGTATCGGCATACCATATATAGGGCTTGACGGGTCTTCCTTAGCCGCAGGGTTCACCACGTCATTTGCCCCGAGAATAAATACTACATCGGTAGTACTCATCTGGTCGTTAGCATCTTCCATTTCCAATAGCTTGTCATAAGGAACATCTGCTTCTGCCAGCAATACGTTCATGTGACCGGGCATACGGCCAGCAACCGGGTGAATACCGTAAAGCACTTCCACACCTTTATCGTTCAATATTTTTTCCAGCTCGTGGCAGGTATGCTGCGCCTGGGCAACAGCCAGACCGTAGCCCGGAATGATCATCACTTTCTGCGCATATGCCATCAATACCGCGGTATCGTTAAGCGATATCTCCTTGTAGTGTCCCTGCTCCTTGGCACCGCCGGGACCAGCCTTCTGACCGCCGAAAGAACCGATAAGCACGTTCTTAAGCGAACGGTTCATGGCCTTACACATCAATATAGTAAGGATGGTACCCGCAGACCCTACAAGAATACCACCGGTAAGCATAACCGGGTTGTTGTATAAGAAACCTCCGAAGGCTGCCGCGCAGCCGGTGAACGAGTTAAGCAACGATATCACCACAGGCATGTCTGCACCGCCGATGGGCATTACAAACAATATGCCATAGAGTGCCGCCAGCGCAAGGATGCCGTAGAACAGTGTGATATTCATACCAGGCATCATACCGCCAATGAGCATGGCAGACAACACGATGATGCCTCCGAAAAGAATAAAATTAATAACCTGGCCTGCAGGAATGGCACGGTCTTTAATGCTACCGTTCAGTTTGCCCCAGGCAATGATACTGCCGGCAAAAGAAACGGTACCGATGATCATACCTAGTACAATGATGATAAGCTTGCCCATTGGCGGCATAGCATCATTGCGGTACTCGATCATAGATATCAGCATAGCACAGGCACCACCCATGCCATTGAAAAGGCTCACCATTTCAGGCATTGCCGTCATCTGCACTTTCTTGGCGGCAAAGGTGCCGAGAATGGTACCAAGCAGTAGTCCGCCGAAAATCCATGCATAGTTCCCCAGGCCTTCTCCATGCCCGTTCCGGTACAGGAATATGGTAGCGAAGATGGCAATGGTCATACCGGCAGCAGCCACAAGGTTGCCTTTACGCGCACTGTCTGGATGAGATAGCATTTTAAGGCCCAGGATAAACGTAACTGAACCGAACAGGTAACTAAGTAACAGTAATGTGTTTCCCATCTGTGATTATTTTTTCTTTTTCTTGTTAAACATTTCAAGCATACGGTCGGTAACTACAAAACCACCAACCACATTGAGCGTTCCCAGCAACACGGCGAGGAAGCCTAGCACCAGGGACATGGTATCATGCGCCTCACCCATCACTATGATAGCGCCAATGATCACCACACCGTGTATGGCGTTGGCACCGCTCATCAGGGGTGTGTGCAAAACAGCGGGCACACGTGATATCACCTCTATACCCAGGAAGATGGATAGTATGACGATAGTGATCAGGTGATAATTATCACTGAAGAAACTGCTTAATTGATCCATACTTATCAGTATTATGCTTTAAAATGTTAGTTGAATATTAGCTGTTCACCGGAATAAGCGCATTTACACGATCGTTTACAATGGCGCCGCCATTGGTGATGCATGTACCCTTTACCAGGTCATCCTCAAAGTTGAGGTTCAGGTTGCCGTCCTTATCTATTATAAGCTTCATGAAGTTGAGCACGTTCTTACTATATAGCTTGCTGGCATCTGAAGAAGTAGTAGCCGGTAAAGCAGAATTGCCGACTATGGCCACACCATTATGCATCACGGTCTTACTATCTTCTGTAAGGTCTGTGTTGCCGCCGGTCACCGACGCGATGTCTATTATCACAGAACCCGGACGCATATCTTCTATCATTGCCTTTGTGATCAGTATCGGTGCTTTTCTGCCCGGTATCTGAGCTGTAGTAATGATCACGTCAGATTTCCTGGCGTGTTCATGTATCTTATCACGCTGCCTGCGCTGGAAATCATCGCTTTGTTCTACGGCATATCCACCGGCCTTTGAAGCGTCGGCAGCGCCTTCCACTTCTATGAACTTAGCGCCAAGACTCATCACCTCTTCCTTTACAGCTGGACGGGTATCAAACACCTCTACCACAGCGCCAAGACGCTTAGCAGTAGCGATGGCCTGAAGCCCTGCTACACCTGCACCAAGTATCATCACCTTGGCCGGAGGAATACTACCGGCAGCGGTCATGAACATGGGGAAGTAGCGGCAGTATTGCGATGCAGCAAGCAGCACGGCCTTGTACCCTGCGATATTGGCCTGCGAACTAAGCACGTCCATAGACTGTGCACGTGTTGTTCTTGGTATCGTATCCAGGCTGAACACCGAGTATCCTTTACCCGCCCATTTCTGCATGAGGCCTGGATTGAATAATGGCTGATATACCCCCATCAATACGGCACCTGACCTCACATCGCCTACATTGCCTGTATTAATAGCAAGTACTACGTCTGCTGAAGACCTGATCTCCTGGCCACTTTTTATTTCTGCGCCAGCAGCAGTGTATAGCTGGTCGCTTATAAATGAGTCTGCACCGGCTCCCGGCTCCACCCATACCTGCACCTTCATTTTTACCAGTGCGGCCACCACTTCAGGCACAAGAGATACGCGTGTCTCGGGGGCTTGTTCTTTCAATACACCTACTATCATATAATAATACCTGTAAAGTTTATGACACGTAAAATATGTCATTCTTTCAAAAAACCAAAATATTAAACATGTAAAATCACAAATAGCCCTGAGGGAAACACACATATATCATTTGAAATTATAAGCATTTGCTTACTTCTGTATTCTGTAATTTGCAAGTTCATTTATGGGCTCTTACAGCATAGGAGAAGCTTTGAAACTGCTTCTTGAAAAATCTCACTGGAAACCAAAGGTCATTGAACTGCGCATGAAGCAGGAGTGGGAGGCTATTGCAGGTAAGACGATCAGCAAATACACCAGAAATATCAATCTCTATAATCGCAAACTAACCATCTATACGGATGTAGCCCCATTGAAACAGGAACTGATGCTGGGGAAGGAACAGCTTGCGATACGCATCAATGAATATTTTGAAGAAAAAGTCGTTGACGAAATAATTGTTAAATAGAGCCACTCTTTGCGAGACCCCGAATATTATCGGTAATTTTATATCCATCTTGAAAGCAATTGCCGCGATATTGTGCCTGTATTTGTTCGGACTGTGCATACAGCCTGCCGTTTTTCCATTCCATCATGGCAAGGCCAAGGCAGCCAGTTGCTGTAAGAACAAGAAGAACGACCACAAAAGCTGCTCAGGAGACAAGGATTGCTGCGGCGACAACCCATGCAATCCGTTCTTCAGTAAATGTCCTGTTTGTGCGGCCACCGCTGTTTCAGCCAGGTACTACATCTTTTCTTTTGACAGGGCCGTTTTCTTTGAACGCGCTGTATATCTTTCAAAAGATGACCACCCGGTCAGCAAATACCAGCAGGAGATACTGCATCCTCCACGATTCGTTTAACGATAGTCGTTTGTATTCAGTTTGAAGCTGAATACGCCCTTTTATTGTTAAACCATTTAATCAAAAAACAAGATGAAAAAGATGATCATAGCGGTAACATCCGCAGTAATATTCTCATGTGCTATGGGTGCAGCCAGCGCCTACGAATACAGCCAAAAGGCTAAGACAACTGTAAAATCGGCAAGCTGTAATTGTAAAGATTGTTCCTGCGACAATTGCTCGTGCACTGACTGCAGCGACAACTGCACCTGCGATAATAACTGCTGTGCAGATAACTCAGGCTGTGGCGGAGCTTGCTGCAAAAATTAAGACAAGCAGTTTCCTGCTTAACAAGAGACCCTCCATGCGGAGGGTCTCTTCATTATGTATCAGAATATGTTCATCAACTCTTCGAGGTGAACGATCTCGTAGGTAGGCCTGCGATTGTGAGGCAATTTCATTGGGTTATAATATACAGTATCCCATCCTGCATTGATAGCCCCAAGAATGTCTATATCTATAGCATCACCTATCATTATACTCTCTTCGGGTTTAGCATTTGTTGCATTCAGCGCATACTCAAATATTTCGGGATGAGGTTTCATGCTGTTGCTCTTCTCAGATGTGATGAGCTGGTCGAAATACCTGGCAATGCCGGAATATTGAAGTTTTAACCTTTGCGTTGTTTCGAAGCCGTTGGTTATCAAATGCAACTGGTAACGACCAGCGCAGTGATCCAATATCTCTTTGGCATGCGGCACAAGAATGGTTTGAGTGGGCAATATCTCCAGGAACGCAATACTGATTTCGTGCGATAGAGAGGTATCTGCCACCCGGAAATCGAGCAGCATATGCCACATGCGTTTCCAGCGCAATTCTTCCCTCTTGATAAAACCACTTCTGTACCTGTCCCACAGCCTGTCGTTGTGGTGATTGAACCGCCGATACATCTCATTAAAATCACCAACACCTACACTCTTCAGATCATATTCGTTGTATATTTTGCGTAATGTCTCCTCTGAGTTCTTGTCAAAATCCCACAAAGTATGGTCAAGGTCAAAAAAAAGATGGCGGTATGTCTTAGGCATGAGCAGTAAAGATAGTGTGAAGGCAGCAAAGGTAAGGAATGAATATGCTTATAAAAAGTTGTGCCCGGCAACTGCCGGGCACAGTGATGTAAACAATATGTGACTATTTCTTTTTAGCAAAGAAATCTCTGAGATCGCGGCTCATTTGTTCTCCACGCCTCTTCAGATCTTCCAGTTCGTCCTGCATGTTCCGGGAAATATCGTGAAATGTCATGGGCTGGCCATTATTCAGGTTGTACAATTCCTCGCGACTGCGTGCAGCAGGTATCACTGCCCATGCAATGATATAAGCAAGTAAACCCACACCAAATGTGAAAAATAAAACCACCATAATGAGCCTGATGATCACGGGGTCTATATCAAAATACCTTCCTAATCCGCTACAAACACCGCCAATGACTTTATCATACGGATCGCGCAACACCCTGTCATAAGTACGATTGTGTTGATTGCTTCTGCTGTTGAACGAATTGTTGTTCATGCCGGGACCCGAATTACCCGAAGGCTGAC
This sequence comes from Flavipsychrobacter sp., assembly GCA_044225795.1. Lineage (GTDB taxonomy): Bacteria > Bacteroidota > Bacteroidia > Chitinophagales > Chitinophagaceae > Nemorincola. Next base: position 188,040 of record JBGAIF010000005.1, read on the forward strand.
CAAACCCAGGGGAGCTCATTTTCGGACCATCATTCAGATCATTGGCAGTGCCAAGCGTATCGATCACTTTCTGAACATCAGAGCGATCGATGGCGGGAGAACCGCTTTGCAAGCGGATAGAAAACAATTCAGCTATCCGGTTCTCTATATCTTCTATTATCTCTTGTCCGTCACTGCCACGAAACTGGCGTTCTAAAGACTGTATATAATCCTTAAGAATATTGTATGCGTCCTCTTCTATCGGAAGGACACGGCCCGCTATGTTGATCTGGAGTATGCGTTGCATATGTGTTGGTTTTATTTTGTTTCTGTTAAGTTGTTCACTGCTGTACTTAGTTCAAGCCAGGAAGAAAGTAGCTGTTCATATAATTTTGTGCCCTCTTCCGTTAGCGAGAAATATTTCCTGGGCGGACCCGATACCGACTCTTCCCAACGATAACTGAGCAGGCCCCCATTTTTCAACCGTGTGAGTAACGGGTATAATGTTCCTTCCAGAACTACCAGCTTTGCCTCCTTCAACTCTTCGAGTATATCGCTGGGGTAGGCCTCATTTTGCCGTTTGATGATACCGAGTATGCATAGCTCAAGCAGACCTTTCCGCATCTGTGATTCTGTATTCTCTACTGCCATTGCTTTTTGATTTCAGAACAAAGGTAGGCAAAAAATAGTAGTATGCAATACATAGTACCTTGTTAAAAATAAGTAAATGCTTTAAAATGTATCTGAGATAATATAATATTATATAATACCCAATTTCATTATATTCGCCGTATAACACTTTACCAATGAAAATAATCTTTACATGCCTGATAATTATTCTGTCTGCAGGGCTTTGTCACTCACAAACACCTACTGCTGATAATGATGCCAGTATAGAATTCATTGAATCCAGCATTAAACAAATAAGGAATAATTCCAGCTCAGGAGAAGTACCTGCATCTCTGAAACAATTTTACGGTTGGTACAAAAAAGACATGAAAGACTGCAAGAATCAGCCATATTTTACTGAATTCACGCAACGGATAACAAACGAATCTGTCAATAAAGGCATTTACTGCACAATAGAGATCATCACCTCAAACCCGGGTGCAAAAGTTAAGTATGAAACGGTATATAACCGGCTGAAGAAAATGCCCCCGGTAGAGTGTAATAATCCTACCAACAATTGTATCAACCAGTGGCCGCTGGGATATTACTATGTATGGACAGAACGAAACAATAAAGCTACAAGTGATAAGAATAAACAAGTATGGATAAGCGGCGCTCAAAAAATTCTCCTCGTAGAATAAGCTGTTATGAAAAAACTCGTCTCCCTTTTTAAGAATCTATATGGCATTACTGCGGGTATAGGGGCTATCATCCCGGGCTTTACTTATTTTATCAAAGAAACTCCACCTCTATTTCCGGGTATCGGACTTATTGTTTCCGCTTTGTGCGTGGGCTTACTGTTTTATATGGTGATCGGGAAAGAGGAAAAGAAACATAAGCCGGGAAGTGGGTGGTTTTTATTGGTAACGGCGATCGCCTTCCTGATTGGTTATTTATTACTCTTCGATTTTACAACTATTAACTATCCTGATAGCGGCAATCCCAAAGCGCAGATCGGATTCGGGCTCTCCGACTGGAGCATCACAAATGATGCGAAAGAACTTATCAATAGTAAAATGTGCCGCGGCAACTCAAAGGAGGATATCCTCATGTGTGTCGGCTTTACGCGGGAGAATATATTTATCATATGGCCCAGGTGGGCAGTGTATAGTGCAGGTATCGCACTTATGTTCGCATTCACGGTATCTGCACTTACATGGGTGTTGGGCTGGGGCAAGCTTGGTCTGGCCTATTTATCAAATAAAATCAATGAAAATGAATAAACTGTACGTTTTATCATTGGCGCTTACATTATGCAGTGCCCAGGTCTTTTCCCAGACAGAACCAAAACGAAATCCACGAACCAAGCTGGAGATAGACGGCGCCATTGCTATGTCAACTGACGGTAAGGCTGTTTATTTCAATATGGGTGGTCCGGGAATCAACTTCACGGTCAGCAAGTTGCAATTCAGTATCAATATGTTGCCATCAATAGGTATATCCAAAAAAACAACAGCCGCCACATCGGCATATTCAGGCGCCACTACGGTCTTAAATGCAACACCGGTGCTGGGAACCGGCTTCCAGGTCTTTTACAAAAAATTCATCTTCTGTGTGCCGTTTTATTATAAGTTCACGAACAACACCTGGGTTGGAACTGTAGGTGTAGGCTATAAGATCCTGAAGTTCTAGCTTTATACCTATTCAGTAATTCCCAACCTGCATTTTTTTCATTGAAAGTGCGGAACTTTACTCCCATATGCCGTTTAAAAAAGTAAGTAAGGACGATCTTTCAGTCTTTACACAGATAACAGGAGCGCAATTTGTACTGACAGACAACGAGCACATAGCCCGTTGTGCAAGCGACCAGACTGAGGATCTGCATTTTCCTCCCGAAGTGGTTTTGCAACCCGGGACCACTGCCGAAGTGTCCTCAATAATGAAATATTGTAACGAAAATAACATCCCGGTCACTCCCCGGGGTGCGGGTACAGGCTTAAGCGGAGGCGCTTTGGCCGTTCGTGGCGGTGTATCGCTGGATATGAGGCGATTCAATAAGATACTGAAAGTTGACAAACGAAATTTCCAGGTGACCACAGAGCCCGGAGTTATTACGCAGGAGTTGCAGGAACATCTTAAAGCAGAAGGCCTCTTCTACCCTCCTGATCCCGCGAGCAAAGGCTCCTGCTTTATTGGCGGTAACGTATCTGAGAACTCCGGAGGGCCCAGGGCTGTAAAATATGGCGTGGTGAAGGACTACGTGCTCAACTTAGAAATGGTACTTCCTGATGGTGAGATCATCTGGACAGGCGCTAATGTACTCAAGAACGCCACGGGGTATAACCTAACTCAACTGGTAGTAGGCAGCGAGGGTACGTTGGGCGTTATCACGAAAATCGTATTGCGACTCATACCAGCAGTAAAGCATGACCTATTATTGCTGGTACCGTTCAGGTCAGCAGTAGAAGCCTGCGCAGCTGTCAATGCGATATTCATGGCCGGTTATACACCTTCAGCACTGGAATTCATGGAACGGGATGCCCTGGAATGGTCTATGAAATATGTACAATCTACAGGCATAGACCTGCCCGATGACATTGCCGCACATCTGCTCATAGAGGTAGATGATAACAATATGGACGAGCTTTATAAAGACGCAGAGGCCATATCACAGCTTGTACAACAGTATAATATAGGCGATGTGCTTTTTGCAGACAGCCACGAACAGAAACAAATGCTGTGGACCCTCAGGCGGAAAGTGGGAGAGGCTGTAAAAAGCAATTCTATATACAAAGAAGAAGATACTGTAGTGCCGAGGGCAGAACTGCCCGAGTTGCTGGGTATCATTAAAAAACTAGGGCAAGAATATGGTTTTCACTCAGTATGCTACGGACATGCCGGCGACGGGAACCTGCATGTTAACATTGTAAAGGGGGACATGAGTGATGAAGATTGGAAAGACAAGCTTCCCATGGGAATAAGAGCCCTGTTCGGGGAAGTTGTGAGACTTGGTGGCACGATTTCCGGCGAACATGGTATAGGGCTTGTTCAGAAAGAATATATGGATATTGCCTTCTCTAACGTTCAGTTAAACCTGATGTACCGGATCAAGCAGGTATTTGACCCAAAAGGCATCCTCAATCCCGGTAAAATCTTAATGAATACATAAATAAGGCCTGAACGGCTTTCCGATGCCATTTTATAGTAACTTCGTATGTATAATCATCCCTGTATGAAAAAGATCCTTATCGTACTGCTTTTATGTGCTGCATATTTTACAGGCACGTGCCAGGAAGTATATAATAGTTCCGGTAAATCGAGCGGTTTCAAGAAAAAGACGAAGAGGGAAAAAGGATATGATCCAAGCAAGCTAGTGATCGGCGGCGGACTAAACCTTGCCTATGGGGGCGGCTATGCCGTAGCGGGGCTATCCCCGATAGTAGGCTACCACTTCTTTAACAATTTTGTAGGTGGAGTAGGCGTAGGCTACCTCTACCAGCAGCAACCAAACATACAATATACGACCGCATATAAGACATATTATGACCGCGAGCACATCATATACCCGAACCTGTGGGCAAGATATGTTGTTTGGCGCGGGTTATACCTGAGTACATGTTTTGAGCACGATATTATTAAACTGTCCGTACCCGACCGTGATGCTGCCGGATCGCTGATCACATCGCATCTGAATGTAGGTTCAAACGCACTTCTTGCAGGCATCGGGTTGAAACAGCCGATTGGCGGACGTGTATCGTTTTTTGTGGAGGTAGTTCACGACTTCCTGCAACAAACTTACAGCCCGTATTATGGACAGCCTATACTCTTTCGTGCGGGAGTGTGTGCTGGGCTCTAAGGAAAAAATAATTTAAATTACAGGCTTTGCCGCACTCGGGCAAAGCCTTTTTGTTTACTACATGAGTCCAACTATTCTGTTATTCATTATCCTGGTTTATTTCTCAGTATTACTGGGAATCGCATTTTATACATCCCGCAATTCAAATAATGAGTCTTTCTTTATCGGCAACCGCAACAGTAAATGGACACTGGTTGCGTTTGGCATGATAGGTACATCGCTTTCAGGCATGACCTTTATTTCCGTTCCCGGTACGGTGGGCAAATCAGGTTTTGATTATTTCCAGGTAGTTATCGGTTATTGGCTTGGGTACTTTGTCGTGGCATTCATCCTGCTCCCTTTATATTACCGCTTGAAACTCACCTCAATATACACCTATCTCGAGGGCCGCCTTGGTGCTACGTCATATAAGACGGGGGCCTTATTCTTTATTCTTTCGCGCACGCTCGGGGCCACATTACGCCTGTACCTGGTGATAAAGGTGCTGGAAAAGTTTGTACTCAATGATATCGGCATTCCATTTGAAGCAACTGCCGTTGTGATATTGGCACTTATTTTGTTGTATACCTACAGGGGAGGTGTAAAAACTATTGTATGGACAGACACACTACAGACCTCGTTCATGTTGCTGGCGCTTATTATTTGTGTTACCTACATTTTGCATTCTCTTCATTTCAATGCCGGCAGTGCATGGCATGCTATGAATGAAAAAGGGTTCACCAGGTTCCTGCAAACAGACCCAAAGAGCCCGGGGTTCTTCCTGAAACAAATATTTGGAGGAGCTTTCATAACGATTGCTATGACCGGGTTGGACCAGGAAATGATGCAAAAAAATATCAGTGTAAGTACTCTCCACGACTCACGGAAGAATATGCTCACGCTAAGCTTCCTGCAGATGATCGTGGTATTCATCTTTTTGTCGTTGGGCGGGCTGTTGTACCTGTATGGGCAAAGTAAAGGAGCGGTAATGCAGACCGTTGCTATTGACGGTAAACAACAGATGCAGTTCATACTGGGTGGCAAAAACATTATGGGGGATGACATTTTCCCGGTGTTGGCATTTCACTATATGCCACCCTTCATCAGTATCATTTTCATAATAGGCCTCATATCTGCATTATTCCCCAGTGCTGATGGAGCGTTGACTGCCCTCACATCCTCCTATTGCATTGACATTTTAGGCATCAGAAAGCGCAAGGATATGACCGAGCAGCAGCAACAACGCACACGGCTCATTGTTCATAATACCTTCGCTGCCATCTTCCTCGCTTGTGTATTTGTCTTCAGATCTATTGACAATGGTTCCCTGATCCAGATACTGCTGGTTGTGGCCGGCTATACATATGGGCCCTTGCTGGCGTTGTTTACATTCGGCATTTTTACAAAGAGGCAGGTAAGGAATCAGTTGGTTCCGCTTGCCTGTATAATAGCCCCTACTCTTTGCTATGTACTTAAACAGCATGACACTTCATGGCTTGGCGGTTATAGCATTGGTACTGAATTGCTGATCATCAATGCCGGGCTTACATTCTTACTGTTATTCCTTGTTTCCTACAAAGGAAACGATTCCCATACTAATACATTGCAACATGAAAGAACAACTGACTAAACTGAAAATGCGCGACTGGACGGAAACCAAGGCCCACTCCAGCTGGCAGATATTCAAGATAATGGCAGAATTTGTGCAGGGATTTGAGATGCTGGCCAAGATAGGGCCATGTGTATCTATATTCGGATCGGCCAGAACGCAACCGGGACACAAATACTATGAGCTGGCTGTAGATATTTCCCGAATGCTGGCTGAGGCCGGATTTGGCATCATTACTGGCGGCGGACCCGGAATTATGGAGGCAGCCAATAAGGGAGCCAGTATGGCATCGGGACGTTCTGTAGGCCTGAACATCGACCTTCCTTTTGAACAAACTGCTAACCCATTCATAGATGGCGACACCTCTATCAATTTCGACTACTTCTTTGTGCGTAAGGTCATGTTCACAAAATACTCCCAGGGGTTCATCATGATGCCGGGCGGATGGGGAACACTCGATGAATTTTTCGAGGTTGCCACGCTGATCCAAACAAGGAAATTCACGCAAACGCCTATGATATGTGTGGGAACTGATTACTGGAACGGGCTGTTCAACTGGATGCGCCAAACCATGCTAGAGAAGGAATCAAACATCAGCCCGGGAGACCTTGAGATGATCAAGATATTTGACACCGCTAAGGAGGTGGTAGACTATATGAGCGAATTCTACACACACAACAAACTGCAACCAAACTTCTGATGACAAAACTGCTGATACCTAAGGAGATAGATGATTATGCCGTAAAGTTTACGAGCAGGGAACTGCAGCCACTCGCATCTCTGAACAGGGAGACCAATATGAAGCGGGGAGATTCTGTGATGCTATCAGGTCACTTGCAGGGAGCTATTTTGCAGATGCTTAGCCATATGATACAGCCGGACAATATCCTGGAAATCGGCACCTATACAGGGTATTCAGCAATATGCCTTGCACAGGGCTTATCAGCAAATGGCCACCTGTATACCATAGAAGTGGATGAAGAGCTGGAAGATATTGCTGCCGGCTACATTGCAAGATCCGGATTGCAGAATAAAATAACACAACATATAGGAAAAGCTGCCGACATCATTTCCCGGATCGACACCTCTTTTGACCTGGTTTTCATTGATGCTGATAAAATGAATTATGGCCTGTACTACGACCTGGTTTTCAATAAAGTGCGGCCCGGAGGGTATATCATTGCCGACAATGTATTGTATGGAGGAGAGGTGGTGATGCCGGAGCCAGAGCAGAGTAAGAATGCGAAGGCCATACATTTTTTCAACGAAAAAATTAAGAATGACAACCGCATCGAGCATGTTCTGCTCCCGGTACGCGATGGATTGATGGTGGTGAGAAAGATTGTCGAATAACCCATCTCTGATAAAACACTGCCATTGTTTTTGCGTGACTTTAACAGTAAGATGCTGTAAATACAGTATTTTTGCAGGATACCATTATTCATTCGGTTAAATTCACGACATGAGGAGACTTGTACTTTTCTGCCTTTTCATATTATTGGGTGTAAGTGGAGTCCGCGCACAAGATAGTTACGGTGAACGTGCAAAAAAGTATATAGACCAGTACCGCGATCTTGCATTACAGGAACAAAAAGCATCCGGCATACCCGCTTCCATAACCCTCGGGCAAGGCATATTAGAGACTGAGGCCGGCGCCAGCGAACTGATGACTGAAGCAAATAATCACTTTGGCATTAAATGCAATAACGGATGGAGCGGCCCTACTTTCAACCACACAGATGATCGCCCGAATGAATGCTTCAAAAAATATAGCTGCGCCGCAGAATCATTCCGGGACCATTCATTGCACCTAAAGAGAAACCCTCGCTATTCGCCGCTTTTCAACCTGTCACAGACAGATTATGCTGCATGGGCCACATGCCTTAAGAAGTGTGGTTATGCTACCAGTCCTACATATGCGCAACAGCTCATCAAAATAATCGAAGACTATAACTTGCAGCAATACACGTTTGCTGCCATGGATAGTAATGCACCAGCATATACTGCCGACAAACCTATCCTATCTGCTCCGGCAGCTTCGAAAAAACCATTGCTGCTTAAGAGCGACCGCGAGGAAATACCGGCTCCGGTATCGGGTAATACGGTGCATAATATTGAAGCAAAGGCTGAAGAGACCGGGGTTGTAGCAGAGGAAAGTAACGATGACGGCAAAGTAGTATCAGTAAATGGTCTTAGGGCATTCTTTGCACACAAAGGCGAAATGCTGCTGAGTTACGCAGTTATTTATAACGTAAGATATCCACACCTGCTTGAGATAAACGACCTTCCTGATGGTCCGCTTCCCTTCGATATGTATGTGTATCTTGATAAGAAACTGCCGTCCGGGACCCACGACAAACATGTAGTGACAAGCGGAGAGAGTCTGTTGATGATCGCCCAGGCGGAAAGCATACAATTGAAAAAACTAATGGCGATGAATCTTCTGGGGGCAAATGAAGAGCCTGCCTCCGGCGCCATACTGGAGTTGCAAAAGCCGGCATCCCGCAAACCTTCAATAATGAGAAAGGAAGCATCGGTAAATACGACAGACAATGATGCCGCTATTACAGCCAGTTTCTCTGATCCCAGAAGAGAAGAAAATTATATTGACATTCATAAGATAAAAACTGCATCAGAACCTGCAGATGAGCCATCTCGACCTGCAACAAAGCCCCCGGCTGCGGAAATTAAATCCACACCAAAAACTGTGAATGCACCGGCAAATAAACCTGTTTCGGTTAAGCCTCATGTCGAGAAGGTGAAAGAACCTTTAGTGAAAACCGAGGAAGATGAAGAACTGGCAAAACTTAAAGCCGACCTCGACAAAGTTGTTTATGCAGACAACAGTAAGATTCCTGCCGCAGCCAAAAGTCAGACCGCTACTTCAAAAACTCCCCCAGAGACTGTAAAGGAAACCGAATCAAAGGCAGAAAAAGTACACAGCCGAAATCCCAGATATTATGTGATACGGAAGGGTGAAACGGCTTTCTCTATTGCCAAAAGAAACAATGTAACCGTAGAGGACCTGTTCAAGTGGAACGACATTGACGCCAGGGGTATACAGGCAGGGAGAAAGATAATAGTTCAGAACTGATATGCCCGAGGTTATCATTCACGATAAAACGTTTGTGCCATATATAAGGGCAGATAAAATAAGCTCTCGGGTTGCGGGCATAGCCGACGCAATCAGTGTGGATTATGCTGGAAAAGAACCCCTATTCATATGCATCCTGAATGGTGCGTTTGTCTTTGCTGCAGACCTGTTGCGTCACGTGACCATTCCGGCCGAAATATCATTTATAAAACTTTCCTCTTATTCCGGCATATCTTCTTCAGGAGTTGTCACCACATCCATTGGCCTTACTCAGAATATCGCCGGGCGCCACATCATCATCCTTGAAGATATTGTGGACACGGGGAAAACGCTGAATTCTTTTCTACCTGAAATACGATCGCAGCTTCCCGCCTCGGTCGCGATTACATCGTTTCTTACAAAGCCGGATGCATTGCAATATGAAATACGCGTAGATTATACGGCGTTCGAGATAGACAATAAATTTGTTGTTGGTTATGGGCTTGATTACAATGGGCTCGGACGCAACCTGCCTGACCTTTACATACTGAAGCAATAACTTCTGAAAAAATAGTATCTTAACGGAAATATGAAGCCGTGAGAAAGACAGCACTATTATTGGCTATTGTCTGTGCAACCACTTCCTGCCAGAACACATGGAATGATGACGACAAACAGGCATTCTACAGTGTATGTATGGAAGATGCCAAAGGATGGGCCGGATCCGGTGACCGGGCCAAGGTATATTGCGACTGCGTATTTGCGGAAATGGTGAAGAAATATCCAAATGAAAATGATGCACTGGAGCACATTCACGAACTGATCAAAGACTCCAGTATGCGAAACTGTCGAATGGCTGTTATGAACCGCTAATACTATCTGTAGTTTTCTTTTTCAAGAGGAAGGGAAAGAACAATACAGCATGATAGTAAGCGAGTTCCTTCCAGTTGATCCTTTCTGAATACCTGATATAGTCCGGCATTTTCTGAAAATAATGCCTCAACCTTCCCCAACCCTTCGTGTGCCTGGCACCATATATCAGCTCCACTTTCGCCATTTGAAGGAACCGCTTACGAAACAGATGATCGTACCTGAAGTTAAAATACTCGTTAAAGGTCTTGTAGTATTGTATCAACCAACCATTCATCTTCTTGATGTGCTCCTCAGATTTAGTCAATCCCCCAGAATGGTTCCTGTATACTGCCAGCTTCTCATTCAGAAACTTTGCCTTGCCCTTATCAGCAAGAAACAACTGCATCCCGAGATCACCCATCAAGCCATTAACAAAGAAATCAGGGAGCGGTTGCGGAAGGACATTTTTAAATACCAATGTCGGAGTTGGTATGATATTCATTTCAGATAGAATGAAATCATCTATCGTAAAGATGTCTTTGTCAAAAACAGGATAGTATTTCTCATACGGCCAGTTCCACCCAAGTTCATCGATTACTTCTACCGCAGAAAAGCATATGGTAAAATCGGGATGCTGATCAAGGAAATCAACTTGCTTCTGTAATTTTCGGTCATTGATCCAGTAGTCGTCTCCCTCGCAAAAAGCAACATAGTCGGACCGGCATGCATTCAAAACTCGTGTAGTATTGCCCAGAGGCCCGTAATTCCTGTCAGATGGCAACAAGCGAATAATGCCGGGATATTTAGCGGCCAACTCCTTACACATCGCTCCCGTACCATCCTTGCTGCAATCCTCACCTATCACCACTTCAAAGTCAAAATTCGTCTTCTGGGATACGATACTCTCTATGCAATTTGCAATGTATTCCTCGTGATTATATGTTATTACGGCTACACTTAATTTCTTCATTCCTTTAACTTTGATCGGTCAAACCCTATATTCTGATGGCAGTACATGGTCCATACAGCATCCCTAATTCAATGTATAATTCCCCACCATCTGCAACACATCCTGCGGAGCGTTGAACATCATCACATCAATAATGGACAGCCATGGTATAAAGTTATCTCCGAACTGCTTATACGATATCTTACCGGGCTCAATAAAATTAAGTGTAACAGAATGTGCATTAAATTCAGCCCTGTCATAAAGATCCTTGCCTCCCGGCACGTTAAGGTATTTGTCAGCAGCTTCGCGCCGGCAAATATCCAGTACCCGATCTTTACCTTTCAATTCATTATTATTATACTGCTGCGCGGAAAGCACAAATTCTCTTTTCAGCCCTATATAATTACAGCTATTGATTATGCTACTCGCTGCCAGCTCATTTATCGATCTCGAATCTCCATGCAAAACATCTGCTACCAGGTCTGCCACCGGCCTGTAATAAGGTGCTTTCGCATATGCCTGCTCCAGCGTTTTTAGAAAACGTGGGCGCCATGTATTGTAGAGCGGCATATTGATCTCAGTATCAGCTATGCTGGTAAATGAACTGGCATTCTTCAGTGGCACGGTGAACATAAAATCTTTGCCATGCAGCAGTATCCTGTTCCTGTTTATCCAACCTTGCTTTATAAATGCGACATCGTCATACAAAACAAATCTGTCGACTGCATGTATCAGCTGAAAGTACCCGATATACGGAAAAAAATATGGTTGCATCAATCCCAACTTCATAATCTATCATTCAGATAATCTGCCCGGTGCTATAATAGCACTAATTGTTCTGGGCTCTTAATAAGAGCCTTGCAATAAAATCGATCTCTTCTGTTCTAAGGTCATGAGACACAGGCAAACATAGTATCCTACGGCTGATATCCTCTGCAACAGGCGCATCTTGATGAGCTACATAGTTCAGTGTATTCAGACTCGGATAAAAATATCTTCTTGGATATATCCAGTTCTCATTAAGCATTTTTACGCTCTTATTTAGCTGTGCTTCTGATTCAAATATTACGGGGTAATATGAATAGTTCCAGTCAGCATTGTTGACTATCACAGGCTTTGTCACCCTCAGCTCAGCTAAAGCACGATCATAACTCAGTGACTGCTTCTTCCTTACTTCAAGGATATCATCAATATGGCGAAGATTGATCAGCCCCATTGCGGCATGAAATTCAGAATTCTTACCATTTACCCCTACTCCGTCAAAGTCTTCGAGGCCTGAGTGCCCGAAGTTCCTTAATCGTGCCATTCGCTCCAGTAATTTCGGATCTCTTGTCACAACTGCCCCACCCTCTACAGTATGGAATATTTTGGTTGCGTGAAAGCTGGCAGTTGTGATATCTCCATAATTGAAAACACTCTGCCCTTTATACTTTACGCCAAACGCATGCGCTCCATCATAGATCACCTTCAGATTGTGCCTATCGGCTATCTCCTTTATTGCTTCTACATCACATGGATTTCCGTAGACATGCGTTGCAAGTATAGCAGTTGTATTTGTAGTGATCTTCTCTTCAATCTTTCCGGGATCTATATTAAGCGTATGCGGATCTATATCACAAAATACCGGTACACAACCTTCCCACACAATACTGCTTGTTGTAGCCACATAACTAAAAGGAGTGGTGATCACCTCTCCTTTCACTCCCAGCGCCTTCATTGCTATCTGAATAGCGATGGTGCCATTGCCAAGGAATAACAGATGGTCTATTCCAAGATAGTCTTTCAGCCTCAGCTCCAACTCGTTCACAAGCGGACCATTGTTGGTAAGCCAGTTTCGGTCCCAAATGCCTTTCAGATACTCAATATATTCCTCTATATCCGGCATAAATGGTTTAGTAACATTTATCATAGATTAAACGTTCTCGTTGTATGTTCAATATATCATGGTCGTTTGCCTATTCATACAAACAATAACCAAGATAAAGATAAAATCTGCTAAACTGTATTATTGATTTTATTATTTCTTACTTACAACACGTGTACATTCGTCTTCCTCAATCATCATATTCTGTCCATAGAGAAGTTCAGATCCGGCCTCACTGCACCCAACCACTTACCATACCAGTTGCCATCTCTAATCGTATCAGACACTTCAAATGTTAACACCTCCTCCATAAAGTATTCGATAACGCTTGTATCTCTTACCACCAGCAGGTTTATGGTATATATATCGTCGTTCAACAATTTGCCCGGAATATTCAACGTACTCTCATACACTCCGGGCTCCAGGTCACCAGGCTGGGTCGCTACATTAAATATACAGTTGCCGGATGCAGTGTATAGCAGCAGGCTAAGGTTTGTGTGCATTTTCTTCTTCAATCTGAATCTGAACCTTACATTTACTGGTGTAGATACCAGTATCTGGTCAGACCCGGGCTCGTATACAGGTAATATCTCTGCCTGTAAAAGACTCACGATCTCATTTCCCGGAGCCTCAGATTCAATCCACGAGCGCTCAAGACAATTCTTAATTTCTTTGCTGAGATAGTTATTGATCACCTTATCAGTCTGCCCATAGTCCTGCAGACTTCCTGATTTCAGATACATAGCTGTCTTACAAAGGCTCTGAACAGCCTGCATATTATGGCTTACAAAAATAATAGTTCGGCCATGGCTGGCCACATCTCCCATCTTTCCAAGACACTTTTTCTGAAACTCAGCATCTCCTACTGCCAACACTTCATCTACGATCAGTATTTCCGGCTCAAGGTGTGCAGCGACTGCAAATGCAAGACGAACGTACATACCAGACGAATATCTTTTCACCGGCGTGTTAATGTATAACTCCACCCCTGCAAAGTCCACAATCTCATCGAACTTTCTCGCGATCTCTTTCCTCGTCATGCCCAGAATGGCTCCATTCATGTAGATGTTCTCCTTCCCGGTAAGTTCAGGATGAAACCCGGTTCCGACTTCCAGTAATGAAGCAATCCTTCCCTTTATCTTTATTGAACCTTGCGACGGAGACGTAACCCTGGACAAAATTTTCAGAAGCGTTGACTTTCCTGCACCATTACGGCCAATAATTCCCAGTGTGTCTCCCTGGTGCACATCAAAACTTATGTCCCTTAGGGCCCATGCAAAGTCACTATCGCTCTTTTTTGTACGGTCGTTCTCAACTCCGATCTTCAGATATGGATCTTCCTGCCCCCGCATCTTTGCCCACCAACGTTTCAGATCATGGCTAAGCGTACCCGTACCAACCTGGCCCAACTGGTACAGCTTACCTACATGCTCTGCGCGTATGACCACCTCTCTATTCATTTATGCTAAACAGTATCTATAAAACGCTTCTCAACTCTGTTAAAAACAACTATCCCAACAATTAAAAACAAAAACGTGAATGTTATACTGTACAGGATCCAGCTGACATCAAATACTCCCGACCCAAGCAGGCCATACTTGATGGCCTCAAACAACGACGTAAGTGGATTAAACAAAAAGATCAACTTCTTTTTCCCATGTACCTCAGAAAGCGGAATGATGACCGGTGTTGCATACATCGCCAACTGCACTCCAAAGGCGATCAAGAACATCAGATCCCTGTATTTAGTAGTGAGCGATGTGATGATGATGCCAAAACCAAGACTAAGCAGAACGATAACAAGTAACCATACCGGGGCAAGGAACAGATAGGCATTGGGCGTTACCTTGTGCGAAATGAACACGTAATAGAGAAGTACGAGTACAAATACGCTGAATTGGATGAGGAATTTTACGAGCCCGGATACGACCTTAGAAAGAGGTAATATGATCCTTGGAAAATAGACCTTCCCAAATATCGACGCATTGTCTGTGAAAGTCCGTGATGTCACATTGAGTGTCTCAGAGAAATAGTTCCACAATGTAGTACCTATGAGGTAGAACAAAACAGGAGGAACTGCACCGGTTGATATGTTAGCAATACTGCTGAATATCAGTAAGTACATTAAAGAAGTCAGAACAGGCTGCACTACAAACCATACGGGGCCAAGGATCGTCTGTTTGTATACCGTGATGATATCCTTCTTCACAAACATCAGCAACAGATCACGATATTGCCATATTTCCCTGAAATTAACGTCAAAGTAACCTCCCCCAGACCCTATCACGGTATCCCAGTCATTCCCCCCATTTCGGGCTGCTCTTTCGGTCATAAACGATCTGTAATTGACTAAAGATATGATACAAACTACGACCTCTTCTTTCCTGACCTAAGCCATGCTCTCACGCCAGACTTGCCTTTGTCATCAGTGTAATAGCCATTGCCATAAGTACCGTAACCATAGCCATAACCATAGCCGTAACCATAGCCATAACCATACCCTTCCTCATAACCATAGCCATAAGCAAAGCCCCTGTTGGCTATTACATCATTGATGATAAAGCTGAGTTTAGGCATCTTGCGGCTTTCATACAATTCATTAGGTATATTAAGCTGCTGCTTATATGTGTATCCCTGGCGCACTATATATAGTGCGGTATCAGCATAGCGATACAATAATTGCGCATCTGTCACCAAACCTACCGGCGAAGTATCGAGTATGATATAATCAAATTGCTCCCTTAGCTTCATAAACAATTGCTCTGTATGCTGCAATAGTATCAGCTCAGATGGATTAGGTGGCACTGGACCGGATGGCATAATGAACAAGTTCGGATCAATGCCCGAGGACACGATCACCTCATTTAAAGCCGCCTTACCAATAGCATGGCTTGAGAACCCAATGCTATTGTCAATATTGAGCATTTTAGACACTTTTGGCTTTCTAAGGTCAAGTTCCATCAGCAATACCTTCTTCCCCGACATAGCCAGCGTCGCTGATAGGTTTACCGCAATAAACGATTTACCTTCTCCACTCATACTGGAAGTGATCATAATCACTTTCTCATTGTGGTTGATCAGCAAATATTGAAGATTTGTTCTTAATGCCCTGAACTGCTCGGATATGAT
Organism: Flavipsychrobacter sp.; assembly: GCA_044225795.1. Taxonomy (GTDB): domain Bacteria; phylum Bacteroidota; class Bacteroidia; order Chitinophagales; family Chitinophagaceae; genus Nemorincola. The sequence goes on from JBGAIF010000005.1 coordinate 203,939, forward strand.
AGAGCGGCTGTTCTTTTTAACAACCACGGTTTCGTCATCATTGTTATTCCCGATCTCACCTATCACAGGTACCTTTGTGATCCTTGCTATATCGCTCTTACTGATCACTTTAATATTAAGTCCCCTGCGAAGCAAGATAACTCCAAATGGCACAATAAGCCCGATCATAAGAGACATCATCAATATCCTGCTTCTGTTAGGCAGCACCTGCCCTGCAATAACCGCGGGGTCTATGACGTCCGCATTAGCCACTGTTGCCGACTTCTGTATTGCTGTTTCCTCTCTCTTCTTCAACAGGAATAAATACAATTCCTGCATCACACCCTGCCTCCTGGAATATTCGAGATATTGTCTTTCCACCATAGGCACCTGAGCTATCAACCCGCCCACTTTGTTTACCTCCTCATTCATCTCAGCGATCTTCACCTCCGTTTCCCTCTTTGAGGTAGCCAGCAAGTTGATGATATCCTGTTTCACCTTCTTCTTCTGGTTCAAAAGAGCCTGTATACGCGGGTTGCCCGGTGCATAAGCGATCATGCTATTGGTCAGCTGAACCTGGACATTGTCAAACTTGTCTATCTGGGCAGCCAAACCGGCATTGCTCATCAAAGAAGCAGGCAAAATAAGCGAAGAATCATCCGGGGTAGACCCTATCTTATCGCTGATGTATTTTATTACCTTCAGCTCCACCTCAAGCTGCTGACGCTTGTCCAGAGTAGCAGCGTTGGTATTGATCAACTGAGTAGACTGCGCACCGATATCGGCAATTCCCTTACTACGTTTGAATGTTTCAATGTCCTTTTCAACATCGCCAAGCTCTTTACCAACAAGCCTCATACGATCGTCGATAAAATGAATGGTACTGTCTGATATCCTGTTCCTGTTGATAACGTTAGTTCTTCTGTAAACATCCATAAGCAGGTTCAGCATATCCAGCGAACGCTCCGGCAGGTTGTCATTCATCGACAAGATCATATAGGTTGCATTCTTAGTAGGCGTCGCGATGTCCAGGTTGCCCATATACAACCTCGCAACAAGCTCAACAGGCGCAATATCAAATGTGTATTGCAGATTTGAAAGGGCGAACATGGGGGTCTTATTAAGCACCAACTTCCCTAATGAGGTTTTTATTGTATCTCCCCAGGCAGCGTTAAAAACCTTACCATCAAGTCCGTCAATTAATTTGTAATGATCATTGTCAACAATGTTAAGCTTACAGCTCAGATACCCGTCAGAAGAATCAGCGATCTTTACTTCAAATGGCTTAGTATTATATAACTCAGTTTTCTTGAATCGTCCGGAAACACTATAAGATACCTGCAAGTTCAATTCCTTAACGATCTTTGACATCGTGGTCCGGCTGCGCAGTATCTCTATCTCATTGTCAATATTGATCTTGCTGTTTTCGATCTTCAACATTTGCATGATGTCATCGCCGGTATTCGAAGTGCCTTTTTTAGAATCGATGATAAGCAATTCGGCATAACACCTGTAATAAGGTGTAGCATACCTCAGGTATAAATGACCAACAATAAGGGAGACGATAACGCTACCCAACAGCCATGGCCATATTGCCAGGATTGTAGACAATAGCCACTTAAGATTAAATGAACCTATCTCCTCTTGCTTCCGTTCAACTGTCGCCGTTTGATTACCCTCCATGCAGTTCTTCTTTGATGTACTATTTAACAGTTCTGAGAATTAAAGCGATTGATACAATTGAAAGTAACGAACTGACGATACCAAGATTACGAACGAAGGTATTATCACTGCTTTGAACCCTGAATTTGGTTGGCTCCACATATATCTGGTCACGTTGCTTCAACCAGTAGTAGGGCGATCTGTATATGCTACTGGAGTTCAGGTTCAGACGAACTATCTCCTTCCTGTCTCCATAAGACCTGATAAGCATTATATTGTCCCTTCGGGCGGTCAGCGGTAGGTCGCCAGACATTGCAATAGCATCCATAATATTTATCTTTTCGCTGGGAGATGTGATCTTTCCCGCGTGCCCAACTTCTCCCAAAACCAATATGTCAAAATTTGCAATTCGTACATTTACTACCGGATTGTTGTAGTATTTTGTAGCTTTCTGCTTAATAAGCTCTCTCGCCTCACTGGTGGTTAACCCGGCCACTTTTACAAAACCGATAAGCTCTAATTCTATATATCCATCCTTATCAACCAGGTTACCGTTGATCTCATTAAAGATACCCGGAGAATTCGTAGTGATAGGCGTATTTGTTTCATTCTGCGTAACGGTCTGCACTGTTATGGCAAGAATGTCGTTACTCTCTATTTTGGGGTCAACAAAAGGCGTTGGTTGGCCTATGACCACCGAAGACGCTATTGAATCGGGTACGTCATTAAAATATTTCGCCTTTCTGAGAGACACGCAGGAAACAAACATATTGCAAAAGATCAGCATAAATATAATAGCAAACCCATATGTGTTTCTTTTGCCGGTAACGTGCATTTCTGAAAATTTCACCAAAAATAGTTTAAAATTAGATAAAATAAAAACCGCCTGTAAAATGGCTTATTTCAAAGGTTTTAGGTGATTTTCAACGCCGTTTTTAGTGATTGATTGTTAGCTGTTCGTTATTTGATATCATCAGTTATGTTAACGCAGGTGTAGTCAATTAATTGAATTTAGCATGTGTTTATAGCCTGCCATGCACTTCGTCTTTGTTAAGGCATCCTTTCACATCATATATGATACCTCCAGGTTTCAACCTGTTTTGCCAATCCTGTCCTACAAAATCGCGATGTGCAACTGCTAATACCAATGAGTCGTATTTTTTCCCTTCCGGCAGAACATTTATGATGCTAATACCATACTCATGCATCACATCTTCGGGCTTTGCCCAAGGGTCATATATAGTAAGATCAATTCCATATGAACTAAGTTCCTTCACAATATCCACTACTCTGGTGTTCCTTACATCTGGACAATTTTCTTTGAAAGTGATACCTAACAGCAATACATTGGCTCCCTTTACCTGCACATCATTCTTAATCATCAGCTTCACTATCTCGTGCGCTACATATTGTCCCATTCCGTCATTTAGCCTTCTGCCCGCCAGTATTATTTCCGGGTGGTAACCTACCTCCTGTGCCTTCTGCGCCAGGTAGTAAGGATCAACACCGATGCAGTGTCCGCCAACCAATCCGGGCTTGAACGGCAAGAAGTTCCATTTGGTAGCTGACGCTGCCAACACCTCATGGGTATCTATGTTCAACAGGTTAAATATTTTCGCCAGCTCATTCACAAAGGCAATATTGATATCCCGTTGAGAGTTCTCTATAACCTTTGCAGCCTCGGCAACCTTTATGCTCGGCGCCTTGTGAGTGCCGGCAGTAATAACCGAACGATATAAGCCATCTACTATTTCTGCGACCTCGGGCGTTGACCCAGAGGTAACCTTTTTGATCTTGGCAACTGTATGCAGTTTATCTCCGGGATTGATGCGCTCCGGAGAATAGCCGCAATAAAAGTCTTCATTGAACTTCATGCCGGATACACGTTCCAGAACCGGAACACACTCATCTTCTGTTACACCCGGGTAAACTGTAGATTCATACACAACTATATCGCCCTTCTTCAGCACCTTCCCCACCGTTTCGCTGGCCTTATACAGAGGTGTAAGGTCAGGTCGGTTATTCTTGTCTACCGGGGTGGGAACTGTGATCACGAAAACATTGCATTTTGTCAGCTGATCAACCTGGTTGGTGCAATACAGCCCTTTCTCGCCAGCGCAATTTTTAATCACGTCCTTTAATAACGGCTCGTCTACTTCCAGAGTGATGTCGTTACCTGCCTGCAACTCATCTATACGCTTTTTATTAATATCGAAACCAATCACCGGGTAATACTTTGCAAACTCTACTGCCAATGGCAGCCCAACATACCCAAGACCAATTACCCCTATACAATAAATATTGTTTTCCATGAACGTATAATGTATCGCAAAAATATACTTTTCCTGTTAAAAGTAAATGAATAGTTAACCATTACCCACCATCGAAGCAAGCGAGCCAAAAGAAAGGATACAATTATTCCGTGGATAAACGGTGATTCAGGAACGGGTAGCCAATAAGCTTGTCGTATTCTTTTGTCCGAGCCATCGCCCGGAGGTTTTGCGCATGTCGCTCATGGTGCATGTCACTTCCACAATAATCATATAACCCTTTTGCCAGAAGATCATCTGCGACCTTCTTGATATTTTGACCATAATATCCTGTAAGTGAAAGCAAATTCAACTGTAGCAAGCACCCGCGGTCTCTCATCTCCTGATACCTGCGCATTTCTCTGTGAAAGAACAAATAACGTTCAGGGTGTGCAATGATAGGCCTGTACCCTGCGCTTTGCATTTTGAAAATCACTTCAGCAAGCATTGGGGGTTCATATAGCATCGAAAACTCAACTAATACTTCCTTACCGGTAATGGTAAGCAATGGCTCAGTATCAATGAGCTTTATGAAATGCTCATCCATATAATACTCGGCTGCAGCACGTATGTTTATGTCAAGACCCTCAGCCTTAACGGCCGCCTGCACTTTAGCAAGAGCTATATTGATCGTATCTCTTGTATTGGGGTAGTAGTCTATCATCACATGTGGCGTTGTAACAATAGTTTTGTATCCCATTTCAGACATTGCCCTAAGTAATAACAGACTATCCTCAATGGTCTTTGCGCCATCATCAATGCCCGGCAGAAAATGAGAGTGCATATCTGCCTTCAGAAATGCCCAGTTCACGCTCTCCCTATACTGTTGCGATTCCGTATACTCCTCTTTCCTGCGCCTGAATAACTTAGAGAACATAATTAGAAATTAGTACTGATTGCCGTTTTGCTATTTACCGGTAAACATGGGCTTTCTTTTCTCAAGAAATGCCTGAACCCCTTCTTTGAAATCATGTGTACCACCTGCTTCTGCCTGTGTTACCTTTTCCATTTCCAATTGCTGCAGAATGTCATTATTAAATGTCTGATTCAGCAACCGCTTGGTCAATCCAATACCTTTAGTAGGCATTTGAGCCAATGTCACTGCAATCTTCTTACACTCGGCCTCAAATACATCATCCGCAAAACATTTATACGCCATACCCATAGATACTGCTTCCGTTGCCGAGACCTTATCGCCTGTCATCATAAGCGCGGCGGCCCTTTGCGCTCCAACTATCCTGGGAAGAAAATACGTACCCCCGCTATCCGGTATCAACCCTATCTTACTGAATGCCTGAATAAAGGATGCGCTCTGTGCGGCCAGTACTATATCACATGCCAGTGCGAAGTTTGCACCTGCACCCGCGGCCACACCATTTACAGCGGCTACTATTGGCTTCTCAATATTTCGTAGCTTCAGAATAACCGGGTTGTAATTTTCACGCACCATCCGTTCAAAATCTTCAGGACTCGGATTCATCGCTTCTGACAGGTCCTGCCCTGCGCAAAATCCCTTACCTGCACCGGTAAGATAGACACACCTTACCTCATCATCCTTTTCACATTCATCCAGGTATTGCTGCAACAGCAACGCCATCTCCCTGTTATAACTGTTATACTTGTCAGGCCTGTTAAGGGTAATATACCCAACTCCATTTTCCTTTTGAAAGAGTGCGCTACTCATGGTTCAAAGTTAATTATTGTTTTTCTATCGCTGCTTTGCGTTTCAATCCAAAATCTATGCGATAATAGAATATCGGCAAGAATCCTAGCTGATATTGAGTATAGAACGGATATGACGAATTTGCCTTGGCTAAGTAGGAACTGTAGGTAAGTGATAGTTCATTCTTTGTATTGAACACATTTACAAGATCTAAGGCAAGTTCATGAGTCACTTTCTTTGAATTGAACCTCATACCCACCTTGAGATCTGTCCTGAAATACGGTTTGAATTGTAAAGTATTCCTTTGATTGTCTATGATGATAATGTCTCCTATGGAGTCCGATTTCGCTACATCAACCGGCGAATATAGCTTGCCCCCTATGAAGGTGGTCTTTGCGCCGGCTATCAAGGTGCTGTATTTGCCTACTTTCTTTTCATATCCCGCAAGCATATTCACCGCATAATGACTGTTATAATCAGTATTACGGAACACGCCATCATTCCCTTTGGCCTTTGAGTCGAACAATGACCCTGTGAACAAAATATAATATCCGTGGCTGAATGATTTTTCTACAGTAAGTTCTATGCCGGTATTATATCCCGTACCGGTATTCTGTAGCGTATCCGGAAAATACCTCGAATATCCCGAACCCTGATCGAGTGCTGAATAAGATGATCCCACCCGAGTTTCTACCGGAACATTGAACAGGTACTGGTAATATGTCTCAAAGTGAGCACGCAGGTTTTTCGCAATGGAGCGATCGTACCCTATAACAACATGGTGGCTCCTTGTAAAGTCAATATCATAATTATGCATAGCGGCAGCCGGCAACCAGGGGTAATGTGCAAAATACTGGTACAATGGCTGCACCTGGCTATGCAGGCCATATCCTGCAGTAAGCACATCTTTTTCGGTGATCGCCCATCTCATACCCAACCGCGGCTCCAGTGCTTTCGATTGGTTATGAGTCAGATATTGTGCATGCAGGCCACCGCTCAACGTCATCTTGTCGCTCGGCCGGTATTTGTATTGCGCATATGCCTGTATAAGATCAGTGCCGCCACTAAAATCCTCACGGTGCTGCCATTGCTGCAAGGTCAGCGGGTATTGCCTGCTGCTGTCAACAAGGTTTAAATGATAATAATTGTTGATGATGCCCAACTTCAGTGTCTGCCGCGGAGATATCTTCTTATTCAGGTACCAGTGGGCTACCGTGGATGTGGTAATAAACCTGTATCCCAACACAGGCTTCAAAGAGTCAACCGCGTAAGTGCCTGTATCACGAAATACATACCTGTGATCCGCAAAAATGTCGCTGGCCGTTTCTGCTATTGTCAGCTTAGTATAGGTAGAATTATTGATCGTATGGCTGAGAGAAGCGCCTATTATACCGGCATTGGCGGTAAAATACTGATCCCTGTCCGACTCGCCATATAATTCTTTGGTCTGTGCTGTAAGATCGCTTACCACTAGGTCTATGCTGCTGAGCCCGCCTATCCCAAACACCGAGAAGTCTGTTTTCTTTCCAATAGGTACATTCACTTTAAATGTCGCATCCTGATAATTGGGAATAGATGAGGTTCCTATTTTTATGTTCATCCCCTGAAACAGCTTAAGCGTAGAATACCGGTAAGTAAACAAAAATGAAGAACCTCCTTTGCGAGACAGCGGACCTTCTGCTGCCAATTCAGTTCCCAGGAAACCGAATTGTCCGGTGAATTCGTACTTATCATTGTTTCCGTTACGAAGCTTCACGTCAAATACACCTGCTACGGCATCACCGTATTCGGCTGGAAATGCTCCCATAAAGAAATCACTATTGGCCAACGTCTTACTGTTGAGCATACTCACTGGACCGCCGGTTGTACCCGGAATGGAAAAGTGATTAGGATTTGGAATATCCACTCCTTCCAGCCGCCATAATACTCCCTGCGGACTGTTGCCGCGTATCACGATGTCGTTCCTCGAATCATCTCCACCCTGGGCACCTGCAAAATTTGATGCCATACGAGCCGGATCTGAGCGGCTACCCGCGTACCGCTCCGTTTCCTGTACATCAAACGTTTTGGTACTTACTATGGCCATCTCATTTATATGTTCCCGCTTATGGCTCACTACTACCTCCGTCATTTTCACAGCCTGCTCCTCCATCTCTATAGGTAATACCACCTCCCTGGCCGACGTTACCAGCACATCCTGAAGTGTACGACCCTGGTAGCCCACATAAGTAGCTGATATCACATGCTTCCCAACCGGGACATTCTCAATGACGAAATTACCAGCGGCATCAGTTACCGTACCCATTGCCGGAACCACATCTGATACTGTGATCGTGACACCGATAAGCGGGATGTGGGATTCTTTATCTGTCAATGTGCCTTTAACCCGCTGAACACGCTGGGCGATTGATACAAGTGGCAGCATGACTAGTAACAGAAGTAAGCGCTTGGACATGATTTCTTCATTTGTCGAAGTAAGATAAGCAAAGACTTATACATTACGAAACGACAAGAGCCCCGGAATACCCGGGGCTCTTGTTATTATGTCAGGAACAATGTTATTGTTCTATCACAACATGGAATACCTGAGTAGCAGATTCTGAACGCACATTGAGTAAGTACATACCGTTGGCAAGTGTGTTCTTCACTTTGACATCAGCATTCAATGTTCCGCCCTTAGCCACTACCACGTTTCTGTATACTACCTGGCCGAGAAGGTCCGTCAGTTCGAGAGAAACTTTCTCATCGGTGCTTACACCCAGAGAACCTTTCACTACAAACTCGCCCCTGTTCGGGTTAGGTAATACAGACAGTTCGGCACCATTTGCAGAAAGCGGTTTCACACCTACCGGATGAACAGCGATGTACACCCATTCGTGTGTGGTCATAGAGCACATACCTGTGCTTGTTACCGCTACGCTTACAGTATCGTTATCCTTGAACGTGTTGCTTGTATAAGCAGCAGATGTAGCACCAACTATCAGCTTGCCATCTACAAACCACTGATATGATGGTGTTGAAGGGCCTCCGTTGGTCACATCAGCAGTAAGCGTTAATGTTTCACCGTTAGCAATGTTGGTACCAGGGTTTGCCTTGATAGCAACATAAGGAATCTGAGCAGAATCAACTGTCATGTCAACATTGTTACTCCTTACAGTAGATTTAACAAGGCAAGGGTAATTACTTACCATTTCTGAGTAAATGATGTCATGGTTAGCAGGCACATAAGTAAATGTTGGACCTGTTCCTGCCAGCACCTTATTCACATACCATGTATATGAAGGTGTGCTGCCACCAAATACCGGAACCGCCGTGAATGTAACATTCAGTCCGTTACATATTGTATCACCCGGATCGCTTGACAATGTTACAGATGGTATTTCGGGCTTAACCACGGTAAGTGTTTCTGCCTTGCTTACCACTGTAGGATCAGCACATTCTTCATTGCTTGTCAATGTCAGCCTGATCACATCTCCATTAGCAGGTATGAATGAATAAGAAGGACTTGTGCTCACAGCAGTACCATTCACATCCCACAGGTAAACCGGACTTGTACCGCCACCAGTGATCATTGAAGTGAATGCTGTAGTTACACCGGAACATACTGTGTCACCTGTTGGAGCAGAAATCTTAACAGTAGGATTAACACTTGGGGTAACAATTACCAATGCACTACCAGACATGGTCACAGAACAGCCCGTTGTCATATTTGTAGCGATAACAGTGTATGTACCACCAACTGTTTGCTTACCAAAGTCGAGCGACAGATCTGTACCAGGTAATGGACCTGTAGCCACTTTGCCCCCCATATACAGGTAGTACTCAGTACCCTTATTAGATCCATTGAGACCGATATTCACTCCCGGTTTACCAGAACAGAACTTACCACCACCCGTTACACTGAATACATTTGGCAGAGGAACTACGCTCACATCAAACACTTCGTAGCAACCGGCACTCATCTGGTAAACGATAGTTGCAGAACCAAGAGCAACTCCGGTTACTACACCTGTTGACATACCCACAGTAGCAACTGTAGGATCTGTGCTAAACCATGTACCACCAGGTACGAGGTCAGCGAAGGCATATGACTGACCGAGACATACATACTTGTTACCAATGATTGGCGTTGGCGGAGGTGTAACAGTCATAACAACCGTAGCAGCACAGCCTGTACCGGACAATGTGTAAGAAATAGTAGAGGTGCCCGGAGCCACACCGGCAATATCACCATTGTTAGAAGGATCTGCTGTAGCAACCGCTGAATTTGTGCTGCTCCATACACCTGATGCAGTAAAGTCGAACAGCGTTGTCACATGACCAACACAAACACTGGTAGGACCAGAGATCGGAGAAGGCAGTGGGTTAACATTCAACACAGATGTAGTAGCACAACCTGTAGACAATGTATAATTAATAGAAGTAACACCCGGAGCAATGCCGCTGGTGAAACCTGAGGTCAGGCCAATTGTAGCTACCGCAGGTGTTGAGCTCGACCATGTACCTCCCGGATCTGAATCACTCAATGTTTCAGTAGAGCCTTGGCAGAGGTCCATAGAACCACTGATCGGAGCAGGAAGCGGATTAACTCTCACAACAACCTGCCTTGAGCAGCCGGTTGAAGGTACAGTGTACACAATAGTTGCAGTACCGGCAGTTATACCAAGCACATCTCCTGTTGCCGGAACCGGCACAGAGGCAATAGTTGGGTCAAGGCTAGTCCATACGCCGCCTATAGTACCACTATTAAGCGTTATCGTAGAGTTCACGCACACAGATGTCGGACCGGTAATTGGTGACGGCAGCGGCAGAACATTCATAGTTACACTTGACGCACAACCCGTAGGCAGGCTATAGTAAATTGATGCACTACCTGCGGCAACACCCGTCACAACACCAGAAGTGATTCCGACAGTAGCGATTGAAGTTGCGCTGGTGCTCCATATACCACCACCAGAGCCAACAAGCGTAGTTGTAGAACCAACACACACGTTAGTAGAGCCTGCAATCGCACCTGGCAGCGGATTAACCGTAACGACCATTGTAGCAGCACAGCTGGCTATTGAGTAACTAATGATCGCAGTACCCAGGGAGTATCCTGTAACCACACCGGCTACCACATCAGCAACCGCAGGATTGCTGCTGCTCCATGTACCACCAGGCTGTTTGTCACTCAGCGTTCTTGTCTGGCCAAGGCATATCTGAGGATTACCAATAATAGCCAGAGGAACATTATTCACTGTCACAGCATGAGTAGCAAGACAACCCTTAGTAGTTGTATAAGAAATAGTAGCAGTACCGGTACTTACACCGTATGCAATACCTGTTGACATACCGATAGTTGCGATCGAAGTGTTAGAACTGGTCCATGCTCCACCCAATGTAGTGTCTTTCAATACCGATGTCTGACCGTAGCATACCACGTGGCTGCCGAGGATAGGAGATATCGGATTCACTATGATAGTAGTGAATGTGTTACAGCCGGAAGCAACAGAATAATAAATCAGCACTGTACCTGAGTTAACAGGGGTCAGCACACCACTTGTTGGATTGATCGTTGCAATAGCTGTATTATCACTTGTCCAGATACCACCCTTGGTCGTGTTGGCCAGTGTGATCGGCAGGCCACCAACGCAAACCGCGCCAGGGCCAGTGATAGCACCTGGCAATGGAACAACGGTAGCAACTGTGGATGTCCTACATCCGGTAGAAGTAGATGTAAATGTAATAGTAGATGTACCCGCCGAAATACCTGAAGCTATTCCGGTTGAGGCAATAGTAACCACTGATGTGTTAGAACTGCTCCATGTACCGGAAGCAGGGTTGGTCAATACTGTTGTGTTGCCCACACACATGCTTGGCGTACCGCCTATAGATGCTGGAAGCGGGTTAACGGTAACAGTCTTCGTTGTAGCACAACCGGTTGCAAGCACAGTGTACACCACCGTTGCAGTGCCGGAGGTAAGACCGGTAACGATACCTGAACCACCACCTATAGAAATGATACCTGGTGTTGGTGTGCTCCAGCTACCACCCGGAGTAGCGCTGCTCACGGTGATCGTAGAAGCGGCACATACCGTTGAAGATCCGGTAATAATAGATGGCAGAGCATTTACAGTCACTACCTTGGTCACCGTACAACCGGAACCAAGAGAATAAGTAACCATACCGGTACCCGTGTTGATACCTTCATAATCACCTGTTACCGGATCGATAGTACCAATAGTACCCGGAGATGCAGACCATGTACCACCAGGCGTAGCATCGGTCAGGGTCGTTTTCGCACCCTTACATACCTGGCCGGTACCTGATATCGGCACAGGAACAGGATTCACTGTAATATCTGTATTGCTGGTACAACCATACAGGTTGACGTGTGTGATATGCGTTGTCCCTGTGCTACCAGCGGTTACAAGGCCTGTAGTAAGACCAATTGTTGCGACAGCAGGAGTACCGCTTGTCCACGTACCACCTATCGGGTTGGTCAGTGTCATCTTATTACCAACACAGAGACTTGTTGAACCGCTGATAGGTTTCAGCGGATTCACCACTACATTCTTGTTGGCAGAGCACATACCTATAGTATAAGTAATAGTAGCAGAACCCGCACTTGCACCGAACACGTCACCGAAACCGGTGCCTATGCTTGCGATGCCAGGAGCACTACTGGTCCATACACCACCAGTTGTAGAATTAGATAATGTTATTGTATTGCCTTCACAAACAGTACCACCTCCAAGAATTGCACTTGGGGTCGGGTTTACTGTCACTGCCAACATTCGGCAATACGTATCGCAAAAAATTAATGGTACACTTCCCGGAGAAATAGTACCAGAAAGCACACCGATAGATGCTACCGTAGGATCGCTGCTGGACCATGTACCGCCCGGAGTTGCATCGCTGGCAGTTATTGTCTGGCCAACACAAAGATTGGTGCTGCCAATGATCACCGGAGTAGGTAACGGATTTACCGTCATTGTACGGTTAACAGAGCAGCTACCGCCAAGCGAGTAACTAACTATTGCTGTACCTGTAGAGATACCACAGAACAAACCGGTTGCAGGATCGATAGTACCAACGCTGGCAGGCGCAGCACTCCATGCACCACCTGTTACAATATCACTCAAGCCGGTACAACCACCAAGACAAACTGCAGGTGATCCGGCAATTGCCTTCGGCGTTGGGCTAACTGTCACCGTAGTTGTAGTAATACATGTTGTAGGCGCAGTATAGGTGATCGTCGAAGAACCCAGTCCACTGCCACCTGTCACTATGCCCGAAGTACTACCGATAGTGACAACGGTATTGCTGGCAACCCAGGTACCGCCTGAAGGTGAACTGCTCAATGAAATAGTTGCCCCCATACATACTGCCGTAGGGCCACTGATTGGAGAAGGTAATGGATTAACTGTCACCACACCGGTGCTGTAACATCCTGTACCCAATGTATAAGTGACCGTAGCCGTACCAGCCGTACCGCCTGTTACAAGGCCTCCGGATGATATGGAAGTAATAATAGAAGTAGCGGTAGTACTCCAGGTACCACCTGACGGGCTACTGCTCACAGTAGTTGTGAGACCCTGGCATACCGGCGCAGCAACACTAACTGCCGCAGGATTAGGATTAACGGTAGCCACCACGCTGATAGCACATCCTGTAGATGTGAACTTATATATAATAGTAGAAGTACCCGGAGAAATAGAACTTAAGAAGCCGCCCAGGGAAGTAATCGTAGCTACGCTCGGCGTAGTACTTGTCCAGGTACCACCCGAAGACGCATCGGTAAGGGTGATATTAGTACCCATACATATCGGCACAATACCAATAGATGCAGGCAATGGATTGATGGTCACTACCTTAGTAGATGCGCAACCACTACCTACAGTAAAGCTGATGATTGCCGTACCTGCTGTGATACCTGTATAAGTTGCCGTGCTACCAACACCGGTTACTACAGCAATACCTGTATTGGAACTGCTCCAGCCACCACCTGTAGAAGTTGTACTCAATCCTGCAGATCCGCCCACACAAACTTGTGCGGTACCGTTGATCGCGTTCGGGATCGGTAACACAGTCATTGTTTTATTTACCGTACAACTACCCCCTAACGAGTAGGTAATATTTGTAGTACCTGCTATCAGGCCGGTGAGGTCTCCGGTGATCGGATCGATGCTACCGGTCGTTGTCGGAGTATTAGACCACAAGCCACCGAATACTGCATCGCTCAGCGGGATGGTAGAGCCTACACATATAGTGGATGGGCCGAGGATAGGACCAGGAGCCGGGCTCACATTAATCGTAGTAGTTCCTACACAACCGGTAAGGAACACCGTATAAGAAAGCGTTGTTGTACCAACAGCAATGCCCGTAATTGTAGCTACCGTTGACGTGGATGCAGTAATTGCAGCAATAGACGTGCTGGCAATAGACCAACCACCACCTGTCACCGTTGTTGATAAGATTATAGATGCGCCTACACATACCGCAGTAGGACCTACCAATTTAGGCTGTGCGTTAATAGTAGCAGTAGCTGTAGACGAACAGCCGGTAGGCGCAGTATAAGTTACAGTTGACGAACCACCAACAAGACCCGTCAGATCACCCGTACCAGGCAATGCACCTGTTGTGATGCTTGAATTAGTATTACTTGTGCTCCATGTACCCCCTGTCACTATGTTAGACAAGGTGAGAGTAGTACCTGCACAAAGTTTAATTGGTGAAGGACCGATGGCTGGTGGCAACGGGCTTACTGTAACCACTGTTGTAGTATTACAGCCCGAAGACAACGCATAAGTAATAGTTGCAGTACCCGAAGAACCACCGATGAAACATCCACTGGTACCTATTGTAGCTACAGCAGGGGTACTGCTGCTCCAGGTACCGCCCGGAGTTGCGTCGCTAAGGCAGGTTGATATACCAGAACAAGCGGTCTTCGTACCACCGATCGTCGCCGGCAATGGATTCACTGTCACTACAGCCGTAGTGATACAACCAGTACCCGCAGTATATGTTATTGTTGCAGTGCCCAGGCCCAGACCTGTCACATTTCCCGAAGTCGGTAATGCAAACTGCGCCACCGAAGTATTGCTGCTCGACCATGTTCCACCAGGAGTCGTGCTCGCCAATGGGATCGTTGAACCAAGACAAATGTTCGGACCACCTGTGATCGGATTAGGCAGTGGATTAACAGTGACTGTTGAGATCGCGCGGCAACTGATACCGATAGGGTGTGCTATTGTATAGCTGATATTTGCGGTTACAGGGCCAATACCTGTCACGAGGCCACCCGTAGACACCGTCGCCACTGTCGGGTCACTCGTTGTCCAGACACCACCCGGGGTTGCGTCAGACAAAGCCGTAGTTAAACCTGTACAACCCACAGGAGTACCTGTGATCGGCTGAGGTGTCAGCAATACGGTGGTCGTCAATGTGGTATAACAGCCGCTACCTATAGTATAGGTAAGCGTTGACGTACCCGGTGATACACCGGTTACAGTCGCGGTACCACCAGTACCACTAATGGAGACGACGGTGCTACTCGCACTCCAGGTACCACCCGGAGATGTATTTGTAAATGACGATGTACTACCCTGACAGAATGCGACCGGTCCTAATATGGTTGCCGGCAGAGGGACAACAGTCATGACTTTGGTAACAAAGCACGTCGTACTGGCCAGTTGGAATGTTATAAGTGCGGTACCACCGGACATACCCGTAACGTTGCCAGTTAAAGAACCTACCTGCGCAACTAAAGTATTGCCGCTTGTCCAGGTACCTGAACCGGATGAATTACTTAAAGTAGTACTATATCCTACGCACACCGAAGAAGATCCGGTAATGCTGGAAGGAAGTGGCTGAACAGTTACTGTCGCATATACCGGGCACAATCCCTTAAATGAATAAGTAACTTTTGCTGTACCTAGTGTTACTGCGGTAACCATACCTGTGGATGAATCGATGGTGGCCACAGCGGTGTTCCCGCTCTTCCAGGTACCACCGATCACAGAGTTACTGAGTGTGGACGTATACCCGAGACAGACATTCTGATTACCGGTTATTGTCGCCGGTATCGGATAGGTGGTTATTGTGATGGTATCCACATGCAAACATCCGCCCGTATTAAATGTTGTGATCTGATATTTATTAATACCGACGGGGGGAGTGATCATCGTGGTATCGCAAGTAGTACACGAAACTCCGGTTGTCGGACTCCAGCTGTAGGTGAGCGGCAGGATATCGGTAACACCACCCCACATCTTAACGGTAGAACCATAACATATAGACGTATCGCGTGCAGGATGCGGCACCATATTAGATGGAACAAGGCGCGCATAAAGCGTATCCGGACATCCATAACCTGTATAAGGAGTAATAATAAGTGCGTAAGTAGTGGTCACAGTCGGTACGCTGATGGTAACGGTCTGAGAAGAACCATAAGATTTCGTATAGGTCAGAGAATCCGTCCATGTATACGTCTGATAGCCTGGAGGGCCTGTTACAGTTGCCGTACCACCGGAACATCCAACTGTCTGTATCTTATAGATACCGCAGTTCAGATCCACGTAGGCATAACCCCAGTGGCCGCCAAGTGTACAACCTCCGGCCCTGAAAGTTACAATGATCGTTTTGCCACCATAAGATGTCAGGTCAAGTGTACCAGCGGTCCAAGGTTTGTACCATACTATGGAAGACACCGGAGACAAACTGAACCCGGGAAGTGAAGATGATGATACAAAGCTGTACGTGTTACATGGAAGAACAGATCCGGTCGCAGAGTCTATCACTTCGATCTGGAACCTTGGCTGGTCAGTTGACGAGTGTCCCGGATTTTGGAATACCACCGCATAACGATAGATCAGAGAGAATGTACCACCTGTTGGCACATGCACATGATAGTCCGCGGCATCGGCATTCTGATTGCTTGAGTCTTTACCAAGCTTCAGTGAATAATAGCCATCACCGACACAAGAGAATCCACCATAGTAGTCCGTACAAGAAGTACCGCTTACGATAGTGTGCAGAGAGTATGCAGGTGGGCACGTAGCCAGGCTCCACGTAGGTCCTGACAGGTTTTTACCACGCCAGTAATTCCAGTAGTTTGTAGTACCGGTTTCAAAGTCAATGTTTGGAGGGCATTGAGCTTGTGCAGTGAGATAGGATCCCAGAAAAAGTAGGGCGAACAGTAGTAGATTTTTGCACTTCATAAAATTGAATTTATCTGGTTTAAAGTTTCTTCTTGTGGTTTTATGTCGAGAATGTTTTCTCAAATTTTTCAAAAAAATAACTTTTTATAAATTTATCCGTCTTGCAATTTAGGTATTATTTGTGATTAATTCTAATAGAAAATGTATAATTATTTTTACAAATTGAACAATTTTATTTTCATAAAATATTATTCCTGTTAGTTAATAAATCGACACCTTTTACGACTGTTTTCACTCCGCTTCCCACACTATCACCCTAAAATTCATGCCATCACATGCGCGAATATTGCTATTTAACAGATTCGCATCCATACTATTTAGTACCAATAGGGAGTCAGCAAGAACTGTGGATAAAAATTGGTTGGGAAAGCTATAATTTCTGAGCAAAGAATTGGGGATAAAATGCTATCTCGTTAAAATAAGCTAGCCTGCATATTGTCATAGTTGCGCGGCAATTGATTCTCTCCACATACTGAGCAAAAATGAATGCCTGATTATCAGGATCAATTGGGTAAAATTTTCTCTTACAAGCTTGTCTCTTTGCTGTCACTTTTTTTCGTAAGAACAATTATCATGCGCACACCGAAGATGCTTGCACTGCTGCAAGACCCTTTACTGTAGAGTATTACAGGCACATCTATGAGGCTCTGTGTAGCATATTACCTTGTTACCCGATGAGCCAATATGACTCGCCATTTGCCACCGATCAACATCACCTACCAATACTCAACATTATCCCTTTTGTCGAAAAAATAGCTCATGGCAAAGTTCCCGACGCATGCGTTGCCGATGATATTTATGCTCGTAATACTCGCTTATGATCTTACATTCCATGTTCATCATCCGCATCACTAAAATGCACCGGTTATCACTATTATGAAATACTCTTTCAAATGCGCATTTTTTGAGATTATCGCATTTGAACGATCTCAAAAATGAGATAACCTTGACCATTTCCGGTCTTTATCACTCATCAGATGGCCGGAACAAACAATTATTGCCCTCGGTCATGTGGCACCAGATTTGTTCACCGAATATTTGGTACACTCCACCGATTATCAGGACATGTTCACTTCTACATTACGCATGACACATAAATAATTATCTGTCATTTGCCACATTAACGATAATTTACATGACAAAATAATAACTTCATTAGTGCAATGATTTCAGCAATTTGCATTTAATCTTGCGAAACAATTAAATAAATTAATATTCATATGCGATGATGGTGGCTAATATGAGTCATTAGAAACGCTATAACATACAAAATAACACCGGGAATGCAGCACAGGCATGGTCAATGAAATAAATGCGCTACCTTCGCGCCTCATTTTTACCATTCATGGATCGTAATCAGATAACAGGATTTGCGCTATTAGCACTGTTGGTCATCATATATGTTTTTTATAATCAGAACGAGCAAAAAAACTTCCAGTCTAAGAAAACGGCTGATTCACTGGCATACGCCAAAAATCATCCTCATGTAGCCGCCGACACGACAAAACCGGTACAGGCAATTACTGACTCGGCAACTGAGGCGCTGAAAAAACTACAGCCATCTTCCTACTATGGTAAGGCTGAGATGGTGACCCTGGAAAACAAAAAACTTTCTCTGCAGTTCACTACAAAAGGTGCTCACCCGGTTGCTGCAAGGCTCCTGGATTATAAAACATATTCACAGAAACCTCTCGAGCTGTTTGACGGGGCCGGGAACTATCTTAGCGCCATCTTACCTGTAGATGCCGGCAAATCTACATCTGACCTCTTTTTTACCGCAACAAAAAGAGACGAACCTAACGGTGACAGATCTCTTGTGTTCAGCGCAGACCTTGGCAATGGCAAAAAAGCAGACATCATCTACACATTGCCTGCTGATGATTATATGATGCGGTGTAATGTTGTCCTGACGGGCATGCCAACTAACAGCATAAAACTAAACTGGCAGACGCAAGGCTTGCACACCGAAAAGGACATAACGGCTGAGCGCATGGGCGCACAAGTGTATTACCGTTTCAAGAACAATGAATCAGACTATTTCACGATCCGCAACGAAGAAAAGAAAGAAAGTGGTACCGATGTATCCTGGTTAGGCTTTCGTAAACAATACTTCAGCACAGTACTTATTGCAGATGACGGATTCAGCAAAATGGACGTGAAATTTCAGGGGAAAACAGATGATACGAATATCGTAGCCTATACACAGGCAGCATTTGAGCTACCGCTGAAACCGGGTAGCAACAGCAGTTCCGCATCCTTACGATGGTACATTGGACCGAATGATTACAAAGTGCTTAAAAGTTACAAAATGGATCTAGATGATATGGTTCCGCTCGGTTTTGGCGTCATGTCGTTCGTTAAGTATATCAACAAAGGTTTGCTTATCCCGATCTTCTATTTCCTTACAGGGTTTATCAGCAACTATGGCATCATTATCATCCTGATGACTTTACTGATCCGTCTTGTACTTTCTTTCTTTACTTACAAAAGCTATCTGTCTTCAGCAAAGATGCGCGTTTTGAAACCGGAGCTGGATGAACTGCGCGCAAAAATTGGTGACGACCAGCAGAAGTTTAGCATGGAGCAAATGAAACTATACCGCTCTGCAGGTGTCAACCCGCTCGGAGGTTGCCTTCCCATGCTGTTTCAGTTACCTATATTGTTGTCGATGTATTACATGTTCCCTTCGTTCATAGAATTCAGGCAACAGAATTTCCTCTGGGCTCATGACCTTTCTACCTATGACAGTGTATTGAATTTTGGCTTCAGCATACCATTCTACGGAGATCACATCAGCTTATTTACTTTACTTATGACCGCATCGAGCTTGTTCCTTGCTGTATATAACAGGAATATGACGCCGCAAGATCCGAATAACCCGATGATGAAGTATATGCCCTATATTTTCCCGGTTATCCTGATGGGTGTCTTCAACAAGATGGCAGCGGCTCTTACCTGCTACTATACTTTCTCTAACATGATGAGTATTGCGCAGCAGTTCATCATCCAGAAGTATTTTATTGACGAGAAAGCCATTCACGCGCAGATACAGGAGAATAAGAATAAACCACCGGCACAGTCTAAATGGGCTGCGAAACTGGAGGAGATGCAGAAACTCCAGGCTGAACGCGCAAAGAATACTCCCCGTACCAACAAAAAATAGAAGGCACAGGAACGATGCACAGCTGCAACAGGTGGCCAATGCAATATTGACGGGACAGATACGTTATTTCCTTACTTTTGAGTACAGTTGACTAATGACGATCACAAAACGTATATCCACCCTTGTCTGCCTGCTCTTACTAAACATTCCCGCTTATTGCCAGGATGTGCCAATAGGTTTTTGGGATTCTCATTTGCCCTATAACACGGCCATTGGCGTTTCTACAGACGGCAACACCGTATATACTATTGGCAACCAGGCCATGTTTAGCACGGACGCTAACAACCCCGATAACCAGACTCCCTACAGTAAAACAGATGGCATGTCCGACATCGGCATGCAGGCTATAGGCTATGATGCGGCAACGTCTACCGTTATCCTGGCGTATGATGATGGCAACATCGACCTGTTCAAAGACAACACATTCTACAACATTCCTTACCTGAAATTACAGCCCCTGTCATTATCAAAAAAGATCAGCCAGGTTTATACAGAAAATGGTATTGCATACCTGTGTTACTCTTTTGGTATCCTGATGATAGACTTGTCCAGCCATGAGATCACAAATACCATCGAGATAATAAGACAGACGAAGTACATCAGCAATAATCCGCAAGCTGTAACAGGAATGGTATCGTATAAGAACTCCTTTTACGCTGCAACTGCAAACGGCCTTTACTACGCGGATAAGAACAGCTACTTCTACGACGCCAGCGTGTGGAAACGCATTGATAGTACAAGGGCAATTGAAAGAGTAGCAGTTGTGGGCAATACATTGTACGCCTCGTCAAAAAAAGGCGTATACGTGTGGCAAAGCGATTCCTTAAAGAAGATCTATGCGCCGAGTAGTGTGTTTAAAACCAACATCAGAAATATTGATACCGGCAACGGAATCCTGATCATATGCGAATACAGCGACTCGCTGGTGCAAGGCAGTGTTAAAAAGATAAATGTATCCGGCAGTGTTCTTGACTCCGTCTATTGTGAGGGCACACCACTACATGCTGTCATGTCTCTGAATAACACATTGTGGATCGCAGACTCAACTTTTGGACTTAGGTGTAAAACCTCAACAGGAGATATGAGCCTGCGCTTCCCTCCGGGGCCCAGCTTTGCTTACGCATACGACATATATGCGCACAACAGGGATCTCTACATCGCACATGGAGAGTATACAGATCTTCTTTTTGCCGGCCGCACGCGGCACGGGGTTTCATACCTGCACGACGGGAAGTGGACATTGTATACATCAAAGACCTACCCGAGGATAGGTGATCCGAAAGATATCGTCGCTGTTACAAGGGATGAATCTACCGGCGACGTTTATGCCGGGTCACTGCTCGATGGATTGGTTATCCTTAAAAGTAATGGGAACGTTGGCTCGGTGAACCACGGCAGCATCTTTTCGGGCAGCTTCTCTTACGGGCCTGACACTCACGAAGTGATCGGCCTGAACTTTGACAGATCGAACAACCTGTGGGTAGCGCTGACAAGCACAAGGACACAGCTATATGCCAAAACACCCGATAGCACCTGGTATCGTTTCTCCATAAAAGGGATAGACAATACCGGGCCATTAGTGGTGGATGATGCAGGCCAGGTATACGTGGTCGCATCGCTTAAGCATGGCATTGGTGTATATCATACAAATGGAACACTGGCGGACACTACAGACGACGCCAATTACCAGATGTTATCAGGCAAGACCTACGGAAATCTTCCCAGCAACAGCACTAACTGCCTTGCAAAAGATAAAGCTGGATTGATATGGGTTGGAACAGACAATGGAGTAGCTATCATTCGCGATTGTAAAGCCCCTTTCACACAAGCATCCCCATGCGAAGCAGAATTGCCCGTTGTGTATAATGGCGTAGATTCGGGCTACCTCTTGGAAGGAAGCTCGGTTCGCTCAATTTGTGTGGATGAGTTGAACAGAAAATGGCTTGGTACTGACCTGGGCGTATGGGTGGTCTCTGCAGATGGTAAGCAGATACTGCGCAATTATAACACAGAGAACAGCCCGCTCCCCTCCAATAATATTCAGAAAATTGCCATTGACAAAATAACCGGCGATGTGTACATCGGAACATATAAAGGTTTAGTGAATTTTCACGATGAGATTACAGCTGCTACTACCAGCAATGATGACTTCCTCATCTATCCGAATCCTGTTTTATCCGGATATACCGGAAAGATCGCTATAAGAAACCTGGAAGTAGGCACAGATATTCGCATCACCGATATTAACGGACAGCTTGCTTTTAAAACTATTACCGACAACGGACAAGCCATATGGGACGGTCTAGATTATACAGGTCATAAGGTGCAAAGTGGCGTTTACATGGTATTCATCACTTCTCCGGGTGGCAAACAAACACACTGTAGCAAGCTGGTATTCCTGCAATAAATAGGTAAAATATAGTTACTATTGCAGTGGCGATATTGGTCGGCATGAGTGGCAGGCACAATATCCTTTATACGTACACGTTATTAAAGATGATCTTCGACATTTTTTCTGCCAAATGACCTTTTTGAAACGATTATACCTGGCCATTATATTTGCAATAGCCATTACTCCTGTCACCAATGCACAAGACAGCGCCATAGGCTATTGGGAATCGCATCTTCCTTACAATAATGCCGTGGGTGTTGCTACAGATGGCCGTACCGTTTATACAGCATGCCGTCAGGGCTTTTTTACCTATCGGTCCGGTTCATTGCCCCTCCCTTTCAGTAAAGCGGAGGGCATGTCTGATATGGGTATGCAATGCGTGGGGTACGATATAGCAACCTCCACTGCCATACTGGTTTACACCAATGGAAATATTGATCTTTTTAAGGACAACACATTCTATAACCTTCCCGACCTTAAAGTAAAAAGCGTTTCGGGGGCAAAGACCGTTTACCAGGTATATACTGAGAATGGGTTTGCTTACCTGAGTACTTCCCTCGGTGTCATTGTCATAGATCTTTCTTCGCACAACGTAAAACAAACCTATCAGTTCATAGACCAGGCGAGCCTTAACAACACCGTTGTTCCTGTTAGAAGCTTTATCGGTTTTGGTAATGATTTTTATTCGGTGACACCAAGAGGGCTTTTCAAAGTAAACAAGAACAACCCACAGATACAGAACTACCAGGTTTGGCAGAAAGTTGACACTTCTTCCGCACTTATCAGTTGTGCAACAGTCGGTGACGCTCTTTTCCTTGCTACTAAACGTACCCTGTACCGGTATACAGGCAGCGGACTTTCAATAGTCTACACAACGCCCCTGTCCATTCAACACCTTGATGGTGGACTAGAATCCGTCTTCGTAAGTGAGTACTCCGACTCTACGTTCAAAGGCACCGTTCGTTCTGTCAATATCCTTAACCAGGTTGTAGACACATTTACATGGCTGGGAAAACCATTGCAGGTAACACAACTTTCCGACAAATCGATCTATGTTGCTTCCTACTACGAGGGCCTTGCACAGCGTCTGCACGACAATGTGATGGGCCGGTTCATCCCGATTGGTCCTAATGATGCCAGTTCTTTTGGTCTTTACGCACACAACAAGAACGTATGGGTAGCCCACGGAGGATATGGGGATGAATATATAGCCAGCTTTAACTTCTCGGGCCTGTCCAATCTTACAGAAGATGGCAAATGGCACATGTATTCGCGTGATATAACCCCGGGCTTCGATTCACTTCCCGACATGCTCTGTGTGACTAAAAACGAGAACTCCGGTACCGTATATGCCGGATCTTACATTGGCGGGTTGTATATCAGAAATAAAGACAACTCGGCATCCGTGGTAAGATCAGATGTATTTGATAGCAGTACTACTTATTTCGGAGACAGGCAGCGACAAGTTGTAGGGCTGGCTATTGACCGATCGAACAACGTCTGGGTATCTACCTTCGGATCAAACCACAAACTGTACGCATTAAGTGCTGATGAAAATAAGTGGTACAAGTTCAACACATCAGCAACCAATGGAGGCGCTATAGCTATCGACAATAACGACCAGGTATGGTTTGCCAATTATGTGAATGTTACAACCGCCGGTGGTGTGACGGTATTCAACAACGGAGGCACATTAAATGACCCGAGCGATGATGCATCATATCATCTCACTACGGGAATAGGAAGCGGCAATCTTCCCAGCAATGTTGTACTATGCCTTGCTGCAGACAAAAACGGCAGTGTCTGGATCGGCACTGACAACGGCATTGCCGTTGCGAGCAGTTGCAGTGCACCGTTCAATGGAAACCCGCCATGCGATGCCGATATACCGATAGTTCAATATGACAAATATGCAGGGTATCTGTTTGCAGGTAGCGCGGTAAGGACTATTGCCGTGGATGGCGCAAACCGCAAATGGGTTGGTACTGATGATGGTGTGTGGTTGTTATCCTCAACCGCCGATAAGATCATTTATCGCTTCACAGCAGAAAACAGCCCCTTGCCATCAAACCATATTCAGAAGATAGCTATTGATGATGTAACCGGAGATGTATATATCGGAACCGAAATGGGACTCTCCACATACCACAGTACCGCTACAGAAGGTGGTGAAACGACCGGGGTAGTGTCAGTTTTCCCAAACCCTGTTGGTAGCGACTACAAAGGCCCGATAGCCATCAAAGGGCTCGCAGCAAATTCCGACATTCGCATTACCGATATTAACGGGCAACTTGTTTACCGCTCCACTTCATTTGGCGGACAGGCGGTGTGGAATGGACTGGACTATACCGGCAGACGGCCACAATCAGGGGTATACCTTGTGTTTGCCACCACAACTGATGGTTCAAAACAGACCTACATAGGCAAGATCGTTTTCATGCAATAAATATGCTGCACAAGACCAACGGCATAGTTCTGCGCTCAGTAAAATACGGTGAAAGCAGTCTCGTAACGACGATCTTTACCGAACTACATGGTGTGCAGACCTATATGGTGCAGGGAGTAAGAAGCAGCAAAGCCCGTCAGAATAAAGCAGGAAATTTTCAGCCCGGTACATTACTCGATCTTGTGGTGTATCTGCAGCCTCAGAAGAACATGCAACGCATACGTGAATTTCAACCGGCTTTTATTTACAACTCAATGCAGGAAAGCGTGGTCAAAAACAGCATTACACTGTTTTCCGTTGAATTGTTGTTGCGCACACTACCTGAACATGCCCCTTTACCTGCCTTATTTGACTTTACATTCCAATACTTCGTATCACTCGACCAAATGCCCGTGACAGACGTCGCAAACTTTCCCTTGTTCTTTATCATTGAGCTTTGCCGCATATCCGGATATGAACTTATTGGGAGCTACAGCAAGCAAACACCTTATCTGAATATCAAAGAAGGTGGATTCAGTGCGCACCCTCCGTCAGAGGGACACACAATCAATGAAGACTATGGAGCATTGCTGACACAGGTATTAAAAGCAGATGACTATGACAAATTGAAAAACGTACCCCTGAATGCATCGATAAGAATGCATTTGCTCGACTGGTATATCTCATTCCTGCAAGAACATAGCCATAGCGCCGGCAACATTCGTTCCCTGGCAGTTCTCAAAGCCATTCTGCACTAAACCTATTATTTGAATATACCTGCGGCCAACGCAAGGCTGTCAGGCTTACCCACATCAATGAACAAGCCTCCGGTATGATCGTAGCCTCGTATCAACTTAGTTTCAGCCAGGTACAGATACAGATCCACCAGCGAAAATTTACCAGCGAAAGGGATATCGCGAAAAACATCTTGTGAGAGCACCTGCAAACCACTGAATGCATATGGCGTTGTTGTTGAAACTTCCTGGGACATACGCATCTCACCTGTTTTGTCATTCATCCATCCACATAGCTTCATATCATTGTCGAAAAGGAAATATCTCGATGAAGATCTTTTCATAACGGCAAGCGTAGCTATTGCCGTATCATTTTTGTGCGCATTTATCAGGCCTTCAAGGTTAAGGTCTGTGAATACATCTACATTCATCACTACAATCGGCTCGCTGTCAATAAGGTATGGACTCGCCTTTTTCAGCCCGCCCCCTGTCTCCAGTACCATATCGCTTTCGTCCGATATGGTGATGTTGCTCCCAAATCCTTTATTGGCGATCACTTCCTCCTCTATCATAGAAGCAAAGTGGTGAACATTGATAACAACGTCATAGATGCCAAAACTCTGTAGGTACCTGATATTATGTTCCAGCAGAGACTTATCATTTACCCGAACCAACGCCTTCGGACAATTGTCTGTAAAAGGTTTTAGTCTTGTTCCAAGACCGGCAGCAAAAAGCATAGCTTTCATAATGTAAAATTATGCGGCTTGCACCAGATTAGGTAGTGATTGTTGATTTTTTATACCTTAGCGACAATTACACAATGGCATGAGTAAAAGAAAACAACGTCGGAGAAGTTCAAGACGAGACAGGAATGTCCCACTGATAAAACTTGTCGACCCAATCATTCAGAGCGTGTTGTTCATTCTGTTCCTTTACGCCCTCGATGCCGATTTTTTTGTTCCTTACGACACCCTTTTTTATTCGCTTATCTCGGTCCAGATACTCAGCCTGGTTGTTAATTTCTTTCTGAGATCTCCCCAACTTGAGTTGATAATGAATGAACGTATTGCCTATGCTGTGGTTATCTTAGTCTATCTCTCTGTTTATTACTACATGCGCACCAGGATCGACGAACGATTCCTGCAGGTAACTCCTGGTAGCCAGACAAATTCGATGCCTGTGTATGAGGTCATCCTGAATGCTGTAGGCTGCCTTATTGCATTCTGGTATTTCTTTATTTGTTTTCGTGAGGTGCGCGACATCCTGAAAAGTGAAGGAAGCGACTTTGAATAGCGCTTTATTATCGATTGTCAGGCGGTAACCCTATATTTGCGCAAAATTTAACTGATCACAATATGTCTTTACTCGTAGTAGGCACTATGGCCTTCGATGCATTGGAAACCCCATTCGGAAAGGTGGATCGTATCATTGGTGGTTCGGCAACATATGCTGCATGGGCGGCATCCAACTTTGTGAAGCCCATCAAGCAGGTTTCTATCATTGGCGGCGATTTCCCACAGGAAGAGATCAAGGCGCTCGAAGCCCGTGGTGTTGCATTTGATGGCGTTGAAGTAGTGCCGGACGGCAAAAGCTTCTTCTGGAGTGGCCGCTACCATATGGACATGAATACCCGCGACACACTTATCACAGACCTGAACGTGCTGGCACAGTTCAATCCGGTGATACCCGATAGCTACCAGGACAGCCCTTTCGTAATGCTGGGCAATCTTGCTCCGGCTGTGCAGATCAGTGTATTAAAACAACTGAAGCAACGCCCTAAGCTGGTTATCCTGGATACCATGAACTTCTGGATGGATGTGGCGCTCGACGAACTGAAGCAGGTGCTTGGAATGGTTGATTTGCTTATGGTCAATGATAGCGAGGCCCGCCAGCTTGGTGGTGAATATTCTATCGTAAAAGCAGCCAAGAAGATACAGGCAATGGGGCCCAAGTACCTGATAATAAAGAAAGGTGAGCATGGTGCACTACTGTTCTATGAAGGAAAGATATTTGCAGCACCCGCGCTTCCACTTGAAGATGTTTTTGACCCTACCGGCGCCGGAGACACGTTTGCCGGAGGCTTCATTGGCTACCTCGCCCGCATCAATGATACCTCGTTCGAAAGTATGAAAGCAGCCGTTATCATAGGTTCTGCTATGGCTTCATTTTGTGTAGAAAAGTTCGGGCCTACACGATTGAAAGACGTAACACCTGCCGAAATAGACGCAAGGGTTCAGGAATTTGTATCACTGGCCAATTTCGAGATCAGATAACTTCCGGCCATGAGGATCGTTCCGGGTGAAATAAAGACAGCGCAACTACACGCCTTCCTTCTTGGGGCCGTTGCGCCACGCCCTATTTGCTTCGCCAGCACCATAGATAGCAATGGCAATGCTAACCTTTCGCCGTTTAGCTTCTTCAATGTCTTTGGCAGCAAGCCTCCTATATTGATATTCTCTCCTGCACGGCGCGTTCGCGACAACAGTATCAAACATACGCTGGAGAATGTTTACGAGACGAAAGAGGTGGTTATCAATGTAGTGAGTTACAACATCGTACAACAGGCTAACCTCAGCAGTTGTGAATATCCTAAGAGCGTAGATGAATTTGTAAAGGCCGGTTTCACGCCGCTGAAATCCGATATGGTAAAACCGTTTCGGGTGAAGGAATCGCCCGTTCAGATGGAATGTAAAGTAACCCAGGTAATAGAAACCGGGCACGAAGGTGGCGCGGGCAATCTCATCATCTGCGAAGTTCTATGCATGCACATAGACGATAATGTGCTGGATGCATCCGGGAAAATAGATCCACATAAAATAGACCTGGTGGCGCGTATGGGTGCAGACTATTACTGTCGTGCATCTGGAAATGCCGTATTCGAAGTACACAAGCCAAATGTAGAACTTGGTGTTGGTGTTGATGCACTTCCCTTGCATATTCGTAACAGCCGCATACTTACAGGCAACAATCTTGGAATGCTGGGCAATTGCACCTCAATACCGCTTATCGCTGAGTTGCCGCAAGACGAGCGCCTTGCAGATATTCTCAGCGCTAATGCGCACGATACAGACAAAAAACGGGATGAATTGCACCTTTACGCCAAAGAGCTTCTTGATTCCGGACACGTACAGCAGGCATGGCAGGTATTACTTGCTGATTAGCACATTAAAACCATGTTAATATCTTGTGCATATCATATGCGCATAACTTTCAAATAATATTTTGGCAACATAATTGTGGGTAACTTTAGTATAACTAAAATGTTACACACATGTTATGGCGAAGATTTAGCGGAGAACCTCTGCGAATACCCGTAAAAAATGCCGTAGAAGAGGCCATTATCAGGGAAACATCTGCAGGTTTCAGGCTCAAAGTATGCATTGGCACAGACTCCCAGGTACGTTCGGCAGAAACCGAATTTGCCACAGTGATCGTTTTTCTTCGCGAGAAACATGGAGGGTTTATGTTTATCAGCAATGATAAAACAACGCAACCTTACTCTGTAAAGGAGCGCATGCTGGTGGAGGTAGCAAAAAGTATTGAGGTGGCTTACGAGCTATGCGACCTGTTCAACAAGTATGACGTGGATATGGAGGTGCATGCCGACATCAACACAAACCCTCAGTTCAAGAGCAACGAGGCTCTGAGAGAGGCAATGGGCTATATCCTAGGGATGGGATATGCCTTCAAGGCCAAACCCGATGCTTTTGCCAGCAGTTGCTGCGCAGACAAAATGGTTAATTAGACCATCTTTTCCCGACCGTACAACAGGGGGTGCACCTCCCTGAAAGGAATTATCACCCCCAGCTGTTCCTTCTTCCAACTATTTTTTCGTAATTCCTGTCTCTTTATAGAGAAAAAGCTTAAATTTACTTATACAATTTCTTGTTTTTTATAATGAGATGTAAATCTATATTCCTCTATTGTCTTTTAGGGCTCATTGTCAGTAAGATATACGCGCAACATCCACTGGAATTTGTTGAGAATAAAGGGCAATGGGGAGATTGGTTCCGGTACAAGGTACAAACTCCCGGGGGGCAGGTATGCCTCGAGGATGATGGGTTTCGTTACATACTTAGTGACGGAGATAATAATTTCAAATTGGATTATTTTCATCACGGCCAAACCAAAGAAAGACCACTGCTGAAGTTTCATGCTTACAAGGTGAGCTTCCTTGATGCCCAGGCTCCCGATATCTCTGGTGAAAAACCTCTCAAAGTATATTACAACTACTTCCTCGGCAAAGATACAGCACGATGGAAGACAGGCATACACCCCGTCCGGGCCATCAATTATCGAAAATTGTACGACGGGATCGACATGCATGTTTTTTCGGAGAAGGGCAATATTGAATATGAATTTATAGTTCAGCCCGGTGCAGATCCATCAAAGATCAGAATGAGATTTGACGGTCCGGATGGCATTAAGATAAAGAACGAAAACCTTGTTATCTCTACTTCAGTAGGTGACGTTACCGAGCAAAGACCATTCGTATATCAATATGTGAACAACAACCGTATTGAAGTGCCATGCTATTACAAGCTCAAAGGAAGTGTTGTTTCATTCGACTTCCCCGACGGCTATGATCATACACAACAACTGATCATTGACCCTGCGGTATTATTATGCACTCTCACAGGGTCTACTGCCGACAACTGGGGATATTCTGCAACATATGATGATGCTGGTAACTTTTACGCGGGAGGCCTCGTAAACGACTTTGCTTTCCCCGGCACGCATTTTCCGGTCAGCACCGGCGCATTCCAGGTCACTTTTGGCGGTGGCTTTGGAACAGCCAGTCCTGCCGATGATTATGCCTACGCTTCCGATATTTCGATCATCAAATATGATGCGGCTCTTAAAACGAGAGTATATGCTACCTATCTCGGTGGGGCACAAAACGACCACGTTCATAGTATGATCGTAGACCCGGCCGGCAACCTGGTAATTGCTGGTCGTACATTGTCTTCAAACTTTCCGGTTACTCCGGGCTGCTACCAGGGCACTAATCACGGTTGGTGGGATATTGTTGTTACCAAATTCAATGCTACAGGCACCGGCCTTATAGGTTCCACATACATCGGAGGCGCAGCCAGTGATGGTGTTAACTACGATTCCACCGAATATGGATACGGGCAACTTAAATACAATTACGGTGATGATTCACGCAGCGAGGTTCTGCTCGATAATTCCGGAAATGTATATGTTACAGGCAGCACAAATTCTTCTGACTTTCCGGTAACACCAACTGCCATCTCATCTACTATCAAAGGTGCTCAGGATGGTGTGGTCTTTAAGTTGAACAGCTCGCTCACTTCGCTCATCTGGAGCACTTACATTGGTGGTAGCAGTTACGATGCCGGCTACGTCCTTGCATTCGACACATTGCAGCAAAACGTCTACGTTGCCGGCGGAACGAACAGTTCCGATTTCCCGGCTACTGCGGGCACTTTACATACATCTTTCCAGGGAGGCCTTGCAGACGGCTTTGTTCTGAAGTTTCTCAATAGCGCACCGTATAACCTTGTCAAAGGCACTTATGTAGGTACAGCCGGGTACGATCAGATATACGGTATACAGGTGAGCCGTACCACAGACCAGGTATATGTTATGGGACAAACACTTGGTGGCACATTCCCTGTAACTCCGGGTGTGTACTCCAATACCGGCTCAAGCCAGTTTGTCATGAAGCTCGATAAGAACCTTGCGAGCAATCTTGCATCTACAGTTTTCGGATCAGGCACTTCTGCCACTACCAACATTTCTCCGGTTGCCTTCCTCGTGGACACCTGCGACAATGTCTATATCTCCGGCTGGGGTGGAGATCTGGGGATCGCCGGGGTAGCTTCCGGACTCTGCTCCGGTATGGCAACGACATTTGATGCACACCTTGCAACAACCGACGGTAGGGACTTTTACTTCATAGTTCTCGGTCCGGGATTAGCTTCCCTACGCTATGCCAGCTACTACGGTCGCAGTTGTACGTCACCATCTTACTATTGGATGAATGAGCATGTTGATGGAGGTACAAGCCGCTTTGATAAACACGGCATCATTTACCAGGGCATTTGTGCCAGTTGTGGAGGGGCCCCATCTGTTCCGGGGGCATGTCCAAGTGCCTTTCCTACAACCAAGGGCGTTTGGAGCGAGGTTGACTCCAGCCGAAACTGTAATGAAGCAGCACTGAGAGTAGAGTTCAATATTGGCCCGGTGAAGGCCGATGTAGTGGCTGGCCCTAACACTAGCGGATGTGCGCCGCTAACGGTCAATTTCACCAACAACTCTAATAACGGACTTAGTTACGTTTGGAATTTCGGAGATGGTACTAGTTCTACCACATTCTCCCCTACTCACACATTTTCAGGCCCCGGCACTTATACCGTCTCCCTCACAGCATCAAACGCTAATGCCTGTTTTAAGACAGATGATACTGCGTATGTCTACATTCATGTAGATACCAACAGGATAATTCCCGACTTCACTTATACTGTGAAAGATAGTTGTGATCCCTACATAGCATCTTTCACCAATACTTCTCAGGACTTTGCCGGTGGCACACCCTCATATATCTGGTATTTTGGAGATGGTACATCGTATAGTGGCACCACACCTCCTGACCATAACTATCCTGATACCGGCACATATAAGGTAACTCTGGTCATGTCTGATGCATTAGCCTGTAAAACACCGGATACGATCGTCAAACAATTCACCATAAAGAACTTTCGTGTGTCCGCAAAGTTTATAACCCCGGACACTATTTGCATAGGCACAGAATTCATGGCTAAATCTGACATACTGAACGGAGGAACAAAAAACTGGACCTTCGGTGATGGAACAACATCAACTGATGACAACCCTACCCATTCTTATTCCAAAGTTGGCACCTACACTATTCACCTGGTTGTATACAATAGCCAGGCATGTAATGGCATGGACACGTTCACACGTATGATCACTGTACTGGCCGGGCCTACTGCTGATTTCACATTTGCTCCATTGCCTCCCGTTCCTAACGAGCCGGTATCTTTTACCAACAAATCTCTGAATGCAACCCGCTACTCATGGGATCTGGGGGACAACACGACAACAACAGAAGTTAACCCCGTACACCAATACAACAAGACAGGGACATACCATGTGTGCCTTTCTGCTTTCAATGAATCAAAATGCCCGGCAACGGCCTGCAAGGAAGTACCTACAGAGGTACATCCGCTCATTGGCTTGCCAACAGCCTTCAGCCCTAATGGTGACGGGCAAAATGATATCCTGTACGTCCGTGGCGCGGCCATCAAAACCCTCGACCTGAAGATATTCAACAGGTGGGGCCAACTGGTGTTTGAAACAAATTCGAAGGAAAAAGGATGGGACGGAACGTTCAACGGCGAACCACAACCCATAGAAGCATACGCTTACGTGTTGAATGCAACCTTTATTGATGGAACAGCCAAAGTGCTTAAAGGCAACATAACATTACTGCGATGAGAAAGAGCTTGCCGGTGATATTTCTGTTGGCTTTGATGAGCATCCGGGGCATTGCCCAGAGCATTCATTTCTCACAATACTATAATGCGCCACTGCTCCTCAATCCGGCCAATACAGCTCTGCTTCCGGAAAATGATTTCAGGATCGGGCTTAATTACCGCAATCAATGGTCTACAGTGCCTGTGCCATATAATACCTTCTGCGGCTATGGTGATTTTAAGATCGGAGGGAACCGCAGTAATGAGAATCACAACAACTGGCTCGGTCTCGGCATAGCTTTCTTTAGCGATAAAGCAGGTGACGGCAACCTGTCCCTATCTGAATTTCAGGGCAGCGCCGCCTATCATTTACAAATGAGCCGCTCATCAATGCTATCATTTGGGATTTCCGGCTCCTCCATTCAGCGAAGTGTTAATTTTGATAAGCTGATATTTGACAACCAGTGGGATGGTGAGGCATTTAACAAGAATATGACCACCGGCGAAAAGGTAGGCATCCTCAAAACAAGCTACTATACCGTTTGCGCGGGTATAAACCTCGCATTTTTCCCCAACGAGAATGCTTATATCAAATTTGGTGGTGGCGTAAAAAATATAACCCAACCATCTGAAAGCTTTTATGGCAATGGGGCCAATGTCATCGCATATCGCCCTATAGCCAACCTTGATATGATATTTAAGACCGGCCCGGTACTCATCGTCAACCCATCAGGTTTCTTTGAGATGCAGGGTGGCGCTTCCGAGCTGGTTGTAGGTTCATTGTTCCGTACCATGCTGAATGGCACAAAAGGACAGCAGGCAGCTCAATCTCAATTGATACTTGGTGGCTATATGCGTCTTAATGATGCCGTTATAGGTGTAATTGGTTATCAATACGGCGATGTTCAATTCATGGCCAACTACGATTTTACAATATCTGCTTTGGCCCCATATAACGCATCTTATGGCGCTATTGAATTTTCTATAGTTTATTCACGGGCCTATCATTCCGGAGATGGCATAAAGAAAACCTATACTTGCCCCCGCTTTTAACAAATATTTTCGCCATAGAAGCCGATCATGGTATTATATTTGATTAAGTATTGGTAATAACACACTATTAATTATATGGAAAAAGAGAAAAACAAAATACTGCTGGTTGAAGATGATACCAACTTCGGCCAGGTGCTGAAGAACTACCTCGAACTCAATGACTTTGTGGTGGAGCTGGCCCGCGATGGTATTCTGGGGCTTGCCGCCTTCCGCAGGGAGAAATTCGATATATGCCTTCTGGATGTGATGATGCCCAATATGGATGGGTTCACACTGGCTGAAGAGATCAGGAATGTTGATCCCGATGTTCCGTTATTCTTCCTGTCTGCCAAAAGCATGAAAGATGACATATTGACAGGCTACAAACTGGGAGCTGACGATTATATCACCAAGCCATTTGACAGTGATGTGTTGTTATCTAAGATCAAGGCTGTATTGAAACGCAACCAGGAGCTGCAGGATAAACACCATGCACAGATTGAGTTCAATATTGGTTCTTACCACTTCAACAGCAAATTACGTACGCTGAAACATGGCAATGATTCTCACACGCTCTCTCCTAAGGAAAATGAGCTGTTGCTGATGCTGTGTGAATACAAGAACGACCTGCTGCCTCGTGAAACCGCGCTCAAGCGCATCTGGGGTAGCGATACCTACTTCAACGGTCGCAGCATGGACGTTTACATTGCCAAGCTGCGTAAATACCTCAAAGAAGACAGTAGCGTGGAAATAGTGAACATCCACGGCAACGGCTTCAGGCTGGTAGTTCCTGAATAATACTATTCATGATATAGAAGAACAGGATGCAAACATTTGCATCCTGTTCTCTTTTAGGTCATCTTTACACCCGAAAGAACACATTACCTACATTCATCACATTCCCGCATTAACCCATTATTTTACTATTTTTGGCCCCGTAATGAAGCACTTGCCTAACCTGCTGACGCTCGGTAACTTATTCTGTGGCTGCATAGCTATCGTCTATGTATTAAGTGCGCAGCCCTACCTGAGCATGAGTGTGCAGAACGGAGCCCTACCCAACTGGCAATGGATATTTGGCATGGAGCAAATGTATATGGGCAGCATATTTATAGGTATTGCCGCCATTTGTGATATGCTGGATGGCTTTGTGGCTCGCGCCCTTAAAGTATTCTCACCCATAGGCAAAGACCTGGACTCTCTCGCAGATGTTGTTTCCTTTGGCGTTGCACCATCGGTGATCATGTTCAAATTTCTGTGGGATGCGCTCATGCAGGAGAAGAATGCGTTTGATGTTAGTATGCTGGGTATGGCACCGGCATTTCTCATCGCTTGCTTTGCTGCGTTACGCCTAGCACGGTTCAATATCACTTCCGATAAGCAAAAAGGTTACTTTATCGGCATGCCCACACCTGCGGTTGGCATTTTAGTGGGTTCATTCCCTGCTGTTATGTGGATGAGCAGCAACCCCGCATCAAAGGCTATCGCATCTGTGCTGCAGAACAAATGGGCATTATACCTCATCATTGCCTTGCTCTGCTGGCTGATGGTCTCAGGGGTTAAGTTCATCAAAATGATCCCGTCCGGGTGGAGCATGGCTGCTGCATGGCCCCAATTGGTGATCGTAATTGTTGCCGGTATTTCTATCCCGCTGTTTTCGGTGGCTGCCATACCCATTGCGTTTGTCGTGTACTTGCTGTTGTCTTTTATTTACAAGCAACCCGGTACTGCGGAAGAAAACGTTCAGTAATTTTGCTTTTAAACTTTTGAACTTTCATATTTTATGAGATACATCGCACATATCAATGTAATGCCGCTGAAAGAACTCCTTGACCCCCAGGGCAAGGCAGTGAACAGCAGCCTGCACAATCTTGGGCTCACACATGTTCAGGATGTGCGCATCGGCAAGCATATTTCACTCAACATTGACGCTTCTGATAAGGATGAAGCGGAAAGAACAGCCCGCGAGGCCTGCAAAAAACTGCTGGCTAACCCGGTGATGGAGGCTTTCGACTTTACGATCGTTGAAGGATAATATCCTTCCCACTCAATATCTGAAACAGGTATGCCGCTTTATCTCGTACCATCGCCCATTGGCAATCTCGGCGACATAACGTACAGGGCCATAGAGGTGCTGCAAAAGGCCGACGTGATCCTGTGCGAGGATACACGCAACAGCATGGTGCTGTTGAAACATTACAATATCCAGAAGCCCGTTACCCCCTACCATCAGCACAATGAGCATAAAGTAGTGTCCCATCTTGTAGACCAGCTCGGCTCAGGTAAGACATTTGCATTACTCACTGATGCCGGCACCCCCGGCATCTCCGATCCGGGATTCCTGTTAGTACGGGAATGTCTTCGGAGCAATATTCACGTAGAATGCCTGCCGGGGGCCACGGCATTTGTCCCCGCCCTGGTGCAGAGCGGTATTCCCTGCAACAGGTTTGCATTCGAGGGCTTTCTTCCTCCTAAGAAAGGCAGGCAGACATTACTGAAGGTTTTGGCAGAGGAAGAGCGCACCATTATCCTTTATGAATCTCCACACAGGCTGGTAAAAACACTACATGAACTGGCCACTTACTTCGGCAACGACCGGCAGGCCGCCGTCTGCAGGGAGTTGACCAAAATGTTTGAAGAAACTAATAAAAATACCCTTGCGGCTTTGGCCACACACTACGAAAAGCATCCCCCGAAAGGAGAGATCGTGATCGTGGTGGCAGGCACCGGTTATAAAGATGCTGTTGCCGATAAAAGTGATTCCGGCGACGAAGACTGACTTACCATAGGTGAACTCTCATGCTGTCCGGTATGTACATCTTATCTCCTTGCTTGATGCCAAACGCTTCGTAAAACTCCGGCACATTCGGGAAAGGTCCGTTCACACGGTATTTAGCGGGAGAGTGCACATCCGTCAGCAATTGTGTAGCTATCCTTTCCGGGCGCTCGGCCATCAGCCAGCCTAATGCATATCCGAGGAAGAAACGCTGGAGCGGCGTCATGCCATGTATCTTCTCCCCTTTTTTATACGTTTCTGTTTGCTTGAATGCATCGAGGCCAATGAGTATCCCGCCAAGGTCAGCAAGGTTTTCACCCAGCGTTGCTTTGCCGTTGATATGCATTGTGTCCAGCGGCACCATCCTGTTAAATTGCTGCACCAGCACATCAGCACGCTTCATGAACTGCGCTGTATCTGCCGCAGACCACCAACTGCAAAGGTTTCCCTTCTCGTCATACTTACGGCCCTGGTCATCAAAGCCGTGAGTGATCTCATGCCCTACTGTAGATGCGCCTGTGTACCCATATACCAGCGCGTCATCAAGTTCCTCATCCCTGAAGCCCGGAACGGTCATCATGGCCGCGGGCAGCACTATCTCATTGTTCGATTCATTATAGTAGGCATTGTATATCTGCGGACTCATGTTCCACTCCTCCCTGTCAACAGGCTTGCCCAGTTTGTTCATTTCATAATTATTCCACCACCTGTGTGCACGCATCACATTGAGCACATAAGGGCCTCGGTCTATTTTGAGCGATGAGAAATCCTTCCACTTATCAGGATAACCTACCTTCTTCTTTATTGACATCAGCTTATGAATGGCTTTCTGCTTGGTGCTGTCCGTCATCCAGTCAAGCTTCTCTATACGGGCTTTGTACGCGCCGCGCACATTCTCCACAAGGTCCTCATACCGCTTCTTTGCTACAGGAGTAAAGTATTCTTTTACAAAAAGCTTACCCAGTTCCTCTCCGATTGTTACCTCCTCTGCTTCAAGTACCCTGCGCCAGCGCGGGCGTTGCACTTGTGTTCCTCTGATTGTTTTGGAATAGAAATCAAAATTTGCCCGCTCAAAACCTGAGCTGAGATAACTGCCGAAAGTGGTCACTAGATGAAAGGTCATATAGTCTTTCAGCGCCGGCATATCCGCGCTGGCAAGTACCTTATCTAGTCCCTGGTAAAACTCAGGCTGGCCCACAATGACACTGTCCACATGCTTCACGCCCATCTCTCCCAGGTACTTGGGCCAGTCAATACCCGGCGATAAACTACGCAAACCGGAGATAGCATACTTGTGATAGTTGGCATACGGCTCGCGGAGGTCTTCCAGCTTCCTCGAGTACCTTGCCAGTTGCGTCTCCAAAGACACAATGCCGGCGGCTCTCTTAGCCGCATCAGAGCTGTCTGAACCAAGCAGCTTAAATACCGTAGCTATATAATGAGGGTACGCATCCCGCACCTTTGCAGTCCTTGCATCTATATTGAAGTAATACTCCCTGTTGGGCATGCCCAGGCCTCCCTGGGTCATGTCATAGGCTTCCACTTCGCTGTTCTTAGCGTCCTGTGATACTCCTTCTCCGAAAAAAACTTCAACACCACAGGTATGCAGGTATGCTGCATAGCTTAGCACATCTTCCCTTGTCTTCAGTGCTGCTATCTTATCCAGCTCCGGCTTGAGTGGCGATACACCATTCTTCTCAATTGCAGCCGTATCCATTGCACTGTACCAGAAATCTCCTATCCGCTGGCCCGCTCCTTCCTTTTCCGCCTTCTGCAACGCATCTTCATTTATCTTCCTTAGCTTTTCGTAAAGCTCCTTTACCACCAGCTCACCGATCCCATAAGTAGCCTCGTCTCCCGGTATAGGATTTGCTTTGATCCATCCGCCGTTCGCATACTCAAAGAAATCCTCTCGGGGACTCATTGTCGTATCAATGTTCGACTGGATGAAATCTTTCTTTGATGATTCCTTGGGCGCTTCTTGTTTACAGGCAGAGAACAAAGTGGCAGCAACGAGCACGCCGGCAAGCTTTTTGGTCATAATCGTGTGGTTAGGAGATAAAAATAGATAGTTTGCCCGCATTGGTTCTTACCCCAATGGGGTGAATTGTTTTGTTCGGGGCTAATTGTTGTTGATAAGGGTCAGGGTCAGTTTTGACGTACCTGTGGTGGCAGAACTGGTACCGGTAAGCATCAGCGTATATATCTTACCTGCTCCCAGCGAGGTTGTTCCGTTGTTGAGCGTTACAACAGAACCAAAATTTGCCGGGTCTCCGGCCCTGATCTCATAGGTACCGGCAAACACTTCTGTAAACGCTGTTACTTGCTGAGAAGCCACACTACTGCCAATCTTGGCACTCTGCACAAACGCGTCCATATGAACGGTATCATTGGAAAGATTCACAAACCTGATCTTTGCGTTACCGCTTGCCGGCACAGTCATGTCGTCGGTCGTAAAGACGAATGTCGGGGAAAGCACAGAACCACCCGCGAATGCCGTATAATGCCCGCCCGCAGCCAGGTTTTCTGCAGCACTTTTTAGCTCAGACAAGCCCGAAACAAAGAAGCCTATATTAACACTACCTGAAGAAACAGACTGGTAGCCGGAGTTCTGCAAAAATGCTTTATTCCCCGCATTGGCTATCGTGGCATTATTTACACGCCCATCTACATTAATGGGTGTAGCCCCCCCGGCACAACCATGTACGAACATGAGGTAGGCATTGTTGCTTGGTTGCGGGTCTTTCTTTTTACACGAAGGAAGAGTAAAGGCTAATGCAATGGTTAATATTGCCAGGAGTGTTCTTCTCATACAGATAGTTACTTTCTAAGGTTGTTCAAATATACGCAAAAATGCACTGTGGCTCCAACGGAGCTACACGGCCTTCTTCACGGAAAAGTAAAATGTTGACCCCACTCCTTCCTGGCTCTCCAGCCATATATCACCGCCATTCAGTTGCGCAAACTCCTTACACAGCATTAAACCGATACCATTTCCTGCTTCATTTGCGGTACCCGGCATACTGCGCATAGGTGTGAATATTTTAGACCTGATGTCATCAGGTATGCCCACGCCATTGTCTTTTACAGAGAAAACTATGTACTCGGGGCGCATCACACTGTCTGCTGCTATCTCTATCTTTCCATGCTGCCTGGTGTATTTTATGGCATTGGCCAGCAGGTTTCTCACAATGAAATCGAAATGCGTAGCGTCGGCAAATACCGACAAATGGCTTTGCGTCCTGTCAATCACAGTGATCTCTTTTTCCTCAGCCGCCATTCTTTTGAATTCTATCGCCTCTGCGATATACCCTTTCGGGTGAAAGTTGACCATATTGATCTTATCGCCCTTCACCAGCGACCTGCCCCAGAACAATAATTTATCCAGTGTCTCCAACGAGCTCTTGGAATGTTCCTTCAGGCTCTCCAGCAGGAATGCCTTATCCTCTTCAGTGCTGTCATCATCCTTGTAGATATCCATTATAGCAGGTATCCTGGCTATGTGGCCCCTGAGATCGTGGCCTATTATAGAGAATAGTTTATTCTTCAGCTCATTAAGGTCATTAAGTTCCTGTCTTTTCTTTATAAGTTCTTTATTAAGCAGCCTGGCTTTACGGAAATAGAATAGCAGAACAAGCAGGATAATGACAATCGCAATACTTACCACAGCTATCACCTTCTTTTCCTGCTGAGCACGTGCGTTCTGTTGTTCGAGCTGGCTCATGCGCTCCCTCGATTTTTCGAACTCATACTCATACCCGATACTGGCTATCTCCCGTGCTTTATCCAGGCTGAACACACTGTCCACCATCTTCCTGGCGTCTTCAGTTGCCGCCAGGGCTTCCTTGAACTGGTTGCGCTCTTTGTAATAGTTGGCTATCTCCTCGTACACGTAAATAAGGAAGCGCCGGTTATGTATCTGTTCGCTCAAGGCCTTGGCTTTCATCAGGTAAGCAAGGCCCGAGTCCGGATGTTTCTCTTTAATGATCTGGCCTATCTGCATCAGCAGGTTACCCTCAAGCTCTGCCAGTTTCTTCTCTGTAGCTATGTTCAGCCCGGCACGCAGGTATTGCAATGCTGTTTCCGGCCGGCCTCCGTCTAAATAATATTCTCCCAGGTACGACAAACACTCTACATGTGAGTTGGCAAAACCCGGTTTATCACTGAGTTTCAGGTTGTTGGTGAATATCTGCAACCCCTTTTGTGAATCTCCCTTGGCTATAGCGTAAACACCCATGGTATTATACACAGAGATCGAAACATCGCTCAGCGGAATACTTTTGCTCACCTTTGCCGCAAGCTCCAGGTATTTGTCTGCACTTCCGCTGTCGTCCTGTTGCATGTATATGTTGGCAATGTTCAGGTAGTTCAGCATCAAACCCTCGTGGTCCGACTGGTTTTCCCTCATTTTTAGCGACTCCAAAAAGTACTTGAGCGCCACATCATAGTTTCCCTTACCCGCCTCTATGGCTCCCAATCCATTGATCATACGAGCTTCTCCGTATGCATCATTATGAACCTTGAATACTTCCAGTGCAGATTGAAAACGTTTCCTGGCAAGTTCTATCCGGCCTTGCTTCCTGTCTATGATACCCAAATGCTCCAGTATGATACCCTCACCCAAAGCATAATTCTTGCTTATGGCATAGTTTATAGCTTGTTGTCCATAATGCTCAGCCGAATCGGGCTTTTCGAGGCTGAAGTACGAGATGATCTTTTTGTAAACAGATATCTTTTGCGAATCCGCTGATGCCCGGTTGAGCATGGCCTTAAGATCACTTATTGATTCCTGCGCTGAAACCAGGCCGGGCAATACAATGAAACATATAACAAAAAACCAACTCCTCATCTTATGGCTGCAATTGTGCACAATATACAGCTTTTATTATTTGCATACATTAACATGACCATAAAACACTGTTCATCAATAATTTATGACATAATGTAGCAACATGCATTATTCAGGAATACCCACGATTTTAATTACTCCCGAAAATCCGATAGCTTCGCACTGGCAAATTATTATATATGGGTGTTATTCGTCATGACTGGACCAGCGAGCAAATAAAAGATATCTATAACCGTCCGTTACTTTCTCTGGTATTGGATGCAGCTATTGTGCACAGGGAAGATCATGTATTTGGTGAAGTTCAGATCAGCAGCCTGCTCTCTATCAAGACCGGCGGATGCTCTGAGGACTGTGCTTACTGTCCGCAGGCCGCACGCTACCAGACTGGTGTGAACGTGCATGCGCTCATGAAAACTGACGAAGTGGTCGAGTCGGCAAAAAGAGCAAAAGAAGGCGGTGCTTCCCGTTTTTGCATGGGCGCAGCCTGGCGCGAGGTACGCGACAACCGCGACTTCGACCGCGTGCTGGACATGGTGAAGGAGGTGAACAAACTGGATATGGAAGTTTGCTGTACACTGGGTATGCTCACGCCTCAGCAGGCCGAGCGCCTGGCAGAGGCAGGCTTGTATGCCTACAACCACAATGTAGATACATCAGAAGAACATTATAGCGAGGTGATCACTACACGTACATACGACGACCGTCTGCAAACTTTATCCAACGTCCGTAAGGCAGGTATCTCAGTTTGCTCAGGTGGCATCATTGGCCTTGGCGAATCAGACCATGACCGTGTGGGTATGTTGTTGACGCTTGCTAATCTGCCTCAGCATCCTGAGTCAGTTCCGATCAATGTTCTGGTCCCTGTTGCCGGTACGCCACTTGCTGAGAACAAGCGTGTTCCGTTCGACCAATTGGTGCGTATGATAGCTACGGCCCGTATAGTGATGCCTCATTCAGCAGTACGCCTCTCAGCAGGCCGCCTGGAGCTCTCTATTGCGGAGCAGGCACTGTGTTTCCTGGCCGGTGCTAATTCCATTTTTGCCGGAGACAAGCTCCTGACCACTCCTAATCCTGAATACAATAGCGACATGGCTATGTTCGAACTGTTGGGGTTGACGCCCAAAGCAGCCTTTGCC
This sequence comes from Flavipsychrobacter sp., assembly GCA_044225795.1. Classification (GTDB taxonomy): domain Bacteria; phylum Bacteroidota; class Bacteroidia; order Chitinophagales; family Chitinophagaceae; genus Nemorincola. Next base: position 246,726 of record JBGAIF010000005.1, read on the forward strand.
GATGGCCATCCTAAAGACAGGAAGCAGGAAATGGAAGAGGCTATCTCTTAAAGACATTTCATGAACCGCGTTGAGCAATATCTGTCCCGGAAATTAGAAGAAAGAACTCTTACCGGTAATCTACGTGAGTTAAGAACTTTCAGAGCCCCGGTCGATCTGTTCTCAAACGACTACCTGGGATTAGCAACCTCTGGAGTTTTGACAAAGTCGGTCAAGAATAACTTCCCAGGTGGCATCGCTTCCGGATCTACCGGATCAAGATTGCTGTCCGGCAATACTGCCGAAGCAGAAGCACTCGAAGCAACGATAGCTCATTTCCATAAAGCGGAAGCAGCCCTTCTTTTCAACTCCGGGTACGATGCCAACGTAGGTCTTATCTCTTCAATTGCCACCCGGCATACAACAATACTCTACGATGAGCTGTGCCATGCCAGTATCATAGACGGCATACGTCTGGCACAGTGTACTGATAAATTCAGGTTTGCACATAATGGCCTTACCGAACTGGAAGAAAAACTCAGCAAATATGCCGGAGAAGACCCTGTCATTGTTATTACTGAGTCTGTCTTTTCAATGGATGGAGACCTAGCTCCCCTAACCGAAATGGTAGCGTTATGCGAACGGTTTGGCGCGCAACTGATAGTAGATGAAGCTCATGCTACCGGCGTTTTCGGCAAACACGGAGAAGGATTGGTTTGTGCATTAGGACTGGAACACAGGGTCTTTGCACGTATACATACATTTGGCAAAGCACTGGGTTGCCATGGTGCAGCAGTTGTCGGCAACGAACTTACTAAAAGGTTCCTGGTCAACTTTGCACGTACATTCATTTATACAACTGCCCTGCCCCTGCATGCTATATACACTGCTACTGCAGCATATCAGTATCTGCAAGGCGATTCCTTTACCAATGAACCCTTGCATGAGCTTATCACCTTCTTTCGCATGCAGGCAGCTTCATCCGGCATCCGGGGTTGGACCAATAGTACCAGTGCGATACAGGCTTTGGTCATCGGCGATAATACCAGGACAAAACATCTGGCCACACAGTTACAGGCAGCGGGCATGCAGATCAATCCCATTATGCACCCTACGGTGCCGCCGGGAATGGAAAGGCTGCGCATATGCCTGCACACATTTAATACCATAGAGCAAATAAAAGATCTGTTCGATAAACTAAGACAATGAGCGTAGATAATTCAATAGCAATTGCAGGGATACACACCGGGGCCGGAAAAACAATAGCATCTGCGGTCATTGCAGAAGCAATTGGCGCTGATTACTGGAAGCCCGTACAGGCAGGGTCTGAAGAAAGGGACATGGTGAAGGTAAAAGAACTACTGACGGATGGGGCCGGCAGGGTGCATGACGAGGCGATACTGCTGTCTCAGCCTATGTCGCCACACGCTGCCGCGCATATAGATAATGTGGAGATAGACTACCGTCAGTTCACCTGGCCGGAAACAAAAAAGATAATGCTGGTAGAGACTGCCGGCGGATTATTATCTCCCATGTCAGACCAGACAACTATGGCAGACTTTATAAAACACTACCACCTGCCTGTGATATTGATCGTTCAGAATTATCTCGGCAGCATCAACCATACGCTGATGACGCTGGAAGTGATGAGAGCACGGCATATCCGGTTGATAGGCATTGTGATATGTGGCGGAGAAAATCAATCCTCCGAGTCGTTCATCTCCAATTATGCCAATGTCTCTATCATAGCCCGCATACCCAACATGCAGGAGATCACAAATGCAACAGTAAAACAAGTGGCAGAAACTATAAAACCTGCTCTGCTGAATTTCTTATCCATATCCGGTTTTAACCCCGGCAATGTATATTTTTGATACAATGACGTTAAGAGAGCGCGACAGCAAAGTGATCTGGCACCCATATACTCCTATGAAGATATGGCCGGAAGCAATTGCCATCAAACGTGGCGAGGGACTCTACCTTATTGATGAGGATGGGAAGCGGTATATCGATGCTATCTCATCATGGTGGGTCAATCTTCATGGGCACGCGCATCCATACATTGCACAAAAGGTCAGCGAGCAACTGAATACACTGGAGCATTGCATATTTGCAGGCTTCACCCACGAACCTGCGGTACAGTTGGCAGAGCGGCTGCTGAAAATACTCCCGGGCAATATGAGCCGTATATTCTATTCCGACAATGGCTCTACTGCTGTTGAGGTGGCTATCAAGATGTCGCTGCAGTACTGGAAAAATAAAGGGGTAAAGAAAAAAAGGCTGATTGCACTCGAGAATGCTTACCATGGCGACACCTTCGGAGCAATGGCTGTGAGCGGCAGAAGTGTGTTCACAGAAGCATTCAAAGACCTCCTGTTCGATGTCACCTTTATTCCCTTCCCCGCAAAAGACAACCGCGCAACCAGCATCGAGAAACTTGAAGAAGTGCTGATGAAGGGAGATGTTGCTGCATTTATTGCAGAACCACTGGTTCAGGGGTCTGCCGGCATGCAGATGTACGACGCTGATGTGCTGTCGCACTTTTTCCGGCTGTGCCGCAAGCACAATGTGCATATCATTGCCGACGAAGTGATGACCGGCTTCGGGCGCACCGGATCATTGTTCGCCTGCGAACATATTTCCGTATCACCCGATATCATGTGCCTGTCAAAAGGCCTCACCGGTGGCACTATGCCATTGGGGGTCACCGCCTGCACACAAGATATTTTTGATGCCTTCTACGATGACGACCGTACAAAGACTTTGTATCACGGGCACTCATTCACCGCCAACCCCGTAGCCTGTGCCGCGTCCCTGGCCAGCATGGACCTTCTGTTGCAGGATAGTTGTGCACAAAGCAGGCAACGCATAATAGACGCGCACAAAACCTTTGCTGCCTCTGTAAAGAATGACCCGTTACTTGCAGATGTCCGTCAGACGGGCACCATACTTGCTTTGGAGCTGCGTACAGACACCCCTTCTTATCATAGCGGCCTCCGTGATATTATGTACCGCTTCTTTCTCGACAGGAAGATCATCATGCGTCCGCTCGGCAACATTATCTACATACTGCCGCCATATTGTATCACTAACGAGGAATTGGAGTACATCTATGCTTCTATCAGGGATTTATTGAAACATTTATCCGAAAAGAATGGATAACGTGCAGTCTATTCCGTAAATCCTGTCACCTGCAAATTGTCAACCGTCAGCTCTTTGTCGCTGAGTACATTCTTGAACCATATTTGCAGAGAGTCGTAGTGCTCCCGTGGCAGTTTCATATCCAGCGATATATCTTTCGTCTCACCCTCGTTGATAAGGCGTTGTATGCGCAGCATATTATACTTCGCGCTTTTGTTGGTGTCGGTCTCTCCGGCCACTTTCAGTTTCACGATGAACTGGGCCATGTTCCAGCCATACCATTCCTTCTGTCCGCAACCGAATGTCGCCTTCACTCTTATCCATTGCATATCCTTTCCATCAAACGGTATGCTGATCCTGGGCGTTATTTGTCCTCCCCTTATCAATAATGACCGCGCCCCTGCTATCGCCTTGCTTGTATAAAAGCTACCTGAGTCCTGCTCAAAACCGTATTCATAAACTGTCCGCATGTTTTTAGGCACACCTTCATACAGGTCGGTATTATCTCTGAGCACCTCAGTCGCTTTGGGGGCACTCCACCTTCCTGCCACACGCCAGAAATATTTATTGGTCATGAAGTCAGGATCATACAAAGCACCCTTATGGTAATGATAGGTGATCCACACATTGAAGTACATGAATAACAGTATTACAGGCAGCAAGACCACAGCCAAAACCTTCCGCTCCAGCACCACCTCTATCAATGCGGCTATCGGAAAAACCAGTATGGGATAGCTTTGTATCATTGCCCGGCCACCATACCACCATATATCCCACGAGCACACGATATAATAATTGACGAAGAAGAAGACCAGTATCGCTAACCTGTTCTTTCCTTTAAAAAGAAACGGCAACACACCAGGGAAGGCAAGCAACATCATTGGAGCGTAGATGAGCCAGCCGCTTCTGTAACTCACAGTATAAGGCCTGAAGTTCGGGCGCAGGAAAGAGAAGCCCTGATCGCCATAGCTATATACCAGCCAATGCCCCGATACGTACTTCCAGTAAACAAACTGAACAGACACCACAAGGAAGGCACATACTACCGCAGTCATGAACGAGCCTGCATTGCGCATATAAGATCCGATCTGCTTTTTGATAGCAGTCGGGGAAATTCCTTCCATGCCCCACAGCAGAGGAATAAGGCACGATACTATATCAGTGAACCTGGTCAGCGTAGCAAGCCCTACCAACAATCCCACCCTGATAGCATACCTGCGTTCAAATGTCTGGTAGAAATAATGGGTATTCAGCAGCAGGAAAACATATACTGTGAACAGCCAGCTATGGGTCATACCATTGTCTATGGCGGCATATTCAATATAGTTGGTGCCTGCGGCTATAAGGAACAGCGCTGCCGCCGTTACCGCATCGCTGTAATAGAACAACAATAACTTCCTCAGATACCACAACCCCATTATGGCTACCAGGAAACCGCCTAACTGCAATGCCAACTGGTACGGCAGCGAAAATCCATCGCACGGATATCCGAACATGCCCGCGGTAAGGTGAGCAGCAGTAAAGAAAGGCAGGTACATCAGTGCCATACCCGATGAGTACTTCATGACATAGTTACCGTTCTCTGCCTTGGTAGCCTGCTGAAAATCTGAATTCGTAGGATGATATCTGGAAACAATACTGTCCTTGAACCCCTGGTGCTTAATGTCATGATAAATGAAAAGAGAAGGCAGATACCAGTAATAACCAGATACATCCCAGGATATGGTTGCCTCTGAATTTGGCTGTTTCCACCGGGGGTAAAAGAAAAAGCCCGCATAGCACATCAGTACAACACATAGAAACCAGCTATATCCTGAAAGTTTATGTTGCATATGCAGGGCGGATGCAGGCTAAGGTAATTGATTTATGCAAGTTTTTGTTAAACTACATCCTTACTTTTGCGCTCACAAATGCGTTACTTACCTTTACGCAGATACATTTTACACAATTATAATTTCATACTTTGAAAGCATTTCGACAGGTCATACTTTCCGCTTTACTCACGCTGGGGGCATTTACATCAGTAGTATTCTATACCAGTTGTAAGAACAAATGCGGCAGCATTACCTGCCAGAACGGAGGAACCTGTTCCGATAATAAATGCAGTTGCCCTACCGGTTATTACAATAATGCCTGCCAGTCTGCCTGGGACGATCCGCTGATAGGCACTTACCATTGCAGCCGCTCCGGTTGTTCCCCCGCTGTGATAGGTGTCAATGCATGGACGAGCACCATTACCAAGAACTCTGTGTACAGCGGCTATACCATCAACATCTCCAACTTCGACAACTCTAATACCATAGTTACCGGTACAGTTGACAGTGCCATAGGTGGTATCAATCATATTGTTGTAGCTCCTGCTCCGGGTACTTTCGGGGTTAATGCTACCGGCACATACGAGAACGGCGTCATCAAGTTGCAGTTCACCACCGCGTCTTCTACCGGCGCAGGCTATTCCTGCAATATGGAGCTGGTAAAACAATAGTCTGAGAATGACAACGGTTCACCGAAGTGAACCGTAAGATCATTTTCTGTCTTCCTTAAATTATACTGCAAAGCTCTCTCCGCAACCACAGCTACGGCTGGCATTTGGATTGTTGAAGTGAAATCCTTTCCCGTTCAGGCCATCGGAAAAATCGAGGGTCGTATCACACAGGTACAGAAAACTCTTCAGATCTGTTACCAGTTTCACGCCATGGTCCTCAAACACCTGGTCCTTTGGCTGCGTTTCGTTATCAAAGTCCAGCTTGTACGATAGTCCCGAACAACCGCCACCTACCACGCTCACACGAAGAAAATAATCCTCACCCAAACCGGAATCCTGTTTCAGCTTCATTACTTTCTCTTTTGCCCTGTCACTTACGTAAATCATTGAAAAAACTTTTTAGGGTCCTGCTTACAGAATCATTAATGAGGTTTTTTCTCAGCTACCAGTTCAGGCAATCCGTTCTTTACACGGTAATCATTTATCGCGGCTTTGATCGCGTCCTCAGCAAGCACCGAACAGTGTATCTTCACAGGTGGCAGGTTCAGCTCTTCGACAATATCCATATTGTCTATGGTCAATGCCTGGTCCACCGTCTTACCTTTCAGCCACTCTGTGGCCAGTGACGAAGAAGCAATTGCCGATCCGCAACCAAAGGTCTTGAACTTTGCGTCGCTGATCACACCTGTGCTTTCATCCACCTCTATCTGCAGGCGCATCACGTCTCCACATTCAGGTGCACCCACCAGGCCGGTACCTACATTTTGTTTCCCTTTATCAAGTGTCCCAACATTCTTGGGATTCGAATAATGATCTATAACTTTTTCTGAGTATGCCATTTTATTTGATTTGCGGTTAGCTAATAACTGATGCCCATCACTAACCTTATTATTTATTCATTTTACTCTTTCCACCGATCAGGTGATTCTCACACGTGCTGATCAGTTAATTCATCTTTAGTGGTGCGCCCATTCAATTGTGTTCAGATCTATTCCTTCCTTGAACATCTCCCACAACGGGCTCATCTCCCGCAGCTTGGTCACAGTTGTTTTTATCGCGTTTATCGTAAAGTCGATTTGCTCTTCAGTAGTGAATCGGCCCAGGCCAAAGCGCAGAGAACTATGAGCCAGGTCATCACCCAGACCCAATGCTTTCAGCACATAAGACGGCTCCAGTGAAGCAGACGTACATGCCGAACCACTGGATAGTGCGATGTCTTTATTGAAGCCCATCATCAACCCTTCTCCCTCTACATATTTGAATGAAATATTGCAAACATGCGGCAGGCGGTGGTCGCTGTTGCCGTTCACATAGCTTTCTTCCAGTTCCATCAGTGCATGCTCCAGTTTATCACGCAGCTTGCTGAGGCGCTGTGCTTCAGCTTCCATTTCATTCATGCACAGCTCGCAAGCCTTACCGAAGCCGGCAATGCCCGGCACATTCAGCGTACCACTACGCATACCACGTTCGTGGCCACCGCCATCCATCTGGCTGGTTACTTTTACGCGTGGATTCTTACGGCGTACATACAGTGCGCCTACACCCTTAGGGCCATACATCTTATGCGCGCTGAATGCCATCAGGTCTATACCATCTGCATTTACATCTACGGGCACCTTGCCCACAGCTTGTGTGCCATCTGTAAAGAAGAGCACACCATGTTTGCGGGCGATCTTGCTGATAGCCTTTACATCCTGCAGCACGCCTATTTCATTGTTACCATACATGATAGCAATAAGAATGGTCTTGCCGGTGATGGCCGCTTCTAGCTGCGCAAGGTCTATAAGACCATCCGGTTGCACGTTAAGGTAGGTCACTTCTCCACCCAGTTTCTCAATATGCTTGCAGGTATCCAATACTGCTTTATGCTCAGTAGTACAGGTAATGATGTGGTTGCCTTTTGATGCATACATTTCAAACACACCCTTGATGGCCAGGTTATCTGCCTCAGTTGCACCGGAAGTAAATATGATCTCCTTGGGGTCGGCATTGATCAGTTTGGCCACTTGCTCACGGGCATAATCAACAGCTTCTTCTGCCACCCAACCAAACGAGTGGTTGCGGCTTGCCGCATTCCCGAACTTATCGGTAAAATAGGGTAACATCACTTCCAGCACTCTCGGGTCAACCGGCGTCGTAGCGTTGTTATCTAAATATATTGGTAATTTCAAATCCATATGGGTGGTCTTGGTCTCTTAGTTGGTACAAAATTACGCCAAAACTCGTTACTTTGGGGCTTTCCCTCATTTGAGGTTTATATGTTACCATTGTCAAAAACTATATGATAGATGTTAAAAATTGAGCATTTGGGGATAGCTGTAAAACAGCTAAGCGCTTCGGTTCCACTGTTCGAACAATTATTGAATACACCCTGCTACAAAACTGAAACTGTTGACACTGAAGGCGTGAACACCGCTTTCTTTATGACAGGCGATTCCAAGATCGAATTGCTGGAAGCCACGAAAGAAGACAGCCCGATAGCAAAGTTCATTGAAAAGAAGGGTGAAGGTATCCATCATATTGCTTTTGAAGTAGAGAACATTGAAGCTGAAATGCGCCGCCTGAGCGCGTTGGGCTTCGAATTACTGAACCAGGAGCCGAAGAATGGCGCAGATAATAAGCTGGTCTGCTTCCTGCACCCGAAAACGACTAATGGCGTATTGGTAGAATTATGCCAGGAGAAAAGAAACTGAAACATAAACAAATAATAATCAACGACTAACAATATGAAAAAGACGTTACTGATCGCGGCGTTCTCTGTAATTGCAGTTCATACAGAAGCACAGAAACTGCGGGTCAAAATAGAAACGGACCATGGCACCATCTCCGGGTTCCTGTATGACAATACGCCCTTAAATGCTGAGAATATGCGTAAGGTCTCTAAAGAACATACTTATGACAGCACCCTGTTCCACCGTGTGATACCCGACTTTATGATACAGGGCGGCGACCCGGATTCCAAACACGCAGCACCGGGGCAAATGCTGGGCAACGGAGGCCTCACTTATACTGTTCCTGCTGAGATCAATGATCAGATATTTCACAAGCGTGGCGTCATTGCCGCTGCCCGTGACAATAACCCGAGTAAAGCCGGCTCGTCCACACAGTTCTATATAGTAGTCGGCAAAAAATACACAGATGCCGAATTGGACAATATCTCTACACGCACAGGCCATAAGTTCACCCCAGAGCAGCGCACCGCTTACAAGACGATCGGCGGCACCCCTTTCCTCGATGGCAATTATACTGTGTTTGGCGAGGTCACAGATGGCATGGATGTGGTAGAGAAAATCATCAATGAGCCGCGTGATAGCCGCGACAGGCCCAACAAGGACGTACGTATCCTGAAACTCACTGTAAAGAAGAAAAAGAAATTCCTGTTCTTCTAAACAAGATCCCCATATAAGCCACATGACACCATGTGGCTTACTTATGTATCTTATAATGCAGGGAAAGATAGAAACCCGGGCTGATCACATTGCCGGACAAGCTTCCTTTGTAATTGCTGATACCACTCTGCGGGTCATTCACGCTGATGTAATAATCGTTCCTGTCCTTCAGCAGTAATATGTATTGAAAATTAACGCCCAGGCTCAGGTACAGGTCTTTCCCCTGCGACTCCCCGTAGATATATTCAAACCCGATGTTCATAGCCGGAAAGAACTTAGCAGGATATTTCACAGAATCAACAGCCACCTTCATGGTCTCCCCCCTGGATCCGCCTATGTTGATACGCCTGTAAACAAGGTACGAGAACCCCACTCCTCCATATATATCCAGCTCACTGTTGATGAAGTGTACCACGTAGTTCTCATTGGCCATTACGTTCATATAGTTCATGTTGATCGCCGCCACATTCACTGTATTGAACTGTTTTACCGGTAGCCTGGTCCTCCCCATTCCCACACTCAGCATCGGGAAGAACTGCACATTGTCCGGCTTATAGGCCACGCCCAGCCTCGGCCCGAAACTGATCTGCCCATAGTTTGTTACCGCATTGTTGCTATTGAACAGCAAAGGATAGTTCATATCTATCTCACCGAAAACCTCTATCTGTGCCCGGCCTTTTTGCGCAAACAATAACAGGAGCAGAATACCCGCCCATGACCAACCCGATGCTCTGTTAACTGACTTCATGTACTTCTTAACGCAGAAACAAACTTACTCATTATACATGAACCATTTTGCCAGTTCTTTATAACTGGCTTTCTTGCCATACATCAGGATACCCACCCTGTATATACGGGCAGCTACCCATGTAGTGAACAGGAAACCAAGTACCATCAGTAGCATAGATACCGCCAATTGCCATGCAGGCACCCCGCCAAACGGAATGCGTATCATCATGGCTATCGGAGATGTGAAAGGTATCATGGAGAGCCATACAGCAAGACTGCTGTCTGGGTTATTGACAATAGCAGATTGTGATAGCGCGAATGTAAAGATCAGCGGCAAGGTAATGGGCACCATAAACTGCTGCGTCTCCGTTTCACTGTCCACAGCCGAGCCAACGGCAGCAAATAATGCGCTGTATAACAGGTACCCGAACAGGAAGTAGAACAGGAAGCAGCCCACTGTATATACTACCGGTATGCTCTCCACCTCTTCCATCACGGTTCCCATCATACCCTCCGAATGCTGCTTCATTTCTTTCGGCATTTCACCCCCCATGGATTTCTGCATCTGCGACACCTGTTCTGTCCGCTGTCTCACTCCCGTAGCCACCAATGATCCCGCCACGGTTGATAAGGTCAATGTAAGGGCTATCCAGAGAATGAACTGTGTCATACCCACCATACCCACTCCGATGATCTTGCCCAACATCAACTGGAATGGTTTCACCGAAGAAATGATCACTTCTATGATACGGCTCACCTTCTCCTCTATCACGCCCCTCATCACCTGAGTGCCATAAAGAAACAATGACAGGTATATGAGGAAAGCGCAAAGCATCCCTACCCCGTAAGAAGCATATATATGCGCATTCTTCACTCCGTTAGCAGTCATCTGCAAACCCTCTACCGATATTTCTTTCTGCGCGTTGGCCAATACTGCGGAGTCAATATGGGCATCTGCCAGCCTTCTCGACTGTGCTATCTCCGTGAGTGCCCGCTGCACCGACATTGTGACAGCCCCGGAAGGCTTATTCTCGGATATCAGCTCCGCACTCAGCGAGGCAGGAATATACAACAGGTAATCATATCCTGAGTCTATAAAGGTCTTTTTCGCTGCTGCCCCGTTAATTGCTGAAAAAGTATAGTTGATCGTCGCTGTGTTCTTCAGTTTTCCGGTGAACCAGCCACTTTCGTCCACCACCTGCACCTTCTTCAGGTCTGACATCATGCCCTGGTTGGCCGCTATATAGCCGATAAGCACTATCATGGCAATGAACAGCACAGGCACCAGGAAAGTTACCAGCAGAAAGGATCTCTTCCTCACACGGGTAAGGTATTCACGCTTTACGATGAGTAGTATCTTGTTCATCTCAGTTCGATTTGCTTACGGTTTCAATAAATATCTCGTTCATGGTTGGTATCAGCTCCTCCAGCTTATTGATGCTCACCTTTGGCAGCATAAACTGCAATACATCATTGGCCCTGGCGCCTTCATTCAGTTTTATCTTCAGTTGCACCCCTATATCTGTGGCGCTTTCATCCAGCAATCTGAACGGCGCGCCGTTCAGAAAGACCCTGCCTCCTTCATGCTCCAGTACATACGTGCCATTGCGGTAAGCGCTTCTTATCGCCTTCACTTTGCCGTCAAGTATCTTTTTAGACAAATTGATAAGGGCAATTGAGTCGCACAGCTCTTCAACAGTTTCCATGCGGTGTGTGGAGAATATGACCGTTGCCCCTTTTTTGTTTAGCTCCAGTATCTCGTTCTTGATGATCTCCGCGTTCACCGGATCGAATCCTGTAAATGGCTCGTCCAGTATCAACAACTCAGGCTCATGTATCACGGTGGCGACAAACTGCGCCTTTTGCTGCATCCCTTTCGACAGCTCTTCTATCTTTTTATTCCACCACCCGGTTATTTCCAGTTTCTCAAACCAGTACTTTGCCCTTCTTTTCGCCTCTGCCAGTGACAAGCCTTTTAGTTGTGCGAGGTACAGTATCTGCTCGCCTATCTCCATCTTCTTATATAGTCCCCGCTCCTCAGGCAGATAACCTATGCGCTCAATATGCGAAGCATTCAGCTTTTCGCCATTGAACAACACTTCCCCTGAATCGGGGCCGGTGATCTGATTGATGATACGAATGAGGGAGGTCTTACCCGCGCCATTGGGACCGAGCAGACCAAATACCTTTCCCTTTTCAATTTCTATACTTACATCATCGAGTGCCCTGTGATTGGCATATTGCTTGACAATGTGACGGATGCTTAGCATAACGTATAATTATTGGTGTAAAGTAACTAAATAAACGGAACCCGAAAGGAGGCATTTGATCCTAAACTGCGCTCCCGAAAGTTATCGGGATCATTTTTCACAGACGGAATTGTGCAATTTCAACCATAATACATTGACTATCAAATAGACTATGGGAAATTTTCAATTGCACAGTGCGCAAAGTGTGCAATTAATATGTCAAAACCGGTGTGCTACAATTGCGGCTTATATGCCGCAAGAATCAAGCCAAACTGAACAAAAACAGGCCGATAGAGCAGTTTTTTTTCCGATAAACGAGATCGATACTAATGTCGCATATCGGCTACTCTTTCACATATGCAACCGTTATTGCATATCCGGATGCTATCAATTGGCGGGCTGTTTTTGCATTAAATATCCGGTCGCTACCCTATTTCTACTTCCCCATTAATTTCTCCAACGCGACAGTTGCTGCCTTCTTTTCTTCCGTTTTCTCTGAGCGGAGCACGTCGAGCAGTGCCAGCATGAGGTACAACTTGTCGTCCTTTTTCACGGCTTTTGCTACCCCCGGATAGAGCGGCTCTATGGATAATCCTTTATGCTCAGACGAGGGGTCTGGCCATACATATTGCTGCCCGGCGGTAAAGTGTTTTCTGAGCACCGGATGACTACCGGCAGTAAAAATTCCCGTAGCCAGATTGCCGGGGTTCAGGGGAAAGACATACGGCATTCCGTACACCAAAAAGCCGAGTAAATCCGATGTGCGCACCTTCTTTTTTTCGCCATCAATTAGTCCGGAAATGGCACTCCGCTCCAAAGAATTAGAGACCTCCGCACTGCTCAGAAAGAGGTCGGCTGCGAGGTCCTTACTATACCATTTTTTATTGCCATAACAGAGTATCTTCAGGAGGATAACAATGTCTTGTGGTCGCATACGAGGTGAAATTTTTATCAAATATACTATTATTTATGGTTTATGAATCATAAACTGTAAATTATTTATGTTGTATAATATTGATTGACATTATTTAGTAAGTTTTTCAGTTATCCACATTTATAAAAATTTTGCTGATTTTTAAAATGTAAAGTGTAACTTTACACTTTACAAAATAAGAAGCATGAAAAATGTACATCCCGGAGAATTGCTGCGAGAAAAAGTAATTAACGCACTCGGACTCACTGTTACCGAAGCCGCAAGATCGCTCTCCATTACACGCCCGAATTTGTCGAACATCCTGAATGGAAAATCCGACATCAGTCCAGAAATGTGCTTCCGTATCGCCGCCGTTTTCGGGGGCACCCCGGAGATATGGGGGAACCTGCAAACGAGATATGATCTTGCTGCGGTCTCCGAAAAAATGAAGGGGCAAAAACTCACCCCATACCAGGGAACCGGGGTATCAAAAGAAACGTGGCTTTCGCTGGCCATTGACCTGTCGGCGGTAAGAACAATGGGTAAGGGAACAGAAGTAGAATAATTTTAATTCCCTAAAAGAACTGAGCGTATTTTTTTCCTGGTTCCCGGGTCCACTTTTGATAAGCTACTGATCAGCCAGCCGGTATTAGTGCTTTTACGTTTGAATCGCTCAACGGTCAAATACCATCCTTCTATATTAAAAAAATGATAGCGAATGTTGCTCACACGGTCAAATACCAGATTACGGCTTACCAGCATCTCGATAAAATGACGGGCCTCAGGTTTTGCCAGTAATTGTGCCGAAAAATGATCGGGAGCATGAATGCCGGGCGTAAGTACCGAATTGAATACTATAAAGTCAGTCCCGTGAGAAGAAGTAGGCATGAAATCGCCATGTGCGGACATGGTCGCTGACCCGGGATCTTTGGCATTACCCCGGTCTTTCAATACCGGAGCTTCCCCTATACCCGCGATGATCCATTTAAACCCCACCCCTGCAGGAACTATATGCAGTATGAGCGGAATTGTGATCTTCGATCCGTTGTAAGTAAACAGGCATCCGGCCTCTGCATACCAGTCGCTATCGGTAAAGGCGATCAGCCGGCCACTTCTAATCACTTCTTGTATGAACAACGAAGTATCCTTCGTCCAAGACTGTTGCTTATTGAATAGTGTATATAGCAGCTTATACCTGCTTAGCGAAGTATCAGAACCCAGTAATCTCCTGCTTTCCTTCTTTATATATGCATCTACATCGCCATTAAAACGCTCAATGAATTCATCTATAAATTTTATTTCATACAAAAAGTAGCTTGTATTAACAGGTGCAGGTGGTAAATTATTTACCACCTGCGCTCCGACCCTGACCGGGCAAAAACAAACCAACAATAAAAAACAAAAAAATGATCTAAGCATTTTACGTTGCTTATTCTTCAGCCACTCCTATGTTGCCGAGAAATACATCCATATACGCCTCTTTCTTTCCGCTCTGAGTCTTATGATCCCATACTTTCACCACTACCTCTGCGCGCTTCTGGGTCACATCATGGTATGTATAACTTGCTTCCCCTGCCTTCACTCCGGTAAATTCCTGTTCAAAGGCTACAAGAGCGGAATAGGTGCCATCAGGTTGTTTGGTAAAATTACTTACATATTGGGCATTATGCCATACTATGGATACATTGCTGTAATGCAATTTTGCCACGTCATTCAGGTACTGCCGCACCGGTTTTGTAGCAGGCTCAGGGTGCGCTTTACTGGTCACCGTCACCATACGGTTCTCATTATTATTAAATAACGCCATTGCTCCGGCGATATTCTTTTTGACATCTGTACCCGTGGCTATCTTTTTAATATACGAGGTCAGCAACTTCGTTTTGTCCTCTACAAGGGCGTTCATTTCCTTTTTATACATCTTTATGCTGTCGGGGAATACAAACACCTGCTGCGGGTCTGCTTTCTTAGCCTTTTTATCACTCTTCACCGGCTCTGATCTCTGAGCAAGCACCATAACAGGCAACAAAAGGATGGCTGTCAATAATTGTAAGGATCTCATATGTTTTATTTAATCGTTCACTGAATAGATGGCAAAACTACCTGCCACGCCAGAGGAACACACTGATATTGCTCAATCTGACCGATGATCTTCATCAGTTCGGAACTTAAATACTTAAATTGCCCCTGAAAGCAGCCTGTATGACCAAAAGAAAACTGATACTCTATATAGCCATGAGCCTCGATGGATATATAGCAACTAAAGAAGGGAACCTCGATTTCCTGTCAATGGCAGAAAAGAAGGGCGAAGATTATGGATATGCCCGGTTCATCGGCACCATAGATACCGTGATCCTTGGCCGGAAGACCTATGACAAAGTATTGTCAATGGGATTTGATTATCCGCATGCAGATAAAGAAAGTTACGTGATCACACGCAGGCAGCGCCCCGGAACTGAAAAACTTCATTTCTATTCCGGCGACCTGAAAGAACTGGTGTCACAACTAAAATGCAGGAAAGGCAAAAACATCTTTTGCGACGGGGGCGCTGAGATCGTGCACCTGCTGATGAAAGACGACCTTATTGACGAATATATTATTTCCATCATTCCCGTTTTCCTGGGAAGCGGAATAGCCTTATTTAAAGACGGGCGGCCAGAGAGAAAACTAACTTTAGTAAGTTCTCTGGCATTTGATACAGGGCTTGTGCAATTGCATTATAAACAACAATAACATCAGGCAAAACGCGGAATCATATCTTTCATTTTAATATTCCTGTCTCCTTCAAATTTTGTAGGTTTGCAGCATGCAAGCCACTTTAGAACAAGCTACCAAATTAGGCCTTCGTGAAGAAGAATTTGAAAAGATAACACAGATACTGGGCCGTGTACCCAATTTCAATGAAGTTGCCATGTACTCCGTAATGTGGAGCGAGCATTGCAGCTATAAGAATAGTATAAAATGGCTGAAGACCTTACCCCGTGATGGCGCCAAACTGCTGGTAAAAGCTGGCGAGGAAAACGCTGGCCTTGTGGATATTGGTGATGGCTGGGGCTGCGTATTCAAAATAGAATCTCATAACCACCCGTCAGCCATTGAGCCCTTCCAGGGCGCGGCAACAGGTGTGGGCGGTATTCATCGTGATATATTCACAATGGGCGCGCGCCCTATTGCGTCGCTCAACTCCCTGCGCTTCGGTAAGGTGGACAACCCGAAGACACGCTGGCTCATAAAGGGCGTAGTAAAGGGCATAGGCCACTACGGCAACTGCTTTGGTGTACCTACGGTAGCTGGTGAAGTGTATTATGAAAGCTGCTACCAGACCAATCCGCTCGTAAATGCAATGAGCGTTGGCGTGGTACGTGTTGGCCAGACGGTCTCCGCCACATCTTACGGCGAGGGCAACCCCGTTTTCATTGTGGGTGCCTCTACAGGTAAAGATGGTATTGGTGGTGCGTCATTTGCCTCTGCAGATATCAATGAGAATAGTGCCGAGTCGCTGCCCGCAGTACAGGTTGGCGACCCGTTTGAAGAAAAGAAACTGCTCGAGGCTTGCCTGGAGATGATACCGACAGGTGCGTTGATAGGCATGCAGGATATGGGAGCGGCGGGCATCACCTGCAGCACCAGCGAAATGAGCGCCAAGGGTGAGCATGGCATGATCATTCACCTGGACAAAGTACCCACGCGACAAGCAAATATGAAGCCCTGGGAAATGCTGCTGAGCGAAAGCCAGGAGCGTATGCTCATCGTTGTGAAAAAGGGTCGTGAAGGCGAAGTACAAAAGATATTCGACAAGTGGGATATCCACTGTGTACAGATAGGTGAGGTAACAAAAGACCGGAACCTAAAATACTATATGAATGGCGAGCTCGTTGCAGATGTTCCTGCGGAGAGTCTTGTTCTGGGTGGTGGCGCCCCGGTATATGAGCGCCAGTATTCAGAGCCCGCCTACTTCGGGGAGATCGCGAAATTCAATCCAGACAGTATTGCCGTTCCCGGAGACCTTAAAGAAGTAGCGTACCAGCTTATTCAGTTGCCGAACATAGCCTCCAAACGCTGGATCTATAACCAGTACGACAGCATGGTAGGAACCGGCAATACACATACTAATGAGGCCAGTGACGCAGCAGTGATCCGCGTACACGGCTCTGAAAAAGCACTTGCTGTAACCACAGACTGTAACAGCCGCTATGTATTTGCAGACCCCTATAAGGGCGGTATGATCGCGGTGAGTGAAGCAGCCCGTAATATCGTATGCAGTGGCGGACAACCGGTGGCCATCACCAACTGTCTCAACTTCGGCAATCCTTACAATCCTGAAGTTTACTACCAGTTCGTTCATGCTATAAAAGGCATGGGCGATGCCTGCCGCAAACTCGATACACCTGTCACCGGGGGCAATGTGAGCTTCTACAATCAAAGCGAGGACGGCCCGGTATATCCCACTCCTACCATAGGTATGGTGGGTGTTATGGATAATCTCAGCCAGAAAATGTCACTCGGATTCAAGCACTCCGGCGACATGATCTACCTGGTGGGTGTGAACAGAAATGATATCAATTGCTCCGAATACCTGCATCACCTTTGTGGTGTTACACACAGCCCCGCACCTCATTTCGACCTGGAAGAGGAGTACAATGTGCAGCAGACTGTATCAAGACTGATATCTAACAAGCTCATCAAGTCCGCTCATGATATTTCAGAGGGCGGCCTTTTCGCCTGCCTGCTGGAAAGCGCAATGGTAAACAGGCTTGGTTTCAGCATTACTACAGACGGCTCTGTTCGTAAAGATGCCACCCTGTTCGGTGAGGCACAAAGCCGTGTTGTGGTGAGTGTGAATCCCGATATACATGCATTGTTCGAAGCAGAAATGAAGGGCACACCATTTACCCGCATAGGCATGGTCACAGCGAATAAAGAGATTATGATAGATGGTGAAACATGGGGCTATGTTGCCGACTGGCAGGATGCTTATGACACCGCACTTGAGAAACTATTACAGTGATCATTTCTCGTAAGTGACACTTGAAAAAGCTACATCTCCCTGCATAGGCGGATGTAGCTTTTTTACTTGCACACGAATTTTTTCTGCGTAAGAGAACTGTCCTTTTAAGGCGGTGTGTATGTGGTACACAAATGTCTCCAGCAACTGGCCTTCTGTTTCAAAAACAGTTCTCACCGTCTTTTGTATAATGGTATAGTCTGCAAAAGGCCACGGCTGCGCGTCTGGTAGCCATATATCCACATCTATCTCAAATGAGTTGCCGAGAATATGCTCCTGCGGATAAAGACCATGAGGCGCTGTCAATTTGATACCATGGAGGGAAACTGTGAGCATATCGTGAAGTAAAATAAAGATCCAAAAGTAAAAACATTACTTGAACCGTGTGGCAATAGTATAAGGATCCACGGTAACATAATACCGCTTGTTGTTTACCGGCTCCAGTGTATTCAGGTCATATACCGAGTACCAGCCGGCATTGCCGCCGCAAGCTGTGGTATGGTGCGGAGCTATTCCGGCGCTCGCATTCCTGCTGGGGATGAATAACAGATCATTCTGCTCATCCACTGCCATACCATGTGGCTGGTAGAAATCGCCCTGTAATGTCTTTACAACGCTCATCGTCCCTATATCTATGACGTCAATGACACCAACAAGACCGGGGGCATTTGCCGCTTGCATACACGAAACAAACAACTGGTTCTTTTTCCCGGATATCGTCATTTCCTGCGGATCTGTATGCACATTGATCACTTTGATCAGCTTGTCGGTCTTTACATCCATCACGCGTACCTCAGCCGTATTCTGGCAGGTAACAAAGTATTTCGTGCCGTCGGGAGACATGATCACCTGGTGTGGGTCGGGGGTGGTGCTGTTGTTGGTTGTTACCGGCACGTTGCCATCTATGCTGATATATTGGTAGCTGTATGTCGGTTTGAAAGTATATTTCATGACCACATTGCCAAACTGCAGCGTAGTGTAGAAAGTATCAAACGTGGCATTGGATGCGATGCCATGCGGATATACAAATTTCTCCGTTCCGCCACTGTTCACATCCACCGACATATCCTCATTTACCTGCATGGTATTTGTATTCACATTGACCACGTATCCGTTCGCCAGGTAGCCTGAGACCATCAGCGAATTGCCATCAGGAGAAAGACAGATGACACTCCACTGCCCCGTACCAGCAAGCGCCGTTGGCGCCAGGTATGCGGTACCTTCCACCTGGTCGGTAGCGGTATTTATCTTCTGCAGGTATTTGCCGTTGTACAGCGATACATATGCATTCATGCCATCGGGCGACACTTCTATTCCATGCGGTGATTCTATATTAACGGAATCGGTGCCTGCCTTTATGTAGCGCATCACCAGTTTACTTTTGGCATCTATCACCGCTACCAGGTCACAGCCCTGGTTGGTGAGATAAAGCTTTTGCCTTGCAGCAGCATTTTCTGCAAAGGGTATGTTGCCATTTTTATCTGGCGCACCCGATGCTATCCAATTACTTAGCGCCAGGTACTCATCTTTGGTGACCAGCGAACCGGGGTGCCCCGGATTATCTGCTACCGTACCAAGTGCCGGGTCCGTGTTGCAGTAATAGAGCAGGGGGCTGTATTTAGGGCTGTAAGCGATCACTTCAGCGCCGTAAACGCTGCCGTTCATAGTATGCTCCCAGGTATCCAGCAGCAATTGTGCGGCATTTTGATAACTGGCCGCATTGTGGCACCCGGATACGGCGCACTTGCTGACAATAATATCGGATATGGCGGCAGGAAAATTGCCATCTGCTTTCACCGGTGTTACTTCCGGCTTGTGCACACATGACTGGGCCATCATTAGCCCGAAACAAATAATACCTGTCTTTCCCGCCTGCCTGTTCATCTGTCGTCTTTGCTATAAAATTAGGTCATTTCAACTAATAGGGCTGCACAGGACAATCCTTATTATCTTGCACACGTTCTATGCGGTCATTCAACGTCATTTTGCTGCTGTTATTGTTCACGGCCACTTCCTTTGGCCAGCAGAAAGTGACCGTACAAAAGATAATTGTATCCGGAAACAATGTGACCCGCACCTCCTTCATTCTCAGGGAACTTACCATGGAGCCCGGCGCAGAGATCCCGGTAGATTCTATTAATGCTGTGATAGAAGAAAATAAGCTTCGCCTCTTCAACCTGCAACTATTCAATGAAGTAGATCAGCATATGAATGTTGCAGGCAATGATATCGTCTGGTATATCAATGTGAAAGAGCGGTGGCCGGTCATTCCCTCCGGTATATTGCAATTCGCCGACCGCAACATCAACACATGGTGGGTGGACCAGAACCATGACCTGCGGCGCATAAGTGCAGGGCTTACCGTTACAGACCGGAACTTCCGGGGCGACCTGGAGACCCTTGCGGCCACTGTGCAGGCAGGATTCACGAAAAAACTGGAGATCAACTATACCCGCCCTTATGTGAATGAACTACAAACAAATGGTATAGGTTTCATCGTTGGCGCTGCTCAAAGCAATCAGACCTACTACACTACCAGCCTGAACAAGCTTATCTATACCGGTAATTACAACGGCACCGCTATCTCCCGCCAACTCGAGGGAGGTATCAGTTACCTGCATCGCCCGGCTTTTGCTTCCAGGCACACCATTCAGTTGTGCTACAAAAATTATTGGGTTGCCGATACCATCCTCAAGCTAAACACGGATTATTTTGCCGGTGGCAGCTCCACCGCACGCTTCCTCGAGCTATTCTACCGCTTCGAATATAATGGCACGGACAACTGGAACTATTCTTTGGAAGGTTATAAGCTTGTAGCCGCGGCCATCGCCCGATACGGTTTCAGTGGCATCGGCTACCAGAGTTTTGTGAATATTGAGGCAGGCATGTTCAGAAAGCTCGTTCCCAAGTGGTATGGTTCCATTATACTTCGTGGCAGGCTTATGGCACCGGCCAATCAGCCCTATTTCTTCCGTGGCGGACTCGGCACACAAACTGATTATGTGCGCGGCTATGAGTACTACGTCATAGATGGCAGCCACTACAGCCTGTTGCGCCTCGACCTGAAGCGCGAGCTTTTCAACAACACTTTTACACTACCCATCACTTATTTTACCGCTGTGCCATTAAGGATATACCCCAAAATATTTGCAGACGCAGGCTATATTGTCAGCCCCGTACCCGGCAACAGCCTGCTGAGCAACAGTTTTCAGTATAGTATTGGCGCAGGCGTTGATATTGTAACACTATATGATATAAAGGTGCGTGCGGAGTTCGCATATAATCACTTGCGGCAAAATGGTCTATATTTACACTTCAATAGCGAATAAATCATGCTGGTAGCACTGTATAACAGAACCTTTGATGATGAGGATGTTCCGGTCCTCCTGAAAGTTTTGAAATTGCTCGACCAGCATAAACTGCAACCGGTCTTCTTTAAGGAGTTCTATGAGCGCCTCCAGGCACATGTCACTTTCGCAACCACCCCCCGCCTGTTCACAGGTAAGAAAGATCTGCCCTCCAATACAGACATGCTCATCAGCCTTGGCGGCGATGGCACCATGCTTGACGCTGTTTGCTTTGTAGGCAGCAGCAATATTCCGCTCATTGGTGTAAACCTTGGCAGGCTGGGCTTCCTGGCGGCCATACCGTCAGAGGAAGTGGAAGATGCGATCCTTTCGCTGGTACGCGGCTCATACACTGTAGAGAAGCGCACCCTGCTTCATCTGGATTCCAGTATTCCATTGTTCAATGGCTCCCCGTTCGCGCTCAATGAGTTCACCATTCACCGCCAGGACACTTCGTCCATGATCAAGATACATACTTATCTGAACGGCGAATTCCTGAACACGTATTGGGCCGATGGCCTCATTGTAGCCACACCTACCGGATCTACAGGTTACTCGCTTAGTTGTGGCGGCCCGGTCGTTTTCCCGCAGACCTCCAGCTTTGTGATCACACCGGTGGCGCCACACAACCTCAATACAAGGCCCATAGTGGTTCCCGATAATACTGTCATATCGTTCGAGATAGAAGGCCGCACCGAGCAATTCCTTTGCACCCTCGATTCCCGTACGGAGATCATAAAGAAAAATGTGCAGATAGCGGTAAAGAAAGAGAACTTCCTGGTATCTCTCGTTCGCCCGGATGAACATAACTTCCTGAAAACGATCAGGCAAAAGTTATATTGGGGGATAGACCGTAGAAATTAGCAAATCAAATAAGATATTTTTGTATTCAATTGTAAATATTTATAACTTTTGGTTATAAATATTTGCATTTGTGTATTATGTTGTATTCTTACCCCAAAAAGTTCACCTCGAGGATTGTTGTTTTAACAAATATTTCTTAATTTTCCCGATGGATATGTTGCCACTTTTCACAAAGTGAGGGATGGTTTCATGTTTTTTGTGACATAAAAAATATTTTTTTGCCTAATCATACTTTTACTTTTATGAAAAAGATCTATCTATTATCCTTACTCTGCCTCCTTGGGTTTGCCGGGTTTGCGCAAACCACCCTCACGTTGTACCCTGTTGGCGGGACCGGCACATACAGTACGGGCTCTTGTGATGGTACTACCAGAACAGACGATATTATGTCAACATCTACTCTGCCGGCTCAATATTGCTATGCAGTGTACGATGTCAGCGGTATTCCTGCCGGAGCACAGATCACCAGTGTCAGATTAGGATACTATATTTCCGTTTATGGTGGTTTTGGTACACCATCCGGCTGCAATACGTTTGGCTATGCCGGCGATTTGTCTGCAATTTCTACTCCTTCCACACTTTTCACAGCCATGGTAAGCGGGCCGATACTTGCCAGTTCAGACTATGGCTACGCTACCGGCGACCCGGGTCCTATTGCATCCAATCCAACCATGGTCGGCTTTGTGCAAACTAACTATTCAGGCGGAAAGCTTTCTATAACATTCACAGGCGGTGGCGCCAGAACTTATACATTCTCTGGTGAAAGTAAAGTGCACTCTACTGCTCCTGCTTCTCCACATGCCCCTTACCTGGAGATCACGTATTGTTCGGCTCCTACTTTCACAGCACCTGGAAATCCTACTGCTACGCCTAATCCGATTTGCGAAGCATCTACGCTTAACTTGAATTCCAATGCTACATTCACCGGCGGTGGTTCACTTACTTACCAATGGGATGGTCCTAATACATTTACTTCTGTCGCTGCAAATCCAACGCTCACAGCAGTTGCTGCATCGGCAGGTGTTTACTCACTCACTGTTACTCACGTATGCGGAGTCAACACAGTCAGCGTCTCCGGCACAACTGCGAGCGTTACTGTAAATCCCGTACCAGCCGCCATTACCGGCGCAACTGCAATATGCAGTACCGGTGCAGGTCTTACATCAACAACATTATCGGATGCAACGCCACTGGGCACCTGGAAAAGTTCCAACACCTCCATTGCTACAATCAGTGGTCTTGGTGTAGTTAATGCCGTTACATCGGGAGCTGTGACGATATCTTATATACTTTCTGCTACAGGCTGTTATACCGTTAGCCCTATGGCTGTAAACGTACAACCAACCGCGATCACCGGCGGAACTAATATTTGCGAGTCGCTCGTACTTTCTCTTACAGAATCTGTTGGCGGAGGTGCATGGTCGTCAAGCAATACGTCTGTAGCAACCGTTGTTGCACCCGGAGATGTAACAGGTGTTACCTCCGGAAGTGCGACCATTACTTATGCCCAGGCAGGTTGCAACTCAGTGTACAAGTCAGTAACTGTCGATGCAACACCTCCTGCTATTACAGGTGGACCAAATGTTTGCACCGGTTTTGGCTTGAATGCGTCAACATTCAGCGACGCGCTGGGTGGTGGCACGTGGACTTCAAGCAATACATATGCGGCTGTTTTTGGCACTCCGCCCATCGCTCCGCCTAACAAGCTGTATGGTGTCATGGTAGGTTCTACTACAATCACCTACACTACGGCAGCAGGGTGTTCTACTTCACTTGTTGTCAATGTAGACACTTCAGTGCTGCCTATTACCGGGCCCAATAAAGTATGTCAGTATCAGAATATAACTCTTGTTGATGCCTCAACAGGTACCGGGTCTCTGCCTCCAACAACCTGGTCGTCGTCGAACACATCGATAGCTACTGTTGGCTTGTATAGTGGTATTGTTACCGGCGCTGCAGCAGGCACAGCACGTATCACCTATCATTACGGGGCCTGTCTTGATACCCAGGTCGTACGCGTAAATGCCGCACCCGCAGCAATTACGGGCGTCCCTGCCTTTATTTGTGCTTCCGACTCATTCTTCCTCTCAGATCCTAGTCCGGGTGGCAAGTGGACAAGTGGGAATACTGCTTATGCGACAGTCGATTCCAATACCGGCAAGGTCAAAACACTAACTTCTGGCCTTGTTGACATAACATATACATTCACTGGTTCTGGCTGCCCTGTATCAGCCAATCTCAATATCAATCCTTCGCCATCTGGAGTGGTCACGCCTTCTGGGCCAACCACGTTCTGTACCGGTGGAAATGTTACACTCTCTGTACCCTCGGGTGCTGTGTCGTACCAATGGTACACGGGTAGTTCGCCGATGTCAGGAGCAACAACTTCATCTTATTATACTGACTCTACTCAATCTGTATCGATCCAGATCGTTAATGCTGCCGGTTGTACAACGACAACGGCACCTATTGTCGTCATCGCCGGCATATCGCCAACTGTTGACTTTACATCCGGAACCGATACTTTCTGCCAGGGCGGTGTTGCGGTATTGACTGCGAATCCACATAGTGCTGTTGGTATCATTACCTACCAATGGATGTTCAACGGCCTTAGTATTACAGGTGCTACTGCGCCGAGCTATGCAGCCACCAAAGGTGGGGCATATATGTGCGTTGTCAGCGTTTCGGGCGGTTCCGGAACCTGCGTTGTGCCGACTTCCCTGATATCGCTTAAAGTGAACACAGCTCCGGTACCACCTATTGCGTATGCCGGTAAGATGCTCACAACCAGTAATACATACCAGGGCTACTTGTGGTTCCTGAATACAAAGAGTATATCGGGCGCTACCAGCAGTTCATATGTTCCAAAACAACCGGGAAGTTACCGTGTCCTTGTGACTGACACCAATGGTTGCCAGGGCTATTCTACTGCTATTGAGATCAAAGCGGTAAGCGTTGCACAGGTATCTAAAGACGACATTAGAATATTCCCTAACCCGGCCACGTCCGTGCTGCATATCGAATCTCCGGTTGCCGTGCGTGCTACCATAACAAGTGTGGAGGGTAAAGTGCTCATTAGCGAAGTAAACGCTCACGATCTGAATATTAAAGACCTTCCAAATGGCTTATATCTGCTCATGTTGTACGACCAGTCCGGAGAACGTATAGCTATTGAGAAAGTGATCAAAGAATAAGTTCGGTTAACAATTTTGGAAACCCCGCAATGCGGGGTTTTTCTTTTTTATACCCAACCATTACAGCCTAATTGCCGTCTTTATATTAACTATCAAACAATATTAATATGCCACTATAGTGGCATATTATTTGATAATGATTATTGACAGTAATGTTGCTTTTTATGGGTTATAGTATGAATCTATATTATCTTTGTCTACTTGCTCCGTTTTTTAGCAAATAATACTTTTATCAGATAAACAACAAAACCCTTCAATTATCTAATAAGTAAAGAGCTTCTTATGAAAAAATTGTTTTTGCTTTTTCTAGCTTCCCTGTCAGGAGTAATTGCCGCAAACGCGCAATGTGTATTTAACTACACCGGAAACGTTCAGTCGTGGACCGTTCCCTATGGTGTCAACACGATCAATGTGGATATTGTTGGTGCCTCTGGTGGTATGGCCGGGCCTTCTACTGCTCCTGTCTCTACTACTACAGTTGGTAAGGGTGCTCGCGTGCAGGCTACAATTCCGGTAACTCCTGGACAACTGTTACGTATATATGTAGGTGGTGCCGGAAATCAAGGCACATCCGCGGGATGTACTGGCGGGTGGAATGGTGGAGGAAATTCGGCTGGGCGTCCGTTCCCTTATACAGGTTATAGCGGCGGCGGCGGCGGCGGCGGAACAGATATTCGTGCAGGTGGCGCGGCACTTACCGACAGAATTGTGGTAGCAGGCGGCGGTGGGGGTGCTGCTTACAATGGAAGTTGCCCGACCGGTGATCAGCCCGGTGGCGATGGCGGAGGCCTTACAGGTGCCGGCACAGTAACCTGTACAGCAACGCTGATCGCAGGTGGCTACACTACTGTTACTACGTCTACCGGCGGCACCCAGGTTGGTGGGGGTATTGGCGGTGTACTCGTTGGCCCGGGCGTTTATACACCAGGCAATGCCGGCACGCTCGGCATCGGCGGCGATGCTGTTCCCACAGCCGATCCCGGTATATCTGGTGGCGGCGGCGGCGGTTACTATGGTGGCGGCGCGGGCTGTTGGATGGGTGGCGGCGGCGGTTCGTCCTACACCATTGTTGGTGCTTCTGCCGTTACACACACTCCGGGATACCAAACAGGAAACGGGCAAGTGACTATCACACTGCCAACACCAACTAAAATCTTTGGGGCGGCTCCACTCTGTACGGGTCAAAAACTGACCTTATCGTCTGATGCTGCCGGTGGAATATGGACAAGCAGCAATACCGCTGTTGCTACAGTAGACGCCGATACAGGTATTGTTTACGGTACCGGACCCGGTATTGTTACTATCACTTATACACAACGATGCAGCTCCGTTAAACTGTATGTCAATATTAATGTAAGGCAGTCACCTACTGCGATCATAGGACCAGATCCGGTTTGTGTCGGCAGCACGGTTACTTATTCCGATGCGACACCGGGAGGTATATGGACCATTAGCAGTACTGCTGCAGCAACATTCACGCCTGCCACAGCTTCTTTAAGTGGTATATACCCTGGTATGGCAACACTTACCTATTCCGATCCTATCGTTGGCTGTTTTGTCACCAAAGATGTTCATGTTTTCGGAATAGCCGGGCCAACAAAAGTTTGTAATGGTCAGCAGATCACGCTCGTGTCCTCATCAGCAGGTGGTACATGGACCAGTTCAAATACTGCTATTGCAAGTGTGGGAAGCACCGGCGATGTTACGGGAGTAAGCATCGGAACGGCCACTATTTCATATTCTTCACCGGTATGTCCTTCTGCTTACACCATAACAGTATTTCCTATTGCACCCAACGCGGGTGCAGATAGTATTTGTATCAGTGGTTCGGGCTATGTCACAAATGTTGTAGGTGGCGGCACATGGATCAGCAGTGATCCATCGGTAGCTTCTGTAGCCGCAGGTACAGGACTTGTCAATGGCAGATCTGTAGGTACTGCCACCATCAGTTATATCACTGTAGGTGGTTGTTTATCAAAAAGCACACTTGAAGTGATCAAGACCCCTCCTGTGATACTCGGGTTTAAGGAAGTATGCCCGGGCAATACTATTTTATTAACAGATACAGCAACATGGGGCGAGTGGAGCAGCCTGAATACAACTGTTGCCACTGTCAACCCCAAAACAGGTATGGTAACAGGTGTCACAGCAGATACCGTGTCAATTATTTATACTGTTAGACCCGGGTGTTCTTCTGTTGCCAAAGTAATTGTCAATCCTATTCCATATCCGTTTACCGGACCTGATACTTTGTGCCCCGGCTTTGTAGATACTATGCATTGTCCGAGTTTCGGAGGGTTGTGGAGTACCACAACTCCGCTGCTCGATACAATTGTAGATTCAACAGGACAGATAACTGCAAAGTTCCAGAGTGGCTTTGCGTCTGTTACCTATACGCTGCCGACCGGATGTAAACGCAGTAAAAATATCTATGTCCGTAACGTTCCACTTCCTGCAATTACTTACGACTGGCCAACGCAGACCTTCCATGCACCGACCGGGTACCAGCACTATCAATGGTATGATAGTGTCACAGGCAAAATACCTCATGCAAATTCTCCTACCCTTGCAGCGATATACTATGAGTGGTATTATGTCATCGTAACTGATGAGAACGGTTGCCAGGCGAGGTCTCCTCTCTATTACTTCGAATCTTCTGTCTTGGGTGTTGGAAATACAACAGCAAACTCGATCAAGATGTATCCAAATCCGGTTAATGCTACACTTTACATAGAGTCAAATATCACTGTTCGTGCTGTGATCACTGCTATCGACGGAAAAGTAGTGATTGACAAAACCGACGCACGACAAATTGATGTTAGTATGCTTTCAGATGCTGCATATATGGTGTCCTTATACGACGACTCCGGGCAATTGCTATCAGTGCAAAAAATGGTGAAAAAATAAATAACAGTAATTATTTTAGGGCTGCTGGTTCATCAGTAGCCCTATTTTTTTGCCTGTTTGTTAAACATTTGTCATCATTAACCACAAATGAATAAAAATAATTTTACTTTGTTTTGATTTTTAGATAAAAAAAACTTAATTTGGTAGCTGATACGCCATCTTTTGGTGGCGTGTCTGATTGATCATTATACTAAATTCAGACCGATGAAGAAAGTTTATCTTCTCTTGTTAGTTGCCTTATCTTGCCTGGCTCAGAGATCTTTTGCGCAAACTTTTTCGTTTGCTTATACGGGCAGCGTCCAGTACTTCACTGTTCCTTCCGGTGTTACACAATTGAAAGTGATCGCTAAGGGAGCGATGGGGGGGTACAATTCCACGATGTGGTCGTCACTCTGCTCTTCCACCCTGCCGGATAGTCCCGGTCGCGGTGGCTGCATTGAGGCAGTAATAAATGTGACTCCAGGCCAGATCATGAACATCTATGTCGGCGGTAAGGGTACTAACGGATACTATGTGAGCTGCGCTGCAAACCAGGGTAATGGTGGCTGGAACGGTGGTGGTAACGGCGGATATGGATATGGTCCTTATTCCGGCGGCGGCGGCGGTGGCGCGTCTGATGTTCGTCTGGGCGGCGTTGCCTTGACCGACCGTGTTATCGTAGCAGCAGGCGGTGGTGGTGCAGGTGGTAATTACTATACTATTGTAAATGCAGAACGTGGCGGACACGGTGGTGGCCTTACTGGAATGGACGGTTATGGCAATAGTGCCCCATACCCAAGTAGTGGTGGTGCTCAAGGCGGGCAACCAGGAGTTGGTGGCGCAGGCGGTACACTATTTTCACCATGGATCCCAGGATCGCCGGGTACACTCGGACTCGGTGGTAATGCAGGAACAGCAGTTCCTCCATCCAATGGATCTGGCGGCGGTGGCGGCGGTGCAGGCTATTATGGCGGCGGTGGCGGCTGCTGGGGTGGCGGCGGTGGCGGCTCCTCCTGGGCCGATCCGGCTAAATCTACAGGTATTATAACAACAATGGGTTGCAATATTGACACTAATGGTAGTGTTGACATTTGTATCACTACACCTCCTGTTATCACCGGCGGATATCCTGTTTGTGCAGGCGTCTCAGTAACGCTGTCTTCTACTGTTGGTGGTGGTAAATGGAAATCATCAAACACATCTATCGCTATTGTAGATTCCACTTCAGGAATGGTTACAGGAATAACTGGCGGTAGCGCTACAATTACGTATACCATTGCCTCAGCATGTGCTACAGTATACGCAACAAAACTCTTTTCGGTGATTCCGGCACCTGCTCCTATCACCGGTACAGACCCGATATGCGTAGGTCTTACAGGAACATACTCTGATGCTACCGCAGGCGGTGGCTGGACAATAAGCAGCACAGCCCTGGCTTCATTTGCGCCGAGCACAGGAGCGATCACTGCACTTGCTCCCGGTTTCGTCACACTCACATATACAGAACCTAAAGCAGGATGCTTCTCTACAAAGCTGGTTACATTGCATGGTTTATCCGGGCCTACAAATGTCTGCGCGGGTTCAGCGATAACAATATCGTCATCTACTACCGGCGGAACATGGACCAGCAGTACTCCTTCGGTTGCCACAGTCGGCACCTCCGGTATTGTATCTGGCGTTTCTCTAGGTACGTCTACGATATCTTACTCATCGCCGATATGTCCTTCGTCTTTTGTTGTGCATGTAAATCCAATCGCTCCTAACGTTGGCGCTGATAGTGTTTGCTTGCATAGCAGTACCTATGCAACAAATGTTGTAGGCGGCGGTTATTGGGTGTCAAGCGATCCGTCTGTTGCTAAAGTAACATCTGGTCCGGGTCTCGTAAGTGGTATATCCATTGGCACAGCTACTCTTAGCTACATTACTGCCGCTGGATGTCTGTCAAAGAGCACCGTTAATGTCATTGGTATGCCTCCGATGATAACCGGCTATTTGGAAGTTTGTCCGGGCAATACAATCACATTATCCGACACAGCTACCTGGGGCGAATGGAGTACATTGAATACCAGTGTTGCTACCATTAACCCTAAAACCGGCGTTCTGAAAGGCATTACTGCCGATACAGTTACAGCTCTTTACACAGTAAGGCCCGGATGTAGTTCTACGGCACTTATCATTGTCAATCCGCTGCCGTATCCTATCACTGGTCCCGACACACTGTGCCCGGGTGTGATAGATACAGTTCATAGCGCCAGCTTCGGCGGTATTTGGACTACTTCTACCCCCGCACTTGATACAATAGTCGATTCTACCGGTAGAATTACAGCTAAACACATGGGTGGCACCGCGGTGGTAAAATATACTTTACCAACCGGTTGCTTTGCCACTAAGAATATTATCGTGCGTACAGTTCCGTTGCCGAATATCACATATGACTGGCCGACACAGACATTCCACGCACCTACCGGATACGACAACTATCAATGGTACGATAGTGTCACCGGCAAGATACCTCACGCTAATTCGCCGACACTTGCTGCTGTATACTATGAATGGTATTATGTTGTCGTAACAGACGCCAACGGTTGCGAGGCCGAGTCTCCGAAATATTACTTCGAGATCTCTGTCATGAATGTCAAGAGCATTTCAGGCAATGACGTTAAGATATATCCTAACCCCGTCCGGAATGTACTTAATGTAGATGCCGATATCCGTGTTCGCGCCGTTATCACTACCATTGATGGCAAGATAGTGATCGACCAACCTGAGGCTAAGCAAATAGACGTTAGCAGGTTGGCAGATGCTGCATACAATGTTTCATTGTACGACGACAGCGGCCAGTTGATAACGGTCCGCAAACTGATCAAGCAATAACATTTCTTATATTTTGAAGAGCTGCCGTACGGCAGCTCTTTTTTTGTGGCTGTATATATCTCATTTCTCAAAATCGCGGATTACTGACTATATTTATGCTTTATGTCGAAGATCAAGGGAAAGCAGCAAAATAGACCCTCCCCGGCCACGATAAAGAACAACTCAGTCAAGCCGGCTAAGAGGGGTTTGTCCATCGAAAACTGGAACATGCTGACACCGTCTGTGCAGGCAATCGTCATCGCATGCATAGCTGCACTTACCTGGTTATTTTTCAGCACTTGCCTTGATAACCAGCTTACCAACTGGGACGACCCTGGATATGTGAAGGACAACGCACTGATAAAGGATCTTTCACCCGATGGCCTGAAGAACATTTTCTCCACTGCTATCATGGGCAACTATCACCCGCTTACCATTCTCAGCTATGCTATAGAATATAGCTTTGTCCGCCTTCAGCCGTGGCTATACCACCTCGATAGCCTTCTGCTGCACATATTCGTAACGGTTCTGGTATATTTCTTCGTGTTGTTACTTACAAAAAGATCGGTGGCCGCTGCCGTTACAGCTTTGTTGTTTGGTCTGCACCCTATGCACGTAGAATCTGTTGCATGGATCGCCGGTCGCAAAGATGTGGTATATAGCTCGTTCTATTTGCTGGCTTGCCTTGCTTACATCAGGTACATCCGGGCACAAGATCGCAAACCATTATGGTACTCATTGGTTATCATTTTGTTCGTCTGTTCGCTTCTGGCAAAACCGGTCATTGTCGTCCTGCCATTGGTCCTGTTACTAATTGACTACTTTGAAGAGCGAAAAATAAGTTGGATACTGCTGGTTGAAAAGATTCCGCACTTTGCCATCTCCATTGGTTTCGGTATCAAATCTCTGCATGATCAAAAGGTATTCGGATCTATTGGCACGCAAAGCGTTACTCACAACCTCCTTGAGCATATATGCCTCGGTACATATGCGCTGGTCACTTATCTGTGGAAAGCCGTAATTCCCGTGCAGCTATGTAACTTCTATCCTTACCCGGACAGGCTCGATGGTCATGGCCTCCCCTTCTACTTATACATTTACCCGCTTGCCGTTATAGCTATTGCGGTCGCGATCTGGATATTTTCCCGCCGCAAAAAAGTTGTTGTCTTCGGCGTGCTGTTCTTTCTTATCAACATCCTGTTACTATTGCAGTTCCTGCCAGTAGGTGGTGCTATTCTTGCAGACAGGTATACCTACATACCTTATTTAGGGTTATTCTTCATTGCCGGATGGTATATTTCAGGGCTCTTTGAGCCCGATGGCAACAAGGCATTACGGAGTCCGGTAGCTATTATCACACTTGCATATGCTTTAGTGCTCGGCTACCTCAGTCATGAGCGTTGCCAGGTATGGTACGACACCACCACTTTATGGATGGACGAAATAGAAAAAGAGCCGGTTCGAGCGCCCAATGCATACAACAACCTTGGCTTTCATTACTTTAACAAATTTAATGACGAGGTAAATCCATCTATAAGAAAGGTGTACTACGATTCAGCAAGTATGTTTCTTAATAAAGCGATCGAGCTGCAGCCCAATTTTGCAAACCCTTACATTTCTCTTGGCGAACTGTTGCGAAGCTCTGGCAATTTCCCCGAGGCGAAGATCAAATACTATACAGCAATTCACCTGCAAAGCGCTTTCGAGAATGCTAATGCCTATCTTGGCTTGGGTATTATTTACGCCATCAGCCGGATGTACGACTCATCCGAATTTTGTTTCCGGAAAGCCATAGAACTGAAACCCTATTTTCCTGAGGCGCACAGTAACTTCGGCAACTTTTATGACATGACGGGCCGGCATGAAGAAGCCCTTAAGGAATATGGGATCGCTGTATCTCAAAACCCCGATATGTGCGCTCCCTACCTGAACAGAGGACGCACCTACCAGCGTATGCACCGCTGCGATGAGGCAATGAAAGATTTTGAAATCGCTCTGAGCCTAAGCCCCGGAATGGGCGAAATTTACTACGCGCGTTCCTTTTGCTTTACGCAGCAAGGCAAGGCTGCAGCTGCTCTGCAGGATGTGGAGAAAGCAATATCACTCGGCTATACACGTATTGACAAGAATTACTACCAGATGCTGAAGAGCTCAGCTCATTAATGCGTACGGCTACATGGCAGCAAAGAAAAGAACATTAACAGGCCCAGAAATATCCCGGAACATTCCCTCAAAGGTAGAATTAGAACCTGTCGGAAGTCCCTACATAAAACCTCCGCGGTTAGTTCACCTGGTTATTGTTATGGTACTGGCCGCAATTACATGGTTCATATTTAGTGTTTGTCTCAGCAACCAGTTTACCGATTGGGATGACGCAGGCTATATCGTTAACAATTCTATTGTTCGGGACCTGTCTTCATCGGGTCTGACGCGAATCTTCTCTGAGTCAGTAATGGGTAACTATCATCCTCTTACGGTACTCAGTTATGCACTTGAATATAACTCTGTTGAGCTGGACCCATGGCTATACCATCTTGATAGCTTGCTTGCTCATATCCTCAGCGCATTACTGGTCTATGTATTTGTCAAC
Organism: Flavipsychrobacter sp.; assembly: GCA_044225795.1. Taxonomy (GTDB): domain Bacteria; phylum Bacteroidota; class Bacteroidia; order Chitinophagales; family Chitinophagaceae; genus Nemorincola. The sequence continues at coordinate 280,347 of JBGAIF010000005.1, forward strand.
CTGCTTACAGGCCGATATATTGCCGCAATTGTTGCATCGCTCTTGTTCGCATTGCATCCAATGCATGTCGAATCTGCAGCATGGGTAGCTGGCAGAAAAGATCTCCTTTACTGCATTTTCTTTGTCAGCGCCTGCATTACTTATATTTATCAGAACAAGCCGGGAAGAAATAAGCCCATCTGGTACATACTTACTCTGCTTCTATTTCTGTTTGCGGTATTATCGAAACCGGTTGCTGTTATGCTGCCATTGATTCTTATTCTTATCGATTTATACCAGGGTCGCCCCTGGCACATAAAGTTGCTCATCGAAAAAATACCACACTTCCTCATTGCACTGACATTTGGCATTATTTCTTTTACCATCCAGCATGGAGGGGGGGCTATGGACGCGCAAAAGATACATTTCAACCTTATTGAACGAATTGCACTTGGATGCTATGCCCTTTGCACATATATCTGGAAGGCTGTCGTTCCGGCTCATCTGTGCGCTTTTTATCCCTACCCAGCGAAGGTGAATGACAGTTTGCCTTTCATCTACTATATCTACCCCTTGCTGGTTATCACCGCATTGGTAGTGGTTTGGAAGTATTTGCGAAAGAATAAACCCGTCATGTTCGGACTGGGCTTTTTCATCACTACTATTTTTCTCTTGTTGCAATTCATACCTGTTGGACAAGCTATACTGGCCGACAGGTATAGTTATGTCCCATACCTTGGCATTTTCATTATCGCAGGCTATTATATAGCCGTAAGTTTTGAAAAAAATATTGCCCCCGCTGTGAAATACGTATTATTGTCCGGTTCAGCATTATACGTCAGCATCTGTGCATATGCCTGCCACGAACGTTGTAAAGTATGGTATGATGCCAATACCCTCTGGGCCGATGAGGTGAATAAGGAGCCGGACCGAGCGGCGCTTGCCTATAATAACCTCGGATTCATTTACTTCAATAAAAAGTCGGCTACCACAGATCAGGATGAACGACGGATATTCGGCGACTCAGCAATATACCTCATGAATAAGGCTATCGAAATTGATCCGACGATATACAACTCTGTTCAGGGCCTCGGCATGCTGTATTATATGAAAGGAGACTTTGAGACCTCCGCTTCATATTTCAGGAGGCTTATTGCTATGCGGCCTGTTGCCGAAAGCTATAGCGATTACGCGAATGTACAGATCCAGATGGGCCGCCGCGATTCTGCACTCATATTGTATACAAAAGCCCTTGAGTTAAACCCGACACTTCCCCTGGTTTTACTGAATCGTGGCAGGCTGCTTCGTGATATGAACCGGTTTGACGAATGCAGGCAGGACATGGATAAAGTAATTTCGGTAGATCCGAATATTGGTGAAGCATATTATATCCGTTCTTTTTATTTTGCAGATAAAGGAAACAAAGCAGCAGCGCTTCAGGACATAGACAAAGCAGCAGCACTGGGCTACAAACAAATAAACAGTGATTATTACCAGCGGCTAAAAAACTAGGAATGACAAAGACCGGGAATAAACATACTAACCAGAGGGAACCGAAAGGCAAAACTTTGTCTCCTGTTTCCGGTATATTTTCAAGTCCTGTCAACCGAACCACGCATATAGCAATAATGGCAGGTATTGCATTACTTACCTTTTTCGTTTTGAAACCTTGCCTCGACAATCTGCTGACGAACTGGGACGATCCCGGTTACATACAAGATAATGCGACAATAAAACATCTTACCATAGAAGGCCTAAAGGCCATATTCTCAACACCGGTAATGGGAAACTATCACCCACTCACCATTCTCAGTTATGCTATTGAATATAGTTTCGTCCAATTCGAACCCTGGTTGTATCATTTCGACAATCTCATCCTGCACACAGTCGATACATTACTGGTCTATTGGCTGGTATGGCTCCTTACCCGCAAGCCCATCGCTGGCATCATCACGGCCCTGTTGTTTGGTTTACATCCAATGCATGTAGAGTCTGTTGCCTGGGTATCCGGCAGGAAAGATGTATTGTATGCTCTTTTCTACTTCACTGCTTGTATACTCTACGTTTACAGGTTACGCGCTGCAGAAGGTACAACAAAGTCGAAACTATATATCGGCATATTGGCAGCCTTTGTATGCTCCATTCTTGCTAAGCCCGTGGCAACCACACTCCCCATCACCCTTCTGCTGATCGATTATTTTGAGAAAAGGCCCATGAATATTCGTCTCCTGACTGAGAAGATACCTCACTTTATCATTGCACTGATCTTTGGTATCGTTGCCATAAAGGTGCAGCAAAGTGCCGGCGCTATGGATATGCATAAGGAACATTACACCTTCTTCGAGCGCATTGCCCTGGGCGGATATTCCTTCATCACCTATATATGGAAAGCTATCTTGCCCGTTCACCTCTGCAACTTTTATGCATACCCTGCAAAGACAGCGGGCTCTTTATCCTCTTTATACTACTTCTATCCTGCAGCAGCCGCCATACTACTCGCACTTGCGTGGAAATTTCTCAGGAAAAATTCCGTTCTCGTTTTCGGTTTGCTGTTCTTTATAGCCAATATTGCATTACTCTTACAATTCTACCCTGTTGGTGATGCTATTTTTGCAGAGCGCTACAGCTATATTCCCTATACCGGGCTCTTCTTCATTGCAGGCTGGTATATGTCCGGCTATTTCGATGGATCCGGCAAACCTTATTCAGGGTTGATCACCGGAGGGTTCTCGTTATACATGCTTACCCTGTTTTTTATAAGCAATGGCCGCACCGGCGTTTGGCACGACCCCATTACCCTATGGACAGACGCCATAGAAAAAGATCCGGTGCATGATATTGGCGCTTACAACAATCTGGGCTTTATTTATTACCAGAAATGGGCTGTTGAACAAGACCCCGCGGAAAAACAAAAATATTACGACTCAGGCCTTTATCTCTTAAAAACAGGCATTTCACTAAACCCGGAATTCCCTAATCCGTATATTTCTCTCGGTGAAATGCTCCGGGGCAGTGGAAGATATGATGAAGCTAAAGAAGTATATCTGCAGGGACTACGGTATGACAAAAAGAACGCCAATATGCACCTCGGACTCGCTATACTTTACTTCGTAACACATGATACAGCTAATGCTGCCCGATGGTTCAGGGCAGCGATCAATGTCGACCCTTCTCCGCAAGCATATGGCAATTATGGTAACTTCCTCAATCTTACCGGACATACCGACTCAGCGCTTATTCTTTATTCGCTAGCTATAAAGAGAGCACCGGGAATGTATAATTTCTATCTCAATCGCGGTCGCCTGTTACGTGACCATGATCGCGCTGATGAAGCTCTGGCTGATTTCAATGAAGCATTGAAGATAAATCCGGACCTTGGCGAAAGTTACTATGAACGGTCGCTTTGCTATCACAAGAAAGGAGATTTTGTTCATGCTCTGCTGGATGCCGACAAAGCAATATCACTCGGCTACCCTAAAGTTGATAACATATATTATGAGGAATTGAAACGGCATCACTAATGTTTCAGAGATGGTGCCATTGCCCTCCATGTAGCTCCAACCATTGCTGAATCCAGCGGCCTGTTGGAAATAGAGAACTCTGATATCCCTCCTACATAATACTTACATACGCCTGGCTTCACGGCATCCTTCAGGTTGCCGATATAGAACCTGTTCTTTGATGGCCGTGTCGGAGATGGTAATCTTCCTCCAAATGCAGCCGCACCATTAGCATACACCTCAAGCCTGTCCGGGTAAACATTGATAGCAAGATACAGCCATTGATCGTCAGGCACCTGCGTAGTAAAACCCACACCATTGAATAGCACATAATACTCCTGCTTATTATACACTTTCCCTATCGAAAAACCTGAAGAGTCCTGGGCATTACCGAACAAAGTGGATTCGGGCAGCATTTGCGGCAGCGTATAGTAAAGTATCTCCGCCGAGAACACAGGAGCTAACTTAAGATTGTCAAAACCCACTATCGCATCACGCACCCGCATATGGTAACTGGCAGTATCATCCGTATATTTTCTGTGCAGCACATTGCCATCCCGGTTAGTAAAAAAGGTCCCGGTCGGCAGTTTTTCTTTACGCTTGTTCAGGCACACAAGGAGTTTATTCACAGATTTAAAATCATAACAGGCTGCAAGTGTAGCCCAGGATGGTTCAAGGAAAGGGTAGGTATTTCGGGCGGGCTCTGCAAATACCTGTAGGTTAGAATCGATAAGCATCTGCTCCAGGCGGTGTATGTCTTCCTGCATAAAAAGGTCTATAAATCCCGGATTGAAAGCGGCCACACGTTTATTCCCGTCAAAATATAATTCCTGATTCTTCTTTTGTACCAGCATGAATACTTTCTCATGTGGCTTGGTTTCCTTGTTCATGAATTCAATGTCACTCTCCATGTTTTGCTGCACTGTGAGGAACTGTGCCTTATCCTCCTCCTGGTAAAAGAGCGAATGTATCTTTGGCGTACTATATGCAATCTCTATGAAATTAAAAGAAATAAGCACCAGGAACAGGACAAACAGTCCGCTGAAGAGTATCTCATTGCTGTTCTTTATCCGGTTCCATAATTCTTCACCCAACACAGCCAGCAACATGAACGAATATCCCGTGCTCAATGCAAAGTTCGAGTTCTGACTACGTCCCTGGTAATACACAAAGTAACCAACGCCGACAAGAGATATAAGCAGTATCATCGTCGATTTTGGTGTTACCTCCTTCTTGTGCCATTTCACAAATGAGTACGTGAACCCGATGATCAGCAACAGCGCCATGATATTCCATGGGTGCACAAGCACCATGGGCAGCAGGCCATATCCCACTTTACTAAAAACAAATATGGTGGAGAAGAGATCGCTAAGCTGTGGCCACGATCCGTACACGAGGTATATGACCAGTTTGTACAGGTGAAACACAACGATGATGTTAGCGATAGCATACCCGACAAGAATGCCTGTTTTCTTCATGTCCGGTTTTCCGTTGCTATCATAATAGTTGGCATACACATTACCTGCCAACCAGGACAGGTAACTGACCATACCCACCTCCGGGTTCCAGAGCACCAGTAGCGCGGTTACTACATTTATGGTCCAGTACAATACCTTGGATGGTTTGTAGAAATATACCGAGGCGAGGAACAACATTGTCCCCGGCACCAGGTAGCGAACAGGATAGTATGAAAATATGCTGTCGTATGCTGTCGTCACTTTAAAGTCGAGGTATGGAAAGAACAAGACCCCTGCAAAACCGAGAAACAGGATCACATTATTACTGATGAGTTTTCTGAGCACAAGCAGGTTGAAAAGAAATCCAAGCCCTGTAAGCAACGACATCACCAGAGAGAACTTGAAAATGTTCATGCCAATGATCTGAAATACCGGGTTCAGGAACTCCGGGTACAATCCATACGTGTTCTTAAAATGATCTACAAGCATGGGAGAGCCGGCAAATACCTGTGTCATAGAGTAATAAACTGCGGCCAAGTCATACTTATTCTCATTGGAATAGGGAAAATAAAAGGTATTCATGATCACTACCGCTACTATACAGTATGCAGCAAACAAGTAAGTGATGGCCGCGGTCGTGATCTTGAACGGCTTTGTCTCGTCCAATTTCTTTTCTTTAAACCCCTTCAGGAACAGTAAAGAGAACAGTGGCACTACTGCTAGAATATATACCCAAAGGAAATCTCCGAGAAAGATACCATCAAAATAAAAGTCAAAGTTGGTATGGCTGATACCGTCACGCTTATTCTGCGCCACCTCTCCTGTATCCGGCCCGAAAGGATTCGAAGCTGAAAAATCTTTATAAACTAACCCTGCCAGCAACAAAAGGCATATTATAGAAACGATACGGAAGGTGAACGGCTCCGCAAGCCCCTTCAATCCCTTCATTCTCCCTGAGAGGTTGTAAAATATCAGCAGACATGGCAATATTGTTATTACACCCAACCGGAATAAAAGAGCCTCCACCGGTTCCGGTCGCACATAGCCGGGTTCCACCAGCTTATCTATTGCGATCTTTGCCAGCTCATTCAGATCCGGGTTGTACACGCTTTGCGCAATTTTTGCCACCACCCAATACACCAGCAATGAGCAGATGATGGAGAAGATCCAGCGAATGGTCTCTTCGCGCACAACGGCGAACTGATCGGGTTTTACTTCTTTTATCTTAGCCATAGCTTATTCGGTATAGAGCAGACAGGTAAGGGCTGCCATTATAAAAATCGAAAATATTCAACTTTTACTTAGTTTGGTAACAGAATCGTCCGAAATCACAAAATTCATTTGCCGGTTATTAATTATGACGATATAATCAACAGAAATGTTGGATAAACGATCGGTTTTATTTCTTCCTTCCCGCTTTTGTCACGTAATCAAACATCAATCCTGCTGACGCCTGCCACGGAAAATATTGATATAGTTCCGGTGCATTCAGCCTGAAGGCCCCGCCCACCTGCAAAAAACCCTTTACCCAGCCAAAACCGTCCCTAAGCTCCAGGTATGGTTCATAAAAACTGAAGCCGGGCTTTGTCAGGTCAACATGTTCGGGCAGCAAGTAGGTCGCCATCCCGGCATTTATTGAAGTGAACCGATAATATTTCTCATAGCTCAGTTTACACCCGAGTATTAGGGTCAGGTTCCTGCTGGAGATACCACCACCTATCTGCCCGAAAAATTTATTGAATCTCGCCGAGTAGTCGTTTATATTATACCCGCCGTGTTTACTGTTCAGTACCCCGTTACCGCCACCGCCGAATAGTTCGAACCTCCAGCCTGTACCATGTGCAAAATAACCGGCGCCTGCTTCAAAACTACGACCATCAAGGTTTGTTATATCAAACTGTGCCGATGACAAGTTATTCAGGTATTGGCTGTAATCCTTCTTATTTATGCTACGGTAAGAGCCGATCACACCAAAGTGCTCTACCGGGGCAAAGGCCCCGTCAGCATGCACCGCCACTGCGGGAGATGCTCCTTGCAATTGCACAACACCGCTTAGTTGGGCCTCCTCCTTCTGGCTGAAACACGGTGTATTTACCCGCGAAGGCTGGTAAAGGCTCTGGTTGCAGCTTGCAGAAAACAGGAGCAAGAGAAGGTGTGAGACGCGCTTCATTGGCAACGAATATACCTCAAAGATGGATATAAGTTTAGGCTCTTTTACCAATCTGCTTCAAGCCAGCAGCGCTTGCATCATTTTCATTTCTGCAAGTTTATCTCCGGTGAGTTATTGTAATATCCTACAACATTACTGCCAGGCTTGTCATCAACATACCAATAGTAGGGATCATAGCAAATATTGTCTTCTTGTGTCTGGGTTTGCTCCATCCTAAGGCCGGTTACTTTGTATTTTCTGCCGGTTGATGTTACCTCTATGATATAATCATATTGTATGTCACCCCAGTATGGCAATACATACTGGTTATGTAAGTATGAAAAATGCAGATGGCCCGGCAAATTATTTGTTGATGTATAAACAGTAGTATCAAGCTTTGTAAGATTTGTGTATTTTTCATATTGCCTGATGATCACTTCTGTAACTTCAGAGCTGTCATACCCCACCATCACAAACGAGATAGCCGAGCTATTACAATCATGTTTGCACGACGAGAATGAAATCAAAAAAACAAAACAAGTTAATGTCACTAATGTTCTCATAGTTGTTTAGTACTTTTTCGTAAGAGTGATAGTTTAGTGGACACATGAAACGTTGCCCCAATCATAAAGTAGGGACCGAATATGTTCTTACTAAGCTCCGGTCCTGATGTTCTGATACAAAATCCTGTCTGCATGAAGAACTTCAATCTTTTACCGCCTGCGCGTCCCTCAAAGTATGGCTCCGTAAATTGCCAGATATTGTGCCTCACATCTTCTTTATCTTTGGTAAGCGAATACTTCAATATTGTGTTTACAGACCCGAATGAGGCGTATTGAGCACGGGTTTCTCTGAGTCCGAATACAGCAGAGCATTTATCAGAGCCTACTTCATAGTCTGCCTGAACAAAAAACTTATCATACCTGCCATTGAAAGCATATACAGTCGGGTCAAGGCTAAATGCGAGCGGGCGTCCCCCACTGCAATGATTGGATACATTGCCATATCCACCGATCAATTCAACTCGCTGATTACCCGTAAGCTTAGTAAAATAGCCGGCACCTATTTCAAAATATCTTCCATTTAACGTTGCGTCGAACGCATCATCCGAGCTTACATTACTATCATTATATATGTGCTCACGAGCTACGATACCCTCAAATTTGTGGTAGGAACCAATAAGCGCTAAATGGGGTATCGGTGCATAAGCAATGTCCAGGCAATAACTTTTGGGGAGGGTCTCTTCTTCAAGTCTGCCCGACACGCCGATTTTCAGGTCACCCTCCTTCTTCAATCCCGAACTATGTATCTTGTCAGGAATATATAAAACCGGCTTACAGGAGCTGAAGAGCAACACTAAAATGAGCAAATTTTTCATATGAGAGGCTTAATATCTGCAATAACACAAAATAGTTATCGCAAAGGGTACAAGCTTTTACATATCAAACATTATACCAAATCAGAAGGATACGTCAAAATAGAACATATTATTCCAGGGCAGAAGTGATGGCTAACCTTAAGATAATGAAAGAATCTTTAGTTATGAACGGTTTTTCCACATTAAATCCTTATCTTTGCAGACTGAAAAAAACGTAATTATTTAAAATTTTGATGCAAATGTCTCATTTTACAGCTGAAAAGAAGGCAAATATTTTCAAGACTTTTGGTGGAAGCGAAAAGAACACTGGCTCCATCGAAGCACAGATAGCAATGCTCACAGAGCGTATCAATCATATCTCAGGACATCTGAAGACCAATAAGAAGGACTTCTCTACAAACCGCGGATTAATGTCGATGGTAGGACGCAGAAAGCGTTTGCTGACTTACCTGAGCAATAACAACCTCGAGTCATATCGTAGCCTGATCGAAAAGCTTGGTTTGCGTAAATAAGCAATGACCGCAAGACCATTCCCAACTCTTCGGTTGGGAATTGTTTTTTTATGACCACTTAAATACTTAATTATGACGCCAAATCCCATTTCCGTATCGCTGCGTACAGCAGACGGTCGTGAAATTTCTATAGAGACCGGTCGCTTCGCGCGCCAGGCCGATGGTGCCGTTGTCGTGCGCCAGGGCAATTGTATGATACTCGCTACAGTTGTAGCTTCAAAAGAACCTAAACCGGGACAGTCTTTCTTCCCGCTTAGCGTTGACTACCAGGAAAAGTTTGCTTCTGCAGGCCGCATCCCCGGTTCATTCTTCAAGCGCGAAGCGCGTCTCAATGACTATGAGATCCTTACTTCACGCCTTATTGACCGTGCGCTCCGCCCGTTGTTCCCCGATGATTACCTGTGCGAAGTGCAGGTGCTCGTATCCCTCATATCTTCCGATCCTGAGGTACTGCCCGATAGCCTTGCTTGTCTGGCGGCATCTGCAGCACTGGCAGTTTCTGATGTTCCTATCCAGGAGATCATCTCTGAAGTTCGTGTAGCGCGTATCAATGGCGAATATGCCATCAACCCGCTCCGCACACAACTGGCAGAAGGCAACGCGGATATCAATATCATCCTCGCCGCTACCAGCAATAACATCATGATGGTGGAAGGTGAAGGTAAAGAGTTTGAAGAAGCAGGCCTCATCAAGGCTATCGAGGCCGGCCACATGGCTATCCGCGAGCAGATACAGCTTCAGCAGCAGCTCCGCGATAAGATCGGCGCTCCTGCAAAACGCGACTACACCAAGCCATATACCAACCCCGAGCTCGACGCGAAGATCGCGGAATACGCCGGCAAGAGGATATATGAAGTGGCAAAGGGCGCGCTCGACAAACATAGCCGCAGCGATGCCTTCAAGAAAGTTAAAGAAGACTACATAGCTGAGTTTGTGAACGAAGAGACAAAGCCAGAAGATGCTGCGCTCATCGGCACTTACTTCCACGACCTTGAGAAGAAGATCATCCGCAACATGATGTTGGATGAGCGTGTTCGTCTCGATGGCCGTACGCTGGAGCAGGTTCGTCCGCTTACCATAGAGACAGACCCGCTGCCTTCACCGCACGGTTCTGCTCTGTTCACACGTGGCGAAACACAGTCGCTCACTACCGTTACTTTAGGTACAGTAGATGATGAACTGTTGCAGGAAACCGCCCAGACATCAGACTATGTGAAATTCATACTGCATTACAACTTCCCGCCATTCTCTACCGGCGAGATCAAGATGATGCGTGGACAGAGCCGTCGTGAAGTAGGTCATGGCAACCTTGCCAACCGCTCACTGAAGCAGATGATGCCCGCAGAATATCCATATACTGTACGTGTAGTATCAGATATCCTCGAGTCCAATGGTTCTTCTTCTATGGCTACTGTGTGCGCAGGTTCACTGGCGCTCATGGATGCCGGTATCCCTTTCCCTAAGCACGTTAGTGGCGTGGCCATGGGCCTCGTAGCGGAAGGTGGCAAGTTTGCTGTGCTTACAGACATCCTTGGCGATGAGGATCACCTCGGCGATATGGACTTTAAAGTAACGGGTACCCGCGATGGTATCTGCGGCATACAGATGGACATCAAGTGCGATGGCCTCAGCATGGAGATCATGATGCAGGCGCTGGAGCAGGCTAAGCGTGGCCGTCTCCACATCCTCGATGCCATGTACAATACTATCGCCGAACCTCGTGCAGAACTGAAGCCCCAGGCTCCGCGCATAGAGCAGTTCACTATCGACCGTGAGTTCATAGGCGCGGTGATAGGCCCCGGCGGTAAGATCATCCAGGAAATGCAGCGTGAGACCGGCGCTAAGATCAATATCGAAGAAGTGGGCGAAGTGGGTGTCATCAAGATATTCTCTGCAAACAAAGAGAGCATCGACGCCGCCCGTGCACGTATCCGTGCTATCGTAGCCATCCCCGAGATCGGCGAAACATACGAAGGTGTCGTAAAGAGCATTATGCCTTTCGGCGCGTTCGTCGAATTTATGCCGGGCAAGCAGGGCTTGCTGCATATCTCAGAGGTGAGCTGGAAACGTCTCGACAGCCTCGAAGGTGTACTTAAAGAAGGCGACAAGGTGAAGATACAGCTCGTAGGCACCGATCCTAAGACCGGTAAACTGCGCCTCAGCCGTAAAGTACTGATGCCAAAGCCTGAAGGTTATGTAGAGCCGGCCCCACGCGAGCGCCGTGAAGGTGGTGACCGTGGCGACAGAGGCGACCGCAGAAGCGGCAATGACCGCCGCGACCGTGGCGATCGTAATGACCGTGGCGACCGCAACAGGGGTGGCAACGACCGTCCTCAGCGTAACAACAACGACCAGCCACAATCAGAATCAGCACCGCAGGTAAGCCCTGCAGACGATGCAGATATGGCTATGTAATAAAAGAACTGACGATCAGAATGCAGCCCATCCTTACGGATGGGCTGTTTTATTTTCATCATGGGCTGTAAAAAAGATCGCGCGATTTCGTGATCTTTGATTCAGACAATATCGTACCTATGCTAAAGGCTCATCTGCCTTTAAGCGGCCCTTAATTCGGACTTAGTACTCTCCGGCTGGCTACCCCTTTATAGCAAGATTACAACAAGTACCTAATGTACTGCTCCGAAGAGGCTACACGTTCGTAGCATAATCACAACAAGTACCCAAAATGCTGCCCCGGAGGGGTTACCCGTTTGTAGCAAGATCACGGCAAAGGATCTATATGCTCCGTAGGAGCTACCCCCTTGCGCTCCAGTACGATCTTCGTTCTGAAAATGCTATAATTCTTATTTCAAATTTGGCAGTCTCAAATAATAATTAGACATTTGTCTAATTATCTAACTGACATGGATGGCCTTTTCAGAGCATTAAATGATAGCACCCGCCGGGAAATACTCAAACTCCTGAAAGAAAAAGACATGACCGCAGGTGAGATCTTCGATGCATTCGATATATCAAAACCCAGCATTTCACACCACCTGGAGATACTGAAGAACGCAGACCTGGTCAATAGCCGAAAACAAGGCCAGTTTGTTATCTATTCTATCAATACCACAATACTCGACGACCTGCTCGGGTTCATAATCAACCTCAAAAAATAAAAACCACTTTTATGAAGAACTTTGAGCTCAAAAAAGAAATATGGATCTGGATCATCATGATCCTCCCTTTATGGTACCTGTGGCATATCTGGCCCGCACTACCGGAGATCGTACCTACTCACTTTGGCATGAATGGCAAGCCAAACGACTGGAGCCATAAGACCATGCTGGCCTACCTGCTGCCATCATTGTTGGTCGGCATCTACGCGCTTTTCACATTCATACCCATGATAGACCCAAAGGGCAAGATCAACGAGATGGGCAACAAATACTTCCTGCTCAAACTGGTCATCATGCTCACTATAAGCGCTATCTGTTACTTCATCGCACAGTCGGCGCTCACCGGGAATATCGGCAATACCAATTCGCCATTCCTGCTGATAGGTGGCTTGTTTATTTTCCTCGGCAACTATATGCAAACGGTGCGCCCCAACTACTTTATCGGCTTCCGCACACCATGGACATTAGAGAATGAGACAGTTTGGCGCAAGACACACAAAATGGGCGGAAGGCTCTACTTCATTGTTGGTTTAGTGGTATTGATATTCCCGTTCATTATCCATCATAAGTTCCACATGGCCCTGCTGCTCGGCATTATTGTTTCCAGCCTTATTCCGGCCATCTACTCCTTTGTTATTTACAAACAACTGAAAAGAACAGGCTCCTAAAAAGGATCCTTCAGCCTCATCCCTTTTCCCGAATGGTCCAGGCTCATATAGATCATCACGAGTGATAGTGTAAAGGACAGGAACCCGAACGGCAACCCCACACCAAAGAATAATAGCGGGTTAGGCAACCGCTCTCCGTTAAAATACTTGACCAGGTACACAAAAACACCCAGGATAAGGATGGCGGACATCATCGCGTAAATGATGCCAAATATCAGGTACACCCAGCTCTTCCTGATAAAGAACGGTGTAGCAAAAACAATGAACGAAAGCGTGGAAACACCCTCTACCCTGCCCTTGGATATTATGCCCCCGACCAGGTCTATTATACCCAGCAGCAGAAAATACGCCGGCACTGCAAGCTTAAAATATTTTACACGGTTGGTGTTGGAAAGTGACACGTTATAATATGCTACTGCAATATACTCATTTGCCCGGCACTCACACAAACAACTGAATAACTAAACGGTGGCGGTCTTCCCTACTATATCATGGATCACTTTGTCGAGTTGTTCCGAAGATTCCAGTATGCCATCCACGATAAAGTCAATATCCACATCAGCATCTCCCGATTTGAATACTTTGGCCAGCCCAAGTATAGTAGCCAGTGGCCCACGCACCTTATGCGATTGTATCCAGGCAATATCCTCCAGTTGCTCATTCTGAACCTGCAGCCTTTGAATATTGTGTACCTGGTCTGTGATATCATGTACCACGCCAAATAACCCTACCGGTTTTCCATCAACATCAAATTCATAGTTGGCGCGGGAGTGCAGGTGTCTTACAGTTCCGTCGCGCCTCAATATCCGGTGATAAAAGCTGACATTAGTTAGTGTTTCCTGCATTTGTGTTGTGATCCCTGCCACATACTCAGCGTCTTCAGGATGAATGAACGACAACCACGATTCATACGTTTGCACATTATCATCTGTCGCCAACCCATATATTCTGCACGCTTCGTCAGACCACTTCGATTTACCCGTTTTAAAGCCAAGCTCCCAGCTCCCGAAATGCGCCACCTCCTGCGCCTGCTTCAGTCTGCTGGCATTTTTCCTGATCACGTCCTCTGCCTGCATCATTTCGGTAATGTCAAGCGAAGTACCATATACAGAAACAAGTGCATTGTTCTTGTCAAATTCAAGGTGGTTCTGGTTATAGATATATCTTACAGTCCCGTCTATTCTCACTATCCTGTAATGAGACGAGAAATTCTGCTGTGATGCCATTCCTTCCTCCCAGGTGCCGAGCACGTATCTCACATCGTCGGGATGAATGAATGACAACCACGATTCGTAAGAATGCATGTTATCTGTCAGTTCAAGTCCGTATATGCGGCACAATTCCTCCGACCATGTTGCTGTGCCTGTAGCCATATCAAGCTCCCAACTGCCGAGATGAGCTACCTCCTGTGCGTGTTTTAACCGGGCCTCCCTGTTTTTAAGTTTCTCTTCTGCACTTCTTTTCAGCCTTTCGTTTTCAAACGCCTCCACGGCAAAGGAAATATCCCTTGCCGCCTCCGTTAATAACTGCACCTCTTCCTCATTGAAGAATCCGGCATCTTCTGTTGCCAGGTTGAAAGTAGCGGTAACTACACCGGCACTCTTTATAGGCAAGGTAATGCATGACCCCAACCCTCTCTCCATAGAATATTGTCGCCACCTTGCCAGCATCTCGTCGTTCTCTACATCATTGCTTACGTAATGAATGCCGGTATTTATCACCCTGTCCTGCACACCGCCTTCATAATAGGTCATGCCATTGAATATAGGAATATCTTCCTCCGGCAATCCGCACGCTGCTACCAGCTCCAGTTTCCTGTCTTCTGCGTACACATTGGCTATCCATGCTCTTTTAAATTGTCCCGATTCAACAGCCAGTTTACATACTCTGTCAAATAGCACCGGTTCACTCCCCGAACGGGACAACGTGCGGTTCAGCTTCAGCAGTAGCTCGTACAATCTGTTCAGTTGTTTGATCTTCTGCTCAGCACGGATGTTACTGGTGATATCATGCGCATGACAGGCCACCCCCGCTACTTCTCCGTCTTCCATGATCGGCTGAAATGAAATTTCTGACCATTGCTCAAACGGAGCAGGCGCAAAGTCCAGGATACTGAACTTGTCGCCCGAAAAAGCTCTGTCATAACATACCCGGTACCTCGTTATTTGTTCTCTCGTGAATCCGTCCGCCAGTACACACGACCCCGGCTCTATCCGCGATCCGCACATGTGCGCTACCATGCCGTCAAATGCTTCATTGGAGGTGATAAGGTTATATTCCCTGTCTATGCTCCACATCAGGTCGCGGGTATTATTGATAAGGGCATGAAGGTTCCTCCGGTCAAATTCCTTTTGCCTTCGGCTCGATGTTACATCCTTTGTGATGGCAGAAAAACCTATCAACTCCTTGTCATTACCATAAAGAGCATTCAATACTACCTCAGCCCAGAATTTCTGTCCTCCGTTCCGCAACCTCGGACCTTCAAAGGTCATTGTTCCTTTTTCTGCTGCTTCATGCAGTATCCTTGCCGGCAGGTCTATCCTGATGTCCTCTTCTTCAAAGAAGATACCTATACCGTTCCCGATAGCTTCTTCGGGCTCATATCCGAATATCTCACAGGCCCCTTTGTTCCAGCTTTCTATTTTACCCTGGGGGTCCAGCAACACTATCGCGTATTCTTTATTGGCGCTAATGGCCTGTTTTACTTTTTCAGTCTGCATTTTTTCATTTCTTGATAGCCGTTATAGGTTCGCTTTGCTTATGCCGGCAGTGTTTCAGATTTTGCAAACATAGATCGATCTCTTATGTACATATATTACTCTGGTCATGTGATATACTGACTTTGGTCATGTTATATTTTTCGCAATACATATGGCTGAATTGGTTACATTATCTTAAAAAAGAACTTTTTTATTGACCATAAACTCATACCTTTGCGCAAAATTTGAAGCCGGTAATGATTTCTAAGCGTCTTTCCTTCATATATATATTGATTTTAGGGCTTGTTGGGTTCGGTATTCCTTCATATGCACAAAACGAAGGAAATGCAGAGCCGGCCGCGGCTTCAGCAGTTGCGGAACCCGCTCACGAAGAGAAGAAAGAAGGCATCAACATCACCGAGCTCGTTTTCGGCCACGTGTCCGATTCACACGAGTGGCACCTGTTCAGCCTCAAAAATGCCAATGGCACTGAAAAACCGGTTGCTTTCCCGCTTCCTATGATCATTTATCAGCCTGAAAAAGGCCTTTCTGTCCTCTCTTCAGGACATTTCGAAGAGTGGCACAAAGACGCCGAAGGCAAGATGATCAGCAATACCCACGAAGGCCTTTATATAGAGAAGAATATGAAGGAGAAAGTAATGGCCGCTGATGGTTCAAAGGTTTACGATCTTTCTATCACCAAGAATGTTCTTTCTATGATGATCGGCGTAGTGCTGCTGCTGGTGCTGCTCACTTCTGCCGCCAAAAAATACAAAACACCCGGACTTACCGCCCCTAAAGGCTTCCAGAATGCTATTGAAGTGCTGGTCATCTTCATCCGCGATGAAGTAGCAAAGCCAAACCTTGCCGGCAAGTACCTCGGCTACATGCCTATGCTGCTGACCGTATTCTTCTTTATCTGGATCAACAACCTGCTTGGCCTCTTACCGGGTGGTGCCAACTTCACCGGCAACATCGCGGTTACGCTTTGCCTTTCTATCATTTCCTTCCTGGTAATGGTGGTAAGCGCCAACAAACATTTCTGGGGCCATCTCCTCAATCCTCCGGGTGTGCCGCTGGGTATCAAGTTCCTCCTCGTTCCTATCGAGATCATCTCCTTGTTCATCAAGCCCGTGGCCCTCACAATACGACTTTTCGCCAACATGCTTGCCGGTCACATCGTGATCCTTTGCGTGGTGTCCATGATATTCATATTCGGAGTGCTCAGCAAGGTTGCAGGTATCGGTTTCGTACCCGTTTCCCTTGCTTTCTCTGTGTTCATGTTCATGCTCGAGTTGCTGGTAGCGGCCATTCAGGCATTCATATTTACTAATCTTACTGCGGTATTCATAGGTCAGGCAATTGAAGAAGCGCACCATCACGATGATGTGCATGACGGGCACGCCGTAGCAGATCACTAAACAACGTAGTTTTTTTTAATCAAAACCAATATAGTATGTCAGTTTTAATGAACACAATTATGTTAGCCGGCGACGCTGCGAAAGCAGGTGGTGCTGTTGGCGCAGGTATCGCTGCACTTGGTGCAGGCGTTGGTATCGGCCAGATCGGTAGAGGTGCGGTAGAATCTATCGCCCGCCAGCCTGAAGCTGCAGGAGACATCCGCGCTAACATGATCCTGACTGCTGCCTTCGTAGAAGGTGTGGCACTGTTTGCGGTTATCGCAGGCATCCTCGCTATCTTCGTATAGTGGTCGGCACAAAGAGCATAACTGCATCCGACGCATAGGGCCAAGGATGCAGTTATTTAACCCCCTCCTCTTGAAGGGGAGAAACAACCAAAAAATTAGTTCTTAAAATAAATATTATTAAACGCAACTCCTTGCCCGCCTTCAGGGGCCGGGGGTTAAACTGATAAAAGATGGATTTGTTAACCCCGGAACTCGGTTTATTTTTCTGGACGCTCATAGCGTTTCTCCTGGTATTGTTCATCCTGGGCAAATTTGCCTGGAAACCGATCCTCAACTCTCTCGGAGAGCGTGAGAAAGGTATCGCCGATTCTATCGCCGCTGCTGAGCGCGTTCGCAACGAAATGAGCCAGTTGAAGTCGGAGAATGAGAAACTGATGGCACAGGCTCGTGAAGAGCGCACTGTTATGCTGCGTGAGGCTAAGGAAATGAAAGACCGTATCTTGAACGAAGCTAAAGAGCAGGCTAAGACAGAAGCAGGCAAGATAATGGCAGATGCACAGCTCCAGATCCAGCAGCAAAAGATGGCCGCCCTCACCGAAGTTAAGAACGAGATCGGCACACTGGCTGTCAACGTTGCTGAAAAGATACTGCGCAAGCAGCTTGCCGGAGCAGACAACCAGGAGTCTTACCTGAAGATGCTCTCTGAAGATATTAAACTGAACTAGCAGACCCGAAGGGAACAGTAGAAAACATTTATTGCAGTTGTGGTCATCACATCCGCTAACTAATAAGGAAATATGCAAAATCCACGTCTCGCTTCAAGATATGCGAAATCGCTCCTCGACCTGGCTGTAGAACAGAACAGTCTCGAGGCTGCATTGAAGGATATGCAGGTGCTCAACAGTATCTTTCAGCAAAGCAATGAGTTTGCACTGATGCTGCGCAGCCCTATCGTACACGCAGACAAAAAGCTGAGCGTTATCTCTGCCGTGCTGCAGGGCCGCAACATAAGCCCGCTTACCAACGCGTTCATTTCGCTGCTGGTGAACAAAGGCCGTGAGGCCAATATGCCCGAGATCGCCGCGGCATTCATCAGCCAGTACAATGTGCTGAAGAACATCAAGACCGTGCATGTGACCACCGCATCACCTATGAGCGATGCGGTAAAAGACAGCATCCGTACAAAGATCGCGGGCCATATGCCGCAAAGCACCATCGATCTGAAAACAGCGGTTGATGAGAGCCTTATCGGTGGATTTGTATTGGAACTGGACGATAAATTATTTGATGCCAGCGTTAAGAACAGCCTCAATGAGATCAGGTCTAAAGTAGTGGACCACACCTACGAGACTAAGATGTAACACTGGATTTTTTATAACGAGTATTAACTTTTGAATCTATAATATATGGTTGATATTAAACCGGATGAAATATCGGCGATACTGCGCCAACAGTTGAGCAACGCCGACAGCAAAGCTACACTGGAAGAAGTAGGTACCGTACTGCAGGTAGGTGACGGTATTGCCCGCGTTTACGGCCTCACAGGCGTGCGCCAAGGCGAACTTGTTGAATTCTCAAATGGTGTGAAGGCGATAGCCCTGAACCTTGAAGAAGACAACGTAGGTGTCGTGCTCATGGGAGACTACAAGAGCATCCGCGAAGGCGACAAGGTGAAACGTACCAACAAGATCGCTTCCATCAGGGTAGGCGACGGTATGTCTGGCCGTGTAGTGAACACACTCGGAGAGCCTATCGATGGTAAAGGTCCTATCAAGGGCGAAACGTATGAGATGCCGCTGGAGCGTAAAGCGCCGGGCGTTATCTACCGTGAGCCGGTGAAGGAACCACTGCAGACAGGTATCAAGGCCATTGACGCCATGATCCCTATCGGCCGCGGACAGCGTGAGCTCGTTATCGGCGACCGTCAGACCGGTAAGACCGCTATCTGTGTGGATACCATCATCAACCAGAAAGAATTTTACGAAGCAGGCAAGCCTGTTTACTGTATATACGTTGCTATCGGCCAGAAAGCATCCACCGTTGCCGGTGTGATGAAGACCCTCGAAGATAACGGCGCTATGCCTTATACCACTATCGTATCGGCATCAGCTTCCGATCCGGCTCCACTTCAGTTCTACGCTCCGTTCGCCGGTGCCGCCATAGGCGAGTTCTTCCGCGATACAGGACGTCCTGCACTGGTTATCTACGACGATCTTTCAAAACAGGCTGTAGCTTACCGAGAGGTATCCCTGCTGCTCCGTCGTCCTCCGGGCCGCGAAGCTTATCCGGGCGACGTATTCTACCTCCACAGCCGTCTCCTCGAGCGCGCTGCCAAGGTGATCAATAACGACTCTGTTGCCAGGAACATGAACGACCTGCCTGAGAGCATCAAACATCTTGTAAAAGGTGGTGGTTCGCTTACCGCCCTGCCTATCATCGAAACTCAGGCCGGCGACGTATCCGCATACATTCCTACGAACGTGATCTCCATCACCGACGGACAGATATTCCTTGAGTCAAACCTCTTCAACTCCGGCATACGCCCTGCGATCAATGTAGGTATCTCAGTAAGCCGCGTGGGTGGTAACGCTCAGATCAAATCCATGAAGAAAGTAGCAGGTACACTGAAGCTCGACCAGGCCCTCTACCGCGAAATGGAAGCCTTCTCTAAGTTCGGTGGCGACCTCGATGCCGCTACCAAGAACGTTATCGATAAAGGTAGCCGTAACGTGGAGATCCTCAAGCAGGCCCAGTTTGCACCTTATTCGGTAGAAAAGCAGGTAGCTATCATTTACCTCGGTACCAACAACCTCATCCGCCAGGTGCCCGTTAAGAACGTAAAAGCGTTCGAAGAGACATTCCTGCAGCAGATGGAGATGAAACTCCCCGATGTATTGAAGGAATTCAAGAAAGGCAACCTCCCCGAAGAAGGTGTTTCTAAGATGGTGAAGCTCGCTGAAGACCTCATCCCTCAGTTCAAAAAATAAGAATTATCATATCCGATAGTTAAAGCCCCCGATGTATCGGGGGCTTTTTATTTGCCGCGAATTTCCTGTTTGTTGTTTGCGCATGAATGCATGCTCTTACAGATGGGATATTTACATTAGCCTCAGGATATATCTTAACCGCTCACTACTATCCATATTCTGCACCTGCCCGCTGGTGTTTATTATGTATCGCTCTCCGGCAAATACAGTGTTACCGTTCACAAGTTTGTAAAGATGTAATGATCCGAATGCCACACATAAAAAGAGGCGCTGCAATTGCAGCGCCTCTTCACTTTTCACACACCCTAAAAAACATATTTATGCAGTAAGTCTATAGACCGGCCCCGACAGATCATGCAGCGCTCGCTCAATATCTCTCTTCACCATGCGGTTATGTGATATCGCGAATGTTGCACTTAGCAGGGTTTGCAGGTCCACGTCCATCGGACGCTCCAGTATCTTCAATGCTTTATTCTTGCTGAAGTATATGACGTTTCTCTTCTTCATATGGGCTCGTTTTAAAGTAGTAATACAAAACACATGCCAGACCGCTCATTTTCCCGAAGTGTTAACATAATTTTTTTGATTGTTCCGCTTCGGTTGTTCAATTATTAATGGCTGGTTAGTTCTTATCATATACGCGGCAATGGTCATTATGGTTTTATAGCTGTCAAAAAAAACTCCCGGCATGTCATACATACCGGGAGCGTATATGCTTTGCAGAAGATCTTACTTTTTCACCGCCGATTTCGCAAACCCTATCAGGTCCTCAGGAGTGTGGTAGCCTACGGCCATCTTCACCATATTACCTTGTTCATCCAGTATGAAGAGAGAAGGGTATGCTTCTATGCCAAATTTCCTGGCGAGCATCAGTCCATCCCCGGTCTCACCATCATAAGATACGTTTACAAAATGCTCATTAAAATACCTGGCCACCTCTTTATCTGTGAAAGTTTCCCGCTTCAGCATTTTACACGGACCGCACCATGTAGCATATATATCCATGAATATCGGCTTATGCTCCGCCTTTGCCTTCGCCAAAACTTCCTGCCACGATTTATCATAAAATTTAATACCGTCTCCCTTCGGGGCTGCGCAGCGTCCGGCTATCAGCAATACAGCAAGCAATACCGGCACCAACACTATCGATTTTTTCATATGTTCAGCTTTTCGGTCATAAAACTAATGCATTCCGTCTATAATTCCACTTGCCATTCCGGTCAATGGTTGCCAGCCGTCTACACATTAAGTAAAAATGCACTCTTGTTGCCTTAATAAAGGAAAGTCCACCACACCTGGTCAGATGCATCAAATATATCATGTTTTAATAAGTCAGTCGTAGCTTTGCTTTTTGGCATTAATTACTTACTTTTCGGGTTCATTTGATAATCATTGGCTATGAAAGAAGGCTTACTTTATCCACAAAATGCTCACAACATGAAAAAAACGCGCAAAAGTATTCTTACTGTTGCTATCACTTCATGCATGCTGTTACTTGGCAATGTTCAGGCTTCAGCACGCCTTGCCAATAATGTTCCTTCTTTTACAAATGGTTACCTGCAAACAACATCCGCTTGTCAGAACGCAACAACATCTGTCAATGCACAGATGACAGTTACAGATCTCGATCACGGGCAAACAGAAACATGGACAATACTCGCCGGCCCTTACCACGGCACACTTTCCGGCTTTGCCACTACCGCTTTATCTACCGGTAGCACCGTTACACCTTCCGGCCTCGATTATACGCCTGCCACCGGCTACCTCGGAAACGATACATTCACTATCCAGGTATTCGATGGTTTCGATACGGCTTCTACCAATGTGATCGTTACGGTGGTGGCATTGCCCACACTCAGCAGTTCACTCACTCCTCCCGATATTTGTGATGGCAGCGTGTTCAATTATGCACCCGCTTCCACTACACCCGGCGCAGTCTTTTCATGGACACGTCCGTTCATAGGCGGCATTTCCAATCCTACGGCCTCCGGCTCCGGCAACCCGATGGAAACGCTCTACAATCTTACTTACTACACAGTAGCAGCTACTTACAATTATACTATTTCCGGTGGTGGTTGTATCAATCACCAGAGCGTTGTTGTCAATGTGACACCAAAGCCAAACCTTACTTCTGCTACTTCTGCCGGCAATATCTGCAATGGAGCTACTTTCAGCTATCTGCCAACCGGCACGATACCAGCCACCTCTTTTGCATGGAGCCGTGCTGCTATCTACGGCATTACGCCGGCAACATCATCCGGCACAGGCAGCATCAGTGAGGCCCTATACAATGGTACTTCGGCACCGCAGGATGTGGTCTATACTTATGTACTCAATGCCAACGGCTGTTCAGCCACACGCACAGTAACGGTTACGGTCAATCCTCCGCTCTCTTTAGCTAAGATCACTACAGTTCCTGCTACAGGCTTCTGCTCTGGTACAAACAACCAGGTATTTGGCGCCGACACGCCACCTGCCAGCGGTGTTACTTATGCCTGGAGCGCATCCAATGCTACTATTACAGCCGCGGGAAACTCAGGTCAGTATGTTGTCGTTAGCTTCCCCGCTCCGGGCCCCGCTACACTCATACTTACGTCCACCATCACAGGATCAGGATGTACAGGCACAGACGCGGTATCTGTTAATGTAAATTCGTCAGTAGTTACCTCAGATAAGGTATTGTACTACAATGCTCAGTTCATTTATATGGACAACCGTGTAGACGAATTCCAATGGGGTTATGATGATGCCGGCACGCTGGCATCGCACGATGTGGCTGGTGCTATTTTCCAGAGCTACCCCAATAACGCTCCAGATTTTACAAACAAATACTATTGGGTTAAGACTAAAAAGAGCGGATGCAGCCAAAAGACATATTTCAACGCGCCAATGGCGGTTACTAACGTAAACGCTGCTGCTTCCGTTAAATACGCTCTGTATCCCAACCCTGCTGATAACAAGGTTACTCTGGAACTGGACAATGCTTCCGGTGTGGTTACGGATGTGGTGCTTATAGACAATCTCGGCAGGATACTTATGACACAATCAGGAACAACTCAGAAATTTGAATTCAATACTTCAAACCTGGCAACAGGCTGGTATCACATCACCTGCACTCAAAACGGAATGAAGGTGTTGAATACAAACTTTGTAAAGACAAATAACTAACTCATTGTCCGCCAATGCTGTTGCGGACTAAAACAACGACAGATGAAGAAAGTATTACTGGCATTATTAGCTTCCGTTACCATAGGCCACCTGCAGGCGCAGAATATCACGCCTGAGGCCGACTATGTGCACGGCGGCAGCGGCAAACAGAAGGCCCCGTTTAATGCGGATAGCCTCCTGTCAAACTGGTGTCTCGACCTGAATCTTACCGGCGGTATGCTGTCACAGCGCTTTACTGCCGGCGATCCTTCTGCATATTATCTCAATGCTGTCAACAGCAACATCACCGATCTGAAATTCCGCAAGGGATCTTCCATCGGCTTCGACGCAGAGATCGCATACTTCTTCGATAAGGCACGCAACTGGGGTATCGGCACCGGGCTTTGGTACATGAGCCAGCACGGCACCGCTACTTTGGACAATTTCCATGTCGAATATCAGTCAAATGATTATGCAGGCAATGTATTCAGGCAGGTAATTACCGCCAATGCCCCCATAAATGAGAAGTTGCGGATCAGCAACTTCAATATCCCTCTATTACTCAAGTACAAAAAACGCTTCTCTAAAAACATTGGCTTCACCGCAGATGCAGGGCTTATGTTCAATCTCAGCGCAGCCAATTCATATACTACAGATGCCACTTTCGATTATGAGGCTATTTATAAATTCACCGGCACACAGGGTGCTGTAAAAACTGTTTACGACAATAGCACAGTGCCCGGCGCTTCTGACCTCCTTATCACTCGCAAGTACCAGTCTACCGTTCAGCCTGATGTTCAGGCATACTTCGACCAGTTGCGCAAGCAAGGCAATAATGTCGGCCTCAATATGGCCCCTTCATCCAACACAGGCAAGTCTTCTTATAAAGGTGGTTCTGTTGGCATTTTGTTGCGCCCCGCTGTCAGCTTCTATCTGTCAGACAATATCGCACTCAATGTCGGCGCTTATTATCTCTATCAGCGCTTTTCCAATAATGGTTCCGGCGGTATGATCACCGATAAGATAGGCACTTATAATTCTGTTCTTGGCAATGTGTCTAAAGTAACGGCAAGTTCGCTGGGTATCAGTGCAGGTGTGCGTATTTACCTCTCTAAGGCCAGGAAACCATACGTTCCCGAGGTGGCAGCAGAGCCGGAAGAAAAGACTACTGAGATCATCAGCAATCCTCCACCACCGGAGCATGAAGACGTAGATGTTACCCCTGTCGGCAATATGAATGATCCTATTCTCTTCGATCTCAACAAGACCGAGATAAAACCTGAGTCATATCCTACACTTGAAGACGCGATCAATCATATCAATAATGACAGCAAAGCCCATATTATTGTGCATGGATATACTGACAATACAGGTACGGCTACTTACAACCGCGGTTTGTCTAAACGCCGAGCCAACGCTGTTAAAACCTTCCTAGTAGATAAGGGTGTGAAATCCTCCCGTGTTAAGACAATTGGTCATGGCTCTAAGAGCCCTGCGGCTTCAAACCGAACCTCAGAAGGCCGTGCGAAAAACCGTCGCGCAGTCATGAAATTGAAACAGAATTGATATTATTCTCTTATAAAAAACAAAAAAACACCGTTCTACGGTGTTTTTTTGTTTTCACCCCAACGTATTCCCGTTATTTAATGTCTTATTATAAAGACCAGTGATAGTTGATTAATTTTATAACTAAAAGTTATTAAATTTAAGGTGATACAGGTCAACGTACGATCAATAAAAAATCTGGTATAGGTACTTTTTTCATAATGAAAAAAATGTTACCTTGCAATAAATTGAAAAATTCTATGAAAAATTCTATCTCATTAGCCCTCGTTATGATAATGGCGTTCGGTGGCTTTGCAAAAGAAAAAAACGCCGCAACAGCGAAACATACGACTGTGACCGCTACCAACATCAGTGTGTCCTATAGCCAACCCTCATTGAATGGTAGAACAGCTTTCGGTTTCGAAAACAATGTTATAGCTCAATATGGACATACCTGGGCAGTTGGCAATAACGATGCCGCTACCGTTACAATTACAAAAGATTGTTTAATCGGAGGAAATGGCATTCATCTTAAAGCGGGTACCTATTCTTTATTTGTAAAGCCTGCAGTTGGTGAATGGATTTTTCACTTTGCCCCTTCAAATATCCATACTGCTGCAGCATTTGATAAGAATGCCAGTAGCACATTAGCAAGGTCATGGGGCCTTGTTAAACCTGCCGCAGGTACGGTAGATAAGTTGACCATTACTCCTCAGGATGGTGGACTTCAGATCGAGTGGGATAACACGAGCGTATTGTTGCCTATAAAATTTACTCAAAATAATTGATCACACCCTTAATTTCAATTAAGTTATGAAACGTATTATAATTTCCGTACTGGCAGTAGTTTTTACACTTACCGGTGCGTTCGCTAAAGATAAATCATCCGCCAAGGTCGTTACTGCTTCCGGCAGCAATATAAGCATCTCTTATGGTCAGTCTTCCAGGAATGGCAAACAGATATTCGGCACTTCAGGCGAAAATGCAGTAATTCCCTACGGAACTACCTGGACAATGGGGGAGGGTAAATCAGCTCAGCTCACACTTAAGAAAGATTGCCTCATTGGCGGTAACAAAAGATCCTTGAAAGCTGGTACTTATTCTTTGTTTGCAAAACCTGCTAAAGGTGAATGGGTAGTAATATTTAACTCCAAGCCAAACCTTACGTCAATTGCAGACCTCAATAAGAACGCTGATAAGACCGTGATTTCTACCTGGGGGCGCACAACGCCTTTGTCCACTCCTGTGGATAAACTGACTATGTCTATTCAGGATGGCGGCCTACAGATTGAGTGGGACAATACTAGTGTTCTCATCCCAATTGAATTTGTAAACTAATTACAACTTTGTAAAGAAAAGGGTTGAGCTTGGCTCAACCTTTTTTTATGGTTATTTTTTAAACATTTAATCGTTTTTTTACATGAAACAGACTTTATCTTTAACGCTTATCATGCTGCTGTCTTGCAGTACTTTATTTGCTAAGAAACACAATAGCCCTCATACAAGTGTTACCGGTAGCAACTTTACAATCACCTATGGCCAGCCATCTAAAAAAGGTAAGCAGGTTTTTGGTGACAAAAAAGATAGCCCTATCGTACCCTACGGAGATGTTTGGCGTGCTGGAGATGACGAAGCTACCGAGATCACGATCAATAAGGCCTGCCTCTTTGCGGGGCGTCAGCTTGGTGCCGGAACTTATACTTTATATGTGATACCTACTGCAACAGACTGGACCATTATTCTCAATACAGAGCTTAAGCAATGGGGAGCTGACGACTACGATAAGATAAAGGATAAGAATATTATCGTGTCTCCTGTTCCGGTCAAGGCATTGAGTAAATCGGTAGAGACATTCACTATCACTCCTTCGGGCGATGGCTTCGATATGTCGTGGGACCAGACAACAGTGCACGTAGATGCCAAACCATTTGGCTATTAATAAAGCAATAAATATTGGTGATAAGGGTCGGCTGTTAGCCGGCCCTTAGTGTTTCCAAAAGAACATGTACCCTACTATTATTGCACCTATCAAACCGGCCAGGTCTGCGATCAATCCACATATCACTGCGTGGCGGGTGTTCTTTATCTGTATGCTGCCAAAATACACAGCCAATACATAAAACGTTGTCTCGGTAGACCCTTGTATAATAGCAGCTATCTTTCCCTGGAATGAACCTACGCCGTAATTCCGCATCACATCCACCATCAGGCCTCTCGCGCCGCTGCCACTTAATGGCTTCATCATTGCAACCGGTAGAGCAGGTACAAAATCTGTATTAAGCCCGCACATACCTACCACTGTGGCTATGGCGTTGATCACATAATCCATGCACCCGGAACTGCGAAATACACTTATGGCGACCAACATCGCTACCAGGTATGGAATGATCCGTATGGTAACGTTAAATCCCTCCTTGGCGCCTTCTATGAAATGGTCAAATACATTCTGCTTTTTTATCGCACCGGCCGTAATGAACAACATGACGATAGACAATATCACACCACTACCTATCAGCCCAATCGTCTGGTTCATCTGGTCTACCGGCATCTGTGAGAGAAAATGATGAAGAGTGAAGATCAAACCTCCAAAGCCGCACACAAACAAAATGACAGGTAATTTCAACAAGTTAATTCGTTGAAATAAGGAGACAACAATGATGCCCGAAAGAAACGCAATAAATGTCGCCAGCAGCGTAGGTAGAAAGATATCGGCTGCGTTAAAATTCTGTACATGCTGCTCAAGTGCTATGGTCTGACGCATGGCAATTACCGATGTCGGTATCAGCGTTATGCCTGCTGTGTTCAGTACCAGGAACATGATCTGTGCATCTGTTACCGTATCTTTTTGCGGATTCAGCTCCTGCAGATCATTCATCGCCTTCAGGCCCAGCGGGGTAGCCGCATTATCCAGCCCCAGCATATTTGCCGACAGGTTCATCATCACACTACCATAGGCAGTACCATCTTTGGGCACTCCTTTGAACAATGTCTTGAATAATGGCGACACCAGCCTTGAAAACACTGTTATCACGCCCGCCTTCTCTCCCACCTTCATTACTCCCAGCCACAACGACATGATACCGGTTAGCCCGATGGATATTTCAAATCCGTTCTTCGCAGCCTCAAACAATGCGCTGAGCATTTGAGCAAATAATCCGGTCTGTCCCAGGAACACGGCCTTCACTATGGCGACTGCAAAGCCAATCAGCAAAAAGGATATCCAGACATAGTTCAACACCATACAACCATAAAAATAAACAAACTTGCCACCACACAGGTGATTCGTTATGCTATTTCTTTCCACAGTCGTTTAAAACACAAAAGAGGATGACCTTTCGGTTCATCCTCTTTCATTTATTGCTTGCTGTCTGGAAATTATATTATCGTAGCAATGTCAGGTTGCCGGTATGATGCTCTATCTGCCCGTCCTTGAACGTAGCGTCTATCCTGAAGATATACACGCCCTCAGGCTGCGGCACATCGTTGAACTTGCCATCCCAGCCCAGCCCGGTCAGGTTATTCGTAGAGAACAGCAACTGGCCCCACCGGTTGAAGATGTCCATCTTGAAGCCCGTCAGTCCCTTCGTCAGGTACTCCCTAGGGAAGAAATAGTCGTTCTGGCCATCCCCGTTCGGCGTGAACGCGTTCGGCACTTCTATATAGCAGTCGTTCAGTACCGTCACCGTATCACTTACAGGGCATCCGTTGATCGTCAGCTTAGCATAGTACATGCCCGGTTTCGTCACCACTATGCTCGGGCTCGTCTCATTAGTATTCCACACGTATCTCGCCTTCGGATTGCTCGCGTTCATGATGTTGTTGTCGCCAAGCATGATCGAATGGCTGCCCAGGCATATCGATGTGTCAGGGCCCAGGTC
>JBGAIF010000016.1:0-32534 GCA_044225795.1 Flavipsychrobacter sp.
CGGTGTTCACCTCTTCCCATTCCGAACAGAGAAGTTAAGCCCGCCATGGCCGATGGTACTGCACCACAATGCGGGAGAGTAGGTAGCTGCCATATTCTTTTAAATGCCTCGTCTTACCGACGGGGCATTTTTCATTTAGAGACCTTCTATTATTAAGGACGTCCTCTTTTTATACTATTCCGGTATCACCATATTTAAAGGAACAGGCATAAAAAAAGGCTGTGCCATTGACACAGCCCCATATTCATCTATGCTATTTACTATTTCGCCTTCCGGAACACATAGCGTGTAATGAACAAGCCTCCGTTGCTGTTGCCATTGCTGCTTTGCTGGTTACTGCCGGTAGTTACCTGCACCAGCTCCCATCCCTGCTCTGCATAATCATTCAGCCTGTCCACGATCACTCTGTCGTTATTGGCAATATTATCGAAGTTGATGCCCACAAGGCTATAGAAATTTTTCAGCTCACGGTCCAGCATCTGTCCGTTGTCATCGGTATATAATATACGCGAGCGGCCCAGCCCGCCTGGTATTACTGACTCCACCGTAGTGATCTGCTTGTACATATATACGGTTGGCTTGTCTGGCGCGGCAAATGTGCTTAGTGTGGAAAGTGCAGCAATCGTAACTGCGAGAATGTGTCTTTTCATGTTTATGTTTTGTTTGTTGTTGTGTCAGCACTTATTGTATTTCCAATGGCGTATTTTCCCCTCCTCTATCCACTCCATAGCCTGCGCCAACCGCTTATCTCTCGTAGCATCAGTTTTTGCTTCTTCAAACCAAGTGATATATTCTTTCTTGTTGGTATAGCTGAATGAATCAAAAACCTCCCTAGCTTTTTTATTCTTTTTCAGCTCTTTTGCAAAATAGGCGGGGATATCAAGTTTTTTCTTTTCTGCTTCTGAGACGGTCTTACGGGCCGGAAGTTTAATGCCCTCATCATTGAGTTTCATCGCTGCCTTGACATATTTCTTCAGAATGCTGTCTTTTGGCAGGTCTTTAACACTTTCCAGCTTGCCCAGGTGCCCCATGCTCTCCCTGTCCTTTACAGACAATATATCATCCGTATCAGGCATCAGTGCCGCCTTCCAGAAACCGAACACTGCGTGTTCCTTGAACGCCGCCATGCTGCAGAGTATCTCTCCCTTGTACATAAAATGAGGGAAGCTCCATTTCCATGTTTCTTCAACATCAGGGCACGATGTATGAACCAGCTCGCGCAGATGCGTGAGAATAGGTTTGGCAAAATCTTTCGACTTTTCAATATAGGCGTCTATACGCGGATCATACTTGCTCATAAGATGTTATGCTTTCACCAAAATTACCTTATCGGTCTTATTTATCATAGTGCCTATGGGCTGTATATGATCCGGCATGCCAGATTGCTGAAGTAAACTGATAACTTCATCTGCAGATTCAGGCGCGACTGCGATCAGCAAACCACCGTTCGTTTGCGGGTCAGGCAGTAGGCTGAAAGCCTCCATTACATTCACGCCGGCGTCAAAGTTTATATTACTTCCATAGGCGTTCCAGTTTCGGTAGGTAGCATCGGGAACTATTCGTTGCGACAGGTATTCTCTTACGCCACTCATCACCTGTAATCCGGAATAATATATTTCAGCAGAAAGATCGCTGCCATTGGCCATCTCCGTTAGATGCCCGGCTAATCCAAAGCCGGTCACATCGGTCATAGCCCTCACCCCGGATATGGCCCCAAGTTTCTCGCCGATCTTATTAACTTGTGCCAGGTATTTTATCAGATCTTCTTCGTCTTCCTTTTTCAATACGCCTCTTTTCTGGGCTGTAGATAGTATGCCACTGCCTATTGGTTTAGTGAGGAATAACAGGTCTCCTGCTTTTGCCGTGTTGTTACGCTTCAGGTGGTCAGTTTTACAGAGTCCGTTCACAGATAGACCGAATATTGGTTCCGTGCTGTCTATACTATGGCCACCTGCCAGTGGTATGCCTGCTTCATTGCAAATATTTCTTGCACCTTCCAATACCTGCCGGGCAAGTGATGCCGGCAACTTTTCTATTGGCCATCCCAATATCGCGATCGCAAGTACGGGCTTCCCGCCCATGGCATAAACATCGCTGATGGCATTGGCTGCAGCTATCCGGCCAAAATCATAAGCGCTATCAACTACGGGCATAAAAAAATCCGTAGTAGAGATAAGTGCAGTGCCATTCCCGAGATCATATGCGGCAGCGTCATCATTAGTGCTGTTGCCAACCAAAAGCCTGTCATTCAGCGGCTGCACTTCATCTGTTTTCAATATCTCCTGTAGTACTGCTGGTGCTATTTTACAGCCACATCCAGCACCTCTTGAGTATTGCGTCAGTTTTATATCCGGTGATTCCATTATTAAATAGTTTGTATCAGTGTCTCATAGTTTGTCTGCTCATCTGCATTCGCACATGCTATGACGGTTGGTTCGATCTTCTTGTTCTCAATTAAGCCTTTAGCATAGTATTTGTCATAGTATCGGAGTAGTATGCGGAAAGCTTCTTTGTAATTGTTCTCCTCGAGATACGTCAGTACATTCCGGGTATTCAATCCACCCAGTCTTTTCCTGATCCGCTCAGTGGCGCCGACAAGGTCTTCTTTTGTCAGACCGCCGTACTCAGCAGTGATGTGATCAAGTCGCTGTTCAAATGGTACATCCATAAACAGTACCGGCGATGCCTGCATACTTTTCCAGAATGCCGGCGGAATATTGATATGCCCTATACGCTGACTTTCATCCTCTATCCAGATACACTTATTCTTAACGTTCTGTGAGATTTGATGTAGTCTGATACCAAGGAGGTTATCAAACATTTCCTGTGATGGTTGGCTTACGCCTTCCAACTTGCCAAAGGCAGATCCTTTATGTTTGGCTATATCCTCAAGGTCAATGATCGTATGGCCTTTGGCTGCAAGCTCATGCAATACTTTCGTCTTCCCCGATCCCGTGTAGCCGCCTAATAGCCGGATAGTGTACTCTTTGTCAAACTGTCCGAGCACCCACTTTCTGAATGCTTTGTAGCCTCCTGCCAGTGTGTAAACCTTGAAGCCGTAAAGATCCAGCAACCAGGCTACTCCGGCGCTTCGCATACCCCCGCGCCAGCAATGAACGATAACGGTTTTGCCGCCATCTTTATGAGCAGAAAGGATACTCTCGGCCGCCTCCACCATGCTCCGCATCTTCGGTCCGAAATAGTCCAGTCCGGCTTTTATGGCAGCTTCCCTGCTTTGTTGTTTGTAGAGAGTGCCTACCACCTTTCTTTCCTCATCAGAGAATAACGGCAGGCTATAAGCTCCCGGAATATGAGCATGATGGTATTCACCCGGGCTGCGTACATCTATCACAGGATGCACCGCAGACAAAGCCGGGAATTGCTCTATACCTATTTTCTGTATCACGCCGGCAAATTATGGATTTATCTTCGTCTTATGGTGTCTGTACAACCGCGTCTATATCCTCGTCACCATCAAGGTTATCCATCTGGTCCATGATCTGCGGATAGCGCCACTTCACACGCCTGCTTTGCGGAACAACGGTAAATACCTTCGGGTTGGGCAGGCAGGCTATGATCATAGCCGACTCTGCCCTTGTCAGGTCTCTCGCGTGTTTATGAAAGTAGTGTTGTGACGCAGCTTCTATACCAAATATTCCCGGCCCCATCTCTATCACATTCAGGTACACATCCAGTATCCGGCGTTTACCCCATATCCACTCAATAAGCTGTGTGAAATAGAATTCCGGTACCTTTCTTAGATACCTTCCCCAGCCGCTTCCCTGCCACAGGAATACATTCTTGGCCACCTGCTGGCTGATGGTGCTGGCTCCACCCCCTGCCGGTGTGCGTTTCTTCTTCCTGGGGCCGTTCAGGCTCTTATCTATTGCTTTCCAGTCAAATCCGCCATGCTCGGGAAAAAGCTGGTCTTCGCTGGCTATGGCTGCAAGCTTCGCGTTTCGGGATATTTCGTTCCAGCTCACATAATCCCGCTTCAGGCCATACCCGCCAAAGAGCCCTCCCAGTTGTGTGATGGTAACGGGAGGGTTCACCCACTTGCATACTACCACGTATAGCAAAGAAGAAAGGAACATAATAAGAAAGAATCGGAAGGTATATATCAGGAATTTCCGGAAGCCTGACTTTTTTTTCTTTGCCATTGACGGACAAAAATAAACATATTCCGAAAACACCTTCATCGATTTGATCGCCTTGCGCTGACTTATTTCTGTCTTTTTCTTTATTTTGGTCGTTCAATACAAATACATGAGTTCGCAATTAGGCATTGGGTCGCGGGTAGAGCACCCGCATTTTGGCAGGGGTGTGGTGGTCGATACGGCATCTGAGTTTTATATTATCTGGTTCAAGTCGCAGCAGGGCACTAAGAGTATCAGTAAAGACTATGAGCTGAAAGTAATGGAAGAGGTGGCCGGTGGCGGCGGCAATGAGCAGATCACCATCGCGGATATAGAGCAGGCACTGAATAATATACTGGATCAGCGCCTTCACGATATGCAGCTTGTGCCTATTGCTCCTAAGTGGAAGAATGGCATGCTGGTGATGAAGCCGGGCGATGACAGCCTCCAGGCAAAGGAAGTGCCTATTGATACTTTCTTTCATAAGATAACCATGGTGCGTGACAGGCTGCGCGTGATGGAGCAGAAGATCAACGCCCACAAGGTGCTCTCTGAAGATGAAAAGATAGAACTGCAGCAGTATATCACATCGGTGTATGGCTCGCTCACTACATTCAATGTACTTTTTAAAGAGACTCATCACCAATTTAAAGGAAGCGGTAAAGAAAATTAAATGAAAAAGATAGTATCGGCCATATTGGTAGCCATCAGTGCAACTGCTGCACAGGCGCAGGATTCGGCAATGTTCAGGAAGATATCTGATGAGGTGATGCTGCATGGCACCTGCTATGACAATCTCCGTGTGCTGTGTAAGTCTGTAGGGCATCGTATATCAGGGTCTCCGGCTGCTGCAAAGGCGGTGAACTGGGGTGAGAAAGCGATGAAAGATGCAGGCGCCGACAAAGTATGGCTTCAGGCTGCTGATGTACCTTACTGGTATCGCGGTAAGGAAAGTCTGCAACTGAAGATGGACGGCGCCTACAAAGAAGTTGTGGCGCTTTCCCTGGGCAACAGTGAGGGTACTTGCGGTAAAACACTGGAAGCGCCTATTGTGATGGTGCACGATTATGATGAGCTGAAAGCGTTGCCTGATGCTGCTGTTAAGGGAAAGATCGTCTTCTTCGATTACAGGTTCAGACAGGACTTTGTCTTCACTTTCAAAGGCTATGGCGATGCTGTTAAGTATCGTGGCGGCGGGCCCTCTGCTGCGGCTAAGAAAGGCGCTGTAGGTATCATCATTCGCTCTATGTCCACCGGTGCCGATGACTACCC
The DNA here is from genome assembly GCA_044225795.1 of Flavipsychrobacter sp. GTDB lineage: Bacteria > Bacteroidota > Bacteroidia > Chitinophagales > Chitinophagaceae > Nemorincola. Next base: position 5,409 of record JBGAIF010000016.1, read on the forward strand.
GCATACAGGTGGTACACATTATACCGATTCCATTAAAAAGGTGCCCGCTATGGCCCTCGGCAACTATACTGCAGACAAGCTGGAAGCCGCCTGCAAAAAAGGTACAGTGATGGCGAAGATAAAGTCGGACTGCAAGATGATGCCGGATATGGTGCGTTCATATAATGTCATTGGTGAGATAAAAGGTTCTGAAGTACCTGAAAAAATCATCACTGTTGGCGGCCACCTCGACTCATGGGATGTGGGTGAAGGCGCCCAGGACGATGGTGCCGGCTGCGTACAATCCATGGAGGTGATACGCGCGCTGAAAGCCATCGGTTACAAGCCTAAATGTACCATTCGCGCTGTGCTCTTCATGAATGAAGAGAACGGCCAGAAGGGTGGCCAGGCTTATGCAGACTCCGCGGTGGCACGCGGCGAGCATCATGTCATAGCCATTGAGACAGATGCCGGAGGCTTCTCGCCCCGTGGCATTGGCCTGGAGATGTCTGCAGCGCAGAAGGAGCAGGTGACAAAGTATAAGGACCTCTTTCTGCCGTGGGGCGTGTACGATTTCACCCGTGAAGAGGGCGGAGCCGACATAGACCCGATAGGCAAAAAACTGAAGATACCTATGGCGGGCCTTGTTCCCGATTGTCAGCGGTATTTTGATGTGCACCATACCAATAATGACGTTTTCGAGAATGTGAACCACCGTGAGCTGAAGCTTGGAGCCGCTGTGCTGGCCCAGCTTATCTACCTCGTGGATCAGCATGGCCTCAACTGATTCCTACTACTATGTATGAGCAACAGTGATACACAGCCTTCCGTATTGAGGAAGCTGCTCAGGCGGCCTCCCGCTGTTGTAGCATTGTGCATCATTACGCTCACCTGCCTGGTATCTGTCTTTGCCTATGTGCTGGCTCCCGATGCCACACCATCTGCCAACCGTATGATCGTGGAGCTGGGGGCAAGGCGCCCGGGCTTTACCAAGCAGCTACTCTACATCCCGTCGTTGCGGCCGATGGAGCAGGGTAGCAGGCTATCCCGTTGGTTATTCGGAACACCGTCCTCCTATAATGCCATTCCCATTAACGGATACCGCATAGCCGGCAATACCATCATTGTGCAGCACTATATAGATGATGGCATTGAGGATACGCTATCTTATTCGTTGGCCTCGCTGGCGCCTGCCGGTTATAATGGTGATGACGTGGCATACGTGCAGGAGCATAATATAGTCACCCGAAAGTTTTACCTCGGCACAGACCGTTATGGCCGGGATATACTGTCGCGGCTGCTGATAGGCTCGCGGGTCACGCTGTCGGTAGGGTTTATCGCAGTACTGCTATCGCTTACCATAGGCATCGCGTTAGGGGCATTGGCGGGTTACTATGGTGGTGTCACAGACAGTATTGTCATGTGGATCATCAATATTCTGTATGCCATACCTACGCTGCTGCTTATCTTCGCCATCACACTTACCATTGGCAAGGGCTTTTGGGAAATATTCATAGCCATAGGCCTCAGCATGTGGGTGGGCGCTGCCCGCCTGATACGTGGCCAGGTGCTGGTGCTGCGGGAAATGGACTATGTGACCGCAGCACGTACCCTTGGCCTCAGCGACAGCCGTATCATCTTCCGACATATACTGCCCAATATAGCAGGCCCTGTAATGGTGATAGCAGCCGGCAATTTCGCCACCGCCATACTGGTAGAGGCCGGGCTGAGCTTTCTTGGCTTTGGCGTGCAACCACCAAACCCTTCATGGGGGCTGATGATAAAGGAGCATTACAACTTTCTGCTCACAGACCGCCCGCTGCTGGCTCTGATACCCGGCATGGCCATTATGCTGCTGGTCTATGCTTTCAATGTTATCGGCAATGCACTGCGCGATGTGCTGGATGTCAGGCAGTGAATAGTGAACAGTGAATAGTGAACAGAGAACAGTGACGGTTTATAGAGTCTGCTGCGCTGCGGGCTGCTGCTCTGTGGCGGACAGGGCCAGCCAGAATAGCAGTACGCCTGCTACCGCCGTCAGGGCGAACATAGGCAGACCGAAAGCCAATGCCTTATTGGCAGCGTCGGGGTGGTGATTGCTCATTGCACTGTTGTAAGCACTTAGCACGGCCAGCATCATATAGGCTCCTCCTATTATGGTTATGTAACCCGCTATCTTATCGAGCACGGGCTTCCTGAGGAATGCAGCTATCACTATCAGAGCAGTCAGTGACAACATCACCCAATTTGTGTAGCCGGCTGAGAAATTGTCTGACAGCCACATAATGCATATCGCTGTCATATATATGTAGGCTGTGGTACGGATGTATTTACGGGTTTTTGTCATATACACTTTAGCTATGCTTTATCCAGAACGAAACATCAGCAGATAAATTGCGCAATTTCTTTTTTCACTCCTGAAGTGTGCAATAAAGTACCGAAACTGCTGACTGTCAATACAAAAGTGTGCAACTTGTATTGCACAGTGTGCAAACTGTGCAAGAACACCTACTAATGGCACAAGCCTTTGCTGGTGTGTACCGAACGTAAGGAAGCTAAATTGCGCAATTTCTTTTTTCACGCCTGAAGTGTGCAATAAAGTACCGAAACTGCTGACTATCAATACAAAAGTGTGCAACTTGTATTGCACAGTGTGCAAACTGTGCAAGAAAACTTATTAATGGCACATTGCCCTTGAAGGTTCCGAAGATGCGGATAAAACATACCACAATTTCTATGCCAGAAACGAGCATAGCCGCGGGTAAGAGGGTACAAAGATACACGGATGTGGCTTGCCTATGGAGCCTTTTTCAGCGTAAGATCATAGGGGGCGATGAGGAGATGACCGCCAAAGTCTGCCGGAAAGAGCCCGCCATCTTTTTTAAGGCCGTACATAATTGCTGTTCCGCCAAGCATATCATTGGTTCTCAAGGCAATGTAGCTGCAGGTGTCGCGCTCTTTGGATATTTTTTCGGTGAAGAACCAGGCTCCGTGCAGCTCGTGCGTTGAGTCGCCTTTTGCCATGGAATAGACTTCTGTGAGCGTGAATAAGCCCTGATAGGCATCGCCACTTTTCAGTTCAAGGGTTGTTCTTTGTTCCTTACAATGTTCGCAAATGCCTCTCCCGGTGTAGCTGCCTGCTATCATTTTCGTATCAAAATCCCGGTAGTGACGAAGCACCTGCCCGATGGGCTGTGCATATACTGCTGAATGAAACAACAAGCAGACAAGTATCAACATTAGCCGGTTCATGGGATGACATTTAGTATAAAGTTAATTAAGATAAGGCTAAGAAGGGTCAGCAATGATCATACTTAATTCTCGGTCATCCTGAAGAACACCAACAACGGCGGAAAAAAAAGGTCTATGCCCAACGTTGGTGGGGATACGTTATTAATGCTGATTTGCGAAGTCTTTAGAAGCATCAAGACCCGAGTGAAATTTGCTAACCTTATAAAGGTGTAAAGTGTCGTTGTAAAAAGATGATTTAGTGTATTGTTTTTCAAATCTTTGCCGAACTTCGTCACAACTGTTTAGCTCATGAAGCATTTTGTCTGCAACAATAGCAATTGTAAGCGTATCTTTCTTGCGGCTAAGTATTCTTGTAAATAGGCTACCGTCATCATTATCTCCAATATTGATAAAGATGTTTCCTTTTATATCAGATAAAAATGCAGGCCAACTTTGAAAGTGTGGGTTAGTCCCGTTGTTATCAAACCGAGTAACAAAATATAGTTGGTGTCTGCCTGCATATTCAGGTTCCCGCCGAGGGTGGGGTAAGGTGTCTTTGAAAACATCTTTATACTCTTGTACGAGAAAGTAATCCTTCTTATTACCGTCTTCTGCCAATTTCCAAATCCCTAGCAACGTTGTGTCGACATTTACCTTTGGTTGCTTATCTATACAAAACTTTGACGTTGGCTTAAATTTATATGCACTGCATAAAATCAAGATGCCAACAATAAATAACTTATTCATATTCCATATGTTGAATTTTACTAAGGAACTGCCTCAAACAACGTCATTCTTCGCATCTTCATCAAAATTATATACACAATAGTCGTTATTTTCATTTTCAATTCTGCCGTTGTTGGTGTTCTTCACCAACAACTGATATGATGGCAAAGTTCAATTATATTCTCTGCGCTTTGCTATTTTTGATAGTGTACAAGTTACCTCTTATTTCTGTCATCAGCAAGAACATATGAACTCGTTTATTTTACCGCTACCATCCTGGAGTGGAAGCCTTTGCTTGCCAATGACGGGTATAAAGACATCATTACCGGAAGCCTTCGCTTTTTAGTGAATAATGGCCGCATCCATTTGCATGCATTCGTTATCATGAACAACCATATGCACATTATCTGGCATGTTGTGCATCTTCATACCGGAGAAGAAGTACAGCGGGATCTTCTGAAATTCACTGCACAAACGATCATTAAGGACTTGCGAAACAATACCCCGTTGCGGCTGCAGGAGTTTTATGTTGGCGCCAAAGACCGGAAACACCAGATATGGGAGCGTAATCCTTTATCTGTGCCCATATGGTCTGAGGCGGTATTGCGGCAAAAGCTGGACTATATTCATGATAACCCTGTAAAGGCAGGGTATTGCACCTACGCGGAAGACTACAGGTATAGCACAGCTGCTTTGTACCAAGGGCTGCCTTCTGAATGGGATATGGTATCTCCGATAGGGTATATGGGGTAGCCCGTCATCATCCGGGTTGTTGGTGAAGAACACCAACAACGGCGGAAATTAGAAACTATTCCAAAGGCTCAATTATAGGATACTATTCTTTTATTAGTTTTACTTCTTTTCTAAAACCATCAAGGCTTTGTATCTCAACGAAATATATGCCTTTCTGCAAATTTCTCAGATCAATGGTTTGTACGTTACTAACAATTGTAAATTCAAGAACCTGCTGACCAAGCATGTTGCGAATGCTTATTAAACAGTTATTGGCATTTTCAATTGTCACGTTGTTATATGTCGGATTAGGCCAAATATTCACATTCTGTATCGGAATAACAGGACTACTTAAAGTACATTTATTCGCAGGCAGGATTTTCCCACTAGAATAGACTGTTTGCTGACATCCCAAACCATCAGAATAAGTGTAGCCAACGATTACTGAGCCTGTATCATTCAAGGCTTCAGATGCAGCATAGGCATCCGAGGGATTAAATGTGGCGCTATGGGATACTGTAGCTACCGGCAATCCCGAATGAGCAACGGGAATAGTCTGCCAGCTGAATGTTCCTCCCGGAAATGAAGCCACACATGTATTAAGGTCAAAAGGCTTTTCACCCACACACATCACATCCGGTAATTTGAATATTCCTGCTGAAGGTGCGGGAATGATACTAATATCATCAATCCATAAATAATCTCCATGGCCGGTTGTGGGGCTGAAAGATTGTAACCAAGGTGCACCCAAAATAACCAGTGAATTTGCTATAGAGTCAGTGTAGGCAACTGTCTGGGAATAATAAGTCCATCTTTGCCCCGGATATGTAATTTTGAAATCGGCAAGGGTAATCAATCCAACGGGCATCCCTGGAATTGTAGTTCCACCTAATGCAACAAGAGGCTTAGTAGTGCTTACTGCAAATAGTAAATGATTAGTGTCCAAGCCTGCGCCTACATATGTATCATTGTATCTAAGCCAGAAGCTTAATAAATAGGATTGTCCGGGTATAAGAGGCGAAGAAAGACTTTGATTAAAACTTTCGACGAAATAGTCTCCCGGAGAATTCATTTCATCAGCAAAGCCAACAAAATTATTGTTTGTTCCTGTGCTCAACGGATGGACATCGACACCATTGAAAGGAACGTATGGCCAACCAGCTGAATTTCCCCTGGCATACAGATCGGGTGAGCCGATGTATGTTGACCAGCAATGAATACCTCCAAAATTTGTAGGCAGGACATTTATTTCTTCAAAACCGCCATTATAAACAAGATTACAAGCCGATGGCGCACAATTACCATCCGATACATACACATACACATATGTAATGTTACCTTCTTTGCCTGATGCACTGACAGGAATGTAACGCAATAATTGCACCCCATGCGCACCGGTTGCCGGAGTAAATGAAATATTTGTCAATTTAGTTCCTGAAGTTGCAGAAAGAACGCCTGCACCCTGTACCACTTCCAGATATTTAAAACTTACAGCATTGTAATCATTGTCTAATAAACTTGTTTTTAAAGGACTGCCGTTGATATTTATTGGAGTACCCGCACCTGTAATAAAAGCATAGGTTCCTCCTTTATTAATACCGTCACATATTCCTGCCACAGACTCTCCGCACACGGTTCCCCCGTAGTTGATGTTATTTAGGTCAGCAGAACTCCCGAAATTAGTGTTTACTTTGTAACCAATGTCACATAAAACCTGTCGTTCTTCAGGCCTTAAATAACGTTTCATGGCAGCCGGGTTTGTAGCAGAGTTATATGGGCCTATGGTTCCTGCATTACTTAATAAAAAGTATTGATTATTAAAACTGGAAAGACTTGTATGTGTTGATGAAAAACTTGCTGGTACCAGGCATTCATCCTCAAAATGACTTAGGCTGCTGCCTTTCTCAAAACAGGCAGGTGTATATACTGGTTGTGACATTGTTCCATCGACATACTTATTCGCATCTGAACAATTGGTATGATCTGCTAATGAACCGGTTTGATATCCTGATGGACATGTTATAGAAGTACTGCCCGGCGATAGCACAGAAAATGGGGCCAACGAAGTATTAAATCCATATTGATACAAATCGCAACCCAGGTAGCCCGCAGGCTGTGTTATCAAATTTGCTCCAGCAGGTGTCTGTAAATGCGTATCATAGCGGGTATAAAAAGGATATTTTGATCCAATTACTGATATTCCATTATGATCGATTAATGAGCCAAAACCTAAAACGTGCATCATTTCATGAAGTGCGACTGTATACAGATCGGTTTCACCACTTCCGGGAGCTGTAGCAAGATTCGTATGCCACTTTATAGTGCCGCCAAAATTGAATCTTATTGAACCATGAAAATAGATAGAGCCTGATGAACCTCCTCCCGAAGTGACCAACGGGCTTGATATATTCTTGAACGCATCGGTCCCGGAGTTGATTGTAATCCACGCTGTATTGTCGGTAATGCCAGAGTCGGTGGCACAATAAGGAATATTATAAAAAGGAGAGCCAACGCCAAGAACCCCTGTTGTTGATGTCCGCACCCAAATATTTACTTTTTGACCTGTACCAGTGCAAGGGGACGGTAGGAATTGGGAAATATCATTTAAAACCTGACACAATACATTTCTATAATCCATGTCAGGATGCCCACTTCCGTCCATGCCACAGCCGGGTTCAAAATAGACTTGGAAATAACCCGAAGTACACCCAGAAGTAGTTCTATTTAAGCGTTGTTCATCCAACGGGTTTTTATAAGTAGCGGTGCCATTACGTAGTGCATTATAAATAGAAATATCTTTTAAGGTGTACTTGTTGCCAAAACCATCAAAGACTGTATCAAATATTCCATCGGGGCTATGAAAAGATATTGGTTTTCCGTTTTCAGTTCTTTGAGCAAATATGCTATAGGCCGCAGATATTTGTAGTAAAAGCAAAAGAACTTTTTTCATAAGGGTTATATTTAATTAGGTTTGTTAAAGTTAAGAAAATGTTTGTAATGTATAAAACGTCACCTAACAATATAATTTTTCCGTCCCAGCCTAGTCCCTGAAAAAGGAGACTCGGCTATGACGGAAAACGACGGAATTATTGATTTAGATCATTGACCGACGTGTAACCAATTTTTCGAAGTCGTTTTCTAAACCAAGGTTGGGTATCGTATCGTTGTTTAACTTCATCAAAAGTCATATTCGTAAATGAGAACGTAGGTTTCCACCATCCGATCCGGGTCTTAATTTCTATGAAAGTAATAGTTTTCGGGCCCGGGCTTATTTCAATTTTGCATTTTTTATTTGGTCTCATATAGCAGATGCATTTGGCGGGTGCATCATTGAGTATGAAAATCGAGTTCTTGAATATTCTTTTTTGTTTTTTCCCATTCAGGAACAAATAGTGACCACTTATTGGTCTGATAACATAAAAGGGATCATGCCTATAGAAGAAGACTTTGGAACTATTTTGTGCCAAAATAGTATGTCCGACAAAAAGTAACAACATTGATAGGAACAGGTTTTTCATTGGTGGCATTTACAAGCAATTTACGCCATTTATCAGAAATCCAAGCCATGCTACCCGCGATATACCTGGCATCAAATCAGGGCATGTGCTAAATGCGCAATACGCAGGAATAGTGGCTTTGATCCTTCCGGTCGGATGAGGCATATTGAGCCAATAATGCCACCCCTTCGGGGTTTGGCTGGTATTTTGACCAATTTCTATAGTAATGCCATCCCTCCGGGATTTTCTCCATTTTCTACTTTATTTGGTGAAGAACACCAACCGAGGGAGGAACCCGCCATGATGCAGCGTAATGTCACCCCTTCGGGGTTTGACCACGCGCTTCATTACAGATCTCTATAATAATGCCATCCCTCCGGGATTTTCTCCATTTCTGCTCGTACTTGGTGAAGAACACCAACCGGCGGTGGAACCCGCCATAATGCAGCATAATGCCACCCCTTCGGGGTTTGACCGGTATTTTGTCCAATTTCTATAATAATGCCTCCCTCCGGGATTCCTGCCGTTTTTGATCAAAAAATGCGCTCAATGAGGGAATATAGCTCATAAAACAGGTTAAAAAGGTCATTTCCGGTGGGGATCAAGTATCTTTGCGCCCTCCTGAAAAAGGGCGGGAAAGCAGAGAGGGCGTGGATCTGAGGGCAAATAAAAAAGAATTTTAATTTTCTTGAAAAAAAGTTTGCTGAATCAAATAAGGTCATTACCTTTGCAGTCCCAAATTTTTTAGGGAAAAAGCAGAAAAACAGTATGTCACAGCGTATCAGAATAAAACTAAAATCTTACGATCATAACCTGGTTGATAAATCAGCAGACAAGATCGTGAAGACTGTACGCAACACAGGAGCAGTGGTTACAGGCCCTATTCCGTTGCCAACAGAGAAGAAGATATTCACTGTATTGCGTTCACCGCACGTTAATAAAAAGAGCCGTGAGCAGTTCCAGTTGTGCAGCCACAAGCGCCTGCTGGATATATACACTTCTTCTTCACGTACAGTGGACGCGCTCTCAAAGCTCGACCTGCCAAGTGGTGTAGAAGTAGAAATCAAAGCATGATGATCTGCCCGGCATGGCCTTACTGAGGTAGGGAGCACCGGCATGTAAAGTGCAGTTCTTTAAAAAATTGAAATAACAGTCAGTCCCGGCCCACACAAAGACAAAGGCACCGGGCGCCTGACTTAAATATAATAATAATGAAAGGTATTATTGGTAAAAAAATCGGTATGACCAGTGTTTTTGAGCCGAATGGTAAGCAGACTGCCTGCACCATTATCGAGGCTGGTCCATGTGTGGTTACTCAAAAGAAGACCGTAGATACCGACGGTTATGATTCTCTGCAGATAGCTTATGGAGAAGCTAAGGCAAAGAATACATCAAAAGCACTCATCAATCACTTCGCTAAGTCATCTACGACTCCCAAGAGTGTTGTTAAAGAAATTCGTAATTGTTCCATTGAAAAGCAGGTAGGCGAAAGCATCACTTGCGAAATATTTACCGAAGGTGAAAAGGTAAGCGTTATCGGCACCTCAAAGGGTAAAGGTTTCCAGGGTGTTGTAAGGCGTCATGGTTTCAGCGGTGTAGGTGAAGCTACGCACGGCCAGCACGACCGTTCCCGCGCTCCGGGTTCTGTAGGTGGTTCATCTTACCCAAGCCGCGTGTTCAAGGGTATGCGCATGGCCGGCCGTATGGGTGGCGACCGCGTAAAGGTTAAGGCCCTGCGCGTGGTAAAAGTATTCCCTGACCAGAACTACATACTCATCAGCGGTTCAGTGCCAGGACATAACGGATCTATTGTTTTAATTCAGAATTAATATAGTCATGCAAGTTGACGTTTTAAATAGTAAAGGTGCTAAGACAGGCCGTTCGGTAAATCTTCCGGACGAGATCTTCAACGTAGAGCCAAACGACCATTGTATCTACCTCGCAGTAAAGCAGTATCTCGCTGCCCAGCGCCAGGGTACACACAAGACAAAGACCCGTGCAGAAGTGCATGGCTCTTCAAAGAAACTGCACAAGCAGAAGGGTACCGGCGGATCCCGTAAAGGTAACATCCGTAACCCGTTGTATAAAGGCGGTGGTACCGTGAATGGTCCTTTGCCACACGGTTACAACTTCAAGCTGAACCGCAAGGTGAAAGACCTGGCTAAGATATCTGCCCTGGTGCACAAGGCACGTGCTAACAAGCTGGTGGTGGTAGAAGACCTGAACTTCGCAGCGCCTAAGACCAAGGATTTTGCCGCAGCAATGGATACACTGCGCGGAGACAGCAGAAGGACAATGGTGATCATTCCGGAGCACAATGCTAACGTGTACCTGAGCGGCCGCAACCTGGCCAATCATAAGACCGTAGTGCTGAGTGACATGAACACATACGACCTGACAAATGCGGGCGTGGTGATCTTCACTGAGTCAGCAGCAAAACTGTTCTCTGAAACACCTGCTGAAGTAGCGTAGAAGAGTATAAAGCAGCAAGTATAAAGTAGAAAGCTGCTTAACGGAATATAGAAAAAGAGTAAAGAAAGACTGTTTATAGAAAAGGGCATATAGCTTTTGACTTTCGACCAAGTTCTTTCGGCTAACAATAAAAAAATAAAACGATGAAACTATCAGAAGTGTTGGTAAGGCCGGTGATCACCGAAAAGGTAAATCGCCAGATGGAGCGCAGTGGCCGCTACACATTCGTAGTAGGCAAGCTGGCCAACAAACTGGAAATAAAGAAAGCTGTAGAAGAGTTCTACGGTGTAAAGGTTGCTGATGTGAACACGGTGGTTGTGCCTGCAAAGAGCAAATCGCGCTTTACAAAGGCCGGCCTTCTTTCCGGACGCAAGCCTTCTTATAAGAAAGCAGTTGTGACACTGGCAGAGGGAGATACGATCGACCTGTTTGCATAATTGGCTGATCGGCTGATGTGATGATCGGCTGATGAATAGAGTTCTTAAAATAAAATTGTAAAACCTGGTGAGACCATTAGCAAGACCGCTAATTATCGCACCGGCTAATTGAAGAATAAAATGGCATTACGTAAGTATAAACCGGTAACAGCCGGAACACGTTGGAGAATAGGTAACGCTTATGCTGAAGTTACCACTAACACGCCTGAAAAGAGCCTGCTTGAGCCTCAGAAGGGTACAGGTGGCCGTAACGTTCAGGGCCGTCGTGCTATGCGCTACATTGGTGGAGGCAACAAGACCAAGTACCGTATCATCGACTTCAAGCGCAACAAGAGCGGTATCAAGGCTACTGTAAAGAGCATTGAATACGATCCGAACCGTACAGCATTCATCGCCCTGCTGAACTATGCAGATGGTGAAAAGCGTTACATCATCGCTCCGCAGGGCCTGGAAGTAGGCGCTACCGTTATCAGCGGCGCTGAAGTAGCTCCTGAAGTAGGCAATGCGCTGTTGCTGAAGAACATGCCGCTCGGTACTGTTGTACACAACATAGAGCTGCAGCCCGGTAAGGGTGGTGCCCTGGCACGTTCTGCAGGTACTTATGCCCAACTGAACGCCAAGGAAGAAAAATACTGCGTACTGAAGATGCCAAGCGGTGAGCTGCGCAAAGTGCTGAGCTCTTGTATGGCTACTGTAGGTATCGTATCTAACAGCGACCACGCGCTCCAGTCAATGGGTAAGGCCGGCCGCAACCGTTGGAAAGGTATCCGTCCGCGTAACCGTGGTGTAGCGATGAACCCTGTAGATCACCCGATGGGTGGTGGTGAAGGTAGGTCATCAGGTGGCCACCCACGCAGCCGCAAGGGCAAATACGCTAAGGGTGAGAAGACACGCAGCAGGACAAAGGCTTCTAACGCGCTGATCATCCAACGTAAAAACGGTAAGAAATTATAGTTCATAAACAGAAAATAAGTCAATAGAAAATGGCTCGTTCAATAAAAAAAGGACCTTATGTAGATGCTAACCTTGATGGCAAGGTAGCAGCGATAAACGAAGGCAAAGCAAAAAGAGGCGTAGTGAAAACATGGAGCCGTCGCAGCACGATAACTCCTGACTTCGTAGGCCATACGTTCGCGGTGCACAACGGCAATAAGTTCATACCTGTGTATGTAACTGAATACATGGTAGGTCACAAGCTTGGAGAGTTCTCACCAACCCGCAACTTCAAGGGACACAGTGGTACCAAGCAGTAAGGGTAACAAGTAATTAGGTTAATAAGTTAAAAAGTATTGGTGGCAAGGCCACCGCAAAAAACAAATAGAATGGAAGCTGTAGCTCGCTTACGAAATTTACCAACCTCACCGCGCAAGATGCGCCTCCTGGCAGATCTTATACGTGGTATGGAAGTGGAGAATGCGCTGAACACACTTAAGTTCAGCACCAAACATCCTTCAGTGCCGCTGGAAAAGCTGCTCCTGAGCGCTGTTGCCAACTGGAGAGTGAAGAACGAAGGTGTGGATGTGGCAGAAGCCAACCTGTATGTGAAGACCATATTCGTTGACGGTGGCCGTGTACTGAAGCGTATGCGCCCGGCTCCGCAGGGCCGTGCTTACCGTGTACGTAAGCGCAGCAACCACGTTACCATCATCGTGGATAGCCGTAGCGCAATGACTGCAAGTGTTAACACAGAAAATTCAAACATTCAAGCTTAATATAAAAAGTAATGGGTCAAAAATGTAATCCTATAGGTAACAGGTTGGGCATCATCCGCGGATGGGACTCAATGTGGTATGGCGAAAAGAAGGACTTCGGAGCTAAGCTCGTAGAAGACCACAAGATCCGCAACTACCTCAACGCGCGTATCAACAAGGGCGGTATCTCCCGCATAGTTATAGAGCGCACGCTGGGCAAGCTGATCGTTACTATCCATACTTCAAAGCCTGGTATCATCATAGGTAAGGGCGGTACAGAAGTTGACCGTATCAAGGAAGAGCTGAAGAAGCTCACTAAGAAAGATGACGTTCAGATCAACATTATGGAGATCCGTCGTCCGGAACTTGATGCGATGATCGTGGGTGAAACTATAGCCCGCCAGATCGAAGGCCGTGTAAGCTATAAGCGTGCTATCAAGATGGCGATCTCTACAGCTATCCGTATGGGTGCTGAGGGTATCAAGATCAAGGCGAGCGGCCGTCTCAACGGTTCTGAGATCGCACGTAGCGAAGAGTTCAAGCAAGGCCGTACGCCACTGCATACTTACCGTATGGACATCGACTATGCTTCTGTGTACGCTATGACCGTATATGGTAAGATAGGCCTGAAGGTATGGGTTTGTAAAGGTGAGGTACTGGGCAAGCGCGATCTGAACCCTAACTTCTCTGCTAACTCAGATGGCCGTGGCAACCGTCCCGGCGGATTTGCGGGAGCAGATGCACGTGGCGGTGAAAGAGGTGATCGTCGTGAGCGCGGTGATCGTCGCGGAGGCGAAAGAGGCGGAGACCGCAAACCGGCAGGAGACCGCCGTGGCGGAGGTCGCAAATAGACAGTGAATAATATTCTTAGAAGACTTTAATAAAACTTGTAACAATGTTACAGCCAAAAAAATCGAAACATCGTAAGGCCCATAAAGGCAGGATCAGAGGCAACGCACAGCGCGGCGCATTGGTCGCATTCGGTTCATTCGGCCTGAAGGCTATGGAACCAAAGTGGATCACTAACCGCCAGATAGAAGCTGCGCGTCAGGCAATGACCCGCCACATGAAACGTGAAGGTAATGTATGGATACGCATATTCCCCGACAAGCCGATCACACGTAAGCCAGCCGAAGTGCGTATGGGTAAGGGTAAAGGTAGCCTTGAGTTCTGGGCTGCAGTGGTAAAACCGGGCATGATCATGTTTGAACTGGATGGTGTTCCGTTGAAGATAGCACAGGAAGCGCTGTTGCTGGCTGCACAGAAGCTGCCGATCAAAACAAAATTCGTGGTGCGTCACGACTACGCAGGTGAATAATAATCAGTAATGCCTTTCGGCAAACCGCAGGGCTAACAAATAAACAGTACAAAAAAAGTAAACGATGGCAAATGCAAAAAAAGCGAAGGTTGATGATTACCGCTCGCTGGATAACGAAGCGCTGAGCGCAAAGATCAGCGACGAAGAGTTGCGCCTGAAGAAAACAAGGTTCAGCCATGCGGTGAACCCAATAGAGAACCCGCTGTCTATCAAGACTCAGCGCCGCCAGATAGCTCGTTTGAAAACTGAACAGCGCAGGAGAGCATTAGGTTTATAATAAATTATTTCGTCTATTATGACTATCGAAAGAAAAAGCAGAAAGACCCGTATAGGGGTAGTAAGCAGCAACAAGATGCAAAAGACCATCACTGTTACTGTTGAACGTAAAGTGAAACACCCGATATATGGTAAGTTTCTTAAGAAATCATCGAGCTTTCATGCTCATGATGATCAAAACACTGCCGGTATAGGCGACGTGGTGCGTATCATGGAGACACGCCCGCTTAGCAAGACTAAACGCTGGCGCCTGGTTGAAATTATTGAAAAAGCTAAGTAATTTAAGATGATACAACAAGAATCCCGGCTCAATGTAGCCGACAACAGCGGAGCCAAGGAAGTACTTTGCATTCGTGTGTTAGGCAATTCTGGTCAAGATTATGCCGGTATAGGCGATAAGATCGTAGTTACCGTTAAGGACGCGCTTCCTGGTGGTGGTGTAAAGAAGGGTACTGTATCCAAAGCAGTTATCGTTCGCACCAAGAACAAGCTGCGCCGTAAGGACGGCTCTTACATCAGCTTTGATGATAACGCCGTAGTACTCCTTAACAACGCTGACGATCCGCGCGGAACCCGTGTTTTCGGCCCGGTAGCCCGTGAAATCCGTGACAAGGGATATATGAAAATTGCATCCCTGGCACCTGAAGTATTGTAAAATTTGTTGTACCTTTGCAGCCCGTTTCAAAAACGGGAGCAAAAACAACGCTAATTCATAGTATTGTGAAAAAGAGATTCAATCCAAAGTTCAACATCAAGAAAGGCGACAACGTGGTAGTTATTGCCGGCGACGATAAAGACCGCAACCAGCCACGTAAGGTGCTTTCTGTTATGCCTGCGGAAGGCCGCGTGCTCATTGAGGGTGTAAACCTCGTGACCAAGCACCTGAAGCCAAACGCGCAGAACCCACAGGGTGGGATAGTAAAGGAAGAAGCTCCGATCAGCATCTCTAACGTGATGCTGTGGGACGCTAAAGCCAAAGCGCCTGCACGTGTTAAGCGCGAGCGCTCTGAAACAGGTTTTGTTCGTATTTCTAAAAAATCAGGGGAGGCTATAAAATAATGGCAACGACTACAACATATACCCCAAGGTTACAAAAGACTTATAGGGATCAGGTGGTGCCCGCCCTGATGAAGAAATTCGGGTATAAATCTATCATGCAGTGCCCCCGCCTGGTAAAGATATGCCTGAACCAGGGTGTAAAGGGTTCTACTTCAGATAAGAAGCTCATAGATGAGGCAGTGAACGAGATGACTCTTGTTACCGGCCAGAAGGCAGTGCCTACTATGTCTAAGAAGGATATCTCTAACTTCAAGCTGCGTAAGAACATGCCTATCGGCTGCCGTGTTACGCTGCGCCATGTGAAGATGTATGAGTTCCTCGACCGTTTCATCTCTGTGTCTCTGCCACGTGTTCGTGACTTCAAGGGTGTTAGCGAGAAGGCATTTGATGGCCGTGGTAACTATACAATGGGTATCACAGAGCAGATCATCTATCCTGAGATCAATATTGACAAGGTAACCCGTATCAGTGGTATGGATATCACCTTCGTTACTACTGCCAGGACAAACGAAGAAGCATACGAACTGCTGAAAGAGCTGGGTATGCCATTCACTAACATGGAAAAGAAAGGCTAAGTAATATTTATAAAACCAAATGTCTGAAGCCCTGAAAGCCGACGACGAAGAATAAAAAACTATGGCAAAAACATCAGTCAAAGCCCGCCAGCGTAAACGCGAAGTTCTGGTAGCTAAGTATGCCGCAAAACGTGCAGCCCTGAAAGATGCAGGAGACTACGCAGCACTCGATAAGCTGCCTCGTAACTCTTCAGCAGTTCGTCTCAGGAACCGTTGCCAGCTTACAGGCCGCCCGAGGGGATACATGCGCCACTTCGCTGTGTGCCGCGTAGTATTCCGCGATATGGCGCTCGACGGCAAGATACCAGGTGTTCGTAAAGCAAGCTGGTAACATTCCGGAAGGAGCAAACGTTTCAAAGTCATCCCGGTAACACCGGATGGTACTCGTAACAAAATTTTTTACAAAAACGCTAAAAGAAAAATGGTAACAGATCCAATAGCAGATTTCCTGACCCGTGTCCGTAATGCTCAGATGGCCCGCCATCGTATCGTTGAGATCCCCGCTTCAAACGTTAAGAAGCGCATCACTGAGATACTTTACGAAAAAGGTTATATCCTGAAGTACAAATTTGAAGATGATAACAAACAGGGAGTTATCAAGATCGCTTTGAAGTACGATCCGCAAACCAAAGAGCCTGCGATCAGGTCTATGGAGCGCGTTAGCCGTCCGGGTCTGCGCCAGTACGCTAAGCCTGCTGAGATCCGTCGCGTACAGAGCGGCCTCGGTATCGCTATCGTATCTACTTCTAAAGGTCTGATGACCGATAAGGAAGCCCGCACTCAGAACATTGGCGGTGAAGTAATGTGTAACATCTATTAATAAATAACAAGAGCTGACAATATAAAGTTCTCTATACGGTAACTGAAAACGGCTCCGGGTAATAAAGTTTAAAATTTCAATTTTTTATGTCTCGTATAGGTAAAAAACCGGTAACAATAGTAAAGGGTGTAACTGCATCAGTTTCTCCTACAAACGAATTTTCAGTAAAGGGCCCTAAGGGCGAACTGAAGATCGCTATTGACCGCGATATCAAGATCAAGATCGAAGGTGATGTGATCAACATTGAGCGTCCTACAGATCAGATCCGTCATCGTGCTATGCACGGCCTCTACCGCTCACTGATCGCTAACATGATCACTGGCGTTACAGAAGGCTTCAAGAGGGAACTGGAACTGGTAGGTGTAGGTTATCGTGCTGCCGTTACCGGCCAGCAGATCGACCTCGCCCTGGGTTTCTCTCACAATATCATATTTGATCTCCCTAAGGAGATCAAGGCTTCCGCAACTGCTGAAAAAGGCCAGAACCCAAGGATCATCCTGGAATCTACCGACAAGCAATTGCTGGGCCAGGTTGCCGCTAAGCTGCGTAGCCTCCGTAAGCCTGAGCCGTATAAAGGTAAAGGTGTTCGCTACTCTGATGAAGTGGTTCGCCGTAAGGCTGGTAAGTCTGCAGGTAAATAATGACCGCAGAGCTTAAAAGGAATAAAGTTCATTAAAATAAAAAAACTCCGGTTAAGCCCTTTGGGCTGGAGATAACACCGGTAGCCATCCCTTAACCGGGATGAGCCCGTAAAAAACATAGAATTATGTCAACAGATCACAAAGTATTACGCCGCCAGAAATTGCGTTGGCGCATACGTGCAAAAGTTTTTGGTACTGCTCAGAAGCCAAGGCTTTCTGTATTCCGCAGTAACAAAGACATTTACGTACAGCTTATCGACGACAATACCGGTACTACACTGGCTGCTGCAAGCTCACGCGAAAAAGATATCGTAGCTGCTGCCGGCAACAAGGTAGAAAGGTCAATGAATGTTGGTAAATCTATCGCTGGCAAGGCTAAGGCTCTTGGCCTGGAAACATGCGTATTTGACCGTGGTGGTTATTTATATCATGGCCGCGTTAAGGCTGTGGCAGATGGCGCTCGTGAAGGAGGATTAAAATTCTAAAAACAAAAAATGTGGCCGGTTAGCTGCCGGACATACAAGCTAATAGAACAAATATGAAAGCAACAATAAATCGCGTAAAAGGTGGAGACCTCGAACTGCAAGAGAAGGTAGTGGCTATCAACCGTGTGGTGAAGACCACAAAGGGTGGCCGCGCGTTCAGCTTTTCAGCGCTTGTAGTGGTTGGTAACGGAAATGGTGTTGTAGGTCATGGCCTTGGTAAAGCAAAAGAAGTTCAGGAAGCTATCACAAAGGGTATTGATGATGCCAAGAAAAACCTCATCAAGGTGCCTGTAATGCGTGGTACTATCCCTCACGAGCAGTTCGCTAAGGAAGGTGCAGCTAAGGTTTTGATAAAACCTGCAGCTCACGGTACCGGTGTGATCGCGGGAGGTAGCATGCGTGCTGTGCTGGAGTCTGCAGGTATCACAGACGTACTGTCTAAGTCCCTGGGTTCGGCTAATCCGCACAATGTGGTTAAGGCTACATTCAGCGCATTGGCTCAGCTTCGCGAGCCGGTACAGGTGGCTAAGCAGCGCAATATCAACCTGAAAAAGGTATTCAACGGTTAATCCCGGATTTTCGAATTTTTACTTTTGAATTATAATACAATGTCTAAGATAAGAATAACACAGGTAAAAAGCGGTATAGACCGCATGGAGCGCCAGAAGCGTACGCTTAAAGCGCTTGGCCTGCGCAAGATGTTGCACACAGTAGAAGTGGAAGCAACTCCGCAGATATTGGGTATGGTAAAGGCTGTACACCACCTGGTGAAAGTAGAAGAAGTAAAATAATTTTTTAACCGATTTGCGAGCGGTTACATATTCCGCGCAAGTTCAAAAATTGTAATAACTATGCAACTGCATAATCTTAAGCCTGCTGAAGGTTCAGTAAAGAAAGGAAAACGTATCGGTCGTGGTGAAGGTAGCGGCCATGGTGGCACAGCTACCAAGGGTAACAAAGGTCAGCAGGCTCGTACCGGCTACCAATCAAAGAGAGGACATGAGGGTGGCCAGATGCCTATCCAGCGCCGTATGCCTAAGCGCGGTTTCATCAATCCTTTCCGTGTTGACTATAAAGTATTCAACCTCGGTCAGATAGACCTCCTGGTTGAAAAATACGGCCTCCAGGAATTTACCCCTGATGTGCTCTATATCAATGGCCTCATCAACCGCACAGATCTTGTGAAGATACTCGGCAGCGGTGAGATCAAATCGAAGATCGCCTTCAAGGTGAACGCCGCAAGCGCCAAAGCCAAAGAAGCGATATCTGCAGCCGGAGGCACACTGGAGATACTCTAAAAAAAACGGTGAGACGCATTTTTGGTAAAATGCGTCTTTTGTCGTTTATTCGCATTTCATTTTTGATTAACAACAGTTACTGTGAAGAAATTTATTGATAAGCTTAAAAATATCTGGAGCATCGACGAGCTTCGTAAGCGTATCACTTATACTATAGTTCTCGTTCTGATCTATCGTATAGGCTGTTATGTTGCGCTCCCTGGTATCAACCCTTCCAAACTAAGCGATGCTAACGGTCCTGGTGGCCTTCTGGGTATCCTCAATATGTTTGCCGGTGGTGCATTTAGCCGTGCATCTATTTTTGCGTTAGGTGTAATGCCTTATATCTCCGCGTCTATCTTTATGCAGCTTGCAGGTATCGTCATACCTCAGATAGCCAAATTGCAAAAAGAAGAGAGCGGGCGTCGCAAGATCACCACATATACCCGTTACCTCACAGTTATTGTAACTGCTTTCCAGGCAAGCGCTTATGTAGCTTATCTGAGCTCTCCGCAGTATCTGCCTGCACGTGCACCTGAGTTTTCTTCATTCATGTTCTGGCTTACTACCGTGGTAGTGCTTACAGCCGGTACATTGTTTGTAATGTGGATGGGTGAAAAGATCACAGATCGTGGTATCGGTAACGGTACATCACTTATCATCATGGTAGGTATCCTTGCCCGTTTCCCGCACTCTATCATCCAGGAGTTCAGCGCTAAGAACGTTGGTGGCGGTGGTGGCCTGCTGATATTCCTCGTGGAGTTAGCGATCTTCATTGCTGTTGTCATTGGTCTTATCCTGCTCACACAGGGTGTTCGTAAGATACCGCTGAACTATGCGCGCCGTATCATTGGCAGCACAAATGCGGCTAAGGAAGTTGGCGGTTCACGGGACTTTATTCCGTTGAAGGTTAACTCTGCCGGTGTAATGCCTATCATCTTTGCACAGGCCATGATGTTCATCCCTACTATCTTCACAGGGTTTGCTACAAACGATAAGGCTGCCGGTTTCGTGCATGCACTTGCTGACAACCGTTCTTTGTGGTACAATCTTGTCTATGCCATTCTTGTTATCGCCTTCACCTATTTCTATACAGCGTTGATCTTCAACCCTACGGAAATGGCTGATAACCTGAAACGCAACAACAGCTTTATCCCTGGTGTGAAACCGGGCGAACCAACTGCCGATTACATTGCTACTATCATGGACCGCATCACGCTTCCGGGCGCTGTGTTCCTGGCGGTTGCGGGTATTCTGCCGGGTGTGGCTACATTGCTGGGTGTTACCAGTGGTTTCGCTTCCTTCTTCGGCGGTACTTCTATGCTGATCGGTGTAGGTGTTATCCTTGATACTTTGCAGCAGGTGGAAAGTTACCTGTTGATGAACCACTACGATGGATTGATGAAGACTGGTCGTATCACCGGCCGTTCTTCAGCATCTCCTGCCAGCAGCAGAAGCGTATCTGCCTAAGCTGTGTAGTGATAAAGAACCTGTGCTGAATGATACACATAAAGAGTAACGAAGAGATTGAAATAATGCGTAAAAGCGCATTAATGGTTTCTGCCACCTTAACCGAGGTGGCAAAATTTTTAAAGCCCGGCGTCAAGACCATCGCAATAGATAAGATGGCCGAAACATTCATCCGAGATAATGGTGGCGTTCCCTCATTTAAGGGGTACAATGGCTTTAAATATTCTCTTTGCATTTCTGTGAACGATGTAGTTGTTCATGGTTTCCCGGGTGAATACGAATTGAAGGACGGAGATACGATCTCTGTTGATTGCGGTGTGTTCATGAATGGTTATCATGGCGATTCTGCCTATACATTTGCTGTTGGCAATGTAAAGCCTGAAGTGCTGAAGCTGCTGGCCGTAACCAAGGAGGCCGTATATCGTGGCGTGGCGCAGGCATGTGATGGTAATCGTGTAGGCGATATTTCCTTTGCTATTGAGAATTATACCAACAAAGAATATGGTTACGGAGTGGTACGTGAGCTGGTGGGTCATGGCGTAGGTAAGAAACTGCACGAAGATCCGCAGGTGCCCAACTTTGGCCGCCGTGGCGATGGCAAACGGCTGAAAGAAGGTATGGTATTGGCGATAGAGCCTATGATAAACCTGGGCACGAAGGACGTTTACACAGAAAGAGACGGATGGACCGTGCGCACCAGCGACCATAAAGCCTCAGCACATTTCGAGCATACCACAGCAGTAAGAAAGAATAAAGGGGAAACACTTTCTTCGTTTGCGCCTATTGAAGCGGCAGAAAGAGAGAATGCTGAGCTGAACAGCAGTCAATATGCCAACGCTGTTGTGGCTTCTTAGTGACTGACGACGATCTTCTGTGTCAACACATTTCGTGTTGTTTTCAATTCCAGTATATAAGTTCCGTTAGGCAGCCCGCTGACAGAGTATGAATATGCGGTATAACCACTGTTTATCTTTCCCGTCATGAATTGGCGAACAACACGGCCAGTCATATCTAGTAAGGATATTGTGCCCAGATCATCTTCATCGAAGTGACATTTGACAAGCATGTCATTTGCTGCGGGATTAGGGCATACATCCAGCAACTGCTGACCATGGTAATAATTCAGCATTTCCGGTACGGCCAGTTTGCTGCTATCTATCAATATGTTCTCATCCCCGGTTTTGTAGTCTGCATAAGCAAAGAATACCAGCATCATTTCATCAGTGGTAGCTTCTCCCGCAGATACATCCTTTGGAGGCGAGTTCGGATTTTCCGGGTTGGCGGGTGTATTGTCATAATAAGCATCTGCATGAAGAACGGTATTGGCAGGTATCTTCTTGATAGTTGGCAGCATATAAAAGCCCTGCCAGTGGAAGTCCCACTTATTGATACGTATCAGTTTGTCTGTATCGCCCGCCGGATGTATACCATATGTGGTAATGCTTTGTCCTATAAGATGCATGTGCGGCGCTATACTCAGCAGGGATATATCTTGTGGTAACGGAATAAACGCCTCGTTAAAGGTCTTAGTTGTATTGGCAGGAATGAACAGCGGAGTGCTGATAACCGGCACTGAGTGATACAGCAGGGGTTGAATATATACGTCCCGGACTGTTGCTGCCTTGGAGAAGAAGAAATGGATCTCCGTACTGTCTTTGAGACCTGCCGATCCTGCCGGGTAATGTACCTGTATCACAATGTCGCATTTCTTGGGCAATCTCACCCCGAAGCCGGAGGGGTACACCATGGGTGCACTTCCGGGCACCCATCCACCCAGCATTACAGCCTTGCTGCTGCCTACTCCGCCAAATGACGGATAGCCGGGAGGGGTAGTACTTGCAGCCTGGAGTGCTGCACACTCACCACTGGTGTCGGCATATACAAGTACATGGTGCACACAGGCCGGATTGCCCGGTACCGCCTCAAACGATTCTATGAATTTGTCCTTCGAAATAGTATCGGGTAAGACAAAGCACTGGTATACATCGCCGCTTGCTGCAGTGGAAGTATATACGGGCATTTTGACAATGAGATCTGGTGTGCCTGCAAGTGAACCCTTGTTGTTGTATACAGGTACCGGTGGCGCCAACGCAGGGTTGCCCTGTGGTGTGCCTCCGTCAACCCAGTTGACAAGGGTATTGATCTCGGAAGTGGACAAAATACGCTCGTGGCCCATATGGGAATAAGTTGGATCCGGTGTCCATGGCGGCATTTTTTTGTTCGTTACATCGGTCTTTATTGAGCCTGCCACTGCTTTAGCATCGTCATAGGTTATCAGTGCAAAAGGCGCAATCCCCTTGCTGTTATGGCAGGCAGTACAGCGATTGTACAGTATAGGGGCTACACTGGTACTCCATACCGGAGTTTGTGCATTTCCACATATGGCTGATAATACGAGCAAAGTGATAAGTAACAAGTGTTTCATTGCAGAGGTGGTTGATCAGTAATAAAATTACAGATTTTTTTATTTAATAGTGTGGGTCGGCGAAAAGAAACATTACCTGCCTGCAGGCACTAAGCGTTTCTTCAACTCGGTACCTATGTCTGAAAAGCTTCTGAAGTTGAGCGGGAACTCAAATATCACATGCAGATAGCTAAGGAAGTACAATGCCATAATACCGGCTCGGTAGTTCATGATATACAGGATTATAGAGAAAAGCCAGATCGCAATTATAGTGACAAGTGATCTGCGTGGCACCTGGTGCCATTTGATGACAGATGTTTTGCTGAACCAGTTAAGATAATGATAGGTATAGGCGAAGGCAATGAACCTGGTGATCATTGTGCCGGTAGTGGAGTAGTAGATTAAGTTTTGATCGGCATTGGGTTTATGCAACAATGCGTCAAATATCTGCTGGTTGTAGTTGTAGAAGGCCATGTTATAGTTTTTCATAGCAAATGCCGTTGGGGGGGTTATAGTGCCGGGAAACAGCAGGAACAGGCTAAACCCGCAAGCCACAAAGACCACCAACGACAAAATACCCGATGTGCTTTTACTCTTAAGAGCGCCAACCAGTATGAATGCGCCGGTGAAGAGGAATACATGAACTAATGTAGGGAGGAAAACCGCAAAGGCAAAGAATGCGATCCGATCGGAATGGAACAGGTAAGCAACAATAGCGATCAGTAGGAATCCAATAAGGCGTTTGGTAAGATTATTGGTAAGTATCATTAATGCAGAACCGGCAAATGCAAAGAAGATCAGTCCCGGAACCGCAGATTGCATTGTTCTGATCAGGTCAACCACGTCAGGAGAGAAAATAGTTCTGCCCTCATCGTCTTTTGGCCCTGCAAGGTTGTAATAGTAGGGAAAGATATTCCCGAGTGTAATGGCCAATGCCAGGATACCTAATAGCACAAAATCCCGCTTTCCGGGGCTGAAATAATTGCGCTTATGCAGCCACGATATCTCTGTCAGGTAGTGCAGGGGACCTAAAATAGCATAAGAAAAAAGGAAAAGTTCAAATGGAAGTATGAATGCGATAGCGCAGGACAATATCATCAGCCCTATGTTGATATAGTTGATCCTGTCAGCATTCATGATCCTAAAAGTAAACTATTTCGGTCAGCCCAATAACACCGTTAAGAAAGTTGAATCATGCATTAATATTTCCCTGGATATTATTCCATTTCCGTGTTCATTGGGTGTTTTTCCCGTGTAGTCGACTATAATAATGAAATTCGCCCCAAAGTTGTTTCTGGCTGAAAAATTAACGTTAACTTTAAAATTAGTCCTCTTAATGTTAATTTATTTATTTGAAAAATATAATATACCTGTATTGTCAACCCTTAAAATTAAGTAGTATGAGAAAGATCTTTACGCTCGTGGTTTTAAGTTTTTTGTCTGCCGTCTCCATCCGGCTATCTGCGCAGACCGCGGCAAGTTATTCATTTTCGCAGACCACCGGTTCGTATTCAAACATAACGGGTGCAACGAACATTTACACGGGTTCCTGGGACGATAACGTAACAAGTGGGTGGAGTATAGGCTTTAATTTTCAATATTGTGGAACCACTTACAGTTCATTTAGTATAAACGCAAACGGTTGGATCACATTTGGAACTATCGGGGCGAATAGCTACACTGCATTAAGCAGTAAGACTTTGGCACTGGCACCATTGTCGAACGACCTTTATTATAGTCCGTCTGGTACGGTGACATACGTTACAACCGGTTCGTCTCCCAATAGGGTATGTACGATTCAATGGCTGAATGTTTGTCACTATAGTTCGTCCACGTCAGGGCCATTGAATTTCCAGATTAAATTGTACGAAACGACCAATGTGATCGAGTTCTGGTACGGTTCGTTTACGCCTTCATCCACAACGTCATACACTCCGCAAGTTGGTATCAATGGTGCCGTATCTACCGATTTCAACAACCGTACAACGACTACAGACTGGTCATCTACTACGGCTGGAGGTTCAAACACTGCAACATGTAAGCAAAGCAATACCATTGTACCCACCAATGGATTGATATTCCGTTGGACACCGGGTTGCTCTGTAGCAGCCAGTTCGGGGTCGTCTACCGTTTGTGTTGGCTCTACTACGACATTGTCAAATTCTACCAGCAGTGGCACATGGAGCAGCAGCAATACTTCAGTTGCAACGGTCAATTCATCAGGAGTCGTGTCGGGAGTGGCAGCAGGGGCTGTGAACGTTGTATATACGGTTGGTGCATGTGCATCTACCAAGTCAATGACGGTGGTGCCGGCTCCTGTAGCTTCCGCTATTGCAAATCCTTCCACTGTTTG
The DNA here is from genome assembly GCA_044225795.1 of Flavipsychrobacter sp. Lineage (GTDB taxonomy): Bacteria > Bacteroidota > Bacteroidia > Chitinophagales > Chitinophagaceae > Nemorincola. Next base: position 30,852 of record JBGAIF010000016.1, read on the forward strand.
TTCGGGTGGATTTACGACCTTGACTGTTACGGCTACTAATCCCGGTGCATCTTATAACCTGAGCAGTATTACTTATTCACCGGTAAGTTTTACGACTAGCGGCACATTTAATAGTGGTACTACCCCCACTGGTGGCTCTAATGATGACGGCTACTATGCTGTACCATTGCCGTTTGATTTCACTTTCTGGGGCACTACCTACACATCCGGAACGAGTTGCTACGTTGGAACAAACGGCTACGTCTGCTTTGGTTCCGGCATGACAAGTACCTATATTAATTCTATGCCGAACACCGGCTTCCCGGCTTCCATTTCACTTTTTGGTCGCGATATGGACATGAGATCATCCGGTAGCATTACGTATGGTGTCACTGGTACATCGCCAAACAGGCGATTTGTGATCAGTTATAACGGCGTTCCTGATTATAGTAGCGGTGTTCCTGAGACCGGACAGATCGTTATTGACGAAACTTCCGGAAATGTAGAACTGCATGTCACTACCGCCCAGGCCACGCAACATACATTAGGCATACAGAGTGCTTCCGGTGCTTCCGCAGTGGTTGTTTCCGGGCAAAACAGTTCTTCTACAAGTATCAGTAATTCTGCATGGCGTTTCTTCATGCCGCAGCCATCTGTCTTATGGGCATCAGATCCAACGCTCAGTTCTACAACCGTGGCCAACCCTACCGCCGGGCCTATCATTGCTAATAAAACTTACAGTGTGACAGCGACGGCGAGTAATGGATGTAGTACTACTACAACAGCAAATGTAAGCATGAGTTCTCCACCCGCCGCGCTTACAGGTAACTTTGTATTGTGCCAGGCGTTGACCACAACACTGTCATCTACTGCCGGTGGTACGTGGGCCAGTAGCAATACAGCAATAGCTACTGCGGGATCAGCAACAACATCATCAGGTACTATAAGTGGCATTAGTTCGGGTACAGCGACCATTACCTATTCTTTTGGCGCAAGTTGTTATGTGACACAGGCTGTTACGGTACTACCTACGGCTCCTGTTACAGGCCCCTCACAGGTTTGTCCGGGAACTACAATTACGTTATCTAATGCGTTGGCAGGAACTGGCACATGGAGCAGCAGCAATACGAATTATGCGACTGTCAACCCTTCAACCGGGGTAGTGACGGGAGTAGCGGCCGGGCTTGTAAACATCAGTTATACTTTACCTACCGGATGTTCACGCTTTGCTCCGGTTATCGTCAATCCGCTTCCCGCTCCGTTTACGGGCGCACCTGTCGTATGCCAGGGGTTAGTGGCGACACTGTCGGAAAGTTCAACGGGAGGTACCTGGAGTAGCGCGTCTACATCGGTTGCCATTGCCGGATCTTTGAGTAGTACTACAGGTGCTGTATTTGGGGTAACTGCGGGTACCACAACAGTTACTTATACACTTCCTACGGGATGTATCATGACAACTCCGTTCACGGTCAACCCGCTCCCTGTTCCGATCACAGCGCCTCCGGGTATCTGTCTTACAGACGCGATCAACCCGGCGATAACGCTGATCGATGGTACCAGTGGTGGTACCTGGACCAGCAGCGATCCTTCTACAGCATCCATCGTATCTTTCTCCGGCCAGGTTACCGGTAATATAGTAGGTACGACCACGATAACTTATACAATTACTTCTACAGGCTGTCTGATCACAGCGCCTCTTATCGT
>JBGAIF010000006.1:0-223937 GCA_044225795.1 Flavipsychrobacter sp.
CCCAACACTATCGGTTCCTTTGTTCTTATCGCGGTAATGATGAGGGTATTGGGTAGCTTAGATGCATTGTGTTTTACACTTGCGGATACCTCCTCTGAAACGTTGTTTGTCTTTTGTGCCAGTACTATTATCTCATCACCATGTAGCTCCACAAGGTATCCTTTCTGGGCCCCTGCACTTTCCATCAGAATGTGCAAGGTGTTCTTTAATAGTTTCTCAAGGTCCAGTTCGCCGGAGATGGCCTGTGATGCCCTGAAGACAGAGCTCATATCGAGCACATCTGAATTAAGCACGGCCTCTTCTGATGAGCCATCTGCCGAAAGCCCTGTTTCCGCACCGGGGCGTTTGAATGAAGCAGTGCGCCGCAGCATAGGATATGCAGATTCCATGTTCTCTACCTTGCGGTGTGCTCCCCAGCGATAGTATAGATAATGTGCCGCTTGCAAATAACCCTCTGCGGCCTTGAGGTGCCCCATGCGGGTCAGGTACTGAGCTGTCATTTCATTGGCCATTGCTTCGTCCCGGGTAAATGAATTCTTCCTGGCTGATACGATGGACCGGTCAAAGAATGACAGAGCGGTGCCCATATTCCCGGAATATGCCGCTAACCCGGCGCGCATCAGCAGCTCCAGGTGCTCAAAATTCTCCGGGCATTGACGTGCCCACTTTGATATTTTGCCGAGGTTCTCCTGCATTCGTTCCAGGTAGGCGGCATGGTCATCCGGATCGAGGCCGGGTAGCAACATGGAACGTACCAGGAACGCGACAATGTGAAAACGTACACTCTGGGGCAGTGATATCACAGACAACATCCTCTTTTCCTGTTCCAGCACATGGGCCAATGCTCCTTCAGCATCGTTGTACAGGAGGTGTATCTCTGCCTTGTAAATGTGATAGTTACTGATGCCCGTCATGAAGTGACGCTCGTACATGCCCGCTACACAGGCATCTTCATCAAATGTATCGTCAGTAAGGAGGTATTTATCTTTGGTTAGTCCCTGGAAGTTCAGTTGCATCTGCAGAAACAATGTGCCGGAGTCGAGGGAATCCTGGTAATCACATTCTTTTACAATTGCCAGCATCCTTCGGTGTTCCTGTGAGGCTGTTTCGAGGTCCAGTTTAGGATCCCAAATGATACAGTCCTGGGCACTGTAAGCAAGGTATAGCAGGTCGCCTGACTGGTAGCCGGCCTCAATTCCTTTTCTGAACCATGGTGTCATGGTACTCCAGTGGTTGCTCCAGTGGTGTACGAACATTGTATAGACGTAGATGATCCTTGATTTAAGTGCAATGTCATTGTACTTCCCGATCATCTCTACTCCCAGCGTGCCATATTCATATCCCTTGGCCGGGTCATCAAACAGGCCACACAGTATCATAGCATATGCCGAATAGGCAAATGCGCTTTCCGGGCTATTGCCATATACAAGCGCAATGTTCACAGACTTAAGTACCAGGTACGGGAACATTTCGCCACTGCCCGAAAGGAATGCGGCTGCAAATATCTCCATGATGAGTTGGCTGGCAATGTTTGCTTTCTCTTCAGCAATATCCGGTTCATTGATGAGCGCGGCAATGCTTCTTCCGCCAAGATTCATGGATACAAGCTTCACCTCATCAGCCACATCCTGTGAAGTGGGATTGGCAGCAAACTCAAAGCCAAGCGCTGCAAGCCCGTCGTATGCTGCCAGTATGGATTCGCGCATTCTACCTGTAGTGGCATACTGGCGTGTCCGTGCGGCAAGCACCAGTCCCTTTTCGATGGGTGTGAGTGAGTGCGCCAGTAATATGTCTGTAAGCTCATCGGCCTTTTTAAGGTCGCTTGTCAGGTAGTAACACTGCTGCAGTTCGTTGTTCAGGTCCCAGGCCAGTGTGTAATCATCGTCCCAGGAGTTGTCGTTGAGTAGCTCATATCCTGTTTGCAGGTATCGCAAAGCGGCTTCATAGGCAGATGAATGCTTGGCCTTAATGCCAGCTTCCAGGTTCAGGCCTGTCAGTGTCTTTCTTTCTTCAGTGTCTGTGATCAGTGCGTGTCCTTCGTTGAGATGGTCAACGACAGACATGAGCTTTTCGTCCAGCTCTTTCTTTGTAGTGTTCTTTAGCAGCAGCCTGCCTATTGACAGGTGCAGTATTTGCTTTTTTTCAGGCTCTATCACAGAATAGGCGGCCTGTTGTATGCGGTCGTGCTGAAATTTATATACAGGGTTCAAATGCTCAATATCGCTATTGCCTGCATCTGAATTGTCCAGCCCGAAGTATTTGTAGTTGTTGTTGAGTGGCGCTACCATGTTTGCCTTCAGCGCATCTTTCAGTTCTTCGGCAGTTTGTTCCGGTGTGCGCTCGTGAATGATGGAAAGTGTGCGCAGATCGAAGGTGGCGCCGATACATGCTGCAAGTTGCAGCACCTGTTGTGTATCGGCAGGAAGCTGATCCTGGGCAGATACCAGCAGATCCACAACATTGTCACTATATTTTACATTCCTTACTTTTTCTATATTATATACCCAGCAACCTGCTTCAGGACTGTATGTGATCACATCCCTTTCTTTCAGGTTCTTCATCAGCTCTATGGTGAAGAAAGGATTCCCCCTTGTCTTTTCGTAGAGTACCTGGCTGAGCTCTTCGGCATGTGCCTCGTCGCAAAGGAGCGTGTCCTTTGTCAGTTCGGTGATGGCTTGCCGGTTCAACGGTTGAAGGAACACCTGTTCTATCTTTCGCTTCTTTTCTATGTCACGTAATACCAGGCTGAGTGGGTGCGACGCGTCAACTTCATTATCGCGGTAGGTGCCGATGATCAGCAGATGGTTAAGGTCCTGGCTGGTCACCAGTTTGCCAAGCAGGTTCAGAGTAGGAACATCACTCCATTGCAGGTCATCAAGGAACATGACCAGTGGGTGGTCCTTGCTGGCGAATACTTTTACAAAGCTCAGAAAGAGTATCTGGAAGCGGTTCTGGGCTTCAGCCGGAGACAGATCCTGAACTGGTGGCTGTTCGCCAATGATGAGCGACAATTCGGGTATCAGGTCTATCAGTAACTGCGCGTTGCTGCCCAGTGCTGCCGATATCTTATTTGCCCACCTGTCCAGCCTGTCTTTCGGTTCGCCGAGCAACTGCCTTACCAGATTTCTGAATGCATTTGCCAGTGTGCCATATGCGCTGTTCTGTTTGAATTGTTCAAACTTTCCGTTGATGAGGTTGCCACGTTCCTTTACAATGGATCTGCTCAGTTCATGTACAAATACCGTCTTACCCACACCTGAGTAACCGGCAACGAGGCAAAACTCCACGGAACCATGTGAGCTGCTACTGAAGTAAGACTCTAATTGTTCCAGCTCAGGCTCCCTTCCATACAGTTTCTGCGGTATCTGAAACTGACGGAAACTGTCGGAGCGAGCCAATGGGAAATCCGGATCCGGTACTCCATTTTCCAGTTCGTTCCGGCACTGTTCCAGATCGGCTACGATCCCGTTTATGCTTTGGTACCTGTCTTCCGCGTTCTTCGACATCAGTTTAGCAACAACAGATGCCAGCACACGTGGTATTTTATTGTTTATGGTATTTGCCGGTGGCGCTTCCTGGCTAATGATGCAATGCACCCATTCCAGCGGGTCTGTAGCGCTGAATGGCAGCCTGCCCGTAAGCATATAATAGATAAGCACCCCCAGCGAATAGTAATCCGCCCGATAGTCCACATGGCGGTTAATACGCCCGGTCAGTTCCGGCGGTGTATAGGGCAGCACACCATAGTTTCTGCCCGCGAGAGATGTGGCATCGAGTTGCTCACTCGACAACTCTGATGACGAACCGAAATCAATGATCTTGATCTCCCGCGTTGACGGGTCTATCAGTATGTTATTGGCGCCAATACTCTTGTGGATCACCTTGCACTCATGTATCCTGCCCGTGATGGTAATGATACGTATAGCAAGGGGGAAGAATTCATCGAGCGGCATCTGGTGCTTCTGGTACTCGCCGAGATACTGCCTCAGCGACAATCCGAAATGCTCCATCACCAGTGCGAGGTTTCCCTGCCCGTAAGGAATAAGGTCATATACCATAATGACCCCATCTCCCTGAAGCTGCTGGCTGATCTTATACTCCCTTCTCAGCAGCGCTACGTGCTCTTTCTGAGGGTATTTGTCGGCAAGGCTTTTTATAACCACCTCCCTTCCATCAACGTTGCGGGATGCGCGATATACAATATACGGATGTGATTCCCGTATGGTCTCTAAAATAGTGAACCCGGGAATCACTTCCGTAATGCTGATGTCCTGTCTGGCCTGCACTCCTATACCTTGAAATACTCGTTGAACGTATTGTGGAATGCACCCTGGGCTTCATTGAGCAGGGGCTCTCCGTGGCCGCACAGCGCATGCCTGAACGGTATCTCTTTCAGGCGTACGAAGTCTGCTGCCTGTGGCTGGCTCACATGCATCCATGCTGGGCCCAGGTTGGCCGGGCGGAAGAAGTTCATGCCAGTCATTTTGCCGATAGTATCTTCGTCAAAGAATTCGTTAGGGGCTACCCAGTTCTGAAGCGAGTCGCAGGCGATCATGATGCCGCCCTCGCGGTCGAGGCGGATGATACATTCGGGGCGCTGTACTGTTTTAAATACAAACAGGCTGGCGCCGCTGAACGGCATTTCCCCACCTTCTTTAAGTTCTTTATCAACCTTGAGGCCTGGCTGTATGGTCATGCCCGGCAGTGCCCAGAACTGAGCATTATAGCGCTCTACATAGAAAGGATCATCAACGCCGTGCATATCGCCGATACGCACCACATTCACTACTTTTCCCAGTTTATCCAGTTCGGCCATCCCTTCATCATTCAGGCGCACCGAATTGATAACAGTAAGGTTCCCGTTTTCGCGTACTACGGTCATATTGCGGCTAAAGTGCCAGTCTGAACCGAAGAATTCGTTCTTCATAGTACCTGTTACAAAGAATACATCTTTAAATACTTCACGTATTTGCCCGTGCGGCATGGCGTCTCGAAAGTTTCCCATATGGTTTGTTTAAAGTTTACCCACAATATATAAATAGCATATTGAAAAAAGAAATAGCTATACACTATTATAATGCGTAACGCCCTATATATCTGAATTCATGGGCATACTCATGCAAATATGCGTTTATGTATTTCTTTGCTCCGTCGGAAATATTACCGCTCTTTATGTCGTCCAGTGTTTCATTGCCTGTGCTGGTGTCATGTCTTTTTACATGAAACAGCGTCATATCCTTTCCCCCGAAAAGCTCCGGGAGGCAGGACAGCCTGCTTTGCACCCCTGACATATCAAAAACCCCATACATAAGTGCGGTGAGGTTGCCGTGTGCCGCCAGTGTTTCGGCGGTATAACATACGCCATTGTCCGGAGGGTAGGGGAAGGGCGGGTATTCGGCGGGAACAAAGACCGGATGCTGCCGCAGCCTTTCTATATATGGCGCTGATAATCCTGCTGCTTCCGCCCCCTTCACTATTATATTAAGGTAGCGGCGTGATGGCAGACAGTCATCATCTATGAATTCCGGCAGCCCTACATAGGTGAGCGCCGACACTGGTCCCTGAGGCGTTTCTACAGATATGGTAATTCTGTCATAGCCATAACCATATGACTCAACGGCATCGAGAGAAGCCAGTTGCTCATCGGGAAATATATGGATCATGCCTTCTACAAGATCTGCGGGATCGGATGATGGCCGGATATTACCTACGCCGCCTTCGTGCCTGAACCAATGCTTTACATTGAACCTCAGTTTCCAGCCGTGCAGTACAGCACGGGCAGAGGAGACTGGGATGACGCCCTTAGATCTCAGTGATGCCAGGTTGATGTTAGAGCCATAGCCAAAATAGGTGATCACGTTTGTATAATGGTTTGTTTATCAGGAAAGCACAATATACAAAGTTATTGTTGCGAACGTATGCGCAACCTTCATCGGGTGGTATGCTGCTTAATAGTTGCTCATTTTCTTTTTCACAGGCAAAGTGAGCAATACCGGGTATAACTTGCTGATGCTCAATTCTGATGGCTGCCGGGACGAGCAACCGGAATTGCGCAGTGTGCAAAAAAGTGCGCAAACGTACTGTGATAATGGTGGCGATACCGCAGACGGGAACAGAACTACCACAATAACGATGCCAGACTTTCGGATCATAGAAACGTTTTGCATTCAGACAATAACGCATTTCAAACGCGGTGCCGTTTCGTCATCGTTGCAAGAGAGGGCGAGGGAGGTTTAATATTCTACTAAGGTGTTAGAAGATATTTTTGGATGCTTATAAGCTCCAACCCGAAACTATATGGCACGCAGAGTCCGCAAACGCCTTGAATCCAAATTTGTATTTGGCAAAGTTGTCGCACTATTTTTTCTTGTTGCTTTATTGATGCTGCTCCTTACCTATGTAATACACCGGCTTGCCAACCGTGATGACTCATACGAAAGAGACGCTGACCAATATGAGAGTGCGGGGTAGTAGTATAAAATTGCCACCAGTCCCTAAAGGATGAAAGTCAGCGGGTACAGAAGCGAGGACGGGTGGGGGATTGTAAATTCCGAAAGAGCGGGTGCCGAGGTCGTCAGAATGCACCCATGTATCCTAATGTTACCTATCTTTATATGTCTATAATGTTATTTTATGAAAACTGTCTGCTCTCTTCTATTACTGCTTACCATCTGTTTTGCTACGTCCCATGCCGGGGCACAAAACTATCAGTGCCTGCAAACAGGTGTGAAAAGCTACTATATTAATGGTAACGGTTACTTCAGAGGTATCAGGGTAGATTCTGCTACCACATCAGGTGCGGATAACATCTACCACCTCTTTCGCACACCGAGGGGCGCTTATGACCCCGATATGCCCTTGATGAAAACAATGGTATTTGATACTGCCAGTGGCAGTTGGGTAGGTAAGCGGGTAGTGCAGCATGCCGATGGTACTTTTATATTTGACAGCTACTGGAACGACTCTGTTGTAGTAAAGACACAGGCGAATGTGGGTGATAGCTGGATATTCTACAGCGATACAAGCAGCCTTTATTACCAGGCAACGGTGGTGAGCACTGACACCATGACCATATGGTCTATGCTTGACTCAGTAAAGACCATCATGATCAATGCTTACAACGCATCGGGCATAGTACATACCGACCCGGTAGATAGTTTCACCATCATACTCAGTAAGAACAATGGCTTTGTACAGGCTTTTGACCTCTATACATTTCCCTACCACGTACCGGATTCTGCGTACCGCATAGGGTTGGATTTCTTTCTGGACAGGTCTTTATGTGACTACAACCGCGTGATGACGAAGCCAATAAGTGGTATAGACAGAAAGGTGGGGCTTTTTAAGCTGGTATCTTTCGTCAATCCCAACCAGCAGCAACTGCGTAACTGGAGCAAAGGAGATGTTATTCATAGCGTCAACGAACTAGGCGTACCCATTTACGGGATCGTAACAACCACCTGGCTCGCAGATACAATTGTTGACAAGAATGTATCGGGACATTTTGCCAATTATACGGTAAGCGGATCAACTTGTCTTTGTCCGGCCCCACCTTATTACCCGTGCCAGCTTATATTAAAGGCAGGCGGCTACTCGTTTGCAGATAACGTGTACCCGCTTTTTGATAATACCAAAATGCCGGAAGAAGGCTTTCAGGATCACTACCTGTTCTATTTTCCCGGCGACACTACCTTCTGCTCTGCTATGCCTGCTTATACCACTATTCCGTTTGCCTACTTTCCCGGTGGGTTGGGAGGTTATTTTGAATGTACTACGTATAAACTGGGAATTGGAGCGACTCTTTTTCATCACTTTGACGGAGAGCCTACGTACGAAACAGATGAACTGATCTACTACAATATTAGTAGTATTGGCTGTGGTACACCAGCCCCCAATGCTGTGGCTGATGTAGCTGCAATAGCTCCGCAGATCTCTGTGTTTCCCAATCCTGTGCGAGGCGAACTGACCGTCGTTTCATCTGAGCCCATCAATGCACTTACTGTAAGCAATGTGCTGGGGCAAACGGTGTACAGTAGCCGCTATGATGACAAGAAGGTGGTGGTGGATATGTCTGTACTGCCTGCCGGTGTATATCTTCTCCGTATAAATGGTGTGGCTATAAAGCGTTTCCTGAAGGATTAGGAATTGGGAGTTTGTCCGCTTGAGAGAGTGTTCTGATAACATCACTCGCTAGAGTAGGTTTATGTATAGGATACGGGATGAAGATTTTGCTTTTTCAAGGTTACTGCCGGTTGCAAACTGGATGATTTGTAGCACATGAGTGGACCCCTGCGGGAACACTCGCGCGAGTGGGGAATGTAAATCCGTCTCCGACGGCAATCATCTCGATATATCTATATGGTTCAGAGCGGGAAACAGAGCGGGAGCGGCCTCGTTCGCTGAAATTAGCTACGGCGGCTGAAAGAGGGGAAAATGAGAACGGGTGGCATCGCTCTCGCTCTGCGCACCCGCACTCATTTTTGTAGCCCTTTCTGACAAAATATCGAACCAATTTAGGGAATTTGCGTATGCAATTTATCCTTTAAAGAATGCAATTCGTGTTATAAGGTCTAAATAATACTTGTATTTATTTTTTGTAAGCATAATTTTCAAATCGCGAATCGTGCAAAGTATAATCATTTGACAATTCATTACATAAATAATTAATGAAGCAATCAAACTGATGGGTAACACCATTGGAAAACGTTACAAATATAAATTCAGCCTTTTTGTTGTCAACCCAACCGACCATATTGACATAGGTAGCAGAATTATTTTGTTTTTGGATTTTTTTACCTTCATCAGGAGAGATCAGCCGGATGTTTGTTTTCTCAACCACTTCAGGGAGTTTAATGTCTGGAAAGTCGTCAGGTTGTCCATAAACATGCTTTCTAAAAAATAAGGTGTCAAAAGTGATTTTGTACTCCTTTTTTACCAAGTGTATATAGTCAGCGATGGCAAGGGAATAGATTTTCGTAATATAATTTGTGTCAAAGACCTCAGTTGTTTTCTTATTTATATGTCGCTTAGAGGGAGTTGATTTTTTTAATTTCACAGATCCATTCGAAGAACTAATGTCGCTTTGTCCCCGGCAAAAAATTGAGCCATTCAATAACAACAGTATGGTGAATAAAAACAGCTTCATCATATAAAGATATAGAATGAATGTGCAAATAAATGTTAATCAATACTAGGCAGGTTCGAATTTTCCGGAAGGTTAAAAAAATAAAAGCCTTGCTCAGCAAGGCTTTTAAAAGAGAGTAGTTCCATCTGGATTCGAACCAGAACAAACAGAACCAAAATCTGTTGTGCTACCGTTACACCATGGAACTATCACCTGTGTAAGGGAGCGCAAAGGTAACTATCCTTTTCCTACAAACCCAAAAGTTTTTTGGATTTTATTTGTGCAATATCATGTGGAAAACCCATATTTCTGTTGGTGCTATGCCGCTACCGAACACGGCTTTTTGCGTACGTTTGCGTACGTTTTTTCCATACCTCAATCAAGCGTTATGTCCTCTGCGGCCAACCCGCGCCAATATATCATTAGCTTCATATTCATAGGCGTTGCGTCTGTGATACTGCTGCGACTATTCTTTCTGCAGAATTTTGAGGCTAAATACAAGATACTGGCCAACGACATAGCCATATATAAGAAGGTGGTTTACCCTCCCAGGGGGGTGATACTGGACCGAAAGGGGAAGACAATGCTATCGAACGTGGCCATCTACGACCTGATGGTGACGCCGAGAAATATTCCTAAAACTTTTGATACCATGCAGTTCTGCGCTGCGCTCGACATCACCAAACAAGGGTTTGTTTCCATTATGAAAAGGGTACAGGAGCGTAACATTGATGTGCGCCAGAGCACCTTCATGGAGCAACTGAGCCAGGGGCAGACCGCGAGGTTCAAAGAAAACCAGTATATGTTCGCCGGGTTCGACCTGGTGGAGCGTAACATCAGGGCTTATGAACGGCCTATTGCGGGTATAGTGCTTGGTTATATCGGCGAGGTATCGCCGGATATGCTGAAGAAGCCCCGGTACCTTACCTACCGGCAAGGCGACTATGCCGGCCTCAGCGGTATTGAATGGCAGTATGAAGAGGTGCTGCGCGGCCAGAGAGGGGTACACTTCCTGGAGCGTGATAAGTTCAACAGGCCCCGGGACCCGTACAAAGGCGGCATGCTGGACAGCCAGGAGGTATCGGGTAAGCAACTGGACCTGTACCTGGATGCCGATCTGCAGGAGTATGCTGAAAAGCTGATGGTGAACAAGATAGGCAGCGTGGTGGCCATAGACCCCAGGACAGGGGGCATACTGACCATGGTGAGCAGCCCCACCTATGACCCGAACCTGCTGAGGGGCAGGGAACGTGCCAAGAATTATTCGACGCTGTACCGTGAGCCAACGAGGCCACTGTTCAACAGGGCTACACAAGCTACCTACCAGCCCGGCTCTACCATTAAGCCCATGACCGGGCTTGTGGCACTGAGCGTAGGGGCTATCACCCCCAATTACGGGCTGGGTTGCTTCGGCAGTTACAATTATTGCGGCAGGTCCATAGCCTGTGAACATAAAGATGCCGGACATGCTGCCAATTTCAGGTTGGCGCTGGCGCACTCTTGCAACTCTTATTTCTGCCATATATTCCGTCTTACAGTAGATTACAAGAGCTTTAAAAGTGTGCGGGATGGCCTGCAGGCATGGCACGATTACTACTACTCGTTTGGTTATGGCCATCCTACAGGAGTGGACATACCATACGAGGGTAAGGGGCTGCTGCCTGATTCTGCTTATTATAATGACCGTTATAAATTTGCGTGGAACTCGTGCACCATTGTATATGTGGGCATGGGGCAGGGCGAGCTGGCGCTCACACCGCTGCAGATGGCAAATGGTATGTGTATCATCGCCAACAAAGGGTGGTACTACACGCCGCACTTTGTGAAGGCGATAGGCAGGAACCCTAAGGATTCGCTGCTGAAGAAATACCTGGAAAAGCATGTGGTACTGGATATTCCCGATACTACTTTCGAGATCGTGCAGCAGGCCATGCAGGATGTGGTGGAGAGTGGTACCGCGGTAGGCGCCAAGATAGACGGCATCACCATATGCGCGAAGACAGGTACGGCAGAGAACAAGGCGATAGTGAATGGTGAGGTGATGAAGATGGCCAACCACTCCATGTTCGTGGCATTCGCGCCGCGTGAGAACCCCAAAATAGCGATCGCGGTGGCTATTGAGAATGCGGGATTTGGCGCCACATGGGCGGCGCCCATAGCGAGCCTGCTGATAGAGAAATACCTGAAAGACAGTGTTTCTTATAAAAGGAAGCCCGTGGAAGATAAGATGATGAACGCCCACCTGGTGAACAGGTATGTATATACTATTGATTCAGTATCGCGAATGAGGGATGCGGAAAAGTATAAGGCCAGAATGGAGCGTAAGATGATGGCGGCGAGCCAGAAACGGGCAGAGGATTCGGCCATGTTCATGAGGTGGATACAGGCAAGGTTAAAAAAGAAGTAAGTATATTTTCATAAAATGAGTTCGCTAAGAAAGTCATTATTTTCAAGAATAGACGGGGTGGTGCTCCTCCTTTACGTCATGCTGGTGGCAGTGGGTATTCTTGCTGTGTTCTCTGTAGAGCACCGCACTACCGACACGACCATCTTCATGATGAATAAGAGCTTTATGAAGCAGCTTATCTGGTTTGGCTACTCCCTGCTCATCGGGCTGTTCATTCTGCTCACTGATAGTAAATTCTTCTCCTCCTTTGCATTCCTTGCCTATACCATAGGCATTGCTGTGCTGATCGTCACCATATTTGCGGGGGTAGATGTGAAGGGGTCCAGGTCGTGGCTGGGCGTGGGTAGTTTCCGCTTTCAGCCGGGGGAGGTGGCCAAGATATTCACCGCTCTTGCTTTGGCAAAATACCTGTCTCTGCCCGAGACAAACTTTAAGCTGCTGAAGGACAGGTTGCTGGGCGTAGCCATAGCGCTATCTCCGGCCATACTTATACTTGCCCAAAAAGAAACGGGCCTTGCCCTGGTGTATTTCTGTTTCTTCCTGGTGATGTATCGCGAGGGGCTTCCCAACGCTATTCTTGTTATCGGGTTTTCTGTGGTGGGGCTGATGCTGGCTACGTTGCTGATAGAACGTAAAACGCTGTTCATCATTCTAACCGTGCTGGGTGTGCTCATAGCCTTATTGATGCGGCAGACGCTACGCCGGAAGATGGCCCCACGCGTGATACTGATAGGGGCATGGCTGTTGTGCATATTGTTCTCCCAGGTTGCCGTGCCTTTTGCATTCAAGCACGTGCTGCAAAAACACCAGATAGACAGGATATACTCTACTATCGGCAAGGACGTACCGGAGGAATACGATAAGAGCGGAACGGTAGCTGTAGATGAGAAAAAGGTGAATGCATCGGAGTATAATGTTCTTCAGTCGAAAATAGCCATTGGTTCGGGTGGTTTCTGGGGCAAGGGGTTCCTGAACGGAACATCTACCAAGAACCAGTTTGTGCCGGAGCAGAACACCGATTTTATCTTCTGTGCGGTGGGTGAGCAGTTTGGTTTTGCAGGCAGTGCAGCACTGGTATTGCTGTACCTGGGTATGATGCTGCGGATAGTGTACCTGGGAGAGCGGCAGCGGTCTTCCTTTACGCGTATCTATGCTTATTGCGTGGCATCCATTCTTTTCTTTCACTTTGCCATTAATATTTCCATGACCATAGGCCTTGCTCCGGTGATCGGTATCACGTTACCGTTTCTCAGCTATGGAGGTTCATCGTTATTATCTTTCAGTATTCTCATATTTATCCTGGTAAGGCTTGACGCAGACCGGCAGGCCATGATACGGTAAGCATGAACTAACTTTGCAGCATGGCGAGCATTTACCCGTTATCAGAAGGTGTATTTACCATAGGTCACGATAAGGAATTCATCCCGTTTGATCTGCAAAAGGATATACTGACAGACAGGCCTACGGGGTCGCTGCTGGTGGAGGTGCAGCCTTTCCTGGTGGTCACCGACAGAGATGTGATCGTGCTGGATACAGGCCTTGGTTTTCACAATAGTGAGGGGGTGCTGCAGATACACGATAATATCCGGGAGCATGGTTATGAGCCGGCAGCCGTTACAAAAGTGCTTCTTTCGCACCTGCACAAGGACCATGCGGGATGCCTTGTATTCAAAGACAATAACGGGCTGGTAAAGACTACTTTTCCTAATGCGGAATATTGTATCTACCGGCCGGAGGCCGACTTCGCGCTTCAAACGGGTTATCCTTCCTATTTCGTAAAGGACATTGAACCTATCCTCACCACCTCACAGGTAAGGTGGCTGTACGGGGAGCAGGGGACGATAGACGGCTACATACATTTTACGCATACCGGAGGACATTGTCCGCAGCACATTGTATTTCTTATTGACGATGGCAAAGACAAGATATTCTTTGGCGGAGATGAGGCGCCGCAGTTGAAGCAGATGAAGATGAAGTATATAGCCAAGTACGATCATGACGGAAAGAAGGCGCTGGCGGTAAGGGAGAAGTATGCGGAGCAGGGCAGGAGAGAAGGGTGGAAATTCCTGTTCTATCACGATGTGAAATGCCCGGTGTCGGGGCTGTAATTACCTGAGCATACCCCGGCGGCGCTGGTTGAGCCTTTGCAACAGCATCTGCTTGAACTCACGCTCTGCCATATACATATCTGACAATTGCTGAGGGGTAAGTACTTTAAGGAACAGATCGTTGTATTTGCGCTTGATAGCGATCACCTGTTGCTGATAGTCGAGATTGTCGTCAATAAGCTTTTTGGAGGTTTCTTCGTCCGTATTCCTGGGGTTGACATTTTTGTATTTTCCGAAGAAAGACTGGCGCGTCTGCATGATCTCCTTCTCATAGTCCATATAAACAGGTTCGAACCGCTTACGCTCATCGCGGGAAAGATGCAGCCGCTTGGTGACGTAATTTACCTGTGCTGCCCTGATACGCGATCCGTCGGGTTGCGCGTAAGCTGAAGCGCTAACAAAAAAGATCAGCAATATGGCCTGTACTAACTTTCTCATGATCCGATCTGACTAATCCCAGCCTGTCTCGTTAAGGTATTCAACAATCTCTTTATTATCCAGTTGCAGGGCAGTGACATCTGTACTGTTCTCTATCTGGTCCACATCTATCCTGTAAGTGCCCTGAACGTAATCTTTTAGCTCATTGCTTGGTATGGCCGCCAGTATCTGATCGGCAGACTCGGGTTCATGAGTCGAGGTAAACAAAGTGCGGTAAGAACCGATACTGATACCCATGATAACAACCGCCGCGGCTACCCACCTTAACTGCCTGAATAGGGTGCTGCCCCCCAAAGGAATGATCCTGGTCTTTGGCTTGTCGTCTTTGCGGGTGGCATCCAATACCTTGCCGGGTAGTGCATCAAAGTACCCATCGGGCAGGCCGAACGGCATTTCTTTTGACTGACCGGCCATGCGGGCGTGCGCCAGAATATCTCCCGGTAGTGTGTCGAAGTAGCCGGCAGGGACCTCAAATGGCATTCCTTTTTCCCACCCGGGTGCCGCATCTGCTTCGTTGAGCAGCTTCATAGTCTGCTGAAGGGACCCCGGAAATTGTTCAAAGTAGCCTTCCGGTAATCCGTATGGCATACCTTTTCCCATTCCGGCAAGAGGATCTCCCATTGCCTTCAATTCGTCTGATATGTCGTTTACCCTGTTCATTTCTCTTAACTTAGACCTTAATACCGTATTAAAGTTTAATCTCCGGTCATATAGGCCTGTATCTTCTTTACGGCATGATGATATGAAGCCTTCAGTGCGCCAACCGATGTTCCGAGCACACCTGACATATCCTCATACGCCATTTCGTCGTAATATCTTAAATTAAACACAACTCGTTGTTTTTCAGGTAGTGACTGTATGGCTTGTTGAAGTTTCCATTCAATCTTATTCGGGTTGAAATCCTTTTGTGCCTGTAACCTTTCCGCCAATATATCTTCATTGTCACTAATGGAAGTTGCTGCCCTTCTTTTTTGTTGTTCTATCCAGGTAAGCGCTTCGTTCGTGCCGATCCGGTATAGCCAGGTGTACAGGTTTGATTCCTCACGAAACTCCCCCAGATTCTTCCAAACTTTTATAAATACATTTTGCAATATATCATTAGCGTCTTCATGGTCCACCACCATACGGCGGATATGCCAGTACAATCGCTCCTGGTATTTTTTTACCAGTCGGGTGAATGATGCCTCCTTTGTTTGCTCATTCTTGAATGAGGCAACAATAGCATGGTCTGTAAGTTGCTCGTCGGCGCCGGGCATTAAATCTCTGCAGGTTTATTATTTGACGAAAATAAGACTTCAAAGTTTAAAATATAGCAAATGTTACTACGGCGGTAGTAATGTCGGTAATTATTGTTTTTATATTTGACAATGCCTTTATCAGAGGATAATGATATGACAGTCAGGCCAAACAAAGAGGAAACATTTCTTCCTGCTTTGTTGCAGCGCTTCGGTGTGCAGGCACTTGTTGTCTTCGCTCTATCCTTCTTTTTGTATGGCAATACCATCAACAATGGAGCTGCCCTGGATGATACAATGGTGATCTTGAGGAATAAGTATGTACTGGAGGGTATCAAGGGGATTCCCGACATACTTACCAGGGACACGTACGACAGCTATTATCAGCAAAATGCTTCAGATAACCCACTGTCCGGGGGGCGGTATCGTCCTTTGTCAGTCATCACGTTTGCTATAGAACAGCAGTTTTTGGGCGCTTACAGTCCCGGGCAAGCAGACAGCGTGATGAAACTGGCGCCCTCCTATTACGGCAGAACGCCGTATGAGCAGGTGACAGAAAGAAATATGCATGTCCGGCATTTCGTGAATGTGCTCTTGTTTGCGCTGTCCATGGTTGTCTTATTATATTTTCTGCAAACCATAGTTTTACCGGGTAATGCAGTGGCTTCATTTATCGCTACGATATTGTTCGTAATTCACCCGGTGCACACTGAGGTAGTGGCCAATGTAAAAAGCCGCGATGAGCTATTGTCGTTGCTTTTTATCTGTCTTACTTTCATTTATTCGTTCCGTTATTATGCTGATAAGTCACGAGGTACGTTTGCGGGCGCTATCGTTTGTTTTTTGCTGGCGTTGTTATCTAAGGAATATGCGATCACACTATTGATCCTGCTTCCGCTGTCTTTTTACCTTTTTCATGGAGAAGATATCAAAGGCAGTATCAGGAGGATAGTCCCATTCAGTCTTGTAGCAGTAGGTTATGTTGTGGCGAGGTATTTTTTTTCGGCATCGGGAACGAATGTAGATGTTACTATACAGAATAATGCATATGCCTACGCCACCGTTGTGCAGCATGTTGCTACCCGTATAGCTACCAGCGCAGATTATCTGAGGCTGTTACTGTTTCCATACCCGCTTTCGTCAGATTATTCTTATAATTCCATTCCATACAAGACATTTGCGCATCCCATGGTATGGGTCTCCGTTCTGGCGCATTCAGGGATATTAGTAATGCTGGTGGTATATATGAAGCGGAAGAATGTCAAAGCATTTGCTTTGGCGTTTTATCTCCTGAACCTGCTGTTGGTCAATAACTGGCTGTTTTATATTGGTGCTACGATGGGGGAAAGGCTTATTTATCACTCGTCGGTCGGGTTTGTG
Source organism: Flavipsychrobacter sp. (assembly GCA_044225795.1). Taxonomy (GTDB): domain Bacteria; phylum Bacteroidota; class Bacteroidia; order Chitinophagales; family Chitinophagaceae; genus Nemorincola. Next base: position 16,693 of record JBGAIF010000006.1, read on the forward strand.
ATCGTTGTTGCATTATTGCTTTCGGAAATGGCACAAAGATCGGGCAGGGCTGCTGTCTATGCTTTATTAGCTATGCTGACTATATTATTAGGATTCCAGGTTGTAGAAAGAAACAAAGACTGGATGAATACAAATACGCTTGCCTTGCGGGACGTGGAGACGATGCCGAACAGCATATTTCTCAACGGAAATGTCGGTATTATGTATATGAACAAGGCCAATGAGGATACGCTTAATGGCGGTGTCACGACAAACCTTGTAAAAGCAATAACATATTTTGATAAGGCTCTTGCCGTCAGCAAGGATTTTGTTCCGGCTCTTGGTTACAAGTCAGGGTGTTATTTCCGGCTAAAAGAACCGGATAGTGTGTTGGCTTGCCTGGACAAGCTGAGGCTACTTCAGCCAAATTACCCCGGATTATGGGAGCCGTATTTTAATGCCGGTGTTTTATATTATAGAAGCGCCAGGTATGCCAATGCCTTGGCTGCATGGAAGAAAGCGCTGGAGGCAGATCCCGGAAATATTAAAGTTCAGAACGCGATAAATATTCTATATAGCGCTAAACTGTTGCCTCAATAGAGTTCACACTATGAAGAGATAGCAGAAATAATTACATTTGGATATCACTTAGTACCAATGGCAAAAAACGTAAATAAGAAACAGGTTTCTAATGTAAAATCTGATGCAGCACCCGCACATTCCGCGCATCACGAACAGGTTGTGAAACACCCTAATATTCCGGGCTGGTTGTATGAATTCAGGTACCAGGCGTTCATTGTGGCTGTCTTGTCTTTCGTGTTTTATATCAATACTGTGAAGAATGAGTCGGCACATGATGACCTTATAGTTATTGTGCAGAATGAGTATGTGCTCGAAGGTTTCTCGGGTATCAAGGAGATATTTACCAAGGATGCTTATGATAGCTATTACAGGCAGTTCAATTCATCTAACCAGTTAGCAGGAGGTCGTTTCAGGCCGTTATCTATACTAACATTCGCGATCGAACAGCAGTTCTTCGGGCCGATACCTAAGGAGAAAATTGACAGCTTCTTTAATCATACGATCACTTTCGGTGTGGAGGATCCGCATGAAAAAGTAGTACGACATGATATGCATATCAGGCATGGCATCAATGTGGCCTGGTTTGCGTTGTCTATGGTAGTGCTGTTATATTTTTTACGATATATAGTTTTCAGAAGCAATCCTATTATGGCATTACTGGCGACAATAATCTTTACTATTCACCCGATACATACTGAGGTGGTGGCCAATGTAAAAAGCCGGGATGAGATCATGTCATTGCTGTTCCTTTGTCTCACATTTATCACTGCATTCAAGTATTCTGAAACAAACAAGAAGTCATTCCTGTGGTGGTCTCTTCTTTGCTACCTGCTTGCTTTTCTGTCGAAAGAATATGCGATCACTATGCTGGTGCTTTTGCCACTGTCTTTCTACTTGTTTCAGAGGCATTCACTGCAAAGAAGTCTCCTGGCAACATTGCCGTATTTCGGAGTTGTTGGTGTGTATATTCTGATGCGGTTGCAGGTTGTACAACCTATGAATGCAGATTCTACAGCTGAAATCCTGAACAATCCATATGCATTTGCTGTTGGTTCGGAAAAGATAGCTACCGAAATATCAACTATGCTCAATTACCTGAAGCTGCTGATATTCCCTCATCCGTTATCTGCAGACTACTCATATAACCAGATACCATACAAGGATTTCAGTCATCCACAGGTATGGTTGTCATTGTTTGTACACGGTGGATTGATATGGGCGTTCTTCTATTATTTCAAGAAGCGCAGCCTGCTTTGCTTTGCAATAGCTGTGTATCTCTTAAATCTGGCTATGGTATGCAATATTATCTTTGATATCGGGGCCACTATGGGTGAACGTCTTATTTATCATTCTTCTATGGGTTTTGCCATTGCGGTAGCTTTCTTCCTGTATAAGGGTATGGAGAAGATAAAGCCTGCTGCCGCAGGAGTAGGTACTCTTGCCGCGTTTATGCTCATTATTATCGTGTTATGCGGGTTTAAGACGATAGAACGTAATGCTGAGTGGAAAAATGACTTTGTCCTTTTCTCTGCCGATCTTAAAACTGCGCCAAACAGTGTGATGGTAAATGCCAATGTTGCTGCGGCCTTGATAGACAAGGCAGACTTTGAGAAGACCCCGCAAGAGAAGACCGCTGACCTGGAACAGGGTATATCTCTTTTGAACAAGTCAATTCAATTACATCCTACATATGTTATTGCGTTTCTGAATAAAGGGTTGGCGTATTTTAAACTTGGTGTGCCAGATAGCGTGCATACCGCGCTTGACATGGCGAGAAAACTATACCCGAACCATCCTAAGCTCCCGGAAATGTTCTATAATAACGGGGTTACCTTCTATATGCAGAAACGTTATCCGGAGGCTATAAGGGAATGGCAAACGACCCTCATTATGAAGCCCGATTACGCACAGGCGCAGACAGCGATAAACGTGCTTAGGGCCAATTTGCAACCCAAGCCGGAACAACAACTACAGAAGTAATGGCCACAAAGGTAACGGATGCCACGAATCGTGTTTCGGGGACAGGTGCAACACTGTACTCAATTTATGAGTTCCGGGTACAGGCTATCATTGTTTTTCTTTTATCGTTTGTGTTGTACTTCAATACAATAAGGAATGATTATGCGCTGGATGATACTGTTGTGCTCATTCAGAATGAATATGTGTTGGAAGGTGTGGCCGGGTTGAAAGATATTTTTGCAAAAGACAGTTACGACAGTTATTACAAACAGCTGGGCATTTCGAACCAGGTGCCGGGTGGGCGCTATCGTCCGTTGTCCATAGCCACTTTTGCCATTGAACAAGAGTTTTTCGGCACAATACCTGCCGATAAGGTACGGGCTTATTTTGCAGAGGTGGCCGACATGACACCCGAGGAAAAGGCAGCGCATGAACAAAAACTAAGTGCAAATATGCACGTACGACATTTTGTTAATGTAGTATTGTTTGCTTTATCCGTGGTATTGTTGTTGTATGTGTTCAGGACTATAGTTTTTAGAAATAACAAGTTGATGCCTTTTATTGCCGTCTTGTTGTTCGCCGTGCATCCCGTGCATACAGAGGTGGTGGCAAATATCAAGAGCCGAGATGAGATACTATCACTCGCTTTTATTTGTATCACTTTTATTTTTGCTTTCAGGTACCGGCATACAAAGCAGATGAAATATCTATTGCTGGCTATGCTGGCCTTCTTCCTGGCGTTCTTATCCAAGGAATATGCCATCTCTCTTGTTGTTCTTTTACCTGTATCATTCTATTTATTTGATAATGAATCGTTGAAGAAAAGCCTTACGTCAACACTTCCGTATCTTATTGTGATCATTGTCTATGCTGTGATCAGGATACAGATACTTAATGCGATGCCCGAGAGGTTTGAGGGAGGTGATACCGACATACAGCTTAATCCATATGCGTATGCCACCGGTGCTCAGAAGGTGGCCACAGAGATCGCCACTCCAATGAATTATCTTAGATTGCTCCTGTGGCCACATCCGCTATCCAGTGACTACTCATATGATTCTATTCCTTACAAAGATTGGTCCAGTCCACTGGTTTGGTTATCTATTCTTATACATCTTAGTCTTGTTTTTGCCTTTATCTATTTACTGATAAAAAGACACTTGCTCAGTTTCGGTGTTGGATTTTATTTGATTAACCTGGCATTGGTCTGCAACCTGTTTTTCAACATAGGGGCGACAATGGGAGAGCGGCTCATTTATCACTCATCGGTAGGATTTGTGATCATTATAGCTTATTTCATTGTTCTGGGAACGGAACAAATAAAGCGGGAACACGAAAGACGAACTTTCACCATCGGGACGATGACCCTGCTGGTTCTTTTATGTGGTTACAAAACAATGAGCCGGAATGCCGACTGGAAGAATGATACAACGCTTTTTGCCCAGGATATTAATGTCGTTCCAAATAGTTTCCTTGTAAATGTCAATGTGGCAACGACGCTTGTTAATAATTCAGAATACGTAAAGGATAAAAATAAGCGGGCCGCAGATCTGCACAGGGGAGTTGTCTTGTTGAGTAAAGCCATTAAGATGCAGGACAACTATGTATTGGGGTATATGAACCGTAGTATTGCCTATATGAAACTGGGGCTTCCCGATAGTATGTCGATGGATCTGAACAGGGTTATGCAGCTATATCCTATGCACCCCCAATTGCCGATAATGTATGTTTATGCCGGCCAATATTTTTTCGGGAACAAACAATACGACAAAGCATATAATTCCATGCTTTCGGCTTTGCGGCTGATTCCGGACTATTTCCCGGCGCGAAATGAGATGAGGATCATGGACAGTTCCCTTGCCGCAATGGGCATCCCCAGGCCTGTATTGACTCAATAGTGTTGATTCATTAATACATTCGGCGTAGCTTTGCTCCGCTGATGAAGACCTTTGAGCAATTACGCATTGTTTTTTTTGGTACACCTGATTTTGCTGTAGCCTCTCTGAATGCGCTCGTTTCTGCGGGCGCCAATATAGTTGCTGTTGTTACAGCTCCTGATAAACCAGCCGGCAGGGGCATGCAACTGAATGAATCTGCTGTGAAGAAATTCGCCGCCAGTAAGGGGTTACCGCTGCTCCAACCCGAGAAAATGAAATCTGCGGCATTTCTGGATGAGCTTAAAGCGTTGCATGCGGACCTGCAGATCGTAGTGGCATTCAGAATGATGCCGGAGGTCGTTTGGAACATGCCTCCGATGGGTACCATCAATGTACATGGGTCTCTCTTGCCCCAATATCGTGGTGCAGCGCCTATAAACAGGGCAATAATAAATGGTGAGAAGGTAACCGGGGTAACGACTTTCAGGCTGAAACATGAAATTGATACAGGTGATATTCTACTGCAGTCCCCTGTGCCCATTCTGTCGGAGGACAATGCCGGCACGATGCATGACAAGCTAATGGTTGCCGGCGCTGAGTTGTTGGTAAGAACAGTAAAAGAGCTGGCTGCGGGCAGCATACAAGAGCGCCCGCAGGATCACATACCACTTGGCGATATAAAACATGCGCCAAAGATATTTAAGGAAGATATGCTGATCGACTGGAATAGACCGGTTGATAAAGTGAATGATCTTATCAGGGGCATGGCGCCATATCCCGGAGCCTATACCATGCTTGGAGAAAAAAGTCTTAAAATATTCAAAGGCGATGTGGTGCATGAACAACCCATAGACCAGCCCGGCACCTTTGATACCGATAATTCTTCATTTTTGAGATTTGCGGCGACAGATGGCTGGATTTATGTGACAGAACTGCAACTGGAAGGGAAGAAGCGAATGAGTGTCGCCGACTTTCTCAGAGGTTTCAGGGGAATCTAAACGTTCTTCTGAGTATCAATGAAATACTGCACAGCCAGCGCATACCCCTCAGTGCCTAATCCGCTGATCGAGCCGATACACTTTGAAGCAATAAAAGATGTTTTCCGGTAATCTTCCCGAGCAAGTACATTTGAGATATGAACCTCTATAACAGGTGTATTAATGGCACTGATAGCATCTGCCAATGCTATACTTGTGTGGGTATACCCTCCGGCATTAAGTATGATGCCGTGTACTTTACCCATGCAACTATGCAGGTAGTTGATCAGTTCGCCTTCTACATTACTTTGGTAGAGGCTCATCTCAACAGTTGGGAAACGTTCCCCGATCTGCTTCATCACATTTTCCAGACTTTGAGATCCGTAAATGTTTGGCTCTCTTGCACCCAGTAGGTTCAGGTTTGGCCCATTTACAATAGCAAGCTGCAACATAGGCGCAAGATACAAAAGCCCGGGAAAAGCAGTTAATTTTGTATCGTATGTGGGATGCCTACCTAAAGGGATTTAAATCGTACCTGCAACTGGAGCGGTCCGTGTCTGATAACACTGTCGAGGCTTATCTGCATGATGTGTCTATGCTTCGCGATCATGTGAATGAGGCATATCCCGGAACAGGAGTAGAGGAGCTGAAAACGGAACACCTGCAATCGCTCATGGTACTCATCAATGAGCTTGACCTGTCTGCCGGAACACAGGCTAGGGTTTTAAGCGGCATAAAATCATTCTTCAAATACCTGTTGCTTGAGGAGGTGATCAGGAAGGATCCTTCGGAATTGATGGAAGGGCCAAAGCTCAAGAGATCACTACCTCATGTTCTCAGCCTCGAGGATATTGATAAGCTACTCGCGGCTATCGATCATAGTACACCGGAAGGGCAGCGAAATCACGCAATGCTGGAAACCATGTACAGTTGCGGGTTGCGCGTAAGCGAAGTGATCACACTACGTCAGTCCGATCTTTACCTGGATGTAGGCTTTATAAAGGTACTGGGCAAGGGAAATAAGGAAAGGCTTGTGCCGATAGGGGAAGAGGCGGTTAAGCACATTAAGCTCTATCGTGATCATGTGAGGTGTCATATTGCGGTGAAAAAAGGATGTGAGGATATCGTTTTCCTTAACCGCCGCGGCGCAGGGTTGACCAGGGTTATGGTCTTTATCATATTGAAGGGGCTTGGTCAAAAGGTTGGGCTTACCGAGAGCATTCACCCGCATACGCTGAGACACTCGTTTGCTACTCACTTGGTGGAGCGTGGGGCTGATTTGCGGGCAGTACAGGAGATGATGGGGCATAAAAGCATCACCACAACCGAAATATATACCCATCTGGACCGTGGCTACCTGAGGCAGACCCTGGAAAAGTACCACCCGAGATTCAGGTAAAAGGTTAAAGCGAACTTAAAATGGTTTGTTTGGCTATAACCGGACCTATGTAGTTTACAGAATGGCATTAAATTTGTTTTAGGTAATGCGTTAGCCGCTGGCTATGGTTCCACGTTAATAATTGATCACTTCCGTAAAGGAGCCAAACGGATATAAAAAACACACTCTAATGAAAAGAATTGCTTTATTACTGCTTGCCGTTGGCAGCCTTTTTGTATTTGATGGTTGCAGAAAAACGGGCCCCCAAGGTCCTGCCGGAAAGGATGGTAATGCTAACGTGATAGGAGAAGATCCGTTTTCCGTGACGACCTGGACCTACACAACCAACGCTACCGGGAGCGGAGATATGGCTTATTATGCTGACTTCAGTGACCCCAACATTACCAGCTCGGTAGCCAGCTTCGGCCTGGTAGTTGTCTATATCAGGTATCCCGACGGTACCTGGAAGAATCTGCCGGATATACTGAACGGCACTACCTTTAGCTATGCTGTAAAAAGTGGTGGATTCAGCCTGTATTTTTCTAACGTAGATGGCACAACCCCGGTTTACCCAGGCGCCCAGACCTTTAGGGTAGTAGTAGTGCCAAGCTCATACAAGCAAGCTCATCCTAACACCGATTGGAAGAACTATGAGGAAGTAAGCAGGTTGTTGGGTAATGGTGCCGCAAGCAGTGCGGCAGGAACCGTGTCGGGAGTGAATGTGCAATAATATTATTTCATATAAGCAATAAAAGGGGCCATATGGCCCCTTTTATTGCTTATAACAAGGTTATTTTCCCTTGCTTTCAATTTGTTTTGCAACGTTTTGCGTCCACGCAACAATCGCATCCTTTTCGGCATCGGTAAGAATTGCGTCCTTATGTATCCAAGTATAGCTATTCAATGGCATCCATCCATCTTTTACAGCTTTGGCTGTCTTCTGAATCTTCTTTAGTTGCCTGGGGAGCGGTAGGTTCCCGAATTCGGAGAAATTTAATTCCTCTTTTGCTTCATTAATATGATCCGTCATCCACCATGCTACAGGCTGAAAATTAAAATACCATGGATAACGCGTATTGTTACTATGGCAGTCGAAGCAGGCTTTTTTTAAGATCGGTTCTACATCTGCCGGAACCCCATACAAAGTGGCAATATCATTAGTGGAAGCCTCAGTGACAATATTTTTTGCCGGTCTGAAAAATTGAATAACAACCAAAATGGCAAGAACTCCAATTACTATTTTCCTGATCATATGCTTGAAATATCTTGTAAAATACTAAACTTTGATAACATAATTTGTGATCGCCGTCATTAGAAATAAGATAAACAAAGAGTGGCATGAAAATCATCGTATGCCAGCAAATGCGAATACAGAACAGCGCATAGCATGGCACACAGAGCATGCGAAGAACTGTTCTTGCCGACCGATACCGGAGAAATTGAAAATGGAGATAGCAAAAAGGAGCAGGAAAAAGTAAGTTGCGCCGGAGAATACCTTAAATATTATTTTTACAAAAAACAATAACGCGCAGAGATGATCTTTGTATACGTAGGTTTGATAATAATTCAGCTTAGTGTCATTATTTTTTTCATCCGCAGAAATATGTTGATGAAAAAGAAGGAGAATGAAGTGAAGCCATCAGCAGACAGCTATGACGGGTTGAGGAACATGGCTATTCATGTTACAGCCGCCGATCTGAAACTGAACTTGCAGCAGGATGAATTGTTTACCTATGGGGTGGTGATGGATTGGGGTATGGGGGAGGATGCTATCACAACATTGGCGGCCTATATCACAGGTGCAGCAAGCTTATGCTTTAGTACGGGCGGTGTGATTGCAGGTGGTGGTAAGAGTCCGGCGGTAGGGGAGGCTGCTGTTGACCTGGTATTATCTGCGCAGGAATTTGTTGGGCGGGCCATGCCGGTAATGACCACTGATCTGCCTGCAAAGGAATGTGTAAGGTTTTATTTTCTTACTAACAAAGGGCTTTATGCCGCACAGGAGCAGGTGAAACATTTTCAGGAAAATTCGTCGCCTTGGCTATTGCTGTTCTTGAAAGCAAATGTGGTCATTAACGAGATTCGAGAAAAGCAATCCATTTCCTGAAATTATTTATAAGACAAATGATACGCATAGCCACACAAGACGATCTCGGCGCAATAGTGGAAATATATAACCAGGCAATCGCAGCAGGATATCAGACAGCGTTTACAGAACCTGTAACTGTGAGCGGCCGGTTGCAGTGGTTTAACGAACATAAACCGGATAGCTACCCGGTGTTTGTATATGATGATGGTGGTGTGGTTTCCGGGTGGCTCAGTGTCAGCCCTTACAGGGCTGGCAGGCAAGCATTAAGGTCGTGTGTAGAGGTCAGTTATTTTGTGGATGCAGCAATGAGGCAAAAAGGCATTGGATCTTCATTGCTGGAGCGCGCTATTGAAGCCTGCAAGGTTCTTGAATATAAACAGATGATTGCCATCATCATCGGCAACAATACACCAAGTATGAGGTTGATGGACCATTTTGGTTTTGAAAAGTGGGGGGTGTTACCGGGAGTATATTCTTATAAAGGGGTTATCTGCGATCATCTTTATTATGGCAAAGTACTTTAGTAATCACGGTCTTCACAATCTACAGTCACCATATCACCCATACTCACAAAGAACAGTTTTCGGGTATATTCTCCTCCACCAACATATTTTTGCTTAAAGGTAAAATTAGCCATACCGCATTTGTCATCAGGCCGCTCGCAATATAATTCTAAATGAATGACGCGACCGGTTGCAAACCCATCTCTGTCCAGCTCGTGTGTCCACTTCCTGGATATGATCACCGCTTTTGTATAGGTTTCCGGGCATCGCAGGTCCTGGGCGCGGTCATTGGCTATTTTCACCGCTCTTTGTTCTATCTCACCATCCAACATGCCGGGTACAATGTGACTGAACTTAGCCCTGTTTTGCGAAAACACAGGTGAAGAACAGTGTATAAGAACAACGAAACCGAAAACGTATCGCTTCATCATGTACTTCAAAGATAAAAATTTGTATTAGTTTTTATCTTTGGCATAATACTTGTGGATAATTTCTCAATCATCTCTTACTTATGAAGAAACTATCAATGATCTTTGTTTTAGCCATCGTGGTGCTTGCGTGTAAAAAGAAAGCACGCTATGATTTCTCCTTTACACCTAATGGAGATATTTACGACGGTGACACCGTTTTTTTTGAGAGCACAGCACCTGAGGGTAGCGCCTATCTCTGGCGTTTCGGCGACGAGGGGACGTCTGAAGCCCCGAAACCCTATCATGTCTTTAGTGTTTCCGGCGATGTAACAGTAATGCTTGAGGTAAATAAGGAGCCTTCAACTACGGTTGTTCATACTATAACTATTTCTCCTGCAGGAGCAAAGTACAAGTCAATGCTGAACGGAACATTTACATGGCGACATTTTTATACAGATGCCAAGCCATGGCCTCCATATCATACTACTTATCCGCAGCCCGATGCAACGATCAGCATACAGTTTCTTGACCCCGCATCTGTGCTCATAGCAGGAGATACATTGAAGTACAATGCATCTTCATCTACAGATTCATTGGTAGTTTTCTATAAGTCAGAGTTTTTTGTTTCCTACCCTTATACGAAATCATTGTCTTTAAATCACTATACGCGTAGTATGACCTACCACACTACAAAGCATATAAGTGCAGGGGCTGGTGAGGAGTCACACTCATACTATACGCCATAAAGAAAGCCTCCGGTTAACCGGAGGCTTTCTTTATGAAAATATCATTATTGTTATTAACCCTGAACTTCTACATTGAACGCATATTCAACGTTGCAATGCAGTGTTTCGGTAACCGGGCGACGCATTTTAGCACTTACAGAATAAGTAAAATTAGTGCCGAGGTAGCTTTTCAGTTCGGCAGTGGTGTCTACAGGCATATCTATGTAAGTAGCATATGTGTCGGGGATGAAGGGCATATCTACCTGGTAAGGGGTAGTATACTTATCTGATGAAAATTTGGCATAGCAAGATTCGAGGTTTTGAACATTATTTGCTGTTGACGGGTTCAGTATGTTCAACCTTACGGAAACGATCTTAACGCTCTTAATGTTATCCACACCAAGCAGAGTGCCGGTCTGTGCTTTAATGAAGGAATCTACATTATAGTAGCTGGTTGTTGGCCCGTAAGTGATCAGACCATTTACAAATGTAGTAGGTGGGATGTCCATATTCAGGGAGCCGGTCTGCATTTTCAGATTGAAGTGCAGGTTGTTGGCAACCTTTGTGCATGACTGAAACATAGAAACAGTTGCAAACAGGACAGATAGTGTTAGTACGGGAAAAAGTATTTTCTTCATAATAGAAAGTTGTTTTAACAAAAATACAAAAAATCTCAATTATAAATATTTATCTCGAAGAATTTATTGTTAGATATGTTTGATTAGTGTATTAACAACATACTACTTAGTCGTTATTATGTTACATTTGCAATAATGGCTGAAGCAATTAGAAACCGTATCGTAAAGTTTGCCCACAAGGGATCTCCTAGTTTTCAGGACGTTGTAAAGGCCAGGGTACACCAGTATTTCGAGGATAACAATATCTCCACTTATTCCAATTCGGCGATGTACACAAAGACGGCGGCTATGCTGGCTATGTATTTTGTGCCATATGCATTGATCGCTTCGGGAGTGGCTTCAACTCATTTGTTGTTGTTTTATGGCATGTACCTGTTGATGGGATTGGGGATAGTGGGTATCGGGACGTGTATCATGCACGATTCCAATCACGGAGCCTATGCCCATAATAAGGCGCTCAATAACTTCCTTGGCAGCCTATTGAATGTGTTGGGCGGATACTCCCGCAACTGGAAGATACAGCATAATATACTGCATCATACTTATACAAATATCGAGGGCCTGGACGAGGACATCAATGCGGCATTTTTTCTACGCATGTCTCCCGATAAGCCATTGAGGAAGATGCATCGGTATCAGTACATTTATGCCTGGCCCTTATACTGCTTTATGAATCTCTACTGGATCACGGCTAAGGATTATGTGAGCCTGGTTCGTTATGATCGAAATAACCTGCTTCACAATCAGAAAATAACACTGAGAAATGCCATTCTTGAACTGACAGCTTATAAGATCATATATATTGGGTATATGATAGTGATACCAATACTCTTTGCGGGTGTAGCCTGGTACCACGTTTTGATAGGGTTGCTGATGATGCATTTTGTGGCAGGGTTTGCGTTGGCCATTATTTTTCAGCCGGCGCACGTTATCGGTTCGTCGGAATATGGAAGCCCTTCGGATGAGCGCAAAATGGAGAAGAGCTGGGCAGTGCACCAGTTATTGAATACTGCGGATTTTGCCCAGAACAATAAACTTGTTTCCTGGTTCATTGGCGGGCTCAACTTCCAGATAGAACATCACCTGTTCCCTCATATTTGTCACATACATTATCCGCGAATAGCCCGTATTGTAGAAGAAGTGGCTAAGGATTTTGGCTTGCCTTACCACGTTATGCCAACATTCCGGAGTGCTATTGCCGCCCATGGCAGGATGCTCAGAAAGCTGGGCACAAACGAGACATTATAACCGGAAATTAATATCCGATAGCAGGCACAAAAAAAGACGTATCTGCGGATACGTCTTACAATGATATTAACCAGTGTTATGAATGTTAGGCGATAACCGTCACATTCACAGCATTCAAGCCTTTTTTACCATTTTGTACTTCAAAGGACACTCTGTCTTTTTCACGGATAGGTTGTTTGAGACCTGAAACGTGAACAAAAATGTCTTGTCCGCCTCCGCTTGGAGTGATGAAACCAAATCCTTTAGTTTCATTGAAGAATTTTACTGTACCTTCTTGCATTTTGAATTGGATGAAAAATTAATAATAAAACAAAACTACATTTTTTTTTCAAAATAGCAAGAAAATCAATGTTTTTAACAATATGGTAAAAAACAGCGACGCGTAACTACTATTTTAGCTGAGTTTTGAGACCTGTATTGAGGCGAACAGGCCACCTGAATGGTCATGTTGTAGGTTTTATGAAAAATACTTATAATTTTGATCTCTCATTTATTTTCAGAACTACAGATCAACAATAGAATGAAAAATCTCAAAGCTGTACTGGTGACATCCATATTGGTATGCGGTTCATTTTCCGCAGTTGTATTCAATGCCTGTACCAAGGCAAACTGCAATAATGTAGTATGTAAGAACGGTGGTACTTGCTCGAACGGCGTTTGCAGTTGCCCTTCGGGTTATTCCGGTCCGTTTTGTGAGACTGCTGCCACATCGGGCATAAGATACAGGAATAACACATTCACACCGATATCTATAACAGTGAATGGTGATGGTAAGGTGATACCTGTGGGCGGTACAGTGGTATTCACGGGAAAATACGGTACAGATGCTGTTGGTACCGCTACTACATCGGGGGCCGCTTCATCGCTGGGTATCAGTACTGCCGGTGGCGTGATAGGTGTACCGATCAACTGGGCGATAAGTAACAGTTTCCCGACGACAGATACTGCAGAATATCCCCTGGATATAGGCGCCACTTATTTTTTCCTGCGTGTCACAAACAAGAGCAGTAAGAACATTATTAATTACTACGTAAATGCTGGCTTCCCATATGGCCAGACCTATGAGGATATTACCATACCCAATAACAGCAAACAATACGATATGGGCTATTACCTGGCCTATCCGGGTTCTAACGTATGGACACAAAATACAGTACAGGTTATACAGAAATTTGATGTGGTGCTGCCTATGAATAGCAACCAGGTAACGAGCGTGGTCATAAATTGATACGGTTGAAAATATTTTACAGAAAAGCCCCGCATTGCGGGGCTTTTCTGTAAATGTATATAGACGCTGCTATTTCAGCTTGTCCTTGAAAACCTTCTTGAATTTTTCGACCTTGGGAGCAATCACAAACTGGCAGTAAGGCTGCTCCCCGTTCTCATTGTAATAATTCTGGTGGTAGTCTTCCGCCTTATAGAATTTGTCAAAAGCGCTGATCTCTGTAACCACGGGCTTATCCCAGGCTTTTTCGTCGTTCAGTTTTTTCTTATATTCTTCAGCTTTCTTTTTTTGCTCCTCATTGTGGTAAAATATTACAGAGCGGTATTGAGTGCCCACGTCATTTCCCTGCCTGTTCAGTTGGGTAGGGTCATGGCAGGTCCAGAAGGCTGCTAATAGCTGGTCGAAGGATATCATTGATGGGTCGTAATAGATATTGCATACTTCTGCGTGGCCTGTGGTGCCGGTACATACCTGCTTGTAAGACGGATTGGGAACCGCCCCCCCGCTGAATCCGGATTCTACTTTTTCTACACCCTTTAGCTGTTGGAACTGTGCCTCTGTGCACCAATAGCAACCGGCTCCAAACGTTGCTGTATCAAGTTTGTGATCCATCACTTTATTGTTTGCTGTGTTCATTTGTTTGAATGTATTTGTGTGTTCATATTTGCTCTGTCCGCATGCTGCGAGCTGAGATAGTAGTACGGAGGCCAGTAGGCTGCTTCTAAGGTACTTTATCATTTGCTGAGTTTTTAGGAATATACGACCAGGGATGCAAATAGGATTTGTTTGCCCGGTCGTTTTATACTTTGTTTAACAGCAGGGTAGTGGTGTTCAATGGCTTACGACTAAAAATATATACCGCGATAGCAAGTTTTTTTTTGAAAATCCGTCTGCTTATCTAATTTTGCGCCCGGAGAGATGGCAGAGTGGTCGAACGCGGCGGTCTTGAAAACCGTTGACTGTCAAAGGTCCGGGGGTTCGAATCCCTCTCTCTCCGCTGGAACACAAGAAGCACCTTAATTGGTGCTTTTTCGTTTATGTAAACCTGCCTCAAACCTTTGCTACAAAGGGTTTTTACGCCATATTTGTATAAAATTTACTATGACTTTTTTTGGTCTTATAGGTAAATTGAGGTCTAACGGGAGGAATGTTATGATCGCCCAAGTGGTAAGGAACCGGTTAGGTAACATGTTCCTTCACAGTTTACTCTACCCAGTTACTTAGTTCAGTTCCTGAGCGCTAAAAAAACAAGCTCATGGATAACAGATTACACGCTTCTTTTTACATCAACAAGCAAGGTGCGCAGTCGGATAGGTATACAGTTTATCTCAGGATAACCATAGCTGGTGCACGGGAAAACTATAACACAGGTGTATCCGTTCTCAAAGTTCAATGGGATTCTGCTAAGTCACGGCTAAAAAGCAGCGCCGAAGGCGCCTTTACCACAAATAAGTTGCTTTCAGCCCTGCAAACCAAAGTCACCGAGATATACACCGATTGTCTCAAGCAGAACCTACCTCTTTCAGCACAACTAGTTAAATCAAAGCTTAAGAACCCGGGAGAACAATCTGAATATCTTGTACGATTAATACTCCATCATAATGACTATGTGAAGCGAAAAATCGGCATTGAGGTTAGCAAAGCTACCCATACTAAGTACGAAACGTTATTGCTGAAAGTAAAGCGCTACTTGCGGAAACAATACAAAGTAGGAGACATTTCACTCGACCAACTCAATAAAGGGTTCCTCATCAGCTTTGAACTCTATCTTAAAGCAGACGAGCACATAGGTCACAACACCGCCATCAAGTACATTCAGTTCCTTAAACGGGTGATTAACTACGGTATCGGTATGGAGTGGCTAAAGCATGATCCTTTTAAGGCGTTCAAGTGTACCCTGCATCCTGTCATACGAGAATGCTTAACACAGGAAGAGATTGACAAGATACACGGGAAGAACCTGCATAGCGAAAGATTGAGAAGAGTCCGGGACATTTTTGTGTTTAGTTGTTACACAGGCCTTGCATACGCCGATGTGAAGAAGCTTAAGCACAGCGAAATAGTGAAAGGGATTGATGGCAAGCAGTGGATTCAGACGTTCAGAGCTAAGACTAATACAAGGGTTCCGATCCCCTTGCTACCTCAGGCGTTGGAGATGATAGCACTCTACCAAAAGAACGATATTAAGGGCCTGGTGTTTTCTGTACCGTCGAATCAGAAAGTCAATGCTTATCTTAAAGAGATAGCCGATGTTTGTGGGATTGATAAAGAGTTAACGTTTCATATAGCTCGCCACAGTTTTGCGACAACCGTAACGTTGAGTAACGGTGTACCTATTGAGACGGTATCGAAGTTGTTAGGGCATACGAACATCAAGACAACCCAGACATATAGTAAGGTAGTGGACCTAAAGGTTAGTAGTGACATGATAACGTTACAGGAAAAGCTCAGCCTAAAGAAGAAGGGTATCTAAGGCAGGTTTACTCACATTTAAATACACTAACAGATGAAGCAAATTATTAAAGCTGCAACAAGGGTTATCAGCAGCCTAATTAAGATATTACTGATACTAGGATTGCTTAGTGTCTGGTGGATTATTTCTCACCCTTCTATGTTTATGCGCTGAACGATCAGGCTACTGAACTCTCATTAGCTCAGCTGCATCAACACCAAGGTTTTCAGCAAGCAAGAATATTGTAGATACAGTGGTATTAATCTTACCAAGTTCTATTCGGCTGATTTGACTATGTTCTATTAAACAAAGGTTTGCAAGCTCATGCTGGGAAAGCCCTTTGTCCTCTCTCAGTTCTTTCAAGCGTTTGCCGAATTTGACTAAAACCTCCGCGTTTCTTACTTGATTTCCCACCTAAACAAAGGGACGCAATTGCAACATCTTAGTTGGAGGCATGTATGCCTATGTTATTATAATATTATTATCTTTAATCAAACAAACTTTATGAAGCGAATATTATTACTCTCCTTATTATTTCTTTCGACGTGTAGTTCATCAAATATCTTCTTGGACTATAAATTAGGATGTAGCGAAAACGAGTTTCAATCAATAACAAGAAGCCTCTTGCAAAAGGGAACCTTGATAAGTGTCAAGGTGCCGGAGTGTAGTAAAGGTATGTCTCCAGTTTATCCTTATGTCATGAAGAATGGGAAAACACTATATGGTCTAATAGATGCCGATTACTTCGATGACAAACTCTGGAATATAGAGCTGATCATATATCAGCAGCCTAGCTGCGCTAGCGAAACTCTTGAAGCGGAACGTTACGAGAAGGTTATTGAGATAGCGGACCTTTATAAGGAAAAGTACGGTAAACCTGATAGTACTGAAAATCAGTTGCCAGCTACATTAACAAGCAATAACTGGCTGCAAACTCAGCGACTTATATGGATAAGAGGTGATATCGAGATTGGAGTTGAAATAACGCCTTGGGCTACAGGGGAGGGATTTTGCAGGATTTACTATCGCTATAGCGCGAAGGTTATTGAGAAATTGAAAAAGGAAAAGCAGGCGAAAATCAAACGGGATATCTGATCAAGCAGATGAAAAATAGGCAGGTGTCCACCTGCCTATTTCTTTTACATTCCACTCTTCATACGCTCTATATCAGTTATAAGTTTTTCAGAACGCCATTCCTCCCTTTTAAAATGAGGCATAAAGCCCAGACAGCTTGTTAGCTCTTCACTCATCACGCGTTCTACGTAGTCTTCGTTACCCCTTATAGTTGCTATACTATCGTGTATCGGAATGAAAGGAAGTTCGGGTTCTTCGCGTGCTATTCGGGCTACGATCTTGTTAAACATAATATAGCTCTCTATACGCTGCAACAAAATAGCCAGGTTTGCCGAGTCTCTAACCTTGATCGCCGAGGTAAGTTCATATACATTTGGGAACCACTCCTTGAACACGCGCTTAGGAGCCGCTTCTGGTTGACCTAGATAACGATTGCTGGTAAACAGTACTGTAAATAGTAATGGCTTGACAGCCTTATCATCCTCGTAGTGTCGACCAAGAGATGTTTGCAATCTAACGCGAAAGGCACTATAAAACTCGCCAGAGGACACCAATCTAACAAACTCTAGAATCTCAGAGCGCATATCTTCATTATGTTGTGCATTTCTGCACATGTTAATGAACGAAGTAAAGTTAGAGCTTGTAAACATATTCTCTATCCCTAAGTAAGATATGTCCGTTACTTTGAAGCCCTCTGTGGCAGTCCAGAAGTTGTAGTTTACGGTTAAGGTAAGTAGCGTCGGCTGACTGTTTGATAGATCTATCGTTGTTACTTCTTTACCATCTATCGTTATCGCGTTTCTAAGCTCCCGTTTACATTGCGTTATGGCTGAATGATAGCGATAGATGTTATCATCATAATGTTGGTAAAACCTACCCGCGGCTATTTTGTCGATATTGATCTGCGAGCCACGATACTGCACCATAGGATTCTTGAAATTCAACGTCCCGTCGCCTGCGGTCTCACTATCCCAGCGCTCTGTCCCGTCTCCGGATAATTTGTAATCGCACAGTGCTGAGATGTAGGCATTTGCAAGGTCAGGGTTAATCTGGATAAGACCTGAGCGATACCACTTGTCAGCTGGTTGGTATACCGAGGTATCAACAGCCCCAGTTTCTGCATTTTCTTGCGGGTTATCCGGAACTACCCCGGGAAACGGGTCTGGCATATGAAGGTTGTTAAGTTTATTGTAAAGAGTGAGATCAGTTACTAACTTCTTAACCACTCCTACGTTGTAAAGAGATGTATACCGATACCCGATAGATTTCTTGCCGGGTAGGTATTGATTGTTAGATTCTATTACGCCTGCATTAACTAGATAATTGAGATACGGCAGATAGTGACGCCCAATCCACCGCCGCAGGAGATCTGCATTAATTGGAGTGTAACCATCTTCAGTCACCAGGTCTTTATTTCGACTAGGTATTTCAGCAATAAGATTGAGTATGTACATCATGTTGTCTTTATGAAAAGCCGGGATGTTTTTAAACTCATGTAATTCAAGTATCTCATCGAGGTCTAGGTTTTCAGGCACATACATATAGTGCCGCATTGCCACATTATTAATAGGACAGAGAGCTCACCTCCCTCTGTCCTTTTCGTCTTCAATTAAAACCGATAATCTACATTGATTGGCGCGCCTCGTCTCCAATTGACAAGTTCGGCCTCTTCGATAAATTTGGTAGGTATTTTTTCAAATGTTTTCAGTCGCCGCTCATACTTGGCGTCGAGCGGTACTGGGAAATAGTCGCCAGTTGTATAAGGCTGCTTTAATCTGAAGTAAAATCCGCTTACATTCGCGTTCTCCAATACTCCATGTTGTTCTAGAAAAGACAAATAGAACTTGTCATCTATTTGTAATAGACACTTTGTTTGGTAGATCATTATGTAGCGATACCTAATGCGATTCTGGGCATCCATTTGGGGCCGGAAGTGATGCAATAAGTAGTACATCGCGTGAAGTTTGAACTCAGTTTCCTCCTTGTTAAACTTTTTCATCACCTCCTTAATTTCAGGGTTCGTTGGCAGCCATAGCTTACGAACTTTTGATTGCGTTTCACTCATTTGTTGTTCTTGCGAACTCATTTTTGTTATATTTTATATTGCCGTCTGCCAGATGTTATCACACATCTTGGTCAAAAGGCGTGTCCACAAATCGACCACTACGCGTTACGACACGCGCAATAGCCATACTGTAGCATATGCTGTAGATTCTTACTTAGCTTAATTAGGGAGATACTTCTGTAGCTTGTCTTCTTAGCTTCCAATGGACTGGTGAGATAGCCCGATTGGTGACGCAAAGTAAGAGGGTTTTCGTCAATCGGCAAAATCTTTTTTCGCTATTAACTTTCAGTTTTACTTTCACTAATGTTGGTTATTGGATAGAATCAGCTAGCTCTTACGTATTCATTGATTACCTCAGGATGCCTTCTTATGCTTCGTTTCGATAGTACGTTGTCTTGTATCCCAGTACATATTTATAGCATTATCGTGTCGAGTAATATGGGTTCGCTAAGGAGCTATTACAACTTGTAATGGCCTTCCTTTCTACCACGTTTAATCTTATATTTACCATTCGGTTATAACCAAAACCAGTTAGAAGAGTGGCTATAAAGAAATCAGAACTGTACAGCAGCCTGTGGGCGAGTTGCGATGAGCTAAGGGGTGGCATGGATGCCAGCCAGTATAAGGATTATGTGCTGGTGATGCTGTTCATCAAGTACATCAGCGATAAGTATGCCGGGATGCCGTATGCTCCCATCACAGTCCCAGAGGGTGCCAGTTTTGCCGATATGGTGAAGTTGAAGGGTACGCCCACCATTGGCGATGATATCAACAAGAAGATAATCGGTAAGATAGCTGAGGCAAACAAGAGTCTGGGCACTATAGATGTTGATTTCAACAACAACGAAAAGCTGGGCAATGGTAAGGAGATGGTAACCCGGCTTACCAACCTGATAGCTATTTTCGAGAACCCGGCGCTGGACTTCAGTAAGAACAAGGCCGAGGGCGATGATATACTGGGCGATGCCTACGAGTACCTGATGCGCCACTTTGCTACGGAGAGCGGCAAGAGCAAAGGGCAGTTCTACACCCCGGCAGAGGTGAGCCGTATAATGGCGAAGATACTGGGTATCAACAGCAAGAACTCCCGCACCGATACCACCGTGTATGACCCGACCTGCGGAAGCGGCTCACTGTTGCTGAAGGTGGCTGCTGAGGCTGAGAAAGACATATCGATATACGGCCAGGAGAAAGATGTAAGTACCGCCGCACTGGCCCGTATGAACATGGTGCTGCACAACAGCCCTACCGCCATCATCCGCTGCAACGGCAATAGTACACTGGCCGACCCGTTGTTTAAGGATGGCGAGCTGATGAAGACCTTTGACTATGTGGTAGCCAATCCACCGTTTTCGTACGCTTCATGGACTACCGGCGTAGATGCAGCTAAAGACCCTCATGGGCGTTTCAAGGATTATGGTATACCGCCCGAGAAGAACGGTGATTATGCCTTCCTGCTGCACATAGTGCGCTCGTTGAAGAGCAAAGGCAAGGGGGCAGTTATCCTGCCTCATGGGGTTTTGTTCAGAGGTGGTGCTGAGGGCGAGATACGCAAGAACCTGATACGCCGGGGTTACATAAAGGGCATCATAGGGCTGCCTGCCAACCTGTTTTATGGCACCGGCATACCTGCCTGCCTGATAGTGATAGACAAGGAGAATGCCGACAACCGCAAAGCGGTGTTTATGATAGATGCCAGCAAGGGGTATGTGAAGGACGGGAACAAGAACAGGCTGCGGGAGCAGGATATACACAAGATAACAGATGCCTTCAACAAGCAGGACGAGATTGAAAAGTACAGCCGCATTGTACCCATTACCGAGATAGAGCAGAAGGAGTATAACCTGAACATACCCCGCTATATAGACGGCCAGGAGCCGGAGGATATACACGACATAGCCGCGCACCTGATGGGCGGCATACCCGATGCCGATATTGAAGCCCTGCACCACTACTGGGATGTGTACCCCGAGCTGAAACAGGTGCTGTTTGAACCCGCCAGAAAGGGTTACAGCAACCTGCGCATACCGAAGGAAGATATCAAAGCTACCATATTTGCCCACCCCGAGTTTAAGGCTTACAGCGAAACGGTAACAACCGTATATGATAAGTGGCAACGGAAGAATGAACCGCTGTGCAAGGCGATAAACAGCTCCACCAAGCCAAAGCAATTTATAGCCGATTTGAGCGAAGACCTGCTACAGGCATTTGGTAGCCTGCACCTGATAGACTCATACGATGTGTACCAGCACCTGATGACCTACTGGAACGAGACCATGCAGGATGATGTATATGTGGTGGTAAGCGATGGCTGGAAAACAGGTGGCGAGGTGTACCGCATACAGAAGCACACCAAGGATAAGGAGGGCAAGACCAAGAGCAAGGACGTGGAAGGGATGGAGGGGATAGAAAGCAAGCTGCTAAAACCCGCCCACCTGATAGCCAGGTATTTTGCCGCCGAGAGAGCCGCAATAGAAGTACTGGAAGCTGAGCGCGACAGTACCAGAGCGCAGATGGAAGAAATGGAAGAGGAGCATGGCGGTGAGGGCTGCCTGATGGAAGACGCCAAAAATGATAAGGACAAACTAACACCGCTGTCTGTAAGGGCATGGCTGAAAAACGTGACCAACAAAGATGCGATAAAAGTAATGAAGGCATACCTGGCTCTTGCTGATGTTGAAGCTGCTGCCAACAGGCAGATAAAAGACCAGCACAAGTTACTGGAACAACTGGTATGGAACAAATACAGCCAGCTTACAGAAGAAGAAATCAAAACGCTGGTGGTGACTGATAAGTGGATGCACACTATAGCTGATGCTGTGCAGGCAGAGATGCAGCGCATAAGCCAACGCTTGACCCAGCGTATAAAAGAACTGGCAGAGCGATACGATACGCCGATGCCAGCCATGCTACAAGAGGTGGGTGTACTGGAAAGTAAAGTAAACGCTCACCTGCAAAAAATGGGATACTCATGGAACTGATGATGGAGCAGAAATACAGGCATACAGATATAGGTATAATTCCTGAGGATTGGGAGGTAAAAGAACTTGGTGGCATAGTGCTATTTATTAATGGAAAGGCTCATGAAAATTACATCTCAGAATTTGGAAATTGGTTTTTGGTCAATTCGAAGTTTATATCTACAGAAGGTGGTGTTGTAAAATTTGCTTCTCATGGATTTTGTCCAGCAGAAACAGGGGATATTCTAATGGTAATGAGCGACGTACCGAACGGTCGTGCAATAGCCAAGTGTTTTCTTGTAGGTAAAAATGGGCAATACACCGTGAACCAGCGGGTGTGTATATTAAGAGCTTCGAATGACGACCCGCTATATCTATTTTATACTCTTAACAGGAACAAGTTCTACCTTTCTTTTGATGACGGAGTCAAGCAAACAAATCTACGCAGACAAGATGTTTTAGAGTGCAGAATTGCTTTACCTACAATCAAAGAACAAACCGCCATAGCCACAGCCCTAAGTGATAACGATGCGCTCATTGCAGGGCTGGAAAAGCTGATAGAAAAGAAGCGCAACGTAAAGCAGGGGGCTATGCAGGAGTTGCTACGACCCAAGGATGGTTGGGTTGTTAATAAAATCGGCGCTCTCGGTAGGCCATACGGCGGACTTTCCGGAAAATCAAAACCTGATTTTGCTGATGGACAATATCCCTATATTCCGTTTATGAACATCATGTCTAACCCAGTGATAGACACTCAGCACTTGGACTATGTTAATGTCAAAAGCGGAGAAAATCAAAATAAGGCAATCATTGGTGACCTGTTTTTTAATGGTTCATCAGAAACGCCCGAAGAGGTAGGTATGTGTTCTGTATTATTGGCTGAAATACCGAACCTATATCTTAATAGTTTTTGTTTTGGTTTCAGGCTTTTTAAAGAACTTAATAATGACGGACTGTATCTGTCTTATTTTTTTAGGAGTGCCGAAGGCAGGAAGCTATTCTATTCTTCGGCGCAGGGGGCTACACGATATAACTTATCTAAGGGTAATTTTATGAAGCTCGAAATATCATTGCCTACACCCACCGAACAACGAAATATTGCACGGGTTATATTTGATATGGATGCAGAAATACAAGCCTTGGAACGTAAACTCGAAAAATATAAAGAGATAAAACACGGCATGATGCAGGTGCTGCTAACGGGGAAGGTGAGGCTGGTGTAACAATAAACTATGACCTATGGAAAAAACTATAAGGGGGATAACCTACGACGTTTCCAGCAGCTTGAATCCCTTCCAGTTGCAACTTCACGTCCATCTTATAAACTGGAAGTGGAAGCACATAACTACCGAGAAAGGCGTCATCAGCAGAGGTGGCAACCAGTATAAACTCGACGTCCTACTGCCTACCCGTATAGTGAACGAATATCCGTTCTTATATCCGCCTATAAAACAGGCGTTCATTGAGCATCACAATAAATATCCATTCAAGGTTCATGAAATGTTCAGCCACATGGCAGGTTCCCAGGCTGCCAATGTCAACCTGTTCCTTCCGGTACTACTGAACGGTAATCGTGATAATATTTTGAGCAGCATAAAGCCAGACCTAAAGCGTGTTGCGACAGACTTTCTTGATAGCGGCTATCGGATTGAATTCTGGGATGAGCCTTATGGCAGGTTAGGTGACAAGAATATTGCCAGCGGAACTGATTCTGATATTGCCATAGCATACTACAACACAGAAGACAAACTATGCCTCTGGCTTATAGAGCATAAGCTCACGGAAGCCGAGTTTACAGAGTGCGGCGGCTATAAGAGCAAGAGCAGAAACTCATCGCACGATTGCAGTAAATCGTTTGGCGAGCTTATCGCCAATAAGGATAGCTGCTATTACCACAGCGCGAAGCGCTACAACTACTGGAATATCACCGGCAGCAACCAAAGCTTTTTCGCCAATGCCGCGCAATTCACTGGCTGCCCGTTCAGGAGTGGATTGAACCAGTTGTGGCGCAATCAGCTGTTAGCGTTAAGCATTGAGCAGGATGAACAACAGCCATACGAAGAAGTGTGGTTCTCTGTGGTGCATCACCCTGCCAATATCAGCCTGCAACATTCCATAACCGAATACAAGAGGCTGATTGCAGATAACTCCAGGTTTTCGGTTTTCAGTAGCGACAAGATATTACATAGTGCATCAACGACAAACGACGCGGGCCTGAACGATTGGGTGAACTGGTACAAGAACCTTTATAATCTTGCCGAAACACACGCGTCATGAAGGCATCTATAGTCACACATAATATTTGGCCGCGTATAACGGAAGCAACTCAAAAGGCTGGGCAGAAAAGCTATGTTGCTGTGGCATATGTGGGCACAGACGGTGCAGCGTTGCTACCTTTAAAGCCGGGCAGTAAGCTGGTAGTTGACGCCAGTAAGGCTGCAGTATCCTCAGGACAAACAAACCCAACAGAGCTGTTGGAGTTGTTAGATAACGGCGTCGAAGTATATAGCTACACCGAACTACACGCAAAAGTGTTCGTGCTTGGAAACCGATTATTCATTGGGTCGAGTAATGTATCGGTCCGTTCCGGTGAACGTTTGCAGGAGGCTGTATTTACCTCTGTTGAGAGAGATGTTGTAGCAGAAGGACGCGATTTTGTAAAAAGCCTTTGCATAGAGCACCTACGGCTGGACCGGGACACACTATTGGCACTTGAAAAAATATACAAGCCACCCAAGGTGCCACAGGCAAGAAAGGTCGATTCTGGCGAGGTATCTAAAACCTATCTGGTTGCCACAATGCCGATTGAATTGTCTGTGAGCGAACAGGATGCAGTAAAGCGGGGCAAGAAAGTACTGCAAAGCAAAAAGTCTGGTAGAACGTTCAGACATGACTATTTCACTTGGGATAAGGCTTTCCCAGCAAACGACAGAGATGTGTTGTTCATCGTTCATCAAGACGGGCGGAAGTTGCTACTCTACTCGGAAGTTGTTGTTCTACACAAGGAGCCAGTTGTCGGGACTGTCGGATTTGTAATATTTCACAGCAAGCAAGGTAATGCGCTACCAGTAAGCGGGTTGAACAAACAGGTCCGTGATGTTGTACGTAGCGTGAAGTATTGCCGAAAGTTAACCAAAAGGAACGTCGATTTACTAAGAACTGCCAAATGAAAAACGTAACGCCATGAGCACCGTAGGCCAAATTGAACGCCATACTCAGAACCGGATAGTAAAGTTATTCCGGGAGCAGTTGCATTATGATTACCTCGGCGACTGGGAAGACCGCCTGGATAATAGCAACATAGAAGTATCGCTGCTGCGAAAGTATCTGCATGGCAGGGGCTATGGCGATGGGCTTATCAACAAGGCTCTGGACAGGCTCAAAGTAGCTGCCAACAACTACGAGCGGGAGCTTTACGATAACAACAAGGAAGTGTACCACCTGCTGCGCTATGGCGTAAAGGTGAAGCCAGAGGCCGGAGAGCGCACTGAAACCGTGCACCTGATAGACTGGAAGCATCCCGAGAAGAACCACTTTGCCATAGCCGAGGAGGTTACTATCATGGGTAACAGAGAGAAGCGTCCTGATATAGTGCTGTACATAAACGGTATAGCCATAGGTGTACTTGAGCTGAAGCGCAGCACCGTGTCGATAGGCGACGGCATACGTCAGAACATCACTAACCAGCAGCGCGAGTTTATACAATCCTTCTTTTCTACCGTACAGCTTGTAATGGCTGGCAACGACACCGAAGGTTTGCGATATGGCACGATTGGCACCGGTGAGAAGTACTTCCTTGGCTGGAAGGAAGATGAGCACGACGCCAGCATGTTACAGGTAGATAAGTACCTGCTAAAGCTGTGCGATAAAAAGCGCCTATTGGAGATACTGTATGATTTTGTGCTGTTTGATGGCGGTAAGAAGAAGCTACCGCGTTATCACCAGTACTTTGGTATCAAGGCTGCACAGGAGAGCATAAGACGGCGTGAAGGCGGTATCATATGGCACACCCAGGGCAGCGGCAAGAGCATTACCATGGTGATACTGGCTAAGTGGATACTGGAGAACAACCCTAACGCCCGTGTAATACTGATTACAGACCGCGAAGAGCTGGATAAGCAGATAAAGCGCGTGTTTGAAGATGTAGGTGAGGAGATAGAACGCAGCAGGAGCGGCAGGGAGCTGATGAAGCAGCTATCCACCGCAAAGCCACGGCTGTTGTGCTCGTTGGTGCACAAGTTCGGCGTGAGGGATGAAGATGATTTTGAAGCCTACTTGAAAGAACTGGAAAACAGCCCGACGAAAACAGTAGGCGAACTGTTTGTGTTTGTGGATGAGTGTCACCGAACACAGAGCGGCAGGCTGCACAAGGTGATGAAAGCCATACTGCAAAATGCCGTGTTCATAGGCTTTACAGGCACACCGCTACTAAAGAAAGACAAGCAGACCAGCCTCGAGGTATTTGGCAGCTATATACATACCTACAAGTTCAATGAGGCAGTAGAAGATAAGGTAGTTCTTGACCTTGTTTATGAGGCTCGAGACATAGACCAACGTCTGTCCAGCCCTGAACGGGTGGATGCCTACTTTGAAACCAAGACCCGGGGGCTGAATGATTTTCAGAGGTCGGAGTTGAAGCGCAAATGGGGAACCATGCAAAAGGTGCTGAGCTCAAAGAGCCGCATGGATAAGATTGTTACCGATGTTATTTATGACTTCAGTGTAAAGCCACGCCTGAATGCAGATGCAGGAAACGCTATACTGGTCGCTGGCAGCATGTATGAGGCGTGCCGGTATTTCGAACTGTTTCAGTCTACAGAGCTCAGGGGTAAGTGCGCCATCATTACATCCTACAATCCATCGCATCGCAATGTTGTAACGGAAGATACTGGCGAGAATACGGAAACCGAGAAGCAGTTTATGGAGCGGGTGTATGAAACTGTGCTGAAAGGATACTTTACCACAACAGAAAAGTATGAGGATTGGGCGAAAGAGGAGTTTATAAAGAATCCTGCCAGGATGAAGCTGCTGATAGTGGTAGCAAAGCTCCTCACGGGATTTGATGCACCGCCCTGTAGCTACCTGTACATAGATAAGAGCATGCAAGACCACGGCTTGTTCCAGGCTATATGCCGGGTAAACAGGTTGGATACGGACGATAAGGAGTTTGGCTACATAGTGGACTATAAGAATCTGTTTGACAGCGTGAAAGGTGCTATAGCTGTTTACACATCGGAATTGGACTACGACAACTTCAAGCAGGAAGATGTAGACGTGATGATGCAGGACAGGCTGAAAATGGGCAAAGAACGGCTGGATGCGGCACTGGAAGCATTAGCTCTACTCTGTGAACCCGTGCAGCCACCAAAGTCATCGCTCGACTATCAACATTACTTCTGTGGTAACCCGGAGGTAGAAGATGAGCTAAAAGCCACAGAGTTCCAGCGAACTGCCCTGTACAAGGCTATTGTATCGCTGATACGAGCCTATGCCAACATCAATGGTGAAATGATGGAGGCTGGATACAGCGATGCAGAGATTGCCGAGGTAGAACGCCTGGTTGATTTCTACCTGAAGCTGCGTGAAGAGATACGCAAAGCCAGCGGCGAAACACTCGACCTCAAAACATACGAGGCGGACATGCGCTACCTGATAGATAAATACATACAGGCAGAAGACCCAAAGACCATATCGCCGTTTGCCGATATTCCACTGCTCGACCTTATTGTAAAATCAGGTATTGCAGACGCTATAGGAGCGTTGCCCGGAGGCATAAGAAGTAGTAAGGTGGCGATAGCCGAGACTATAGAAAACAACGTCCGTCAGAAGATTATTAAAGACCACCTGCTCGACCCTGCATTTTATGATGAGATGAGCAAGCTGTTGAAAACGATTATAGAGGAGCGCAGGGCGCAGGCTATAGAATATGAGGAGTACCTGCGTAAAATTGCTGAACTTGTAAAAACTGTATCGGCTGGCAAAACAGTGGATGTGCCTGCACAGTTAAAGACAGCGGCACAAAGGGCATTGTATAACAACCTTGGCAAGAATGAGGCGTTGGCTTTGCAGCTACATGAAACGATACTGCATGTAAAGCCCGATGGATGGAGAGGAAATGAGCCGAGGGAGAATATGATAAAAGGCGCACTTTTCGCAATATTAAAGAACAAGGAAGAAGTGGAACGGGTATTTGAGATAGTAAAACAACAGGCAGAGTATTGATGCAGCAGATAAACCTTGGAGATATTGTAGTTGATGTGGTGCAGAAAGATATTAAGCACCTGCACCTGAGCGTGTATCCGCCAACGGGACGGGTAAAGATAGCTGCGCCGGAGCGCATGAATATTGATACCATCCGCATTTACGCCATATCAAAGCTTGACTGGATACGCAAACAGCAGGCCAAACAAAAGGCACAAGAGCGCGAAGCCCCACGGGATTACCTAACCCGCGAGAGCCACTACTACCTTGGCAAGCGATATCTGCTGAAAGTCATAGAGCGGGAAGCAGCACCTGTTGTTATATTGAAGCAACGCACGATAGATTTATACGTTCGCCCCGCGACTGACAGGGCCAAAAAGCAAGAGGTGCTCGAAAACTGGTACAGGCAGCAGCTAAAAGACATGATACCGGCCTACATCAGCAAGTGGGAAAAGAAGATGGGGGTGTCTGTGGCCAAGTTTGCCATAAAGAAGATGCGCACGAAATGGGGCACCTGCAATGCAACAGCAGCGCGAATATGGCTGAACCTGGAACTGGCTAAAAAGCCCACACAATGTATAGAATACATCGTAGTGCATGAAATGACCCACCTGCTGGAACGCAGCCACAACGCACGTTTTGTAGCCTACATGGATAAGTTCTTACCGCAATGGCGGCAGCACAAAGACGAGCTGAATAAGCTACCCGTGAGCCATGTGGATTGGGGGTATTGATATCACCATTAAAAAACGAACAGTATATGTTAAAAACCCTGAAAGAAATATGGAAGTCATTAGATGTCGATGAGCAAAGGTATCTCAGGATTGGCATGCAATGGATATTGCTTATAGGTGGTGTTGCAATCTTTGTTCTACCTATGCTGCTTTCGATAAAAGGACCTTCTTGGATGAGTTTTAAAGAAACAGGACCGATTGGCGATACTATTAATGGCGTAGCTGGACCATTTATAGCACTACTTGCGGCAGTCCTGACATTCCTCGCGTTCTATATTCAATACAAGGCAAACGTACAACAACGGGAACAGTTTAAAACTGAGCTTGCGAGACAAGCAACAGAAGCAAAAGAGCAGGAAAAAATATGGAAAATTGAGCGTTTCGAGAACAGGTTTTTTGAACTCTTAAAACTGCATAAGGCTAATGTAAATGAAATGAACATTTCTGATAAGGTCTACGGGAACAAGTGCTTTGTGCCAATGTTCTATGAATTGCGATATTGCTATAGGGTGGTCGTCAATTTTTACAGAATCGCAGAGAAGGAGACAAAAGATACTGGCCTGACAAGGGAAGAAATCATGGACTTGACCTACAAGATTTTCTTTTATGGCATCGGCCATGCTTCTGAAAAGAACTACTACTTTGCGCTTACAAAAGCACAACGCAGCTTATTCGCAGAGGTTAAGGCCTTTCTTGACAACCTGCAATGGCAAGCTCAGGCGAAATTTAATCGGCACCCAAACTCCAAAACGATTCATTTTGACGCTGATGATTTTGAAGACAAGATAGACAATGTTGATTTCTGGTACTTTCCGTACGATGGCCACGTAAACAGACTGGGCCACTATTATAGACATCTGTTTCAAACTGTAAATTACGTTATCTCACAGGACTTCTTAGATACTCCACAGAAATACAGCTACCTCAAAACACTGCGTGCTCAGCTTTCCAACTATGAACAATTACTCCTTTACTATAACGCATTAGCTTGGTTTGACGGCTTGTGGCGTGAAGCTTTTACCAAGTATCGACTGATAAAAAATCTCCCCCTACCACTGGCTGATTTTGGTTCACTGCCAACACAACATTTTAAAAAGGAGATTGAAGAATTAAAACGTGAAGGTATTTCAATGTTTGAGCTGCTGGAAGTAGAAAATTGACATTACCAAAATTTTAGGAACGGATTTAGCCCCTCCCGGGGTCGTAAGTACGGGTGCATAGGGTACCCCCTTGCATGCTCCCGTACACAATGTTGAGCTCGGAGGGGGTACCCCTTCGGCTGTATTCAACTTTTTAAAATCATAAAACTTTAAACACATGGTTACAGTTATCGGGTACAACTTTCGTACACAGAAAGACAATGAACAAAAAACGTACATCTCCTTAGACTTAGAAGGAGATATTGAAATGGTGCAAAGCCAAGCCACGGGGCGGTTCTATGCTACAGTGCGCAGGTGCGCAACGAGTAGTACATTCGACCAGCTCACAGCAGAGCGCATGGTAGGTAAGCAGATGCCAGGTTCCATAGAACGTGTGCCATGTGAACCGTATGACTACACCATAGAGGCTACTGGCGAGGTCATGAAGATCGGTTATCGTTGGGGCTATATTCCGGAAGGCACTATGAATATGTCAACTACTCGGCAACGTAACACCGGCCAGAACAAAGAACAGCCATTAGAAAGCATGCATGAGCAACTCGTAGTGTCGGAAGAAGTAAAATAAAAGTAGGGAGCAGCATAGATTGTTGCTCCCATTAATTCTTTTGACGAAGGTGGCAATGGCTTGTCGCCAATCCAACCCTAATATCGTACGTGTAACCGTCACAATCGGGGAAAACGCTTTCGTGCCTTATCCCCAAGCGATATAGACCATGTTGTATCTCTCGAGCTACTTTTGCTGAAAACGTTACTTTTCTTATCTGATTACCCGAGTCCGCTGGCAATAAATCTTGAAACTCTGCCATAGGGTCTGTTTGGATTGAAAACAACCCATACTGACCTGTTATTCGCTTTGAAACGTGAAGGGGATAGAACAACCCATTCGCTTCCGTATGGAAAGGGTCTAAATCTTCAGTATTTAAGTAACCGCAGGTATGGAAAGCATAGACAGCACCACCAGAAGGGTTGCACTGTTGAAGCGAGCCATCGACGCAAACATTTGGCTTTGTTGCAAAGTACAGAGCCGTCAAGGGGCTTGTGGTCCAATCTAACAATCTGGTCGGTAATCCGTGATGCTGAGCAAGCGCTAACCATTCCCAGTTGTCTTTGGGTTTATAACCCAATTCTGATGTGGCCCTCAACCTGAATCGGTTCAACGCTTCCTCCTCAAAAGCAGCTATTGTAAGGCCGTTGAGCTTCTTTTCATTCAATCTACCTAATGTAGGTATCAGTAAGTGGGTTTTATCCTGAACGCCGCGGAACACCCAGTGGCCACAATTGAAGTCAGACTCCGTAGAGGAGAATTGCTGAAGGATATCCATAAACGATTTCGCCGCAGTCGTTCTTATACGAACAGTTTTTTTCATTTTTCAATCTATAAGAAAAGCAAATGTATGCAACTACAACAAGCATCCCGAAAGAAAGCCAAGATAAAGCTTGGCTTACAGTCCCCGAGCGGAGGGGGTAAAACAATGTCCGCATTACTCATTGCCTACGGTCTATGCGGCAACTGGGGTAAGATAGCCGTCATAGATACGGAGAACAGGAGCGCAGACCTATATGCTCATCTCGGTGAGTATAAAACGCTGTCTTTAGAGCCGCCCTATAGTCCAGAGAGGTATATGGAAGGTATTGATATCTGCCTTGAGGCGGGTATAGAGGTAATAATTATCGACAGTACGACTCATGAATGGGACAATCTGCTTGACTACCACAGCTCACTCGCGGGTAATTCGTTCACGAATTGGGCTAAAGTCACTCCACGCCATGAGGCATTTGTAAACAAGGTACTGCAATCCAATGTGCATATCATATGCACTATAAGAAGCAAAACCGATTATGTGCTCACTGAGAAGAACGGAAAGCAAGTGCCTGAGAAAGTAGGCTTGCGTGGCGTTCAACGAGAGAATCTTGAGTATGAGTTCACGGCGGTCCTGGAGCTAGATATTAAGCATCATGCAAAGGCTTCAAAGGACAGGACTGGACTGTTCATGGGTAAGCCGGAGTTTGTACCATCGATTGAGACTGGTCGAGCTATTGCGGAATGGTGCAGCAAGGGTGAAGAGATAGTCTTAGATACATCGCCGGAGCAATTCATTCAGCAGATAAGAGCGTGCAGAACTACGAATGAGTTGAATAACCTATTCTATTCCTTTCCGCAGTATCAGCAAGTTCTTGGTCCGGAGTTCACAGCTAGGAAGAATCAGATAAACAACATTGTTAACCAAACCAGCCATTAAAGAATGGAACAAACAGTTTTAAGTCCCGTAAAAGATCCAGTACTGGTAGGGGATACCATTGCAGACGTACTGGAAGAGCTCGAGGTGGTATCCTCGGGCCGTGCTTTCATAGAAGCCAACACGATTGGCGGTACGCTCCACGAGATAAACAATCGGCACATTATCCCAGTGTTTGTCAAGGAGAACGAGCCTTGCATCAGTCATGGAGAGTTCATAGATGCGACAATGCAGGCTATAAGCCAAGTATACACAGGGGAGACGATTCTAAGGCCGACTATCAGGTTGAGCCACCCGATTAAGGGTAGGACGCCAGAGGCCCGTAATAAGCCTGCGAATGCCCTTCTTGAGAACGAAAAGACCCTGTATTATGAACGTATGGCTTTCTGTATAGAAGTGCCTTCTATAACATCTGACATCGAGGGCAACAGGCTCAATCTGACCATTGGTGGCGTAAAAGCCTATAATCTGGACAGTATGATGAGCATGAACTCTGACCAGCACTTTAAGGTGTTTGTCGGCTTTCGGAACACAGTCTGCTGTAACATGTGTGTTTCTACGGACGGATTCCTGGGAGCCTTAAAAGTTCGCAGTCTTGAAACCCTGCACTCAGGAATAGTATCTCTGTTATCGGAGTTCAATGCGGTACAGATGGTCGAGGAACTTAAAGTATTTCAGCAGCTCATTGTTACAGAGCAGCAGTTCGCTCAGTTCATCGGTAGGGCAAGAATGTACCGGCATATGCCAGATGAAGCAAAGCTGGGAATCGCTGAGTTAGGACTTGGTGATGCGCAGATCAACAACGTGTGTCGAGACTACTATGCTGATAAGAGCTTCAGTTGCGATTCAGACGGCAGTATCAACCTATGGCGGCTCTATAACCTACTAACAGGGGCCAATAAGAGCAGTTACATCGATAGTTTCCTTGACCGTAGCGCCAATGCCTACAACTTGGTTCGTGAGCTCATGGCTGCTCTACAGAACAAATCCGAGTGCTGGTACCTAAACTGATTGCTTATGAAAAAGGGCTACACAATCAGCTACGGCAGTACAGACAGTATTCTTCTCATTAACGCCCTTGGTCGGATTAGGCAACTGTACACGCCGTTTAGGGTTAAAGTTAACGAGGACGTAGAACACCTAAAAAAGGGTACTTACGTGTATGTTGATGAGGTTGCAAGTGATCCACAAGACAGACTTATATTCATCACGAATACTGGTGCATACCCACACAGTAGCTTTAGAATCGTTGCCAGTTTCTGACCACACAAAACCACCCACTCAAGAGAGCATGGTAAGGTTAGGCTTACCGGGTGTAGGAATGGTTAAATGGCATGAGAGTTGTGCTGTATTTTGTTTCCGGCTGTAAAGCTGTCTGGAATGTGCACGATACCAGATACTATGCCGGTTTCTTTTGAGAAGGTCTACCTCTCTCGAATCTCAAAGACCCCTGAAAACGAAAAGACATAGTAAACTACCGAGGGAGCAAGTGAAGTATGGCAATAGCCAGAAAGCTATAGTTTCCCTTTGTTAGTACTATATAAGTACACTTATTACATTATGATGTGCAAAAGTGTACAACATAATGGATACGAAAATCTATTAATATTAACATGCTTAGGTCTAACTGAAGGAATGTTGGGTGGTTATAAGTGGTATAAACAGAGAGATGGCAGAGTGGTCGAACGCGGCGGTCTTGAAAACCGTTGACTGTCAAAGGTCCGGGGGTTCGAATCCCTCTCTCTCCGCTGGTAAGCCTGATATGCATACGCATATCAGGCTTTTTCATGTGTCTCATCTTTAATGTGTTTATTGTAACCGCTATCATACACATAGACATAGAGATCGGAAAGAAACCCAAGTGTAAAATGGAGATACTTATCTGGGGGTAGGATCAAGAAGATGTTTTCTTTTTTGCACCCATAGTACCAAACATCATCAACAGCGCGGTAATTAGTATGACCTGTGTAATTACAGAGTCATTTATTAGTTCTATTCTTTTTTCGGGTGCGATGGACATAAATAGCAGAATGGTTATTAGGCCACGCGGAGCAATAAAAAAATAAGGCTTTACCGGCATACGGTGGATCTTTAATAGGGAGAGTCGTATCACCAGTAATATTGCTACGATTATGGAAGCCCATAAGATAGATTCCGGGTTTAGAATTTCTTCTGTCTTTATCAGGAACCCGAAAGTAAGGAAGAATAATGATCTTATCAGAAAAGCAGCTTCTGCAGTTAATTCTTTGAATTTATCAACCTCATGGTCTAAAGATCTGGGGTCTAATTTCTGTATCAGTTTATACCTGTTCAGCTTATTGATATTGCCGAGAAATAGCCCAAAGAACATGATAAAGATAAGGCCGGGTAGGTGAAATATTTTTGATACATAATAGATAAGGATAACGAGCAGTATGATAGGGGCAAATTTGATATGGTGTGTGATCTTCTTTAATAGTATTGCCAATGCTGCTGTAGCCAGGAAGGAGATAACAACAATGACGAGCAACTGTGCAGAAAATGATCCTAACGACCGGATATTGTATATCTCATTTCCGGCGAGGAAATTAAAGAATAATACCCCTAGTATATCAGAAAAACTACTTTCATAGATCACAAACTCTTTTTCTTTTTGTTGAAAGTACTGTGCAGAGGGTATTGCTATGGCGCTGCTGATGACGCATAATGGGATGGCATTGATGAAGAAGTTCCGGATGTCGCTCTTGTCGGCAAAATAGAAAAAGCCGGCAATACCTGCAGCGTTCAGTACGATTGACAGCAGTGCCATCCTGAAAGACCTTGACACCAGGCCTTTTTTCGATTTGTCGAGCTCCAGTTCCAGGGATCCTTCAAGGACAATAAGTATTAGCCCTATCGTTCCCAGGTTGGGCAAAAGAGGGGTCATATCTGCAATGTCCAACCTAAGGTAAGAGGACAGGTACTTCATGCTCCATCCTAATATCAGCAATATGATAACCGTAGGCATCCTTGTCTTAGCCGCAGTGAGGTCAAAGATGTAGGACACAAGCAATAAGATACATATGGTGATCACTATCATATAGTCCGTGGGTGCTTATACAGAAAATAAGTTAGGGCTTTTAGTGCATACAAGATATGATAATTCCGGGCTTGTACACATTTGGTCATAGTGATAAATGCGTAAACGATTGGTCTGTAAATTGTTTTCACGTATCTTAATTTTTTAAGTTCCTGGAGTTTAAAAACTGACATTCTGAGTCATTGATTGATCTTCTTTGCATAAATTTGTTTACATATTTGCTGTCCCCTCTTTTA
Source organism: Flavipsychrobacter sp. (assembly GCA_044225795.1). GTDB lineage: Bacteria > Bacteroidota > Bacteroidia > Chitinophagales > Chitinophagaceae > Nemorincola. The sequence continues at coordinate 52,460 of JBGAIF010000006.1, forward strand.
TGAAAATATTGATATTGACGATATTGTCGGTTGCCGGAAGTGTATATTCACTAAGAGCCCAAACTAACCATTCGACCAATGGGAGATATCCTGTCCGGAAATTATTTGAGCCGCAACTTATTTACGTCAAAGGTGGACAGTTCACTATGGGCGACGATTTGCGAAGTGAGGAAGAGAGACCTGCACATGTCGTAAATCTGAGTGGTTTTTACATAGGTAAATATGAGGTTACGGTTGCTCAGTTTCGTGAGTTTATCGAAAAAAGCGCGTATGTTACCGATGCGGAAAAGGAGGGCTTGAGTTACGTTTGGGACGGAGCCAACCTGATCTATGGTAAGAATGGTGTAACCTGGCGTGATGATGTATATGGAAACAGGAGAGTGAATGAAGAGGATCATCCGGTTATACACGTAAGCCGAAACGATGCTGAAGCATATTGCAAGTGGCTGTCTCAGCAGACTGGTAAAAAGTATAGACTCCCCACAGAGGCTGAATGGGAATATGCAGCAAAGGGAGGGATACGTCATGACAAGTTTATTTTCAGTGGAGGAAATGAAATGGGAAATGTTGGCTGGTATGCAGGCAACAGCGGACAAAAGACGCACCCTGTAGGAAAGAAAAAACCTAACGGGCTTGGTGTATATGATATGAGCGGCAATGTGTGGGAATGGTGCTCTGACTGGTATGCATTATATAAACCGGATACAGTGACCAATCCACAAGGTCCGGCCACCGGTGAGAATGGAATTTTAAGGGGAGGGGCATGGAGATTTTTTGACACACGCACGCGCTGCACTTCACGTCGCGATACGCAGCCGGCATTCAACGGTAGTGGAATCGGTTTCAGAGTGGCGGCAACTAAATAGCAAACCTAACACCTAAATCCCATGGTAATGACGAGACGATATTTGATTTTACTTTTTGCTATGCTGCCTGCCACTCTTTTAATGGCACAAGAAAAGAAGGACGCCTTAAAGTGCATAGTGCCCGAAATGGTATTTGTAAAAGAGGGGACTTTTACTATGGGTAACAACAAATCATCTATTGATGACGAGAAGCCTGAACATAAAGTTCTGCTCTCTTCTTATTATATAGGCAAGTACGAAGTTTCGGTGGCTGAGTTTCGCAGGTTCATGGATACACATACCTATGTTACAGATGCGGAGAAAGACGGATTTAGCTGGGTGTGGGATGGAAAAAGCCTTATACATGATATGAAAGGAGTTACCTGGCAGGATGATGTTTTTGGGAAGAAAAGAATAGGGCAAGAGAACCATCCTGTTATTCACGTAAGCAGAAATGATGCGGAAGCTTATTGCAAGTGGCTTAGTGAGCTGACAGGCAAAAAGTATAGGTTGCCAACAGAAGCTGAATGGGAGTATGCGGCAAAAGGGGGGCCTAAGCATGAACATTTTCAATATAGTGGGAGCAACCAAATGACAAAAGTCGGGTGGTTTGCTTTTAATAGCGATGGTGCCACACACCCGGTTGGTATGAAAGCGCCTAACGGTTTGGGGATTCATGATATGAGCGGCAACGTATGGGAGTGGTGCTCCGGGTGGTTCGGTGCTTACACGGCTGAGCAGCAAACTGACCCAGCGGGCGTCGACACCGGATCCGATGGTATTCTCAGGGGTGGAGCCTGGCGTTTTTTTTCATCGCGTACCACCTGTACTGCCCGTAGAAATTGTATCCCTTCATTCAACGGTAGTGGCATCGGATTCAGACTTGCCTGTTCTGTTAAATAGTACCCTGAATGTTTTAGCGATGATATGCTCTGATTTAAGGGTGGTAGTATGCCTGGGCCTTTGGTAATAGATCCTTTATATTTTGTATGCGCTGCTCGTCGCTCGGGTGTGTACTGAGCAACACAGGTGTGCTTGAAGTGCCTACGGATTGCATACGCTGCCAGAAAGTAACAGCAGTAGCCGGGTTATAGCCGGCAACAGCCATAAAGTATAGCCCCATCTCATCTGCTTCGCTTTCCTGCTTCCTGGAGAAGGCAAGCACACCAAGTGTGCTGCTGACACCGTAAGAGCTGTTAAAAAGATCCTGTGTTTGCTGCGGCTCTGATGAGAGCAGGGTAGAGAGCGCGACTCCTCCATACTGCACCAGCAGTTGCTCACTCATTCGCTCGTTGCCATGTTTCAAAACTGCATGGGCAATCTCATGGCCCATTACTACGGCAAGGTCTGTATCAGATATGGTAAGTGGTATGATGCCGCTGTACACAACGATCTTACCTCCGGGCAGGCACCAGGCATTTACTTCAGCATTGTTCACCAGGTTGAATTCCCATGCATAATTCTGTATCAGGCTGCTTTGGCCCTTCTGAGCCAGGTACTGGGCTACGCCGCTGGTCATCCTGGCGCCAACGCGTTGCACCATATCGGCAGCAGGTGTACCTGTTACCGGAGGGTTTGTGGATAGAAACGAGCTATATTGCTGATTGGCCAATGACAGTACAGTTCCGTCATCAACAAGGTCCAGGGTTTTACGTCCATTGGCATTCTTATGGCAGGCGTTGAATGTTGCCGCCGATAAGAGTAAAGAGGCCGGTAAAACATATCTGAAAAGCTTATTCATCGTTGTGTCGTTTTCTCCGGCAAATTTACGCCAATATCATCAGCTTCAGGGCATACAGCTACCCCTTCACCGTAAACTCATAATAGCAACTGCCTTTTACCACATTCTTTTGAAATTCTTTATTGTCTGTAGCTGATAACATGCTTCTTTGTTTTTTAGCATCGGTATCGCTTATAATACCTTCATCGGTTCTTACTATTCTCCCTTTTGTTTTCCCGATGAGTGTTTTGTATAGTTTTTCAGCCGGGAAATTCTCCGAACCGCCCCATGCTGATGGTATCTTGTTTTGAACCAGCGGCATGAAGGCTACCAGTTCATCACTCTTCATCATTTCCAGACCGCTCTTTGATGCTGTGCCATTGTGGCTGCCATGATGCCCTGTCTTATAAAATACGGTATTGGCCAGCAGTTCGTCTGTATTCTTTCCTCCGGCTTTCTTCAGCGCACTCATTACTTCCGGCTTGTGCCACGACATCCAGTTGCCGGATTGTGCATCGCCCGGCAGCAGGATCACTTTTCCTGATCCCTCAAATTCCAGCGCCATAGCAAGGCTGGTGTTGTTGGTAAGGCTCGTAAGAGCAAGCGCCAGTTGGTTACTTGCACTCAGCCAGTCGGTCTCTATTTGTCGCCATTTCCATTCCGACGAGTTATATTTTTTGAAGAAGTTGTTCTTTTCTACGCCAGTCATGTGGTATTTATCTGCAAAAGGTGATACCAGGTCCCGGAGTGCTACCCCTGAGTTGACAGGGATGTCCTGTGTCGAATCAGAATCTGTTGTTGCGGCAAGGTGATACATTTCATCTTCATTCATCTCAACACGCAGGAATTTCAGGTCTTTATCGCGCGGAGGACCAAGAATATAAAACTTAATACCTTCCGCGCCGGCGATATCCTTCGTTACTTCTCCCGGCTGCCGGTAGTGTAGTTTCCGTCCTTTTGTTCTTACATATTCCATTGCATCGTCGTTGGTCTTAGAGCCAACCGCCAGGTGTTTGCCATGGTCCGTTCCCTCTTCAAAGGCCAATAGCTGCATTGTTTGCTGCAGGCTGCTTTTCACGCGATGCAGATGCTTTCCTGCCCCTTTGATATTATTATCCGCCTGTACTTTATTAAGTCCCGTTAACATATCAGAAGTTACCTTCTTCAGTTCTTTCAGTTTTTTTCCGTATTTCTTCTTTAGAGTGGCCGCAACGGGGTCTGTAGCATCCTCTACCCACGACATCCATACCTCGTTCACATCTATTTTGTCAAAAACTTTCCTGGCCAGGTTGAAGCCCGATACGTGATCTTCATGCTGGTGCGTTACGATCATCAGGTCCAGTTTACCCCCAGTTACCTGCCTGATGTCTTCTACACATGGTACCATGAGTTCTGCCGTAGTATTCCAGCCGCCGCAGTCTATTAGCATCCGGAAGGTGGTATCCGCACCCTTCTGAAAGAGTAGTAACAGGCAATCGCCAACCGATCCTGTATTGTACATTCTGATCTTAACGGAAGTTATTTTACCAGCCATAAAATGCGTTGTTTGATTTGTGAATATGGGCAAATGCTTCTTCTCCGTGATGATGATCAGCGGCAAACCCTAGTTTATCGGAAAGTGAACCGTACAGGCAGTCATATTGTTTTTTTACCCTGTCCTCATTTAAGATCATCTTGCGTTTATTGCCATCGGCATAGCTGAAGATAGGTTTTCTGATCACGTGTCTTAATGTCAAAGTGTCGAGGTCAAAGATCATGGTACAACCTCCCCTGAATGTGAAGTTACCTGCTTCATATTCTTTACTGTTATCCAGGTGAAACGGGTGGAATGAAACACTATTATCTTTATTGATCTTAGAGCTGACTCCACATCGTTGAGCCAGTGTGAGTATGATCTGGCTCTGTTGATTGCCGTCTGGTCCTACTCGGTTGTGCAGGCGCAGCGTATGTACCTCTATGGATGGCCCTACGCGGTAGGTTCGTGAGCTACGGATGCCGAGTTTTTTATATTGATCCGAGAATACCAGGCCCGTAAGCTGTTCAAATCTTCTCGCTGTTGCCGGGTCTTTGCTTGCCTCATATATATAGTAGTGCAATCCTTTTATACCACGTTCTTTGTCGCCGGAAGTAATGAACTCTTTTGTCGTTTCGAATATCTTTTCCCGGTCGTTCTGGTAGGCGAGTTTTTCCTTGAATACCCTGAGAAACGCTATGGTTTCCTGTGTGAAGTAGCTTTTCTGGTCCTCGTCCTGTAATGTGTTGTAGAACAGGGTATCTACAGAGAGATTCGGAACACCGTCCGGGAATATGCCTCTCTTTCTGAAGGCGTTGATGAATGCTATCCGGTAGTGATGTTTGTCATCACTTACCAGCTCTTTATCAGCCGTTATCAACGCTCTAAGGTAGTCACCATAGTTGATATCTACCGGCGGGCAATAGTCGAGCGCGCGCACGCACATAGTAAGTATATGCGATGCCGTTGTTGCGGCTTCTTCCGCCAGCCGGTTCACCAGGTCGGGGTGAATGGCGCCATGTGCCAGTATGCCTGTTCCGTTGGTAGCTATACGCAACAGGTCGGCTGTTCTGTTCTTGTAGATGGCAATGAAAGCGTCAAATATTGCAGAGACAAGTAATGCGCCACGTTCGTGACACTCGAAATTTGACTCATAATCTGTTGTGTTTGGCTTGGTACGTTTCCATGTACCGTTCTCATTGCTGCCTATCGCATCCCGAAGGGAGCTGTAATACCCTGTTGATTCACCAAATTCTACAGCCAGTTTTCCGAGCAGGCTCTCCGCGTCCAGCTCGCCCCTTACTAAGGCCAGTTGGTTGCGTACTATTTCCGGGTAGGTGAAATGTTGCAGCAGCGCCACAATATCTGCAAAACCTTCGTGGAAGGCGGCAACGTCTGGGTTTGAGCTTTCCATATAGCGGCTATACATGCTATCAAGCAGTGCATGTGTGGTCTCATGGGCTATTATGTCATGAGACAGGCAGGAATAAACGATACCGTTGGGCAGGAACAGCCCCTTTTGCACAGGCATCGCATTATAGTACCCGAACAATAAGGCTTTACGTTCGGGGCTGTAGTAGGCGTTCTGATCTCTGAAACCATGCGGATATACAAACAATTTGTCCACATAGTGATAGGTTGTTTTACCTCCGTATGTTCTTTCCAGCGGGCTCCAGATCACTTTACGGCCCAGCGCACGCTCAAAATTCTTTATGGTGGACATGACGACCGCATATACCATTTGTTGATGAAACTGCGGATTTGTTTCGCTTGGTGTCAGCCCGTCTGAAGCAAGCAGGTGCGGATCGTTCAGGTCCACAGGCGCATAGGTGGCGTTGCTTGCCGGATCCCGGTCTATGACCTTGATATATTCGCCCTCCGGACCCGGTTTCAGGTTTTCTTCCCAGGGTACTTTATACACGATCTGGTTGATATCGGCTGTTTCCAGGTTAAGGGATGTGATGGGGTCAAATGCGTATCCCCTTAGTTTTCGGAATGGAGGCTTCGATGTAGCGATCTTGTTGGCCATCTTTTTCTCTTTAGTTCTAAGTGTACTATAAAAATGATGATCTTTTTTCATTTAAACAATTTGATAAACACGTTTTTTTAATTAAATAGACTCACAGGTAGTCTTGCCCTAAGTTCGGTTGTCATATCTTTGCGCCCATGGAACTGAATGCACTCACTGCCATTAGCCCTGTTGACGGGCGTTATCGCTCCCAGTTATCAGCGCTCGCGCCTTATTTTTCAGAGTATGGCCTTATCCGCTACAGGGTAAGGGTAGAGGTAGAATACTTTCTTTTTCTCGCTGAAAAAAAGGTCATATCCTTACCTGTTAAGGTTAAGGCGGCAAAATTGCGCGGCATATATGAGGACTTTACTGAGGCTGATGCACAGCAGATCAAGGCCATTGAGAAGACAACAAACCATGATGTAAAGGCAGTAGAGTATTTTCTTAAGGAAAAATTGAAACAGTTGGGAGCCGGCGACAGTGTGGAATGGATCCATTTCGGGTTGACCTCCCAGGACATCAATAACACATCAGTGCCACTGTTGTGGAAGGAGGCTCTGGAAGAGCAGTTTCTGCCTATGCTGCAGAATATCGTCCTGCAGTTGCGCAAGATGGCAAAAGAGTGGAACGGCATTCCTATGCTGGCGCGTACCCACGGACAGCCGGCGTCGCCTACCACACTGGGCAAGGAGTGGATGGTGTTTGTGGAGCGTCTTGAAGGCCAGATCAGGTTGCTGAGCCATGTGCCATTTGCCGCCAAGTTTGGCGGGGCAACAGGTAATTTCAATGCCCATCATGTAGCCTTCGGAAATATAAATTGGGAAAAGTTCGGAAATGATTTTGTGAATAAGAAGCTTGGGTTGGAGAGAATGCAATACACAACTCAGATAGAGCATTACGACAATCTTGCCGCACAGTTCGATTCATTGAAGCGCATCAATACGATCCTGATAGACTTTTGCAGGGATGTGTGGCAGTATATCTCTATGGATTACTTCAAGCAAAAGATCAGGGAAGGGGAAGTAGGCAGTAGTGCTATGCCGCATAAGGTGAATCCGATAGATTTTGAGAATGCAGAAGGTAATCTCGGTATTGCCAACGCATTGTATGAGCACCTTAGTGCTAAACTTCCGATCAGCCGCCTGCAGCGCGACCTGACCGATAGCACGGTACTTCGCAACATTGGCGTGCCAATGGGGCATAGTTTCCTGGCTCTGCGCTCTATCGAAAAGGGTATGGGCAAGTTGTTGCTCAATAAGCAACGCATGGATGATGATCTCGACCGGAACTGGGCTGTAGTAGCAGAAGCCATACAGACTGTTCTGCGCAGGGAGAACTATCCTCAGCCCTATGAGGCATTAAAAGCGCTGACAAGGGGTAAAGCAAGTATCACCAAACAGGATATACACGAGTTTGTAGATACGCTGAAAGTAAATGCCCGTGTGAAAAAGGAACTGAAGGCGATAACGCCTCACAACTATACTGGGGTTAATTTCAGTATGAGATAATTACCGTAGTTCCGGTTTTATGACGCCGTATTTTTCGAATAGGAGCGCGAACTGAGCCTTATTCACAGGTTTGTAGATGGCATTTGTCACAGGTGGGTTCTTTACCAGCTTTTCCTTTGGCCTGATGGGCCTGGGAACAAAACCACCGCCACAGTTCGGACACACATTCTGCAACAGGTTATCTACACAGTCGGCGCAGAAAGTACATTCATAACTGCATACTCTTGCATCAACGGAGTCTGGCGGCAATGCTTTATTGCAGTTTTCGCATACAGGTCTTAATTCAAGCATAGTTTATTTTATAGATCTTACAAGTTCCCACAGTACCACGCCCGCGCTGACAGATATGTTCAGCGAGTGTTTTGCGCCCCACTGGGGTATTTCAATACATCCGTCAGTCATTTTCAATACATCTTCATTTACGCCACTTACTTCATTACCAAATACAAGTGCTATCTTTTTTCCGTCCCTGTTGAACTCATTTAGCGGGATACTATCGTGTACTTGTTCTACGGCGTAAATGGTATATCCCTCTGCTATTGCTGCTGTCACAGCATCCGTTGTTTGTTGAAAATGTTTCCAGGCAACAGTTTCCGTGGCGCCCAGCGCTGTTTTGTGAATATCCCGGTGTGGTGGGGTGGGCGTATATCCGCACAGGTATAGCCCTGCTACGGCAAATGCATCACAGGTTCGGAACACAGAACCGACATTGTGCATGCTGCGCACATCATCCAGAATGACAAGAACAGGTAGTTTCTCAGTTTGTTTTACTTCTTCGGGGCTTTTACGCTCCAGTTCGTCCATTGTCTTTTTCTGCATCCGGCCTAATCTATCTTCGAGATATTTTTGATGTCCGGCAATTTGGATTTGCCTGAATTCTTGTGTTTACCGTAGTGTGATGTGAATCCGAGGCTCAGCATCATCACATGCACGTCGTAGCCGGCGTAAGGCATAACGAGACCTGCCAGGTAGTCTGTATTCAGGAAATTACCGAGGTAGTATTGGGCTTTCAGAGATACACCACGATGGAACTTCATGCCAACAAAAACATAGGGCATTATGGCCGGTGTCTTGTCGCTGAACCACTCACTGTATTTCGTTTTTGCGCTGCGGGTGACAAAGGATTTCTCTTTGTAGTTGAACGGTGCGTCCACTCCGCCGCCAAGGAACAGGTAGGTGCCTTTCTTCTCCATATTCCCGACTTTGATGCCAACGGGCACTCCGAGATTATAGGTGCGCCTCTTGACCTTTATTGTGCCGATATGCTCTATGAACCCGAGGTTTTTCATATCGAGTCCTGTGTACACGCCTACATGGTTGCCAAGGTTAAAGTTGAATGACACCCCCATATTTACAAAATAAGAGAAGCGAAGTGTTCCCAAAGTATTTGTGCTGCCCGATATCACCGGGCCGGTAGGTGTGGTAGTATATACCGGGCGCTGAACGGTAGCTGTGGAAAAAATAGCTGCGTCGGTACTGCCACCAATGTAAAATTTCTGTATAGGAGGGTGTATCTTTAAGGCACTTGTGTCCTCAGATGCTGCCCGTGATGTGAATGGTGATATAGATAAAAATGCTATTATTAGGGCGGCTGTTGACTTGGTCATGTAGAATTTTTTGTAAAGATATGGAATCATTTGTGTCTGATTTTTATGTTCTTACCACAAATACATAAGTTTTTACTGTAAAAATTACAGGTTTAGGTATTTTGGCATAAGTATTGACCTGTAATAATATTCCTATACTATAACCAAACAGGGACTTAAAATTGTCATAATGTCCGAAATGAGATCAATGTTAGATATGATACTTGGCCAGGGTGAGCAGGAGATGGAGTTTATGCCTATTGTGCCACTGGGTGAGGATGAGATGGACGAGCAGGAGAAAGGATCGCTGCCGACTGAGCTTCCTATTATTGCTTTGCGTAATACGGTTCTGTTTCCGAATGTCGTGCTGCCCATCACTGTCTCAAGAGAAAAATCTGTAAAAGCGATAGCGGAAGCATCACGTTCCGGAAAGTGGATCGGTGTGTTGGCGCAGAAAGACAGCAATAATGAAGATCCCGGAGAGGATGATATATACAGGGTGGGTACGCTTGCCAAAGTAGTGAAGCAGATAAAAATGCCTGATGGTAATACCACCATCTTCATTATGGGGCGTATGCGTTTCAGTATCGAAGAATATACGCAGACCGATCCTTACTTTACTGCACGTGTAAAATACCTTGAGGATGTATTTCCCCAGAAAGATGCATCTTTCGATGCACTGATGTCTTCCATCAAAGAGTATTCCGAGCGCATTGCACAGCAGTCGCAGAATATGCCCAATGAGGCTTCTCTGGTGTTGAGGAACATAGAACAACAGTCTTTTCTGATACATTTTGTTGCGTCAAATATCTCTGCAAAATTGCAGGAAAAGCAGGCGCTTCTCGAAGAGGACAGCGTTGTTAATCGTGCGGAAAAGCTGTTGAAAATGCTTCAGGCAGAGCTGCAGCTTGTAGAACTGAAGAACGAGATCACCAACAAGACACGTGCTGATATAGACAAGCAGCAGCGCGAGTATTTCCTGCAGCAACAACTTAAGTCTATTCGGGAGGAGCTCGGCGGCGATCCGAATGAACGCGAGATAAAGGACCTCCAGAAACGTGCAGAGGAGATTCAGTGGACCGAGGCGGCTAAAGAACTTTTTAAGAAGAATATAGAGAAGCTGGAGCGTATGCATCCCAGCACCCCCGACTATTCGGTGATCTACAATCACCTCGATCTTATGCTCGATCTGCCGTGGAGCAATGTCACGGAGGATAGTTACGACCTCAAGAACGCACAAAAAGTACTTGACGACGATCACTACGGTATGCACAAGATAAAAGACCGTATTCTCGAGTACCTGGCAGTTTTGAAGCTGAAAGGTGATATGAAGTCACCTATCCTCTGCTTTGTCGGCCCTCCCGGTATCGGTAAGACATCGCTGGGGCGGAGTATCGCTAATGCCATTCATCGTAAATATGTTCGTTTGAGCCTTGGCGGACTGCATGACGAAAGTGAACTTCGGGGCCATCGTAAGACCTATATCGGCGCAATGCCGGGTAGGGTGATACAGTCTCTGCGTAAGGTGAAGTCGGCAAACCCGGTATTTATCCTTGATGAGATAGATAAGATGGGCAAAGATTTCCGAGGAGACCCGAGTTCCGCTTTGTTGGAGATACTTGATCCCGAACAGAATAACTCATTCTACGATAATTACCTGGAGCTGGAGTTCGACCTGTCGAAGGTGTTGTTCATTGCCACCGCTAATAGCCTTAGTGACATACAGCCCGCACTTCGCGACCGTCTTGAGATCATTCAGCTATCCGGTTACTCTCCTGAGGAGAAGACCGAGATCGCCAAGCGACACCTGATACCAAAACAAAAAGAATTACACGGCCTGTCCAAGGTAGCGCTGCGCTTCCCGGATAAGGTCATCATGAAGATCATACAGGAATATACCCGCGAAAGTGGCGTGCGCGAGCTGGACAGGTTGCTGGCAGGTATCATGCGTACCATAGCCCGCCAGGTGGCCATGGAAGAAAGGGTGCCTTCCATAGTGTCTGCGGAGCAGGTAGAGCGATCGCTTGGTAAACCAAGGTTCTCTAATGACATCTATACAAAGGGACATCCGGCAGGAGTAGTTGTGGGGCTGGCCTGGACTTCCGTTGGCGGAGATATATTGTTCATTGAAACGTCACTTTCGAAAGGGAAGGGGGTGCTGACACTCACCGGAAATCTGGGCAATGTGATGAAGGAGAGTACCAGTGCGGCATTATCCTACCTGAAAGCACATGCCGAAGAATACAACATACCGGATAGCAAGTTCGATGAAGTGAGCATACATGTGCACGTTCCCGAAGGTGCTGTTCCCAAGGATGGCCCAAGCGCGGGTATTACCATGCTTACGTCGCTTGCCTCAGCATTCACAGGAAGAAGAGTCCGTCCCTATATCGCTATGACAGGGGAGGTGACACTTCGCGGGCAAGTGCTGCCGGTAGGAGGCATTAAAGAGAAGATACTAGCTGCAAAACGTTCGGGCATCAGGGAGATCATTATGCCGAAACAGAACGAAAAAGACGTTGAGGAGATAAATAGCGAATATATCAAAGGCCTTAGCTTTCACTTTGTGTCGGATGTGTCGGAAGTGCTGGCGCTTGCGTTGATGAAGAAATGATAGTATGCCCTTTACGATAAAATGAGAGACGCTTCCGGCGTCTCTCTGCATTAACGGGTAAAAAGTATTAAAGTCGTATTTTTGCAGCATTCATGAAGTCGTTCAACGTTCCGGTCCATTATCGTAGCCCACTGGTCACTGCCATAAAGCAGAAACGCAAAGTGGCTGATAAAATGAAAAGAGATTTCGCGCCAACCATACTCTCTATTGGCTCTCTGCAAGTGATCCTTGCGCGCCATTTTGGTTTTTGTTATGGTGTAGAGAACGCGATCGAGATCGCATTCAGGGCTGTGGATGAGAATCCGGGCAAAAGAATATTCCTGCTGAGCGAGATGATCCACAATCCCGGTGTCAATGCCGACCTGTTGGCGTTGGGTGTTCGGTTCATTATGGATACTAAGGGCAATATGCTCATTAACTGGGAGGAGATCACCGGAGATGACATAGTTATCATACCCGCATTCGGCACTACCCTGGAGCTGGAGCAGAAGCTGAGGGATAAAGGTATAGATCCCACTCATTATGAGACCACGTGTCCCTTTGTCGAGAAAGTATGGAACCGTGCTGAGAAGATAGGAGATGACGGGTACACAATAGTGGTTCATGGTAAACCGGGACATGAAGAGACAAGGGCAACATTCTCTCATAGTAAAGCCCATACACATACAGTTGTAGTTAAGGATCTGGAAGAGGCACGCCTGTTGGGACGGTATATTACCGGGGAGCTTCCTGCCTCGCAATTCTATGTTGATTTCATTGGGCGGTTCTCTGACGGATTTGAGGTTGTAAAAGATCTGCAACGTATCGGAGTGGTCAATCAGACCACGATGCTCGCCAGTGAAACGCAGGGCATTGCCGATTACCTGAAGCAGGTAATTATTACCCGCTACAATACACCCGCTGATAAGGTCAGTGAGCGTTTTGCAGATACGCGCGATACCCTGTGCTATGCCACCAATGATAACCAAAGCGCTGTTCAGGGTATGCTGGAACAGCAGGCAGACCTTGCAATAGTGATAGGAGGGTACAATAGCTCCAATACATCTCATTTGGTAGAACTCTGCGAAGAGAAGCTCCCTACCTATTTTATCAAAGACGAAGATTGTCTTGTTTCCGCTTCAGAAGTGAAGCACTTTGATCTGCATGCTCATACCGAGAAAATTACCACAGGTTATATACCTGCGGATGGACAGCTTCGTATTATGGTCACTTCCGGTGCGTCTTGTCCCGATGCGCTTGTGGAGCGTGTTATAGAGAAGTTGGCGCTGCTTACCGGCAATCAACAATTCTTAGCAACTGTGGCAGCAGAGTGGCAGACCACCTGATCAGTATTTTACCGGAAATACTTTATAATACCTGAATACACTCAGGACGATCTCATTAGGTGTCGCGCCTTCTTCCATTAATGAATCGGTACGAACTATTTCGTTTCTGTACTCTTTTAGTTCAGTGTATTTGTTGCCGGGGTAAGCTATGTTCATCCACTTTTCTTTTCCTAACCTATCATATCTGCCGACAATTAGTGTCACAGGGAGCGGTTTTCGTTTCCCGTCGTCATCTTTGTAGGTGTGTTCATGGTCTGTATAAACTTTGATGAGCGAGGCATACCGTACTTTATTAAAGTCAGCTACAGTATCCATATTCATAACACTATCGCGACTGTCGTAGCAGGTAAATGACAGGGTAGTATCCCCATTCTGTTGTTCATCAGGAAAGTAGAATTCCGGCACCAGGTACAATTCGGTTATTACTACAGGTGTCTTTGTGATGCTGTTTATGTCGTGGCAGCAGGCATATGGATTCCACGCCTTCCTGTTTGGCTTAGGCTTTTTTTTGTCATCGGCGTTCAGGTGCCCGGCTGCACACATAAAAATTATGAGCGCTACAATATTTTTGATACTAGCACCCATTTATTTCTCATCTTTCTTTTCTATGTCTTTCTCCTTTTCCTGTTCTATCTCACCTTCCTTCTTTTGTTCTTCTACCCGGTAATAACGCCTTATGGTTGTTTGCCTGCCACCTGATCGGGGATTAATGACGGTGGTGGTGTCCTGTCGCACTATTTCCTTCCTGAATTCCCTTATTTCCGACGAATAGTTGTTCAGGCAATCAAATGCCTTCCACATACCATCATCTGTCTTATCGTAGCGGTAAATGATCTTTGTAGCGGCAGAGGCTCTTGGTTTACCTTCTGCGTCGATATAGGTGTGCAGGAAATTGGTGAATACTTTTACAAACTGGATATGTTGTATCAGGTTCACATCCTGCAAGGTATCTACATTGATGTAGCTGTTCTCGGCATCGTAGCATTGGTATTTCAGAATGGTATCATTCTTATTTACCGGCCAGTAGGAATAGAACTGGGGGAAAAGAAAATATCGCGTACTTGTCGTTGTGTCTGCCGGATCAAGCCCCAGAGAGTCAGATACGGAGTCATTCTCCGCAATGATCTCCACATTCGTTGTGCTTTTGGCGGCAGCAGGTGTTATTTTCTTCTTCACGCCCTGTCCCATCGCTCCCGCACAGGCCACCAGTAAACCGATAAACAATATTGACCTTTTCATTGTGCTCATTTTAGTTCCACGATCAGGTCATTGGTATTTACCAGTGTCCCGCCTTCAAGTGTTATGGTGTCAACCGTCGCATCAAATGGTGCGGTGATAATGGTCTCCATTTTCATAGCTTCAATAATAAACAATTGCTGGTTCTTTTTAACAGGTTCACCTTTCTTTACCAATACTTTAGACAACATTCCCTGCAATGGTGCCCCTATCTGCTTGTCATTACCCTTGTCCACTTTTTTGTTCTCCTTCTTATCTACTTTTATTGACTGGTCTCTTACCTCTACATTCCTGGTCTGTCCATTCAGTTTGAAGAACACGGTCCTGTTTCCCTTATCATCTACAGGGCCTATACTCAGTAGCCTTATCAGCAAGGTCTTTCCCTTGGCTATTTCTATGGTAGTATCTTCTCCTACCTTCATGCCGTAAAAGAAGAGTGGGGTAGGAACTTCAGATACATCTCCGAATTCCCTGTAGAATTTCAAGTAGTCTTCAAATACCTTCGGATAGAATTTGTAAGACAGGAAATCAGTGATCTTAAGGTCGCTTCCATATTTGGCCTTAAATGCATCTGTTTCCGCGTCAAAGTTTATAGCGGGAAGATGTTTGTTAGGCCTGTCTGTGAAAGGTTGTTTATCCTTGAGGATGATGCGTTGCAGTTGCCCGGGAAACCCGCCTTCGGGTTGCCCTATCTCTCCCATAAAGAACTGCTGCACCGATTCGGGGAAGGAGATGTTGTGTCCTTTCTCAAAAACATCTTCTTTGCTAAGCCCGTTCGCCACCATGAATTGGGCCATATCTCCCACTACTTTCGAGCTTGGCGTAACTTTTACTATATCACCGAACATCTCATTCACTGTCGCATACATCTCCTTTATCTGTTCAAACTTATCGCCAAGGCCCAGGGCTATTGCCTGTGGCTTCAGGTTACTGTATTGGCCGCCGGGTATCTCATGCTGAAACACTTCGGCCGCGCTTGCTTTTAGTCCTGATTCGAAAGGGTAGTAGTATTCGCGTACGGCCTCCCAGTAATTGCTGAACTGGTTCAGTGTTCTGATGTCGTAAGGTTGTTCACGTTCATGGAATCGCATCATTTCCACAATAGCGTTAAAGTTTGGCTGTGAGGTAAGCCCGGAAAGGGATCCTATAGCGCAATCCACCACATTTACACCAGCATCAATGGCCATCAGGTAGGATGCAGGTTGCAGCGAAGATGTGTCATGGGTATGCAAATGGATCGGTATTTTCACTGTATCCCTCAGCCCTTCTACAAGTACCCTGGCTGCATACGGTTTCAGCAGGCCGCTCATGTCTTTGATGGCCAGTATGTGCGCGCCGGCATTTTCGAGGTCTTTTGCCAGCCTCAGGTAATAGTCAAGGCTGTATTTTGTTCGTTTGGGATCAAGTATATCCCCCGTATAACACAAAGAACCTTCAGCAAGGCCCCCGGTGCGTTTACGCACCATATCTATACACGGGGCCACATTCTGCATCCAGTTCAGAGAATCAAAAATTCGGAAAACATCTACGCCTGTCTCCCAAGATTTCTCAACAAATTTTTCAATCAGGTTGTCGGGATAAGCGGCATATCCAACTCCGTTACAACCGCGTATCAGCATTTGCAGCAGTATGTTGGGTACTGCTGCCCGTATAGCTTTCAGTCGGCTCCATGGGTCTTCGTTCAGGAAGCGCATGCAAACATCAAATGTTGCGCCGCCCCATACTTCCATACTGAATGTCTGAGGGAAGGCAACAGCGAAACTCCTGGCCACTTTCAGCATGTCCCTGGTACGCATGCGCGTTGCCAGCAAACTCTGGTGCGCATCACGCATGGTGGTGTCGGTATAGTGTATTTTCTTTTCATTCCTGAGCCATTCGCTGAATTTATCGGGGCCCAATTGGGTAAGCAGGTCTTTTGTTCCCGGCACGCAGGCTGCATGAATATCTACCTGTGGTAGTACCGGTTTCTCAAATACTTTATTGGGGTCCTTGACCTTTACATCCGGATTGCCATTCAGCGTTGTGTTAGCCAGGTAGTTCAGCATTTTCGTGCCCCTGTCCTGTCTTAACGTATAGGTAAATAGTTCCGGATGCTCCTGTATGAAATTTACAGTAGCATTACCGGATATGAAGTCGTCATTGGTAATAAGGTTCTCCAGGAACTGTATGTTGTTCTTTACGCCGCGGATACGGAATTCCCTCAGGGCCCGGTGCATCTTCGACGCTGCATCGTTGAGCGTGTTTCCCGACGTGCTCACTTTTACCAGCATGGAGTCAAAGAACGGGCTGATCTTCATGCCCGGGTAAGTACTGCCTTCATCAAGCCTTACTCCGAATCCCGTGGCATTGCGGTAAGTGACCAGGGTGCCGTAATCGGGCTTGAAGTCGTTCAGTGGGTCTTCGGTAGTGATCCGGCATTGTATCGCGAATCCTGACCTCGGGATATTATTTTGGTCACCAAGTCCTATCTCGGTGTCCGACAGTTTATACCCTGATGCAATGAAAAGCTGTGTCTTGATGAGGTCCACCCCTGTGATCATTTCGGTTACGGTATGTTCCACCTGTATCCTCGGGTTCACTTCTATAAAGTAGATATTTTCGGCAGCATCCACCAGGAATTCTACTGTCCCCAGGTTGTTGTAGCGCACTGCTGCCGCTATCTGTACAGCGTAGCCATACAGTTTATCAAGAGTTTCCTGTTTTAGCGAGGCAGACGGGGCCATTTCAACAACCTTCTGAAACCTCCGCTGAACTGAGCAATCACGTTCATAGAGGTGCACAATGTTATGATGCTGGTCAGCCGCTATCTGTATCTCTATGTGTTTAGGCCGTTCCACGAATTTCTCCAGGAACACCGTATCGTCTCCAAAAGCATTTTTTGCTTCGCTTCTTGCCTCAGCATATGCTTTTTTCAGTTCCTCATCGCTACGCACCACCCGCATGCCCCGGCCCCCGCCCCCGGCAGCAGCCTTCAGCATTAATGGGTAGCCTATTCTTTTTGCTTCATCCTGGGCAACAGATATATCCGTCAGGTCTGCCTTATTACTCTCAATAAGAGGTATTCCGGCTTTCCGGGCAACCTCTTTAGCGGTCACCTTGTCGCCGAGTGCGGCCATGGCCTCGGGGCTTGGGCCCACAAAGATGATGCCGTTCTCAGCACACTTTCTCGCAAATGTGGCGTTTTCAGACAGGAATCCATAGCCTGGATGAATCGCATTGGCGCCGCAATCCAATGCTATCCTGATGATCTCGTCTATGTTCAGGTACGGCTTCAGTGGGTCGGTATCTGCGCCAACCTGGTAGGCCTCATCTGCTTTATACCTGTGCAGGGAATAGCGATCCTCGTATGTGTAGATCGCAACCGTAGGTATGTGCAGCTCGGTCGCAGCGCGCGATATACGGATGGATATCTCCCCCCTGTTTGCGATCAATAATTTCTTTATGTTCATACCGGTATTGGCAGTGGTGTAATAATGAAACAAATATACTCCCTAATCGTACTTGTATAACTTATGTTTCTCTATAAGCCCTATCAGCAGTTCAGGGTACTTAGGATTGGTGGCATATCCTGCTTTCTTCAATCCGTAAGCCCATCCTTTATAATCATTTTGCCTTAGTTTAAAAAGAGTTGCATAACGCGGTCTCGACAAAAATTCGGAATGGTCCCGGTAAGAGGCATCTGCATCGGGGTATTTTCTGAAGCATTCATCTTTTTTGTCGTCATCCTTGTAATAGCTCTTGCCATGCCACTCACTGGTACACTTTATGCCAAAGTGGTTATTGGCATATCGGGCCAGGTCGCTGTTGCCGTTACTCGATTCCAGTATTCCCTGCGCCAGTATGATGCTGGCAGGTATGCCATACTTACGCATCTGCCGCACCGCCGTACTTCTATATTGAGATATGTATTCGTCGGTCGTATTCTTATGAAAGGAGTTCGCATACCGCGATCTTTCCTTTGCCTGTTTTCTCAGTAATCTCTTATGAGAGTGGCAGGAGGAGAGCGATATTAATAGGAATAGCAGCAGGACATAGATCTTGCGCATGGGGTAGTAAGTTCTTACAAAGATAGGTCATTGGAGTAAAGTAAGAAAGAAAAAGAGCCCCGGTACTACCGGGGCTCTTTTTCTTAATAGAGGTTGTCAGCTTAGCTTGGTTTTACTACGCCAGTTGCCAGCTTGCTGGCCTTTTTATGCTTCTTGTTGATCGGTATATACACACCCGAATAGAAGTTGGCACCATATCCTTTTCCGGTGATCATCAGCAGCATGTCATCTGAGCCAAAATAAAGGCCTCCGAGACGAACACCCAGGCCTGCTTTCAGGCTGCTGGTCATGGCGCTGTAGGTTATCGGTAGCGCTAAGGTAACATAGCGGTTATCCCAGCGTGGAGTAACAGTAAACTGTCCATAAATAGAGTTGCCGAAATTCATGCGGTTAGCAACGTTCTTTATCCACAGTGCATTTACGTAGAAATGTGACGCCACATAGTAGTCCACGTTCATTACCAGCGAAGCCGGGGTATGCACTTTGATAGTACCAACACCTGTATCCAGGTGATATCCGCGGCTGGCAGCATAAGAGCTGAAGTTGGAGTAGTTGCCAATGTTATCCGCAAAATCCTTAGTGCTCATAGAACCGCTGGCAGTAACGTTTGCAAAGAAAGAGGTCTTGTACTTGATGGAACCCATATCTGTAACAGCTATAGAACCTCTTACTTTATACTTGTTATCGCTTTGGTCATCGCTGTTGGTTTCCTCTGTACGGTACTCATATACTGCACCGAGGTCAAGGCCGAAACCGCTACCTGCTTTCTTACCAAAGAACTGTCCGAATACATCTCCCAGGCCTCCATACAGATCGCTGCCGCTGCTGGCAAGGTTAGTTGCAAATTCGAGGTCAGTGCTGTTGGTGTGTATCGAATCCTGTGCTGCGTAATAGTGGCCATCAAGGTTCTTACCTTTAATACCCAGGTAACCCAGGCCACCAAGCCTGTTCAGGCTGATACCGGCCTTAATGTAATGGTTCCCTTCATTATAAACCTCGCGGGCATAGGTCAGTTTCACCTCAGACCATGTATTGAAGGTCCAGTTGAAATTCTGAGATGTAATGCCTACATCGCTTCCGTTCGGGTCCGGAGACAACAGGCTGCGCAGCAGGTTCTGGTCAAAGTGATTGAATTGGTTCACAAAACGAACCCTTGTGGTCAACGCAATGCTGTTCTTATTGTCAATGGACACCATGATGCCGGGCAGGCGTATGTCCGCGATCGGAGCATAGAAGTTAAATGCTTTGTTTTTGGTGAACTGAAGGACGTTGCCCAGCGTTGCGTCGCCGCCGCCGCCTGCACCTGAGAACGCGTTGTTAAGGTTAACTTTTGCAAGGCTGTTATCTATCCCTAGATTCACTCCATAAAGATCTAATGCGAATCGTGTGCGGCTGTCTGCAATATTTGCCGGGTTAAGGCCTATCGCATACGTTCCGCTCCAGTTGCTGGTAGAGAGGCCAATGTACTTTTGCGCTTGTGAGTAATGAGCTGTAAGCAGGGTAAGTGCTAATACAAGTTTTTTCATAAGTATCTGTTTTAATTGAGTGCCAAATTAATTATTTTTTTTTAACAATTATATGGCATTATCCATCTATTATATTTATAATGTTCTCTTCGCTTCCCAAGTGCCATTTTCGGGCTTGGTATTCTTCCAGGTTCCGTTAATGATGTTGTCCCCGGAAAGGGTAGCGCTGCCCGTTGCTCCTTTGCCGTCGTCAAAGCTGAGCGTAGTGCCGTCAAAGGTGCCGTCCACTTTACCATTACCGCTCTTGTCTTGCACGGTAGCCGACCATTTTTTGAGACTGGTGCTCAGGAACAAGTCAAAGGTCACATTCTCACCTGTTGTCTTGTTGGTCGCTGTTCCTTCAAAGCACTTGATCAGGTTTGAAGATGTTTCTTTCGCAATAGACAATGTTGCATTAGGATGACCCGGGATGTCCATAGAGGTCACAGAAGGGTTGCTGCCATCTGCGCCAACAGAGAAGTTTATGGTCACGGTCTGGCCGTTCATGGTCCCTGTGAACGGAGAGACATAGGATGAACCTGATACCCATTTTACATTGGCTGTCAGGGTCACGCTCGTACCATCAATGGTCATATACGCCTTAATCGTGGTATCGCCATTCATGATGTCGAATTTAATCGTGCCCGATGACCCTACGATAACACCTTTGTATATGCCTTTGCTGATATTGTCGTTAGCAGCCTTGGCGTCAGGTGTTGTTGTGCATGATGCACAGGCATAGCTTGGTGTTGGTGTTGTATTGTTAGTGCTGTCGTCTTTCTTTTTGCAAGCGGTGAGGTTAAGAAGCAATGCTGTTGTGGCTAGTAAAGTAGCTGAAAATAATGCCTTTTTCATGTTTGTAGTATTTGTTTGATGAATGAATATTTTTCAGGATACAAACATAGAGGTAAGCAAGTGTCATGACAATAACACTTAAGTGGTATTTATGTTAATGCGCAAGAACCTGATATAGGAAATGAGGCCCGTATCCCGCTGAGAACCAAGTTACTTTGAAGAGGCGCTGCTATCAGCCTTGGCCTTAAGCTTAGCCATGAAGTCGTCAGCTACTTTGTAACCTGCTGCCTGTGCCATCAATGCATATTTGTATGCCTTTTGATGCTCATTCCTGTCGTTGTAGGCCACACTCAGGTTATAAGATGCTGATTGCCGGGTGTCTTTATTGTCAAACTGTGCTGCTATCTCCCAGTCTTTTATTGCGGCATCTGCATTATTCAGTTCAAACTCGGCCACACCACGGTAAAAGAAGTAAAAAGGATTATTTTGTGTGAACTTGAGCAAAAGGCTGTAGCCTTTCACTGCCAATTCATTATCGCCTCGCTGCACTGCGGCAAAAAGAGCTTCCGACATGTTTTGCTCACCCGATGGGTGAATACGGATACCCACCACAAAATCACGAATTGCATTCGTAGTGTCATTCAATACCAGGTAAGCAACTGAACGGTCTATGTATGTTTTGGCAACATTGTTCTGTACTTCCAGCGATTTGTTGTACATATCTATCGCCTTAGGGTAGTCTTTCTTCAGGACATAAATGTTACCAACCCGGTCCAGCATCTTTGCATCGGCCGACCGCAGCGTTATACACACCCCATAGTCCTCAAGTGCCTTATCGAGGTCTCCTTTATCGAAGTAAAAATTTCCACGCCATTTGTACGATAACATCGCACGATAAGGGTATTTTTCTATCGCGTCTGTAAGCAGAGTTTCTGAATCATGCCATACGAAGGTTCGTTGGTAGCATAGATAGGCGAAGAAAAGAGACACTACAGTAGCAGCCCCCAGCAGCACCTGTTTATATACAGGGTACAGCCTGATGGCCTCTTGCAGGAGGTAGGCAAGCAGAAAGAATGCGCCTATGTACGCTACATAGGAGTACCTGTCCGCCATAATGGCTGCCCCCACTGATACAAACTGTAGCACGAACATAAGATTCACAAACAGGAACCCGATGCCGAACACAGTCACGCGGAAGTATTCCTTTTTATACTTGTAAGTGATCAAAGCCGGCAATATCAGTATGGCAAGGCTGATAAATGGTGACGCATAATAGATGGTAGGCAGGTAACCGCTGATATACCTGTAAGGGTAAGGGTAAAAAGTGGATAGATACGTTGGGTTGAATATTTTTACTATATACATCACGAAACCATAAGAGGCATACATAATGCGCTCATAAATTGATAGCATACCGAATGCCGCGATAGCACCTGTCTTATTTTGGGTGTAGAAGGCCATCCCCCCACATATCAGTGAGAAAGTAAAGAACAATATCTTTTCCGTGATCAGTTTCATCCGTAGCTCCCGCTCGGCCAGTACGTCAATGCAGAGTAGCGATAACGGAAAGACCACTGCCATCGGTTTAGAAAGGCACGAAAGCAGGAACATCACAAAGGTGATCCAGTACCACTTCATTTTTTTGCTGTCTGTATATTTCAGGTAGCATATCAGGCCGATGATGTAAAAAAAAGCATAGAGCACATCCTTGCGTTCTGCTATCCATCCCACCGATTCCACATGCATAGGGTGTACTCCGAACCACAATGCCCCGAATGTGGCTACTATAAGTTTGGCCGGTTCATCCATTTTCAGGAGCCGGCACAGTTGCAGCATCAGGAAGAAGACAAGTATCACATTCGCAATATGTATCAGCACATTGGTCAGGTAATAGCTCATTGGGTTCAACTGGGCAAAATGATAGTTTACCGCCAACGACAGCATGCAAAGCGGGTGGTAATTATTCTTTGTGATATCTTCTGTGAATATGGTCTTCAGATTCCGGGCAGTGAAGGCCTTTATGTATGGGTCGTTAGTGACATAGAAGTCATCATCCCAGTTGGTGAATTGGTTATCTATTGTATTCCTGAAACAAAGGAATGTGATCACGGCAAGCACAGCTACAATTACAATTCGCTTATTCCTGGCATTGGCAAACATACAGTGAGCAAGTATTTATCGGGTTAAAGTAACTAAATTTTTGAATGTCATTTTCCTCGAATTCCTATAAAATAATAAAAGTGAGCCGGTTGGCTCACTTTTATTTCCGGCACTCGGTCATCTTACCGCTTCAGTTCAGAACCCATGGTCAGTTTGGTATCCGGCTTGTACATATCGTTAATGACATTTACAGTTTCTGATATATATATGTCTTTGCTAATGTTCTTCAGCCAATCTTTGTTCTTGGCTATTGACACACTGTCAAGGTTTATGCGTTTCAGGTCGGCGCGGATATTTGTCACATCCAGCAATACCGCTTTTTTCTGTAGTTCTTCGATTTTCTTAGATGTCGCGTTAAGGTCATCCTGTTCTTTCTTGTATTTTGTTTCATTCAGCGAAATGCGGTTATCGTCCTTCCTCTTTTTCATGTACTCCGAATTTTCTTTGATCAGTTGGAAGGTTTCGTTCTTTTTGATGCGCTTTTGACTAAGCTCATTCAATACCTGTAGGTTTCCTACGCTGTTGGTGGGGGCATATCGGGCAGCCGGTATCTCATCCCATGCCAGCGCCGATTTCTTGTTACGCTCACCCAGTTCATCGTCATCATAGCTATCGTAAGGGTCGGGGATCTGAATATCAGGGGTCACTCCCTTAAGTTGTGTTGAACCACCGTTAACGCGATAGAATTTTTGCATGGTCAGTTTCACATCTCCCAGGGTAGGCTCTTGTCCACCTGCCGTATCATACATAAATTTCATCCGGCTGCCGGCATCAAGCGCGGCGTCCAGGTTCACCATTTTTTGTACAGTTCCCTTTCCATAGGTCGTTGACCCTACTATTACGGCGCGCTTATAGTCTTGCAGCACAGCTGCCAGTATTTCGGAGGCAGAGGCACTGTTCTCGTTCACCATAATGGCAAGCGGGCCTTTGTAATCCTGGCTGTCAGATTGTGCGGGTAGCACCGATGGGGCAGAGTGACTGCTTTTCACTTGTACTACCGGGCCATTGCCGATGAATATACCAGCCATGTCCACAACATCGCCCAGCGAGCCACCTCCATTATTTCGCAGGTCCAGTATGATACCTGTTACTCCGGATGATTTCAGTTTATTCACCTCTGCAAATACGTCTGCAGAGCAGGTGCGTCCGCTTGTGTGATTGAAGTCGGCGTAGAATTCGGGTAGGTAGATATAGCCAACAGGGCCGTTGGTACTATTGATGATCGCCGATTTCGCGAAGGTCTCTTCCCGCTCCACAATACCCCTGGTAATAGCGATCACTTTTGTCGATCCGTCCGGTTTCTTTACCGTTAATTTCACAGTTGTGCCGTTCGGGCCACGAATTAGCTTTACGACTTCATCCAGGTCCATACCGGTCACATCCACCGGTTTATCTTCTCCCTGCGCTACTTTTTGTATCTCATCATTTGCTTTTAGCTCACCTTGCATCCATGATGGACTCCCGGTAATAATGGACAGAACGGTTATTTTATCATGCTCCGGGCTCAGTTGAGCCCCGATGCCGAAGAAACTGCCACTCATCAGTTCGTCAAAATTCTTTTTTTCCACAGGAGGCAGATAGTCCGTATGCGGGTCTATGTTTTCCGCTATAGCGTTCACATAATATGTGAACAGGTCATTAGGCTTTCTTTTGGCAAGCCGTTTGTAGTATCGGTCATAGTTCTTTTTTATTTCCTCTCTTGCAGCTGTTTCCAGTTCTGCGTCGGTTTTCATTTTGGCGTTTACCGAGTCTTTGTTCTCTTTCTTTTTGTCTTGTTCTGCTTTCAGGTCTATATACCTGGCCAAAACCTGGTACTTGATGTGCTTACGCCACCTTTCGTTCATTTCTTGCTCTGTAGAGGCATAGGCATCTTTGTCCGCATTCAGAGATATCTCTTCATTTACATTGAAGGTAAATGGCTTCTCCAGTATTTCCTTGTAGTATTTTGGTGCCGCGTCCAGCCTGCGAAGATATATCGCCTCAAGCGAATCGAAGAACTCAACAGAGCCAAGGCGGATCTCATCATCTACCTTAAACTGATATGCCTGCAGTTTATTGATATCCTGTTGGGTGAAATACAGTTTTTCGAAATCAAAATCATGTACACATTTATTGTACACCCACGATGAGAAAGTATCATCAATAGGGCGGGGCGAGTAGTGTGCGGCTTCTATTACCCGCATCATGGTTTGTATAGTGGCTATTCTTTTCTGCTCAGACGATTTGCCATTGGCTGCCGAGTATACGTAAGACGAGAATGATATCAGGCCGCCGACGATGAGCAGTGGGATCAGGATCTTATTCTTCATGAACTTCAACATATTTTATCTGTTACTCCTAAACAAATGTAGACTAATTGCTGTTAATAAAAATATAAGCGGTTAGCCCCCAATGGGGTGATTTTCTTTATTTAACAAATTGAAAAAAGAGTGCTAAAAATGCCGTCATTACAGGGTTGCTGGTATTTCTTTATTACTGACTATATAGTGCATCTTCAGGGCCAGCACATGCAATAGTGTTTTGCCATGGGCGTTGCGTTCAATGTAGTTGCTGGTATCATTGACAGCAGATACCAGCTTGCCAAATCCTTCCAGCGATACGCTCTTTTCCGCCAGTTTGCGCACAAATTCTTCTTCAGCCTCAGGCAAGGACAAAGGGCTTTTCGGGCTGTAACGCGCCCTTATGGTTTGCTCCAATAGCTGTATCACATAACTGAGAAAATTTTTCTGTTGTTCACGCCCGGCCTTCGACCATTCATCCGCAAATTTGCTAATGGAAATGCCGTTCCCGGTAAAAACCGCATTGAAAAGGCCCCTCACTTGAGGGAAAAGGTCATTTTCGGGTTGCCGTACAAGCCGCAACGCCTCGGTATAACTTCCCATGGCCATATGGGCGATCTGTGCGGCGTTCCTCGGATCGGTCGTCGAGCGTGTGGTCAGCGCCTCCGCTATTTCGGCAGGGCTTATTGGTGCCAGCCTGATGTCCTGGGTCCTGGAAAGAATAGTTGGTAATATTTCTTCAGTGTTCTCAGCAACAAAAAGGATAATGGTATCCTGGGGCGGTTCTTCTATCAGTTTCAGCAGTATATTTCCTTCTTTCCCCAGGTATTCGGGCCGCCACATGATGAGCACTTTTTTACCCCCTTCATAAGATTTCAGGTTCAACTGCTCAATGATCTCCCGGCATTCCTCGGCAGTGATGTTACCTTGTTTATTCTCTGCATTGATGTGCTGCAGCCAGTCATAGGTAGTTCCGTATGGCGATTGTTTCACAAACTCCCTGAACTCCGCCATATAATGGCGGCTCATGGCTTTTGTATTTGGCTTCGGCACTATGGAGGGAAAGCTCAGGTGGAGGTCTGCATGCTCCAGTCTTTCTGTTTTACTGCATCCGGCACATTTCCCGCAGGAATCGAATTCTCCCTTTTGTTCGCAAAAGATAAATTGAGCCAATGCCAGTGCCATAGGCAGCCCCCCTGTACCTTCCTTGCCAGTGATCAGCAAAGCGTGGGGCAGCACATTATGTTGCCACATTTTCATCAGGCCTTCCTTCGCTGTCTTTTGTCCTACAACACTACTGAATAACATTTGTTCGATTCAAAATTCAAAAGTAAACAGGAACCATCATCGTTTTCCAATCCCGATCGCCATTGTGAATAACTATTTGTATGAGATAATATTTCATTTGTGGATGCTTGCCTTATTTATGTACGTGGCAACGATTAGTTAATATTCAATATTTGTGTTGAAAATATACTTTACCTCTCTTCTATAAAACCACCACTTTGGCACTCTAATTGTGGTATATGATTGCATTGAAAGCTGAGGGGGTAAGATGTGGCATCATGATGGTCTTTTGATTGAATCGAAGTTCCGACAAGAATTGCACACTGTGCTATTTCTTTTGCGCACACTGGTATTAATAATCAGTATATTAGGAGCGGATTTGCGCATTTTGTGAGTGAAAATGAATTTTGCGCAGGTAACAACGCAGCGTGAGATTTGCTCTGAGTTCTCATTATTTGACCTTGGAAGCATTTGCGCAATGATGAGCAAGAATTGTGCAACCGGATAGAACAGTGATTGCTCATTTTTTGGTTGACTATCAATGCTCTGAGTGTACTATTGCACACCTTTTATGGTGAAAAAGAATTTTGCGCAATTCGTATCAGGAGAAACCTTAGATCCGGCGAATCGAGGTTCAACCATAATTTCTTATCTTGCACGACAATTATTTGTTACATATAATATATTAATATAACAGCAGTTTGCATGCTTAAGATAGGAGTTTTTGGCGCCGGTCACCTCGGTAAGATACATATTCAGCAGTGGCAGCATGTAGATGGCATTCAGTTGGTTGGTTTTTACGATCCGGATGATAATAATGCCGCTTCGGCCATTGCGCAATACCAGGTACCGCGTTACACAGACATAGATCAGCTTATCACTGCTTCTGATGCACTGGATATTGTTTCCACAACTACGTCACATTACGACCTCGCCAAAAGATCGTTGCTCAATGGCAAGCATGTATTCATAGAGAAGCCATTGGCGCATACACTGGAAGAAGCTGAGGAATTGGTGAACCTGGTGAAAGAGGCCAATGTAAAATGCCAGGTCGGCCATGTGGAGCGTTATAACCCGGCATTTCTGGCCCTTGGCGATCAGCAACTGCAGCCTATGTTCATAGAGGCGCACAGGCTCGCTCAGTTCAATCCGCGCGGCACCGATGTATCAGTGATACTTGACCTCATGATTCATGACATTGATATCGTGATGTGCCTGGTGAAATCACCTGTTAAGCGAATATCTGCCAGCGGAGTCAATGTGCTTAGTGAAACGGCTGATATAGCCAACGCACGGATAGAGTTTGATAATGGCTGTGTTGCCAATCTCACCAGCAGCCGTATATCACTGAAGAATATGCGTAAACTGCGCCTCTTCCAGCGAGATGCCTACATAGGTATAGATTTCCTTGATAAGAAGACTGAGATCATTCGCTTAAAGGATGAAGGGCAGGCATCCGGTATGATGGATTTTCCGCTGGACATGGGTAATGGGGAAAAGAAGATCATCTCCGTGCAGATGCCGGAGGTAGCTTCACTCAATGCCATCAGGACCGAACTTGCTGAGTTTGCCGCAGCCATCGTTAATGACCGTCCTGTAAGGGTTTCGGTGTATGACGGGTTCCAGGCTATGGATGTAGCTTACCAGGTGCTCAAGAAAATGAGTTTGCATAAGGAGCTGCACAATGTTTAACAGAATTTTGCGTTAGTAGTAATAGGGAGAGGTACGTTCATATATGTTGAATTTTTACGTAAGGCTTAGGTTTGTAGTTGTAATACTGTTTTTGTCAGGTTTATTGTCGCAGGGGTGCAATATCA
The DNA here is from genome assembly GCA_044225795.1 of Flavipsychrobacter sp. Lineage (GTDB taxonomy): Bacteria > Bacteroidota > Bacteroidia > Chitinophagales > Chitinophagaceae > Nemorincola. Next base: position 80,707 of record JBGAIF010000006.1, read on the forward strand.
TCAATCCCGCCGAAAAGGTACCCACATACATTCATGTGGATTCTTTCACCTTCAATAGTTATCTGCCCGGTGTTACCACATCACATAATATTGTTGCCGTTTCGGCATATTACAATAACTCCGCTATTGGCTTCTTCGATCTGCCGGCCACCATACCGGTACTTGCAGATGGCCATGGCGTGCTGGAACTTTATCCGGTTGTACCTGTAGACGGGTTGAACAGCATTAATGTTGCATATCCGTTCTATCGCATTGATACATTCTCTTTCGATCCACAGCCGGGAAAGATCATTTATTGCCATCCGCAAACTGGCTTTACAAGTGTTACAAAGGTCAATAAGTACTCTGATTTTTCAGGTAATACTTTTTTTGCCCGGTGGGGGGGTAATAAAGACCTTACACTCGCATCCGACGATTCTCTGAAGTTTGATGGCACACCCACAGGAACGGTTGTTCTTAGTGCGGCTGGAGACAGTTCCATAGATAGCTCAACAATTGTGTTTCCAATACCGGCGGGTCAGGCATTTCTCGAGTTCGATTATAAATCGGAGGTGCCTTTTTATGTGGGGATGCAGGGATTGCTTGGTGGTATAGTATCATCCCAGCCTTATTACCTGATGGGTGTGAAACCTTCGTCTACCTGGAAGAAGTTCTACATCAATGCTGCTGATTTCAATGGTCAGCTGAGGGCAGATGAGTATCGGCTTTACCTGAAGATCAACCTCGGTGATGGGCAAACGAGGGGAAGATTCCTCATTGATAACATTCAACTCGTAAACTTCTGATAATGAGGTTGGACCCAATGAAACGCAAAGCTATACGGCAGATGATACTGCTGGACTATGTAGCAGCGGCATTGGCATGGTTCACCTTCTGGATGTACCGGCAGAATAAGCTGACCGGGGTTTCTTATTTTTCTACGCTCCCAAAATTCCAGGTGCGCGATTACTTCGCAACCCTGATGGCAGTTCCTTTTGCCTGGCTGGTGGCCTACGTCATGTCAGGAACTTATTTTGACTTGTACCGCAAGTCGAGGCTCAATGAAATAAACCGTACGTTGATATCCTGTATCATAGGTTGCCTGCTGATATCTGTGATCGTATTTGCCAATGATACCGGCGACTACCGGTATATCATGAATGCATTCGGGCATTACCTGCTCATACATACAGTGTATGCGCTGGTATTCAGATTGTATATACTTTACCGAGTTAAAATAAATCTTACAAAAGGGACAGTAGGGTTCAGGACATTGATCATAGGCGGCAACCAGCAGGCCATTGACATTTACAAACAGGTGCTTGACAACCCCAAGGCATTGGGCAACATCTTTGCGGGCTTCATTTATTCGAACAAAGAGGCCAGCAACGGTATGACAAAGTACTTGCCACAACTGGGGCATTTATCACAACTGGAGGATATCATAGACCAGCACCAGATAGAGGAGGTCATCGTCGCAGTAGATTCCTCAGAGCACCATCTGCTGGAGAATATACTCACGCGCCTTTGTTACCGTCCCGTGGTGGTAAAGGTTTTGCCGGACTATTACGATATCATATCGGGATCGGTAAAGACGAGTAATGTATATGACGCTGTCCTTATCCACATTCACCCCGACCTGATGCCTGATTGGCAGCGGGTATGGAAACGTGTGATTGATATAGTATTCTCAGGCGCGGCGCTTATGGTACTTAGTCCGTTCCTGCTTCTGACTGCCATAATGGTAAAGTTATCATCAAAGGGACCTATATTCTACAAACAGGAGCGTATCGGCATCTTCGGCAGGCCGTTCCATATTTTTAAGTTCCGGTCCATGTTCGTTGATGCAGAAGTTGCCGGCCCTGCACTCAGTAGCAAGGCGGACCCCCGTATCACTCCCTGGGGTCGGTTCATGCGTAAGTGGCGAATTGATGAGCTGCCACAGTTCATCAACATCATCAAGGGTGATATGTCCCTTGTTGGTCCCCGTCCGGAACGTAAGCACTATATTGATATCATCAGCGCTACACACGCGCACTACAAGTACCTGCACAAGGTTAAGCCGGGACTCACGTCGTGGGGTATGGTGCAATTCGGGTATGCCGAGAACGTGAACGAAATGATAGAGCGAATGAAGTATGACCTGCTGTATATTGAGAACTGCTCCCTGGCGCTCGATGTGAAGATCATGCTCTACACCCTGATGGTATTGTTCCAGGGAAGGGGTAAGTAAAGCTATTGACCTGTTATCTTTTCTTTTGCTGTTTCCAAGGCTGATAGTGCTTCGCCGACAATAAAGAAACTGCCGGTAATGAGAAGCGCATCATTTTCTGTCATCGCAGCTTTTGCTGCGGTTACTGCATCTGCTACAGAGTTGTAGGCATTGCCATGCAGCCCCGATTGATCCGCAATCTCCTTTAGTTCGCCTGCAGGGAGGGCGCGCGGCAGATCGGCATTGCAGAAGTAGTAGGTACAATCTTTAGGAAAGAGCGATAGTGCTTCCTGCACATCTTTATCACGAACAAAGCCAGTAACGATGTGTTTCTTTGCCGCCTTCACCTGCCGCCATTGATTCATTACTTCTCCTATGCCTGCGGGGTTATGTGCCACATCACATATGATGGCGGGATACTCCTGCAACCAATCCCAGCGGCCGCGCAGCCCGGTGGTTCTTTTTACATTGCCCAGAGCCGCAAGGGTAGAAGGGATAGATAGGTTGAAACCCATATGGGTCAGCAGTTCGGTAGCAGTAAGAACGGTCTTGATATTGTGCTGCTGGTAGTTGCCCAGCATGTCGGTATGCAGGTCATACATCTCACGGCGCGCGTTGTTAATGACCTTGTAGTATTGTGTACGCGCATCCTGGCTCACACGCACTATGCCCCATAATGTCTCGGCATAGTAGAGCGTACTCTGTTTATGTACGGAATGTTCAAAGAAGACACGTTCGGTTTCTTCCTGTTGCTCTCCTATGATGGTAGGCGTATGCTGCTTCATGATGCCCGCTTTTTCAGCAGCTATCTCAGCAAGTGTATTGCCCAGGAGGTCCTTATGATCGTAACTGATATTGGTAATGATGGATAGCAGGGGAGAGATGACATTGGTGCTGTCGAGACGGCCGCCAAGGCCTGTCTCAATGATAGCAATATCTACCTGTTCTTCTGCAAATGCGGCAAATGCCATAGCAACGTTGATCTCAAAGAATGACGGGTTAACGTCCTCAATAAGCTGCTTGTGCTTTGCCACGAAGTCTATAACCCATTCCTTGCTTACCGGAACGCCATTGACACGGATGCGTTCCCTGAAGTCGGTAAGGTGAGGAGAAGTGTATAGGCCGGTCTTATAGCCTGCATCCTGTAAGACGGCGGCAAGTGCGTGGCTTGTGCTGCCCTTGCCATTGGTGCCTGCTATATGTACCGATCTGAATTTTGTATGAGGGTCTCCTAATGCTGAACATAACTTCAGCGTATTAGTAAGGTCGGGTTTTAGTGCTGCCTTGCCGATTCGTGTGAACATTGGCAGGCGCTCGTATAAATAGTCAAGTGTTTCTTTGTATGCGGTATGGTCGCCCATAGGTATCAGCGCGTTTTGAAGTAAAAGGTCACATCTCCCGATTGCTCCGGCTCCTGTCCTTCACTTGCGCTGAATTTAACCGTACTCAGCTTTTCCATGGCCAGCCTGGTGAGTGTGGGGCCCGATGTGCTTTTAACCCGTTTATTGATGATGGCGCCACTGCGGTTCACGGTGACATAGATGACAACTTTACCGCTCTCGTTGAACTCTGCCTCAAATTTCTTCGGGTATATCTCTCTGCCACGGAGATTGTGACCTATGCCGCCGGAGCCATTTCCGGGTACACCGGTATAGTTGGTAGCACCCGGGGTGCCTCCGGGTACGCCACGGTCACCGGGACCGGTAGTATTCCCTTCACTGGTGCCCGGCGCATTTTGTGTGGCACTGTTACCTCCCTGGCCAGTTTCGCCGGCATAAGAATACTTGGGTTTTTCCCGGGGTTTGGGAGGCGTAGGTTTGTTGGTATTATTATCAGCGGGCTGAACGACTTTTGTCTTAGTGCGTGTATTGTCCACAGAAGGCGCATCTGCCTCATTGGAGCGAACAACATCGTGAGGTATGCTCACCTTTGGCGCATTATTCTTATACACCACTGCTGCCTGGTAGGGGGCCGGTGATTTTTTTGACATTGGCTGATCGTCGCCACTGCCGTTATCGCTTGTGCCGAGGTTCACTTCCAAACCACCTTCAAGAAACGCGGGTGGAGGTGGCGGGCTGATAGTGTAGCTGATCAGGAAGAACAGCAGCAACAGCAATACGTGGATCAGGATGGTCCACATCGCCGCTTTTGTATTGAACACGGGTTGCCTTTGTTGCTGCAGAGCTATCATTACTTTTTTAAAAGTAAGTAAAATTATGAGAGGTAAACGTTAAAAAGTTATCAAATTGAGGCTTAGTGTGCAAAGTCAATATCGTAGTTCTTCATACGTTCAACCGGAGGGTTGAAGTAACCGAACTTAACATTGGGGAACTCTTCATGGATGAGCTCCAGCATCTGGCGCATGCCCATACATTCGCCGGTATCGCCCACGCCCATGAGACCGAGGTACCAATCGGGATCTATGTTGAAACTGCGCCATTGTATCATGCTCAGGTCCGTAGTACGGATCAGTTCGCGCAGGGCTTCATATTCAGCAATGCTGTCTGTCATGCCGGGGAATACAAAATAATTTATAGAGGCCCATCCACCGTGCTTGCGCACTACACGCAGGCTTTCTACAATGTCTTCAAACTTGTAGTTGTTAGGACGGTAATATTTTGTATAAATATCAGGCCGGGCGGAGTTGAGGCTGACTCGGATGCTATCGAGCCCCGCCTGCATCAGCTTTTCTACCGCATCGGGTTTGCTGCCGTTGGTATTGATGTTTATGCTGCCTTTACCGGTATGTTTGCGTATCTCGATGATCGATTCGCGTATGGTCTCCCACATAAGCAATGGCTCGCCCTCGCAGCCCTGCCCGAAGCTGACAATAGGATAGGGGGCCGTCTCCAGATGCGGAACCGTGAATTCAACTATCTCTGCTGCTGTTGGCTTGAACTGCAGCCTGTCCTGTGGTGATACGATGGTCTCGTCCTCAGGCTGGAAAGAGATGCAGCCAATGCAATTGGCATTACAGGCCGGGGAAGTAGGTATTGGACATTCCCACCGTCCCATAAAGTAATTGCGTGCGGCGGGGCAATTGTAGGTGAGTGCACAATTATCGGCAAGGTGTTTTACCAGCCTGTTGTGCGGGTATGCTTTTGTGAGCACATCTACACCATGTTTAATTTTATCATCATCATAACCGCTGCATTCCTGCCTGATATCGCGCTCGATACGCATGGCAGGGACGTAGAATTTATCATTATACCATCCGGCGGCCGTGTAACAGAAAAGCGGAAGTGTTGGTGCGTCGTCAGAAGTTTCAAATGCGGCAAGATAGAAGCCGGTATGGGCCGGAGGCAGGAAAGCAGCTACAGCCCAGCCTTTTTCGCAAAGGCGCATTTCCCCCGTCGTTACATCTATACCTATGCCACGTCTGCCGGGCAGCTCATACAGATTACCTCCGTCGGGTAGTTCTATCCAATCTTCCCCGGGGATAGGCATGGCTTCCCAGCCACTGCGGCCCACTACATACAGTGATGTATCTTCGAAGATGTTGCCCTCTCCGTCAGAGTATAAGATATATGGTGTCATTACTTTGGTAAAATTCTTATATGAAATAGGTCATTCCAGGGTTTTCGCCCTGCAATGCATCGCAAAGGTAAGACTATTTAATTTGACGGGCGGGCACAGACAGAGTAGGTAGGTTGTGCACTACCAATCATCATTGCGACGCTTTGGGCGGTATTCTTCCACCTTATCCGAGCAAAATTTCTCAAGCTCTGACACGGCGACATTGGCGACAGGAATGGTCCACTGGTGCAACTGGTTGTTTGTGCAATCAACAGACAGTATGCCATAGCGCAACACAACCTGTTCTATCTCCGTCCATGGGATGAACCGTTTGCGGGAAGTGACAGGAAGCCTAACTCCGTCATCCTCAATATGGATATATAATGGTGTTCCGGCTGATCGTTCCCAATAGACCGCAAAAATGATAGCAGCGCTCAACATTGAAAATATACCTATGGGGAACCTCCAGCCATGAATAACGGAGTAAACCGCTATTGCCAGTGAGATGGCGAGCTCTATAAAACGGAATACAATATTTGACGACCTGCCGGTAACCAGTTGGTTTTTAACAATGGTGATCAAGGCCAGTAATATGCCTGCGACCATGAGTGCAAGCCCCTGGTAGGTAATATCATAGTTGTATCGGAAAATGATGGCACCGGCAACAATGAATGCCAAAGCACTAACAAGGTGTAGCGTAGTGATCTGGTGAGGTTTCACCTTCTCATCAGCTACCTGCAGATCGTAAGTCATGGCGCAAAGGTATGAAACACAGCCTTATTGCTGTGCGGCTGGCTGTTCTGCAAATTCAAGCAGGCCGCTCGGCAATTTTACATCAAAGTCTTTCAGTGTCTTGCTTACATCGCCCTGTAGGTGGAGCCGTTCGACTTCGACCATTTTACGTAGCCTCCAGCCCAGATATGAATCTCCGGTAGGTATGCCAAACCTTGACAATGCCTGGCCTACTATTTTTGAGGCTTTCTGAAATTGCTGTGAGCAGAAGCTGATCAGTTGGTTATCGTAATAGGTATCCGGTTTAGATGTGACCTTCTTACCGCCCTCCAGTATGCGGATGGCGGCATTCTCTGCAACCAACCTGTTCCACTCTTCACCATCCACTTCCAGTTCTGCCGGAGTGATGACGCGAGCCAGCCTGCGGGCTTTGATCAGTTCTTTTGACCTGATGTCTGCAATGCTCTTTGGAAAGAATAGTTTTCCATTCTCGTCGAGGAAGGGCAGGCCTGCAATGCTGACGATGTGATACCTGCCAATATATGCGCCGAGGTATTTAAGTGTCCACAGATAGGTGCACATATCGGCGGGAAGCGGTGCCACCCATATCCAAACCCGGGCTTCTTCATTCTTCGACAATTCGATACTCACCTGAGAGAGGCGCTCGGTATCATCGACCTCCACCGGCGTCTTATCGTTGTTGACCACCTGCTGCCAGAAAGCAGTACGCATTTCGGAAAACTTTTGTCCCTCCTCTTTTTGCAGCGGGCCTACACTTAATACATCTCTCATCACTATAACCTCGCCGGCCATAGACGGTTCAGCTGCCACCGCTTCGTTTAGCGGAATTGCAGCCATATCGCCGATCACAATGTGGTATATCATGCTTTATGTACCTTATTGACAGAATTTACATTAATTAACTGAGCCATAAATTTCGGAATCGTAGTTTTGCCTTCGTTCCGGAGTTATCCACACCCGTAGAATAACTAAATTTCTGCCATTTTTTAAAAGGATTAATTTTACTCATCATATAGTGTCAATGTGCAGTTGCGCATTGATGCTTAATGGTATAATTTTATATAACTGAACTGCATAGATGAGCTACAGGTATCTCTTAATAATATTTTTACTATTTGCAGTCAATCGTTCACAAGGTCAGGAGTCCTCACTTATGGCCAACGTGGACAACGCCTTTCTCGACAAATTAATTGCGGCAGCCAAAGCCAATTACCCCAAAGTAAAAGCGCAGGATGTGCATGTGAACATTGCCAACATTGCCGTGAATAAGGCTAAGCTGGACTGGCTGAGCATAGTGTCATTTACTTACTTATACAGCCCGAATAACAGTACCACAGCACTGGTGAATCCATCACTGCTCAATGGTTACCAGTTTGGGTTCTCTACCACTATCGGCGGGATATTGCAACGGCCCGGAGCAGTGAAAACGGCAAAGCAAGAACTTCGATTGGCTGAGCTGAGCAGGGAAGAGTACGATCTCTCCGTAACCGCACAGGTGAAACAACGGTATTATGCTTATGTAACACTTCAGTCGGTGCTTAATTGGCGTCTAAAGTCACTCGAAACTGCGGAGGCGACACTGAAGGAAATGAAATACAAGTTTGAAAAAGGCCTGGAAACATTTGAGAACTACAACCGCGCGCAGACATTTGTTTCTACTTCGACGCAATCCAAGATCGAAACTGAGGGTTCTCTTCTGTTAGCCAAAACGAATCTCGAAGAGATAATAGGGACTAAACTTGAATCGATACAGTAATGGAATTTAAAAAATTCTTGCATATTCTCAGGAGGCACAAGTTTGGTCTGATCATCATTCCGCTTGTGGTGATGGGCATTACCTTTTTCCTGGTCAGAAAGCAGCCGAGTACCTATTTATCCAAGACGCGCCTGTCTGCGGGGCTTACCGATGGCTCGCAGCAGATGCTCGTGAGCAAAGACCTTCTTGCTGATTCCAAAGTGAACCAGACCTTCAGTAATATGCTGCAGACCATGCAGCTAAAAACTGTTTATGACCAGGTCTCCTACCAACTGATATTACATGATCTCACCTCTAATGAGGAGCCATTCAAGAGGCCAAGTAAGCTGATACAGGACCTTAATACGGATGCCCGTAAACACGCTATTGATGTTTTTACGAAGTCTTATGAAAACAGAACCGGGCTCTCTTTATATGATCCTGATCAGAAGGGATTGTACGAGGTGATCAAGTCGATGGGGTATAACTATGAAGCACTCCGCGATAAGATGAAGATGTACCGTATAGAGAACAGTGACTTCATTGATATCGAATTTGAATCGGAGAGTCCGTTGTTGTCTGCCTTTGTTGTTAATACTTTGGCCAAGGAGTTCATCGCGTACCATACTATGCTCACGGAGCAGGTTGGTAAGCGCTCCGTTGATTTCCTGAATAATATGGTGCAGCGTAAGAAGGATACGCTGGATCATAAGATGGACGAACTCAAGCGTTACAAGATCAATGAGCATGTGCTTAACTTAAGCGACCAGGCTAAGAGTCTGTTCAGCCAGTTATCTGATTTTGAGACCAAGCTGGAAATGGCGGAAAAAGAAGTAGCGGCAGATTCCGGTGCTATAAAGGATATTGATTCGAAGCTGGACCCGAACGATAAGAAGCTTACAGAAGCCATCAATAAGGAGATAGTAGCCACCCAGGAAAAGCTCAGTGAGCTGAACTCCAAGTGGATCAAGGCCAATTTTGATAAATATATCAAGGCCGAGATAGACGCGATGAAGAACCTGCTCGATCAGCGCATCAAAGAATCTGCTGACCGACTGATACAGGCTCCCAATTCTGAAAAGGAGGCCATGATCGCACAGCGTCTCAAATTGCAGTTTGAGATGGACCTGGCACGTAACAGTATCGGTTCTCTCAGGTATGCCATCGGTGACCTTAATTCCAAGCTGGACCAACTGGTGCCGCGAGAGGCGGCCATTCAGGCCTATGAGGGAGACATATCTGTTGCCAGCCAGGAATACCTGGAGATACTCAAGAAGTATAACCAGGCCAACATGGATTTCAACGCGGCCTCTCATGTGAAACAAATAGAGCCGGCCATACCCGGCGCCAAGCTACCCTCTAAGAAGATGATAGTAGTGGTGCTCAGCGGCCTTGTTACATTTGTATTCTACCTGCTGATCCTGTTTGTCATTTTCTATCTTGATGATTCCGTTAAAGTGGCAGATGACCTTGCGCACAAAACGGACATGCGGGTGCTTGGTTTCCTTCCGCTTATCAAGAGCTCTTTCCTGGATATACAGAAACTCTGGCATATTGAGCAGAACAATCCCGTGAATGAAGAGATCACCAAGCTGGTTCGAGCTGCTCGGCAGGATCTGCAGAAACTCAAAGGGAATAAGAAAGCGATCACGGCCAACCTGGAGTTCAAGAACCTGTTAAGGTCAACCCGTTTCGAGATCAATATGGCGATGATGGGTGCAAGGCACCTGGTGATCACCAGTACTACCCAGGCAGAAGGTAAGACATTATTCTCCCTGAGTCTCGTGAGTGCTTACCAGATGACCAATAAGCGTGTGCTGCTGATAGATGGTAATTTCCTGAGCCCGGATATCACTGAGATCATACAGCCTAAATATTATATTGAGGACTACCTGAGAGGGCGTGTGCCGCTGGATAAGCTCACAGAAGATGGCAATATCAGCGTACTTGGCAACCATGGTTATGATGTTTCCCTTTTTGAGATAAACAGTGAAAGCCAGATAGAGCAGAAACTGCTGGAACTGAAGGATGTGTTTGATATTGTCATTATAGAGGCAGCTGCGTTGAATACCATGAACCAATCGAAGGAATGGATATCGGTGGCAGACAGAGTGCTGAGCGTTTTTGAAGCTAATACGAGCATATCTCATGATATGGAGAACCAGATAGACTACCTGAAGTCGTTGGAAGGTAAATTCATTGGTTTTGTACTGAACAAGGTTACAGATAACGACAAGGACGCTAACTATAACCGCAGAAAGGCGAACGGAAAGAGTAAGTCTTCAAAATTGCTTTTCTTCAGAAGAGAACAGTAATATGGTAGCAACAATACTCAACTACTGCTGGATAACACTCCAGGTATTGATAGGGTATAACCTGGTGCTGCCTGTAGTTCTGTATCTTCTCTACCTCTTAAAAGGCCATAAGCATCCAGGAAGAAGACCTGTTGAACAGCGTGACTATGCCATCATTGTCACAGCATACGAGCAGACAGAGTCGTTGCCCGCGGTTGTTGATTCCATACTGAAACTGAACTATACCAACTACCTCATTTATATTGTTGCGGATAAGTGCGATGTGTCCGGCTTGAAATTCAATGATGAGCGTGTTGTAATACTTCGCCCCCCGGAAACATTGGCCAGTAATACAAGGTCTCATTTTTATGCCATACGCAATTTCAGGAGGGCACACGAATTGCTTATCATCATTGATTCGGATAACCTGGTAGAACCGGAATGCCTGAATGAGCTGAACACCTGTTTTGATGAAGGGTATGCCGCAGTGCAGGGGCTGAGAAGTGCCAAGAACCTGGATACTACCTATGCCTGCCTGGACGCATCGCGGGATATCTACTACCATTTCTATGACGGAGAGGTGCTTTTCCGCGTTGGCTCGTCTGCAACATTGGCGGGGTCGGGGATGGCGTTCAGGGTGAGCCTGTACAGGGAATGCCTTGAGCACCTGGATATTACCGGTGCCGGGTTTGATAAGGTCTTACAAAAGGAGATCGTTTCGCGTGGATATCGCATTGCCTTCAATGAAAAGGCCATTGTCTATGATGAGAAAACATCGAGGTCGGACCAATTAGTGAAGCAAAGAGCGCGGTGGATCAATACCTGGTTCAGGTATTTTGCGTTTGGTTTCTCCCTGGCGGGTAAGGGAATAGTGCGGTTCAATTTTAACCAATTCCTGTTTGGTGTCATATTGTTGCGGCCGCCATTATTTATTTTCCTGATACTCTCTGTGTTTTTTATGACGGCAAACCTGTTCATCAGCATGACCGGTTTTCTCATTTGGGCTGCAGGTTTTGCACTTTTTATTCTGGGGTTCATAATTGCTCTTATTCATGGTAAGGCAGATAAGCGAATAGTGCACTCCCTGACCGGCATACCTAAGTTTGTTTTTTTTCAGGTGTTATCTTTGATGCGCAGCCGGAATGCCAATAAGATATCGGTAGCTACGCATCATTACAATCGTAAACAGATAAACGATATGGACGATGAAAATAGGTAAGGAGGAAAGTATCGTAAAAACTATTGCTCAAGAAAAGAAGCAGCAGCGGCTGGACAAGATCACCGAGAAGGTGGCGGTTGTATTTGTATTTGTAGCAGTGTTTTATTTTTTCATTAAGCTTATGTTCCTTTAGTGGACAAGAATATTGTCATACCGGTTGTACCTGTGTCTGCGGATAGCTCCGGCCGATTGAAAAAGGCTTTGAGACGGGTGTTCATGTTACAGAAGCTCAACAATCCGCTTGGATATCTGCTCATATTCCTTGTGTCTGCCGGCCTCGCCACCGGTATCGGGTTATTTGGCATGAAGTTTGGCATCATTGCCCTTGTGGGTCTTTTTGCGATACCTGCCCTGTATGCGCTTATTGTTTATCCTACGGTAGGCATGGCGTTCTTCCTAATCATGGCTTACTTTCTATTGTATATACTCAAGCTAGGTGTTGATTTTCCTTTAGGCACTGTGATGGATGGCATGGAGGGATTGTTCGTTCTGGGGTTGTTCATACAGCAGAAAAAGGCCAGAAGGAAAGACTGGTCTGTATTTAAGGGGCCTATCAGTACCATGATCGTCATCTGGATAGTATATAACCTCCTGGAGGCGGCAAATCCCTGGGCTGAGTCGAGAATGGCATGGCTATATACAGTGCGCAGCGTGGCTGTAATAATGATCATGCATTTTGTGTTCTCTTACAATATCCGCACGATACAATATGTGAGATTCATATTGAAACTGTGGCTTGCCTTGGCTCTGGTTGCTGCTCTGTATGCCTACAAGCAGCAGTATGTCGGTTTTACCACATTTGAAGATGCCTATCTGCATTCCAGTCCGGAGATAGCCAGTCTGCTTTTCATTGGTGGTGTATGGCGAAAGTTTTCTATTTTCTCAGACCCGGTGGTGTTCTCCTACACTATGGTGGTTAGTTCTTTGCTATGTATCGGTATCCTTTCGGGGCCGGTGTCCACAAGGAATAAATGGCTGCTTCGAGGGCTTTTGTTCATGTATATCAGCAGTATGCTTTTTTCGGGTACCAGGGGCGCGTATGTATTATTGCCTGTTGGCCTTGTTTTGTACGGCATCATGAAGTTCAGTAAAAAGATACTGTTCATCGGCATCATGAGCGCTGCGGCTTTTGTGACACTTATCTTCATTCCCACCTCCAATAATACGCTTTACCGTTTCCAGACAGCGTTCAAGCCATCGGACGATGCCTCTTATAATCTCAGAAAGAATAACCAGAAGAAGATACAGCCCTATATACAAACGCACCCGATGGGGGGCGGTTTAGGCGCTACCGGTGTATGGGGGCTACGGTTCTCACCTAACTCATTCCTGGCACATTTTCCGCCGGATAGCGGGTATGTACGCGTTGTTGTGGAGATGGGCTGGATAGGTTTGTTGTTGTTATGCTCTTTGATCTTTGTGGTGCTGAAGACAGGCATTCAGAACTATTATAAGATCAAAGACCCTGAGCTGAAGTCGTATGCGCTGGCGATGGTGCTGATCGTATTCGCATTTCACATCGGCAACTATCCGCAGGAAGCATTGGTACAATTCCCGTCAAACGTAAATTTTTACCTTGTTACCGCGCTCATCGGCATATTGCCACGCCTGGACAAACAGAAAACAGAGCAACTGAATGGCATCAAATGACCTGATAACCGGACGTGACATCATTGTGGTGGGACAGCAGCCATGGGATGAGGAGATAGGCAGCAACTGCCGCAACATTGCCATAGAGTTTGCCAAACACAATCGGGTATTGTACGTAAATCTGCCGCTGGAACGATTTACCATGATCAGGGATAGAAAAGAGCCACGCGTGCAACGCCGCCTTGATGTGATCAATGGTAAGCAGGACGGATTGATACAGATACAAAGCAACCTGTGGAACCTATACCCGGATTGCATCACGGAATCTATCAACAAAATAGGAAGCCGGGCAATATTTGGTTTACTGAATAAGATAAACAGTAAACGTTTTGCACAATCAATAAAGAATGCGGTCAGCAAGCTTGGTTTCAAAGATTTCATCTTGTTTGATGACAACGAGATGTTCCGGACGTTTCACCTGAAAGAGTTGCTGTCGCCTGCGATAACTGTATATTACTCCAGGGATTACATGATAGCCGTGGGTTACTGGAAACACCATGGTACAAAGCTGGAGCCACAACTGATCGCCAAGAGCGATGTTTGTGTAGCCAACTCGCCCTACCTGGCGAGTTATTGCCGGCAATACAATCCAAGGTCTTATTATGTAGGGCAGGGTTGCGAACTATCAATATTTACGGACCTGAAGGATAAAAATATTCCCGGCGATATTCGGGAGGTGCCAAGACCCGTGATCGGCTATGTAGGTGTGTTGCAAAGTATCAGACTGGATATGGGCCTGCTGGAGTATATAGCTGCGGAGCGGCCCGATTGGCAGCTCGTACTTGTTGGGCCTGAAGATGAAGATTTCAGGGTAAGCAGGTTGCATCATATGCCGAACGTTCATTTTACCGGACCTAAGCCGCCCGAGGCATTGCCGGCATATATTAACGCATTTGACGTGTGCCTGAACCCGCAAATAGTGAACCAGGTGACTATCGGGAACTATCCGCGAAAGATAGATGAATACCTGGCCATGGGCAAGCCTGTAGTAGCTACCAAAACAGAGGCGATGAGCATATTTGCCGCACACACCTACCTTGGCGAGACGCCGGGTGACTATGTGCGGCTGATAGCAAAGGCGCTGCAAGAAGACAATACCGAACTACAGACAAAACGAAGAACATTTGCTTCGTCTCATACCTGGGAGAACAGCGTGGCAGAAATATATAAAGCTATAAATGCACAGGTGCAGCGCTGATGCTATACAGAAAGTCGTAAATTAGTACCATGAAAGTATCCGGAATACCCGTTCTGAATTATCACGCCATCGACGGAAATATGTCGGACAAACCGGACTCCCGGAATGTTTCTGTATCCCTGAAGCTGTTCAGGGAGCAAATGGCCTGGCTGGATAGCGAAGGTTATAAGTCTATCAGCGATAGCGATCTGCGTAAGGTAGTGCTGGAAAAGAAACCTGTGCCCGGCAAGCATGTGCTGATCACGTTCGATGATGGTTATTATTCGTTATACACACATGCCAGGGAGGTAATGGGCCAATACGGTTTCACCGGTACTTTGTTCCTTAGTACCGCGTATATTGGTAAACCCTACGGGCTCAGTGATTTCTATTTTGTAGGAGATGACCGCCAGCTTACCTGGGACGAAATAAGGGGACTGTCGGAAAGTGGCTGGTCTATACAGTCGCATGGCAACAACCATGTAAAAATGAACAAACAGGACAAGGCTACCTTGAGACAGGAGGTGACGATCAGTAAGCAGGAAATAGAGCAAAACCTGGGGAAGCCGGTAGATTCATTTGCGTTTCCCTATGGATTGTATAACAAGATGGTGCTGGACACATTGACAGAGGCAGGGTATAAGATGGGCTTCTCGGTTCATTCCGGACTGTTGTATCCCGGCTCCCAAAAGCTGAGACTGCCGCGCATTGAGATCAATAATATGGACAGCATGGAAACATTCAGAACTAAGGTTTCTACGGGCTATATCTCCGCGGAAAACGAAAAGAGATCAAAACTCAGGGATATGATCTATACCAACGCTTCTGTAAAAGACTTCATTGAGAAGTGGACACCCTTATTCGGTTACGGTAATCACTAATACTTTTTCAGCTTCCTGAAGTAATTGTAATTGAATTTCATGTGACGGAACAGATGCCGTGCCATGGAGACGAAGGGATTGCTGCTTTCCCTCCAGAAGTTTCGTTTGAATGTACTTGGTTCTGTACTTGAGTTGACCTGGTCGAGCAGACCCTGAAAGTCATCATAATACATGGCCTTCCCCTTATTTTTCAACACAGACATCATCATCCCGTATTCAGATACCTCAACATTCACACCTTCCTGGTATTTGCCGAATTTCTGCGGGAATGTAGTGCGGCGCAGGTGAGGGTGGTCGCTATAGAAATAGAATTTTTTATAGCCGGGATACCATATCCTGAACCTCATTTCAGAGAAACCATCTTTTACCGGTGTGAGGTAAGGATACTTAAAGTATGCATAGAAACGCACCATATCAAGATCGGGGCGGTCTTCCATGAATTGTAGTGCCTGTTGCAGCTTTTCCGGAAATACAGGCCGGGGTACAAAATCTTCCTGTATATAAAGTGTATAAGGAGTGTTTACTGCATCTTGTCCTTTGTTGATGTTATTTCCCAGCCCCCGGTTCTTAGGGGTGGTTATGAGGCGAAAAGCATAATCGGTGTGCAGCGCTTTGATCTTTTCCAGGTGCTCAGGTTTACTGCCATCGTCGGAAACAACAATGTCTTCAAACCTGCAGTTCAGTTTTTCAAAAGAATCCAGCAGCCGCTGCAGTGAGCTGCTGCGATTATAATGGGTGATCAGTAAAGTGATTCCTTTGAAATAGTAGTTGCCTGCCATAGTTTGTTAGGTGCGTAAAGTTTTTACCTGCCACATACATTTAAGCCATTTGTACCGAAGATACAGGAAACGTAGAAAAAGAAAAAGCGGGTTTTGGCTCTGTCTCCAGTTGGCACGACCCTGTGTGCTTGGTTCGTCCGGCGGGTTTTCGTGGGTCAGTAACGTATCGAACTTCTCAAAAAAGAGTCCCCTTCCTTTCTTCTGTATGAAGGATACAGACATTTTGTATTCGCAAAAATCTCCGGGAACAACTTCGTCATACCTGCCGAATTTTTCGAGAAAATTCTTTCTCCTGAGATGCGGCGTATCGCTGTACATGAAGAATTTGAGGTGGCTCATGTTCGTAGTACTATAGACCATTTCACTAAAACCTTTGCCATAGGGCTTCAGAGTAGGGTAGCGATAGTGTGCCCAGAAGCGCACCATATCCAGACCTTTGTCCTCATTCATATATTGCAATGCATCTCTGAGGCTAACCGGGAATGCCTCGAATGGAATAAAATCTTCCTGCACATATACCACATAAGGGGTGTTTACGGCATCCTGCCCTTTGTTGATATTGTTGGCAATGCTCATATTCTTTGGTGAAGTGAGCAAACGAAAATTGAACTCTTTTTGCAGCTCCCTTACTTTGTCAAGATGCTCCGGTTTGCTGCCGTCATCAGAAACGATAATGTCATCAAAATGACAATTCAGTTCTCTGAATTTGGAGAGCAATCGTTTTAGCGAACTGCTGCGGTTGTATATAGTGATGAGGAGGGTGACGCCGGGAAAAGAAAACGGTTCAGCCATAAATGATGCTCGTTAGTTTCAAAATACTCAACGCATAAAAGCGACGTCTAAGGTACACTTTATCCATTTGTATTTCAGATAAAACCAACGTAATATTCTTATTGGCAAAAAAGTATTTTGCCTCCAGGTGCGCAGCGGCCTCATAGTACTTGGCTCGATCTGTGAGTTCTCATGCGCAAAGAGCGCGTGAAAGTCTTCATAGAAGAGACCTTTCCCATTATGCTGTATAAATGAAATAGCCATTTTATAGTCTATGACATCTCCCTTCAACCCTTCCTTATACCGGCCAAAGCGATCGAAGAAATTTGCTCTTCTCAGGTGGGGAGTATCGCTATACGCATAAAACTTGAAGTGGCTGGTTTGCAGGAATCGATACACCATCTCAGAATATCCCTTACCGTAAGGTTTCAGGTCAGGGTAAGGATCGCCTAATGCCCAGAATCGTATGTAGTCCAGCGAATTATCCTTTTCCATGAATTGTAAGGCGTCACGAAATGCCACGGGGAACTTCTCTGTTGGTACAAAGTCCTCCTGGATATAAACAGTATATGGGGTAGTGATCACATCCTGTCCCTTATTGATGCTATGGCCGTGCCCTTTATTCACAGGAGTTGTTACCAATCTGAAATGGTAAGTCTCCTGCATGACCATCAGGTTATTAAGGTGCTCCGGTTTGCTGGCATCGTCAGACACAACAATGTTATCAAACTCACACCTTAATTCCTTTAGACGTTTTAGCAGCCTGTTAAGAGAGGAGCTTCTGTTATAATGAGTTATGAGTAGTGTAACGCCGGAGAAAATATATGATCCAACCGTGCTAAGTATGATATCGTCTTCAATAAGACCGCCCATTGTTAATCGTTTTAATTAGTTCAGTCGGCATGATGAAGGAGTGAACAAAATTACTATTTAATAGTTACTATGTAACTATTTGATTTACAATTCAGGTAAAAGTTTATTCATTATGATAATAAAAATGTGATGTTATCTTGATTTTAGATACGGGTGAAGTAGTTTAGCAAATTATGAAGCGTGTCTCTGTGATCACAGTCAATTTTAATCAGCCAAGGGTGACGGAGGCGTTAATTGAGTCTGTATTTAAGCACGGGACATACGGCAACCTGGAAATAATAGTGGTGGATAATGGCAGCGATGCCGATCCTGTTTGTGACTGGAAGAGAAAATACCCGGAGATCAGGTTTATCCGGTCGGATGTGAACCTGGGTTTTGCCGGGGGAAACAACCTGGGTATCCGGGAAGCGACCGGAGATTATTTGTTTTTTGTGAATAACGACACGGAGTTTACGCCATACCTTGTCAACACACTTGTAGCAACCCTGGACGACCACGCAGATGTGGGCATGGTATCTCCTAAAATACGTTATTTCCAGCAGCCTGATATGTTGCAATATGCCGGATTCACCCCCATGAATTACTATACCGCGAGGAACAGTTGTATTGGGCAATTTGAGAAAGATAGTGGCCAATATGACGATCTGACGGGCGAGACAGGCTTCATACACGGGGCTGCAATGATGGTGCGCCGCAGTGCCATAGATAAGGCAGGAATGATGCCGGAAAATTACTTCCTTTATTATGAGGAGATGGATTGGTGTGAGCAAATAAAACGGGCAGGGTATAAGATATGGGTAAATATGCAGGCGCTTATTTACCATAAAGAGTCGATAACGGTGGGTGAGAAAAGTGCGCTGAAGGAGTATTTTATGAACAGGAACAGGATACTGTTCATCAGGCGCAACTGTGCCATAGGGGTGCGTATGGTTTTCTGGCCTTATTTTGTTCTTGTTGTTGCGGCAAGAAATATTTTCAGTTATCTGAAAGCAGGACAGTCTTCATATATTGGTGTCTTGTTACGTGCTATCATATGGAATCTGACCAATAAGAAGGATAGTATGAACCTGGGATTCTCAGTTAAGAACAGCGTATGATCATTATATTCTGGGTGAGTCTTTTTATTGTTTTCTATACCTTCTTTGGGTATGGCATACTGCTGTATGTGCTGGTGAAACTCAGGACGATGATAGTGGGCAAACGAAAGATACCCGACAATGGCGGCATATGGCCATCGGTTACGCTGCTTGTAGCTGCCTATAACGAGGAGCACTTTATTGAGGAGAAAATAAAGAACACTTTATCGCTTAACTATCCGAAGGACAAGATATCCTACATTTTTGTGACGGATGGGTCTGATGACAAGACTCCTGAGATAGTGGCAAAGTACCCTGAGATAACGTTGCTTCATCAGCCGGAAAGAATGGGGAAGATAGCTGCGATGCACAGGGCAATGGAAACCGTGAGGACGGAGATCGCGATATTTACAGATGCCAATACCGTACTGAACAAGGATGCCCTGCTGAACATATGCAGGCATTATAAAGACATAACAGTAGGTGCAGTGGCAGGGGAGAAAAGAGTGAATACAGAGGACGTAGACGATGCGACCGCAGGAGAGGGGTTTTACTGGAAATATGAGTCGAAGCTGAAGTCGTGGGATTCTGAACTTTATTCTGTTGTAGGGGCGGCCGGGGAGCTTTTCAGTGTGCGTACGAAATTATATGAGCCGGTACCGCCGGATACGATCCTTGACGATTTCATGATCTCCATGCTCATTGCCGGGAAGGGCCACAGGATAGTGTATGAACCAATGGCGTTTGCAACGGAGACGGGGTCGGAGAATGTGGGAGAAGAGCTGAAACGAAAGATACGCATAGCCGCCGGGGGCATGCAGTCTATTGTGAGGCTTGGTAAATTGCTCAATCCTTTTGGGAACTTTGTTCTTTCTTTTCAATATGTGAGCCATCGGGTACTCAGGTGGACTGTTACGCCCTTCTTCATGATACTAACGTTCATCGCCAATTGTCTCATCATGACGGGCCCACATACAGCTATCTATACAGTATTACTTATGTGCCAGGTAGCTTTCTATGGCGCTTCACTGCTGGGGTGGTTGTTTGAAAAAAAGAAAATGCATGTAAAGCTGCTGTATATCCCTTACTATTTCTGTATGATGAACTATGCGGTAGTGGCCGGTATCATCCGATACGTGAATGGCGCGCAGAGTGCCGTATGGGAAAAGGCGCGAAGGAAATGATCACAGGTCTTTTCTTATCTCGATCTCTTTCGGTGGGAATATGATACGTTTTGCTCTTTTATACAATGCACTCCACAGCCCTCCGTCTATTTCTATTCTTCGGTCAGATGTCCACACCATAGCCTCAGATTTATTGACGCAGTATAGTTTGCCAAATCCTTTGTCTCTCAATTTTACAGCCAACCAGCCATCTTCGTTAGCGCCGGGCGGGTGATCAAATCCATTTACCTGTAAGCCCTCTGTGCGGCGGAACCCGGAGTTGAATCCATACACATTCACAGCTTCTTCCCGAAACCGTTTGTTTATCCAGCGTATGGTATCTGCTGCCTGTTCATAGAAATAATAACTGAAGCGTGTAGTACTACCGGTAGGTATGAACCCAAACCGCCCGTACGTCATACTTACCTCGCCTTTCTCCAGCGGGGATATCATCTCTTCGATCCAAAGTGGCGGATAAATGGAATCGGCATCAGCATTAAGTACATATTTTCCCCTGGCCACAGATAGCCCGGCATTACGGGCCGCTGTGATGCCTTGCTTCAGCTCAGTGATACAGGTAACACCGGTGGCTTTTACCAGGGCCTCCGTCCGGTCAACTGAATTATTGTTGACCACAATTATTTCTATGGACCGGTCAGTGACATTAGAAGCAAGAGACAGCAATGTGCGCAGAATGTTCTTTTCTTCGTTGTATGCCGGTATCACAACCGATACTTCAATTGTTCCTTTAAGGAATGCATTGTAGCACTTGCGTATCTCCCGTATCACTTCTTCCTCAGACCGGGAGGTGGTACCCCATAAGTCTTTTATTTCGTCAGGAATAGATACAGGTCGCATTTACTGGTGGTGGTTTATACGTTCTCTTTCTGGAATAAAGCGGGAACTGTTTTCAAGATCAGGCGAATATCGTACCAGAAGCTATGATTCTCTGCATAAGTGTTATCGAGCATCAGGCGTTCTTCTTCAGACATTTCTGCCTTGCCGCGCTTTTCTACCTGCCAGAGGCCGGTAAGCCCGGCAGGTGCAAGAAAACGCAGGGCGTATTTATCCGTTGTCAGTTTCTCTGCTTCATATAGTGGTAGTGGCCTGTTGCCAACAATACTCATATCGCCTTTCAACACATTCCATAACTGTGGCAATTCATCAATACTGTAATTACGAATGAAACGGCCAACCTTTGTGATACGCGGGTCGTCTTTGAGTTTAAAGAAGGCGGCATCACCGCTTTGTTTCTTCTTTCCCAGGTATTGCTTCTCACACCATGTTACATTATCGGCGTATATCATGCTGCGGCAACGGCTGCCGATCAGCGTACATTCATCGCAAAGAGTGAATGATGCATTTCCATCCGCCTGTTTCCCGCCGGAGCTATATTGGTTCAGGTGCTTCAGGTCTTTCAGCCGCTTGTCGGCATCCACATACATTGACCGGAACTTATAAAACTTGAACACCCGATAACCGGTGCCAACACGAAACGAATAATAAAAAAGCGGACCACGGGATTCCAGCTTCATGATGAGCATAACTATCAGAAGGATAGGAGAGAGCATAATAAGTGCCAGCCCGGAAAAGAAGACATCGAACATTCTTTTCAGGAAAGGAGTCTTATAAACCGAAACGCCATTTGCCTCAACTTTCTTCTGCAACGTACGCCAGTGACGAATGAGAAACAATATGCGTTGCTCTATGGTAATGCGGGATAACGGATACAGGAATACGTCGGCTACGCCGCCCTCCATGGCTATTTGCGCTAAGTTGTCGTCAAGCTTTTGGGATAGCAGGAAGAAAGGAATATGCTGCATGCCTTTTTTCCTGAGTATCTCCGCAACGGCAACACCGGATGCGCCCATTACCTCGCTCTCCGAAATAATAGCAACGATATTTAGCTTTATACGCTCGTAGTCTTTGGTTATGTCGTAGATATTACTGAATTGCTGTAACTGGTAAGGATAGAGGTTGCATTGTTTGACAACATCAAAAGAAGCATTATTGAAATTCAATAAAGCTATTACGCCCCCGCTGCTGTCCCACGTTGCCATGAGCAATTAAAAATGTTTGGTTATCAATGTCTTTCCATAGCGCTTCAGGATCACATTTATCCGCACTTCCAGTTCACGTGGGTTAAATGGCTTCACTATATAGTCATCGGCGCCGGCCTCCAGACATTTTATTCTCGTTTCAGAAGATTCTTCACCTGAAAGGATGATGACCGGTATTGATTTGAAATAATTACTGGCTTTCACCTGCGACAACAATTCATATCCGTTAAGTTCAGGTGTATTGAGGTCGGTTATGATCACATCCGGAACATTTCCCTTCTGCATATGAGAAAGCGCATCCATCCCATTCTCAAAAGCTGTGACCACAAAGCTATATTCCAGGACCGCACAAAGTAGGGTTTTAATGGCAAGGTCATCTTCAATGATGATCAGCTTTTGAAGTCCATTATTTGTATTGGTCATAAATATTAACCGGTCAGTTTAAGTCGTACGAATTAAAATGAGTAAAAAATTAATATAATAGCCTTATTTTAATATCGCTATGCAAAATACGATAAATAACTTTGCTTGGTTTATTTTTTCAGATAAAATTAAATGGACATACTTGGTAGAGCACATCTTATTACCAGACAGGTAGTTATGGTAGTAAAACAGACCTTTGTACGCAACTATAAGCCTGTTATCTGTACAACAACTTTTCGTTAAATAATACACGTATGCCCTTTACATTATCACATCCTGCCCTGGTTCTCCCGCTTATCGGGAGGAAAAGCCTGAGATTTTCGGCAATGGGGCTTATCATCGGTAGTGTGGCTCCTGATTTTGAGTCATTTATACGTTTTGATGAGCAAAAGGTATATAGCCATACATGGGCAGGTGCATTCTGGTTCGATCTCCCGCTGGGTCTGGTCATCACATTTTTATTTTACTTTTTAGTTAGTGAGGTATTGATCGCAAATCTGCCCATTGCGTTAGGAAAGAAACTCACGAGATCATTAAGTGATGAGCGGAACAAAATTTCTGTTGATAAATTTCCGATGCTTTGTGTCTCTTTATTGATCGGTATTTTGTCGCATCTGCTGTGGGATGCGTTCACACATTTCAACCTCGTAAACCCCGGGATGAATACCGCAACGATCCATCTATGGAATACCTATCTTCATAATATTCTGCAGGATGTCAGCTCCCTTGTAGGGTTCTTAATTGTTGTAATCTATGTGGTGAGGTTGCCGGCATCCATGAATGATCTGCAAACAGTGCCTGTGATCAAGAAGTTGCTATTTTGGATCCTGTTCTCTATTATCGCCTTAATTATTGGGTACATAGCTTATATACATAATACGCGGGCATGGAGCATAGAGAAACCCGTTAACCTGATATTGAGAATTTATATTGGTATGGCAGCCTGCATCTGGAGTTTACTTGTTGTTTGCGGCATATACAAGCTGAGTATGCCCGTAAAGAAAGCATTATAGTACTTTCTCCCATTCCTTTGAATCTCTGTTGTAACGTTTCAGCACCTTAGCCGGATTGCCGGCAGCCACGGAATAAGGAGGGATATCTTTTGTGACCACAGATCCCGCTGCTATCACAGAGTGTTTTCCAATGGTCACACCTGCGGTAAGTACCACATTGGCGGCTATCCAGCAATCGTCTTCTACGGTAATAGCGGCTGTTGTGACATTTTGCAGATGAATAGGTACATCTGGGTCTTTGTATTCATGGTTCAGTCCGCTGGCTACCACGTTCTGCGCAAAGATGACATTGTTGCCTATAGTAACGGGACCAATGATCACATTGCCCATACCGATCAGAGAGTTATGGCCTATCAGGACATCCCCGACACCATTATTGATGGTGCAAAAATCTTCAATGGTGGATCTGCTTCCCAGCTCAAACTTATTGAATGGCAGTACGTCCATTCGTGTGCGCCACCTTATTACCGACCCTGAACCGCGCTTATGAAAAAAACGATTAAGAAAGACGCGAACCCACAAACGAGGGCGTGCACCGCCTTTAGGTATCAATAGCCTGTGAACAAATTTTTTTAGTCCGGGATTTCCTTTTATCGTGCTCGCTAATGACATGTTGCTCCTCTTTTTACACAAAAGGTTTCATCTGTGTAAATACTTTATTCATCGTATTCTTCACTGTTTCCAGCAAGAATTCGGTACGTTCATTCCCTTCGGTCACTGTCTCCAGTTCCCTGATGATGTCTTTCAGTGGCGTTATGCCCATAGAATCAATACTTGACTTCATTTTGTGCGCCACCTTGGCCACCTGTTCGTAGTTCTTTTCGTCTGAGGCCTTCATCAGGTTAGCGAGGCTTGTTGGCATGGTGTCGAGGAATATAGATATGATCTTCTTGACAAAAGCCGGATCATCTTTGCCGATAATATTTATCATAGAAAGGTCGAAAAGTTTTTCTTCCTTATTCTCAACTACAATGTCATACTGCCCCTTGCCTCCGGATGGCGTTAATTTCAGCCGGAACTTATCATTGGTCTTGACGATCTGGTTGATGACGGTAAACAGTTTTTCTTCGGTATAGGGCTTTGTGATATATCCGTCCATCCCGATGCTCAGGTATTTATTGCCATCTCCCTTGAGTGCGTTGGCCGTAAGGGCTATAATGGGTATTGAGGATTTGTCTTTGGCGTTTATTGTACGTATCTTTTTGGTTATTGTCGATTTATCCACGACGGGTTTCTCCGGGATATTCAATGCCCTGATAAGCTTCGTTGCGGTGATGCCGTCCATCTCCGGCATTTGTATATCCATCAGTATCAAGTCGTAATGGTGTTTTCTTACCGAATCAACGGCGTCTTTACCATTGGCCACAATGGTCACTTCGCATCCCCAGCCTTCCAGGATATGTCTCACCAGGAACTGGTTCAACTCAACATCTTCGGCCACCAATATCCTTATGGACTCCAGGTCTTTAAAGTTGAGTTCTTCTTTGTTCTCCTCAGGTATCAGCGATACATCGCCCTTCTCATAAGGAATATAAAAAGAAAAAGTGGTACCCTCATTTATCTTACTGTTCACAGTTATGCGGCCACCCTGCATCTCTACAAGGTTCTTGCATATGGTCAATCCTAATCCGGTTCCGCCGTATTTACGGGTAGTGTCTATGGTTGCCTGAACGAACGGATTGAATATCTGTGACAGTTTTTCTGCCTTGATACCTATGCCGGTATCCTGCACCTGTATCTCGATCGTTACCTTCTTAGACTCATTCTTTTTATAGTCAAGGTTAATGCTGATCTCTCCCTCTGTGGTGAATTTAAGCGCATTGCTCAAGAGGTTGTTGAGTATCTGGCTGAGGCGGTAGGGGTCGCCGATCACTACCAGGTCTTCTGCAAGTGAGCTGTTAAGAATCAGGTTAATGTTCTTATCCTCTGCCTTGAACTGGAAGGATTGCAGCGTTGTGAACACCTTATCCTCCAACCTGAACGGAATAGATTCTAATTCGAGCTTACCGGCAGCTATTTTCTCAATATCGAGAACGTCATTAACGATAGTGAGCAGGTTATTTGCCGACTCCGATATCAGTTTTGTGAACTTTCGTTGTTGCGCGTCAAGGCCTGTTTTTGACAAGAGGTTGGCAATGCCAAGAATTCCGGTCATGGGAGTACGTATCTCGTGGCTCATGTTGGCAAGGAAAGTTTCCTTTGCCCTATGTACATCTTCCGATACCTGCTTGGTCTGCAACAATTCATTTTCTGTAGTGATACGATCGGTGATGTCTTGCGAAAACCCGATGATGTAGGGTTCCGAATTTTCTTCCTGTACTGTGAAGTTTTTGTATAAAAGGAAGGAGTGTTTATTGTCCTTGCCCACAACTTTGAGAATGCCGGTAGCAGTTCCGTTGTTGATCACCTTTTCCAGGTATTCGGTATAAAAGCTCTTGATGTCCTCTTTAGGAAGGAAGTCTGACAGGAACATACCGGTCAGTTCTTCCTGCTTATACCCGAGCAGGTTGCAAATGGCAGGATTCACGGTCAGCAATCGGCCATGCAGGTCGTGTGTACATATATAGGCCTGGCTGTAGTTGAACAGGTCCCTGTATCTCTTCTCGTTTAATTTTACCTGGTCTTCAATTTTCTTACGGTCTGTGATATTCAATCCGAAGCCGATGACCTGCACCACCTCATTATTATCATTGAGCACAGGGTACATATTGCGCAGGTAGTACTCCACAGAGCCATCGGGGAGTATGATCTTCTCCTCCCATGTATGCAGGCGCTTGGATTCTAATACTTTATTAAAAACAGCCCTGCGATCCTCGGCAATACTCATTGGTTTATTGCGGTAGATACACAGGTCCTCATCACGCTTACCGATCATCCACTTTCTGAGCTCTTTATCCCTTATAGAAGTAGGATTGATAAAAAGGTATTCATGATTAAGATTGTAGGTGGCTATCTCAGCGGGTATATTGTTCAGTACGTTCTCATAAAAGACCTTTTGCTCCTCCAGTTTCTTTTCTGCGCTTACCTGCTCAGTCACATCCATATATTGCCATATGTGCCCTTCATACTGGCCGTCAATTATTATTGGTGTGAAGTCTCTTTTATAGTAGCTGCCATTAGATAGCGCTATGGTCTCATCTACTACGGGTACCTGGGCCTGAAGTATTTCCTCTACTCTCTGAATCTCTTTGTCAGGATGTTTGTAGATATTTTTATTGTGTATGGTAAGTTCTTTATAGTTGATCCCTTCCAGTTCGTCCGGTGTTAGCCGGGTCCTGATGAAACTGCAGAATTTCTCATTTGCCAGTACGATCTTATGATCTTTACTCTCGATAACGATCCCCGATTCGAGGTTCTTTACGAGAAATAACAAATGGGCGAGGTTATCTTTCGGATGCGTTTCTTTTGAGGCGGAATGGAGGTTATTGATCACCGCGTCTTTGCGTGCGAAGTCATAATCGCGGCCGTTTTTGTCGGCAGGGGAACCAATAAATAACAATTCCTCCCCGCTGTCTGTTGTTTCAAAGTGGCCGGTCAATATCATGTTGTTACCACGAATACATACATCCAGTTGTTTGCCGGGGGCTTGTTTCAACCTTTCAAATGACACTAGGTCGCTGCCTGACACAGAAAAAAGCTCATTAAAGGAAGCTGTAACGGGTATGGGCCGATAGGAAATGATGGCACTACCCAGGGAAATTATCCTTAATTCACTGTCGATCAGGATATGAAACGGAAACAGCCGTTTGAGTTGTTCTGTTCCAAATGAAAGTATCGTTCCAACCATATATGAGGCGACAGATGTTTTGCTCTACAATTACTTCAGTGCACCCTGAATTTAGTTTACACTAATATATTATATAACCTTTCAAAGGTATATTTTATTATTCAAAAAGTAGATCGGTCAAGGATATAAATAATGTAATTGACCTGTTAATTAGAGAGTACAGGCCGTTATTGTTATTTTTGGATCAGGCGACATTGTCACCGGTATCGATCATGAACAATTACGAAATAGCTGACCATTTTTCCCTTTTATCTAAGTTAATGGATATTCATGGTGAGAACAGCTTTAAATCAAAGTCATATAGTATAGCGGCATTTAATATAGAACGGCTGCCGGCTGAGGCAACAGGTATGAGTGATGCAGAACTGTTTGCTCAGAAGGGTATAGGTGAATCGACCGGCAAGAAGATAAGGGAGCTGCAACATACCGGGCGTTTGGCCCAGCTTGATGAGATCATTGCCATTACTCCGCCCGGAATACTGGAAATGCTCGAAATAAAAGGGCTGGGGCCTAAAAAGATCGCGGTGATATGGAAGGAGCTAGGTATAGAATCTCTGGGGGAGCTGGAATATGCCTGCAATGAGAACAGGCTTACTGCATTGAAAGGATTCGGGGCCAAGACGCAGGAGAGTGTATTACAGAATATAGTTTATTTCAGGCAGAACCAGGGCTTTCACCTGTGGGCTGAGGTAGAAGATTTCGCCAGGTCTGTATTGCAGCAGATGCTGCAGGGACATCCCGGAGACCGGTTCTCACTTACGGGCCCATTCCGGATGCAGGACGATGTGGTCGAGTACGTAGATATGGTGACGGATACCGATCCGGGCATCCTGAATATGGAATTCTCGGTGATACCAGAGGTCAGGATCGCAGAGGATAGTAATACGCTTACAGTGCAAATGCCGGGACAGCCCAAACTAAGGTTCCATCATACCTCTAAAGAGGAGTATTATAAGACACTGTTTGATACGACCGGTTCGGAAGAGTTTTTGGCCGCGTTCAATACGAAGTATAAAGTGCCGGAAGCACCCGAAAGCGAGGAAGCCATCTTCTCGCTTAATGGTCTTTCATTTGTCCCTCCTATGCTTCGCGGAACTGCAATGGTGCTTGAAAAGGCAAAAGAGAATAAGCTACCCGATCTGATAATGCCGGGTGACATCAGGGCTATCATACATTCACACTCTACATGGAGTGATGGGGTACACACCATAGAACAAATGGCGAAGGCAGCCATAGATAGGGGGCTTCAGTATATGGTTATCAGTGACCATTCCCAAACGGCTTTTTATGCAGGTGGGCTGAAGCCGGAACAAGTGGCTGCCCAACACCAGGAGGTAGATGCTCTTAATGCAAAACTGGCACCTTTTAAAATATTCAAGAGTATAGAGTCGGATATACTGGGAGATGGTAGCCTTGATTATCCACTACAGGTGCTTAATACCTTCGACCTGGTAATAGCCAGTGTACATAGTAACCTGAAAATGTCGGAGGAGAAGGCTACTGAGCGGATGTTGGCAGCAGTAAGGAACCCTTTTACAGCAATATTAGGACATCCCACGGGCAGGTTGTTATTGTCGCGCAAGGGATATCCGTTGGACCATAAGGCTATTATTGACGCATGTTTCGAGCATAATGTTGTTGTAGAGATCAACGCACATCCACGCCGCCTGGATCTGGACTGGCGATGGATCACCTATGCGCTTGAAAAAGGTGTTTTGTTGTCTGTTGACCCTGACGCACACTCTGTAGAAGGATTTAAGGACACTTACTATGGTGTGATGGCAGCACAAAAGGGTGGGCTGGAGGCCAGGTATAATCTCAGTAGCTTTACCCTGCAGCAATTTGAAGAGTTTTTGGTGAAGTACCGTACTAAACGGCAATCTGTAATAAGTGCGTAAGAAGAAAGAACAAAAAGTAATACCAACTGTCACTAAGGCAGCCGGAAACGATAGGATACTCCTTTTGTTTCTTGTTCTTGTGTCGGTTGTATTGTATGCCAACACATTGGTGAATGGGTTTGTGTTTGACGATCAGGTCATGGTCACCAATAATAAGTTTGTAACGAAGGGTATTTCTGCTATTCCGCAGCTCCTTAGTACTCCGCACCAGTTTGGTTATGGCACGATACATAATGATGAATATCGTCCTTTATCTTTAGTCATATTTGCTATCATTTTTCAGTTCTTTGAATTGAATGCTTTGCCATATCATCTTTTGAATATCCTTGTTTTTGCCGGCGGTGTAGTGCTTCTGTTTCGCTTTCTTGTTGCAGTACTTGGCAAAGAGCAAACCTATATTGCCTTTATAGCATCGTTGTTGTTTGCTGTTCACCCCGTGCATACAGAGGTGGTAGCCAACATAAAAAGCTGCGATGAGTTGATGTGCTTTGCATTGGCAATCGGGAGTTTTCTTTTATTTCTCAGGTATGCTATTGGAGGGAAAGTAATATTATTGGTTTGTGGCGTGGTTTGTTTCTTTTTATCGTTGCTGTCTAAAGAAACCGCGGTAACCTTTAATGCCATTATTCCTTTTGTTCTTTTTTTACATGGTCATGATAGAAAGAGGAGTGTTGTCATCTCTGTTCTTTTATTGATTGCAACTGCCACCTTCCTGGCAATAAGGTACAAAGTGCTCGTTGACTACCATGTATATAACCCGTCACAGATCAATGTAATTGAGAATGCATTGGTAAAGAAGGGGTTGCCATATGAGTCACGACTGGCGACTGCCATACTCATAATGGGGTACTATCTGAAGTTGCTGTTGATCCCATATCCGCTACTCTGTGATTATTCAGTCAATACCATCCACTTTACTCATTTTAGTGATCCGCTCGTATTGTTAACGGTATCGGCGTATATAGCTCTTGCCGGGCTGATGATCTACCGCCTGGCCAAAGACAGAAAAGATAGGCTGGCATTTGGTATTTTTTTCTTCATTGCAACTATTGTGCTGTTCTCGAACATCTTTGTTACGATAAAGGCTACATTGGGCGAACGGTTTCTATATTTTCCATCAGTCGGGTATTGTCTGGTTTTTGCAGTTTTGCTTGAGCGGCTTGGTAGCATAAAAAAAACAGTAATTGCTTATGTGAAGCAGCCGGGGATAGCAGTGGTATTGGTATTTGCAGGTCTTTCTTATTCGGCTATAACCATAGCAAGGAATCTGGATTGGAAAGATGATATGACCTTGTTTTCTACAGACGTTGAAAAAGCGCCGGAGAATGCACGCCTGCAATTTTTTGTAGGGTATAATCTTTTTGTTGCGGCTAAGAAAACAGACAATCCGGATGCCGGCAGGAGCCTGGCGATCCGGTCTCTTGACTATCTGTCAAGATCGGCTGTTTTATGCCCCGATTACTTCTTTATAGAGACGAACCTGGGAGCGACCTATTTCTACCTGAATAGGTTTGACTCGGCTGAAGTTCATAACAAGAAAGCCCTGGCTCTGGAACCGGAAGATATTAACGGGGCGAATAATTTAGCAGCTGTATCTATAAGGCTCAAAAAGTACAGGCAAGGGGTAGATGTTTGTATGAATGCCCTGAGATTTGATAAGAACAATTTCATATCGCTTGTGAATCTCGGAGTGTGTTATTACAAACTGGACCAATATGACTTGGCGATTTACTATCTGAACAGGGCTATTGCTATTGATCCGGCCGCTGAAGCTCCTTATGGAGTACTTGCACGGGTATACAAGGATAAAGGTATTCCCGATTCTGCGCGCAAGTATGAATTTGCGGAGCAGCAGTTCAATCCCCGTTTCCATCTGAATTAATAGGAAAACATGCTACATTAGATGTATAAAATAATTGTAGTTGGCTAAGAAGCATATAAAAGAAAACCCCACAGAGGCGATACCAACATCGGGAGGTGTTTTCTCTGTAATCCCTACATGGAAGGTATCTATCGTACTTGCTATACTGTCCATACTATTATATGCTAATTCTCTCAGAAATGGTTTTGCAGTAGATGACCCTCACGTGATCACTAAGAATACGTTGGTGAACAAAGGTTTTGCCTCGATATCTGAGTTGATAAGGACGCCGCATTTCTATGGGTACATGAAGCCCGAGAATGATACATACAGGCCCTTGTCTCTTGTCTCGTTTGCTATTGAATACGGACTATGGGGAGAAGACCCTTTTTACTTTCATTTACTGAATATTCTTTTTTATGCGGGATGTGTTGTCCTGTTGTTTACTTTTCTCAAAAGACTATTTGATAAAACATATCCGGGACTTGCTTTCATCGCTTCTTTATTGTTTGCGCTTCATCCGATACACACAGAGGTGGTGGCCAATATTAAGAGCAGGGATGAGCTGTATTGTTTTTTCTTCGCGTTCATTGGCCTCCATGTGTTTCTGAGCTATACACGTTCCGGGAAGTTATGGTTGTTGTTTGCCGGTGGGCTATCTGTTTTCTTGTCGTTATTGTCGAAGGAGACGTCAGCAACATTCCTCGCCGTGGTTCCGGTTATCTTTTTCTTTTATGGGAGTGACGACAGAAAACGCAGTTTACTGGCAACCGGCTCTGTGATTGTGGCCTTTGTGGCTTTTATGTTGTTGAGAAAGATGGTACTGGCTCTGTATCATGCTGACCAGGGTGGGATAATAGATTTCATTGATAACCAACTGGCCAAACCCGGATTGTCCTATGTTACCAGGCTGGCGACTGCAGTTCTGGCTTTGGGTTATTACCTGAAGCTGGTCATTGTTCCATATCCATTGTCGTGGGATTATGCCTACAACACTATTCCCTTCGTTTCCTTTGGCGATGTTCGTGTATTGGCAGTGCTGGCTGTTTATTTGTTTCTGCTTGTATTTAGCATCAAACGGTTGCTTACGAAAAGCAAAGACCCTTTGGCCCTTGGCATCCTCTTCTTCCTCATTACACTGTTCATTGTTTCGAATATCCCTTTCCTGATAGGTTCAGTAGTAGGGGAGCGGTTGTTGTTCTTCCCTTCGGTGGGGTTTTGTATCGTAGTGGCGTTTCTATTGACAAGGTGGGCCGGAAAAAGCGCTCTTATGGAGATGATGAAGGACAAAAAAGTTCTGAGTGTTCTATTTCCTGTTTTTTTTATTTATGCAACCATTACAGTGGGAAGGAACCCTGATTGGGTTGATGATGCTACTATATATTTCACAGATGTGGTGAAGCATCCTGAGAATGCGCGTATGAATGAGTATGTAGGTGCGGAACTGATCAACAATATTGCGCCGAACGAAAAAGATCCGGTTAAGTTCAGACAATTGATGGATTCAGCTATTGGTTATTTCAGGACGGCATTGGCTATCTATCCGGACTATGAAGTGGCAGAATGGAACATCGGGCATTCATTTGGTGTTCTCGGACAGTTTGATTCGGCTGAGGTGCATAACCTTAGGGCCAACAAGCTAATGCCAAAGAATACCGATATAGTATATAATCTTGCCAGGCTGTATTATGCATGGAAAAAATATCCCCAGGCGATATACTGGAATAAGCGAATGCTGGAGCTGATGCCACAGAATAACATCACGAATGGCAATATGAGTTTTGCCTATATGGATGCAGGCATATATGATACTGCTATATACTATGCCCGCAAGACCCTTGCTAATGACGGAGGGCAGTTTGTGGTAGGGTATGAGATCATGGCGCGGGCATATAAAGCGCTTGGCAACAATGACTCAGCAATGAAGTACCTCTTCATAGCGCAGAGAAACAACCCGAATTTCAGGTTTTAACGTTCATAGGCATATGGTGGCACGGTTCTATTGCAGATACCGTGAGACATACTATTGTTAACCACCTAAAATCGATGTTATGAACAACCTGATGGTTCTTGATGAAAAGGCGAAGAACAGAATTGGTATCATATGCTTCGTGCCTATTGTTGCGTTCGCCATCTGTTTTGTGTATTACATGATACTTTTACTGCCCATGACAGACGGGCATAATGTACCGGCAGCTATGGTAGGTATCACGCACAACAACTACGATGTGCTGCTGGTAATGCTGGCAATTGCGGCCACCATCACAGCCCCTATATTCATCTATTGCCTGGTGCTGCTGGCCAGATTCAGGCATCTGAACGCTGCCGATAAGCTGATGTGGATAGTGTTCCTGTCTGTGCTGGCACCGGTAGCTTCGGCTTTGTTCTGGCTGCTGATGATCAGGAAGGCTCCGAAGTATTTGCCC
This sequence comes from Flavipsychrobacter sp., assembly GCA_044225795.1. Lineage (GTDB taxonomy): Bacteria > Bacteroidota > Bacteroidia > Chitinophagales > Chitinophagaceae > Nemorincola. The sequence continues at coordinate 114,253 of JBGAIF010000006.1, forward strand.
ACATACCCGGATATAGCGTGATAACAAAAAGCCATGGCTTGTGGTCATGGCTTCCGATATTACGAGGCTGGTCAGCCTACCTGTTCTTTCATGTAGCTATCAATATTCCCAAATAGAAAATCGGGGTATTCTGAGGAGAATTTTGCCTTTACAAAACCGCCCAGTAACGGACGGGCGGCAGGCTGCTTCATATCTGCAGTGCTCATAGGTACCAGGTCGTACTCTGCACCCGGGAAATAACTAAGCACCCTAAGTGCCAGTTCCACACGGTTCATATAGTCTGTGCCGCCCACATGGTAGATCCCCTTCTTATTATCCCTGAGCAGCAGGAACATCACACGGGCTATATCCCATGCATTGGCAGGCGATGCATATTGGTCATACGGCAACTTCAGGGTCAGTTTTTGCTTGTTCTTACATTGTTCTACTATACGGGCTACAAAGTTCTTACCACGTATCTCATTGCCATAGACATTCGTTACACGCAACACCAGTGCATCATTCAATTCACGAAGCACCATCTGCTCTGCTTCCAGCTTATGAGCGGCATATACACTGATGGGATTCACCGGAGCATCTTCAGTATAAGGGCCATGTTTACCATCAAATACATAGTCTGTGGAAATATAGACCATGCGGGCATTGCATTGCTTAGCCAGCTTTATGAGATTGATGGTGCTCTGCACTGTTTTCTGATAGCTTTCTTCCTGGTTGGTCTCGCAGTAGTCCACATGAGTGAGGGCACCGCAATGCACAATTACATCAGGATTAAAACCCACCACATCAAAATTGTCGGCGTGGCCTTCGTTGAGGGTATCGTAAAAGACCGTGTTGTCGGTAGGGTAGGAGAAATAGGAGCCTATGGCGTTCCATCCCTGTTCCGTAAAGTGTTTCAGGCAGTTGCCGCCTACAAGACCGGATGCACCGGAGATAAATACTTTCATACCATTAGGTTGGTTAATGATCTTTTTATTATAAAAACTGCCCTATATAAATATAGAGCAGTTTTGTTTATTCTTCAATAAAGTTCAATACTAAGCAGGAACACCTACATTAGGCATTTCCTGCGGATACAGCTTCTTTTCGAGCTTCTCGCGCACTGCATCGAATGCTGCCAGTGTCTCGTCGATATCCTGGTCGGTATGAGCGGCAGTAGGTATGATGCGGAGCTCTATCTGTCCCTTTGGTATCACCGGGTACACGATAACCGAACAGAAGATATTGTAGTTCTCGCGCATGTCATACGTCAGTTGCACAGCATCGTACAGGCCACCCTTCATGAACACAGGTGTAACCGGGGTATTGGTAGTACCCAGGTCGTAACCACGCTCACGGAAGCCATTCTGCAGCCTGCGCACATTGTGCCACAGTTTTTCACGAAGTTCAGGCCTGCTGCGGAGCAGTTCCAGGCGCTTCAGGTTGCCGGCAACAAATGCGTTAGGCAATGACTTGGCATATATCTGCGACCTCATGTTGTAACGGAGGAAGGTCAGTATCTTCTTATCTGCGGCAAGGAAACCACCAATGCTGGCCATAGACTTGGCGAAAGTAGAGAAGTAGATATCTATATCGCCGATGCAGTCCTGCTCGTCGCCGATACCGGCTCCTGTCTTACCCATAGTGCCGAAACCATGCGCATCATCTACAAACAAGCGGAACTCGTACCTGTCTCTCAGTTGGGCGATCTCTTTGATCTTGCCCTGGTTGCCCGACATACCGAACACACCTTCTGTGATCACCAGGATACCGCCACCTGTCTTCTTCACCATTTCAGTGGCACGGGCCAGTTGCTTTTCGCAATCGGCTACATCATTGTGTTTATATACATATCTGTGGCTCGGTACCAGGCGGAGACCGTCAATGATACAAGCGTGAGATTCTGCGTCATATACTATTACATCGTGGCGGCCGCAGAGTGTATCTATGGTAGATACCATACCCTGGTAGCCAAAGTTGAACAGCATTGCTGATTCTTTGCCTACAAAGGCAGCCAGTTCGTTCTCCAGTTGCTCGTGGATGTCTGAGTTACCACTCATCATACGTGCGCCCATAGGAGAGGCCAGGCCATACTTAGCGGCAGCTTCAGCGTCGGCCTTACGAACCTCGGGGTGGTTGGCCAGTCCCAGGTAGTTGTTGAGGCTCCATACGATCTTCTCCTTACCGCGGAATTTCATGCGGTTACCTATTTCACCTTCCAGCTTCGGGAATGCGAAATATCCCGGTGATTTTTCTGCGTAGTCGCCTATTGGTCCTAACCTGTTCTCAAATTTTGCAAAAATGTCCATATGTACTATGTTTACTATGCTTTACAGTTAATAAATAAATGCAGGGCGAAATTAATAAAAATATAACTGCTGTCGGCCTGTATAATTTACACCTTTGTGTGGATAAAGTCAAAACCTGTGTTTTTTATGTTATTTGTCAATAAGTTCAGGCATTCCGGGCTGTTTATTATTTTGTTAATTGTTGGCTTGCAAGCGGTTGCACAGCCCCGTGAAAAGGTAGAAAGGCCCCGGTTGGTGATAGGCATAGTGGTGGACCAGATGCGGTGGGACTACCTGTACCGCTATTACGATCTGTACCGGGAAGGTGGCTTCAGGCGGCTGCTGAATGGTGGCTATAAATGCCAGAATATGATGATCAATTACCTGCCTACCTATACTGCCCCGGGCCATACCTGCATCTATACGGGGTCTGTACCGGCCATACACGGCATAACCGGCAACGACTGGACCGACAACCTGACCGGCAAGCACACCTACTGTGTGGAAGACAGCAAGGAGAAGTATATGACCCCTAATAACCTGCTGACCACCACCGTGACCGATGAGCTGAGGCTGGCCACCAATTTCCGGTCGAGGGTATATGGCGTGGCGCTGAAGGACAGGGGTAGCATACTGCCTGCCGGCCACCTGGCCAATGCCGCCTACTGGTATGACGACAAAGCAGGTGGCTTCACATCGAGCCGGTATTACAGCAACCCCAACCCGCCATGGCTGCAGGCCTTCAATGCCCGGAACATTGCCGATAGCCTGGTGAAGCAGAACTGGGAACTGCTCTATGATATCAGCAGATACACCCAAAGTACGGCAGATGCCAGCCCTTATGAGAAGGGATATGCAGGTGAAAGCAGCCCTGTTTTTCCTCATATATTTGACAAGCAACCTGAAGCATACAGGAAAAGCATCATAAAGGCGATACCTGCGGGCAATACCTATTCCATAATGATGGCCGAGGCCTGTATAGACGGGGAGCAACTGGGCTTGAAGGGCGAAACCGACTTCCTGGCGCTGAGCCTGTCCTCTACCGATTATATAGGGCACCAGTTTGGTATAAACTCTGTGGAAGCGGAGGATTGCTACCTGAGACTGGACCGTGATCTCGCCCGCCTGCTTGCCTTTCTCGATGCACACTACGGGCGTGATGGCTACCTCCTGTTCCTTACTGCCGACCATGGCGCCGCGCATAATCCCGGCTTCCTGGATCATGACCATGTGCCTGCCGGGGTGCTCAGCAATTCCCTTATCTCTGACCTGAACGCATCTCTGAAAACGAAATACGGCAAGGATTCACTGGTGAGCGGCATCAGCAATTACCAGTTGGTGATGAATAACAAGCGGATAGATGCCGGTAAAATTGACAGGGATAAAGTAAAACATTCTGTAATGCAACTGCTGAGTAAAAGGCCCGAGATATCTTATGTGATAGATATGGAAGATGTGAATAAGGCCCCTGTACCCGAACCGCTGCGCACGATGATCGTAAATGGTTACTACAAACAAAGGTGCGCAGATATACAGATCATTCTTGATCCGGCATGGTATGATGCAGAGGGAAAGACTACCGGCACCACCCACGGCAACTGGAACCCGTATGATGCTCATATACCTTTCGTGATGTATGGGTGGACCATTCCTGAGAAAGAATCATTTAAACAATTGAATATGACTGATATATCAGCTACAATTGCTGCTTTACTTCATATTCAGATGCCCAGCGGATGTATCGGAAAACCCATTATTGAACGATAAGATACGAGGTAGGGCGGGTAATTTTCGCATGATCTTTATTTTTTGATTCAAACGATTGATTTTTATCAACTTGTATCATTTACCGAAACTAACTTGCTAATTTAAATTGCAGCAGGTAGTCGGCAATATCGAGGCCCTGATCGCGCTCCTCCGGCAGGGCGCAGAGCTCTAAGGAACGGGAGACCGAGATGTCGGTAATGTGTGCCAGTTCCCGTGCCCTGGCTACCCATTTGTCATATCCGCCCAGGTCGGGAAAGAGCCTAACCCGGAAACCAGCCAACACTTTACACCTTTCTTCACTAAGATTGGAGAGGCCACCACAGGCCAGCCATATATACTCGGGATGAAACACACTGGCAATAATGGCAGTCTTCTCACTCTCTACCAGGGCCACGGGTTTATCGTTCTCAGGGTAGCGGTTCAGCAGGGTTTCCCCAAAGAGGCATTGGCGTAGTTCGTAGTCGGGAAGGTGCAGGGCGGTATGTGCCCAGGTGATCTGGCTATAGGGTTCCTTTACCCGCTTACCGGAGTGCTCGTCATAGAGCATGATCTTGCCGGTGCACCTGCGGCCATCTATGGCTACCTGCCAGAATACCGTGGCGCCCTCCCAGTGACGGGAGGTGCCTATATGGTATCTGTCGCAAAGGAGCCGGGTCTCTGCACTGCCAAACAACCGTATCAGGTATTGCACAAAGTTGTTATGATGGTAATAATTGAGGCTGCGCACATATACATCATGGGGTATGGATGAGGGTTCGCGTTGCAGGGGTATTACAGGCGTTTTACGGATGGCGGCACTGGCTACAATGCGGTTATCGGCAAAGTAGTCTTTAGGGGTATAGTGATAGCCGCAGCGTATCTCCCGGTTGCACCTGCCCACATGGTCTGCAAGGTATTGCCCGGTATCAGTATCTATATAGCGTTTGAAGGTGTGTTTCTTGTGGCAGAGAGGGCAGGTGTGCATGGTGCTTCGGCCATTGTATTTCTGGAGCCTATATTGATAGTTGTTCATTGTATGTGCTTTATTATCTTCATGTCTGTAAAAAGTCAGTTATGCCCGGAACGTATTCCCAGATATATATTCAAGTTGTGTTTGCTGTGAAGGGGAGAGAAAGCCTTATTAAGGGTGAGTGGGAGGAGGAATTATATAAATACATCACAGGTATAGTGCAGGCCAAGGAGCAAAAGATGCTGGCGATAAATGGTATGCCCGATCATATCCATTTTCTGATAGGTATGAAACCCTCGTGTAGTTTGTCAGACCTGGTGAGGGAGGTGAAGAAGGCGTCGAATGAATTTATCAGGGAGAAGGGGTTTGTAAGGCAGTTCAGTTGGCAGGAAGGGTATGGTGCATTTTCGTACGGACAGTCTCAGTTGGATACGGTGATCGCGTATATAGGTAATCAGAAAGAGCATCATAAGAAGCAGAGTTTTAAAGAGGAGTATATCGCGTTTTTGAAAGCATTTAATATTGCGCATGACGAGAAGTATTTGTTTGAGTGGTTGTAGTGTTGTTACAGTTACATTGGTGTGTAATAATTTGTAACAGGTTGTGTAACAGGTTGTGGGCGGTTGTTTGTGATCTATGGGTTTTGGTCAATTGTCAGTGGCAGAACATGCGATACCTTCGGTATCGGACCATCGAGCCTCACGTTTTCTATAAACGTGTGACCCCGCTGGGGTCAGTGCATATCCGGTAGCCTGTTGTTTTATGTAAGACATGCGATACCTTCGGTATCGGACCATCGATCCTCACGTTTTCTATAAACGTGTGACCCCGCTGGGGTCAGTGCATATCCGGTAGCCTGTTGTTTTATGTAAGACATGCGATACCTTCGGCATCGGACCATCAATCCTTGTTGTTTTCTACAAACATGTGACCCCCTCGGGGTCTGTGCATATCTGATAAAGAGCATAGAAGAAGGGAATATCAATGCGCGATGTAGGATGCCGACAGCATCCCATGTTTATAGCAAATAGTAAATAAGTGACAAGATGCCGAAGGTATCGCATGTTATAGCGTTGAGGTATATCGACCTGTATAACCTGTACAACCCTGTACACTTGTACATTTGTACAACCTTATTTAACATGCCATACCTTCGGCATCGACCATCAATTCTTGTTGTTTTCTATAAATATGTGACCCCGTTTGGGGTCATTGTATATCCAAAATGAGCACAGGCCTCAGGAATATCAATGTGTGATAGAGGATGCCGACAGGTATCCTATGTTTATAGCCAAACCGGTAAGTAAGTGACCGATGCCGAAGGTATCGTATGTTGCTACGCTGAGGGATACATCTTGTACCATCATTGTACATCTGTACACTTGTACAACCCTGTACACCTTGTACAGATGTACAACTGTACAACTGTACATGTACAACTAACCTAAATAACCTAACTTTAATTGTAAATCGCCCGCATATGAATAAGTATATAGCTATCTGGGTCCCACTGATCATTCTTATTGGGGCGATCGGTGTACGCATCTTTGGCAGTGATACCCCGGAGGTAATGTCTGGTACGCTGATCACGGGTATTGTAGCTGCTTCGGCACTAATTGGTGCTATAATAAAAGCAGGACGCACAAAAGGATAGGGATATCAGACATCGAGTATCCAGTATCGAGTATCCAGTATCGAGTATCCAGTATCCAGTATCCAGTATCCAGTATCCAGTATCGAGTATCCAGTATCCCTTCAACCCAGCATCCCTCACAAAAAGAAAAACGGTTACACCAATTACGATGTAACCGCTCTCCGGGTATATTTAATTATTGTTACTTCAGTTTAGGACGGGAATTTTTTGTGCTGCCGGTAGTGCTCCTGGTTCCTGCACCATCGGTCTTTACCTGCGAGAAGTCCATGCTCCATGTACCTTCATTGCCGCAAGGGTCTATGGCATACACCTCTCCATAGGTGAGTGTCCACGGGCAGTCCTTTACCTGTGCTATTGCTGCGCTGCCCATAGCCAGTCCTGTAGAGGCGTCATAAGCCAGTTTCACCTGTACGGTAGCGTTATTGCCCTTACAGTCTGTTACCTGTACCAGCATAGAGGCACCCGCAGGCAGTTCTTTATCAAAGCCAAAACTAAAGCTCATCACATAGAAGCCCGACATGTTATCGGTCATAAAGTCTACGTTTTTCAGCTTGGCATTGCCTTTGCAGTCTTTGCCACCGCCATCAGCAAGCTTGTCCAGGTTTGCTTCAAAAAACATGTCTTCCTTGTCTGTAGAGGTAGCTGCTATCATCACAGATGTAAGCGTGAGTGCGCATCCTTTCTTTGATGGCAGGGTAACGCTCGCGGTATAAACGCCTTCTTTATTGGGCTTAAGGTCCAGTGTCTTGGTGATGGTATTCATATTACAGTCCATCACAGTGATCTCCATAGAGGAGCCACACATTCCCTTGCCTTTGTCAGGTGTGAAGTTGGCAGAGAACGCCATGATGGTCTCATCCTGTTTTTTGCCGGTATCCTTGATGACCATGATCTCAACATCAGTTAGCGTTGTCCATGCTCTGCGTATGCGCGGATATACGCCGCAGGTGGATGGTAGTCTGTCTGCAAAGGTGCCGTCTGCATCGGGCTGCTTTTTTACTTTTACGGTCCTTGTGCTTGTTTCTGCGGCAAATGTTTCTGATACAGAGCCGAACAATATCATCAGTATTGCGGCCAGTGTGAGTAACTTCTTCATAAGATCTTGTTTAGATTTTTTTTAATGACAGGTCAAAAGTGGGGTATCGCCCACGCAGATAAGATGGCCGGTTAGTGAAAGTGCGTTTTGGGTTAGTGTAGCGATACAGAACCCGGGTTTGTGCCTGTTGCCCGCCGCCTTGTTATCCGTATATTCAAATATCCCAAATCAGTTCTTTTATCCCATTTTGGTCTTTTTATTCCGCTTTGTGGAATATTTCATGCTGTGTCATAAAATTACTTCATTGATTATCAATTGTTTATGTTTTTGGCACATAAATGGCAATATCCCTGTCAAACAATCATAAACATAAAAACAAAGAAACAGAATGAAGAAGATCGTTAAAGTACTCGCCATCGCAGTAATCGCAGTTGTTGCCTCTTTCAGCAGTTATGCCCAGGCATCTGCCACCGCATCTGCTACTGCTATCATCATCACGCCCATCGCTATCTCTAAGACAGTGGACATGGACTTTGGTAACATTGCCGTGTCAAGCTCTACTTCAGGTACTGTTATCCTTTCTACATCGGGTAGCCGCACTACGGGTGGCTCGGGTGGTGTAACCCTCCCTGCCACTACAGGTACTGTTGCCGCTGCCGAATTCACGGTAACAGGAGAGCCGAGCTACACTTATGCCATCACATTGCCTACCAGCGCCACACTTACAGATGGTAGCTCGCATACCATGAGCGTGGGTACATTCACCAGCAATCCTTCATCTACGGGTACGCTCAGCTCAGGTGGTACAGAGACATTGTATGTGGGTGCTACGCTTAGTGTTGCCGCTGCTCAGGCCGCAGGTACTTATACCAATTCCACTGCTGTTCCGGTAACAGTTAACTATAACTGATAAGATCATTTTCAAAGGCGGGGGCGTCATCCGGAAACGGGGGCGCTTCTTTTTTTTAGCTCAATACTCTCCGCAGCAGATCGAAGGTGACACCCGCGTTCAGCATCACCTCGGGGCGGGTGTTCTGCCAGGCGCCTTTATACCTGAAGATGTACTGGTCCTTATCCATATAGATGGTGCGTCCTTCTATGCGTATGTAGGAGTCCCTGGTAGGTTTGTACTCAAATCCGCCGGTATGGCCCAGCAGCTTGTAGCCCGTCTTCCTGCCTGCATTATCGGTGATCACGGTACTCATAAATCCTTCAGGATCGTGAAAGAGCTCACTGCGCAGATATACGGCAAACTTTTTACGGAGCTGGCGTTTTAATGTCACCATCGCGCTATACATGGCCACTGTCCTGGTGCCGGTAGCTATGTCGGCGTTCTGTTGCAGGCAGTAGTCTCCGCCTATCAGTATCATGGTCTTGCCGGTATTCATGCCTATAAAGACATTATTATGAAAACGGAAATGGCTTATCGTATCTGCGGGCATGGGGGTATCATCCCCAAAATAAACGGAATAGCCCACCAGCGTTGTTGACTCGTCATCCAGTATATAGGTAGCTGCCAGTCCACCCGATTTCTTATTGTTGTTGTCCACAAACATATTGTAGCCGTTCAGCAGAAACCCGCTTACCTCCAGGTTTCTTACACCTGTATATGTGGCCCTGATGCCGCTCTGATAGTATGGGTCGTAGAATGTGGCCACCGCCATAGAGCTCACCAGGTTATCGCCGGGTAAGAAATACTCCGTACCCAGGTGCGCCCTGAACAGACCGCCATCTATCCACAGGCCTTTTATTATTTTGAAGCCCACATATGCTTCGGTCACTTTGTTGAACTGTCCGGGCGCCCATGCTGCGGCAGCTATATCGCCAAAGTTGAGCGCTATTTTGCCACGTACTTTTGGCCCGTAGTATTTGGCGGAGATCATGGCGGCATTCAGCGAAATGCTGTTGCTGCGCGGACTTGTTGACGTGAATTTCTGGAACTTACCTGCGCCCACCGAGTCGCCATAAAAAGCATAATAAGCATCTACATATCCTGATACAGAGAAGAGGGAAGCCGTATCAGATGTCTGGGCAAAGCTCCTGCAGCTAGCCAAAAGAGCAACAATAATGAAGCACATTCTGAACATAAGCCGTTGTTTATGAGCTGTAAAATAGAAAGTATTATACAGAAAAGTAAATGACCTTCGTCATAATCACTGCTCACCGTTCACTATCCACTGCTCACTGTTCACTATTCTCTGTTCTCTGTTCACTGTTCACTATTCACTGTTCACTATTCACTGTTCACTGTTCACTGTTCACTATTCACTGCTTCCCCAGCTCTATCACCTCGCATTGCTTCATATCCTTTCCATCTATCACAAAGCGGATGAGGGTACGCACCTTGTGCCAGCCCTGCTTGCCTGCCGCGCCGGGGTTCATGTGCAGGCACTTCAGCTTATCGTCATAGATCACCTTCAGTATATGGGAGTGCCCGCTGATAAAAAGTTGGGTAGGATGGGCTATTAGTTCGGCCCTTGCCGCAGGCGTATATTTGCCCGGATAGCCGCCTATGTGCATCATGAATACATTTACCTCCTCGCAGGTGAAGTGCAGCTTCTCGGGATATTCCATGCGTATGTCGGTGCCGTCTATATTGCCATATACACCCCGTAGCGGTTTGAAGGACTTCAGTTTATCGGCAACAGCCGCAGTGCCAAAGTCGCCGGCATGCCAGATCTCATCGCACTTGTCGAAGTGCCGGAAAACAGCATCATCAAGGTAGTTGTGTGTATCTGATATGAGGCCTATGCGGGTCATTTATGCAAATTGCGCTGCATAGAACTCTTCCAGTTCGCAGAGTATGTGCTCTATTTCGGGCAGCACGTCGGTGGTCACCAGCCTTGTACGGAATTCCTTCACATGCGACAGCCCTTTCAGGTAGCTGGCATAGTGGCGGCGCATCTCCAGTATGCCCAGTTTCTCACCCTTCCATCTTACGGAGCCATGCAGGTGCTTGCGGCAGGCATCCAGTCGCTCCGCTATTGTAGGCGGGGGCAGTATCTCGCCTGTAGCCATATAGTGCTTCACCTCCCTGAATATCCAGGGATAGCCTATGGCAGCACGCCCTATCATAATGCCATCCACGCCATATTTGTTGCGGTAGGCTACTGCTTTCTCGGGTGAGTCTATATCGCCATTCCCGAATATGGGGATATGTATGCGTGGGTTCTCCTTTATTTTAGCAATAAGTGTCCAGTCGGCATCGCCCTTATAGAGCTGCATACGGGTACGGCCGTGTATGGTGATGGCCTTTACACCTATATCCTGCATGCGCTCTGCCACCTCCTCTATGTTCTTCGTATTGTTGTCCCATCCCAGCCGCGTCTTGATGGTCACAGGCAGGGTAGTAGAGCGGATGCACGCTTTCGTAAGGCGTACCATCAGGTCTATATCCTTCAGCACAGCAGCGCCTGCGCCCTTGCACACCACTTTCTTCACAGGGCAGCCAAAGTTGATATCCAATAGGTCGGGGCTGGTAGCATCTACTATTTTGGCGCTCATGGCCATAGCATCCTCATCTCCTCCGAATATCTGTATGCCTATCGGCTTCTCGTAGTCAAATATGTCCAGTTTCTGCCGGCTCTTTATCGCATCACGTATCAGTCCCTCAGAAGAGATGAACTCTGTGTACATCAGGTCTGCGCCATGCTCCTTACAAACCGCGCGGAAGGGAGGATCGCTCACATCTTCCATGGGTGCCAGCAGCAGCGGGAATTCGCCAAGTTCTATATTATCTATTTTCACCATTCAGCGGCGCAAAGGTACGGAATATATACTAACACACATTAGCTTAAGTGCTTATGAGATGCCGGGCCTCCCGATAAAAAAGTGGTTACCTTTTTTTGAATTTTGATTTTCTTTATTCCTAACTTTGTCCCCGCTTACAACAAATTTGTACCCATTTAGGCTTTGGCAAATAATCTGAAGAAGGCTTCACTGGCTGGTATCATAATAGCCCTCGGCATCATTTATGGTGATATTGGTACCTCTCCCTTGTACGTAATGAACTCCATTTGTAATGGAAAAGTGATCGATGAAGTGCTCATTGTCGGTGCACTATCCTGTATCATTTGGACACTCACCCTGCAAACAACGGTGAAGTATGTGATGCTGACGCTGAAGGCTGATAACAAGGGTGAGGGTGGTATCTTTTCGTTGCTTACACTGGTGCGCCGGCACGGCAAATGGACGGTGTTCCCGGCCATGGTGGGTGGGGCTGCACTGCTGGCAGATGGTATGATCACACCGCCTATCTCGGTGACTTCTGCTATAGAAGGTCTGCGCAATATCCCGCACCTGGAGGGCATGAGCACCATGAGCATAGTATATATAGTTATTGCTATCCTCACGGTACTTTTCTTCTTTCAGCAGTTCGGTACATCATCCATAGGCAAGGCGTTCGGGCCTATCATGTTCACCTGGTTCATGATGCTGGCCATATTGGGGCTGCATGAGCTGTATGTGGCTAACGACTGGCGTATCTTCCGCGCCTTCAATCCTTACTATGCTATTCACATCCTTACCATGTACCCTAAAGGGTTCTGGATACTCGGTGGCGTGTTCCTGTGTACTACGGGAGCAGAAGCCCTTTACTCCGATCTCGGCCACTGCGGCAGGGCCAATATCCGCTATTCGTGGGTGTTTGTGAAGAGCTGCCTCATTCTTAACTATCTTGGCCAAGGCGCGTTCCTGCTGAGCCTCAAAGCACAGGTATGGAACTCTGCTTCCAAGAATCCCTTCTATGAACTGATGCCTAACTGGTTCATTATCCCCGGTATCGTCATAGCTACCATTGCCGCTATCATTGCCAGCCAGGCCCTCATATCAGGCTCATTTACGCTCATCAGTGAAGCCATGAAGCTGAATTTATGGCCTAAGATGAAGATCAATTATCCTACCGTTGAGCGTGGACAATCGTTCATTCCGGGTATCAATATGCTCCTTTTTGGTGGTTGCACGGCTATTACACTCTATTTCCAGCGGTCCTCTTCCATGGAGGCGGCATACGGCCTTTCTATTACCATTTGTATGATCATGACCTCCTGTTTGTTCGGGTATTATATGTTCATCAGGCGGGTTCCATTGGCCTGGATAGCGGGCTATCTTATCGTTTATCTGACCATTGAGCTATCATTCCTGTGGGCAAACCTGGTGGAGAAGTTTGCGGAAGGTGGTGTCGTTACGGTGATAGTGGCAGGTGGTTTGTTTGCTACCATGTTTGTCTGGTTCAAGTCGCGCAAGATCAAGAACAGGTATGTAGAATTTGTAAGGCTGGACAATTACATACCTATCCTCCAGGAACTGAGCAATGATATTACCATACCAAAGTATGCTACACACCTCGTGTATCTTACCAGCGCGAACAACCCCAAGGAAATAGAACATAAGATCCTCTATTCCATCCTGTACCGCAAACCTAAACGTGCTGATATCTATTGGTTTGTACACCTCGATGTATTGGATGATCCTTATACCACTGAATATGTGGTACAGACCATTGTGCCCAATGAGATCATCCGTGTTGAGTTCAGGCTTGGTTTCCGTGTCGATCACAGGATCCAGTATATGTTCAAGAAAGTGGTGGAGGAGATGGTGATAAATAAGGAGGTGAATGTGGTGAGCCGCTACGAATCGCTCAGCAAGAACAATGTAATGGGCGACTTCAGGTTCATAGTCATGGAAAAGTTCCTTTCCAGGGACAATGCATTGCCCATGTGGGAGCGTCTCATCATGCGCGGTTACTTCATACTCAAAAAATTCAGCCTTTCCGAAGAGCGTGGCTTTGGCCTCGATCCGTCTGATGTGACGCTGGAGAAGTATCCGATCATTGTGTCGGCAATTCCCGATTTCAACCTCAGGAGAGTGGATGATTAGTCTGCTCTTTGGTATCTTTGAATACTAATTTCTCATACCTTGAAAGATCTGCCCGCTTCTTTACTGCAACAGTTACAGGGTGTAACGGGTTTCGATGAGCGATCATTTCTTCTGGCGCACCGGGAACCGCCTGTTACTTCTGTTCGCCTCAATCCGGCAAAGAATATTGGTTTGTTTTCCGGTTATGAGCAAGTGCCGTGGTGCACTGACGGGTATTACCTACCTGAGCGGCCCGTTTTTACGTTAGATCCTGCTTTTCATGCCGGCGCATATTATGTGCAGGAGGCTTCGTCTATGTTTCTGCATCATTTACTCAAAGGTTACCTCAGAGATAAAAAGGGTATTCGTGTGCTCGACCTGTGTGCTGCGCCCGGGGGTAAGAGTACCTTACTGGCCTCTATACTGGACAGGGATAGCCTGCTGGTGTCCAATGAAGTGATCCGTACCAGGGCTTCTATCCTGGAAGAGAATATGACCCGCTGGGGTTATGCCAATACCTGGGTGACTTCCAATGATCCGAGAGATATCGGGAAACTGGAAGGCTATTTTGATGTTATTGTGGTAGATGCGCCATGCAGCGGATCCGGGCTTTTTCGTAAAGATGAAAGAGCCTTGGAAGAATGGAGCGAAGCCAATGTTGCCCTCTGCGGGGAGCGTCAGCAGCGCATACTTGCCGATATATGGCCCGCGCTCAAAGAGGATGGTTTGCTGGTATATGCTACATGCTCTTATTCTCCCGCAGAAGATGAGGAAATACTTGACTGGCTGGCGTCGAACTACAAGGTTACACCTGTAACGGCTGAAACGGTAACAGGATGGGGGATCACCGAAACTGTATCAGTAAATGAGATGACGGGTTACCGGTTCTACCCGGGCAAAGTGAAAGGGGAAGGTTTTTTTATTGCTGCCGTTCAAAAGAAAGAGGAAGCCGGTGAGATACGAACACCCAAATTCAGGACTGTTCATGATAGCAAGGCGCAACAACAAGCAGCGCACTTATTGTCCGGCGAGGACAGGGTAATATTTCAACCGTCAAAGGAAGATTACCATACTATTGCAAGCATTCATGAGGCAGACTGGCATATTCTGCACAAGTCATTGTATCTCAGGAAGGTTGGAATAAATATCGGTTCACCTGCCGGAAAGGACTGGATACCGGCACATGATGTTGCTCTCAGCACAGACCGGAGTAGCAGTATTCCTATAATTAATGTTAATAAAGAACAAGCTCTGAAGTTCCTCAAGAGGGAGGATATGGGTATTGCAGATATACCTAAAGGATGGCAACTGATCGGTTATAATGGCCTTGGCTTAGGTTGGGTAAAGTCGCTGGGAAACCGTGTCAACAACTATTTGCCCAAGCACTGGCGCATAAGAATGGATATTTCCGATGCCGACCTGTCATAGGTCACTGATAAAGTATTCATTAGGCATTGCTTCACGTTATATTAGTGTAATGAAGCATGTTTGTTAGAAAATTGGGCATAATTGTTGTACTTTTCGGGATAAATTTGATGTATGCGGACGTCTGTATTAGTTTTTTTGCTTGCCATATTATGTAATAGTGTAATGGGGCAAACCAATGATACGCTTTTTGCAATCCGTAAAGGAAACAACTGGGCTATTAAGTATACTGTTCAACCCCGTGAGCATACGCATATGCTGGCGACTAGGTTCTTTTTATCGGACAGAGCCCTGGAAAATGCGAATGAAATGGATGGTGGGCGTAAAATTATTCCCGGGGCTATTATTGAGGTGCCTGTCGTTGCAGAAAATTATTTCAGTAATAAACCATCTATTGAAAATCCGAACTTTCGTGAACTATACTACCATGTTGGCTCCAAAGATGACATTGGCATAATCAGCACATATGCAGGAGTGTCTAAAGCAGATATGCGGAAATGGAATGGTTTGAAAGGAAACACGCTTAGTGCCGGACAGGTTCTGTTTGTTGGTTGGGTAAAGGTACTCGCGCTTGATTCTCTCAATCCAAGTACACAGGATGCGTACCCTCCGGTAAGGTCGGAATCTTCTAAAGAAATGGTGAAACAAGCTGTACCCGGGAAACTGGATTCTGTGTTTAATGTTCAGACCAATAATGGAATGAACGTGCTTACGGAGAAAGGCACTGCTGTGTTTTTTGAGAAAGCCGGTAAATCTACCATTTATGTCGGCTTTCATAATGCCACACCTCGTGGCAATATCATTAAGGTGTTTAACCCCGGCAATGGTAAAACGATCTATGTAAAGATCATCGGGCCGCTACCTAATACAAAGCAATATGCCAACAGCATCATTGGCATTTCCAGTGCTGCCAAAGAAGCTTTAGGTGTGACAGACAGCAAGGCTTGGTGCGAGTTGTCGTACGCTGCTAACTGATCGTCTCGTCTATATCAAAATGAGTTTTGTTGCCCGAATATGAAGGTGCTGGTCATACGTTTTTCGTCAATCGGAGATATTGTACTCACAACGCCGGTGGTTCGTTGCCTGAAACAGCAAAAAGAGGGAATACGTGTTCATTTCCTGACAAAAGCTGCCTTCGGTACTCTACTGGTAAATGATCCCTTTATTGATAAGCTCCATTATCTACATGATGATCTTGACGAACTGGTCGCTGAGTTGAAGAAAGAGAAATTTGACCTTGTCATTGACCTGCATAATAATCTTCGAACTATGCGGGTAAAGAAAGCACTTAAAGTACGCAGTCATTCTTACTCAAAACTAAATGTAAAAAAGTGGTTATTAACCAATCTTCGGATCAACCTGATGCCGGATAAAAGCATTGTAGAGCGATATTTTGAGGCTGTGAGCGAATTAGGCATAAAGAATGACGGGAAAGGACTTGACTATTTCCTGCCGGAGCAGAAACTAAAGAATACGGACATACCCGTAAGTCACTGGGGAGGTTATGTAGGTTGTGTGATAGGTGGGTCATATAATACCAAGAAATTGCCAGTAGAGCAGTGGAAAAAGTTTTGCGAATTGGTACCTTTCCCTGTGATCCTTCTTGGAGGGCCTGAGGACAAGTACGATGGTAGTGAGATCGCGGCCCAGGACACGGTCAAGATATATAATTCCTGTGGCAAGTTCAATATTAATGAGTCTGCTGAATTGGTAAAATATGCCCGTGTCATTGTCAGCAACGATACTGGCCTGATGCATATTGCAGCGGCCTTTCAGAAGCCGGTGATCTCTTTGTGGGGGAACACTTCGCCTGAAATGGGTATGTTCCCTTATTATGGCTTCAATAATCTGACGGAGAGGGTATCTCCGCTTTCCTTTATCGTGGAGAATAAGGCGATCAGTTGTCATCCATGCAGCAAACTTGGATATGACCGCTGCCCCAAACGACATTTCAAGTGTATGAATGATCTTGATATGGCAGTTGTTGTGGCCCAGGTTAAAAAGTTCTGGGCCACTTCATAGGTTATTATTACTGGGTTATTATCCGGTAAGAACGTTCATTAGCTCTGACTCGAATTTCCCCTTGATCTGTTATTTTGAAATCCTTTGCGTTGCTGATTGCGGGGTTTGCCTTGATGGGAATGGGGCGTATTACCCCGGCGCTCAGCAGGCTTTTGTTTAACCTGCTCCGGTTTCGCAGTTGTTGTCAGCGTTATAGCCCACGGATGTTGAACTACAGGAATGGTTTGCGCAGTGATCTTAAGAATGTTGCGCCAGTCTTGTTGTTCTTCTGAGTCGCAGAATGAAATAGCTATGCCACTTGCTCCCGCTCTTCCTGTACGGCCTATTCTGTGTACATATGTTTCGGGTACCTCCGGTATCTCGTAATTGATAACATGGCCAAGCAGGTCCACATCAATGCCCCTGGCAGCAATGTCTGTTGCTACCAGTATCCTTATCTTCCCGTCTTTAAAATTACCGAGTGCTCTCTGGCGCGCATTCTGGCTTTTATTGCCATGAATCGCTTCTCCTGATATGCCGGCCTTAACGAGCAACTTGACCAGTTTGTCGGCACCATGTTTTGTTCTTGTAAACACCAATGCAGACTTTATGGAGCTGTCTTCAAGCACATGCTCCAGTAGCGCACGTTTGTCTTTCTTGTCCACAAAATAGACGTATTGCTCTACCAGCTCTGCCGTAGTTGCAGGTGGTGTCACAGATACCGATGCCGGATTCACGAGAATGGTCTCGGCCAGTTTCCTTATCTCGGGTGGCATTGTTGCACTGAAGAACAATGTCTGTCTTTTACGCGGCAAATGCGCCACCACGCGTTTCACATCGTGTATAAAACCCATGTCGAGCATACGGTCAGCCTCATCGAGCACGAATATGCCGATATTATTCAGGTGGATGTACCCTTGTCCGATAAGATCGAGCAGACGGCCCGGTGTTGCGATCAGGATGTCCACTCCCTGCCTCAATGCTTGTGTCTGTGCGCCCTGGGATACGCCACCAAATATAACGGTGTGTTTCAATTTCAGGTTTCTTCCGTAAGCGCTGAAACTTTCGCCAATCTGGATAGCCAGTTCACGCGTCGGAGTGAGGATTAGTACCTTGATATGCTTAGGATCCCGCTCGGCATGTTGCTGATGGAGGAGCTGCAGTATCGGAATGGCAAAGGCAGCGGTCTTTCCGGTGCCTGTTTGTGCACAACCCAGCAGATCTCTTTGCTGCAGGGTGATAGGTATAGATTGTTCCTGTATAGGTGTAGGGGTGCTATATCCCTCTGTCTCTAACGCCTTCAATATGGGCGCTATGAGACCAAGCTCATTAAATGTCATTTACAATAAGATTTTTTTTGTTCCCCGAAGGGTAAAACTAACTGCCTGTGCGCAAAGTGCAAGGTGTGTGTCACAAGCTGTTGTCAAAGGCCGGAAACACGCGTTAAAGTGCAAATGTACGACAATATTTCGAGTTTACCATAATATGACAGACCGCTGATAGCAGCACTATATGGAATTGCTGAATACCTTCTTGTCATGATCTGCCCGTTGTTTTGAGAGGTGAAGATCGAACAGGCTGCAAATGTTTCGTACAAAATTACGCCCCACGGCGGTTACAGAAATGTTATTGTCATCAAGCATAATGAGCCCGTCTTCCTGCATCTGGCGCAACTGTTCAGCCGAATATCTTTTTACTGTTTCCATGTCGTCTTTACTGATCGTTGCTGAGCCATTGCAGCTAATGCTCCTGATGTATCGGCCAAATCTACGGTCTTCGTCTGTGAGAAAGCAGCCTTTCGCGGCAGGCAATTGACGGGCGTCTATTGTTTCGTAATAGTCGTGCAGGGTTTTATGGTTTTGCATATATGCTCCCGGCGTGGTGCTGATAGAGGACACCCCGAGGCCGAGCAATATCTCCGTATTCTGTGTGGTGTAGCCCATAAAATTTCTGTGGAGTGCCCCGGAATCATATGCTTTCGTAAGATCGTCGGCAGAGAGCGCAAAATGGTCCATGCCGATATCAATGTATCCGTTCTCGCTGAAGAGACGTTTGCCGATCATGTACATGGCCAGTTTTTCTTTAGCTGTGGGAAGATCACTTTCATCAAAGAGCCGCTGTCCGCGGCTGGTCCATGGCACATGTGCGTAGCTGTAGAATGCCACCCTGTCGGGGCGAAGCGCAATGGTCTCTGATATGGTCTGTGTAATGCTGGTTACTGTTTGTTTGGGCAAGCCATAGATCAGATCGAAGTTGACAGACCTGTAACCTATTTGCCTGGCATTACTTATTGCCCTTTGAACATTCTCCAGGGGTTGTATCCTATTTATGATCCTTTGAACTTCAGGGTCATTGTCCTGCACCCCGAAACTCACCCGCCTGAAACCGAGATCGTATAGTGTATGCAGGTGTTCGATAGTTGTACTATTAGGGTGACCTTCGAAACTAAAATCATGATCTGCATGGATGGCGCAGGAATCAAGTATGCCTGTCAGCAGCGTATGTAATGCCGAAGGGGAGAAGAAAGTAGGAGTGCCGCCACCCAGGTGTAATTCCCTGATGACGGGCGTAGTATTCATGTGATCTCTGTACAGTTGCCATTCATTCAGTATTCGTCTGTTATAGGCTTCTTCGACGCTGTGATCTTTTGTGATCCTTTTATTGCAGCCACAATAGGTACAAAGTGATTCACAGAATGGTAAATGTATGTACAGGCTTATTCCGCCAACAGAATTGTACCTATCATAATCATCAGTAAAAACAGACAACCATTTGCCGGCATCAATATGTTCTTTCCAATAAGGCACAGTAGGGTAGCTTGTGTAGCGGGGAACAGGTACATTGTATCGGGAAAGCAGGTCGTTGAGCATGTTGTGTGTTTATGTAAAAGTAGATTCACGATCTACGGTATCTCCTGACGACGATCATGCCGTAGCTACAGCAACTGTTGTTTTACTTAGTTGTGACAATGGACCTGAGTTATTGTGACTATGATGTGATTCATGAAGCCAAGGCGTGTATAATTTGTTGTTGTACAATAATTTGGCAACGCATTCGTTTTTTTGAAAACAGACAAATGAGACTTGTGATCATTACCATGCTGGCCGCGATATCATCGTTTGTGTCCAGTGCCCAAAAGAGCGACATCTTTATTGACCTGGGGCTCCCTCTCGGGCAGTATATTCCCGGTGTATCAGGAACCTATGATATGAAGTTTGGCAAACACCTGGGTTTAGGAGGCGGAGTGCAAGCCTACTGGGTTGATAAACCATCGGCAGCGGGTAAAATGCAGCCGGAGTTGACAACAGCGGTATTTGCGGACCTCAGGGGCTTCTTTCCCAAAAAGAAACATGCCATGCTGGCATTTGTTGATGCGGGTTGGAATATGTACGAAAGAAAGGGTTTAGCCCCAGGGGTTACAGGGCCCAATGGCGGAATTTATAATGCACTAGGATTGGGTTACTTCCGGCCATGGAAGAAGAATAAGAATGCCGGTGGTTATATCACGCTGAAGTTTGTGACTGATAGCTATACCTTAACGGAGACAACAGGAGGTAAGGAGTATAAGACATTTAATCTCGACGGCGGGGTGGTCTTATCAGTCGGCGTAAAATTCAAATAAAAAGAGCGTGATATGCTGACATACCACGCTCTTATGCAAATTGTATCCTTATAATAATTTGAAGGTTTCGATGAACTTGGTTGTAAAGTTGCCTTTACGGAAATCTTCATTCTTCATGAGCTGCAAGTGGAAAGGTATTGTAGTCTTTACGCCTTCTATCACATATTCGCTTAACGCTCGCTCCATTGTATCAATCGCTTCTTCGCGTGTCTGTGCAACAGCGATCACTTTCGCGATCATCGAATCGTAATACGGCGGGATGGTGTATCCTGCATAGATGTGTGAGTCAACGCGCACTCCATGGCCACCCGGTGTGTGGAGTGTCGTGATCTTGCCGGGGCAAGGGCGGAAGTCGTTATACGGATCTTCTGCATTGATACGGCATTCTATGGCATGTATCTTCGGTTCGTAGTTCTTACCGCTTATCGGCACGCCTGCAGCTATCTTGATCTACTCCTTGATTAGGTCGTAGCTGATCACTTCTTCGGTGACACCATGTTCTACCTGGATACGTGTATTCATCTCCATGAAATAGAAATTACGGTGTTTGTCCACAAGAAACTCAATAGTACCTACGCTTTCATAATTAATAGCTGATGCCGCTTTGATAGCGGCCTCTCCCATCTTCTGACGCAATTCCGGCGTCATGAATGGCGAAGGAGACTCTTCAACCAGTTTCTGGTGGCGGCGTTGTATAGAGCAGTCGCGCTCGCTGAGGTGACATACTGTACCAAACTGGTCGCCTGCAACCTGTATCTCAATATGGCGCGGTTCTTCTACGAACTTCTCCATATAGATGCCATCGTTCTTGAACGACGCGGCAGCTTCCATCTTAGCCGTTGTGAAAGCATTTTCGATTTCTTTTTCCTCCCATATCACACGCATCCCTTTACCACCGCCGCCGGCTGTGGCTTTAATGATAACGGGATACCCCATTTCCTTAGCTATCTTCTTCGCTTCATCAACACCGGAGAGTAGCCCATCGGAGCCCGGTATGACCGGTACACCTGCTTTTATCATGGTCTCTTTGGCTGTGATCTTATCACCCATAGAGCGTATCATGGCCGGAGTAGGGCCGATGAATTTAATGTTATACTGAGCACAGATCTCGGCGAAATTGGCATTTTCTGCAAGGAAACCGTAGCCGGGATGTATCGCATCGGCATTAGTGATCTCTGCAGCCGCCATGATATGTTGCATGTTCAGGTACGAATCGGTACTCTGTGGCTTACCGATGCAAACGGCTTCATCGGCAAAGCGCACGTGAAGGCTGTCCTTATCGGCAGTAGAGTAAACCGCAACAGTTCTGATACCCATTTCACGGCATGTGCGGATAATGCGTAGCGCTATCTCGCCGCGGTTGGCAATAAGTATTTTCTTAAACATTTTTATTAGTTGCTCAATACACTCCGGCACAGCCGGCACAGCACTGAATGTTATGAATTACATCGGTTCAATGAGGAATAACGGCTGGTCATACTCAACCGGAGATGAGTCGTCGGCGATCACCTTCACTACGCGGCCGCTTACCTCGCTTTCGATCTCATTGAACAGCTTCATTGCTTCGATGATACATAATACCTGTCCTGCCTTTATTTCGTCTCCTACATTTACGAAGACAGGCTTGTCAGGTGACGGGCTCCTGTAGAAAGTGCCGATCATCGGGGACTTGATGGTCACTGTGTTGCCGGCTGCGGGTGCAGCTGCGGGTGCAGCAGGCTTTTCAGCAGCGGGAGCCGGAGCTGAGGCTGCCGGTAAAGCCGCCTGTGGTGCAGGCTGCGGCATTGCAACCTGTACCGGCATTTGCTGAACCGGGATAAACTGAGCCTGGGCAGTGGCTTCCTGCCTGATCGTTATCTTGAAGTCTCCTTCTTCAATACTTAGCTCGCTGATGTTCGATTTGTTGATCGTTTTTATCAGCTCTTGTATTTGTTTGTATTCCATGAAATTTCTTTTTGATTAAAAATGAATTTATCCCTTCACACGCTCAACATAAGCGCCCGTACGGGTGTCAACTTTAATTAGCTCTCCTTCATTAACGAACAACGGAACCTGGATACTGGCCCCGGTTTCCAGTGTGGCGGGCTTCATAGCCCTGGTAGCCGTATCTCCCTTCAGGCCCGGTTCAGAATAGGTGACAAGGAGATTTACACTTGGCGGCAGTTCCACACCCATAGGCACTTCAGTCTCCGTATTAAAGATCACAAAGCACTCTTGTCCATCCTTATACAATTCCGGGCGGTCGATAAGGCTTTCACCAATGGCGATCTGCTCAAACGTGTTGTTGTCCATGAGGTTGAAACCGCTATCATCTTTATAGAGGAACTGATAGTTGCGTTTTTCTACACGAACAGGGAATATATTGTCTCCTGAGTTCCAGGTGTGTTCTATAGAGCGGTTATTGTCTACACCCTTTAGCTTAGCCCAAACTTTAGCCGCGGCGCGTGCTGTTTTGTTCTGTCCGAATTCTACTACTGAGTAAAGGCTGCCATCAAGTTTAATGATCAATCCGTTACGCATATCTGCTGTTGTAGCCATGAATATTTTTTGTTTTTTAGATGGAGAGCAAAAGTAATCATTAAAGCCAAAAAGAGAAACGTATTGTGCGTTAGGAATGGAATAAAAACTGGCGAAAATGACTCAAAAAGGATAAAAAAAGTACAAAATCAAGCATTTTTGGGGCAAAAAAAGCTTTTTTGCCCCAAATCAAATATTGCCCAAAAATTCTATGTTTTATTGCTGAAGTTCCGGTAAAAGCATCTCTGGCCTGAAGCCGCGAACGAATTTTTTGTGCTCGTCGTATAAAATAGCAGAGGGGAATTGTGATACTCCAAAAAAGTCCATGGTGAAAAAATCAAGGTCTCTGCCAGTAGCTATTATGTTCTTGTAAGCGCCAATATTGAATTCATTGTAAAATGAACGCAACGCATTCGGGTTTCTGATGGGGGTAACCAGGTAGAAGTTAACATTCTGCATGGTATCCATGGTCGCCAGGTAATGCCTGAAGAAATCGCGGCAATGGATACAGTCGGGGCCAAAAATGATAAATACAGATTTCTTTCCCGGCTCAATAGAAGACGTGTTGAATACTGTTACCGTATCCACGAGTGTGATCCTGAACGAAGGCATATCGGGGTTTTGAGCTGAGGCATGTCGTCGGTCAATTGTGTCAGATACCGCCTTTGCAGCTACCTGGGCAACAGATGAGTGTATGTATATTATTGATAATATAAATAATGCCAAAAACTTATTCATAGGGCTAATGTATGAAAACATCTCTTATCACTTTTATCACCTGGTGCCATTACCTGTAAAAAAAATGTTATAATCTAAATAAACACTATTCCCGTTGGGATTACACGACATTATGATTTATTTTTGGCAGCCTAAACCACGTTGTTGGTTTACAATCCGTCAATTTTGCGGGCCAATCTGAGATAGTATGAAAAGAATCACACTTATTGCTATGCTTTTGTGTATGAGCATAGCGACACAAACCCTCGCTCGTCCGGGCTACAAGATACACCTGAAGATGCCTGACGTAAAAGATACGCTGGTTTTCCTGGCTCATTACTACGGCAAGCAATTGCCTACGATCTATAAAAAGGACTCAGCTCATTTTGATAAAAATGGGAATGCTGAGTTTTATAGCAACGATACCTCATTTGTTGGGGGTATCTATATGATGCTTCTATCGGATCATAAGACCTATTTTGAGTTTCTGCTTAACGCCGGAGATGATATCACTATCACCGCAGAGGTGGCCAAGTTGCCCGACGGAGTAAAGTTCAAGAATTCGCCGGAGAATGACCGTTTCAAAGAATACGTAGCTTATTTGAAGGGTTACTCCGCAAGACAGTCGGCTATTGAAACCGAATTTAAAGCATCAAAGACCAAGGACGATACGGACAGGGTCAGGAAAAAAGCTGTTGCGGCTACCAAGGAGTTAGCTCAGTACCGTAAAGATTATGCTAAGAAGTACCCCAAAACCCTGTTGGCGTCCATATTCGGAGCGATGCAGGTTCCTGAGGTTCCTGAGGGAGATCATTTCTTTGCGGACGGGAAAACGAAGGACAGTACTTTTTCATACCACTACTACAAAGATCATTTCTGGGATGATTTTAATTTCCATGACGACAGGCTTATCTATACGCCAATTTATGATGGCAAACTTGATGAGTATTTTACCAGGCTTGTACTCCCATGGCCAGATAGTGTAAAACATGAGAGTGATATGCTCCTAAAGAAGGCGCGTGGAACAAAAGATATGTTTAAATATACCCTCTGGTGGGTGACCAAGAATGCCGAGGGTAGTAAGGTAATGGGTATGGACGAGGCTTTTGTCTATCTCGTTGAGAACTATTACATGAAGGGCGACGCTTATTGGCTGAGCAGTGAGGAGCTCGGAAAGTACATAGACCGGGCCCAAAAAATAGCACCAAATGTAATAGGCAATATAGCACCCGAGATAAAGCTACCTAATATCATCACTAAGAAGGAGGAAAGTATGATGGGTATTAAGTCTAAATATACACTAGTCGTATTCTATTCGCCTACTTGTGGCCATTGCCAGCACGAAATGCCTTCGCTTGATTCTCTTTACAAAGAGGTCTTGAAGAAAAAAGGAGTAAAAGTATACACTGTAGCTACAGAAGGGGAAGAAACCGCAATTACAGATTTCATCAAGAAGTACAACATGGGTGACTGGACAAATACCTGGGATAATGAGCATGTAGGTGATTGGAGGGGTAAATTTGATGTATACAGTACCCCAACAATTTACTTGCTGGATGATAAGAAGATCATCAGGGGTAAGCGACTTGACCATGGTAATATCGGCCAGCTCATTGACCTGCTTGAAAAGAAAGAGAAAGACAAAAAAACAAGTTAGAAACTCGAAAATACTTACTTAAAATCACATAAAATGCGCAAGCTTCTATTTACATGTATTACCGCCGGTGTTTCTGCATTGTCGGCACATTCACAAACTCTTTTTACTTATGGATCCCGATCAGTCTCTAAAGATGATTTTCTGAGGGTGTATAAGAAAAACAGCATCAACAAAAAGCCCGACATGTCTGAAAAAGAACTAAGGGGCTATCTTGACCTTTATGCCCTGTTCCGTATGAAAGTAGCTGAAGCGGATAAGCAGCAACTGGATACAGTACAAAGTATAGGAAGAGAGCTGGATAACTACAGGAGACAACTGGCAAAGAACTACCTTACTGACGAACAGGTTACCAATAAGTTGATCAGGGAAGCGTATGACCGTATGAAAGAAAATGTACATGCCGCTCATATTGTTATTTCCTGTCCTTTGGGTACAGATACGGTAAGGCCATATAAGCTCATCGACAGCATTTACCATGTGATAGAGTCTAAGAAGCAGACTTTTGAACAAATGGCAAAAGAGTTCTCTGATGATAAAGCTACAAAAGACAATGGTGGCGATGTTGGCTATCTTTCTTCGCTGCAATCTGTGTATCCTTTTGAGAACGCTATCTATTCAACAGGTGTAGGTATGGTTTCCAGGCCGTTCAAGACCCAATTCGGCTATCATATAGTGAAGGTGATCGAGAAGCATGCCGATAAAGGACAGGTTAAAGTGGCCCAGATACTTATTCAGACATCTAAGGCAGGAGGCGAAGCCTCTATTAATGCTGCCCGTAAGCGCGCAGACAGTATTGAGGTAATGCTGAAAGGTGGCGCTGATTTCACTGAACTGGTTAAGAAGTATTCTGATGACAAATTTTCTGTTGCCGATGATGGGGTTATGAAAACATTTGGAACCGGAAAGTATGTGCATGGGTTCGAAGATGCGGCGTTTGCCCTTAAGAAACCGGGAGATGTATCAGCCCCTGTTCAGACAGAATATGGATTCCACATTATCAAGTTACTTGCAAAATATCCTTTGGCGCCTTTCGATTCCATGCAGCCAATGATAAAGCGTAAAGTAGAAAATGACTCGCGCTCGCAGGTAGCTAAGGACATATTCTTTGCCAGGATCAAAGAGAAGAATGGCTTTAAAGAATATTCTGCAAATCTTGAAGAAGTGTTCAATAAGCTCATGGCGATACCTGATACCGGAAAGGATGCCAAGATGATCATTGCAAATAATTATTCGGCAATGAATAAGCCGGTCTTTTCATTAGCCGGCAAGAACTATACACAAAACGATTTTGTGAAGTTTTTTGAAGGATTATCTCATGGCAGGATCAACGGACCTAAATCAGGCGTAATACACGATGGTTACTCTATTTATGTTGATAATGTTGTCAACGATTTTGAAGAGCATAAACTTGTCGAAGAGAACATAGAATTCAAGCATCTGATGGAAGAATACAGGGATGGGATCATGCTTTTTGAATTGATGGACCGCAATGTATGGAGCAAGGCTGCGCACGACACAATTGGCCTGAAAGCGTTTTACGAAAGCCATAAGAACAAATATATGTGGGAACCCGGTTTTGAGGGCTCTGTATACAAGTTCAAGAACAGGGCTGCCATGGATACAACTATGGACCTTGTTGCCAAAAAATTTACAGATGATAGCATTGTGAGGATTCTTAATACGCCCGCTAATCCGGACCGCGTATCCATACAAAGGGGGCGTTACGAGTTTAGTCGATTCAAGGATGCAACTCAGGCAGAACTGACGCAGAACAAAAGGAAGATCATTCCTACCGGGAATGGTACATATACTGTAGTACTTGCGAGGGAGTTGTTCGCCGTACCTACCCAAAAATCTCTTGATGAGGCAAGGGGTTATGTAGTAGCTGAATACCAGGATTTTCTGGAAAAACAATGGAATGAGAAGATGAAGTCTCAATATCCGTTGAAGGTGAATGAAACTGTATTCAAGAGTATGGTGAAAAAATAACCAGGAAAATGTTCTTTGTAGCCCCGGCATTGCCGGGGCTTTTTTGTTCAGGCATTATATTTGTATTCATGAATCAACGAGTTCTCAGCGTTTTTTTTGTTTTGTGGCTGATCTTCAGTGGAGTAGATGTTTTTGCTCAGAATATCGGAGGCATTGGCGTTATGCTCGCCATTGATAGTTCCGATAACATTCGTGTTCCGGTAATACGGCAGGTGTTACCCAATTCTCCGGCATCTGCCAACCTGAATGTAGGAATGTATGTCATTGATGTTGATGGAGCGAAATGCCAGGGGTTGCCTATTGATGAGGTGGTAAAAAGAGTACGGGGAGTAGAGGGTACCATCGTGAAAATATCAGTTGCAGACAATAAGGAGGGTAGAGGTGCTATAGAATATACCCTTAGCAGGATGGCAATTGCCCAACCGGTAACTGATACAGTCGCATCATTTTATGCAACCTGTGAGCAAAATGATAAGCTATTAAGACGTAAAGGGCATAAAATAGCGAAGGCGTTCAATTCAGATTGCGGTGACTTCTATTATAATTTCAATGCCGATACTGGTGTGTTTTATGTCAGGATGCTGGTTTTGGAGCGGGGAAACCAGGCAAATGGCAATAGTGTATCTGCAGATGTATTTGATACAGATAAAGAAGCTGAAAAGATTCATTTTAGAGAAGATAAGCCCGCAGAGTGGGCAGGGTGGCCTGTAGCGGGAGCTGTGGCTGCTATTAGTTTTCAGAGACCAAGGGTAGCTACAATAAGTATTAAACTAAATAATGAGAAGGCATGCCGTGCCGTATACATTACTGTATACAAGTAAGGTAATCAGGCTTTTAAACCATGTTCATTAGTATGTTTCCCCATCAACAGCCATGTGTTCATCAGGCCTTTGCTTTTGACGTGTAATTCACCCCGGCTATGAAGTATATATTTTCCGGGCAATTTGTTTCTAAATGTATCAGTACATTGTATCTCGCCCGGCAGTCCTGACGACTCCATTCTGCTGGCCGTATTCACGGCATCTCCCCATACATCATAGATGAATTTCTTCTTGCCAATTACCCCGGAAACTATAGGCCCACAGTCGATACCTATTCTGAAACTAAGAGGTGTGCCATCAACAGCTTTGTAGCCGAACATGGCACGTTTTATTTCGAGTGCCATATCCGCGGCCATCTCAGCATGTATTGGAGTGGTGTCGGGCAGACCGGCAACAGCCATATAGCAATCACCAATGGTCTTGATCTTTTCCAATCCGAATTGATCTGCAATCGTATCGAATCTGACAAAAATGTCATTGAGCGTAGTAACTACCAATTTTGGGTCACGTGTTTCTGAGAATTTTGTGAACCCGGCTATATCTACAAAAATGATGGATGCCTCCCTGAAATGGTCTGCAATTGGGTGTTCTTTTCGTTTGAGGCGCTCGGCTATTTTTTCCGGCAGTATATTTAACAGGAGTTTCTCGGTGATCTGCCTTTGCCTTGCTATAAGTAAGATGCAGACGATCAGAATGATCATACCTGTGAGGAACAGAATACTCTCGTTTCTTTTCTTGGCCTTTATCAACGCATTCATTTTTATCTGTGCTGTGCGTTCATCTTCCGCGTATTTTTTCTCTTCCAGAGCTCGCTGTTTTTCTAGATTAGCGAATTTTACACTTCTGTCTGAGTTAAATACGGAATCCTTTGTCTCTGCATACAGCTTATGAGCGTTGAGCGCATCTTTGTAATTTCCGGCGAGTTGATATTCTTCGTATAGATCAAAATATACGGCCTGCAGATAGTCGAGGCCATTAATAGCTCTTAGTATGGTTTCGGCTTTTCTTGAATAGTCAATCGCTTTTTCAAGCTTTTGTTTGAGTGAAGCAGTCATATCACTATTGCTCTTAACTCCGGCCTCAGTGATCTGCCGAAGGTAAATGCCACCGATGTCGCCATAGGCTATTCCAACACCTTGGGCATCTTTAGTTTTTTCATAAATATCAAGAGCTTTCAGATAATACATCAATGCCTGATCGTCCTTTTTTTGTGTTTTGTAAACGCCCGCGATATTTTGCAATTTGTTAGCTATTGCAGTTGAATCACCCAGTTCTTCATATATATCCAGCGCCTTGAGATCATTCTCGAGTGCCTTGTCAAATTGTTTCAGATCATGATATACATTACCGATGTTACCCAGGTCGATTGCCACTGAAAGACGGTCGGATAAAGATTGATGAAGCTTTAGAGCAAGAGTGTCATAGTGTAACGCTTCGTCAAACTTTTTTGGCGTCTGGTAGATCAATCCAATGGTTCCGTATATTCTCGCTATCCCGGTTTTATTGTTTGTTTCCTCGTATATCTTTAATGCCCTGAATGCATTGTCGAGTGCTTTTGAATAGTTGCCCAGATCATCGTATATACTGCCAATATTGCCCAGCACCCTGGCTTCTCCGT
The DNA here is from genome assembly GCA_044225795.1 of Flavipsychrobacter sp. Lineage (GTDB taxonomy): Bacteria > Bacteroidota > Bacteroidia > Chitinophagales > Chitinophagaceae > Nemorincola. The sequence continues at coordinate 144,146 of JBGAIF010000006.1, forward strand.
CCTTATCGCCCATATCTATAAATTTTTGAAGAGCGCGGTTGTAAAATTCAACTGCAGTATCATAATATGCTTTGCTCATGTAGGCATTGCCGATATTCTTATCAGCTATGGCAATACCTTTATTCCAGTTAAGTCTTTCCGACATCGCAAGTGCCATTTTACCATACTTTATTCCATCATCCGCGTTGATGAAATAGTAGTTGTATGATATAGTATTCAATATGCTTGCTTTTAGAGTGTCCTCATGTTTTTTGTTAACCTCTGAAATCAACGAATCAATGAGAGCCCGACCTTCTTTTTGCCCGAATGTGCGCATGGCAAATAATAATGCCATGGTGACAAAGAAATACCTTACAGGAGAATATCTTTTGTTATGTGATCTCATGTGCAACTGCTAATATACGATATTCAGTACCGGAATTTGTGATCAAAAAAATGGATATTTACAGGGTAATATTCTGTATTTGCTCGCGTATAATAAGACAAGGCTCGCGCCAACCCCCAGTGGCTATCTGCATCTTGGAAATGTATTTTCTTTTGCCATAACCTCCTTTGTTGCCAAAAAGGTTGGTGCCCGTGTTTTGCTACGTATTGATGATATGGATAGAGGCAGAGCTGAGGGGAAATATGTTGATGACATATTTGAAACGCTCCGTTTTCTTAAGATCGAATGGGATGAAGGTCCATGTGATAAGCATGATCTTGACGAGAAATATTCACAAATACATCGGATTGGATTGTATAATGAGGCGCTAGACCGATTGCGAAATACGGGTAAAGTATTTGCATGTACCTGTTCCCGCTCTCAGATTCTCGCAAATAATGCAAAGGGTTTTTATGCAGGCACCTGCAGAAATAAAAATATCCCGTTAGATATGGAGAATGTGTCATGGAGGTTAGATACGGAAGGAGCATCTCCGGTGAGTATAATGGACATTAAAGGTTCTTCTCATTCCATCTCATTACCTGCAGATATGGAATATTTTGTAATCAGAAAGAAAGATGGATTCCCTTCATATCAGTTGACTTCAGTCGTTGACGACCTGTTTTTTGGAATTGACCTTGTTGTCAGGGGTGAGGACCTACAGGGATCTACAATAGCTCAACTATACCTTTCCCGATTGTTACCGGCTAATCATTTTTCCAAAGTCGCGTTTATGCATCATCCGTTAATTTTGGGAGCTAACAGGCAGAAGCTGTCTAAATCGGCAGGTGATACATCTGTGCAATACCTCCGTTACAACGGATGTTCTCCTTCTGATATATATATGCTAATTGCAAAGAAAATTGGTTTGGGTTCCAATATCGGTTCGGGTGAAGAACTGGTGCAATCGCTTGGTTTGTTCCAATAAAAAAGCCGACCTGAGAACAGGCCAGCCCCTATAAACCCTATCACCATGAAAACTGATGTAAAAGTACATTTCAGCACATCTATTACCAATTTATAGGGGTGTAATTGGTGAATTATGAGGAGTATCAAAAAATGTTCACTGTTTATGTCTTTCCACAAATTCATTTATCCTCCAGCGGTATTCGCTCCAGTGTCTTCAGGAGGTAAGACCAGTATTTCTGAACTGAGGATACCTGCACGCGTTCATCCGGGGAGTGAGCTCCCGTAATGTTCGGCCCGAAGGAGATCATCTGCATATCAGGATAGTTCTTGCCGAGTATTCCACATTCCAGTCCGGCATGTACTGCGTTTACGTGAGCCTCTTCCTGAAACATCTCTTTATACAGATGTGACATTATCTGTACAATCGCTGCATCCGATCTTGGCTGCCACCCAGGGTAACCACCGGTAAGATCAATGGTGGCTCCGGCCAGTTCAAAAGAGCTGGCTATTGCGGCTGCCAGGTCCATCTTTTCGGTGTCCACAGAGCTTCTGGTGAGGCACTGAATATTATATGAGCCATTACCTACCACTACTTTGGCTACATTATTAGAGCTTTGTACCAGCCCGCTTATCTCCGGGCTCATACGGTATATACCATTTGGACATGCGTAAATAGCCCGCAATAATTTATTTTGAGTGTTGGCATCCATTACAGCATCCGGCATTGGTGCTTCTTCTATTGTTACAGAAAGCGATGGGTCGGTGATGCGATATTCGTCCTTCAACACAGTTGCCAGATCGGTGATGTCTGCTTTTAACGACGACATATTGCCACTCCCGGCTACTATCACTGCTACAGATTCACGTGGTATAGCGTTTCTCAGGCTGCCGCCGGCTATCGATGCTATGCCGATGTTATGATCTTTAGTCGCTTGCAGCAAAATTCTGTTCATGAGCTTGTTGGCATTCGCCCTGCCCAGGTGGATGTCTCCGCCCGAGTGTCCGCCCGTTAGTCCTTTTACTGTGATGCTGATCGCATTTGTTCCGGAGGGTTTTATGGTAGTATAACTGCCATTGGCGGTTATGTCCAGTCCGCCTGCACATCCTATGGTCAGTTCATTATCGGCCTCGGTATCCAGGTTTAACAGAATATGCCCGTTTAGCACGCCGCCTTTTAGCGACATTGCCCCGGTCATGCCTGTCTCCTCATCTATTGTAAATAGCGCTTCAATTGCAGGGTGGGGGATATCTGAAGAAGATAGTAATGTCATGATAGATGCAACACCTATACCATTATCGGCACCAAGTGTTGTGCCCCGGGCTCTTACCCAGTCACCATCTACATACATGTCTATGCCCTGAGTGTCAAAATCAAATGTGGTATCATTGTTCTTCTGGTGCACCATGTCCAGGTGGCTTTGTATCACTATGGTCTGGCGGTCTTCCATGCTTTTCGTGGCCGGCTTCCTGATAACTACATTGCCGGCTTCGTCAACTGTTGTTGGCAGACCAAGACCTTCCCCAAACGCTTTCATAAATGCGATGACCCTTTCTTCTTTTTTGGAAGGGCGGGGAACTGCATTGAGGTCGGCAAAATGGTTCCAGAGTATGCTGGGCTCCAGGGAGCGTACTTGTTCGTTCATGAAATTGTGTTTAGGGATGTAAAACTAATCATTTACTGTTCAGTAATAGAGTGGGAGGTTTGTTTGCGCAGAGTAAAATTGTCCGTCAACTCAAGTGTCTCATCGATTTTCCACCTACATAAACCTATAGAAGGACGGTTGGGTTTGACAGGCTCTCTTCCGGTAGTGTAAATAGTATTTCGTTGCTTTTTGGTCAGTATAGATTTTTTTCTATAGTTGCATTTAGTTCTGCTAATGAAGATTGGATATTAGTTTGTGAATGAATGTTATGAAATTGTTGCTTATTTATATATATTAAAATTATAGTCTTTAATGATTATTAATTACTTTGGTTTAATAAATGACTGCTTATGAAACACACAACCATTATTGTAGCTGTCTTTTTTATGCTCTTCCTAGACGGCTGCTTCCAGAAAAGTACAGATCTTGATTACGGTTATTATGCTGATTGGACGTTGACTACTGGTACTGCTCGTGAATACACTGTTAAGAGTGTCACGGTTGAGCCGGACGGATATTTTTCATGTACACAGGACACATCGTTCCAGGTGTTTTTTGCGTCACATCCACCGGCACTTGGTAAGTACAGAATAGTAAGTGAAACAAAGGCTGCAAACCACACTTTAGGTCCCAATGAAGTTGCCGTTGAGTTCAATGTGGGTTTTAATGATGTGTATCTCAGCATGGATGGCAACGATTCGGCAAGTATTGTTGTCACTGATAAAGGGTTCAGGCATCTTTATGTACCTTCAATAAAGGTATTACATTTCAATAATGGTATGGCATTAGATACCGCCACCGGGCTTGGGAACATTAGCTTTCCGGATAACAAATAAGTGGCCTGGTTGAAGAAAACATGACAAAGTCCCGCCAATGCGGGACTTTGTAAATGAAATAATAACTTAGGGAAAATGGATTTGTAAAAAAATAGAACAAAAGAACAAGTTTTATGAACGTAAAAGAGCAGATCAAAGAATATATAGCTAGCCAATCTGATACTAAGCGCAGCGACATGCTGGAGTTACAGAAACTTGTACTTCGTATCTCTCCGAAAACAAAATTATGGTTCTTAGATGGTAAGGATGAGAACGGTAAATTTGTCACTAACCCCAATGTGGGATTCGGATCTTACACTATTAAGTATGCCAACGGAACAAGCAGGGAGTTTTATCGGGTTGGCTTCACGGGAAACACAGCCGGCATATCAGTTTATATCATGGGCCTTGAGGATAAGAAATACCTGGTCAATACCTATGCAAAAACAATAGGTAAGGCAAGTGTGACCGGCTACTGCATTAAATTCAAAGCGCTGAAGGATATAAACATTAGCGTACTCGAAGATGCGATTCGCTTTGGGATACAAGCTAATGATGAATGAAGTAAATGCCCGATAGCAGTATGATCAACATATAAAAGAAATGCTTCACAAATTTGTGAAGCATTTCTTTCTGCGGAGAGAAAGGGATTCGAACCCTTGATACCCTTTGACAGATATACACACTTTCCAGGCGTGCCTCTTCAACCACTCGAGCATCTCTCCGTAAGGGTGGCAAAATTAGCCTTTTATTGTCAAAATGGGAATATTTTTTCTGAATTTGAGGTTGTAACGTTAGCTACTTCTTCGACTGTGATATTCTTTAATTCTGCTATCCTTGCAGCAATTACAGGTATATAGCTGCTCTCATTCCGCTTGCCGCGGTAGGGTACCGGAGCCAGGTATGGCGCATCTGTTTCCAGGACAATACTACTCAGGGGCACTGATCTTACAATGTCGGGTAGTGAGCCCTTTGTATAGGTCACAACACCACCTATGCCTAGGTACAAGCCTGTCTCAATTATCTGGTTTGCCTCGTCATGTGTACCACTGAAACAGTGGAATATCCCCTTTAGCCTGCCATTCTGTTTCTGTTTTACAATAGCTATGCAATCGGCAGTAGATTCACGGCTGTGGATCACTATGGGTAGGTCATACTTCAATGCAAGGTCTATCTGCCGTTCAAAAGCTATGATCTGTTGTTCTTTAAAAGTAAGGTCCCAATAATAGTCAAGGCCTATCTCTCCTACGGCAGCAAATTTTCTCTTTTCCATCCACTCGTCAACAATAGCCAGCTCTTGCTCATAATTCTCCTTTACATAGCATGGGTGCAGCCCCATCATGGGCAGGCAATTGTCGGGGTATTCTTCTGCCAGTTTCAGCATTCCCTCTATGGTGCCACTATCGCAGTTAGGCATATACATCTTAGTTACGCCAGCATCAGTTGCACGCTGCACCTGGTTAGCATCACTCATCAGGCGTTCATCATAAAGGTGTGTATGCGTATCTGTAAATCTCATTTGTCAGTGTTATTGAGGTAATGCTTTCATTTCCCATCCCTGTTGCCGGCAGTGATCGAGTACACGAGGCAAGGCATACTGCATTCGGTCCCACGCTTTTTCACTATCATGAAACACCACAATTGAGCCCGGACGTATGTTAGTTAATACACTTTCGAGGCATTGTTCGGGTGTGATACTCTTGTCAAAATCACCGCTAAGTATATCCCACATATATATGCGCCAGCCGGTGTGGCTTTTCAATAATTTCCTTACCTGTGTGAATCTTATTCTGCCATACGGAGGACGGAATAGCTTGCTGTTAATATGAACCTTTGCTTTGATGATGTTTTTCACATAAACGGAATTGCTTGTATGCCATCCGTTCATATGGTCGTATGTATGGTTGCCCAGTGTATGCCCTTCAGCCACAGTACGTTCACTTACATCCGGATACTTTACTACATTATTGCCAACACAGAAGAAAGTAGCTTTTGCATTGTATTTATTTAATTGCTCCAGTACAAAGGGCGTGATAGTAGGGTGGGGGCCATCATCAAATGTTATATATATTGCCGGGTCTTTAGTTGCCGGTATATCCCAGATCATCCCCTTCGGGAAAAACTTTTTGAACCAATCCGGAGTTTTTACCCAATAAGTTACCATGCCTGAGATGAGTGGAAATTACTAAATCTTATCTATTACATTTTGCGCCAGCCAGCCCGATCTGCCGTCAGGCAGGCTTACCTCTATCCATCCCGCTTTTTCACCGGTTATCTTTACAGTTGTTCCTTCCGGTATTAGCGCCAGGGGTTTTCCTTTCTGTTCTATATTCATAAGAGGGGCGTCATTTTGCATCACCACAGCTTTGTTATGGCTGTTCATATTATTGGCAGAAGCAATAGCGAGGAGTAAAATGCAAATGAAAACGAACGAAAGAACACCAGGCACTTGTACCGGTAATTGCCTGCCGGATATTGTTTTACGAATGAACTGGACCACGATGATCAGGGTAAATAGTATCAAAGCAGTGATCGCCCATGTGTTTGCACGGTCCGGCCTGGTTGTAGATTGCCACCAATTCATAAAGAAGATATCTCCTGCGCTATGAATGCTGTTAGTGATGCGGCTTTGTGCCAGTATCAGGTTGTCTTTCACCAGCTTATGGTCAGGGTTAATACGTAATGCACGCTCATAATTCAGAATGGCAGGGGCTACACGGTTGGCACGGTAATAGGCGTTTCCCAGGTTGTAATAAATGTCTGCGTTGGCGGGTTTCAGAATAGCAATTTGTTCGTAGAAAAAAGTCGCGCTATCGAACTGTTTTTGCTGGTAGCAAGTATTTCCTTTTTGCCATAGCATATTGACGTCGATAGAGGCCCAACTACCAATGTGGCCTGACAAGAAGCATATTAATACAAATAACTTTCTCATGACTTAAATACATCTTCAAGTTCACTGATGACTTTTACCGCATTTTCGTATGTTCCATCCATCTTTTTTGATCCCCCGGTGGCATAAAGGGCAGTCTCACATTCCCAAACCACATCTTCCATACTTTTTTGCAAAGCTGCAGGTACGCTTCTTGAGTTAAGTGCCTCGCGTGCAGTCTCTTTAGATAATGAAGATAGCGGGATATTCAGCTTATCGCTCAAATAGAGCCATATTGCTTTCGACACTTCTTCATAAAATGCATTTCTATTGCCCTGCTGCATAAATTTCCTCGCGCTTGTCAGGCGTTGCAGGGCAACTTTATTGGCTCTCTTTCGTTTTGTAAGTACAGTATTTCGGGATTCTTCCTCATTTCGCCGCTTCAGCAACATGAAAAACAAAAATGCCAGCAATGGCAATGCAAACAGCAGTAAGAAACCGGGACTAAATAACAAAGGCTTGCTGTTAAGTACGACAGTTTTTAATGGCTGTGTGTTAATGTCGTGAATGTCTTTTATGGCAAGATTGTTTGCCGGAGCTTGAGCCGGTGTATAATGTTTGCCGGGTCTTACATGTAGTTTTATAGGTTCGGTATGCTCCGTTACATATGCACCGGTCTGCGGGTTGAAATAGGTAAATGCAACACCGGGAATATCATAATCGCCGGGTGTATGTGGGGTAATGGTATAGGTAATGGTCTTAGTGCCGCTTATTGTTGTTGTGCGGCCGGTCACTGTATCTTTTATTTGCGGGTCATATGTGTCCAGTCCGTTTGGTAGTTCGGGCTTGGGAGCCTCTATTAATTTCAGGTTTCCGGATCCTGTAATGTTTAAGGTAAGTGTTGCGATGTCATCAGTCGAGATCTCTGTTTTGTCTATCTTTCCGGTTACCTTAAAATTACCTACAGCACCTCCATATCCTGCTGGCTTATCCTTCTCAGGCAGGTCTGTCACGGTTATTTTTACCGGGTCGCTTTTAAGATCAACCTGTACGTCTTTGTATGCCTGTGTGTTGAAAAAGGCATTATTAAAGAAAGGATCATTCATCATCAACGATCCACCGAAAAGATCCGATGCCCGTCTTTTTACCTGCTGAACGATACGGGCTACACCTTTTGCTTCTGTGGCGTCAAGTACCAGGGTGCCGATCTGTTGTGGAAACAAAGCTGATTTTTTCAATAGGAATACCTGGTACTTCTTTCCGTCCAGCACCTCTTCTGTTGGTTTTGGAGGCTGGGGTATCTCAAAATCCTGTGTCCAGAAGCCATCCAGCGATGGCAGCTTGGAAATGTTGACCTGCATGGGCAGGCGGGTATATAGTTTATAGCTTGTTGTTATTTGCTCTCCCTTATGTACCTTATTCTTATCAACCGTTACTCTGATGAAAAGGTCTTTTTTTACTTCTTTTTCAGCGGCCTCGTCTTCTTCTGCTTTTTGCTGTGGTGTTTGTGCTTGAGGCTGCTGCTGCGCATTGCCCCTCATTTGTTGCATTTGCTGCATGCGCTGCATCTGTATTTGTTGCATAGCCTGCATTTGTTGTGCCATTGCGGCAAACGGATCATTGGGGTCATCAAACGGGTCTGAGGAACGCCGCCGCTGCTGTTGCATTACTGAACCGGGTACTACCTGTATGGTAACGGCATTTGATTGGAAGGTATGCCCGGACGCGTCCTTTGCAGTAGCAGGTGGTATAGATATCGTGCCTTCTTGTTTTGGTTGAATGACATAGGTCAACGTAAAACTCTCAGAGGTGATCATTTTATTGCCAATGATCTGGGTATTCGAACTTTGAGACTGAAATGGTCCACCAACAACATCAAACAACGGAGACTTTAATGAGGGCGTGATGCTTTGTAGATTTTGAGCATCCCTCACGGTAAACTGGATCTCAACCCGGTCTTTTACACCTATCTTATTTGCCCCGGCTGCTGCGGTGAAAACCACGTTCTGTGCCCCGGCATGGAGAAAGAACGCCAGCATCAGGAAAACGGCAATACAATAACGCCACATGTATTTTATGCGTCTCATTCAGGTATGCACAAATTTACTTTGAAACCCTTTGGGGCAAAAGTGGGGACGGTTAAAGCTACGTTAAAAAGAAAAATTATAAGTCTCCTTTAACAGGCCTCATGACTATCGTCTCCACGTTGGCTTGTGGAGAAAGTGAATAGGCGCTCCATAGCATTTCGGTCACATCCCTGGCTTCCATTATCCTTTCCGGAGGCACGTCGCTGCCTTCCCATGATGGTGTATAAGTGGCGCCGGGGCATATGGCTGTAACCTTAATGCCTGATGGCTTTAATTCTTCTCTTAAGTTGTCGGAAAAACCCAGTAGCGCGTATTTGGAAATGCTGTAAGAACCGCCATTTGGGTATGCCTTTAAACTGGCAATAGAGCACATATTGAATATGTGTCCGGACCGCTCTTGCTTCATGCGGGGCAATAACTTTCGGGTAAGGTAATAAGCGCTGTATAGGTTCACACCGAGCATGGTATCCAGCAGTCCATCAGGTTCTTCGCCTATAGTTCCCGGTAGATATATCCCTGCATTGTTGATCAGCAGATCTATTTTCGAAAAGGCATTAAGCACAATGTTTCCAAACAGCTCATTTTCCTCCTTTACAGACAAGTCGGCAACCTCAGCTATTATCCCAGCGTTCGGGTAGTTTCTAGCCCAATCGGCACACAATAAGTCTAATTTTGCCCTGTTTCTGGAGCAAACGGCTATGGAAAAACCCTCTGAAAGCAGTTTTTCGGCAATATTCTTGCCTATACCTTGAGTAGCGCCTGTAATGACTGCGTTTGGCATGCTGAAATTAGTTTCTATCAGACAATTTACATTGATTTGCCCGGAATATCACGTTTCACAATGAATAATACAAAGGTAGTGATGAACTGGAGTTCAGGCAAGGATGCTTCTTTGGCTCTGTTGCATCTCTTAGAAAATGGGTATCATGTGTCTCATCTGCTGACCACCCTTAGCGAAGAACATGATAGAGTGTTTATGCATGGCATCAGGGAGCAATTGCTCGAAATCCAGGCTGAGCGGATTGGCTTGCCGATCGTAAAAGTAAAGTTGCCGGCCAGTCCTGACGATAATTTGTACAATGAAGCGATGGGGAGAATTATGCGGGAATTCAGGTCCTCTGGTGTACAATATGCTGCATACGGCGACATATTTCTGGAAGACCTGAAAAACTATAGAGAAAAGCAATTGGCGTCCGTAGGTATAACGGGCTTGTTCCCTTTATGGAAAAAAGATACCCGTGAATTGGTTCGGGAGGTAGAGCAGGCAGGTATTGAGGCTATAATTGTTTGTGTTAATGAAAAATACCTCGGCCCGGAGTTTCTGGGGCGAAAGGTAGATGCCGGGTTGCTGGCTGAATTACCAACCGGCGTTGATCCATGTGGTGAGAACGGAGAGTATCATACGTTTGTATATAATGCGCCTTTTTTTAGTACGCCTGTTGAGATTGTTACAGGTGAGATCGTACATAGGTCGTATAAAGCAGAGAATGGAGGCTGGGATCCCGGCTTTTACTTCCTGGATGTAAACCCTGGCTAATCAAAATCATAATGGTATTCTCAGATTACGCCATTACCTTTGCACTCTCAATTTAAACTAATCTTCTATAATTATGGATTTTCGTATTGAAAAAGATACTATGGGCGAAGTTAAAGTGCCCGTTAATGCGTACTTCGGGGCACAGACTCAGCGCTCTATTGAGAACTTTAAGATAGCGCAGGACATCAATCGTATGCCCATCGAGATCATCAGGGCATTTGCTTACCTGAAGAAAGCAGCAGCTATGACCAACTGCCAATTGGGTGTGCTTCCCCAGGAAAAATCAGATCTTATCGGGCAGGTATGCGATGAGATTCTGGAAGGTAAGCTGAATAATGAGTTTCCGCTTGTCGTATGGCAAACGGGTTCCGGCACACAGTCAAATATGAATGTAAATGAGGTTGTGGCATACAGGGCGCACGTTTTAAAAGGTGGTCAGCTAACAGATAAGGAGAAGTTCATACATCCGAATGATGATGTGAATAAGTCTCAGTCATCAAATGATACGTTTCCGACCGCTATGCATATAGCAGCGTATAAGATGCTTATCGATGTGACAATTCCGGGAATCAAAAAGCTGCGTGATACTTTGGCTAAAAAGTCTAAAGAATTCATGCACATTGTTAAGATCGGTCGTACGCATTTTATGGATGCTACTCCTCTTACACTTGGCCAGGAATTAAGTGGTTATGTGTCTCAATTGGATCATGGCCTGAGAGCTATCAATAATTCATTGGCACATCTTAGCGAACTGGCGCTTGGCGGCACTGCTGTCGGCACCGGTATCAATACTCCCAAAGGCTATGCGGTTAAGGTTGCTGAGAACATTGCCGGCCTTACCGGATTGCCTTTTGTTACCGCGGAGAATAAGTTTGAAAGCCTCGCTGCTCACGACGCTATTGTAGAAGCTCATGGAGCCCTGAAAACTGTGGCGGTGAGTCTTATGAAAATAGCAAACGATATTCGTATGCTTAGTTCCGGCCCTCGTTCCGGTATCGGTGAGTTGTTCATTCCGGATAATGAGCCGGGGTCATCTATCATGCCGGGTAAAGTAAACCCTACGCAATGTGAGGCGTTGACCATGATAGCAGCACAGGTAATGGGTAATGATGTTGCTATTGGTATTGGTGGGGCTACCGGTCACTTTGAGCTGAACGTGTTCAAGCCGGTTATGATTTATAATTTCCTGCACAGCGCACGCCTGATAGGCGAGGGCTGCATCTCGTTCAATGACAAATGTGCTGAAGGGCTTGCTCCGATAGAGGCGAACATAAAACAACACGTAAACAATTCTCTGATGTTGGTAACAGCCCTGAATACTAAGATAGGGTATTACAAAGCGGCAGAGATAGCACAAACAGCTCATAAACAAGGTAAGACACTAAAGCAAACAGCTATTGATCTTGGTTATGTTACTGCAGAAGAGTTTGATGCCTGGGTAGATCCGAAGGACATGGTAGGAGATCTGATGTAAATAACCTGACCAGACATAAAAAATAAGCTCCCGGTTACGGGAGCTTATTTTTTGTAGCAATTACAATTATTTGTTCTTAGCTGTTTTTTTCTGAACCTGCTGATTGTGTTTCATAACACTCATCATGTCGTTCTTCGACTTGCCCAATTCAACAGGGTGAATGTATTTGCCGATCTGGTTACCTTTTTTATCAACCTCAGGCACAATACGGTGAGCATTTGCAAACGCGTCATGACGAACACCGGTTACCTGCCAGCTAACCTTTACATTAGGCAGGCTTGTTTTTATCTCGAACTGGTTTGATGCGATCTCCTTAGATACGATAGCCTGGGCAAAGGTGCCGATAACGGTAAGCTGATAGCGGAAGTCCTTGTTCAATGCCTGGAAATAAGAAGGAAGTGTAATAGTTGCTATGCCACTTGCATCTGTAGTTGCGTTGCCGTTGTATATATTCATCATGTCAGGACTTTCTACGAAGCTGTGGTAAAGGAATTTATTAGCGGGATCAAGGGGGTGATCGATCTTAAATGAACCACCACCTTTGCTCAGTAAACCGGTAACATCAACATCACCTACAAACTTACCGGCATAGTCTTCAATAGCGCCGCTACCATCAGTAGTAGCAAATACGCCATAGTTATGGTTTGGTCCGCCAATGAAAGCATCAGCAAAACCGGCTACCGCAGCAGCGTAATCGTTGTCACTGTACGTTTGCCCTTCAACTCCAATAGCTTGAAGTGTTGCAGTAGGATCAATGCTCTGACCAACACCAAATACACCTAATGTACCGCCATTACCGATAACGCCGGTACCCTGAGCAACTGTGATATCCGGAATGGACTCTCCGTATATTGCGGTGCTTCCTGTAGACGCATCGCCACCGGAATACAATGCCTGCAATACTGATTGGCTTGGTACAGTAGTCTGGTTGTTCACAAAATTACCAGTCATATCATCCTTTGTTTCCACGTCAAGAGATGCAGTTGGAGCTGTTGTACCAACACCGATCTGTTTTGTAGTAGGATCCTGGTACATGTTAGAATTAGCAACACTGGTAGCAGATGTGAATTTTGGAATATAATTGGTAGTGCCAGTGCTTGCAAAACTTGCACCCGGAACCCACTGTGCACCGCTCCATACAAGGGTTTGGCCCGTTGTTGGTGCAGTGGCAGCAACCGAACGACCTTGTATTCCTGCAACAACCGTTGCATTGTTTGGTCCGGTCACATCTCCGCTCATAGTAAGGTAAGCGTTAGATGCGGCTGTTACGCGGCCGTAAACATCTACAGTTATATTCGGGATCTGTGAAGTAGAGCCGTATGGACCAGCAGCCACACCTGATGTAGCCATCCCTATTGTGCCTGAAGTGGTTATCGGACCTCCTGTCAAAGGAGCGCTTGTGTTAATGCTTGTAACAGTACCCGTACCACTTACGGAAGCAGGAGCCCAGGTAGTACCGGTGTATTGTAGTACCTGTCCGGAAGTTGCCCCCATTGGGCCGATTTGCAATGGAGAGCTGGGAGTACCGTTGCCGGCAAGTGTCGGGTCAGTGATCACAGCCTGAAGTCCCCAGTTATCACCCGCTACCGGTGCAGTAACCACTCCGGTAACTCTTCCCTGTGCATCAGTTGTTATTACAGGTATATCGGTTGATGAACCGTATGTTCCTGCTGTACCTAAACTAGGCATTGATATAGTTCCTGATGTTGTGATCGTACCGCCTAGTAACCCGGAACCTGCAGTAATAGAGGTTACGGAACCGGGTCCCATTGGACCAACAGGGCCGGCAGGGCCAACAGGACCGGTAGGACCGGTTGGGCCGGTAGGACCTGCAGGGCCGGCAGGACCAACAGGGCCGTTAGCGGCAAACATAGCATAAGGAACACTCATCAACTGAGATGAACCAAGGCTAACGTAGCTGCTTCCGGTATTGGTCAGGTCTACTTCCACCTGCAGATACATGGCATCAGCAGGCGCCGTAGCAAGGTCATTTGCCCAGTGCAGAATGTCAAAAGTACCGAAGAGCACATTACCCTTGCCCACAACGACATTGTAAAGACCAAATGTGTTTGTGGTAATGTCATGATACTCCTGGTACATTGTAGTTCCGGTAGATGTTCCGTCATGAACAGTCAGGCGGAGTTTGATGGGTGTATTCGCTACCGGCGTGCCCGATGCGTTTCTGGCAACACCCTGATAGTTGAACCCTTTTGGGGCCTGTGCGTTTGCCACCATCATTGTAGATATAGCAAGAGCAAAAGTCAGTACTACTTTTTTCATAAATAACTGTTTAAATTTATCAGGTTGGTATTATTTTAGTTTAGTTTCTGAATTTTGAAAGGAACGCTTGTTTCTTTTCCATCTTCACTTTTAAAGGTAATGTTCAGCATGTAATTTGCTGCGGCTAATGTGCTGATATCGAGCTGCTCGGTATTGATACCAGACTTAACAACCGAATTCTGGTTTTGTAGCAGTTTACCTGTCATATCCATCAGTTTGCAATTCAAGGTGCCATTGCTTATTGCAATGTACTGTACATTAACTACCGAGCTGGCAGGGTTTGGAAATACTTGCAGGTGTTGGTAAAGGTCAAATACAACAGCTTTTTCGGGTGTTGAAATTTCGTTCTGTAAAAGCCCTTGCGTGACAACAATATTCTTGTCCTTAGGTCCATAGAATGTACTGACAAGAGCAACCTCGCCAATAGACCAATCATGCTCAGTCAGGTCGGTAGCAAGGTAGGTACCTCCGGTGGCATTAAGCGTTGCCTGTGCTGAAGCTTTTTCAGCAAATGACATCATTAATAATGCACCAAATACTATAAACGATCGTCTCATAGAATGTCTCCGGTTAAATTTCTTTAAAAATACACTGTTTTTTGTAATTACAGACAAATACTGCCAGATATTATTTACTAAAAAATAAATAAATAATAATATTGTATAATATTTTTGAATTACTAGTAACTTATGGTTAAAACAGAGGGTGGATATCAAAAATAACAAGCCCCGGAAAAATCCGGGGCTTGTTATTCAGATAACTAATTGATAAGTTATTTTGTTTTAGCTTCTGCGCTTTCAGCTTTCTTAACTGCCTTAGCAGCCTTCTTAGCCGGCTTAGCGTCAGATTTAGCTTCAGCCTTAGCTTCTGTCTTTGCGGCAGCCTTGTCAGCTTTAGCTTCTGTTTTAGCAGCAGCTTTCTTTGTTTCTTTTTTAGCTTCCTGAGCGAAACTTACAGAGCCCATAACCATGAGGGCAACAACTGATGTGAAGATCTTTTTCATTTTTTTGTGTGATTTTGTGCGCAAATTTATAATTATTTACTCCAATTCAGCCAACATTTTTTTTATATTTTTTTAATTGATTAGCAATTGGCTTTAATGTTTCTTTGCGTACATCCTGATCTTCGAGTATTTGATGAATGTAGCATAAGAGGATAATCTGCAAATGACATATCCGTGAAACCCATCGAGGAAGCCGAGTTTGAAAAGATACTCATTGATGAAGTGCCACTTGGGAGATATGCGAATCTTAACAAAACCGGCCATTCTCCCTTGTTCCACAGCCTCCCTGGCAGCAAGTTCCGAGTATTTTTCTATTTTTTTTACATGGTCGGAAATGGAAGAGAAACTATAGTGTAACAGGTCGCCGTGAAGCAGGCCTGTTTTGGCTGATGTGTCCTTCAAAGACCAATACTCATGTACTTTCTTTGTTACCCAGCTTCCTTTGCTGCGGTTATAAAATCGCCCTTGCTTATCGGGATACCACCCACAGTGTTTTATCCATTTACCACAATAGTTCGTTAGGCGTGGAACATAGTATAGGTTAAATGTTGGGTGCTCCTTTACACGTTTAATGCAGGCTATTAATTCAGGTGTTAGTTCTTCATCGGCATCGAGGGATAATATCCAATCGTTTGATGCCTGTTCCGTAGCGAAATTCTTTTGTTCAGCATACCCGTCAAATGAGCGCTGAACAACCCTGGCGCCATTTGATAAGGCAATACTTTCGGTCTTGTCTGTTGAATGGCTATCTACAACAATTATCTCATCTGCAACTTCTTTTACAGACTTGAGGCAACGATCAAGATTACGCTCTTCGTTTAAAGTAATAACGACAACACTAAGTTTTACCATTGCGCAGTTTAAGACCACTCAAAAATAACATAATACCACAAAATGGCTACCGGTACCGTAGGATAGACAAGATTAAAGGAATATTTTATGAAAGCAGTTTTTGACGAAGCAGAAACTCCAGTTGCTCATTAGACAGGCTCAGTTTGTAGGCCGTTTCCTTCTCTTCCATTTTCTGTTTATATACCTCAAAGGCCTTAGCAATAGTGGCATCGAGTTCCTCTTCGCTCCATGGTTTTGTGAGATAGTGGTATATTTTCCCTTTATTGATGGCGTCGATCACAGCATTCATGTCTGCATAACCGGTAAGCAATATTCTGATAGGCTCCGGAAACTCACCCAGGATCGACTCAAGAAATTCTACACCGGTCATTTGCGGCATGCGCTGATCAGTGATTATTATGTTTATCTGCTTACTGCGTAAGATGCTGACAGCCTCTTCTCCGCTGATAGCTGTAAAAACGTTATATTTAGTCCGGAATGTCGCTTTAAATGAGACAAGATTATTTAACTCGTCATCAACATATAAGATATTAATTTTATTATTTTCCATGGTCAATTAATTTGCAGTTTTTACAAAAAAATCAATAGAGTAATAAGATATAACTAATTGTAAAAATAAAATCTTATTGTTACTTTGCAACGTGTTTGGTTAACAATTTTATATTTTTCACCTTCAGCTTTCAGTTAAATTTAATTTCATAAGTATATTAAATTTAATGTTTTTGTAGTTTCAATTGTAGATTCTTGGAACCAATTAAGTTAGTTATAAAAGCTTTTAGAGCGACGAGCAACTTAGAACTCTGTCAGAAGTACGTTGAGGGCCACTCAAAGGTACTTAAAATTTATGGTATTGCGATGATCACTTCTGCAAAGGTAAAATGGTTTGATGATCCCGATACTTATGTGATAATAGTGGAGTCAGAGAATGGTGAAAAAACTTTCGGAGGTGCAAGGATTCAGGTGGCCAGGGGGAATTATCCATTGCCTATTGAAGATGCTTTAACTCCTTTCGATAAGAACATTCACCGCTTCGTAAATGAGCAGATGCCCGAGGGCACCGGTGAGTTGTGTGGTTTGTGGAATTCAAGAGAGGTCGCCGGTTTGGGTGTAGGTAGTATCTTTTTAGGTAGGGTAGGCGTTGCATTGGCAATGCAGTTGAAGTTGCAGACCCTTTTCGCGCTGTGTGCACCTGCCACGGTGAAGAACTGTATGCGTGTCGGGTTTATTGTGGACGAGCGGCTTGGCGATAAAGGAACATTTTATTATCCCAAGGAGGGCCTGGTGGCAACCGCGGTCGTTTTAAATGATGTACCTGATTTGTCCGGTGCTGAATCGGAAGAAAGGCAAAAGATATTTGAACTGAGGCATAGTCCTGTTTTCAACGGACACGAAACATCACCTCGTGGACAGGAGATTGAGATAGACTACGATCTCGTCATTAGAGAGTAGAGCGGTATTGATATAAACTAACACCTTTTTGATCATGAATCCAGATATTGATGCGTTGCGAAAAAGCGCGCAATCAACAAATCAGTTGTACCAGCCTCAGTTTTTCAGGTTGTCCGTTCCCGCAGAAAGAAACGATTTTGATGCTCTTGTTTCATCAGGTAATGTTCAGGTTTTTGATGAATTGTATAACCAGCTCAAAGAGCTTATCAAGAGCCGTAATCCACACCTGGTACTGTCCGATGACGATTATAAGCGAATGATACACGAACACCTGGATGGTATGGATCCTGTGCTGTATGGTGTTTGGGTCTATTATCCATGGTCAGCACGTATGGTTCATTTGCTGGACGAGGCAGAGTTTATTGACCTGAGAACATCAGCTAACCGCAATAAGATAACTACTGCCGAGCGGGATATACTGGCCACAAAAAAGGTTGGCGTGATAGGCCTCTCCGTTGGGCAGTCAGTGTCTGTTACACTGGCACTGGAAAGAGGATGCGGGGAGCTGCGCCTTGCCGATTTTGATACGCTGGAGCTCAACAACCTGAACCGGATACGTACCGGGGTTCATAATCTTGGGTTGTTAAAAGCATATGCTGTGGCCAGGGAGATCGCCGAGATAGACCCGTTCTTCAAAGTGGTTTGCTACACCGAGGGGATCAATGATGATAATATAGATGACTTCTTCCTTAAAGGCGGAAAGCTGGATGCCGTTATTGATGAGTGCGATGGTGTTAATATAAAAATACTTTGCCGAATCAAGGCCAAAGAACTCCATGTGCCGGTGCTTATGGAAGCTAGCGATCGCGGTACATTGGATGTAGAACGTTTTGACCTCGATCCGGGCCGGCCGGTGATGCATGGTTGGCTCAGCCATCTCAATATTGATATGGAGGTGCTCAGGAATCTTAAGACCAATGAGGAGAAGGTGCCTTATATGTTACCTATATCAGGCCTTGATACATTGTCGGCCCGCATGAAGGCTTCAATGATAGAAATGAGGAGTACAATATCTACATGGCCTCAATTGGCCACCGCGGTTACATTAGGCGGTGCTGTCAGCGCAGATACCTGCAGGCGTATATTCCTAGATCAGTTTACTGACTCCGGCCGGTACTTCATAGATATGGAGCAGTTGGTGCCGGATAAGAGGCCTAAGATAAAGCCGTCATTTGTGGCTGACGCACCACTTTCCGGCAGCGAAATGGAAGCAATAGCAGGAAAAGTGACAAGAAAGAAGGAAGATATTCTTCTTTCAGCACATCAGGTGACTGCATTGGTAGAAGCTGGTTGTAAGGCGCCGTCGCAAGCTAACTCACAACCATGGAAATGGTTTTATAAAGAGGGTTGCCTGTATCTGTTCGACAATTGTAGCGTAGCGTTGCCGTTCTCAGATATCCGGCCCTCCAATCGGCGTATTGCTTTAGGTGCAGCGATAGAAAATGTGATGCTCGCTGCAGCAAATATGGGTTTTGCCCCGGAAGTTGATCTGCTGCCTTTGTCTCAGGATAGCAGGTTAGTAGCAGTGCTCTCTTTTTCAGGGCAAGGAGCACCGGATCTGTTTATGCCGCATGAGTTAGCAAATGCTATCAGTACACGGGCAACTATAAGAAGCGGAAATAATACAGCTATTGGCAGTGATGTGCTTGACAGGCTTGCTGATGCTGCCTGTTCTGTCAATGGGGTAAACCTGGCGTTTCGCACATCACCCGCAGATATACAGGCGTTGGCAGATATATGTGGTCCCGCTGAGCGATTGAAGCTTCTGAACCCTGCAGGTCATTTCGAGTTTTTTCAGGGAGAACTAAAATGGACCAATCAAGATGCAATATCTGCAGGAACCGGTATTGATGTGGCTACATTAGGTCTATATCCTCCCGAGGAGCTCATGTTGAAAATGATAAGGTCGGAGGATGCTATAAAATTGGTTGGTGATTGGAATGCAGGAAGAGCCCTGGAATACCTGGGCAGAAAGGTTGCCGCTACCACATCTGTAGTGGGTATGCTCAGCGCATCCTCCGGGAATATGTTGCAGGCAGGCCAGGCATTTCAACGAATGTGGCTGACTGCCGCCGTTAATGGACTGGCATTGCAACCGCTGATCACACCATTGGTCATAGCATCGTGCTTCACCCAAGGGTCAGATAGTTCAATACCTCAGCGTCTGAGGTCCGAATATGATCTGGTAAGCAGTAGATTGAATGCATTGTTTCCTGTTCCGGGTAGCATGGAAAATGTGATCATGTTTCGGTTAGGCGTCGCCGGGAAGGTCGGTTCCGGAACCGTAAGGAGGCCATTGAGCGATGTTCTGATACTTAAGTAATAAACTTTGTATTAGTTATATTTTAAAAAATAAAGCAGTATTTTAGATGTGAAATCAAGGGCGGTCATGAGAATTTCAGTACGTTATATTATATGCGTTCTTTTTTCTTTGTTCTCTAATGGTCTGTTTGGCCAGGATACCGTAATTGTCACAGATGCCGGTAAACTCCTCAATATCGGCGATAAGATCGAGATACTTGAAGACAAAACGAATCGTTTAGGCATTAATGATGTACTCCTCTCAAAGGAATTTGTCAATAAGAAACAGGCAGTACCCAACCTGGAGATCAGTAGTTCATCCTTTTGGATCAGGATGGTCATCTCCAATCGGTCGGGACAGAATGATCTCGCCTTACAGTTAGATTATCCGACTATCGACAGCGTTACGTTTATAGACATCACGCGCCCCGGCAGCTACGATCCCGAATCCTTAGGCGAGTTTGTCCCCGTATATGCCAGGAAGCATAAACACCAGAATTATATTTTTGATCTTCACATTCCACAGGGCGAATCAAGGGAGTACTTGATGAAGATCATCGCATCCGAGCAGATACAGGTACCCCTGACAGTTAGCAGTATTCAAACCATATCCGAAGATATATTCACCAAGGATCTTATTTTCGGGTTGTATGCCGGTATCATTTTAGTGATGCTCTTGTACAACCTGTTCATTTATTTCTCGGTTCGCGACAAGTCATACCTCTATTATGTAGGTTATATCTTATTTGTAGGTTGGACGCAGGCTTGTCTCCAGGGTTATTCCGCCCGTTTCTTATATCCTTCTTCTTATTTCCTCGCAAATGCTATGATGGTTTGGGTGCCGGCATTGTCCGGTATCTTCTCGGTACTGTTCATAAATAACTTTATGAACATTCGGCATTATACCCCGGGTTTGTATAAGACGCTGCTGGTTATTGTTGCGCTCTATGTGGGTATCATCCTTCTCAGCTTTACCGGAAACTACCGTATGGCTACACTCATCATGCAGTTGCTGGTGATGGTGCTGGCAGCAGTAGGGTACACAGTGGCTATTAAGATCTCCAGGAAAGGGTACAGGCCCGCACGTTTCTTCCTGATAGCTTTCTCCATATTTATTGTGGGTGTTATCATATTTGTATTGAGGAACGCCAATGTAGTTCCCTACAATAATTTCACCTATTACGCCATGCAGATCGGTTCTGCGATAGAGGTGGTATTACTGTCCATAGCCCTGGCCGACAAGATCAATACGTTCCGTAAAGAAAAGGAAGAGTCTCAGGCGCAGGCCATGTACGCTTTGCAGGAAAACGAGCGTATAGTGCGCGAGCAGAACGTTGTATTGGAAAGAAAAGTAAATGAGCGTACACACGAACTGAAACTGTCCAACGATGAGTTGAACAAGGCGCTGGTAGAATTGAAAGAAGCAGAAACACAATTGGTAGAATCCGAGAAGATGGCATCTCTTGGTCAGTTGACGGCCGGTATTGCGCATGAGATAAATAACCCGATAAACTTTGTGACATCGAATGTAAAACCGCTGAACAGGGATGTGAACATACTGATCGAAACCATCGACAATATGGAAAAGCTGGTCTTGGATACTATTCCGGTTACAGAGAAGCAGAAGAAGATCGAGGAATACAAAATGGACATCGATTACGACTATCTCAAGATGGAGATAGATCAGTTGTTGAAAGGCATTGGTGAGGGCGCGTCCAGAACCGCAGAGATCGTTAAGGGCTTACGAATATTCTCCCGCCTCGATGAGGATGATCTGAAAAAGGCTGACATCAATGAAGGTCTGGACTCTACGCTCATAGTTTCCAATAACCTATTGACCGGCCATATTAAGGTAGTGAAGAAATATGCCAACCTTCCTGTGGTGGAGTGTTATCCCGGCAAACTGAACCAGGTGTTCCTGAATATGATATCTAATGCCGTTTTTGCCGTGCGTAAGAAGTTTGGCGATGTTGATGGCGGTGTGTTGACGATTGCCACATCCTTTGACGATAATTATGTCTATGTCAGCATATCAGATAATGGGATCGGCATGGACGATAATACTAAGAAAAGGCTTTTTGAACCTTTCTTTACAACTAAGGATGTAGGAGAGGGTACGGGACTGGGCATGTCTATCGCCTACAACACTATTAATAAGCACAATGGAGAAATAAAAATTAATTCTGAAGTAGGAGTTGGCACGGAATTCATTATTAAATTACCTTTAACGCACAAATAACATAGTATTGAATCCTTCGGAGAAAATAAAAGTCTTATACATAGACGATGAGCAGAATAACCTGAACAGTTTCAAAGCTACTTTCAGGTTCGACTACACTGTTTTCATCGCCATTGATACCAATAAGGCATATGAATACCTGGAGGCCAATCCGGATATCAGGGTCATTCTCTGTGACCAGAGAATGCCGGAAAAGACCGGCGTAGAATTTTATGCCGAGCTATGCGAACGTTTTCCTGATCCTGTTCGAATGCTCCTTACAGGCTATGCAGACCTTGAGTCTGTTATAGATGCTATCAATAAGGGCCATATTTTCCGTTACATCAAGAAGCCCTGGACTGATGTTGATATCAGATCTGCTATAGAAGAGGCAAATAAATACTATACAACCAGTTCTATGCTCGCTGTGAAGAATAAAGAACTTCAGTCAGCATATGATGAGCTGGGTAAGTTTGCATATAGTGTTACGCATGATATGAGAGGGCCCTTGCTCAGTGTGATCGGCGCACTCGACATCGCGCGCGGGATGAGTAGCATTGAGGAAATGCGTGATATACTGGATATGATGGATGTCGCGGTCAAGAAGCTCGATGAGTTCATCCGGAACATGCATGAATACTATAATCTCAAGCGTGCGGAGTTGATATTTGAGAACATCAGTTTTAATAAAGTGATGGGAGATGTTGCAACATTCTTCCGTATTGGGAAAAAGATGGACAACATCAATTTTACTTATAATGTTGTTCAGGATGAGCCGTTTTTCTCCGATGAGATCGCTATCAAGATCGTATTGAATAACCTGTTATCTAACGCTTTCAAGTATCAGCGCAAGGACGTTACAGAAAAAAAGGTGCACGTTGATCTGAGTGTGAACAATAATGAAGTGGCTATCACTGTTACAGACAATGGCATCGGTATCGAAGAGGCGCATATTCCGCATGTCTTTGAAATGTTTTATAGGGCAACATCAGAAGAAACAGGCTCAGGCTTCGGATTGTACAATGTGAAGGATGCCCTGAATAAACTGAAAGGAAATATACAGGTAAGCTCAGTGGTCAATGAAGGAACAACTTTTAAAGTAACTATACCAGGAAAACCAAACGGTCAATGAAACTGAATTTTATTGTTGTTGATGACAGCAAGCTGGATTGTTTTATAGCGGAGAAGATCATTAAAAATACCGGGAAATGTGAATCTATCCGGTCTTTTCAGCAGGCGAAAGAGGCGCTGAAGTATATTTCTGAGACTCCCGCTGTTCCTGGTAGCCCCGGAACTGTGCTGCTTGTGGATATACAAATGCCTGTTATGAACGGCTTTGAATTCGTAGAGGCTTTTGAAAAACTGTCTGCGGACATACAGGCAAATTACCTGGTCTATGTTATCTCTTCGTCTATTAACGACAACGATATTCACCAGTTACAGAATTATCATTCGGTAAAGCAGTTTCTGAATAAGCCACTTACCAGTAATAACCTGGCTGCGATATTATCATAGTATGAGTAATGCGAAAAAGATAGAGTTGGTTGAGTGCCCGCGCGATGCTATGCAGGGCTGGAGTCATTTCATTCCTACTGAGGAGAAAGTTGAGTATCTGAATACATTGCTTAGGGTAGGGTTTGATGTGCTGGATTTCGGTTCCTTTGTGTCAGCAAAGGCAATCCCCCAGCTTGCGGATACTAAGGAGGTGCTGAAAGGGCTCGACATGAGTGCAACAAGAACAAAGCTGTTGGCGATTGTTGCCAATACGCGTGGCGCGGAAGAGGCGGTTCAGTATGATGAGATCACTTACCTCGGCTTCCCTTTTTCTATTTCCGAAACATTTCAGTTAAGAAATACCAATAAAACGATAGCTGAATCTTTGGCACAAGTGGAAGAGATGCAGCGTTTATGTGTGGTAAAGGGTAAACAACTGGTTATCTATATCTCAATGGGTTTTGGTAATCCATATGGAGATGCCTATTCTGCTGAAGTGGCTATCAATTGGGTAGGAAAGTTGTCACAACTGGGTATTAAGACCATTGCTATGGCAGATACCGTAGGTATGGCATCTCCCGATAATATCGCGTATATATTTAATAATCTCATTCCCGAATTCAAAGACGTTAGTATAGGTGCTCATTTTCACTCAGCTCCGGACAAATGGGAGGAAAAGATACACGCGGCATTTAATGCGGGTTGTATGAGATACGATAGTGCCATGAAGGGAATTGGTGGTTGCCCGATGGCCGAAGACAAACTTGTTGGTAATATTGCCACCGAGAATATGACCGGCTGGTGCGAGCTGAACGGCCTTCCGCTTGACCTGAATAAGGAGGCTTTCTCATCAGCATGGCAAATGGCCGGACGCATTTTCGCGTCATAGTTGCAGCCGTAAGACTGGTCTGTTATTACATTTGTTTACTACATTTACATTCCCATTGAAAAAATAAGGCTATTATGTCGGTACAAGGAGAGATGAAGCGTATTACTACCAATACGCTGCAAGGGATGAAGCAACAGGGCGAGAAGATAAGTATGCTTACGGCTTACGACTTCTCTATGGCGCGGATATTTGATGATGCAGGTATTGATGTGATCCTTGTCGGGGATTCTGCCTCCAATGTTATGGCAGGGCATGAAACAACGCTGCCCATCACATTAGACCAGATGATATATCATGCGCAGAGCGTTATTCGTGCCTGCCGCAGATGTCTTGTTATCGTAGATCTTCCGTTTGGCTCGTACCAGGGAAACAGTAAGGAGGCGCTGAACTCGTCAATACGTATAATGAAGGAGTCCGGAGCTCATGGGATCAAGCTGGAAGGTGGAGAAGAGGTGGTAGAATCCATCAGGCGTATCACCGGAGCCGGTGTACCGGTTATGGGGCACCTCGGGCTCACTCCCCAGTCTATATATAAGTTCGGCACCTATGCCGTACGTGCAAAGGAGGAGGAAGAAGCGGAGATACTGATGCATAATGCTAAGGCGCTGGAAGCTGCCGGTTGCTTCTCAATAGTGCTTGAAAAGATACCAGCCCGGCTGGGTGCAGAGGTTGCTGCCCAACTCAGGATACCGGTAATAGGTATTGGCGCCGGAGGCCATGTGGACGGCCAGGTCCTGGTAATGCACGATATGCTGGGTATTACTAAAGGGTTCTCACCCCGTTTTCTCAGGCGATACCTGAATCTTTACGAAGACATCTCCGACGCTACAAAGCGTTATATCAAAGACATTAAAGACAGGGATTTTCCAAACGAGAAGGAGCAATACTAAGTATGGTGAATG
Source organism: Flavipsychrobacter sp. (assembly GCA_044225795.1). Taxonomy (GTDB): domain Bacteria; phylum Bacteroidota; class Bacteroidia; order Chitinophagales; family Chitinophagaceae; genus Nemorincola. The sequence goes on from JBGAIF010000006.1 coordinate 169,292, forward strand.
TAGCTGCATGGAAAGAACTCTCTGGCGAACTTTCAGCTAAAGGTGTTGCATTGGTCGCGGTGTCTAAGACCAAGCCTGTCGAAGATATTAAAGTACTCTACGATCTCGGGCAGCGTGATTTTGGTGAGAACTATGTTCAGGAGTTTGTCGAAAAACAACCGCTGCTCCCGGCCGATATCCGCTGGCATTATATCGGGCATCTTCAAAGCAATAAGGTGAAATATATTGCGCCGTTTGTTCATTTGGTTCATGCCGTAGATAGCTTCAAGTTGTTGCAGGAAATAAATAAACAGGCAGCCAGGAACAACCGGGTGATAGATGTTTTGCTGCAGATGCATGTAGCTGACGAAGAAACCAAATTTGGTATGAACGAAACAGAGATCATCTCTTTTCTCAGCTATTATGAGGCTCAGCAACAGTTTCTCAGCAATGTGCGAATATGCGGGCTTATGGGAATGGCGACCAATACGGAAGATATAGATCAGGTACGCTCAGAATTTTTCCGGATACATAATTTCTTTGTTCAGTTGCGGGACACCACTTTTTATGGCAAAGCCTGTTTCTCTGTTTGCTCCATGGGTATGACCTCTGACTATAAACTGGCCATCGAAGAGGGTAGTACTATGGTTCGCATAGGAAGTATGCTGTTTGGCAGCAGGTGATACTTTACCTATTTTTGAAACAACTACCATGTCGCGGGCTATAGATTTCATAAAAGACAGATGGGCGCTAATGTGTGTTCTGCTGCTTTTTATTGTCTTTAAGTTGCCGCATTTACATTACCCGTACTATTGGGACGAAAGCTGGCCATACGCGTCTGCCATCAGTGAAATGTGTAATCATGGCATCAGCCTGCTGCCAACGGCGTTGCCACCCGAATTGTCGAGAGGGCATCCTTTGTTCTTTCATTGTGCAGCAGCTACGTGGATGAAGATATTTGGACCCTCGCATGTTTCTATGCATTCTTTTGCGCTTACAATTTCCCTGCTTACGCTGGTAAGTGTTCATGAGATATGCCTGCGTTTTTTTGGCCGTCCGGCGGCAGTCATCTCTGCGGTGCTTTTGGCTACTCTTCCTGTTTTTTACATTCAGTCGTCATTTGTGCTTTGCGAGATACTTGTACCCATGCTCAGCCTGCTGAGCATATATTATTATACCAGGGAAAAATATATCGCATCTGCCTTTACGCTCACATGCCTTCTGTTCACAAAAGAGAGTGGTATCGTAGCCTTGGCGGTCATTGGTATGGATGCGTTGATAACATTGTTCAACAAAGATCTGCCGTTACGTTCAAGGTGGGTAAGGCTCGCCTCGGTTGCTGTTCCGTTTCTATTGATCCTGTCCTTCTTTATACTTCAGCGTATTCAGCTTGGCTGGTTCTTTTTTCCGTTGCATATGGAACGAATAGAGCTTAAATGGGGTACTGTCTGGTATCAGTTCAGGTATAATGCGCTGATCAATACATTCAATGACCAAAGTAAGGCGCTGTATTATGTATTGCTCCTGATATTGTCTATAGCTGCTGCCGTAAAGACCAGGAATGTGCGATACGCGGTATTTTTGCTTCCTGCAGCGGTCTTGTATTTATTGGTTGACGATAGACGGGGAGGAGAGATCAACTTCAGTTGGTTGTTGCTTTCTTTGCTTATTATTACCGTTGTTATTATGTTTTGGGTTTTGAGGTCTTTAGATAACGGGGCCGATAGACAGGGACAAAAAATGATCATCCTCACAGGGGGATTTGTCTTGTTGTATTTCTGCTTCGAAGCTGTCAATTTCTATACCTACAGATATTCGCTTACTGCTTTTATCCCCATGATGCTCCTTCTTGCCATCTGGTACGGGCAGCTTATCGGGCATATACACAAGGCATTGATATACCCGGTCATTCTATTAGTAGTTGGGATAGGTTGGCTGGCATATCAGAGAAATGATGGTCATTGCGAGGTCGATCCCGAGGCATTTAATGCAGTTGATGTGCAGCAAAAGGCTGTTGATTTTGTGATAGGCCATTATCCGGCTGATACCTACATAAGTTCAGGTTCGTCACTTCTGTGCCGGCATATCACAGACCCGCCCACCGGATTTCTCGGCAACCATCCACCTTTTCTCAAAGCCCATGTTCGCTGGGTCTATGATGGAGATACGCGTGTAGCCGTTTTTGACAACATTGAGGCAGATGCGCGGTATGAGGCATTAAAAAAAGATCCCGCTTTTCACCTGGCATACAGGTATCAAAGCGGGAAAGTATGGACCGAGGTCTATCAGAGATAGTAGCCTCTGTTATTACTATGAAGATACAGGCATTGTCGCCTTAACCAGGAATTTGCTGACCTGGTTAAGCGCGTAATTCAGTCGTTCACAGTTCTCATAATACGGTATGCCAAACCTAAGAATGTGGTGTACCACACCGCATATCTCATGGTCTTTTATACACTTTACATGCACCTGTTGTTCGTTCAGGAACTTATAGAGCGGGTATGGATCATAATCGGTGAATGCCAGCGTAATGACGGGTGATGCTGCTTCATTGTTCAGGAAGACGTGCTTAATGCCGGTTGCGCTAAACAATTCATCCAGTTTTTCCTGGAATATTGCGCCCAGGTATTTAGATCGTGCTATGACATTGTTCTTGCCGGCTTCTTTGAAGAACCTTAGTGACTCTGTGATCGCAGGATATAGCCTGAAGTCCTGGCCGCCCGGTATGCTTATAGGTATGTTCTTCGGGTTATGAGACAACCCGTGCCCGCTCCAGTACATAGCCTCTATCCATTCCTGGAACTCGGTACGCATCCACATAAGTCCGCCGCCATGTGGCCCGAACAGCCATTTGTGTGTACTGCCCAGCACAATATCCCCTTCCCCGAATGGCAGGTCATAAAGGCCAAGGCTCTGGGCTACATCTACTATTATCTTGCAGTTGGGTGCATGCTTCTTTACCAGCTTACACCATTGTTCTACTGGAGCAACGTTACCGGTATCGTAGAATACATGGGAGAAGAAAGCCAGTTCCGGTTGTAATTCTTTCAACCTGTTGGCCATAGCATGTTCATCCATCAGAAGGCTGTCATCTACATAGTGAATATCATACTCCGGCAGGTGATGGAAACAACCTATACCGCCTTCATGTTCGTGCATGGTCGTAAATACCTTGAACGGCCCGTTGGAGTCCTTGTGGAAACGCCTTAACATGGCAAGCGCAAGGAGGTTCATCGTCTGTGACGTACTATGCGTTATCGTCAGTCTGTATCCCGGAGAAGGCCACAGTTCATCGCACAGCACTGTGATATCGGCAAGGCTGGCGCGGCCGCTTTCGTAGCTTCCCAGCGGGAAGCCCTCGGGGTCCTTCATCGGGTGTTGGTTGTTCCTGCTTTTCTTTACAGAAACAGCGGTGGTGCCAAGCGTTCCCGGATTAAGATTGATACGGTCTGTATGGAAATGCTGTTCGCGGAACAGGTCCCAATATGATTCGTCAGTGATATTTATTTTCTCAAAAGATACTGGTTGCTTGATACCATCGGTGATGTCATCAGCCCATTTGATACTTGGAATGAACAAGGAGTCGGAGATGTTTTCCTTGAATCGCCCGATGATGCGCAACATCTCTTTGGCAACATCAGCAAATGGCGAGTGTAATGTATCATGGCCCTGGTACCCCGTCTCAATACCATATACTGGCTTGGTCTCTGGCTGCTCAGATCTTGGGTCGTGCGTGCGTATTACCGTTACATCATAACCCTCCTCAGCGGCTACACCCTTAATAGTGGTGGCCAGCTCGTTGATAGAGAAGTTGGTTTCTGTTACATGGTTCACCACTTTGTGGGTGCCCGCATCCGGTTTATTATCTATGAATGTTACCAGCGAGTTTACAGAATCCCTGAGCGCCATAAGTCCGGTGCGTTGGTTGCCGGTGCCATATACCGTGAGCGGATGCCCCTGAACAGTTTGCGTAAGGAAACGGTTCACTACCGTGCCAAACATATGGTCATAGTCGCACCGCGTATATAGGGTTTCATTGTCCATCATTTCTTCGGTCAGGAAACCAAAGATCGTTGACTGCATCACGTCAGTTATGCGCAGCTTCCATACACGGCAGGCCATGGCCACATAGTTCGAATCGTTGATCTTCGAAATGTGGTATATATCGTCCGCCTCACGTGGGTAGGGCATAGCCTTGGTAGCCTCCATTCCTTTATGCCGCGGGAAGAAGTATCCTTCTGCAATATCAATACCACCTTGAGCGTATTCACCGAATGAGCCGAGTTTTATGATATGTGCATCAGGTACATGCTTTCTAACCGACCATAGTAGCCGCATATTCCCGGCTTCATTGTTCTTCACCGTGAATAGCGCCTCTTCCATGCCTTTCATGGAATAAGGTGCGGAGCATTGCTGCGCCAGGTGAAAGATCGTGTGTGGTTTCTCGTGCCTGATAACATCATCCAGCCTGTCCGAATTTACGTCCATGCGGATGTAGTGCATATTATCAAGTCCATGCACCTTATTGAACGCCATGATGCGTTCAGTTGGTTTTGCTATGGGGATCAATGTCTGAAAGCCGAAACTTTTGACAACATTTCTCCGCCATTCATTGTCAACGATAATGATCTTATGATCGGGGTAACGTACTGCTACCTTCATGGCGAGCGGCCATCCGTAATAGCCGTCCCCGCCGAGAATTAAAATGGTCTTTCTCATTAGTTGCGTGTGGTTAGTTGTGAGTTAAGAATGACAGCATTTCTACTTCAGCGCAATATACTGCTTTTTATTAACAGTTTAGTGTTTTTGATATGCATGTTTGTACATGCGTTAGCTGAGTTATTATTGGGCAGTATTTCGCTTGATCCATCGGAATCCCAGTGAAGTAACTACACTTAGCGAACCCACACACCACCATAAAGTACTGAAACTGAATAGTTCAGCTATCTGCGCGCCCAGTGCGGGCCCCGTTATTTGGGCTATCGACCATGCAGCCGTATATAGCCCGGCGTATTGCCCGCGGTTGTTGGGTTCAGTACGTGCTATCCAGAAAGAATTCATAAATGGCATGGTCAGTATCTCTCCCGCAGTGCATATGATCACAGATAGCAGCGCAAGAGCCAGTTGGCCATGCAACAGGTTTAATACAACAAATGAAAAGCCGACAAATAAACATCCTGCCTGTATATAGGTCAGGTTCCTTTTTTGTTTCTCCAGGGTGAACACAACAGCCATTTCAAACAGGGCAACAAGTAAACCGTTTATGCACATCACAATGCCTATATAGAAGGGGGTAAGGTGAAGCTTCTGGTTATAGAATACGGGCAGTGTGGAGAATATCTGGAAGAATGAACATCCGAAAGTAATGGTCAGTAAAACAAACACCAGGTACATTTTGTCTTTGTAAGCAGATGGGGCCTTAATGTCAGAAAGTGCTTTTCGTGGAGGCGTTTGTTTATTTCTTTTTGGGGAAAGGACGCCCAGCAATAGTAATGCCGCGCCGATGTTGGTGAGGCCGTCCACCCAAAAGATCAGGTGATAATTTTTGGAAGCAATGAATCCGCCAATGGCCCCGCCTACGGCCCATCCAAGGTTTATCGACAGACGGTTGAGTGAGAATGAGCGCGTTCTGTTCTCCTCGCTGCTATACTCAGCTACGGCAGTCGCATTGGCCGGCCTGAATGAGTCGTTCAGCGTAGATAATACAAAAGCTGCCACGCATATAGCTGTGAAGCTTTGCATCTGTCCCAAAGTTATGAACATGATGCCGCCACCTGTCAAAGCAGCTAATTGTATATTGTAAAAGCCGAATTTGTCGGTGAGCTTGCCGCCAAGGAAGCCGCCGCAAACTGCGCCGAGCCCGAATATGCCCATGACCAGTCCTGCCTGCCCGATACTATAATGCTGTGTCTGTGTCAGGTACAATGTCATGAATGGGATCACCATTGTGCCGCTACGGTTCACCAGCATTACCAGCGATAGCCACCACGTAGCGGGTGAAAGCCCGCTGTAAGCTTCTTTATATGTATTGGTGATCCGTTTCATGTTTTGGGGTGTCAAATGTAAGTATTCGGCCTGGTATACTCTTGGTTAAATATGGTTAAAAATGAAAGCATGACCGTCTTCTGCAATTGGGGCAATCAGCTTATCTTCGCAGTCTTTTCAAGCAATTACACTATGTATCGTACACATAATTGTGGTGAACTGCGTTTATCACATGTAGAGAGTGAAGTAACTATGGCCGGCTGGGTTCAGACCGTTCGGAAATTTGGCAGCATAACGTTCATTGATCTCAGAGATCGCTATGGCATGACACAGTTATATTTCAACGAGCAGATGAACCCTGTGCTTGATGCACAGCCGATCGGTAGGGAATATGTGATACAGGTGGCGGGTAAGGTGATTGAGCGCCACAATAAGAACCCCAAAATGCCTACTGGTGATATAGAGGTGGAAGTTGTTAATGTTGTCATTTTAAATGCGGCGGCTACACCTCCTTTTACCATTGAAGAAGAGTCAGATGGGGGAGATGAGTTGCGTATGAAGTACCGTTATCTTGATCTTCGCCGCCCCCCGCTAAAGCGTAATATCGAGCTGCGTTACAAGATTAATCGCTCTGTTCGTAATTATCTTGATGCGCACGGTTTTCTGGACATTGAGACTCCATTTCTCATTCGCAGCACTCCTGAGGGTGCAAGAGATTTTGTAGTTCCTTCCCGCATGAACCAGGGCCAGTTCTATGCTTTACCTCAGAGCCCGCAAACGTTTAAGCAGCTTTTGATGGTTAGTGGCTACGACCGCTATTTCCAGATAGTAAAGTGTTTTCGTGATGAGGATCTGCGTGCTGACAGGCAACCTGAATTTACACAGGTAGATTGTGAGATGACATTTGTAGAGCAGGAAGATATATTGAACATGTTTGAAGGTCTGTTTAAACATGTATTCAATGATGTAAAAGGAATAGACATTAAAGAACCCTTTCCCCGCATGACATTTGCTGACGCCATATGGCACTATGGCAATGACAAGCCGGATCTGCGGTTCGGGATGAAGATCCAAAATGCGAAGGTTTCCGGAAAAGTATATTGTGATGCATTGAATGATGTGGATTTTAAAGTGTTCAATGAGGCAGAAAGCGTATTGATGATTGCCGTGCCGGGAGCTGGTGAATATACCCGTAAGCAACTTGATGAACTGACAGAATGGGTGAAAAGGCCGCAGATCGGCATGAGTGGCGTGGTGAATATAAAATGTAATGCTGACGGAAGTTTTAAAAGTAGTGTAGATAAGTTCTTCAGTGAAGAAAAACTAAAAGACATCGCATCTTTCTGCGGCGCAGGAGCCGGAGACCTTATCCTGGTACTCGCGGGCGCTGAAACCCGTACGCGAAAGGCAATGAGCGAGCTTCGTCTCGAAATGGGTAATCGTCTGGGTCTTCGCGACAACAGTGTTTATAAGCCACTATGGGTGGTGGATTTTCCATTATTTGAGCTGGATGAAGAGAACAACCGCTGGGTTGCGCGTCACCATCCGTTCACATCTCCTAAGCCCGAGCACATTGCGCTGATGGATGATCTTAGCAGGTATGCAGAGATCAATGCCAATGCGTATGATATGGTGCTGAATGGTACTGAGATCGGAGGCGGTTCCATTCGCATTTTCAGGCGAGAGTTGCAGGAGAAGATGTTTGCTGCTTTAGGCATGAGTAAGGAAGAGGCTCAGGACAAATTTGGGTTCCTGATGGGTGCTTTTGAATATGGGGCTCCACCGCATGGTGGTATTGCGCTCGGCCTCGACAGGCTGTGTGCTTTGCTCGGAGGGCAGGAGAGTATCCGTGACTTCATTGCCTTCCCTAAGAATAATGCCGGGCGTGATGTGATGCTCGATGCGCCATCGTCGATTGATGAACAGCAAATGAAGGAATTGGGGCTGAAACACTAACTTTTTGTTAGTTATTACCGGGTCACATTTCATAGTAGAGGAAAATATTTTTATATTATTAACAGGATTAGTATCTTTAGCGGAACTTAATAGAATTATGAGACGGTTTTTATATTCAATTCTTGCATGCTCGGGTCTATGTGCGGCCCTGGTGTCATGCAGCAATGGTGACTACACTGCGAACCCCGACAACCCGGCCAACAATGGCGTAAACCCGCTGAAACCTCTTACAAAGTCTGAGTTTACCTGGGCAAATTCCGGGAAGTTCAGCGGAGATATCAATGGGACACACTTTTCGGCTGACACTGTGACCTGGTACCTGGACTCAACCGGGACCAATGTTTTTGCCGGATATAACACTGAAAGGACCAAAGGATTTTTGTTCTTCCTTAACAACGTTTACTCCGGTAATCTGTACCAGCTTACCTATCATGTGGTGCCTACACAGGCCATATGGGCAGATACGGTAGGTAGCAGTAAAGACTACTATGCCAGCTATCTTGGAAACTCAGGAGAGGTATACATTACAGAGAACGACAGCGCTTGCATCAAAGGGTTGTTCTACTTCCAGGGGGTGACGACAGATGGCCGCCTGGTAACTGTGAGCAACGGTTCTTTCAATATAGATAAACCACAGTTCCCGTAAGGTGAACGCTGATAAGATATAAATGAATAACCCCTGCATTTGCAGGGGTTATTCATTTATATAGGTTGACTCAATTAAGCGAGTTCAACTTCAGCGCCAGCTTCTTTCAGCTTAGCTGCGATATCTTCAGCTTCAGCCTTGCTGATGTTCTCCTTAACGTTCTTAGGAGCGCCATCAACTAATTCCTTAGCTTCTTTCAGTCCGAGGCCTGTAAGGTCCTTAACAGCCTTAACAACGTTCAGTTTAGAAGCGCCTGCATTCTTCAGTACTACTGTGAATGAGGTCTTCTCTGCTGCTGCCGCTGTTTCGCCGCCGCCGCCACCTGCTGCAACTACTACCGCAGCAGCAGCTGGTTCGATGCCATAATCAGATTTTAATACGTTTGCCAGCTCCTGTACGTCTTTTACAGAAAGGGAAACTAATTGTTCGGCTAATGCTTTTACGTCTGCCATTTTATTATGTTTTAATGTTGTTTTAAAAATTGGTTACTTGTTCACTTAAATATATATTGGACTTGGAAGCCTGATCTAATTTGACAATTTGGCAATTCGACAATTGACCAATGTCAGTTTCAACTTGTCAACTCTATGTGGCAAAAACGATTGTCGGATCATTCAATTGCCGAATTGAACTATTATGCTTCTGCCGGAGCAGCATCGCCTGCTTTTGACTCGTGGTGGTGCAGTAATGCAGCCAAAACGCGTTTTGCAGGAGACTGGAGCAAGCCGATAACTTCGCCGATGAGCTCGTTCTTTGTCTTGATCTGAGTCAGGGCGGTCAGTTGGTTGTCGCCGGTGAATACATCGGTGCCGATGAGGGCAGCCTTAAGTACCGGTTTTTCAACGTTACCTTTCTTACGGAAAGAGCTGATGATCAGCGCCGGCTCTTTAGGAGAGTCGCTGAACATGAGCGCAGTAACGCCGTGCAGAGAGTCGTACAGGCCGGTGTATTTGTCATCATTGAAGCTCTCGAGGGCTTTTTTGATGAGCGTGTTCTTCGCTACCTTCATTTCTACGTTCTTTTCGAAACAAAGCCTGCGGAGATTGCTCACCTGTTCTACCGTAAGAGATTCGGTATTGGTGACATAAAAGTTCTCGTACTGGGAGAATTTACCCTTCAGTACTTCTATTGCTTCATTTTTTTGAGCAGGTGTCATAATTTTTTAATTTGGTAATCTGACGATCCGGCAATTAAATTCTACCGATTCTCAAATTGTTAATTAATAGTTTTTGTTCGTGCGCCCCGACAACCGGCTGTTTGCCACATTGTCTGATCGCCACATTGTTATGCTACAGTTTTTGTGTCAATAGTGATACCCGGGCTCATGGTAGATGCCATGCTGATGCCTTTCAGGTAAGCGCCTTTTGCACTTGCCGGCTTCAGACGCACCAGGGTATTGATCAGTTCCTGCGCATTTTCTGCTATTTTAGCTGGCTCAAAAGATACGCGGCCGATGGAAGCGTGAATGATACCGGCCTTGTCTATTTTGAAAGCTATTTTACCACCTTTAACTTCTTTTACGGCGTTTGCCACGTCGTTGGTAACCGTACCTGTCTTAGGGTTTGGCATCAGGTTACGAGGACCTAATACTTTACCCAGACGGCCTATCTTAGGCATGACAGACGGAGTAGCGATGATCACATCAACTTCTGTCCATCCGCCATCGATCTTTGTTACGAATTCGTCGAGGCCTACATAATCGGCGCCGGCTGCTGTTGCTTCTGCTTCCTTATCGGGAGTGCAAAGTACAAGCACGCGTTTTGTTTTACCGGTGCCGTGGGGCAGGGTAACGGTGCCGCGGATAGCCTGGTCGGCCTTCTTGGGATCTACACCAAGGCGGATGTGTACATCCACTGAGCTGTCGAACTTGGTCGTGTTCACTGTTTTTACAACAGTGGCAGCCTCAGTGAGTGAGTATGATCTTGTTTTATCTATTTTAGCTTCTGCAGCTTTTCTTTTCTTTGTGATTGCCATTGCATCAAAATTTTGTAAGGTAAAAAATTAAGCCCACGGAGCGTTTCCTTCTACTGTGAAACCCATGCTACGAGCGGTACCCGCAACCATTCTCATGGCGCTTTCCAGGGTAAAGCAGTTAAGATCGGGCATTTTGTCCTTAGCGATCTCTTCTACCTGGGCCCAGGTAACCTTACCAACTTTCTGCCTGTTTGGTTCTTTTGAGCCTTTCGGTTGCTTTGCGTACTCCATAAGCTGAATAGCAGCCGGAGGCGTCTTGATCACAAATTCGAAAGACTTGTCTGTAAATACGGTAAGTGTTACAGGAAGTACCTTACCCATCTTGTCCTGCGTACGGGCATTGAACTGCTTGCAGAACTCCATAATGTTGACGCCTTTAGAGCCGAGCGCCGGGCCGATTGGCGGGGCCGGGTTGGCCTGGCCGCCTTTTACCTGCAGCTTCACGAAGCCGCTGATTTCTTTAGCCATTTTTTAATTTTTGGTGTTAACGAATTTTTGCTTCCTCCTTCGACAAGCTCAGGATATCGCGTCCATTCTTCCAAATGCAACCTTATAAAAGAGCAATATTAGAATTGGGAGTGCAAAGGTATAGAAAAACTACATTCAAAATGCAAAAATCTGAAAATATATTTTATACTGACTTTTTATCATCTGTGCAATCATTTTTTTCACCGGCCAGGTGTGCAATTTATAGCGTAAGATGCTGATATTCAATAAAACTCTGTGCAAATAAGGAATTGCACAGTGTGCAATTTGCTGCTCATCATGTGGTAGCAACGACACATGAACCGGACGCATGTGATTGGTTTCTATGTATGGCGGCGGGTGATGGCGGCAATTACAAAATAACAGGTGTGCAATTTCTTTTTTTCACGGGCAATGTGTGCAATTTAGAACGCAAGATGCTGATATCCAATAAAATTCTGTGCAAAAAGGGAATTGCATAGTGTGCAATTTGCTGCTCATTAGTGCTGCGGACATGCAACACCTGTGGCTTATTAATACAGCAAAAACTGAGCCAAACTTTGATGATATGTCCATATGGTGTAATGCTATAAACCTTTAACTGCGGCATGATCTACGCTTGTTCCTGATCGCCGCTGTGGACCTGAAAGGGGAGATGTGGGCAGGATGGGTGTAGCTGCATGAAGGTAAATGCCGGTTGTAAAGCGACTGAATTATGTGGACACGAGTGATCCTGCGGAACACTCGCGCCAGTGGGGCGTCCGGTGTAAAAGGGTTGGTCGAGCTTTCTTACTTCGAATGAAGTGCCGGAATGCTAATTCCGTTTGCAAAACGGCGTATTATTATCAGTTCCGGATGCCCTTCGGAAAATCCGTGTAAAAGGGTTGATCGAGCTTTCTTACTTCGAATGAAGTGCCGGAATGCTAATTCCGTTTGCAAAACGGCATATTATTATCAGTTCCGCGCTCCATTTTTCTGCTTTGCTAATCTACGGGCAGCGTGTGGTGATCCGTATAGTTTGAAATAACCATTACACCTTTAATGATCCCCTGAAGCCACGAGCAGCATAATAAGACTCTGCGCCATTGTGGTAGAGAAAGACAGTATTGTACCTGCGGTCGCAGAAGAGGGCGCCGCCGAGCCGGCGTATATCTTCGGGCGTCTTCACCCAACTTGATGTTTTTGTGTCAAATTTGCCCAACTGCTGTAGCTGCCTGTATTGCTCTTCGGTGAGGATGTCTATACCCATGTCAGCAGCAGCTTCCATTGCGCTGTTCTTCGGTTTATGCTCCTTACGCTCGTTAAGGGCTTCGGTATCATAGCAATAACTCCTGCGGCCGGCAGGGCTTTCCGGAGCGCAATCGTAAAATATATACTCACCGGTTTTCTTGTCGATGCCTACTACATCCGGCTCGCCACCGGATATCTCCATCTCATTAAGCGACCAAAGCTTTTCGCTGTCCGCCTCAAGGCGGGCCTGCACCTGTGCCCAGTCGAGGCCTTTATGGCGCGGCATATTTTTTTCGAATCGGGTTTTCAGTATGCCCAGCAGTTCGTCTACCTGCTTAGCTGCTAATTTCTTTTTCATTGTTAATCATTTAATCCTTTTCCAATGAGTATCTGCGGTATGCTTTTTTCTATTCTCGATTCGCGTGTCTTACCTTGCTTAGGTGCTGCAAAATGGAGGAGGTATGCCCGCTGCCGACCGGGTGTCAGTGCCTCGAAGGCTTTCTTCACATCAGGCATGGCTTTAAGTACAGCTTTGAACTCATCGGGCATTTTGAACTCGGTGGTCTGCTTTAACTCCACCTTCAATCCGGAGCGTTCCACTGCTATAGCTTCTTTGATATACGTCTTGATGGTCTTTTGCAGCTTCTCTATTTCTTTCAGGCCAGTGAACCGCATCTGTCGTGCAGATTGTACATTCTCTGTTTGTTGTATGAGCAAGCCCTTAGGGTCTTTGATGATGGCACCTTTGAAGAAGAGCAACGCACAATAGTCTTTAAAGGCATGGATGAGCACTACATTGTTCTTCCCATCCTGGTAGCAAGGGCATCCCCATTTCAGCTCTTCTGTAAGTCCGCAATCCAGCACTATGGTGCGCAGCAGTTCCAGCTCTTCCTGCCACTTTTTTGCCTTGTTAAAAAAGAAGTCAACTTTGGGATTCATATTCGTTGGTTATAAAGCTAAAGTTATGAATGGTTCGTGACAGGTTAAAATCGTTGTTCGCCCGGCTTCGGGTGCATCTCGCGGTCACCTTGATTTACGGAGCACTTCCTCTATCCTGTTGTGCGCCATATTTATGCCTTGTTTGAAAGGCATTTGCAGCACTCCGTCCCGAGCAGCTACCGATTGGTAGGTGACGTGCATGGTGAGCCGGCTTGTTTCGGCTGTCAGCGCCTCAAACTCATAGGTCTCCAGTTGAACGCCGAATGGTGTCTGTTCCATCTCGAACGTTCTTACGATGCTCCGGTTGGGTATCACTTCATGTATCACACCATTGAACCGGTGTATGTTTCCTCTCGGGTCTGTGGTCTCAAACCTGTAGCTGCCATGTGTGTGTGCGTTCAGGTGCACCACCCTGGTGCCCATCCATTGCTCTACTATACCTGCATCTGTATAGGCTCTGAAGAGAAGATCTGCCGGCAATTCAAATTCCCGTGTTATGGTCAGGTCGGGCATCCCTTCTGCGGCGTTTATTTTGGTTTTCAGTTCCATTAGTTTTGTTTTTTTGATCTGTAGGTTTTCATTACCTCTTCCAGTTTGTTGAAACGGTCGTCCCACATTTTGCGGAACGGCTCTATAAAATCGGCTATGTCTTTCATTCTGCCCGGGTTTAGATGATAGTATATTTCCCTGCCTTGCTGCTGCTGCTTCAGCAATTCGCACTCGGTGAGTATCTGGAGGTGCTTAGATACCGTGGGCCTGGCAGTGTCAAATCTTGCGGCTATGGCTCCCGCTGTCATGGATTGTGTGGCCACCAGCATTAGTATAGCGCGTCTTGTGGGGTCTGCTATTGCCTGGAAAACGTCCCTCCTGAGGTTCATTGTGTAGCTATTTGACTACAAATATAAATGTAGTTATTTGGCTACGCAAATTTATTTTCGGGTACAGGGGAAGACCATGCAATGGTAAATGGTGCAGATAACCTAATCGGGCAGGGTATTGTGCGCCAGCATTGATAGGCTTACATTTGTAGCATATCATTGCACCAATGAAGAACCGAAATATCACTATAGCCATTGTGTTATTATCTATGGCCTGCCTTTTTTCCTGCACCAAAAGCAAGCAGCCTGACCACCAAATAAGGGGTAAGTGGCGGCCTTCGTACATGATAAGGGATGACAATGATAACCATTTGATGGATGATGCCCATATTGCAATACAGGGGGGCATTATTTCCTTTAGTAAAGACGGATCCTGCGATTTCGATCAGTATTCGGCCGGTGCCAGTTCATGTCGCTGGAAGCTGGTAAATAATGACAGCATAATGGTGATCACGGTGGAGAGGGGCGGCATAACGGATAGTATGCGTCTGGATGTGAATTCGATAACGAAGGATAAGCTGATCTTTGATAGCGAGGTGAACTTTGGCAGTGCCACGAATATCATCATCCATCATCTATGGATGGTGTATGAGCGGCCATAATTTATTAACAGATGTGGTGATTGGCTGAAGGCGTGTGTGTGCTTACCGACCAAACAGGGGGGTACGCCGAAAATCACCCTGTGGGTAATATAGCCGGATGTATATTTGTACTTTATTATAAAACAACCACTTTATGAGAGAATTCTTTAAAATGTTCTTTGCGTCACTGTTGGCCATGGTGGTAGCATCTGTTATCGTTGTAGGCCTCTTTGTTGCGCTTATCGTCAGCTTATCGAAGACGATCACCGAAAAGTCGGAGCGAAAGACATCGGGTGACGTGCTGGTGATAGACGTATCAAAACGCATACATGAGCAAGGCCAGAACAATTCCATTGCTGTATTCAGCAAGGGCAATGCTTACGAGGCGGGCCTTTATGATATTGTTCATGCGCTCTCTGTGGCCAAGAAAGACAATGCGATCAAGGGTGTACTCCTGAAATTATCGCCATCGCCCAATCAATGGGCTACCATGCAGCAACTGCATGTAGCATTGGAGGATTTCAGGTCTTCGGGCAAGTTCATCTATGCCTATGGGGAGGTGATATCGCAGGGGGCTTATTACCTGGCCACCTCGGCAGACAGCATCTATGTGAACCCGGCAGGCGACGTGGAGCTGAAAGGGTTTGCCACTACGCTGGCCTTCTTCAAAGGAACACTGGACAAACTGGAGATAGAGCCCGAGATATTCTATGCGGGTAAATTCAAGAGCGCTACCGAGCCTTTCCGTACAGATAAGATGAGCGAACCGAACAAGGTGCAGGTAAGCGCCCTTCAGAACAGTATGTGGGGCCAGTTCCTGCACGCCGCCGCAGCTTATACGCATAAAGACGCTAAGGACATAGACGCGCTGGCACAATCGGGCGCTATACAATTCCCGTCAGACGCGGCTAAGAATGGATTGGTGGCCGGCCTGCTGTACTGGGACCAGGTAGAACAGCGTATCAGGGCAAAGACAGGCAGAAGCGCGAAAGAAGAGATAAAATATGTGACCATTAACGACTACGCGGCTGATAATAAGAGCGAGCACAGGACAAGCGAGAACCGCATAGCGGTGATCTATGCCGAAGGCGGTATCAGCGATGGCGAGCAGAAAGACGAGCACGAGATAGCCTCGAAGACCATCTGTGAAGAGATACGCAAGGCGCGCGATAACGATAAGGTAAAGGCAGTAGTGCTACGGGTGAACTCGCCCGGCGGCAGCGCCCTGGCATCGGAGGTGATACTGCGCGAGCTGGAGCTGCTCAGGGAGAAGAAGAACCTGGTCGTATCCATGGGAGATTTCGCGGCATCGGGCGGTTACTATATCTCCTGCATGGCCGATAGCATTTTCGCAATGCCTACTACCATCACCGGTAGTATAGGTGTGTTCGGAATGATGTTCAGTATGGACAAGATGCTGAAGGATAAGCTGGGCGTAACATTTGATGGTGTGAAGAATGCTCCTTATGCTGATCTGCCTACCACCTTCCGCCCGCTGACACCCGCCGAAGGGCAGCGCATGCAGAACTCAGTGGATACTATTTACGACCTGTTCAAGAGCCATGTAGCGGCCGGGCGTAAGAGAAGGATGACGCGTACAGATGTGGACTCTATAGCCCAGGGCAGGGTATGGACCGGAGCTGATGCCCTGCAGATAGGGTTAGTTGACGCTATGGGTGGCCTGGGGCGTGCCATAGCTAGCGCGGCAGCCATGGCGCATATCACTGATTACAAGGTGACGGCTTACCCGGAATCTACGGACAAGCTGGATGCCCTGATGAGGAGGATAAATGCCAACACAGAGTCGAGCCTGATGGTAAAGAAGGCGATCAGGGAAGAACTGGGAGAAGAGAACTACCAGTGGTATGAAAGGCTGCAGAGCCTGCGTAGCATTAATGGCAAGGTAATGACCGTGATGCCATTCGTGCCCAGCGTGAACTGATATTGACATTAAGATTTTATATAGATAGCTCCCTTTTATCACGGGGAGCTATCTTTGTGTCATGCAGACAACAAAGCCTGTTATTCTCATTACCAATGACGATGGTATCACCGCGCCGGGCATCAGGGCACTGGTAGAGGCCGTGAAAGATATTGGAGAGGTGGTGGTAGTGGCTCCCGATAGCCCGCAGTCCGGGATGGGTCATGCCATCACCATTGGCGATCCGCTACGGCTGAATAAGGTGGATGTATTTGAAGGCGTGAATTCGTGGCAGTGCAGCGGTACTCCCGCAGACTGTGTGAAACTGGCCAGGGACAAGATACTGCACCGCAAGCCTGACCTGTGCCTGAGTGGTATCAATCACGGAGCCAATCACTCCATCAATGTGATCTACTCCGGTACTATGAGCGCCGCGATGGAGGCTGCTATAGAAGGCGTACCGTCCATAGGCATCTCCCTGCTCGATTTCAAGTTTGATGCTGACTTCACGGTAGCTAAGACTGTAGTACGCGATCTGGCACAGCGTATGCTGGCGCAGCCTTTGCCGGACCATATACTGCTGAATGTCAATGTCCCTAAAACCACACCGGGAGAATTTAAGGGCATGAAGATATGCAGGCAGGCCTACGCCAGATGGGCGGAAGAATTTGACCATAGGGTGGACCCGCGCGGAAAAGACTATTACTGGATGACAGGCAGGTTTGTGAATATGGACAATGATCCGGGTACAGATGTAGAGGCGCTGAAAGACGGTTATGCCTCTATAGTGCCTATCAGGATAGATTTTACCGACACCACAACCAAGGAGTGGCTGGAGAACGAATGGAAATTTTGATCAAAAAGAAATAAGCAAAATAGATGATCTATAAGGTAATTGGCTTGATGTCCGGAAGCTCTCTCGATGGGCTGGATGTGGCCTATGTGCAACTGGATGAGGTGCGCGGAAAATGGAGCTACCAGATATTGCAGGCGGAATGTCTGCCGTATGCCGGGGCATGGGCGGAGCAACTGAAACATGCTGCTGCCCTGAATGCAGGCGATTTCCTGAAAATGCACACAGCATATGGCAGGTATCTTGGCGGGCAGGTCAGTAAGTTCATAGAAAAGCATAACCTCGACCATAAAGTTCATTTTATTGCGTCGCATGGCCATACCGTATTTCATGAGCCGCAGCATCATACTACCTTCCAGTTGGGAGATGGCGCCTCCATATCTGCTATTACCGGCTTGCCGGTCATCAGCGACCTACGGTCTGTAGATGTGGCGCTTGGCGGACAAGGCGCCCCGATAGTGCCCATTGGCGATAAGCTGTTGTTCGGAGATCATGACTACCTGCTGAACATAGGGGGTATTGCTAATCTAACGGTGCAGAACGGTGACACTTCGCTGGCATTTGATGTTTGTCCGGCCAACCAGGTGCTCAACGGCCTGGCAGAAAGAGAAGGTGAGCCAATGGATACAGACGGAGCAATGGCAGCGAGGGGCACATTGCTGATAGACATATTGGATGACCTGAACGAACAGGAGTACTACCAGATACCACCGCCGAAGTCGCTGAGCAATGAGATGGCGCAGCAACTGGCATTCCCGAAACTACTGGAAAGCGATAACAGTAATTACGACCTGCTGCATACTGCTACAACCCATATAGCGATACGGATAGCCGAGGCAGTAAAACAATATCCTCATGGTAAAGAACAGGCTACCTTACTGGCAACGGGCGGTGGGGCATTCAATACCTTCCTCATCATGCAATTACAGCAATTACTGGTACCATACAATGTGACTGTGGCAGTGCCCGATGCCAATGTAGTGAAGTACAAAGAGGCCCTTGTGATGGCGCTGATCGGTACATTAAGGTGGCGCGAAGAAGTAAATGTACTCAGCAGTGTGACAGGTGCGCAGCGGGACAGTGTAGGTGGTGCGCTGTGGCTGGGTTAATTAGTATTGTCCGGTACCCAGCATCACCAGTGTGCATGCCTCCAGTACTTTAATACCTTCTTTTTCGGCCAGCGCTTCCAGTTCTTCATTTTCGGTACCCGGATTGAAAATGATGCGGCGTGGTCTTAGTGAGAGGATGTAATTGTAATAGGGCTGCTGGTGCATAGGATTCAGATACAACGTTACGGTATCAATTTCGTCTGTCTGTACCTGCTCTGTCTGTATGGGTACGTCCTTTACCTGTCCCACGCGCTTGCCTATGGCCACTACTTCATGACCTTTGCCCCTGAGCTGGTTCACCGCCAGGAAACTATATCTTCCCGGATTCTCTGATGCTCCTAATACCAGCGTTTTGTTCTTCATAGCAGTCGCTTTGGATCAGTGGCCTAAAATATCGTGCCGCCTATAAAGACATTGCTACCATTTCAGCAATATCCAGCACTTTAACACTGTCTTCTTTTTCCTTGTTCTTTACACCATCAGTAAGCATGGTCATACAGAACGGACAATTGGCAGCTATAACGGTTGCTCCTGTTTCCATGGCTTGCTCCGCACGGTCAAAATTGATGCGGGTACTTCCCTGTTCCTCTTCCTTGAACATCTGTGCGCCACCCGCGCCACAGCACATCCCATTGCTGCGGCAGCGTTTCATTTCTATCAACTCAGAGTCGAATGCCTGCAGCACCTCCCTGGGCGCTTCGTAGATGCCGTTGCCCCTGCCCAGGTAGCAACTGTCGTGGTACGTGATCTTTTTTCCTTTGAATGCCCCGCCGTCCTTCAGCGTTATCTTGCCCTCGTTGATCAGTTGTTGCAGCAGGGTAGTGTGGTGCATCACCTCATAGTTGCCGCCAAGCGCGGGGTATTCGTTCTTAAAAATATTGAAGCAATGCGGGCAAATGGTCACCACTTTTTTAATGCCATATCCGTTGAGTGTCTGTATATTGTTATACGCCATCATCTGGAACAGGAACTCATTACCTGCCCTGCGTGCCGGATCGCCGGTACACATTTCCTCTTTGCCCAGTATGGCATACTTCATGCCCACCTTGTCCAGTATCTGCGTGAATGCGCGGGTGATACGTTGAGCCCTCTGGTCGAAGCTGCCGGAGCAGCCTACCCAGAACAGTATTTCGGGAGTCTCACCGCCCGCCGCATATTCCGCCATTGATCTTACTGTCATTTCTTTCCCTTTTATGATTATGAATTAACCCATGCATCCCTGTCATCCGGGCTGAACTTCCACGGTGCCATATTATTCTCTATGTTCCCGAACATCAGGTTCCATTCCTGCGGCGCGTTGCTTTCTTCCATTACCAGGTTGCGGCGCAGTTGCAGTATGATAGACAGCGGATCTATGCTCACAGGGCATGCCTCCACACAGGCCTGGCAGGTAGTGCAGGCGCGCAATTCTTCTACGGTTATGTAGTTATGCAGCAGCGACTTGCCGTCGTCTTTGAATTCTTTATTGGCATCTATGTTCTTACCCACTTCCTCCAGCCGGTCGCGGGTGTCCATCATTATCTTACGCGGCGAAAGCTTCTTGCCGGTAAGGTTGGCAGGGCAGGAATCTGTACAGCGGCCGCATTCTGTGCAGGAATAGGCATCCAGCAGGCTCTTCCAGCTCAGGTCGGTCACGTCCTTTGCGCCAAAGCGCTTATGTTCGGGCTCTGCTGCGCCTGCGGGTGGTGCCTTGGATGGATCCATCATATACAGTACTTCATTCTGGATATCCGGCATATTCTTCACCTCTCCCTGGGGGCTCAGCCGTGCATAATAAGCATTGGGGAAGGCGAGGATGATGTGGAAGTGCTTGGAATAAGGCAGGTAGTTGAGGAAGAAGAACACACCGATGATGTGCAGCCACCAGCAGCTACGTTCTATAGCTATGAGCGTAGGAACAGACATGCCTGCAAACATCCCTTTCATGTGGCTGGTCACCCAGAAAGGTACAGTGGTCACATAATGTTCAGCGCCGGGCTGCCCCTGCAATGCCTGGTCGGCGGTATTCATCACCAGGAAGAGGGTCATCAGTATCACCTCGGTGATCAGGATGATATTAGCATCCTCCAGCGGCCAGCCTTTCAGCTCAGCCATGTTCAGCCGTTTTACCTTCAATATGTTCCTCCTCACCAGGAAGATGAGGCAGGATACCAGTACCAATACGCCCAGCAATTCAAAAAAGCCGATAAGGAAGGAATATAAGCCACCAAGTACCGGAACAAAGAGCCTGTGTGCACCCAGCACGCCATCCAGAAATATTTCAAGTATCTCTATATTAATGATAATGAACCCGGCATATACAAACAAATGAAGTACGGCCGGTACCGGCTTTTTGAACATTTTCTTCTGGCCCAGTGCCAGCAGCATCATGTTCCTCCAGCGTTCGCCGCTGCGGTCATTAAGGTCTTCCTTGCGCCCCAGCATGATGTTGCGGCGCATCTCTTTGATCTTCCTGGCAAAAATATATATAGCGGCTGCAGCGCATATAATGAACAATATCTGTTGAACCACGTGCATCGGGAGTGCAAATTTGACCCCGAAAATAATGGCTTTTACGCTAAAAACATATTCCGGGCCCGATATTGTGGGTTTAACAAAAAATGTTTGCCCGGGTATAAGGCGTTTGCGGTGAAAAGTCACTAAATTTATTCGTCTATTTCGTCATCAACTGATCATGCTAAACGTAAAACATATCTACGCAACCGCTTTATGGCTTGTGGTACTGTTCACAGGTGGCCGGGTATTGTCACAGGAGATATCTCCCCAGAATATGGAGCGTCTTCAGATCATGGAAGATTCCCTCATGGTTACTTCTGATTCCATGTTCCATTCCTTTCTTCCTGATGTCCATATTGGTTATTCCGAAAGGTTTGTCCGTCAGTTGGTACGGGCATTGAAGATACCGAACTCGTATTATTATCCTTTTGAAAAGCTGAAGCAGCAGATCAATATCATTGCCCCTGACGATAATGCTTTTCGCATCTTTAACTGGGAGATCGAGGCTTCCAACACATTGAGGCGATATTATGGTGCTGTGCAACTTCCCGATGAAAAACTAAAGCTTTACGGCCTGAATGACTATGCCGAGCAGACTGGCAAGGGGGCTGAAGACAGTATCCTGACCAGGGGCAAATGGTTTGGCGGTATCATATATCGCATCATACCTCATGAAGTAGAAGGAAAGATGGTATATACGCTGTTCTCTCTGAATATGGGAACATTAAGTAATAAAAAGGTACTTGACCCAATGATCATTAACGAGAATGGAATAACCTTTGGCGCGCCTATATTCGGAGTGGCATCTAATAATTTCCCCCGTCAGCGTATCAACCGTTTCGTGTTAGAATATAAGAAGGGAGTACAGGCCACTATGAACTGGGATGAAGAACGCAAGATGATCATCTTTGACAAACTGGTGTCGCAGGGTAACGATCCTAACAGGAAGTACACATACGTACCCAGCGGACAATATGATGGCCTGAAGTGGGCCAACGACATGTGGAATTATAAAACTGACATCATTCCGGTAACCATCCTGAAAGATGGAGAGGCTCCTTCAGATCTACCAAAGTAAATTCATTAAAACGACATTTATGAAGAAAGCATTGTTATCTGTGGCGTTCGCACTTCTTGCTGTCACGGTATATGGGAAAGAGGGTATTTACCTCGAATTTAAGATGACCTCCTCTAATATGAACGGCAATAGTAAGTCCTATTCTGCCGCCGGGGATTTTCGCACGGAGATCACCATGGAGCACCCGGGATCAGGACAGCCCATCAATATAACATCGCTCCATCTGCAATCAACTCCGGACGTTATCTATTCCATTAATGAAAAAGAAAAGACCTATTCTAAAATGGAGCGGGGCAAGGGCGCATCTGAAGGCAGTGACGATGATTATGATGTAACGGTGCTCGGAAAAGAGAAGGTGAACGGGTTTAACTGTACACACGTAACAGTAAAGAACAGAAAGACAGGTCGTGAATCTGAAATGTGGATGTCGAAAGATATTCCGAATTATTCGAGCTTTACCAGTGTAAAGACAGAACAATTGGGAGGTGCTCATTTCTTCAATGCGCTTAAGGCGAAAGGGGCTGATGGGTTTGTAGCACGCCTAGTGGCTGCCGGCGGCAGGGGAGAGAAGATACAGATGGACCTGGTAAAAGCTGAAAAAAGAGATATTCCTTCATCATACTTCAGCCTTGATGGCTACAAACAAACCGCTGCTACAATGCCCGGTACCGGCATGGACATTGAAGCCCTGAAAAAAATGACCCCGGAACAACGCCAGAAGTACATTATGGAAATGCGTGGTAAATACCAGCAGCAGCATTGACCGTTGCCGGCGGGATACCCCCGAATGGGGTGATACTTTTCAGATATTTATGTCTTCAATTTGCCGCAATTACGTTGCTTGCGGGCGCCATACTGTGTAATATGGCCTGAATCTTTCGTGTCTTTTATGTATTGCGTGCATTGATACTCAAAACTATTTACACGCTTGACAGAAGGTCGTTGGTCAGCAAGCGCATTTGTAGCATTAAAATATCTTCCCGATGAAACGAATATTGTTATTGGTTGCTTCATGCCTTCTATGCGGTAATATGCTTGCTCAGCCTCTGCGGCAGAAGATACAGTCTATTGTGGATTCATTTTATGTTGCTTATCCCGGGGCAACGGGGATCATTATTCACGTAGAGGCCCCCGATCAGGAATTGTCTGTTGATCTTGTGGCTGGTGTAGGCGATAAAAAGACGAATGCAAAATTGTTGCCCGGCCAGCCTGTACAGACAGCCAGCAACACGAAAACGTATATCGCGGCAACAGTACTGAAGCTCGTAGAGCAAAAAAAGATCGCACTGGAAGATACTATAGCAGATCTTTTATCGAAAAGAACAAACGATCTGCTTGTCAGTGATGGTTATAAGACCAACAAAATAACAGTAAAACAGCTTTTGTCGCAGACGGCCGGCATCAGTGATTTTGTTGACGAGGACTACACTAAATTTGTTGATACGCACAAAGACCATCACTGGACCCGTGATGAGCAGATATTAAGGGCGGTAACAATTGGGAAGCCGTTTGCTGAGCCCGGAGATTCGTTTAAATACGCTGATATCAATTATCTCCTTCTTACTGAGATCATCGAGCATTGTACCGGTAAAAGCTTTTACACATCGGTCCGCGATCTGCTGCAGTACCGGAAACTGGGCTTAGATCATACCTGGTTTGCCGATCTGGAGCCTGTTCCGGCAGGAACACAGCCTCGTGCGCACCAGTATTGGGAGACGAAACAGTGGGACTCGTACGATTTTGATCTGTCATGGGACCTGTATGGTGGCGGTGGTATCATTGCAACGGCGAGAGACATGGCTGTATTCTATCAGCGTCTGTTTGATGGCAGCATAATAAAGGACACAGCACTGTTACGCGCCATGCATACCAATGTGCCGTCTTTGTCCGGTGCCCGGTATTGCCTGGGTGTTTGGAAAATTTCCATTGATGGCAGAGAGGCATACTATCACGGTGGGTTCCTTGGTACAGATGTCGCCTATTTTCCCGGCCTGAATGCATCTGTCGCCATTGTTGTACTGGAGAAGAATGAACGCGATATCTCTGCTGAGATGTGCAAGCGCATTGCAGGTGCGCTGGGTTCCGGCCGGAAATAACGCCGTTCTTGGCCATAAACATGACAAAGCCCGCACTATGCAGCGGGCCTTGTCTTTTTTGAGGTATATCCTCATGGTGTCAGGAGGCTATTTTTCAAGGCAACTACAGGGAACAGGCGCTGCAAATGCGAGTTTGCCCAGCCTTGCCAGTTTTGAGAAGCTATTTCCTTCTGATTCGAAGATGTAGTTGTGCTTGGCTACCCAGCATTCATTCTTGTTATTCTTGTACCACACATTTGCGTCCACGTTCTTATTTTCGTTCACACTGGTCAGCGAGTTGCGCTTGTAATTGTAGTTGCTCGTCAGTGTTACCTTAAATATGCTGGCGGTGCTCGTTATCATGGTCTTAAACTGTGTGGCAATGGCTTTTTCGGCATCGGCATCACTGAGTATGGGGGTTGTGCGTACCAGGAAATTAGTAGGGTCTTTCAGCTTGTCTGTCACTTTGATATTCAGGGTGCCGGTTGCCAGTACTACGGAGCCGGCATCTTTATAGTCCTTCGAAGCTATGATCTCGACCTTGACCGCTATTTTCCCACCGGGCGCTATTTTGCTGTTTATTTTATTCAGGAACAACCTGAATGCATCCTCACACAGGTCATAACCTTCAAAGTACCATCCTTTTCCGCTGATCAGTTGTATGCCTGCCTCTTCATCGGCAGAGTAATATTCAGGACCGGCCGCGGCACTATACATGTCATTGTAATCTGCACGCATTTGCGTAGATGAATAGGACACATTATCGAGGGAGAATTTCAGGTTAAGGTGCTCACAGCCCGCACAGGCAGCGGCCCATTTCTGGTCATATACTGCACTTAGGTACAGGGGTTCTCCCAACTCATATTCGCTGACAGAGCCACTACCGGTTGCCTTTTTGTAATCTATCTTCTTGTTAAAAAAACTGATGGTGCCTTTTTGGCCGAAAGATGCAGGGATGGAAATGCCTAAAGCAAGTATTATCCCTATGATTTTTGTAATTTTTTTCATGAGCTGAACTTTTTGTAAAAGTAGAGTCAGCCCGGCACCGGGTTGACATACAGTTCATGAAACGACTGTTTGGATTCATAAAGCGTAGAGATCCAATGTTATCGTAGTAATGGGAAACAGAGAAGCGGGGGAATATATTATGCCTTTTTTACAAACTCCGATTTTAATGCCATGGCGCCAAATCCGTCTATTTTACAATCAATGTTATGGTCGCTGTCTACAAGTCGTATGTTTCGCACCTTTGTGCCGGCCTTTATGCTCTGGGAGGTGCCCCTGACGGGGAGATTCTTGATCGTAACTACGGTATCTCCGTTTTGAAGGATATTGCCGTTACAGTCCTTTACCACAAAGCTATCCTCAGATGGGGCGCTTTCGTTCGGGTTCCATTCATGTCCGCATTCGGGGCAAACAAGCAATGAATCCATCTCATAGGTAAATGTTGATTTGCATTGCGGACAAGGGGGAAATTCAGCCATAACTATTCTTGATATTTTCTGCAAAGGTAAAAAATGTGCCTGCAATCCAATAATTAAAGGAGTTATGAATAGTAATATTTTCAATAGTGCTACAAAGCATATGTAAGCCACATGTGTGTTACTTTTCGAACAGAGAGGTGTGATTTGCAGAATGATCTTTTAATGATAACTTTATCCTTATGAGTAAGCAGATCACACTAAAAGACGGCGACGAATGTACTGTAGTAGCAGGGACTCATGCCGGTAAGGCCGGTACGGTGCGCGACATAAACACGAGTAAGACAGGCCATATCACGATCACTGTTGTGCAGAAAAGTGGTGTAAGGTTTAAGACGCTCGGCAAGAATGTGGTCGTCAATGCTAAATGATCTTTACGAGGCCGGCACTCAGCTATGGTTCAATGCTAAAGAAGGATAAGAACATCATGCTCCGCTGACTGCGGAAGTTTATTCTGCTATGAAACGAAATTGATTTCATCATAATAACCACATCACACTATTCAATGGAATTCAGCCCGACCAACCCCGTAATCAAGCTTTGCCTTCAGGGGATGCACATGGAAGAAAACGGCAGGCGCGAAGAAGCAGGAGCATTATTTCAGCGGTCGTGGCAGGATGCTGAAGACGACTTTGAGAAGTATATCACCGCTTACTTTGTGGCACGCCACCAAAGTGATGTTCCCGATAAACTGGAATGGTATGAAACCGCGTTACAGTATGCCTTAAAGGTAAATGACGATGCAGTGAAGAGTGCCTTTACAACCCTGCATACCAACATTGCATTGTGTTATGAGGAGCTTGGAGCGTCTGATAATGCAAAACGCCATCGTTTGTTGGCAGATTCTTTTGCCACAGACCCATCAGATGCCGGTCCCTTTTATCATGGCACTAAGGCCGATCTGCATATCGGCGATCTGCTGACTGCCGGGCGTATGTCTAACTACAAAACAGAGCTGCAGATGAATCATATTTATTTTACCGCTCTGGCCAATGGCGCCGGATTGGCTGCTTCATTGGCAAAAGGAGATGGGCGTGAGCGCGTATATGTTGTAGCACCTACAGGCGCTTATGAGAACGATCCCAACGTAACGGATAAAAAATTTCCCGGAAACCCAACCCGGTCATATCGGACAACAGCGCCTTTAAGAGTAATTGGGGAAGTGGCAGACTGGGCAAAACAAACGCCGGGAGAAATTCAAAAGTGGCGGGATAAACTGGCAAATAACACAGGCGAGATCATCAATTGATGCTGACCCCGTTATTTACGTTTTTGTATTTGATTACATTTACAAGTAGTTTGGAACTAATAAAGAAAGAACAATATGAGGAAGCTGATTTCATTTATGCATATTTCGCTCGATGGTTTTGTTGCAGGCCCCAATGGCGAAATGGACTGGATAAAGGTTAACGAAGAGATATTTGATTTTGTGGGCAAACGGATCGCAGAGTGCGATACGGCTATGTACGGAAGAGTAACCTATGAGATGATGGAAGGGTACTGGCCCACTGCCGCCGATAAACCGAATGCCAGTAAGCACGATATCGAACACTCGCGTTGGTATGGTAGTGTGCAGAAAGTTGTGCTGTCTAAGACAATGAAAGGGGAGGGTTTGAAAAATACAATTGTTGTCGGCGACGATATTGCGCGCAGAATAAACGAGATAAAACAGCAGCCTGGCGGTGAGATATTACTATTTGGCAGCCCTACAGCTACACATGCGCTCATGCAGCTTAACCTGGTTGACGGTTACTGGCTATTTGTTAACCCCGTTATTTTGGGCAGGGGCATTCCTTTATTCGAGCAGGTAAAAGAGAAGACAAAGCTGAACTTATTGTCCACGCACCAATTTTCGTGCGGGGTGACCGAATTGAATTATGTTGTGGATAGGGGTTGATTACAAAAACGCTGATATCACTGCCGTGGAATAATAACGATACCCAATTGAAAAGCCACTGAACTTCAGTGGCTTTTTGTTGTTTAGCGACCCTCTGAAGGGTCGTCACATTATTAACGTTCTGCTACCTTAATTTACTTAGCAATTGCTCCAGGTAGTTCAATGTCATCGTGAATCCGCCCTGGAAGCCCATTTCAATCATCCTTTCCATACGGTCAAGCGATTCATTCTTTATAGTGATGTTCACTGTTGTTGTTCCGTTTTGTTCGCTGAAACTCAGATCCCAGTCAGACCCCGGCAGATCTGGATTCTGATCTTTGTCCGCAAAGGTATTCCACATTTTAAAATTGGTTTTCGGACTAATGGACGTATATTCCTGTATAGACCAGTGTTCTTGTCCTTCGGGTCCTACCATGGCATAGAACCTTCGTCCGCCTACCCTGAAATCCATGAATTTTGTTTTTGATGACCATGGTTGTGGCGCCCACCATTGGTCAAGGATCTCCTGCCTGGTAAATGCGTCCCATACCAGCGAAAGTTCAGCATCAAATTCCCTGTTTACAAATACAGTTTTTGATGGTTTGTCAACGATGAATTCAAATAGCAGATCGTTTTTCATTTTTTTCTTTTTTGATGGTTGATAATAAATTGTCGAGTTGGTTGAAGCGTGTTTCCCAGATCTTACGGAACTGCTCGATCCACTTATCTATTTCCTTCATTTTCTCTATTTCCAGGTGATAGTAGATTTCTCTTCCCTTTTGTTCGCTGGTCACTAATCCGCACTCCTGGAGGATCTGAATGTGTTTTGATACAGTCTGGCGTGTTGAGTCAAATTTTTCAGCTATTGCGTTGGGCGTCATTGCCTGCACCACCAATAAGCTGATGATAGCCCTGCGTGTGGGGTCGGCAATTGCCTGGAATATGTCCCGTCTCATTTATTTTATGCAGTTGATCGGTTGCAAATATAATGCAGTTAATTGACTGCGCAAATTTTTTATTGAAATTTTTTATTGGATAATTCAAGTGATCATATTACAGATGAATGCCTCAATCTGAGTGTGCACATTGTGGCCAGGCCCCTTAAGGTGAAGAACCGGTGACTACAGGAAATTCCTTAAATTGTGGAATGTCACCAACATTCACGCCCAGGTATAAAGATTTCGAAAAGCGCATACGCGAAAAGTAGCGTCAACTTATATGCCTATAGCGGTCTGGTCGCTGAAGAAGGAGATTAGATAGGCGGAAAAGCACTAACTTGTCAGCAAGAGTAGAAATTAGTTACAGATTCATCTTGTAAAGCCAATAGCAAACACCAAATATCTTATCTATTTCCTTAAATACTTTAAAACCAAGGCTTTCATATACGTGTCGGGCGGCATTCATAACTTCAGATGTATGCAACCCGATAATTTTTTCACCACCTTTTTGTGCCTCGTCAATACACATAAGTGTAAGTCTTTTCCCGATTCCATTCCCGCGAAAAGATGGATGAACGCCCACCATCCTTATGTATGACCAATCAGCAGGGTAGATTGTTGTTGGGTTACCACTGCTTACGAGGAAGGCCATACCCACTATCTGTCCATTTGTTTCTGCGACAAAGGCTTGGGAATGGGCAAAAACATCTATCAGCCTATTTCTATCTTGCAGACTTGCGTTCAGAGTCCTCCATCCATCTTGCGGAAGCGATTTTTCAAATTCAGAATATGAAGCGATGTGCAAATCATTTAATTGATTAAGGTCGTCATGAGATGCGCGTCTGTATGAAATCGGAGTCATTTACAATTGAAAGCAAATTACAAAAACCACTCAAAAAAAGACCTGAGAGGAATAAAAAAGCCACTAAGTGCCTTTAAGTGCTCTTACGGGCCTGAATTGAAGCCCTACTGGTCCAAGATCCCGCTTGACGACAAAAAAAGCGGAGCGCTCTTCGCACTCCGCTCCCGCACTCATTTTTGTGAACCTGTTGGTACAAATCTCGAACCAGTTTGCTGACGATTTGAAGAGGTTGGCAGCATGATATAACTTCAGCTTTGGGGCTTGATTGCCACCGAGTCCCTGAAAAAGGAGACTTGGCTGGGACGGAAATACCCTGTGTCAGCTAGCTCTAAAGCTCAGATAGGGACCTCCGTATTGGCAGAAACTTTTTTGTAATACAATAACTTGTATCTATATTTGGAATAATGAACGAAATTCTCGTTTTGTAATTCATGAAAGAATTTTCAACATTTTTAGGTGCAGTCAAGAAAAGCGAGAGAACCGATCAATATCTAATCCTCTCAGCGTTATATTGTTTATATACAATAGGCAAACCCGTCACCGCTTCTGAGATATCAAATTTGCTTAAATTGCATTTAGTCTCCAATATACCTTCAAACGTCAATGCAAGTTTACGAAAATACATTGGTCTCGTCTCACCACATAACGGCCCCCCAATTCGTTGGTCGCTCACTCGGGATGGACTAATTCGTTTGCGAGTTCTGAGTGGTTTACAGCTTAAGTCGGAAACAGATTCGAAAGAGTTCGAAACAGATATTGGAATTATTTGTGCATTGGAATTTCCTGAATTTGCTGCAGTGATGAAAGCATTCAATGAAAATACTTGGACTGAAGTACCTAACCCTAGTTATACACATGTCTATAGGGAGTCTAGCATAAAAGCTAGTAATGGCCAAACTCTAAGGATTGTCGGTACCACTTCTACATCAATGGGCCTTACTGCAGCCGCAATTGCTACTACGCAGCTAATTATGCAATTCAAGCCAAGAATTGTTGTTATGATTGGGATAGCGGCAGGGACGCGTAACGGAGGCAAGCAATTTGGAGACATCTTGACAGCAGATCCAAGTATAGATTATAACTCCGGTAAGGTTGTAGCCGAGAACGGAATCAGAGATTTTCAGCCAGACCCATACCCAATCGGACTAAATCCACGCCTTCGTAGCGTACTCTCAAAATATCGAGGAGATCATTCTGTATTTGAAAAAATCCGTAAGAATTGGAAAGGTGCTCTCCCTCCTAAAATTAATCATCTTCATATTGGTCCACTTGGTGCCGCGGATCAAGTCATTGACGACGCAAATCGGATTATTGAAATACAAAAAAACTGGCGCAAGCTTATTGGCGTAGAGATGGAAACCTATGGTGTTTATCGCGCCGCATATGAGGCTCCGGAGCCTAAGCCTCGTGCTGTGTCTTTTAAATCTGTTTGTGATTTTGCAGCTGAAAAAACAGATTCTTGGCAAGAATATGCTGCATTTACATCATCTATGTTTGCGTATGAATTTCTAAAAAATGAATGGGCTGTCTTGTGGCCCCAAAAATGACTAAAACAAAAACTATGGCAAAACAAGTTAGAGAAATTGAGGATCCTGAAATTGTCGCAATAAGCGCAGTATATGTAGCTTTAAAAGAACTCGATGCCGATGCTCGCGCTCGAGTACTAGATTATGTCGCCAGCAAATTTAATATTCCTAAAGGCGTTGTCAATAGTAGTGAAAAGGAGGAAAATGCCAGAGAAGACACTTCTCGTAGAGATGTTTCCCGTACAGACCGATATACAGACACACCTCCCGTTGCTGATGATGAACTTGATGGTATAAGTCCCTCAGGGAAAAAGTGGATTACCCGAAGTGGAATTAAACCGTTGAAGCTAATGTCTGTGTTTAGTTTAGGAATAGATGAAATTGACTTGGTTTCAAAATCTGTACCTGGTAATTCAAAATCTCAGCGTTTGAGAAATGTATTTCTTTTGAAGGGAATTGCAGCTTACCTAGGAACAGGAGTTGCGAGGTTTACGCATGAACAAATTAAGGAAACATGTCTTCATTACGATGCGTGGGACGGACCAAATTTTGCGAATATTTTTAAGTCAATGTCGGCTGATGTATCTGGTGGAAAGGATGCTGGTTATACTTTAACAGCCAAAGGAATTTCAGAAGCAACTTCTCTTGTAAAAAACATGTCTGGTTCCGAGTAATAAAATACTACGTTTGGAATGCCTTGCGTTATTAATATACGAGGGACATATACCCATACACTCGGTTGTTTTTATTTGCAAATATCTAAAAAAAGCCTCGCAAATGCGAGGCTTTTCAACGTGAACCCGTTGGTACAAATCTCGAACCAAATAGTTGAGGATTTACGCAAATTGGTGGCTTAATTATAGCTCTATTTAGCGACTACCTTCAAAAAAAGCTCCAGATAAGTGAATAAAAAGTAGTTTCAAGAGCAGCGGCATTGCCATTTATGTTTCCAAACCAATAGGCGCAAGAGAATAGTAAACTATGTGTAAACCAGAAAATGAAAAAGGCTTGAAACTGTTTCCAGTCAAGCCCATTCAATTCTTAAAAGTGATCCGGATTGGATTCGAACCAATGACCCCCAGCTTAGAAGGCTGGTGCTCTATCCAGCTGAGCTACCGGACCCACTCAGCTTAAAAATGTGCGCAAATGTACGCAAATTATTTTTTAAAGGCCGTTTGGCCCTCTCTTTAAGTAGATTTAAGAAATATATTTTTACTACTTTTACGCCATCTTATTTCATCTTAAAAGACACCCACATGATGCGTAGTTTTACAAAATTCAAAAAGTTATCATTTATTGCCGCTTTATGTGCAGGCATTTTTTTAGCCCCTTCTGATGTTATAGCTAAGGCTAAAACGAAAAAAGTTTCATTAAGTACGGAAACAGGAGCTAAGATATTTGTAGATGGTAAGCTCCTCGGTACTGCTACTGCAGAGATCAAGGTGGCTGCTTATACTACCGTGAACGTGCGTGTAGAGAAGATCGGTTTTATCACCGAAGAACGTAACCTGATCAATGATGATACGCATGATGTGCCAAAGACCGTTTATATTAAGATGGAAGCGGATGACGCATACGAGCAGTCATTTACTACAGATGTAGCTAACCATGACATCGACATTCGTACCAACCAGAAGGAGGATGATGCCTGGAAGCTCATCAGCCGTATCATCACCAATTCTTTCGATGTGATACAGGTTACCGATAAGGCTACCGGCTATATGTGCACTGCATGGACCGTGAAGAACTTCCGTTCAGCTACCGTGCGCTCAAGGCTTATCATCAAGACGGGCAGCACCGATCCGCTGATATACAAGGCAAAACTGGTATCTGAGATAGGTAAACCGGGTGTTTCCGGCAATCAGGATGAGAACTTCAAACCATGGGACCGTGTACTCAGAACGTATGAGAACGTGATCAGCGATATGCAGAGCCGGTTGGGTAAATAATTATCTTGACGTATATATCAAAATAGCCCGGTATATGCCGGGCTATTTTATTTATATGATATGCCTGCCTGCCGGACTGCAGTAACGCAAGTATATAGTTATTGCCCTGAGCACGATACCCGTACGTACAGATAATATTGTAATGGAGTGCCTGTTGGCGGGGATGTCATGTAGCTGATAATACTTTGGGTGTCAGTGATTTTATTTTTATATTGCTATCGTATTTTTGGCACAAAATGAATAACTGTCATCTATAATGGCAAAACAAAAACCGGCAAACAGAGCCAGCCAACCACAACCGACCAAAACGCCCCCCGTCAGCCGTTCTTCGGCGGCGACTTCCCGGCCTGTAAAGGCAGAAGGTGTTTCTGAAAGAACACTTATCATCCTGCTCATAGCTATAGCTTTTATTATTAATATACGCACCGTATCATATAGCTACACCTATGATGATACTGTATTTACCACAGAGCAGTCATACATTGGCATCAAAGGGCTGGGCGCTATACCCGGCTTATTTACCCATGCAAAGAACTACAATTATGACAAGAGCAACACAGGCTCCTGGCGCCCGTTGCTTCCCATTACATTCTGTATCGAGCATGAGTTCTTCGGATTCAAGCCTGCTGTCAGCCACTTTATCAACCTCCTGATCTTTGGCGCCATGCTGATGGTGCTGTACAAACTGCTCAGGCGTATGTTCTCTTCCTATTCTATATACATACCGTTCTTTATACTGTTGTTGTTTGAATTGCACCCTGTTCATACAGAGGTGATAGCCAGTGTCAAGAGCCGGGATGAATTGATGACGTTCACATTCACCGCACTGGCCATGCTGCAGAGCTTTAAGTTCATAGACAATAACAACATCAAACACCTGTTGTTGTCGTTTATCTATTACTTCATCGCGCTGCTTGCCAAAGAGAGCCCCTTGCCATTTGTGGCCCTTGTACCGGTGACATTATATTTTTTCTCGCAGGCGAAGTGGCAGCAGTTATTCGTGGCCACCGTTCCTTATGCCATTGGCGCGGTTGTTTTCGTTGTGCTTGGTTACGCATTCCTCGACAAAGTCCCGAATTCGCAGGTGACTGCGGTTACGGAGAATACGCTGATGGCTGCAAAAAATCTGAATGAGCAATGGGGTACAGCCTTCTTCATTCAGCTCAGGTATCTCGGGCTGTTATTATTCCCTCATCCCTTATCGTTCGATTATTCGTATAACCAAATACCCATTATGACCATGGGCAATATCGGTTCCATACTGGGGCTTGTTCTCGACCTCTGGCTCTTCATTTATGCTGTGCTCAATATGAAGAACAAGAGTGTGTACGCCTACGGCATACTTTTTTACTTCATAGCGCTTAGTGTTACTTCTAATATCATTATTCTCATTGGTACCACTATGGGAGAGCGCCTTTTGTTCATTCCTTCTCTTGGTTTCTGTATCATTGTTGTGTTCCTTCTTGCCAGGCTGTTCAAAGCAGATGTGGCTACACTTACTTATAGCAATGCCGGCAGGTTCTCTTACACGGTCATTGCTATTTGTGTGCTGTACAGCGCCAAGACAATGGCCAGGAACGAAGATTGGCAGAATAACCTTACCCTGTTCAAGAGTGGGGCAGAGATATGCCCCAATAGCTGGCGCACACAATTTTGTGTAGGCGCGGAGTTGAAGTTAAAGGTGCTTGCAGAAACTGATCCCGTGGAGAAGGAGAAACTGATGAAGGAAGCCGTTGCATATCTGAACAGGTCATTGGCCATATACCCCAACAAGCCCGACACACATGCCGACCTTGGTGCTATTTATCTTACCTGGAAGAAGGATGACTCGGCTATTGTACATTTAGGTAGGGCTGTTGCTCTCAATCCTAAGTTGTCCAGTGCGGCAGCCAACCTCGGTACGGTCTATCTTACGCAGCAGAAATACCTCGAAGCGGCTTATTATTACCGGATGACCATTGCCGAAGATCCTAATAATAATATTGCTGTATTTAACAAAGCCGTCTGCGACGTACAGTTTCATAGCTATGATTCTGCAGTTTATAATTTTAAGAGGTCTTTCGAGTTGGATCCTAACTATAATAATCATAAAGCAATTGAATACACAGCTATCACATACAAGATGATGGGTAAGATGGATTCAGCCATCAGGTACATGAATATCGCTAAGTCATTTAACCCTGCATTCACATTATAATGAAGGATAAAAAACAGGTTTCGCAGGCTTCAAAGGAAAGCAACTCCCTATTGCAAAACCCATATTTGCCGGGTATCGCGATGTTCATTGTTGCCTTGGTAGTGGGGTTGCTAACTTATCACGATTATGGTATTGGTTGGGATGAGCCGGCGCAGCGCGGCCCCGGTATATTGAGCTACGATTATATCATGCATGGTAGCAAAGATCTGTTCATTAAGAAAAGTGACAATCATGGCGCGGGGTTTGAGATACTGTTGGCGTTTATCGAAAAAGGATTTAATATTAATGATAGCAGGAACATCTACCTGATGCGTCATATAGTTTCCCACGTATTTTTTCTTGTTAGTGTTCTTGCAGGGTATGTTCTCCTATACAGGTTGTTCAAGGATCGTTTCATCGCTTCTCTTGGTTTCCTGATGCTTGCTCTTATGCCTCGTATATATGCTCACTCCTTCTTTAACTCGAAGGATGTTCCGTTCCTGGCTATGATCATTATTGTAATGATGTTGCTCGAGCTGGCATTCAGTAAGAATAAGGCAGGCATATTTCTTTTATTAGGCCTGGCAACCGGTTACGCCACCAGTATCAGGATCATGGGGGTGATGCTGGCGTTGTTTATAGTATTGTTCCTTGTAGCGGACGCGTTTTTTAAGATCAGGCAAAAGGAGAAGATCAATAAAGAGCTGGCTAATGCAGGTTTGTTCACATTCGGATTCATTCTGTTACTTTATCTGCCATGGCCATATTTGTGGAAAGACCCTATAAATATGTTCTTTGAGTCATTCAGTAAGATGTCTCATTATGCCTGGAATGGCGCTCTTTTGTTCCAGGGCCAGATCATGCACAGCGATAAGCCATTGCCCTGGACTTATTTCCCTACGTGGTTTATGATCAGTATTCCCGAGCTCTGGCTGATCGTTGGGTTCATAGGTATGGGATTGCTTGGGTATGATATGTACAAACGCCCCCTCACTTATATACAGAATACCACGGAGCGGATATTCCTGTTCATACTGCTTTGTTTCTGGGTGCCTATAATATCTGTAATATTTCTTCAGTCAGTTATCTACGATGATTGGCGCCACCTGTATTTTGTATATCCGTCGTTTGTCTTCATTGGCTTGTATTTTGTTCATAAGCTCCTAAAAGGGAAATTTGTGAAGATAGTGCAAGGGGTGTGTGCGCTTCAGGTATTATTGCTTCTTGTTTTCATGGTCAGGAACCATCCGTTCAACCAGGTGTATTTCAATAACCTGGTCTCTCACGACGAAGAATATCTCAGGAAGAACTATGATATGGAATATTGGGGTTTATCGTTTGCTCAGGGGCTTCAGTATCTGGCAGAGAACGATACGTCCCGTAAGATCAATATTTGCTGTGAATATACTACGCCGCTGGACAACAACATCATGTTCCTGAAAAAGGAAGATAGAGGCCGCTTTGCATTTTCCCAGTTTCAGCAGGCAGATTACTTTATGTCGGTATTCAGGATGCACCCGGATGATTATCCCGGCACTAACATCGTTTATGAGGTACAGGTGTTGAACAGTACTATTTTCCGTGTATATAAGTTAAAGGAAAACGGCAAGCCAGCCGGTCGCTGATCATATTAATAACTATAGGAACAAATGAAAGAAAAGATATCGCCATATATACCCGGACTGATATTATTGTTGATCGGCCTGGTTATTGGTTTACTCACCTACAAGGATTATGGCATGGGGTGGGATGAGCCTTACCAGCGTGGCCCCGGAATTTTAAACTATAATTACGCCTTTCATGGCAATCCCGAGCTATTCCAGAAAGAGACAGATAATCATGGTGCGGGATTCGAGCTTTTTTTGTTGTTTTTTGAGAAAGGGTTGGGACTTAAGGATAGCCGCGACATATACATGAACAGGCATATTATTACCAATGTATTCTTCCTGCTTAGTGCTTTTGCAGGCTATGTGCTGGTTCTGAGACTGTTTAAGAACGACCGGTTTCTTGCTTCATTGGGGTTCATTCTTTTCGCATTTACACCACGGCTGTACGCACATTCATTTTTTAATAGTAAGGATATTCCATTTTACTGCATGCTGCTGATCACACTTGCTTTGAGCAGGGCCGCATTTGACAGGCAGAAACCCTGGCTTTTTTTGTTGGCAGGGTTGGCGGCGGGTTATGGAACCAGTATTCGTATCATGGGCATCATGTTACTTTTGTTTATTGGCATATTCCTGTTAATTGATGTATTTGATGCGCTGAAGAAGAAAGAAAAAGTAAATCAGATACTTGTCAATCTGGGGGTATTTGCCGGTAGCTTCGTTTTTGCGCTGTATATATCATGGCCGTATTTGTGGAGAAAACCGTTACATAATTTTGTTGCCAGCTTTAGCGCTATGTCGCATTACAAATGGGCAAATGAAACACTGATCAACGGAAAGATGGTGGTTGCAACACACTTGTCATGGACCTATATTCCTATTTGGTTTGTTGTTACCACACCCTTATTGTGGCTTGTGGCCGGGTTTGCCGGAATAGGTTGGTTGGTCTATCAGATGTCAGGTTCCTTCAGGCCGTTTTTGTCAAATACAAGGGAAAGGAATTTTCTGTTGTATTTATTGTGCTTTTTTGTTCCAGTCATCAGTGTTATCGTTTTGCACTCCGTGATGTATGATGACTGGAGGCATTTGTTCTTTATTTACCCCCCGTTCGTTTTACTGGCGCTCTATTTCCTTCATGTGCTGTTGCAGAAGAAATATAAGGTAGTCGTTCAGGCACTTTGCGGCATACAGGTTGCTGCCTTGTTGCTGTTTATGGTTAGAAACCATCCATTTCATCACATCTATTTCAATGAGCTGGTGTCTCATGAAGACGAATATCTTCGCCGCAACTATGAGCTTGATTACTGGGGATGCAGCTTCAAACAGGCTCTTGATCATATTGTGGAAACTGACAGCAGGAAGGACATAAAGGTGTGTAGCAATCTTTCGGCCTATATAGAGAACAATACGCTGATGTTGCTTCCGGAAGACAGGGCGAGGGTGAGATTTACGGCCCCGGATTCGGCAGACTATTTTATTACTAACTATAGGGGGCATCCTGATGACTACCCGGGAGCTAATATTGATTTTTCGATCTCGGTTCAGAATAGCAGTATAGTGCAGATATTCAAGCTAAGAAATATAAATTATATGCTTCATTAAAACAAACAGGGCTCACGAATGTGAGCCCTGTTTGAGATAGGGTGTTGTCTAGCTTAATTTACCAAAACTATTTTTTTAGCCCATTGCTTACCTCCTGAAGATACATTCAGGAAATAGATCCCTTGCGGTGCATCGAGTTTTGTTTCTGCAGGTTTGTTGGTTTCGATCGTCATTGTTTTTATTCGAACACCTACTACATTGGTGATAGTTACAATGGCATCGCTGTTGATATCGTTATTCACGACGATACTGAATGAGCCATTTGTTGGATTAGGGAATACGGAAAGCTCATTTTCTGAAGCATAGGTGTTATTTATGCCGGCGTGAGATGTGCACGATACTACTGTTACAGTTTTGTAAGCTGCGTCAGTAGCTGTTTTGTAAGTTATTGTTGCCGTACCGGCAGCTACTCCTGTTACAATTCCCGACGATGTGCCGATTGTAGCAACAGTTGTCGTGCTGCTGCTCCAGGTTCCGCCGGGTGTTGCGTCACTCAGAGTGGCCGTCGCTGCTATGCATATTGAAGACGATCCTCCCGTTACGGTCATTGATGGCGCAGCAGATACTTTTCTGATTCTGTTGTTTGGTGCGTCTGCAATGTACAGATTGCCTGCAGCGTCGAGAGAAACGCTCTTTGGTGCACTGAGCATTGCTGCCGCTGCCGGGCCGCCATCGCCCGAAAATCCATAAGTTGTTGTTCCGGCATAAGTTGATATGATACTTGTAGATCCGCTGAATCTGCGGATGCAGTTGTTCTTATTATCAGTTATGTACAGGTTGTCGCCGGCATCAAACGCAATTCCCATTGGATGGTTCATCTTTGCTATTCCTCCGGCTCCTCCGTCGCCGGCATATCCGGCTACGCCATTACCGACAGCCGTAAATATCTTCCCCGAAGAATTGTCAACGTACCGGACTCTACTACTTCCTGAGTCTGAAATATATACGGTGCCGGCTGAATTGATGGCAATACCTGCCGGACCATTTATGCCTGCTGCAGTTGCTGCCCCGGCATCGCCACTGTATGAGCCTGCTCCGGAGCCGGCAAATGTGCTGATATTCCCGCCCATTATTTTCCGCACTTTATTATTTACGTTATCGGCTACATATATGATACCTGATGCGTCAATTGCTATTGCCAGCGGGCCATTCAGATGTGCTGCAGTAGCCGGGCCTCCATCTCCCGTTGATCCTGACATCCCGGCCATCCCTGCAATAGAAGTTATTGTGCCCGAGGATACCTTACGGATATTATGAGCGTTATAATCAGCTATATACAGGCTGCCGCCGGCATCAACAGCTACCGCTACGGGGTAGCTTAGCTGTGCTGCAGTAGCCGGTCCGCCGTCGCCTCCGGTTCCGGGTGTGCCTGTGCCTGCAACAGTAGATATCACACCGGATGAATTGACCATTCTTATACGTGCATTTGCTGCATCTGCGATGTAAATGTTTCCGCTTGCATCACTGGCAGTTCCGTTAGGTAAATTGATCTGTGCGGCAGTTGCCGCTCCGCCATCTCCTGCGAAACTGGCAGATCCGTTTCCTGCAATTGTGCTTATCGTTTGTGAATGAGCATGGGTAGCATATAACATTATGTATGCCGACATAATAGTGTAGATGGTTCTTTTCATAAAAACTTGTCTGGTTAATGTGTGGAAATGTAGTTATCAACCAAATGAAGACCTTCGTTTGATTTTAAAGGTTGGGTGATCATTGTCTGGCTGTCGCTTTGATTCATGCCTATTAATTAACTGTCCATTAATCGATTTCTGACATTAGCGCCTCGTTATTGCCCGGAGGTAATTTTTATTTTTTAAAAAAAAATGTTGCCTTGTCGTCATTACTGCCGGGTGTATTTACCTTTACTTAGTGAAGATAATTTCAGGTAAAGCAGAGGTTAAACCTATAGTTAATGAACTTGTCGTTTCTTTCCGGGACAATGGGATGGACTCGTTGGTTCAATCATTAGATGCATTGATCCTGCAGAGGAAGGTCAGATATCCTATCCTGGAGTTTGTTGCAAGAGCGCTGTATCAATGCATTCCGGCTCATAGTCATGTTGAATTGTGCGATAGAATAGTGTCTTTACGTGCAAATGGCAGTGAGGTTATTGCTGGAATGATATTACAACTTCGATTGCCGGATCATTACCACGCAAGTATATTAAAGGCCAAAGAATATGTGATACGTGGAGAAGGATGGTTACCATGCGATACTATTGGTGAACGTGTATTTGGCCATGCTCTACTTACACAGCCAGCCACTACCATTCCGGTATTGTGCAAGTTGTCAAAAAGCGATGACAAATGGGTTGTTCGTTCGGTAGGCGTTGCTGTGCATTATGCGGTTAAGAAAGGTTTGACCAAAGATCACGTTGCCGAAATGTTCAACCTGTTATTATCATTGGCAACTACAACGGACTTTCATACAAAGAAAGGTATTGGTTGGGCAGCAAAAACGATCGCGAAATTTCATCCGGATATTATTGCACAGTTTGAAAGTGAGATCAAAGATGATCCGGCTATCAGAACTTGGTTTAGAACGAAAGTTAAAATTGGCTTAAGCAGAACATACAAATATGCCGGCAGGTATACAAGTTAAGTCCATATTGAATAAAACCAAACGGAGGGATGCCTGGTTTCTCGACGATTATACGGTCAATCCGTATAGCGGATGCTCATTCAATTGCTTGTACTGCTATATTCGTGGCAGTAAGTACGGTGAGCACATGGAGGACAGGACCTCTGTGAAAACAAATGCCATCGAATTATTAGATAAGCAACTTGCTGCCAGGGCACGGAGCGGTCAGTATGGCTTTATAGTTGTTTCATCAGCTACAGACCCGTATTTGCATTTAGAGAAACAGGAAATGATGACCCGGCGTGTATTGGAAGTGATAGTGAAGTATCGGTTTCCTGTACACATTATCACTAAATCTGATCTTGTGATGCGTGATCTGGACCTGTTGCGCGAGATAGATGAGCGATCAATACTTCCTGCCGATCTGGCTGATAAATTAAATAGAAAGACACTCATCACGTTCTCCTTTTCAACGCTCGACGACACTATTGGTCATGTGTTTGAGCCGGGGGCTACTCCACCATCTCTCCGGTTGGAAATCCTCAGGTATTGTATTTATGAAGGGTTCCATTGTGGTGTAAGCATGATGCCCTTATTGCCCTACATCTCAGATACATCGGCTAGCCTCGAGCTTATGTTCAGTACTTTCAAGTCTGTTGGGGTGAAGTATTTATTTCCTTCTACGATCACATTATTTGGAGATGGGATCGCCGATAGTAAGACTTTGGTGCTGAGAGCGGTTGACAAACACTATCCTCATTTGTTAGACAAATATCAGAGGTTGTTTGCCAACGGCTCACAATTACCATCTTATTACAACGCTGCCTTTGGCTTGAAAATGAAAGAACTTTTTGCGAAATATCATTTAAGTGACCGAATAGTTTAAAGATGCGATACATGCCCGGAGCCGGATATCTTTGTATCTACTGCCGGGTTGCCCATGTAGAATACGTCGCCACTACCGGAAATATTGACATTTAGATGGTCGGTCGCGTAGATCTTTGTTGTTCCCGACCCACTGGTCTCCGTACTTACACTCTTTGCCACAACTCCCAGCAGGTCTATGCTGCCGCTGCCGCTTATACGCGTAGATATGCCGTTTGCTGTTCCACCGTTTGTTGTAATAGTTCCCGATCCGCTGATGTTCACAGTTAATGTTTGTGTGCTGATCTGTGATACATTGATCATTCCCGAACCAGTAAGCTTTACGTTCATATTGTTTGTTGTTATGGGTTGTTGAGACCACAGGTTGCCGGATCCGTTAATACCTAATGAACTTATTGATGGTGCCGTGATACGTACAATGATCCTGCTGTGGCTCCATACGTTCTTGTATCTTTCAAATTGTATCCTGAGCTCTCCGTTTACAACAGGGAGATACATGATGTCCTGGATATTTTGCTGCGCCTCTATTTCTATCTTGTAGAAGTTGTCTTGTGTATAGTAGATGTCTGCATCTATATCTGATGTTATACCTGTAAAGTCAGATACTGTGTATGTTTTTGTTACCACCGGACCGTCGCCACTTATCTTATGACAAGACTGGAACAGGAATGATATCAGAAGAATAAGTGCTGCTAACATGATCTTTTTCATATTTTTTTGGTGTTTTATTTTGTTGTTTTATATAGAAGACAATCAGATCGCCTGTTACCCCTATAGGTGGCGTTTTTTTTTTCTTAGAAGTGGAACTGAATGCCACCGTATATGCCTACATACAACTCATGTGTATAATAGTAGCCTCTGTAAGACCATATTGAAGTGTGATGGAATGGTGTACCCGTGTAGGTTTCAGATACCGCGTGGTTAAATGATGGACCGGCAAATAGTTCAATGTTCCACATCCTTACAGATGGGAAGAGTTTCAGTCCCGATTGCATGTCATAGCTGCCGCTAAAGTTTGTAAGGGAGGTAGTTGTAGCTTCGGCATTTAGCCTTATACTCTTAGAAAGGGGTAGGTGTGCGCCGAGTCCTGCCTGCGAGGCAAATATGGTTCTGTAGTTACTCCCATTATACCCGATACCATATATGCCATAGAGGTATTTGCCGCCCGAGCGGAATGTTATAAAAGTAGTTCCGGTTTCTTCCACCATCACACCCAGCGCCTTTTCCCCGTGTTTTATTATATTGATGATCCCGATAGGGTAGTCGCAACTGTCAGCAATGTTGATGAATCCCGAAACCTGAACACCTTTTACCTTTTTTGCCACATTAATGAACCCTGCAATCTGTGCTCCGTTTACTTCTTCTGCAACGTTAATATATCCTGCCGCTTGTATGCCGTTCACTTTTCCGGCAACATTAATGAATCCGGCAGCCTGCACTTTTGTGGTATCAGTTATGTTTATGAACCCTGCTGCCTGCAGTTGCGCATTCCGGGCTACATTTACAAAACCTGCCAACTGTGCGCCATTCAACGGTTTTGTAGATATGTTCGCAAAACCTGCTGCCTGCGCTCCATTTACTCCACCAGATATGTTGATGAATCCCGCAGTTTGAACTCCCGTTGTTTGTTGGCGTGTAAGGTTCATGAAACCTGCTGCCTGAACGCCCTTGGCACTGGCGCCTGTTATGTTGATGAATCCGCTTAGTATTGCTCCGTTGGCGCTGTCTTTGATAATGTTGGCGATCCCCGACATACACAACGCTTCTTCACGGTAAGAGATACCGGAGATGGCATGAACTGAGAATGTGTTTGAGTACAGCGCGGCATTCACACCATTTGTACTCAATGGATAAGTCAGGCCAATATGCACATTGCTATGCAGCGGTCTTACTTGTTCCTGTGCTGTGGAGTGGAATGATATTGCCAATAATACTGTGCTGAGAATATTTCGTGTCATAATTACTTTGTTTGTAATGAAGACAACTATCAGAGTGTTTACCCCTATTCAGCTATACAGAAACTTAGAAAATATGGAATCCTGCCTGCCATCCTACCCACATAGCGCTGGTACCGGCATAGCTGAACTCATATACCGTTGTAGTTGGCACACCGTGAAGATAGCCAGGCTCAAATGACGGAGATACATATGGCGTCAGGCTGAGGGATGGACCGGTAAATAGGGAGATCTTTGGTGTGATATTCCAGTTGATCAGTGGTTCAAATTTTACGACCAGGGGTGTATTTGTGGTATTTCCTTCATATAGGCTATGAGCAGAAAGCTCACCGGCTATTCCTATGTGTTTACTCACAACCTGTTCACTCC
This sequence comes from Flavipsychrobacter sp., assembly GCA_044225795.1. Classification (GTDB taxonomy): domain Bacteria; phylum Bacteroidota; class Bacteroidia; order Chitinophagales; family Chitinophagaceae; genus Nemorincola. Next base: position 213,263 of record JBGAIF010000006.1, read on the forward strand.
CGATGCCGAAACCATATATGAACGCGCGTTTGCCGGGTAGGGTATTTGTGCCTGCCGAGAAGACACTGTACAGTTTCTTAGTTCCGGCTTTATATACAAAGTTGAGATTGGTGAGTTCATTACTCGTAAGTCCGATCGCATGGTATCCTTTCCTCACGATGTTAACGAGGCCAATGCAATAGCCGTCAATAGTATCTGCGATATTCAGCAGGCCTATCTGTACTCCGGTCATCTCTTTACTGATATTACATATTCCGCTGAGTTGTAACCCCTGCATCTTTTTACTGCATAGGTTCAATATCCCGGCTACCTGTGCACCCCTGACGCAAGAGTTTACGAGGTTACCTATACCGGCAACCTGCATACCATCCATAGAACAGGATGTATCCTCACAGTCAAGTAAATTTACTACGCCGGCTACCTGCAGCCCCTTCATACTGCCGCCCCCTCTGTTACATACGCCACTTACACACATTCCTTTTATGTCTTCCGACACTTGTGATACCACTCCGGATACTTGCATACCAGTTACCGATCCACTCACTACGTTTACAACGCCCGCTGTCTGCATCCCGGCAACCGATCCTTTTACTACATTCAAAACTCCGCTTACTTCCATGCCCGAAACATCTCCCGTTACTATATTTAGTATTCCCCCCACTTGCATATATTTCACATCTTTCTTGTCGATATTGAACAGTCCGCCGACTTCTACTCCGCTCACACCTCCGGAATAACCGCCAAGTATATTAAATGACAGGCTGTTTGTTACCTGGCTGCTGATCTTACCATGTGTACCTATACCCGGTATGAAAGAAGCTTGTACCGGTTTGTCTACAAAAAATCTTCCCAGATTGGCACTTTGCTGACGTAGTTTGGAGGAAAATAACAAACGCCCCAGCCATGATTTTTCTATGTCATTCGATTGAGTGATGAGCACATCAGGAAGCGTATAGTTTGAGGGTATAAGCCTTATGGGTATGTCCTGGTCGTATCCCTGGTACAAGCTGACTGTGGTATCTTTATAGAATACGCCCTTACTAAATGTGATCTCAGCCATTGCATACTTACCACGGTCTTTTACACGAAGCCTGAAATGCCCATCCTGGTCAGTAAGCGTTGAGATCAGTTGATGTCTTTCAAATACACTGGCATCAGTAATGATGATTCCTGTTGTGGCGTCGGTGACGTACCCGCTTAATGTGAACCACTTTTCTTTTTCTGACGGGAGAATTACTATATAGTTATTTACCTCCTTGTATTCGTAGCGTTCGCCAAACAGACTTTTTAAAACCCACCTTACGGGCTTTGCTGTTACATCTACAGATACCAGGCTGTCTCCCGGAATGATGCCGGCATTGTAGGAAAAAGAAAATCCACCACGCTTGCTTATATGATCCAGAACATCCTTTACAGGTTTTTTCTTTAATACGAGGGTCACGGGCTTGTCCAGTAGCCCCTGTCCTGCGCAGTAGCCCTTTGCCAGTATCAGAATAATTACCAGTAAAAAAATCTTGTAAATGTGTTGCATTCAATTCATGGTTCTGGTGGGTTATTTGTTATTCAGTATTATGCTGCCACCGCTGTATTCCGTTTTTAAATTTAATGTTTCGCTGATGACCTTTAGGATATTATCGAGTGGCTCTTCCCTGAAACGGGCAGTAAGCTGCAGGTCACCTATTTTATCGTCACCCATTACTATGTAAGCATTATACGCTTCATTCAGAACAGGTATCAATTTTTTCAGTGGTGTGGCATTGCAAATAAATTCCTTTGTGCGGTAGTAGTTATATAGTTCGTCTGTGTTGTGTTCAGCCACAGGATCTTTATCCTTCATCACCGTAGCTTTTTCATTCGGTCTTAGTTCTACGGTTTTCTGCTTACCTGCTACCTGTACTATTCCGGTTTCCACGATCACCTCGGTCTTCTCCAAAGAGGTCTTTACATTAAACGTTGTACCCACCACTGTAACAGATGTGCCGTTGGCATCAATGATGAACGGCTTGCTTTTGTTGGGTGTAATGGTAAAGAATCCTTCTCCCTTCAGTGTTACCATGCGTTTATCTCCCTTAAAAGCGGTCGGGTAGGTTAGTGCTGACTTTTTATTGAGGATCACCACAGAGCCATCGGGTAAAGTATCCGTTCTGGGAAAGTTGCTGGAATAGATGGTATTGGTGCCCCAGTGTTGTTCATTTATAAAGAACCATCCCAGTCCGCAAAATATCAGGAATATGGCAGCTACCCTTACCCAACTGTACATATACCATTGGCGAACTTTATGTGTTGTTCCTTCGGTGTTCACCTCTTTTTGAGCCCGTTCTGTAAATCTTTGCCAGGCGGCGTGTTCATCTATGGTGCTGCTCCGGGCCAGGTCTTTACTTTGGTCCCATATCAGCCGCAGTTGTTCATATTGCCTCCGGTGTTCGTCATTTGCGGCTATCCATGCTGCTACTTTATCCCGTTCCGCTTCTGTTACCTCATTCAGCAGATACCTGACAAGCATATCATCATTCATGTGTTTGTGATCGTTGTTCACATTATCGCGTTTAGAGGTTCAGTAATAGAAATATGATTATTGGTAAAAAATCAGCCAGCCTCGCACGTAATATCTTCAGAGCCTTTCCCATCTGGTTCTCTACCGTTTTTACCGAAATGCCCAGTCGGTCTGCTATCTCCAGGTATTTCAGTTCTTCAAACCGACTCAACTGAAATATGGTCCTGCATTGTTCAGGCAGTTCATTTAGTGCTATGTCCAGGTGGTGCTGCAGATCTTTCAGTCTTACTCTGTCGGTGGCATTGCCGGCATAGCTTGTATTCCCCATGGCGTACTTCTCATACGCCGACCTGACCTTCAGGTGTTTCAGATAGTTCAGGCTTTCATTATGTACAGATTTATACAGGTATGCTGCTAATGACTGGTGCACTCCAAGACTTTCTTTATTCTTCCATAGCCGGTAGAAGACATTCTGCACCATCTCTTCTGCCATCACATCATCCTTTATTATAGTACAGGCATACGAGTGCAGTCCTTTGAAGTGAGTCTTAAAGGCGCTCTCATACAAGGCAATACTTGCCGCATTTGCTGTAATGCCAACCGGTTTGGTAGCCATTTGGGTGGTCTCTATAAGGTATCCGGTATCAAATATAACTGCTTCTCGCAAACCCGTTTTTTTATTACAAGACAACCATGTTCATCCAGACCCCTATTGCGAATTGAATATTTTTTTATTTAATGAAAAAATTATCTCAGTTGTTACTATCTGCCAATGAGTTACCCGAATTGGTATGAGTAATTTTTTATGCTTCCCCATAGATCGATCTATCAGACATAAATTTAGGAATAGGTAAAGAGAGGTCAATAAAAAAAGCCGATCACAATGACCGGCTTTTTTGTAGCACGTACGGGAATCGAACCCGTCATTCCTCCGTGAAAGGGAGGCGTCTTAGCCGATTGACCAACGCGCCATCTTCTTTTTGAAGGCTACAACAACCGTTGTAGTTCGTTTTGGGAGTGCAAAGATATGTCTGTTTTCCTTGCCTTCAAAATTTCAGGGACATTTTTTTATTCGCCAACCATAGCCGCGATGATGCCAAGAAACTCGCCGGCCTTCAGCGATGCACCGCCTATCAGGCCGCCATCTACGTCGGCATTGGCAAACAGTTCTGCAGCATTTGATGGTTTGCAGCTACCGCCATACAGTATAGAGGTATTGTTCGCTATCTCGGGTCCGTATTGGCCGGCCAGCACCGCGCGTATATGGGCGTGCATGTCCTGCGCCTGCTGGGCGGTAGCGGTGCGTCCTGTGCCTATGGCCCATATGGGTTCGTAGGCGATCACTATCCGGCTCATCTGGCCCTCTGCGAGGTGAAATAACCCGGCCTTTATCTGCGCTTCAACGAATGCATTTTGTGTATCTGCATCCCGGATCTCCAGCGCTTCACCACAGCAAAAGATCACCTGTAGCCCGTTGCTGAGGGCCTGGTTCACTTTTTTAGCCAGCATAGAGTCATCTTCTTTAAAATATTCTCTTCTTTCTGAGTGTCCTATTATCACATATTCCACTTCGGCGCTTTTAAGCATGGCAGCAGAAACCTCGCCTGTAAATGCCCCTGAAGACTCTCCGTAACAGTTCTGCGCGCCCAAATGCACATGTGGCATGGCTGCTACCTGCATTGCTGTCTGCGTGAGGTGCACATAGGGTGGCGCTATCACCACTTTTCTGTCCTCTGCCAGGTCCGGCAGCCCTTTAAATATCTCATTCACCAGTTCTGCGCCTTCGTTGAGCGTCAGGTTCATCTTCCAGTTGGCGGCTACTATTTTTCTGCGCATGTGTAATTATGTTTTATAAATATCTTTGATAGATTATTGCTTTCTACTAAGTACTTTCTACTTTCTACTTTCAAACAGGTGTCTGTACATCCCGAGTTCGGCGTCTGATAGTTCCAGGTTGCGGCGTTTCATCATCCGGCGGGCTGTGTCCATGGCCTTGTCAAATTCGTAGGTCACCATGCCGTCAGCACCTCCCCACGAGAAAGAAGGAATATGCTTGTCCGGGAATCCTCCGCCGTAGATATTGCAGGATACCCCAACCACTGTGCCTGTATTGAACATGGTATTGATACCACATTTGGAGTGATCGCCCATCAGCAGTCCGCAGAATGTGAGGCCGGTAGGTATCAGTTTGCCTTCCTGCTCACTCCATATCTTCACTTCATCATAGTTGTTCTTCAGGTTAGAGCAGTTGGTATCAGCACCCAGGTTGCACCATTCGCCTATCACAGAGTTGCCCAGGTATCCGTCATGAGATTTATTGCTGTTGGCAAAGAAAACGGCATTGTTGATCTCGCCACCAACCTTGCAGCCCGGGCCAATAGTGGTAGGGCCATATATCTTAGCTCCCATTTTTATCACGCCATGGTCGCAGACCGCCAATGGGCCTCTTATCATGGTGCCCTCCAGTATCTCCGTATCCTTTCCTATATACACAGGTCCGGCAGTGGCATTGATAATGCAACCCGCATAAATGTTGGCTCCTTCCTCTATAAACAGATCCCCGGCACCGGTAACAGTAATATGCTCAGGTACTGGAGCGCTTTTCCGGCCTTTCGTCAGCAAAATAAAGTCGCTCCGTATGGCCATATCATTGAGGGAAAAGATGTCCCATGCATTTTTCAGGGAGACAACGGGTTGCTCATACTCGATCGGTGTCAGCGCATTGACTTTTGTATGAAATTCTGATATGGACAGATCTTTCGCATCCAGCCGGGCAGCAATGACAGTATCTCCCTGCACTAATTTCTGCCGCCGGTTAAGTGCATTGATGGCTTTCGCCAGCTCTGGGGTGCCGAATACAGCGCCATTCACACACATATCGTCACCTGTGGCATTGACCGGGAATACCTGCTGCAGATATGGTTCTGTCAATGAGCCCGCAGCGGACCTGGTCAGGCGCTCCCAGCGTTCACGCATGGTCAGTATGCCGCACCGTATATCTGCTACCGGCCTTGTATGGGTGAAAGGTAGCAGCCGGGGACGAGCAACATCATCAAAAAGTATATACTTCATCAGGGAATGCCTTCAACGTGTGTTTCTTATAAACTAAAAATCCCGACAAAAGTCGGGATTTTTGATGCGTAATGCAAGTATTATGCTTTCTTTTCGTAGCGCTTTTTGAATTTTTCGATACGGCCTGCTGTATCCACAAATACAGACTTACCTGTATAGAACGGATGCGAAGTATTGGAAATTTCCACCTTGATAACAGGGTATTCTTTACCGTCCTCCCATACAATAGTTTCCTTGGTAGGAGCCGCAGAACGTGTAAGGAAGGTCTTTTCGTTTGACATGTCTTTGAAGACTACCATGCGGTACGCTTCCGGATGAATTCCTTTTTTCATTTGTTTGGTTTTTAATGCATGGATTTTGCCATGCCGTTATTGAAGGGTGCAAAGGTACAAAATTTAATAGATTCTATCCAAATCTATCAAATACTATTCCTTTACATATTTTTTAATGTCTTGTTCTGCTTCTTCAGCACGGTTGTATTTTCCGAGTATCTTGCCATCAGGGCCTATCAGGAACGCCTGTGGGATGTATTGCAGGCCATAGATAGGGCAGGCTGCAGAGCGCCATTGCTGAGGATTAAGATCGCTCATATGGTTCGGCCAGTCAAGACCGTCCTGTTTGATCGCATTTACCCATGATTCTTTTTTTACATCCAATGAAAAACTAACGATAGTAAATCCCTTTTTAGAATCTTTGAATTTCTTGGCAGAATACTCTTTGTACATTCTTACCAGTCCTGGATTAGACATACGGCACGGACCGCACCATGATGCCCAGAAATCCAGCAGAACATAGCTGCCCTTGTTGATCTCGGATAGTTTCAGCATTTTGCCGTCAGGGTTAGGAAACGCGAGTTCAGGCGCTTTTTGACCTATCTTGATCGTATTATTCTCATATTGCGCCGAAGCGGTCACAAACATACCCAGAGCCAGGGTGAGCGTGGTCAGTATTTTTTTCATGTTTATCTGAATGAATTGTAAATGTAAGGTATCAATGTCAAATTACGTGCCACATACCGATGGTGTTATGCCAAATTTTTGATAATGCCATTGCAAATATGCCTTGAAATAGCCGGCCCTTCGTAAATAAAGCCTGTATATACCTGCACCAGCGATGCGCCCGCATTTAACTTTTCTATAGCATCTTCCGCGGTAAATATACCACCCGAAGCAATGATCGGGATCTCTCCCTTGCTGTTTGTATGGATGTATCTTACTACTTCGGTCGCTCTCTTTCTCAGTGGGGCGCCGCTCAGTCCGCCGGCGCCTATCTCTTCAATGGTCGATCCCGGTGTAGTGAGGCCGTCGCGGCTGATGGTCGTGTTACTGGACACGATACCATCCAGGCGTGTTGTGCGCACAATATCAATGATATCGTCCAGTTGTTCATTGGTCAGGTCCGGGGCTATCTTCAGTAGCAGTGGTTTGCGTCTGGGCTTACTGCCGTTTATAGCCTGCAGCCTGTTCAGCAGTTGCGTCAGGGGCTCTTTGTCCTGCAGGGCACGGAGTCCCGGCGTGTTGGGGCTGCTGACATTTACAACAAAGTAGTCCACTACGTCGAACAGTTCCCGGAATCCCTTTTCATAATCGTCGGCGGCCTGTTCATTCGGGGTGTCTTTGTTCTTGCCGATGTTCCCGCCTATGATAATAGGTTCTTTCCTGTGTTTCAGGCGTCCGGCAGCTTCCGTTGCGCCGCCGTTATTGAATCCCATCCTGTTTATCAGTGCCCGGTCTGCAGGCAGGCGAAACAGTCTTGGCTTGGGGTTGCCGGGCTGTGGACGGGGAGTCACAGTGCCTATCTCTATAAACCCGAACCCGAGGCAGGCCAGCGGGTCTGTGAACCGGGCATCTTTGTCAAAACCAGCGGCAAGTCCCACAGGATTGGGAAAGGTTATCCCCCAGAGCGTACGCTCCAGCTTCGGGCTTTTTACCACAAACATGGACTTCAAAATGCTCCTCATAAAGCCGACAGAATAAGCAAATGTGAGCCGTTTCATGACCCAGTAATGTACTTTCTCTGCATCTATGCGGAACAGGATACTTCTGATTAATGAATACATGGAAGAATAAAATAGTAAGAATTACGGGTGCAAAGATACTGCGCGTGTCTGTCTGATTTAACAAAAATTACGGAAGCAGGTTTTATTTAAAATGTAATTTAGCTCCATGATACCGGCCAAAGGTTTCCTGCTCCTGTTCCTGATGTTCCTGTTCATTGCACCTGCCCCGGCACAGGTGATACATGGCGAAGTGCTGGATATTGACAGTAAGAAGGCGATCTCCGCGGTTGATATCGAGAATGTACACACCTCCATGCATACTGAGACAGACGGCAAGGGGGGCTTTGTGATTGCAGCCGTCAGCGACCAGTTGCTGGTGTTTCGCAAGGAAGGCTACCGCACGGTGAGGGTTCGTATCCCTAAGGGGTACATACCTTCATACTTCCGCATTATCCTTAATAAAGGATTTTCGGACCTTCCTGCTGATATAGCCCGCAAGAACCGCTACGATAATGCCCGCGACAGCATCAGGAGTTATGAGCTTTACAGGCATGAACTGGAATTCCCCCGGATGACGACCTTCGAAATGATACAGAGCCCGTTCACCGCGCTCAGCCATCATAACCGCGAGATATGGCGCTTCCAGGACGATTACGAGTATTTTGAGCAGGAAAGGTACATTGACCGTACATTCAACAGGGAACTGATCACTAAACTCACGGGCCTGAAAGACGACAGCCTCACCGCCTATATGCGCCGGTACAGGCCAGCTTATCAGCAACTGAGGTCAATGAATGATTATACATTCTTCAATTTCATTAAGAGCAGTGTATATTACTTCCGCAATACATCAACGCCAAGGAACCCGCAATAGCTTAGTTCAGTGCCGCCGCCAGGTACTTCTCCCTGATGATGCGCTGGTGGTGCAATACGTGTCCTACGAGCGCGAATCCTAATGCTCGAACGGACAATACTATGTTCCTTGCAGGGCCTTCCATATCCAGCATAGCGGGACTCATACCGGCAAACATGGCAATGTTGGCCATCCTCAGTATCTCCAGTTCGCTCATAATGGCGGTAATATCCCTGTTGGCCGCATTGGAATTGGCAATGAACAGTGCGGGATCATAAGCAGGCAGGGGAGACTGGTCGCCGCGGCTAATGCGGAATATCCGGTACCCGAAGTTGCGTTCCGCGTCAACAAGGTGCATCACCACTTCTTTCAGGGTCCACTTACCGGCTTCATATCTCGATTCTGCCTGTTCGGGTGTCAGCGAACTGATGAGTCCCTTTATCTCGAGCCAATTATCGTTGAGGGCGGTAATGAGGTCTGTATCGGGAGCATTAAGTATATATCCTGTATAGAAGCCGTAGTCGGCTGCCGGTGGAGGCGCGATCTGCATAAGTTTATTTTTTGTAAAGGTAAGGGTATTGTCAGGCAGATAGGGCAGGGCCATCATCTGTAAAAAGTAGGTACTGCTCCCGGAGCGCATCATAAAACTCCTCTACCGTACGGTAGTGGTGTGGGTCGTTGCAAACGCCGTAGATATTATTGTGAATATTAAAGTAAGCGATCGCTTTGCCGGGTTTAGCAAGCACGTGTTTCCCGCCTTCCAGTGTGTAATCGTCGGCAAGTATCACAATGCCGCCACGTTCAAATTTATATACCCCGTCTTCCTGCTGCCTGATCCTGAACCGGTACATACCATTCCTTTTGGCCTGATAGTGCAAAAAGCGGGCTAAACTTTCAAACGGTAGAAATATTGATAATAATTAATTTGACATAAATAATCGCTAAAATGTTGATTATTATTGTTTTGCTTTGATTATTTCATCTGAATTATTAATATTTTTTTCAGCGATCACCCGCGAATATGTTATTATGTTCAGGTAGTAAGTAACATAAGTTTTGTGGAAACCTTTACCCACGTACACATTTTGTGACTAACCTAAAGTTAATCAATAAGGCGCCGTTATTTCTCTTTCCGGGATCGTACCAGCTTATATATTTTAATAGCACTCATCAATAAAATGACGAATAAGATCAGCCCGACGACTCCCCACAGGGCGCTCATTCCCTGCTTCACCACGGCCAGCATCACTATGGTTATAAGGAAGATAGTGGCTACCTCGTTCCATATCCTGAGCTGGCCCGATGTGTACTTAAATACCCCCTTCGACTGCTGCTTGTAGATACCATGCAGGGTAAAAAAGTAAACATATAGCCCCACCACGAAACACAGCTTTACCGCCAGCCAGTTGTCCATTTGCCCATAGAGGTACCACATCCACGGACCGAATATGAGGGTAAGCACCGCCGATGGCCACGTGATGCCAAACCACAGCCTGCGTATCATAATATTGAACTGCTGCTGCAGTATGCCGCGCTCCGGCTCCGGCTTATCGTTGGCCTCACGATTGTATATATACAGCCGCACGATATAGAACATACCGCTGAACCAGGTAACGATAAAGATGATATGGAGTGCTTTGACGTAGAGGTACATTTTGGGGTCGAAAGTAGTTAGTAGAAAGTAGAAAGTCGTTAGTCGTTAGTAGAATGTAGTTAGTAGAAAGTCGTTAGTCGTTAGTTGGGTTTTACATTATCTATCATTGTCTTCATTGCTTTTATCCACGAGGGTTGTGTGTTCACACAGGGTATGTACTCATAAGATATGCCACCTGCTGCCATGAAATTCTCCTTCTCGCGTATCTGTATCTCCTCGAGGGTTTCCAGGCAGTCGCTGACGAACGACGGACAAACCACCACGAGGTCTTTGATGCCTTCGCCGGGCATCTGCCCCATGCGGGCAGTAGTAGCAGGCGTGAGCCATGCCGACCTGCCCAGCTTCGACTGGAACGATACGCTGTATTCGCCCTGCTTCAGTCCCAGTTGAGCTACTACCAGCCGTGTGGTCTCGTAGCACTGGTGGCGGTAGCAATACTTGTGCGCTTCAGAGTTTTTGGTACAGCAGTCGGGCGACTTGAGGCAATGTGTGCCTGTAGGGTCGCTCTTTACTATATGGCGCTCGGGTATGCTGTGGTAGCTGAAGAGCAGGTGCTGGCCGGCGCGCAGGTGCGGCCTGATGCTCTCCGTGAGCGCGCTGATA